>CAVRNE010000074.1:0-41331 GCA_963722025.1 uncultured beta proteobacterium
AGATCCATACGCCGGGCGGGGGTGGCTGGGGAGTGCCCGGGACCGGCGATTGACAGATGGCTGGCCATTAAAGTTGCACGGGTGGGGGCGTCGGTTCTGCTGTCCACTCTGTGCCGCGGACAGGTGACCCAGGCCTTGAGCGCTCAAGGCAACAAACCCGGTCACTTGCCTCTACCGTTCCTCAAATACGCTGCTTCTGCATCCTCTATTCATTTTCAGGTCGCCCATGTATTCGTCCACTTTCATCTTTGCCAAGGGCCAGTTTGACGAAGCTTTTCACCGACTGGATCAAGAGATCGCAGTTATGGCAAAGGCAATCCCTGGCTACCTAGGCGAAGAGTCTTGGGAGAATGCGGAAACTGGCTTGGTCTCCAATGTGTACTACTGGGAATCACTGGAGGCTTTGCAGCAGTTGATCAAGCACCCTCTTCACCTCAAAGCAAAGGCAGCTCAAAGCAACTGGCTCGCTGGCTATCAAGTCATCATCTCCCAAGTGCTTCGCACGTATAGTGACTCCAAGATCAATCAGTTGTTGCCGGCCGCGGCATCGACTTAACCCCCCCGTCAAGGGGACGTTCTGCGGCAAACCGCAACCGCTTAGTGGAACGTCAAGGAAGTGAAGCCGTAAGTGGTTCCGTCGGCTCGGCGTTGAGGCCACTTCCAGCGGACTCAGCCCGTCGCCGTGCTTGGTGCCCATGCGGGGGGCCGACTTCGAATTCATGGCATGGCTGGCGAGAGCAGTGTACGACTCGCAACTCGCCAGTGGACCGGCCTATGAATCGACGGTCGGATTGCGCAAGGTCCTCGCCGAACGGCAACACGAGTAGATCCTACCTAGTGTTCAACTTTTCTTAACATGCTCTGTTTGAATTTCTCGCTTGATGGACGCGGCGCGGATTCCCACAATCCGTCCCATGAACCTAGACAAACTATTGATCCGAACCGGCCTCGATGCGCGGCGCCATTCGCGCGGGCACCTACGCGGCGACACCAGCAACATGGTGTCGGACTGTGTGCAGGCCAAAGACTATATGCAGGCCGACCTGGTCATCATCCCCAGCCGTTAGCGTTCCGTCAAGGTACAGCCGTCTTAGTCCACCGGGCGTTTTTTGAGGACCATCATGAACCGCAACATTGGCATTCTCTTCGGTGTCGTTCCATTTTCAGACAGCGCTATCGCCAATGTCCTCACTATGGAAACCCCGATCACCGAACACTCGTCTATCGAATTCGAGCTCAGATTTCAACCGCTCATCCGTGATGGTCGCATGCTAGCGTTTCCCTGCAACCCACAGGGCCGGGTTGACCTCGATACTGTGAGCGATCGCACTAAAAATGACGATCCGTTTGCTCGAGCGACGATCGGGCGCCATGACGCAGTGCCTGTCATTCAGCAACTCCACGAAAGAACGCACGGTCATCGGCGCCGGTCTGCTGATAGAAAAAGGTGCGTGGCACTCCGGGGAATGGCCGCGTCTTACTTCGCCTGATACTAATGGGAACGAGAACCGTGAGCATATACGGCAGCGGCAGGGAGTGCATGACGCTGGCCCTGCGCCAACAGCGGCGACAACCTCATACAGCTACTGCAGCAGCGCGCGGAACGACGGGGACCATCCCAAGTCTGCGTGCGCCTTGCGCGCGCTGACGGTTTCGTTCGTGTCCACGATGTTGAAAGCACCCTGTGCATGGTGCTGCACGGCGAGCAGCACGGCATGCGCGGCCGCATCCACATGCACCGGAGTGGCTCCGCTGGGAGTATCGGTGCTCGTGCCAGGACCCCACAGGTTCCCGTATCTCAGGACCACGCCACGCATGGGCGGCGACGCGAGCACAGCGTGCTCAAGGGCAGCGATACCGTTCACCGTCACGGCACGGTTGCCGTCGGCCGCGAAGTCGAGTGGCTGCTCTTCGCCGTATGGTGGCTGTCCGGGCGCGTAAGCCCATGCAATGCTTTGCGCCACCATTCGAGCGCAACCTGCTGCAAGCGCGGCAGCAACGAGGTTGGCAGTGCCTTCACGGCGGACGCGGGCGTTGTTCCTTACTGCCGCGGCCATTTTGGACGGGTCGAAATCGCGCGGAAGATCCGTCAGCTGGTGCACGATGATGTCGGGCCTCACTTCGACGACGATGCTTTTAAGCAGGCTCGCGTCGAAGGCGTCGACCAGGTCGCCCTTAACGCCCTGGCTGCGCAACTGTTCTAGCTTGCCTGGGCGGCGAGTGGCGCCATAAAAGACCTCGTACCCGGCTGCAACGAGCATGGGAGCCAAGCGGCGGCCGATGGTGCTCGTTGCGCCGGCGATGAATAATTTTTCTTTCATTGCAGTGTCAGGGCATGTCGCGCACCACACTGCCGTCTTCACGGCAGGTGTGGCGGTCATAAAGTCGTTGCAACCACGGTGCGTCCGGGCTGAGGCCATGCGTTGCCTGGGGGCCAGATGGCCTTGCGCGATTGCACGCCGAAGCGATCGCAGATCTGACTATGCAAAGGCACTGTGCCGTTTACGTGGATCAACGCCTCAGAATTCGGACTGCTCTGCGGGTTCGCTGGCTCGAAACTCCGAACCATAAACCGTCAGATTCGTGCAAGCGCTTGCGCGAGGTCCTTGCAAAGATCCTCTGCAGCCTCCAAGCCGACGTGCAGCCGCACGAGCCGACCTTCGTCCGGCATTGTTGCCAAGCCCCGTAGGTGATGCGGAATAGCCGGCACAACTAGGCTTTCGAAGCCGCCCCAACTTGTTCCAAGGCCGAAGAGTTTCAGCGCGTCGATAAATTGTGTGAACGTAGCATCACTACAGGGCACGAGCTCGAATGAGAATGGCCCGGCGGCGCCGGAAAACTGTTCGCGCCAAAGCGCATGCCCAGGGTCCGCGGGCAAGGCAGGGAACAGCACGCGATGCACCTGTGGTTGAGCTTGCAGCCAACGAGCAACGACCATGGCCGTTTGCTGGTGGCGTTGCAATCGGACAGAGAGTGTGCGAAGTCCCCTCATGGCAAGCCAGCATGCATCCGGCGCCGCATGTGCCCCGCTGCGATCGCAAAAACGCCGGATCGGGGCCATGTCGGTAAGAGAGCCGGTTACGAGTCCCAACATGACGTCTGAATGACCGCTGATGTATTTGGTGGCCGAGTGGATGCATAGTTGTACCCCAAGCTTGTGAGCATCCAGGAACAAGGGCGTGCCCCAGGTACAGTCTGCCGCAACTGGAACTCCTCGGGCGCGAGCGGCGTTGCTAACTGCGCGGATATCGAGCATTTCCAGTATCAGGAAAGACGGTGTCTCGACATAGACCAAGCTGGTGTTGCTTCTGATCAGCGGCGCAATGTCAGTATCCGACGAGAAGAACTCAACACTGCAGCCCAGTGAGGAAAGTTCATGCTCGCAGAAGACTCGAGCCGGCCTGTATATGCCGTCGCTTACCAGGATATGTGTTTGCCCCCCCGCATGGGCACCAAGCACGGCGGTGATCGCACTGAGCCCGCTGGAAGTGGCAATGCACGTTTCGGCCCCAGCCAGCTCAGCCATGGCCCGCTGAAGTACGAAGGTCGTCGGGGTCCCTGAGCGGCCGTAACGCAAGGAGTCGAATACACGATCGGAATGCGATCGTCTGTATTCGTCCAAGGACCCGAACACCAGTGTGGAAGCCCGAATGAGTGGTGGATTGACAGCCTGAGCGGTAGGCGGAGCATCGCTCTTGCGGTCCACGTGGATCAAAAGAGTATCAGGGTGCATGGATAGACGGGGAGCGATGAATACAAGCTACTCTCATCGGTGCAACGAACGCATCCGATTCTCCAGGTCCGCTGGGTCGGCGGCGGCCTCGAGATATTTCTCTTCGGGGTCTTGGCTTGTCTCGTCAGGAAGCGAACAAGGCCTTGCATCAGACGATGTACCTTCGCGCGAGCCGTAGGAGTTTCGGTATGCATTATCGTAGCGGCAAAGTGGAAAGCCGTTGATACTACGCAGCATGTCGGAAAAGAGTGGACAAAACATATCGCCCAGACGCCAAGTACCGCAACTCGGATGGCACCTATTGGCGAAGCGTCATTCGTCGGGCGCCCTTCTGCCGCCGCACCAGCATCGAACCGCGCAACTGGTATTCGCAATCAAAGGAGTGATGTCGATCCAAACTCCAAATGGACGTTGGACGATTCCCCCACAACGCGCTCTATGGATCCCTGCGCACCAGCCGCACTCGATCCAGATGCTGACCTCGACGGAAATGCGTACGGTCTATTTCCAGCCGTCGTTCGTCTCTGAATGCGAAGTGTTCTTCGTCAGCGCGAAGTGCACGCGCTTGTCGCCTCTTCTCTTGTCAAGGAGATGGTTCTAGGCCTGACAGGCGAAAGGCGCCATGAAGAAATGCGGTCCCTTATGGCGCGGCTTCTTTTGCATGCGCTGAATGAGGCCGAATGCCTGCCGACCCATCTCCCGATGCCCACGAGTGATGGCCTGCGGCGAGCGGCGCTGATGCTCATCTCTGCGAATCAGTGGCAGTTGCCCGTCGAAGCGCTGGCTTGTGAAGCGGCCATGTCCGAGCGCACCTTCACCAGGCGCTTCACGGCGGAGGCCGGTATGAGTTTTCGCGCCTGGCGAACACGCGCCCGCCTCATTGCTTCGCTTGATCTTCTGGCATCTGAGCGCTCGATCAAGTCGATTGCACACACAATGCGTTTCCGGACGCCGGCTGCCTATGCTTCAGCCTTCGGTGACCTGTTCGGCTGCTCACCTCAAGCGTTCAGGAAAAGTTGAGAGCTCGACATTAAATGGTGGTGGCTCGCACCCAAGTTCCCTTACCCGGCAGGGATAAGCCCCAAGATCCTGAATGCCTGCCAGCCTGCGGGCGTGATCGTCACGACCCTGGAGTGCCTGGAGCGCACCACGAAACTTCGTGAGACACAGGCGTCGACCATCGCGGCGCCCAGCGCTCCTCCCAGGTGCGGCTCGCGCTCGGAGAGGTCGGCGCATGGCCTGGCGAACACCCGGCACTGTTGCCGATATCGCAGGATGTTGACGCCGAGTTTCGTGAACCCGAGTTCGCCCGTAGGCGTCAGGCGGTATTCCGACTTGTCTGGCTCCAGCCAGCCTGCTGCCAGGATGCCACGCAGAAGATCGACCCCCAAACGCCCAGCGAAATGGTCGTAGCAGGTCCGCGCTTGCCGGAATTCCACGGGCTGCGCTCTCGGCAGGTCGTGAAGGGGAGAGCGATCGGCAGCCAGCTCAGCGGCCAAGGACGCCATGCTCTCGATCATGCACGCCACTTCAGCGTTGGCAATCCGATAGTGTCGCGCACGCCCCTTGGACTCAACCTCGAGAAGACCGCCTTCAAGCATCAAAGCCAGGTGGCGGCTGGCCGATTGGGCCGAGACGTCGGCACAGAAGGCAAGGTGGCCGGCCGAACGGCTTGATCCGTCGATCAAGGCCCAAGCGATGCGCGCTCGGGCCGCGTTGGCCAAGAGGGATGCAACGCCGGGGATGTCGGGGAAAAGTTCCACGTTAAACGATTCTGTGAAATGAAAGCCGCAATGGAGACCGAATAATCAAGGCCTTCACTTTTTAGGAGGATCTCATGTCCATTGATGCAATTCAATCCACGCTTCAAACCTACTTCGACGTAATGTACGAATGCGACATGACCAAGTTCGATGAAGTCTTTCATCCGGCCTGTTCGCTGTTCACCGCAGGTGGCGCGTCTCTGGTGGTGCGGCCGTTCGCAACCTACCGAGAGGAGATGAAAGCCAGGACGTCACCCAAGTCGCTGGGCCAGACCCGGGCACTAGAGGCCATCGTGAAAATCGACATGCTGTCGCACGACATCGCGCTGGCCCAAGTCCGAGTTCAGATCCACGACAAGCTGTTCGCCGACAACCTGAACCTGGTCGAGGTCGACGGGCGTTGGATGGTGGTGGCAAAGATCTATCACCACGTAGGTCCGGCGGTTCACTGAGACGGTGACCCCACGATGGTCCGCGCGCATCCAGCGACGTTGAACAGTGCACTTCGGCCATTCCCACGTCAAGACGGGATGGCCATCCGCTCACGTGTTGACCGTCGAAGTAATCGGCGGACCATAGGCACGGGAAAGCGTGCCGCGAGGACGTCCGCCTTGACTGTCATGCTAGACATCAGAACGCCCTCCCGTCAGCCAGCCTTGTCCAACGTGCCAGAACGAAGCGCCAGCTAACGCCAGTCCCATCACGGCCTCGAACCAAATCGTCAGATTCATCGCTAGCGTGTGGTCAGAGCAAAGAGCCAACGTGTAGTGTGCGAGTCCGCCCAGGCCAAGGACGCCATACAACCCCAGAACGCAACCTGCGACCCGCCGCCAACCGAGTGTCCACAAGGCTCCGCTCACCAGACCCACTGCCGCGACCCCTAGCCAAGCGAGGTATACCGTCTCTCGGGAAAGCCAGGCCGGCATGTTGGGGTAGAGCGCGATGTATTCGGCGTTGTGCGAAAAGTGGACGAGACTCGCCAAGGAGTACAGCGCAGCCAGCCACCATAAGTGACCGGGAAGACCCTTTGCGCCGGCGGGTGGGCTCATTCTGATGTCTGACAGCATGGTGATCTCCTGGGCCAGCATCGCTTACTTGTTCAAGACACGGCTGCCGGCCACCATCAGCTTAATTCTTTGCTCATGCTGATCTCTCTGTTGGCGACAGCGATGGGTTCGGGTTGTCCCGGCTTCAGGCCCAGGCGATCGAGCAGGTCCAGGTCGGCCTGCGTGTCCGGGTTGCCGGTCGTCAGCAGCTTGTCGCCGTAGAAGATCGAGTTGGCGCCGGCCAGGAAGCACAGCGCCTGCACGGCGTCGCCCATTTGCTGGCGGCCGGCCGACAGGCGCACGCGCGCCCGCGGCATGGTGATGCGCGCCACGGCGATGGTGCGTACGAACTCGAACGGGTCCAGCGGCGCCTGCTCCGCCAGCGGCGTGCCCTTCACTCGGACCAGGTGGTTGATGGGCACCGACTCGGGGTAGGGATCGAGGTTGGCCAGCTGTGCGATCAGGCCCGCGCGCTGCTGCTGCGATTCGCCCATGCCGACGATGCCGCCGCAGCAGACCTTCACGCCGGCGCCGCGCACGCGAGACAGCGTGTCGAGGCGGTCCTGGTAATCGCGGGTGGTGATGATGTCGCCATAGAAATCCGGCGCGCTGTCCAGGTTGTGGTTGTAGTAGTCCAGGCCCGCCGCCTGTAGCGTTTGCGCGTGTCCGTCCTCGAGCATGCCCAGCGTGGCGCAGGTTTCCAGGCCCAGCGATTTCACGGTGGCAACCAGCTCGGCGACTTTCTCGATGTCCCGGTCTTTGGGGGCGCGCCAGGCGGCGCCCATGCAAAAGCGGGTAGCGCCGGCGTCCTTCGCGCGCTGCGCGGCCTGCAGCACTTCGGCCGGCTCCATCAACTTGGAGGCTTCGACGCCGGTGTCGTAGCGGGCAGCTTGTGGGCAGTAGCCGCAGTCCTCGGGACAACCGCCGGTCTTGATCGACAGCAGCGTCGCAAACTCGACCAGGGTCGCATCGAAGTTCTCGCGATGCACCGTCTGCGCGCGGTGCAGCAGCTCGGGAAACGGCAGGTCGAACAGCGCCTGGACGGCATCCACGCCCCAGCGCTGGGCGTCGGCGGGCGCAGCGTGCGCCGCCGGGCGGTGCAAGGTGACGGGTTGCTCAAAGGTTGCGGACATGGGATTTCTCCAAAGTGTTCTTCAGGGATTCGGCCAGAGCCTGGATCAAACGGTCTACGTCGGCCTCGCTGTGAGCGGCCGACAGCGCGATGCGCAGCCGTGCCGTGCCATCGGGCACTGTGGGCGGCCGGATCGCCGGCACCCAGAGGCCGCGCTCGCGCAAGCCTTCCATCACGGCCAGGGCTTCGTCGTTGGGGCCGATCACCAGCGCCTGGATGGCGGTGGTGGACTCGCCCAGCTTCCATGGCGATGCGCGCAACACACCGGCCAGGCCTTGGCGCAGCCGGGCGATGAGGCGGTTCACGTGATCGCGCCGCCACTGTTCGGTTTCGATCAGCGCGAGGCTGGCGCGCAGGGCGCTGGCCAGCAGCGGCGGCGCGGCCGTGGCGAAGATGTAGCTGCGGGTTTTCTGCAGCAGCCATTCGACCAGCGAGTCATCGCCGGCGACAAATGCACCGGCCACGCCGGCCGCCTTGCCCAGGGTAGCCATGTAGAGCACGCGGCGCGAGGAATTCGCCCCCGTGAGGCCGAAATGCGCGAGAGCGCCGCGGCCTTGCGGCCCCAGCACCCCGAAGCCATGCGCATCGTCCAGCAACAGCAACGCGTCGTGGCGCTCGCACAGGGCCAGCAGACCGGGAATGTCGGCGATGTCGCCGTCCATGCTGAACACCGCGTCGCTGATCACCAGCTTGCGCCGCGCCGGACTTTGCGCCAGCGCGGCGGCCAGTGCGGCCATGTCACCGTGCGCATAGCGGTGGATGCGTGCGCGCGACAGGCGGGCGCCGTCGATCAGGCACGCATGGTTGAGCGCGTCGGAGAACAGCGCGTCGCCATCGCCAACCAACGCCGGGACGATGCCGATGTTGGTGGCGTAGCCGGCGTAGAAGTACAGCGCGCGCGGCAATTGCGTGAAGCGGGCCAGTTCCTGTTCGAGCGCCTCGTTCGCCGCGCTGTGGCCGCTGACCAGGGGCGAAGCGCCGGAGCCGACGCCGAACTCGTTGGCACCGGCGCAGGCAGCCGCTATGAGCTCCGGATGGCCGGCCAGGCCCAGGTAATCGTTGCTGCAAAACGCCAGCATGGACCGGCCGTCGACGCGCAAGCGGGCCCCCTCTTCGGGCACGACCACGCGGCGCTTGCGGCGCAGGTGGGCGCAGTCCAGCTCGGCGATGCGCGCCGGGAATTCATCGATCCAGGAAGGTGCCGTCGTCATGCTGTGGGCAGGCGGATGGCGATGGTGCGCGGGTCAGGCGCATCCTGGTGGGCGATGTCGGCCAGCAGCGGCGCTTCGAGGCGGCGCTGCAGCCAGGCGATATTGTCGTCCTGAGCCTGCATCGCCGGATCAATCCGGTTGGCCACCCAGCCGGCCAAGGTGAGGCCGCGCCCGTGGATGGCTTCGGCCGTCAGCGCGGCGTGATTCAGGCAACCCAGCCGCAGGGCGACGACCAGCACGATGGGAAGGGCCAGGGCCTGCGCGAGATCGGCGCCGGTCTCGGTGTCGGACAGGGGCACATGAAAGCCCCCCGCGCCTTCCACCACGACAGCGTCCGCGCGCTGCGCGAGCGTGTGATAGCGGCGTTGCAGCTCGGCGATATCGATGCGCACGCCCGCGCGTCGAGCTGCGATGTGCGGCGACAGTGGATCGGGCAGCAGGACGGGATTGTCCAGTTCGGCGGGCACGTGTACGGTGGAGGCCGCACGCAGCGCCAGTGCGTCTTCGCTTGCCCACGTTTCACACACGCGAACCTGGCCCGCGGCCACTGGCTTCATGCCGACAACCCGCGGATAACGCCTGGCCAGCGCGTGCAACAGCGCGGCGGCGACCAGGGTTTTGCCGACGCCGGTGTCGGTGCCGGTGATGAAGTACGAGCTCATGTTTTGGATTCTTCGGCCAGAGTGGCTTCCAGCGCCGCCAGCGCGCCTCGCGCCAGGCAATGGGTGGCTTCGGCGTCCAGCACATAGGGCGGCATCGCGTAGATCGTCCGGCCGATCGGCCGCAGCAGCAGGCCGCGCGCCATCGCATGGTGGTGCAGGCGGCGCGCGAAGTCGGGCAGGGTCGTCTCGCACATCCCAGGCCCAGATCATGCCGAGGTGGCGCGCATGGCGCACGCGGGGATGGGCCGAGAGCGGCGCCAGGGCTTCGCTGACCGTTCGGGCCAGGGCCACGTTGCTCGCCAGCACATCCTGCCGTTCGAAGATCTCCAGCGTGGCTACGGCCGCGCGGCAGGCCAGCGGGTTGCCGGTGTAGGAGTGCGAATGCAGGAAGCCGCGTGCGACTTCGTCGTCGTAGAAGGCTTCGTAGACGGCGTCGGTCGTCAGCACTGCCGACAGCGGCAAGGTGCCGCCGGTCAGCCCCTTGGACAGGCAGACGAAATCGGGCTGGATTGCGGCCTGCTGGTGGGCGAACATTGTTCCCGTGCGGCCGAACCCAGTGGCGATTTCGTCAACCACCAAATGCACCTCATAGCGGTTGCACAGCGCGCGCACCAGGCGCAGGTACTCGGCGTCGTGCATAGCCATTCCGGCCGCGCACTGCACCAGTGGCTCGACGATGAGTGCAGCGGTTTCGTCGTGGTGCTCGGCCAGCCAGGCGTGCAGCTCGCCAGCACAGCGCCGGGCCACATCGGCCGCACATTCGCCGGCCCGCGCGCCGCGCGCATCGGGGCTGGGCACAGTGGCTGCCAGCCGCACCAGGGGTGCATAGGCTTCGCGGAAGATCGCAATGTCCGTGACGGCCAGTGCGCCCACGGTTTCGCCGTGATAACCGCCGGCCAGGCCTATGAAGCGCCTCTTGCCGGCGCGCCCGCTGTTGCGCCAGAAATGCGCGCTCATCTTCAAGGCGATCTCGGTTGCGCAGGCGCCGTCACTGCCATAGAAGGCATGGCCCAGGCCGGTCAGCGCGGCCAGCCGTTCGGACAGTTCCACGACAGGCGCATGCGTGAAACCGGCCAGCATCACATGGTCTAGCCGTTCCAGCTGGTCAATCACTGCGGCCTTGATGTGCGGGTGGCCGTGGCCGAACAGGTTGACCCACCAGGAACTGACGACATCGAGATAGCGGTTGCCATACACGTCGTATAGCCACGGCCCTTGCGCGCGCGCGATCGCGATCGGCGGCTGCGCTTCGTGCAGCTTCATCTGCGTGCACGGATGCCACACGCTGCGCAGACTGCGCTCAGCCAGCGAATTGTCCATTCAGAGCTGCTGTGTCGGAACGTGCTGGCGCGTGCCCATCGCAAGCGCACAGACGGGCGGGTAGAACAGAAGTTTTTTCATCGGCCCTTGAAGAATCCGTCGCTGGCTTCGGCCGCGCACTACAGGACCGCGAGGCTCGCATTCCTGATGTCCGTCACCAGCATGTGGTTCGGTTTGTGAGTCACCGCGAACGGAGGCCTGGCAGCATGAATTGCTCTTTGCGGAGTCACGCCGCACGCCCAGAACACTGGAATCTCACCCTGCTTGACGACCACCGGGTGACCGTAGTCGGGTTTGGCCAGATCCGATATACCAATCTGCTCGGGACTGCCGAGATGAACGGGCGCGCCGTGCACGTTGGGGAATCTGGATGTGACTTGCACTGCGCGGATGGCTTGCTCGGTCGTCATTGGCCGCATGCTTACCGCGCGATGGCCCCCAAAGCGGCCCGCGCGGGTGTTTGGCACATTCGTGATGTAAATGGGCACCTCCGTCCCCTGTTCAATGTGTCGCAGCGGGATGCCGGCATCCAGCAAAGCATCTTCAAAAGAGTACGAACAGCCCAGCACGAATCCGACGAGCCCGTCGTGCCAGAACTCAACCAGATCGTTGACCTCCTCGGCCAATTCACCATTTCTAAAAACGCTGTACGCGGGAAAGTCGTACCGTATGTCGACATCTCCCAGTTCAGGCACTTTCGAACTTCCGCGCGCCGTCATTCCGATCAAGGGGCACGGCTTCGGATTCAACCTGCAGAAATTCAAAAACTCTTCGGCATAGTCGTGTGGGAGGATTGCCAGATTGCCTTGAGTAAATCCGGGACACTGTCCTGCTGTGTGGGAGCGATATCGCCCACTACGCACCTCGGCTCGAAAAACACTTGGATCACTCCACATTTGCACCTCCGAAAAAAAAGATATGGGTGACTGTAGATAGACGTAGGGATGTCTGTCCATCGAAGAATATTTCATAAGTCTGTTTAGTTTTTGTGAGCATTCAGCCAGTGGCCTTTTCTCCGAACATACCGAAGAGGACGAAACCAGTACCCCTGACCTTATGCCTTGCTTTTGGGGTGTTCACTTTTTTTGATCAGGCGCGCGAAAAGAAACTTGCTTGGCGTGTCCGGCCCAACTTTTTAGACTTCGAGCTCATAAATTGAATGGCTCGCCGCTTCGGCGATCGCTGTTGCACGAAGAAAGGCTCGAAATGATCAAGAAAATTCTTATAGCTAACCGAGGCGAAATCGCGTGTCGCGTCAGTCGAGCGTGTCGCGAGTTGGGGATCGCTTCTGTTGCGGTCTATTCGGAGGCAGACGAATCCGCTCTCCACACGGCACTCGCAGACTTCTCGATCGCCATCGGTCCGGCGCCTGTCAAGCAGAGTTACCTGGACAGGAAGGCGATTTTGCGAGCTGCAATAGAGTGCGGAGCCGATGCCATCCATCCCGGCTACGGGCTACTCTCTGAAGATTCAGCCTTTGCCTCCGACGTTATCCGCGCGGGATTGAAGTGGATTGGGCCCTCACCGGAAACGATGAAGGCAATGGGCGACAAGGCCCGCGCTCGCCAGGTCGCGCTTGACAGCAATGTCCCGGTTCTCCCTGGCAGTGAGCGATTGACACCTGATCTGATGGCCAATCTCGAATCCGTCGCCCAGAGCGTTGGCTTCCCGCTTCTGGTCAAGGCGGTCGGAGGCGGCGGTGGAATTGGAATGAAGTTGGTCGAAGACGTGACCAAGTTGCGCGCGACCGTTGAAATGGCGCAGTCCATGGCGCAAAAGAGTTTCTCCTCAGCTGAGGTATACCTCGAGCGCTTTGTCCCACGCGCCAAGCACATCGAGATCCAACTGTTCGGCTATGGCGATGGAACCGCCATCCACCTGTTTGAACGAGACTGTTCCACACAGAGGCGGTACCAGAAAATTGTGGAGGAAAGTCCCGCCCCGGGCGTCCCCCCCTCGGTACTCGCACGGATGACCGACGCTGCGGTCGCCCTTGCCAGTCGCCAGAAGTATGCTGGGGCGGGTACTGTTGAGTTCATTGTCGACGCAAGGACGCATGAGTTCTTCTTCCTGGAAATGAACACGCGTATCCAGGTGGAGCACGCGGTGACCGAGACGGTGACGGGTGTCGACCTCGTCCAGCTTCAAATCCTGCTTGCAGCAGGATCGCCGAAGCGGATTTCCCAATCCGAAGTACAAACGTCGGGGCATTCCATCGAGTGCCGGATCTACGCTGAAAATCCCGCCAAGCATTTCATTCCTTCTCCCGGCTTGTTGCGCCGGCTGAGATTTCCCGATGGATCCAGCTGCTTGCGTATCGACACGGGCATGCGCGAGGGGGACACAGTCAGCTCTTTCTACGACCCGATGATTGCCAAGGTCATAGTCCGCGGAAGCTCCCGGTCCGAGGCGATTCGGAAGATGGCGAATGCCCTGCGAGATGTGGAAATCGCTGGGCCAAGCACAAACCTGCCTTTTCTGCGAACACTGATCGCACACCCGGCATTCCAATCCGGCGACGTGGATACTGGCTTTGTGGATCGAAATCGCAACGAACTCACGCAGATTGGAACCCAGACTACCGAGGCACTCCAGTGAAAGCATCAGCAATACACCTGATGCCAGGCTGTCGCATGGAGCCGCTGGGCGATCAGGCCTTCACTCTGACATTTGGTGACGCGGTGGATCCTGGCGTCAACCAACTGGCTTGCACGATTGCGAGCCACATAGCCGAGGCGAATTTTCCATTTGTTGCTGACGTCGTCCCTTCATTCTGCGCGGTCGGCGTCCACTACAAAGTCGACAGGGTTCTACGTCTGCCGGGGAGACCATCTGGTCCGCCTTGGTGCGTCAGATTCAGGAAGTCGTCGCCAGTGCGCGTCCGCACCAACAAAGCGATGCTGACGAGCCCATCATAGAAATCCCAGTGTGCTACACAGGTGCACACGGCATGGACATCGAGGAGGCGGCGGCGCAAGCGAGTCTATCGGCTGAGCAGCTGGTGCGGCTTCACCAGGCCGGAGATGCTCTTCGGGTTTACATGGTGGGTTTTGCGCCTGGCAATCCCTACATCGGCCTGCTGCCGGAACAGTTCGGCATTCCACGGCGGCCAACGCCACGGACGTCAGTCCCCGCCGGATCAGTGGGAGTGGCGAATCGGCAAACCGTCATATACCCGGTCGAGGCTCCCGGAGGCTGGAACATCATCGGTTGCACGCCGTTGAAGCTCTTCGATCCAGGCCGCGAGTCCCCTTGCCTGTTGAAGCCCGGCGACAGGGTCCGCTTCAAGGCGATAACCCAAGATCAATTCCTAGAGATGCGGGGGGGCGCATGAGCATCGAAGTAGTGAAACCGGGTCTGTTGACGTCTTTTCAGGATCTGGGAAGGACAGGTTTTCAGGCCCTGGGTGTTCCAGTGTCGGCGCTATGGACAAGATCTCCACAAACGGGCCAATCGTGCGGTCGGCAATCGCCTCGCCGCGCCAAACATCCGAACTCACAATGCTCGGCCCCACGTTGCTGTTTCATAGCGCCGCCGTTATCGCGGTATGTGGTGCCGACCTCGGGGCGCGGCTTTCTGGTCCCCGCCACGCCGGCATCACCGGGCGGCGAGGAAACGTACTGGCAGTGGGGAAAGGAACCCATGTTCCAGCCGGATCTGTGCTCAGATTCTCCGGCCGCGCGTCGGGGCTCAGGGCCTATCTGGCAGTGCGAGGGGGGTACGAGGTAGCGCCGGTCATGGGAAGCTGCAGCACCTACTTGCGAGGCGGGTTCGGCGGTTGGCAAGGACGCCAACTGAAGAAGGGCGACCGAATCCGGATCGATAGTCGCTGGTACAGCGCCACCGGCGAGTGTGAGGCTAAGTCGAAACCGCAGGTCCGTTGCGCTGATCGCCCACTTCCCGGCACTCCCTTGCGGCTTCGCCCGGAAGGGAGTGGGATATGTTTTCCGACCTCGCAAAGCGCAATTTCTTTCACAACCCTATCAAGTCACATCCAAATCGGACAGGATGGGCTATCGGTTGGAGGGAGCGGCGTTGGAGTTGAGCCGATCGCATGAAATGCTCTCGGAGGCCGTTACTTTCGGGACTATTCAGGTTCCGCCGGACGGCAAGCCAATCATTTTGATGTCGGATCGACAGACAACCGGTGGTTATCCGCGGATCGCGGCAGTCGCCACGGTCGATCTGCCGAGGCTTGCCCAAATGTCACCCGGCGAGGTGGTGACGTTTCAAAGCATTGACCTGGACGAAGCGCACAGGCTGCTGCTCGGTGGCGTTGAAAAGTAAGACAAGGAGAAAACAAAATGAGCGAGGAGATCGTGATCAAAAGCGATATTGGTGGAACTGTCTGGAAAATTTCCGCGGTTCAGGGCCAGATAGTGGCGCAGGAGGAAACCCTTCTCGTCGTCGAGTGCATGAAACTGGAAGTTCCGGTGACGCCCCCATGGATGGTGTGGTGCTGGAAATTCTGGTCGCCGAAGGTCAAACAGTTGAGGAAGATCAACCCGTAATACGGCTCACGGCACTGAAGCATGCTTGACCCCGCTGAATCCATCGCTACCTATGTAAAGGCGAAGGATGGAAATCGTCCACACCTGCTCGACTTAGCGTTCGCAGAGGACGCCACGCTTGAAATGCTGGTGAGAACCGGCTCTATCTCATTTCCTCCGACCTCCGTGGGTCGAGAGGCAATAGCCAAGACGCTCGTAAGGCAGTTCAATCAGACTTTTGAGAACGTGTACACCTTGTGCATTGGCGATCCCCCCGCGGCGAACGCCGAATCCTTCTCCTGCGATTGGTTAGTGGCCATGTCGGAGAAGGACGGTGGCGCTGTGCGTGTTGGCTGCGGCCGTTACGATTGGTCATTTACGCAGACGGACCGTAAAGTGCAGACTCTGGCCATCACGATAGAGGCCATGGAAGTACTTCAAGCCGAAGCGCTTCCATCGGTGATGAGCTGGGTATCGAGCCTGCCATATCCTTGGTGCGCGCGGCGGACGGCTACCACGGCACCGCCACTGCTACCTGGTGTGATGGTGTCTTACAACTTCTCCGCTAGCCGGTGAACTAGTTCTGATTCCTCGGCAAAAGCAGATCCCAAGGTCAATCGCCCTTCTGCGTGTGGAGCCAATCACGGAACTGCCGCAACGCTGGGTCGATCAGCGCCTCGGGTCTATAGACGAGGTGATACGCCAGTGGCGTGCGTAGCGGAGGCGCCTTGACACACAGCAAGCGGGCAGATGCGATCTCCATTTGTACCAGGGCCCGCCGTACCAGGGCAAACCCCAGACCAGCCAATGCCGCCTCAATTGCGGCGTTCGAATCGCTGAAAACAACTCCGCCGCTGCAGTCGATACTACCGACCCCCGCTGCCTCACACCAAAGGTGCCAGTCCTGACGATGCTCGTCGTGGAGCAGCAAGGCGCCCGTGATGTCACTTACTCTGGCTGATCGTCGCGGCGCAAGCAGTCGCGGACTGCAGACCGGGATCAGATCGTCGGCCAGTAGTATTTCGGATGTCAACCCTGTATAGGGACCCAGGCCGTGCCGAATGGCGAAATGGATGCCGTTGTCGACCAGGTCCACTACCCGATTCGTGGTGCTCACGTGAACGTCGAATTCTGGTGAGCCCTGCATAAAACCTTGCAGCCGCGGTACAAGCCACTGTGACGCAAAGGACGGAGTGCAACTGACCAGGATAATGCGGGGATTGCCGGTGATCAGCTTGGTCGTCGCCCGTCCAATGAGTGCAAGCGCTTCCTGGCAGGTGGCGTAGTACTCGCGACCCGATGACGTCAACGCAAGTCCACGTGGTAGGCGCTCGAACAGCGGCCCACCGAGAAAATCTTCGAGCTTTCGAACTTGCTGGGAAACGGCCCCAGGAGTCACGTTCAGTTCCTCGGCGGCCAGTTTGACGCTCAGGAGTCGCGCCGTTGCTTCGAAGAACCGGACGGTAATGAGTGGAGGCAGTTGCATCTGAGAGTAGCCAGGCTAAATCCATGTATAGAAGAAATGGTTTGCTATGACTATATCGTGCCCTTCAGAATCCGGAGCACGACGGCGCGATCAATTTGCCGACACGCCACAGAAAGCACTATCGACCATGAACACCGCCAGCCTAGTTCGCCTATTCCTGCTCGCCGCGCTTTGGGGCGGCAGCTTCCTTTTCATGCGCATATCGGCACCGGTTCTCGGGGCGGTTCCTACGGCGTTCGGGCGCGTTGTCCTGGGCGCTATTGGACTGCTTGGCCTGATCGCGCTGCTGAAGGTGCCAACATCGTGGCGCGGCAAATTCGTCGCTCTGCTCTTGTTGGGGGCCATCAATTCAGGCATCCCGTTTCTGATGTTTGCCCTGGCCGCCACAGTGCTTCCAGCCGGCTACAGCGCCATCTTGAATGCGACAACACCTCTGATGGGAGTTCTCATCGGGGCGGCTGCTTTCGACGAGCGGATCACCCGGTCCAAGGCAGCTGGCGTACTCATCGGTTTGATTGGCGTGGTCGTATTGACGCATACCGGCCCTCTCCAGGCGGGCGGACCACTGCTTTGGGGCGTTGCGGCCTGCCTTGTCGCTACCTCGTGCTATGGCCTTGCGGGATTCCTGACCAAGCGATGGATCACCCAGCGCGGTGGTCTCGACAGCCGCGTCGTTGCACTAGGCAGCCAGTTGGGTGCAATACTGTTGCTCCTGCCTTTCGCCGCATGGGATGCAGTGACGCATCCCATTGCTTGGCGTGAGGTCGGCAGCTCTGTATGGATGTCTATGCTGGCTCTCGGGCTGCTCTGCACGTCGGTTGCGTACGTGCTGTACTTCAGGCTAATTGCCGATGTGGGGCCGTTGAAGGCGCTGACGGTGACGTTCTTGATTCCGCTGTTCGGCGTGTTCTGGGGCTGGCTCGTGCTGGGCGAGGTGGGCACCTTGGCGCATGCGCTGGGTGGCGGGCTGATCGCGCTTGCACTCTGGTTGGTATTGAGACCCCCGCCTGTCGCGCGAGCAGGCGCCAAATCGGCGGCAATATCATGAGCCAGTATTCGCTCTTTTCATCGCCTGATCAGAAAATATAAACAATCAACACGGTCAGGCAAATTTACCCGACGCTTCGAATCCACCGGACCGAAAATTCCCGGCAGTATGCCGCGCACGCTTGACGGGCAACATCCGCGGCCATCAAGATGGCGGGCGAAGCATTGCGTTGATGCGAGAGCACGATGTTGAATGGAGGGGGTAGGGGCAGGTTGAGGCGGACCAGCTCGCCCCGATCGAGGTACTCCTTGACAAGCAGTCCTGGAAGGATGGCAACGCCGACACCTTCCCGTGCGAGCGCAACCAGGGCCGCGAGTGAGGGAGCACCGGAGAGGCGAATCTCGCTTGGCGTAAGGCCGTGCTTTGCTGCAAGCTGGTGTACATGGTTGAAGGCTGCGCTGTAAGGGATCGTGCCGCGCATTTGTGTGAGCAGCGGTCGCTGAAGGATTTCGCTTGGCGACCCCCGGCGTGCGATCAGATTTTTCCTGGCGACCCAGTGGACTGGAATCGACATCAGCTCTTCAGTAATGCCGAAGGCGCTGCTTTCTGCCGTGCTGATTCTCAGAACGAGATCCACTTCATTGCGCATCAGCAGCTCGATCAGATTGGCAGTGCGGTCGACTGTTAGATCGAGCTCCACATGGGGCAACTGCGCCTCCAATGCCTTGATCAGATCAGGCAGACACGTATGCACCACCGTTTCAATAACGCCGACACGAATGCGCCCGTGTGGTTGATCAGTGGCGGAGCAGGCCGCCAAGAGCTGTTGCGTAGCGGCCAGTACAGATTCCGCGAATCGGACCAGACGTGTCCCGTCGTCCGTCAGGCGAAGTGCCTTCTTGTCATAACTGAACAGCTGGAGTCCAAGCTCGGCTTCGAGTTGCTTCAAACGCATGGATATCGCCCCAGGGCTCGCATGCATCATGTCCGCGACGCGGCGAACGCTACCGATTCGCGCAAGAAGGACGTATGTCTCTAGAAACTTGGTGTTCATCTTATTTCCTTGCAGCCCCATTCTCGTGGAAATGCGCGCGCACAGCCACTTGTTCAAAAAAACTAAACAGGCGCAAAGAGAATTCTTCGATGGACGATGTCCCAATGTTTTCCTAAAGTGCAACACCGATTTTTCTTCTGGGCGTGCGGCGGCACCTTGGCAGTGACCCAACAAGCCGAACCACATGTCAAAGACGGAATATCAGCAGTTCGGGTAGCGCAGCTCACTACCCGACCTGGCGCTTTAAACCGATTCCAAATAAGGAGACACATCAATGAAAAAGTCATGGTTGGCCCGTGTGGCCGTAGTCGTCGCTGGCGCAGGCATCACCTTGGGTGTGCAGGCGCAGCAGGAAGTTAAGATCGGCGTGCTTTACCCGCTGACTGGCCCTAGTGCCTCAGTGGGCGCGGAACTACGCAGCGCGCTGGAGCTTGCGGCCGACATCATTAACAACGGCGCACCGGGTGTCTCTGAGCTGCCATTGTCAGCCGGTAAGGGATTGCCGAATCTGAAGGGCGCCAAGATCAAGCTGGTGTTTGCCGACCATCAGGCCAACCCGCAGACCGGCGCGACAGAGGCCGAGCGCCTGATCACGCAGGAAAAAGTGGTTGCGCTGGTCGGTGCCTACAACAGTGCCGTCACGGCAACAGCGAGTCAGATTGCAGAGCGCGCAGGCATTCCTTTTCTGAATCCTGAATCCTCGTCAGCCTCGCTAACCCAGCGCAACTTCAAATGGTTTTTCCGCACCACACCGCATGACGACTTGTTCGTGCACAACGCATTTGATTTTCTGAAAGAGCTGGAGGCCAAAAAAGGAATCAAAGCCGGCGCGATTGCAACGTTCAATGAAAACGGCCTCTGGGGCACTGAAACCACCAAGCTGCAGGCCAAGCTGGCCCCCGAGTTCAAGTACAGCCTGGTCAAGCAAGTGGCGTACCCGGCCAAGACGACGCAACTCACTTCCGAGGTGCAAACGCTCAAGGCCGCGAATCCGAATTTGGTGCTGCAGTCGTCTTATACGGCTGATGCAATCCTGTCGATCAAGACCTACAAGGAATTGGGATTCTCGCCGGCCATGATTCTGGCCAACAACGCGGGTTTCACTGACACTGACTTCATCAGAACCCTGGGCAAGGATGCGGAATACGTTATTACCCGCGAAGTCTGGGCGCTGGATCTGGCGAGTCGCAACCCGCTCATCAAGCAGGTCAACGACCTGTTCAACAGCCGCTACAAAATCAACTTCACCGGTAACTCGTCGCGCACCTTCACCGGCTTGATTGTGATGGCTGACGCAATCAACCGTGCAGGCTCTAGCGAGCCGGAAGCTATTCGCAAAGCGCTGGTTGCTACCGATATTCAGGGCAGCAAGTTGATCATGCCGTGGAAGGGCGTGAAGTTTGATGCAAACGGTCAAAACACGCTGGGGCAGGGCATTCTGGTGCAGATTGTTGACGGCAAGTACAACACGGTCTGGCCTTTCAGCATGGCCTCGCGCGACGTGACCTGGCCCATGCCCAAGTGGGACCAGCGCAAATGAGACGCGGCCATTGACTTGACTTGAGAGAGAACTCTATGAACCCTCACGCTCGTCCGCTCCCCCTCAAAGAGGCGAATGCCCTCTTTGAGGGGGCTCGACAGGAGGCACCATGACCACGGAAATTCTGATTCAGACACTTGCCTCGGGTGTCCTGATTGGGCTGATTTACGCGCTCGTAGCCATCGGCCTGACCATGATTTTTGGTGTCATGGACATCGTGAATTTCGCCCATGGCGAGTTCCTTATGCTTGGCATGTACTCGACCTTCTGGCTGTTTGCGCTTTATGCGCTGGATCCGCTGATCACGCTGCCGTTTACAGCTCTCATGCTGTTTGCGTTTGGCGTGCTGCTTTACAAGCTGCTTATCGTGCGCATCATCAATGCGCCCATGCTCTCGCAAATCTTTACGACCTTCGGCATCATGATTTTGCTGCGGGGCGTGGCCCAGTTTTTCTGGAAGTCGGATTACCGCTCCATCGAGGACTCGGCCGTCAGCGGCACCGTGAAGCTTTTGGGCATTCAATTGGGCAAGCCGCATCTGGTGGCGGGCATAGGCGCCATTGTGGTCACCGGCCTGATCTACTATTTCTTGAACAAAACTCGGCTCGGTGCGGCGTTGGAAGCGACGGCGTCCGACAAGGAGGCCGCCCGCCTGATGGGCATTGATTCGCACAAGATGTTCTCGCTTGCCTGGGGCATAGGCGCGGCCTGCGCCGGCGTAGCCGGTGTGCTGCTGGCGACCTTCTTTCCGATCTTCCCGGACGTCGGTGCCAACTTCATCCTGCTGGCCTTTGTGGTGGTCAACCTGGGCGGCTTCGGCAGCGTGACGGGTGCCTTCTGGGCCGGTATTCTGGTCGGTGTGATCGAGGTCATGGGCGGCCTGTTGCTCGGGCCGCAGTACAAAACCGCCATCGTGCTGGCGCTGTTCCTGGGCGTGTTGATGTTTCGCCCGCAGGGCTTGATGGGTAAGGCATGACGACCATGAAAAACACTATTCTTACGGTGGCCGCCTTGCTTGTCGCGCTGGCTTTGCCCGGGGTCGTCGATTCCTCACACCTCAACATGGCCATCCTGGTGCTCATGGCCGCACAGGTGGGTGTTGCCTGGAACATGGTGGGCGGCTATGCCGGCCAAGTGTCATTGGGCCATGCCGCTTTCTATGGGCTGGGTGCTTATGCCTCCACCTTGCTGCTAGTCAAGTTTGGCGTCAATCCCTGGTTGGGTGTGCTGTCGGGTGGTTTGATTGCTGCGGCGCTTAGTCTGGCATTCGGCTGGTCGTGCTTTCGGCTCAAAGGCCATTACTTTGCTATGGCCACCATTGCCGTCGCAGAGCTGGTGCAGATTTTCTTCAACGAATGGGAATATGCCGGTGCAGCAGTGGGACTCTATGTGCCCATGGATAAACAGGGCTGGCTGTGGATGAACTTCGCCACCAAGCTGCCATATTACTGGCTCGCCCTGGGCTTGCTGCTGCTGACCTTGGGGGTCAACTGGTGGATAGAGCGCAGTTACCTCGGCTACTACTTTCGCGCCATCAAGGACGAACCGGATGCCGCGCGCAGCATTGGCGTCAACATCGCCCGCTACAAGCAGATTGCCTTGTCTGTGAGTGCATTTCTTACCGCGATGGGGGGCAGTCTCTATGCTCAAAAGGAGCTCTACATCGACCCGAATTCGGTGCTTTCGACGGCGCTGTCGATCAAGATGGCACTCGTTGCCATTCTGGGCGGTGTCGGTACGCTGTTCGGCCCTGTGATCGGTGCGGTGGTCCTGACCAGCATTGAAGAATTCACGCGGATTCTGTTTGGAGGCACCGGGCGCGGCACCGACGTCATCATTTACGCTGGCCTGATCATCGTGATTGCGGTGTTTTACCCGAGCGGCATCATGGGTTGGCTGCGCAGTTTCAAGGAGCGCCATGCAGCCCGTGCCGATGCCGCACGTCAGATGGCGGCGCATGCAGCCCCTCTACGCCAACCGCAAACGGGGAGCCATCATGAAGCTGCTTGAAGTCAACCAGGTCAGCAAGCGTTTCGACGGCTTGACGGCCAACCAAGATGTCTCATTCAATGTCGATACGGGCCAGGTCGTGGGGCTGATCGGCCCAAACGGCGCTGGCAAGACCACCCTGTTTAACTGTGTCGCGGGTTTTTTTGCGCCCAGCGCCGGCAGCATCGTACTGAGTGGGCGCAACATCGCCGGGCTGCCGCCCGAAGCCTGTGCCCGGGCCGGAGTAGCTCGCACCTTCCAGGTGGCGCGTACCTTTACCAGCATGACAGCCTGCGAGAACGTGATGACGGCGGCCATGCTGCTAGAACACAACGTCGCCAGGGCCCGTGCGGTCGCCAAGGTGTGGCTCACTTTTGCCAATCTGGCGCGCTTTGCCGACAAGCCTGCGGCAAGCATGACCATCAGCGAGCAGCGGCGTCTGGCGGTGGCGCGCGCGCTAGCAATCAAGCCACGCATCCTGCTGATGGATGAAGTCATGGCAGGGCTGAATCCCTCGGAGGTACGCGAAGCGGTGGATGTCGTACTCAGGATACGCGACCACGGCATTGCCTGCCTGATCGTCGAGCATGTGCTGGAAGGCATCATGCCGATCGCCGACAAGATCGTCGTGCTGGACCGCGGCGTGAAGATTGCCGAAGGCACACCGCAGCAGGTGTCGAATGATCCGCAAGTCATTACGGCCTACTTGGGGGATTAGTGATGGGGACGCATGATGCTTGAAATCAATAACCTTAAAGTTTGTTACGACGATGTGCTGGCCATCTCTGATGTCAGCCTGAAAGTCGAGCGCGGCAAAGTCGTGGCCCTGGTCGGCGGCAATGGCAACGGCAAATCGAGCACTTTGCGTGCTGTGGCGGGCCTGAATGCCGCAGCGGCCGGTAGCATCACCTTCAACGGAGAGCCGATACACAAGATGCCTGCGCACAAGCGGGTGCCCTTGGGCCTGTCGCTGGTGCCAGAGGGGCGGCGCCTGTTTCCGAAGCTGACGGTTCTGCGCAATCTGGAGCTGGGCGCTTATACACGCAGCGACAAGCAAGAGGTGGCCGCTGGCGTCGAGGAAATGCTGGACCTGTTCCCGATTCTGAAGGAGCGTGCCACCCAGCTCGCCGGCACCATGAGTGGTGGTGAGCAGCAAATGCTGGCGATTGCCCGCGGCTTGGTGGCCCGTCCCAAGCTCTTGATGTTGGACGAGCCATCCTGGGGCATTGCGCCCAAGTTTGTGACCAAGGTGCTGGACGTGATCCAGCAGGTCAATGCCACCGGTGTTTCCATCCTGTTGGTCGAGCAAAACCTGCAGAAGGCGCTGAATATTGCCGATTACGGCTACGTCATCCAGACAGGGCGAATTGTCATGGAGGGCGCTGGCCAGACGCTGCTGCATGACGAGCGCATCAAGAAAGCCTATTTGGGTCTGTAGGCCTCTAGATTTTCCAGCCAACGTAACAGCGCCTAGGAACTCACCATGAAGCCACTTTGGAAGACTGCAATTTGTGCAGTCCTGGTAAGTCACGTCCCTATGTTGCAGGCCCAGACCATCTGGAAGCTCGCCACCGGCTACCGCACCGAGTCGTTCCATACGACGAACATCAAGCAGTTTGCCAAAGACGTGGAACTGGCCACGACGGGCACCTTGCGTATCGAGGTTCATCCCAACAATGAACTGTTCAAGCTCGATGCAATCCGTCAGGCCGTGCAGGACGGCAAGGTCCAGGCCGGTGAGACCATCATGAGCAGCATGGTCAGGGACATCCCGATTGCGGGTGCCGACTCTATCCCGTTCGTGGTGAGCAGCTACGAGCGTGCCAGGCGCATGTGGGACCTGCAGCGCCCGCTGATCGACAAGCACTTTTTGCAGCGCGGCCTGAAGGTGCTGTACGCCGTGCCCTGGCCACCCCAGGGGCTGTATGCGGGTGCCCCAGTACGCTCGTCGGCCGACTTCAAGGGCACGCGCATGCGCACCTACAACCAGTCCACCATCCGCATTGCCGAGATGTTGGGCGCCACGCCGGTAGATGTGCCTATGGCGGAGGTGAGCAAGGCATTGGCCAGTGGCCAGATCGACAACATGATCACCTCGTCCGTAACCGGGGTGGAAAACCAAGTTTGGAGCCAGATCAAACATTACTACGAGATCAACGCCTGGTTTCCCAAGAACATCGTGTTCGTGAATCTCAAGGCCTTCGACGCACTCGACCGGCCTGTGCAGCAGAAGATGCTGAAGGCCGCAGCCGAGGCCGAAGCGCGAGGCTGGGCTATGAGTCAGGACTTGGCAACGCGATCTACCAACGAGCTCAAGTCTAGGGGTATGAAGGTCGACCGTATTCCGGCCGATTTTGAAGCTGCACTCAAGCGCATGGGAGAAACGTTCTCACGCGAGTGGGTACGGTCCGTCGGCAGCGAGGCAAACCATATTTTTGTGCCGTATTACCAAAACTAGCTCGACGCGTAGATGCGAATGCGCGCATTACTGAGTTGCGCCGTTCTCGAGCGCCTTGAAATGCATGCTTCAAGAACCTTAAGGAACATCACCATGAAAAAAATCAATCTGAATGCCGACTTGGGAGAAAGCTTCGGCAGGTACAGGGTGGGGGACGACGCTGGCATCATGAAGGTCGTCAAGTCCGCGAATATCGCCTGCGGATTTCACGCTGGTGACCCCATCGTAATGGCGGAAGCCGTCGCGCTCGCCGCCGCAAATGGAGTATCCATGGGCGCCCATCCCGGATTCAACGACCTTTGGGGATTCGGCCGCAGGCAGATTCAGATGCAGGCCAAAGATCTTGAATGGATGGTCCTCTATCAAATTGGTGCGCTCCAGGCAATTGCAAGAAGCAAAGGTCATCGGATAACTCATGTTAAGCCGCATGGGGCATTGAACAATATGGCTCATGTCAACACGGAATACGCCTTGGCAATCGCTCGGGCAATTCAATCGGCCGATCCTGAACTGATCTTCGTCGCCAACGCATGTTCTGAAATGGTGAAAGCCGGGCAGCAGCTTGGGCTGCGAGTTGCGTGTGAGGCATACGTAGACCGCACCTACGATGACACGGGTCTTATGACATCCCGGAGCGACCCGGATGCAGTCATTCACAACCCCGACGTGGCACTCAAGCAAGTACTTTCATTCGTGGAAGAGCAGGCAATCATCACTAAATCGGGGAAGCGGATTCCAACGCCTATCCACACATTCTGCACACACGGGGACGAGGGTACGGCAATTGCGCTGGTTAGCAAGGTGCGAGCTGTGCTTGAGAGTAGAGGAATTGTCGTTGCTCCCCTGACTGAACTGAGCCTTTGAGCCGCCATCAGCAGAAGCCGAGCTACATGTGGATTGGTTGCCCCGATAGCAGGGTTCCAGCCAATCAGATCACAGGCTTGGAACCGTAGTTAGGCGCCTGCACCTCCGCCGTCACCGCCAACACCCAGAGACTCTACGTTATGCCCATTGTCACGATCACCGTTCAGAAACCGAAGACCGCCGCCTTCAAGGCCGGCGTGTTGGAATCAGTGCATCTCGCGCTCATTGCAGCGGGCGTCAATCCGCGCGACAGGTTTCATCGTGTTCTGGAATTGCCGTCCGAGGACTTTTGCTTCGATCCAAGTTTTCCAGATTTGCAGTCGGAACGAACAGGTGATTTTGTTCTGATTGAAATCCTCCTGGGGGTGGGGCGCAGCGTGAAGGTCAAGAAGGAGATTCTGCGGACCATGATGGAAGGCCTGCGGAGTCGTGGGCACAACACAGAGAACATCATGGTGTGCTTCCAGGACGTCCCCTGGGAGAACTGGTCAGCTGGCGGAGGAAGAATGCTTCACGTATGACGATCTCCTTGAGCGGCAACGCGGATCTCCACGCCATCGCGCGCGAGCTGATGCACGCCGAGGCTCACTGCGAATTCATTCCGACCTCGCGGACCGCGTCGCCGCGTTCAGTGATGCGGCGGGCTACGAGGTTGCACAGCTTGTTCACCAAGCCAGGATCGCCGCAGGTTCCAGGCCGGTCGGCCGGAAAATAGGTTTCACGAATCGCGACATGTGGCCGGTATTCAATGCTTCCGAGCCAATTTGGGCCTACGTCTACGACACGACGATCGAGTATTTGACCGCATCCGCAAGGGTGTGCCGCATAGGCGCGCTCAGAGCTCCGCTGCTGGAGCCCGAGATTGTGCTGCGTTTCTCGTCCACGCCGCAAGCGTGCAGCGAGCCTTCTCAACTTCTCGCCTGCATAGACTGGATCGCTCACGCGTTCGAGGTCGTCGTATCCCCCTTTCCTGATTGGACCTTCAAATCGGCGGACTGTATCGCCGCAAGCGCTTGCCACCACAGGCTGCTCATTGGGAGCCTCAGCCGCTATCGAATTTTGGGGTGGCCATTGACGAGATGCTCGAGCGATTCACCATGGAGTTGTTCTGCGATTCGACCCGACGAGCCATCGGTTCGGGCTCAAACGTACTCGGGAGCCCGCTGGCAGCCATGAATCACCTGTTAGCTGTCCTGTCGAAGCATCCCGGCGCTGCGCCCATAGTTGCCGGCGATCTCGTCACCACGGGGACTCTGACCGCTGCACAGCCGATCAGGGTTGGTGAGACGTGGCATACGGCTTTCAGTGGCATCGACATGCCCGGCCTGAAGGTGTCATTCGAACCATGACGTGAGCCGGATCGGCAAAGGGACGACCCAAAGGGTGCCCCTATATTTTCCTACTTCAGTGGGAACGGATGGGAACATCGAGGCTCGCCTTCACTGTGTCCATTGCGACCGATGTCCGAAATCGCTTGACGTTGTTGCTGAGGAAGAAAAGCTGACGGCTGAGCGCCGTGTATTGCGCCATGTCCTGAACGGAAAAGATCAGGATGAAATCCCATTCGCCAGTGACGTAGTAGCACTGCTGCACTTGCGGGCAGTCCTTGAACATGGCCTTCATCGCGTCGAGCAGATCGATGCGCTCACTCTCGGTTTCAACCGCCGTGATGATTGTCAAAGGATGTCCCAGCACCGCGGCATTGAGTACGGCCCCGTGCTTACGGATGATGCCGTCGGCAACCAAACGCTTAAGCCTGCGATTGATGGCAGCGGTGGAAAGGTGGACCTTGTCGCCGAGTTCGCTCTGGGACATTCGGCTGTCCATCTGTACAAGTTCAAGGATCCGAAGGTCAACGTTGTCGAGTGGTGTCATCGGGTTGCTCGCCAAGGGCGCAACAAAATTGCAAAAATAGGCTGCTTATTGCGCAGATTTCCCGTGAGTATGTTAATACCATTGCGTGGAGAACAGGAGCCAACTTTCGTGACATATCTCAGCAATCCACGTTTCGATCCGGATCACTTTCCGGGGGAATCCATGCTCAACGAGAACGCAGGCAGTCTCGTGTCTGAGCTGGTCAGCACAGTTTTCGACTACCAACCCACGCCACTGGTGGATCTCCCGGCGCTCGCTGCACAGGCAGGTGTTGCGTCGGTTCAAATCAAAGACGAAGGCAACCGTCTTGGGCTAAAGAGCTTCAAAGCACTGGGTGGCGCGTACGCGGTGATCAAGCTTGCATGCGCTGAGGCTGCCAGGGCCCTGGGCCGCCCCATTGCGCTGGATGAACTTCCGCGACCTGCGTCCGGTTCTCTCGATGTCCGGTCCGACTGCGGCCTAGACACGACGGGAAGTGTTTATTTTCATGCTGTCGCTTCCAAGATGATCTTCGCGTGCGCAACCGACGGCAATCACGGCCAGTCCGTTGCGGCCGGAGCAAGGCTTATCGGTGCAAAGGCCGTCATCTTTGTTCACGAAGGTGTTTCCGACCGTCGCCGCATGGCGATCTCTCGATTGGCGCGGAACTCAAGGTAGTTGCGGGCAACTACGACGATGCGGTCGAGGAAGCGATGAAGCAAGCGAAGCAGCATGGCTCGGACACTGCTCTCAGACACTTCCTGGCCTGGCTACATTGATATTCCCAAGTGGGTGATCCGGCACACCCTAATGGCTCACGAACTATCCAGTCAGCTCGCTTGCGCCGCCCACTCACGTTTTCCTGCAGGCGGGCGTAGGTGGTTTCGCCGCCGCCATCGCGTGTTCCTTGGCAAGCACCTACAGAGGCTCGCCCCCGAAGATTGTCATCGTAGAGCCGTCACGTGCCGCTTGCCTGTTGGCTAGCGCGCGCGCCGACAAGGTAGTGAAGATCGACTCCAGCCAATCGACAGTAATGTCGATGCTTGAATGCTACGAGGCATCCCTGTTTGCGTGGGAACTGCTGAGACCGCTTGTGTCCGCCTTCATGACCGTCGGAGAAGACGACGCAGTGGAAGCAATGAAACTTCTAGCCTACCCAGTCTTCCCTCAGGAGGCGCTGGTTGCAGGCGAGAGCGGAGCCGCCGGCTTGGCTGGCTTGATTGCAGCGCATCGCAACCCCGCCGCACGAGGAGGCGCTTGGTCTTGATGCGTCTTCCCGGGTTCTTCTGTTCAACACCGAAGGCGCGACCGATGTAGACAGATACACGACGCTCGTCGGCTTAAATCCCGCAGCGATCACCCACGCAGCGAAGGAAATCGGCAACGTGAAAACCAAAATGAAAAGGTAGCCTGATCATGGCAAGCAACCAAATCAATCTAAACGCCGATATGGGCGAAAGCTTCGGCAAGTTCAAGGTCGGGAACGATGAGACGCTGATGAAGCATATCAACTCGGCAAACATCGCTTGCGGCTTTCATGCTGGCGATGCCACCGTAATGACAAGGACGGTCAAGCTCGCGCTTGAGAACGGCGTGTCGATCGGCGCTCATCCCGGGTTTAACGATCTGTGGGGATTCGGTCGGCGTCAAATTCAGATGAATGCGCAAGATCTGGAGTACATGATCACGTATCAGATCGGTGCCCTTCAAGCGATTGCAGGCGCTGTTGGTGCCAAAGTCACCCACGTGAAGCCACACGGTGCGCTGAACAACATGGCACATCACGACGCAGAGGTCGCCATGGCCATTGCCAAGGGCATCAAGGCAGCCGACCGGGAACTCATCTTCGTTGCGAATGCCTGCTCGGAAATGGTCACCGCGGGCAATGCTTTGGGGCTCAGGGTCGCCGAAGAGGCTTATGTAGACCGTACCTACAGCGACACCGGCCTCATGACCTCGCGCTCGCTCCCCAACGCCGTGATCCACGACGCCGACGTCGCGGTGCGCCAGGTGATCTCCTTTATTGAGGAGCGGGCGATTATCACCACATCCGGCAGGCGGCTTCCATCAATGATCCGCAGCTTCTGTACGCACGGCGATGAGGCGACAGCGGTGTCGTTGGTAGCGAAGGTGCGCGAGGAGTTGGCTCGCCTCGGCGTTGACACGGTTCCCCTCCCTGAAATGACCTTCTAGTCTTCTCAACACTTGGAGAAATCATGATGACTTCAGAAAAAGGCTGGATAGTTATGCGTCGCATTCTTGTCGCAGCATTTGTGGCGCCCACATTGCTTCTCCCCTTTGGGGCATCAGCGCAGCCCAGCGCTTCATTCCCTATGAAACCGATTCGCTTGGTGGTACCGTTCCCCGCGGGCGGTTACTCCGATACTTTAGCTCGAATTATTGCGACCGACATGTCGAAGACTTTTGGTCAAGCCGTGGTGGTCGAGAACAAACCGGGCGCCGGTGGCAATATCGGCAGTGACTTGATTGCTCAAAAGCTTCTCCGGATGGATATACCCTGGTTATGGGAACGATTGGCACGCATGCGATCAACCAGTCCCTTTACCAACGTATGTCCTACGACAACATCAAGGACTTTACGCCTGTTGCGTTCGTGGCAGACGCTGAAACCGTGCTTGTGGTAAATCCTACCGTGCCGGCAAAGACTGTCAACGATGTGGTGGCGATGGCGAAGGCCAGGCCAGGCTCTTTAACCTATGCTTCGGGCGGCCCAGGAACCACAAGCCATTTGGCGGGTGAGTTGTTTGAAGCAGCTACGGGCACCGCCATCGTACACATTCCATACAAGGGTAACGTGCCTGCACTCACGGACTTGGTCGCAGGCCAAGTCACCATGTCCTTTGCAACATTGCAGCCAGCCTTACCGTTCATCAAGACGGGCAAACTCGTTGCCCTTGCTACCTTGGGATCGACCAGGGCGACTTCACTACCGGACGTCGCAACATTCCGCGAATCGGGCTTCAAGAATTTCGAAGTGCGTAACTGGACGGGGTTGCTCGCTGCAAAAGGTACACCGCCTGAGATTACGAGAAAACTGGCCGACGAAGTAGATAAGGTCATGTCAAAGCCTGACGTGCAATCGATGCTTGCCGCGCAGGGCCTGAAATACAGCAAGATGGGTCCGGATCAGTTTGCCGAGTTCATCAAACAGGAAACTGTCAAGTGGGCGGCTGTGGTGAAGGCCGCCGGAGTCAAGCTCGACTGAGTAGGCCACTTTTGGGCAAGACTTGCATGAGCCCGTACAACCACATCCTATTTGGTGCTGTGCCCGAAGCCCGCGCGGACTCAGTGCCCCGGCCTGTCATTAATCCGGCGCGTGTGGACTTCGGTATCGCTGCGGCTGGTGGCCGAGTGTGCGGCGCGCGAGGCTCCATCTCCGCAGCGGCCCCGCACTGCCACATGTCGGTGATGGGCGCAAGCGAGCGCCTGCGCAGACTCGAGGATGCTCTGGGAAAGCCCCTGTTCCACCGGCATCGCTATGGACTGGCGCTCACGGATGCCGGTGCCGCCGCCGCACGTGCCGCCAAGACAATCTTGGACGCGGTAAATGAGCTGGCGCAGGAGGTTGCCGACGTGGAAACGTCGCCGCCGACCGCGCGCCCGAACACGGGCAGATCGCGGTCCGTTTGATTTGCACGCGCTCCAGGCGATCGGCGTTGCGTGATTAGTGGCCTACATTTACTAGGTGCCTTGTATGCCAACGTATCGCTGGCGATGTCATGCTTGTAATGCCGTCAATGCCCCCAGCAACGCGTGCTATGCATGCGCTTGTCCAATGCAAACGCTACGATGCGAGAGTTAACCCAGTCGTTCGCCGCAAGCTCTTATCGTGGCTTTTCATTTTCCTGGCCATCGGCGCGGGGCTGGGAATCGGGTGGAAGCTCGTCGAACGACAGCATTGCTGTCGGTGCCGCCTGCTCATTTTGAGATCGAGCGAGTTTTGTACGCGGCATCGGAGGCTTGGGGATTCGGACCTGGCGGGAACGAAACCGGCGTGATTCTCTACGAGTTGCCCCGCGAAGTCGCGGACTCAATCCGTACCGCGCGCGGAGTTGTTGATCCTCCTGGCTCTGGCACGGATCTCTCTTGGAAAGCAACGCCACTCAAAGAACCCCGGGAGTGGATTGAAGGTGAGGGCGCGCTACCACAGACCGGGCCGGTGCCCATGCCGCGTCTACACAACTACTTGAACCAGTACGGCTTTGGAATTCCAGTTGATACCGAAGTAAGCAGTGAGATTGATCGGGCGTTGTCAGAGTCCGGAAACTTCTTCGCATACACGCGCACGGGGGTATTGCTAGTCATGCCTAGGACGCGGCGGCTCGCGTTCGTCTATGCAGGCTAACAAGTAATCGACACGGACGGGGGAGGGTGATGCTCTAACTGACGTTAACTGACGAGTTGGCCGATTCAGAGGAACGAGCAAGAGAGGGGAGGGTGGATGCTGGCGGACCGTTTCGACCTTGCCACTGGTACCACCGACAGGAATCGAACCTGTATCTAGCGCTTAGGAGGCGCTCAGGTCTATCCATTGAACTACGGCGGCACTGAGGCTGGCATTGTAAATGCCCAGCTGCGAGTGCATTACTTCGACGGGCGCAAGGCTGCCAACGATCTGAGTGAGCGAAGCCTTAACTCTCTCCGACCCAGTCCGGGTAGGACTTCATCAGAGAGCGCTCGCGCACGGCCTTAGATTGGCCCCGGGGTTTCCATCAGCCATTTGCGGAATGCTTCAAGCGGAGGATACCCTTTGATTCTTCGGCCACGCCAAGAAGTACTGCTCGTCGCTCTTCATGGGGGCCTTCACAACCTCGACCAGGTCACCGCGGGAAAGCTCGATCTCAATAAGAAGCTTAGGCAGGAGAGCGACTCCCATTCCTGAAATCGCGGCTTGCGCGATCACTGCGAACTGATCAAAAAACATTCCTTGAGCTGTGGGCGCATTCACGCGCTGCGCCTCAAACCACTTCTTCCAGGCTTCGGGACGAGAGATCAGGTGCAACAGTGGAACTGCGGCCAAATCGGCCGCCTTGCGTAGCCGGTGAGCTTTGCGGAATGCCGGACTGCAAGCAGGAACAACCGATTCACTCATCAACATATCGAGTTCGGCGCCTGGCCAATTCGAGCGGCCAAAGTGGATGGCCGCATCGAGGGGTTCAAGCTGGAAGTCGAATCGTGCCAGGCGAGTTGTGAGGTTAATCGTTATGCCCGGATTCTCGGCCAGGAACATGGGCAATCGCGGCGCAAGCCACCTTGTACCAAAGGTCGGAAGAATGGCAAGGTTCAGCGTTCCTCCCTTGGGGTTGGCGCTGAAACCCAACGTCGCCGTCGAAATTCGTTCCAACGCAGCCCTGATTTCTTGGAGATACACCTCGCCTGCAGTTGTAAGGGCGACTGTTTGCCGCTCGCGGGTAAACAAAGGCGAGCCCAGCACTTCTTCCAGTGCCTGGATTTGCCTGCTCACTGCACTTTGCGAGAGGTGTAACTCGGCCCGGCGGCCGTGAAACTCTGGTGCCGAGCCGCAGCTTCAAAAGCGCGCAGGGACGACATGGAGGGTAGAAATCGGCGAGTCAGCATGATGATTCCAAAACTGCATGACCTCAGACAGTATTGTCGTTTGACCCTCTAATGAAGGGTCCATAACATAAAGCCAATTAGGCCACGAGATGATGCGTTGGCGTCATTATCTTTCGATTGAAAAATCTCTTTGCTGAGGCCGTCGCACCATCATGGGTAAACGTCACTTTGTCAGTCCGGATGAGATCCGCGCGCGCTTCGCTCAGGCGATGTCGGACATGTACAGCACCGAAGTGCCTCACTACGCCACGTTGTTGGATATCGTTGCGCAAGTCAACTCCCGCGTGCTTTCCGCAGACGCGCACGGGCTGCAGTCCGCGCGAAAAGCAGATGCCGATCGACTGAACGTTGAGCGGCACGGCGCGATAAGGTTGGGTACTGGCGCAGAGCTGTTCACAATGCGCCGACTCTTTTCAGTCATGGGCATGCACCCCGTCGGCTACTACGACCTATCGGTCGCTGGGGTTCCCGTGCACTCCACTGCGTTTCGCCCGCTAGAGCCCGAGGCGCTGGCGCGCAATCCGTTCCGAGTGTTCACATCGCTGCTGCGACTGGACCTGATTAGTGACAAGGCGCTAAGAGAGGAAGCCGCCACAATTCTTCGCCGACGCCAGATCTTCTCGGCAAAGGCATTGCAGCTTATTGACCGTCATGAGAGCGAGGGAGGCCTAACCTCGAGTGAGGCGATTGGCTTCGTTGGTGAAGCATTGAAAACGTTTAGATGGCATCGAGAGGCGACCGTTGACGCGGCCACCTATCAAAAGCTCCACGCCTCGCACAGGCTCATCGCTGACGTCGTGTGCTTCAAGGGCCCGCACATCAATCATTTGACACCCCGCGTGCTGGATATCGACGCCGCTCATAAGATGATGAGTCAGCGCGGGCTTAAGGCCAAGGACGTGATTGAAGGCCCGCCGCAGCGACAGAATCCGGTTCTATTGCGTCAAACAAGTTTCAAGGCTTTAGAGGAGCGCGTGATTTTTGGCCCGCCCGGATCAGCTCAGCCGGGGGCACAAGCGCAAGATTTGGCGAGATAGAGCAACGGGGAATTGCCTTGACGCGCAAGGGGCGAGCACTGTATGACCAATTGCTGTCGAGAGTGAGCGGCTCAAAAGCAGACAGCGCGCCAGAGGACTACCGGCAGCGGCTGAATGACGCCTTTACGGATTTTCCCGACGACCTCCACGGACTGCGCAAAACAGGCTTGGCCTTCTTCACGTATGAACTTACTGCGGCAATGATCGCGCGGTTGCAAACCATGTCCACGCGTCCGCATCTACACGCGCTGCCGCTAGAGGTGCTGATCGAGATCGGGGCTATTACGGCCGAGCCAATTACATATGAGGACTTCTTGCCGGTAAGCGCGGCGGGCATTTTTCAGTCCAACCTCGGTCACTCGGATCGCGCGAAATATGTTGCTAGTCCGGGTAAGCCTGAGTTCGAAAAGGCCCTGGGCACGACCGTTCTGGATGAAATATCCCTGTACGAGGAGATCGAGCGCCAATCGATCGCAAACTTGCGCGCAACGTTGCGGTCTCTTGGTGAGAGACAAGGTGCTGCCCAATGAAACCAGGAATCAACATGGTCGATCTCGAGGCAATCGTGGGGCCAAATGGCATCCTGGTCGGCGGCGATATGGTCGCTATGAAACCGGTTCCCGGTATGGGCGAGGACAAGCCGCGTGCGTCGTCAGACCTGCTTCCACGAGCCAAGTCCAGGAGATCGTCAAGGTCTGCGTCGCGAACAAGGTGCAAATGTCCCTCAAGGAGCGAACACCGGCCTGGTCGGAGCAAGCTCTCCCAACGACTCGGGCACCCAAATCATCTTGTCGCTCGATCGGCACAAGGACGAGTGCTCTATTGATGCGAGGAACCACGTCGCAACGGTGAGTTCCGGCGTATTGCTGTCTGACCTCAATGAGAAACTGTCAGCGAAGGATCTATGGTTTCCAGTTGATCTAGGCGCCAACCCGACCATCGGTGGGATGGTGGCTACCAACACGGGCGGAACCAGAACCATTCGTTACGGCGACGTGCGAGCCAATCTCCTGTCGCTAGAGGTGGTGCTGTTCAATCCACCAGGCGAAGTACTTCGGCTCGGCAAGGCGCTCGCAAAAGACAATACCGGGTATGACTTAAAGCAGCTCTTTGTCGGCACATCCGGAACGATCGGTGTGGTCACTGCTGCAAAACTTAAGGTCCATTCCCGGCCCAAGCAATCGGCCACCGCTTTGGCCGTTCCCACGTCGGACGCCGCCGTGCTGGCCCTTCTCTTGGCGCTGGAGAGCGAGTTGGGCGATTTTCTCTCAGCATTCGAAGGCGTTTCAGGGAATGCCATTAGCTGCGTGGTCGCTCACGTGCCAAGTGCGCGCAACCCGTTTAGCGCCGGAAAAGTCCTGATTTCGCGGTACTGATCGAGCTGGAAGCAAAGGCGAATCAGTCGACGTGTGGCATCGATTTGCAGCAGCTGTTGAACAGCTTTCTCGAAAGGCATTTCGAGGGCTTGATTGCCGACGCCATTGTTGGTTCGGGAACTGACTTGTGGCAATTGCGACATGGTATCAGCGAGGGATGCCGAGCCCTGGGAAGAACCATTGCGTTTGACATCTGCGTTGCCCGCTCGGACGTAATGCAGTTTATCCGCCAACCAGGGCTCTTGTACCAAGCCAATTCCCGTATATGAAGGTCGTGGATTTCGGGCACATCGCGGATGGCGGAATTCACTTTAACGTCGTATGGCCTGCAGACTGCGAGCCTGAGTACTCGCCGAGCATCGCGGAGCAGTTGCGCCAACACGTCTATGGCTTGGTCGTCCAGGAGTTCAACGGCAGCTTCAGCGCCGAACACGGCATCGGTCCACACAATCTGCCCTTTTATCGACGGTACACGCCAATGGCGGTCAGGATGCTGTCCCCCAAGGAATCAAGGATTTGCTGGACCCAAGCGGCCTTTGCGGCGTTGTCGACCCAGGAGTCGGGCCAACCCACCGCGGAGCCGTTCCAGCATGAAGCCTTCCCATATTGGTGCCGGAACCAGTGGCGTCCAGTTCGCATCGGCATTTGCAAATCCGGCAGGCTCGCCGATCCGAGAGCTGTTTCCCTACTTGACGCTGCCACGAATGATCTCGTTCGCGGGGGGGTATCCCTCGGCAGAACTATTCGATGCCGAGGGGCTGCGCGAAGCGAGTGGACGGGCGTTAAGTGACACGACGGCTTCCTTGCAGTATGGGCCTACCGAAGGCGTTTCGCGGCTGCGAGAGGCGCTGACGCAACTTTGTGAGGCCCGCGGAATTCAAGCTGCAGCAAGCGAGGTCCTCGTTACCACCGGCTCGCAGCAAGCCTTCGACCTGCTCGTGAAAGTGTTTCTCGATCCCGGGGATCTTGTTTACGTGGAATCTCCCGCGTACCCCGCGACGCTTCAAACCCTCAAACTGGCTGGGGCGCGAATTCAACCCCTGCCTACGGACGCCGATGGTCTGGACACCGATGCCCTCGAAGACAGGCTATCGACAGCGGCGCTCATTGACAGGCCGAAATTGCTCTACAGCGTCCCGACTTTCTCTAATCCATCCGGGACGCTTTTACCTCAAGAGCGACGAGAGCACCTAATTCGCCTTGCCATAAAGCACAAGTTCCTAATCATCGAAGATGATCCGTACGGTGCGCTGACCTTCGAAGACGAGGTCCCTCTGCCGATCTACGCTACCGGGCAGCGGCTTTCCGCGGACGATAATCCGGTGATCTACTTGTCGAGTTTGTCCAAGACTGTCGCCCCCTCAGTTGCGAATCGGATGGATGATTGGCGCGTCCGAGATGCTACGGCGTTGTGCTGTGGGCAAGCAGACGGCAGACCTGTGCACTTCCTCGATGACACAGCTAATAGCGGCGGAGTACCTCGCATCAGGTCGCTACTTGCCGACGTTGTCTGCCGCTCGGTCCGAATACAAGCTTCGGATGCAGGCAATGGCAGATGGGATAGATGACAAGCTGCGAGAACACATCGATTTTGTGAGGCCGAAGGGCGGCATGTTCATTTGGGTGACGGTGCGCAGCGATGTGAGCCCCAAACGCCTTTTCGATTGCGCTGTGGAATCCGGGGTTCTCTACGTTCCTGGCGCTGCCTTTTACGCTGAAGCGCCTGAGCAGCATGTCATGCGCTTGTCATACGCGACATCTGGGCTCTCACAAATTGCGGAAGGAACCTCTCGGCTTGAGCGTGCGTTCGGCCTTGCTGTCGGAGGTCCAGCATGCGCATAGTCGTCGCCGTGTTTTTTGCGGCAACGCAGAGGCGAAGCGCTGCAGAGCTTGAGAATCCGCGTGGTTGCCGAACTACTTTTCCACGCCCATCACCAGGTTCGGCAGGCTGGTCACGATCCCGGGAACAGCGTGATGAGGGCAATGCAAAGCACCAGGCAGAAGAAGAAGGGAATGGCGGCCTTGGCGATGATGTTGCTGTCCTTGCCCGTCATGTTCTGCAGCACGAAGAGGTTGAAGCCCACCGGCGGCGTGACTTCTGCGATCTCGACCAGCAGCACCACGAAGATGCCGAACCACACCAGGTCGAAGCCGGCCTTCTGCACCATCGGCAGCACGACGGCGGCGGTGAGCACGATCATGCTGATGCCGTCGAGCGCGGTGCCCAGCACGAGGTACACCAGCACCAGCGCGGCGATCAGCGCGTAGGGCGACAGGTGCATGCCGTCGACCCATTCGGCCAGCTCGCGCGGGATGCCGGTGAAGGCCATGGTCTTGGTCAGGAAGGCAGCGCCGGCCAGGATGAACATGATCATGCAGCTGGTGCGCGTGGCGCCCATCAGGCCGTCCTTGAAGTTCTGCCAGGTGAGCACCTGCCCCAGGCGGCGATGGCCAGCGCGCCCAGCACCCCGTAGGCGGCGCATTCGGTGGCGGTGGCCCAGCCGGCGACCAGCACCCAGACGATGAAGACGATCAGCAGGCCGCAGGGAATGAGGTTGCCCGACAGGCGAAGCTTCTCCATGAAGCTGGTCGGCGGATCGGCCGGCGGCACCTGGTCGGGATGGCGCAGGCTCCACCAGCCGATGTAGCCGGAGAACAGCAGCATCAGCAGCAGACCCGGCAGGAAGCCGGCCAGGAAGATGCGGATGATCGAGGCATCGGCCGCGACGGCATAGACCACCATCGTGATCGATGGCGGAATCAGGATGCCCAGGGTGCCGGCCGTGGCCAGCGAGCCGATGGCCAGCTTCTCGTTGTAGCCGCGCCTCTTGAGTTCGGGCAGGGCCACCTTGGCGATGGTGGCGCAGGTGGCGGCCGAGGAGCCCGAGACCGAGCCGAAGATGCCGCAGCCCAGGATGGTGGTGTGCATCAGGCGGCCCGGCACCCGGTTGAGCCAGGGGCGCAGGCCCTCGAACATCTCTTCGCTGAGCTTGGTGCGAAAGAGGATCTCGCCCATCCAGATGAAGAGAGGCAGCGCCGCCAGCTCCCAGCTGGCATTGCTTTCCCAGAAGGCCGAAAAGAGGTTCTTGCCCGGCGCGTGCTGGTGAAGAAGGCCTGGCCGACCCAGCCGCAGATGGCCAGCGTCATCGCGATCCACACGCCGCCGGCGAGCATCAGCAGCATCAACACCAGCAGGAGCGCGCCGAGTCGAGGAGTATCCATGGTGCGCTGCAGTCTAGAGGTCGGCGAGAAGTCGCCGTGTGCGTGGCGCTCTCGACGGCGGTGACGTAGGTGGGCGCCGCCGCGCAACACGTCACGATTCGTCGAGCGCCGCGAACAAGGACGGCGGGAGCCCAGCGCGAAGCTCGTCTGCGGGATCCAGAGCGGGATCGCCACAGGCTCCCCGCCACGTAGTTGAACTCCCAGCTCTCGCAGGTGAACCGAGAGGCCCAGAAGCCCAGATAGGCGATGGCCGCGGGAGGCCAGCGGCCAGCGCACGAACGCCAGCCAACGGCGCCGGCCGGGCCGCCCCTCTCCAACACCAACGTCACCCGCACGAAGTCGCCGTGCTTGAAAGCATGGGCCATGGCCAGGAAGGCCGCCGGCGCGCAGAGCCAGGCCGCCAGATCGTTGATGGCGCCGGTCGGAAACCCGAACTGCCGGCCCAGCGGTTTCTGGAATACCATCAGAACACAGATCAGGGCGATGCACGCAAAGGGCCGCGAGGCCCCCCGCTGCCAGGTACAGACCGTCAAGCAGTTTCTCATGAAGCCTTTTTCCCTTTTGACGGTGCCGTGAACGCCGGCTGTGCGGCCGCGCCGCCGGCAAAGTGGCGGCGTGGCCCGTTGACTCAGGCTTTTCATCAGTTGCTGCTCGACGGCCACCGGCTGGGCTGCTTGCGCTCACGCTCTTGGCGGCAGGCGCGGTGCAGGACTGCTGCTGAGGCGGCACCTTCAGATAGGCCTGGACGATGGATTCGCCCTCAGGCCCGGCCTTTTTCTGCCAATCCTGCAGCATCGTCCATCCGAGCTGTTTCATGTCCGAGACAAGCTTGGAGGAGGGCTGGTGCACCTTCATGCCCTTGTCGGCCAAGCGTCTTCTTGGCCGCGTCGTTCTTCTCCTGGCTCAGTTTCCAGCCGCGCTCCTCGGCGGCCGCCGCGGCCTTGAGCACCGCTTCCTGCTGCGCCTTGTCCAGCGACTGGAAGGCCTTGGCGTTGACCAGCACCGCGTTCTTCGGGCAGCCAGGCCTGCAGTGTCATAGAAGTTCTTGATGTGCTCGTAGATCGCGGCTGTCCACGCCCGTGGTGCTGGAGGTCATGTACGCTTCCACCACGCCGGTGGCCATGGCCTGCGCTCAATTCGGCCGCCTGCATCGGTGCACCGATTGCGCGGCCGATCAGTTCGCCCATCTTGGCGGTCGCCGGGCGAGTAGGCGCGCCACTTGATGCGCGCGCATGTCGGCCATGGAGTCCGACCTCCTTCTTCGCTGTACAGGCCCTGGGCCGGCCACGGCACCGTGTACAGCAGCATCGATGCCCTGCTTGTCGAGGTAGCGCGAGAGCACCGGCTTCTGTGGCGTCATACAGGCTCTTGGCATTCTTGTAGCTGGTGGCCAGGAAGGGCACGCCGTCGAGCGCCGAAGAGCGGGCTCTCGTTTTCGTAGTTGGCCAGCAGGATCTCACCGGCCTGCGCCTGGCCGCCTTGCACGGCGCGCTTGATTTCGGGTGCCTTGAACAGCGACGCGTTGGGATGCACCTGGATCTTGAGGGCTTGCCGCCGGTGGCCTTTTCCACGTCGCCCGGCGAACTGCGACGATGTTCTCGGTGTGGAAGTTGGTCGGCGGGGTAGGCGGAGGCCAGGTCCCATTTGGTCTGGCTCCAGGCGGAGTTGGCGAGGCAGCCGAACAGCAGGAAGGCGGCGAGGCCGGAGAGGCTGCGGCGAGGAGCGGAGGCGGAATTCAAGGAGGAGGTTTGCATCTCAAGTCCTTTCCAAAGAGTTATTGAGAAAATGCAAACAAATTATCAAGATAATATCTAGTAAACGTCTACATAGTGTTTATACCTATAGAACGTCGACAAGAAATCGACAAAATATCAAGCACTTTGTCGATATAGTGCTAGTTCAACAACCCTAGACGTACCATGACAACCTCGCAAAACGCCATCGTTTCCTCTTCGCACCTGGTGTCACCGCGCAGCGCGGAAATGAGCGAACTGGAATTCGGCCTCATCGTCAGTTGGAACGCCTTCAGCCGCTGGGCCGTGCGCTGCATGGCGGCGGCGGGCGTGCCGGACCTCACCATTCCCGATGTGCTGGTGTTGCACCACATCAACCACCGCGCCCGCAACAAGAAGCTGGCGGACGTGTGCTTCGTCCTCAATTACGAAGACACCCACGTCATCAACTACGCGCTCAAGAAGCTCGTCTCGGCCGGGCTGGCGCTGGGCGACAAGGTGGGCAAGGAAGTGTTCTACAGCCCCACCGCCAAGGGCGAAGAGGTAGTGGCGAAGTACCGCGAAGTACGCGAACAGTGCCTGATCAACAGCGTGGACGGCGAGATGAACCCGCACATCGGGGAACTCGCGCGCTTCTTGCGGCTGATGAGCGGACTGTACGACCAGGCCGCGAGGGCAGCGTCCTCGCTTTAGACAACGTTTCATCCCATTTCATCCAAAGAAACCATGCACAAGGACAATCAGCCAATGCAAGGCACACCCGGCGCCAAGTGGC
>CAVRNE010000075.1:0-22048 GCA_963722025.1 uncultured beta proteobacterium
CCAGGAGGCGCACTCCCGGAAGTGCCCCGATCAGCCTCCGCAAGCGTGCGGCCGTCGGCGAAAACGGTTTTGCCGTTCGCCGTCTTCTTTCCGTCCTTGTACTCGCCTTCCCAATACTCGCCATTCGGCCACGCGTACTTGCCGGGCCCATGGAACTTCCCATTGGCCCAACTGCCCGTGTAGACATCTCCGCTCGTGTAGCGAAGCGTGCCGTGGCCGTGCGGCTCGCCGTTCCTGACATCACCCTCGTACCGGTTGCCACCGGAGAAGTTGAGAATGCCGCGGCCGTTCGGCATGTCGGCCGCCCAGTCGCCGCTGTACCGCTGTCCGTTCGCCCAAATGAATTGGCCTGTTCCTTCCTTCTTGCCTCTAACGAGACGCCCCTCGAAACGGTCGCCGTTGTCCCACACGATCTGGCCGGTGCCGGACAGGATTCCAGTAACGGGGTCAGGCGCGAAGTTGCCTGTCATGGACAGGCCGGCAAGCTTGATCGTCGTCGCGCCGCCCGAAGAACGTTGCGCGGACGGTGCGTTCGCCGCGGAAGGTTCGGCCATCGCAATATCTTTCTTGGCAGCATCGACGGTAGTCGGCTCAGGCGCCGTCCGCGCGACCTGTGGCGGGGATGGCGCTGACTCGGGGGCACGCGATTGTGTGCCCCCAGCTAGTGCCACCCGCGTTAGAGCCTGCAAATTGCGTCGGCGATCGGTCAGCCGTTGGGCCCGGTGAGGCGGCGGCTGGGGCCACCTTGCGCTCCGGTTCGGCTGCCGATGCGCGTGGCTCCGTTTGCGCCGGCGCCGGCGCTGGCGCTGCGGCAACCTATTGGGTCTCCAGCATGACCTTCGCCGAGTCGGCGTGCTTGCCGCGCGGGTATCGCTTCAGATAAGCCTGGTAGGCCGCCTGCGTGTCTTTGGCCGTGGCGGCTCGCCATAGCTCGTCTTCGGCTGAGAGGCCCGGGGGGGCAGTGACCGATACGGGAGGCACAGGTTCTGAAGCTGCAACGGGGGCAGCCGGCCCGGCAGCGGGCGATGAGGACGGGGGCCTTTCCTCACCCGTGTTTGTGCTGCTGAGGGGAACGGCTGGCACTTCCGGTTCGGCCGCGGGAGCGCCCATGCTCGCGGTAGCTGGCGCAGCTGGCGCAGGCGCAGCTGGCGCAGCTGGCGCAGCTGGCACAGCTGGCGCAGCTGGCGCCAGGCGCTGATCGGACAGGGCCGGCGACGGTTTCATTAGCGACGCCAGGAGCCTTCATCCAGCGATATCCGGCAACGCCAGCCCCTATCACGACGGCCAGTCCCGCTACGGCCATGACGGCGGGCATCTTGCTGCGTTTTTTCTCGGGCGGCGGGGGCTGTTGATCCGCGAATATGACGCTCCTCCAGTCGACGCCATCGTCCGTTTGCTCCATGCCCGAGTACGTGCCCGTTTCGGCACGCAGCGGCGGCTGGGTCCGCGAGACCGGCGCTTGATTGACAGCCTTCGCAGGGGCGCTCGTCATTTCCGGCATCTTGCGCGGCACGCCTTCCTCCAGCCGGAGTGCGTCGCGGAACTCGGTGACATTCTGAATCCGGTTCTCGGGCCTGACCGCGAGGGCCTTGTCCAGAACCGACAGGAAATGATCGCTGTAGCGACCCTGACCGACCTCACGGGCAGGCGGCATTTCATCGCGGATGATGCGGGCAATGGAAATCGGAGGGGTCTTGCCGGTGATCGCGAAATAGACCACCGCCGCAAGCGCGTAGACATCGGTCCAAGGCCCCTGTCTCATGCCCGGCGCATCGGCATACTGCTCGAAGGGCGCGAACCCGGGCTTGAGAATGACGGTCAGGAGGCCCTGCGTGACATCGCCGATGACGTGTCGCGCGGCGCCGAAATCGAGCAGCAGTGGCCGGCCGTCCTTGAGGATCAGGATGTTGTCCGGCGCGATGTCGCGGTGATAGACCTGTTCGCGATGAATCGTTTCGATGGCGTCGAGCAGGCTGGCAAGCATGGCCCGCAGCCATCTCTCGTCCGGAACAATCTGCCGGTCCTTCAGCGCCTGCTTGAGCGTGACGCCCTCGTAGAAGGGCATCACCATGTAGGCGGTGCCGTTCTCTTCCCAGAAACGATACACCTTGACGAGCGAAGGCGAATCAAAGCGCGCGAGCATGCGCGCTTCATTGATGAAGCTCCTGAGACCCACCTTGAAGGTTTCCGCTAGTGCTGCGAGCGCACGGTTACGCGCATCGTCTGGGTGCGGGAAGCCATGCCGGACGGCATGAACTCCTTGAGCGCAACCTGCCGGCCGAGCGAGTTGTCATGGGCCAGATAAACGATTCCGAAACCACCTTCACCGATCAGCCCGGTGATTTCGAACTCACCGAGTCGAGTGCCGATCGGAAGTGCGTTCGCGCTCCCCTCCTGCCTGGCGGTTTCGAGCGGCATCTCAGGCAGGTGCGCGTGGCTGCTGTGCACAACTGTTCTGTCGTCGTCTTCCATAGATCAGTCACTTTCGTGTTCGCCCATCACTATAGGTCCGCGTATAGGGTGTCGCAAGCCCAATTGCCCAATGAAAGCTGAAGCACATCAATTCAAGGGTAAAGGTGCCGCAAGCTCAGTCTCTGCCCGCAAGTTCCAATCTGCCGCGTCACGACTGGCATTGAAAGATGCATACTGCCCCTTCGACTTGAAAAGCTAGCTCAAGGGCAACTGTCATGAGTACCGTTCACACCAAGCTGGACCCTCTGCTCTACCCCGACGAGGCCACCGACCATATCCATGGTCCGGCATCGGCGCCGGTCGCGGTTATCGAGTACGGCGACTTCGAATGCCCTGTGTGCTGCCAGGCTCACGGCGCGCTGGAGGTCTTGCTCCCACATTTCGGCGACCGGATGTGCTACGTCTTCCGTCACTATCCCATGCGGGAAGCGCATCCTCACGCCGAGCTTGCCGCCGAAGCAGCGGAAGCCGCAGCCGCGCAGGGCAAGTTCTGGCCGATGCAGGGTCTGCTTTTTGAACACCAGCAGCGTCTGGACGAGCGGCGCCTGCTCGACTGCGCAACCAAAGCGGGCCTGGACCTGCGGCGTTACCGCAAAGAGATGCGCGATCGTATCTACCTGCAGCGCGTGCAGGAGCATATGGAGGGCGGACGTCATCTGGGCTTGCGATCGACGCCGGCATTCTTCGTCAACGGCTCGTTTGCCGATGTTTCGTTTGGCGTGCAGCATCTGCACGAAGCCATCGATAGAGCGCTAGCGACTGGCTGACTTCTGGTGCCGTTGTTGCAGGCGTTGCTCGATCTCTCCAATGGCGTGCAACAGGCAGAGCGCAGAATTGACGAGTGCCACGTGGCTGAAGGCCTGCGGGAAGTTGCCCAGCATGCGTTTCGCACGAGGGTCGTATTCTTCTGACAGCAAGCCAACATCGTTGCGGCATTTCAGCAGCCGCTCGAAGAGCTTCACCGCGTCGGCCAGACGGCCCATCAGCACGTAGTTCTCGACGAGCCAGAAGCTGCAGGGCAGAAACGCCCCCTCCCCTTCCGGCAAGCCATCGACGCCGGAGGCCGTCTCGTAGCGCAGCACCAGACCGCCGACCATCAGGCGCCTTTCGATTTCGGCCACCGTGGCTTTGATGCGTTTGTCCGTGGGCGGCAGGAACCCGACGATGGGCAGCAGCAGCAGCGCCGCATCCAGGTTTTGCGCGCCATAGGCCTGCACGAAGCAACCGCGCGCGCTGTCGACACCCTTGCCGCAGATATCGGCGTGAATCTCGGCAGCGAGCTTCTTCCAATGGGCACGGCGCTTCTTGTCCGCGGCGGCTTCGGGCGCGCGCCAGGCGCGGTCGAATGCGACCCAGGCCATCACCTTGGAATGAACGAAATGCTGGGGTTCTCCGCGAATTTCCCAGATCCCGTAGTCGGGTCATCCGCCAGATCTTTTTCAAGATGATCCAGGAAGGCAAGGCGCAGTTCCTCGCGCCGGGGCGCCTCGGACAGTCCGCCGCGCGCGGCGTGCTCGGTCACGTCGGCGATCTCACCGTAGATGTCGAGCTGGATCTGAAGGGAGGCCGCATTGCCAGCGCGCACGGGCCTTGAATCCGCATAGCCCGCGAGCCAATCGAGCTGCCTTTCCGGCAAATCGCGTTCACCCGCCACACCGTACATGATCTGCAGTTGATCCGGACTGCCTGCTACAGCGCGCAGCAGCCAGTTCTGCCAGTCATCGGCTTCCTCGGTGTAGCCCGCGTTCAGCAAGGCCAGCAGCGTGAACGCGGCATCGCGCACCCAGCAGAAACGATAGTCCCAGTTGCGCACGCCGCCCAGGCTTTCCGGCAGCGAGGTGGTCGGCGCGGCAACGATGCCGCCGGTGGGATGGAAGCTCAGTCCCTTGAGCGTGACAAGCGATCGGCGCACATGGCCTGACCATTTCCCCTTGATGTTGCAACGCTGCGCCCAGTCGCGCCAGAACACTTCGGTGCGCTTGCGCAGTTCCTCTACGTCACATGGTGGCGGCGGCGGCTTCAGGTGCGAGGACACATAGGTCAGGACGAAGGGAATCGTCTGGCCCTTCTTCACCGTGAATCGGCCTACGGTGTGCAGATCCTGCCCGCGCAGATTCACGGGTGTGCGCAGCACCAGCATCGAAGGGCCGGCAACCGCCGTGAGCGTTTCCTTGTCCAGGCGGTTCACCCACGGCACCGACAAGCCGTAGCCAAAACGGATCACGAGGTCCGTTTCCATCGCCATCTTGCCTTCGCGACCGATCACCAGGCGCACGATCGAGGTGTCCGCCTCCCCGACCGGCATGAAATCGACGATGGAGACGATCCCGTCTTCGTTCGTCGAAGCGGGTCTCCAGAATCAGGCCGCCATTCTGGTAGTGGCGGCGAACCTCGGCGCAGCGGCGCGGGGCGATTTTCCAGCGGCCATTCTCGGCGTTGCCCAGCAATGCCGAGAAGCATGCATCGGAATCGAAACGCGGCACGCAGAACCAGTCGATGGAACCGTCGCGTCCAACCAGCGCGGCCGTGCGCATGTCGCCGATCATCGCGTAGTCTTCGATCCGAGCCGGGCATCAGTCCCGCCCGCCTCGCGCGTTTGGGCTCATCGGGAAGTCACGCGAGTTGCGAGCGTTTCTCGGCGAGGCGCGACAGCAGCGCGTTCCATGACTTCGAAAAAGACTCGGCGCCTTCTCGCTGGAGCCGTGCGGCCAGCGCGTCCTCGTCGACGCCTTCGCGCTTGAATTCTTCCAGCACGGCCTCGGCGTCACCGCCATCGGCCGGCATCGGGGCGCCAACCTTGCCATGATCGGCGAATGCCAGCAGAGTCTGTTCCGGCATCGTGTTGATCGTGTCGGGCGCCGCGAACGCTTCGACGTAGAGCGTGTCGCGCGCAGCCGGGTCCTTGGTGCCGGTGCTGGCCCACAGCAGCCGCTGCGGATGGGCGCCGGCCTTCGCCAGTTTCTGCCAGCGCGGCGAGGCCAGCAATTCGCGGTACGCCCTGTAAGTGCGCATCCCGATCGCAATGCCCAGGCGGTTGTGAAACTGCGGCGCGACTGGTCCTTCACGGCAACGTCCCAGCGGCTGACGAAGAGCGAGGCGACCGACTCGACCTTCGGATCGAGTCCCGCGGCAATGCGGCGCTCGATGCCGCGCAGATAGGCCTGCGCGGCGGCCAGGTAGTGCTCGCGCGAGAAGAGCAAGGTCACGTTGATCGGCACGCCCGCGAAGATCGACTCTTCGATCGCCGGGATGCCCGCCGGCGTCCCCGGAATCTTGATGAACAGATTGGGCCGTGCGCCGGCCGCGTGCAACTGCGCCGCGGCCTGCATTGTTTTTGCGGTGTCGTCGGCCAGCAGTGGCGATACCTCCAGAGAGACCCAGCCATCGACGCCACCGGTCGCGTCGTGCACCGGCCGGAACAGGTCGGCGGCCTGCCTGAGGTCCTGCAGTGCCAGCGCAAAGAAGAGATCCTCGCCGGACTTCCCCTGGCCCACCAGATCGGCGATCGCCTGGTCGTAGAACGTCCCGCCGCCGATGGCCTTTTCGAAGATCGTCGGATTGGAGGTCAATCCCGTCACCGACAGCTGCGAGATGTAGCGTGCCAGGGTGCCGTTGACCAGAATTTCCCGGCTGATGTTGTCGAGCCAGAGGCTCTGGCCCAGGTCGTGAAGCCTTCGTGTATTGGGATTCATGATTTGTCCCGTATGAGTGGGGCCGCGGCCGCGTTCTCTTTCGCCCTCTCGAGGTGGCCGCCGAATCCGTGCCGCATCGCCGAGAGCACCTTGCCGGCGAATTCCGCCTGGCCGCGCGACGAAAAGCGTTCGTAGAGGGCCGCGCTGAGTACTGGCGCCGGAACCGCTTCATCGATTGCGGCCAGAAGGGTCCAGCGTCCTTCGCCCGAGTCGGAGACGCGCCCGCTGTAGCCTTCCAGCTGCGGGTCCTTCAACAGCGCCTCGGCCGTCAGGTCGAGCAGCCAGGAGCCGACCACGCTGCCGCGGCGCCATACTTCGGCGATCTGCGGAAGATTCATCTCGTACTGGTAGTACTGCGGATCGCGCAGCGGAGTGGTCTCCGCATCGTTGGCGAACGTTTGCTTGCCTACGTTGGCGTGACGCAGGATGTTGAACCCTTCCGCGTAGGCCGCCATGATGCCGTATTCGATGCCGTTGTGAATCATCTTGACGAAGTGGCCGGCGCCGTGCGCGCCGCAGTGCAGGAAGCCCTGCTCGACGTTGCCGACCGCGCCGCTGCGCCCTGGCGTGCGAGGCGCGGCATCGACGCCGGGCACAAGCGCCCGAAAGATCGGCTCCAGGTGTTCGACGATCTTCGCCTCGCCGCCGATCATCAGGCAGTAGCCGCGATCGACGCCCGCGATGCCGCCGCTGGTGCCGACATCGACATGATGAACGCCTGCATCGGCGAGCTTCGCCGCCCGCCGGATGTCGTCGCGGTAGTATGAATTGCCGCCGTCGATCACGATGTCGCCGGCCTGCAGGTGCGCGGCCAATTCGTCCTGGATAGTGTCGACCGCGCCGGCCGGCACCATGATCCAGATGGCGCGCGGCCGGGTCATCTTGGAGACCAGTTCTTCCAGCGATGCGGCGCTTTGGGCACCCGCGTTGCGCAGGTCGGCGACCGCCGCGGGCTGAGCGTCATAGACAACGCATTCGACGCCTTTGCCCAGCAGTCGCCGCACCATGCTCGCGCCCATCCGACCCAAACCGATCATTCCGAGCTGCATTGACTTCTCCTGTAGAAATCGTGTCAGTCCCCGGTGGGAGCGGGCGCATGCGCATTTCGTTCCCCGGCGTCGGACCCAGCAGGAACTCGAACTCGGCCCTGGCTCAAGCTCGGCGTTTACTGCTACGCCGTGCTCGCGCCGCAGCATCCGCGCGGCCTGCACCATGCTCGCGAGCTTGCCCTGAGCCACCTCGCGCGGCAGGTACTTCATCCCGCAGTCCGGCGCCAGGACCACATGCTCGGGCCTGCACGTGCTTCAGCGCGCGCCGCACCCGCTCGGCAATCACCTCGGGCGTTTCCACGTTCATGTCCGACAGGTCGATGCAGCCGACGAGGATCTGCTTGCCTTGCAGCTGCGTGAGCACGCTGGTGTCCAGGTGCGACTGCGCCGTTTCGATGGAGACCTGCCTGCAGCGGCAACCCGCCAGCTCCGGCAGGAACGAGTAGCCGCTCGGCCGCTCGTGGATGATGGCCGCATAGCCGAAGCAGATGTGCACGCAGGTCGTGCCCTGCACGCCATCCAGCGCCCGGTTGAGCGCGGCCAGCCCGTATTGCCGCGCCTTCTCGGGCCGCGCCTGCATGTAGGGCTCGTCGATCTGCACCACGTCCGCGCCGGCCGCGAACAGGTCCTTGATCTCCGCGTTCACCGCGTCCGCGTAGTCGGCGGCCGCTTCTTCCTCGCTCTTGTAATAGTCGTTCTGCGCCTGCTGCAGCATCGTGAACGGCCCCGGCACGGTGATCTTCGTCATGCGTTTCGTGTGGCGCTTGAGGAACTTCAGGTCCTCCACTTCCACGGCGTGCCTGCGGCGGATCTTGCCGACGATGCGGGGCACGGGGTTGGGATGGCCCGACCGGTCGAGCGCCGAGCCCGGGTTGTCCAGGTCGACGCCTTCCAGCGCGGTGGCGAAGCGGTTCGAGTAGCTTTCGCGGCGGATCTCGCCATCGCTCACGATGTCCAGGCCCGCCTCCTCCTGGAAGCGGATGGCGAGCAGCGTCGCGTCGTCCTGAGCCTGCGAGAGATGGGGCTCCTGCAGCCGCCAGAGCTCGAGCGCGCGCACGCGCGGGGGAAATCGGCCGGCGAGCTTCGCGCGGTCGATCAGCCATTCCGGCTGCGGGAAGCTTCCGACGATGGTGGTGGGAAACAGCATGAGGTTTCTCCTTTTTTACGACGGGCCGCCCCTAGGCAAAAAAAAAACGCCCCCTCGGGGGGCAGCGAAGCGTGGGGGCCACATTAAACACCCAGGTAAGCCTGCCGGATCTCCGGCCGCTTCATCAAATCATCCGGCGCGCCTTCCGCGACGATGCGCCCCAGCTCCAGCACACAGGCGCGGTGCGAGATGCGCATCGCCATGGAGACGTTCTGTTCGACCAGCACGATGGTGATGCCGCTCGCGCTGATCTTGCGGATGGCGTCGAACATGTCGGCCACCACCAGCGGCGACAGGCCGAGCGAAGGCTCGTCCAGCAGCAAGAGCCGCGGGCGCGCCATCAGTGCGCGTGCGATCGCCACCATTTGCTGCTGCCCGCCCGACAGTTCCCCGGCCGGCGAGAGCAGCTTCGCCTTCAGCGCCGGAAACAGGGCCAGCACTTCCTCCAGCGATTCACGCCGCCGCGCCTTCGCGGCGGGCAGGAAACCGCCGATGTCCAGGTTCTCGGCCACCGTCATGCCGGTGAAAAGGCGGCGGCCCTCCGGCACCAGGGCGATCCCGGCTTCGCAGAACTTGTGCGGGGCCAGGCGCGTGATGTCCTGCCCTTCCATCACGATGCGGCCGGCCATCGGCTTGAGGATGCCGGCCACGCTGTTGACCAGCGTGGTCTTGCCCGCGCCGTTCGGCCCCACCACGCACAGCAGTTCGCCCTTGGCGACCCGCAGGGAGATGTCCCAGACGGCGCGCGCCTCGCCGTACGCGACGGCCAGCTGCTGCAGCTCAAGCATGCGACACCCCCAGGTAGGCGCTCATCACCGCGGGGCTTTGCATCACTTCGCGCGGCGCGCCTTCCGCCAGCATGGCGCCGTGGTCGAACACGACGAGGCGGTCGGTGAGCGCCATCACCGCGTCCATCACGTGCTCGACGAAGACGATGGTGGTGCCCTGGTCGCGGATGCGGCGGATCTGCTCCACGGCCGACTGGATCTCGGTCGGCGTGAGTCCGCACAGCACTTCGTCCAGCAGCACCAGCTTGGGCCGCGAAGCCAGCGCGCGCGCCAGTTCCAGGAACTTGCGCTGATGCAGATTCAGCTCGCCCGGCAGGCTCTGCGCCTTGGCCGCAAGGTGCGTGAATTCCAGCCATTGCATCGCCTCGCGCCGCCCTGCCTCCAGGGAGGGCAACCCCTGGCCGGCATACATGGCGGCCACGGCGACGTTGTCCAGCACGCTCATCTGCGAGAACGGCCGCGGGATCTGGTAGGTGCGCGCGATGCCGGCGCGGGCGATCTCATGGGCCGGCAGGCCGGCGATGTTGCGCCCGTCCAGCCACACTTCGCCACCATCGGGCAGGTAGTGGCCGCTCACCACGTTGATGAACGTGGACTTGCCCGATCCGTTCGGCCCCAGCAGGCCGAGGATCTCGCCCCGGCGCACTTCGAGCGTGACGTTGGACAGGGCCTTGAGGCCGCGGAAGGATTTGCCGAGGCCGTTGACGCGAAGGAGCACTTCGCTCGTGCCCCCACGCCCGGCCCTCTCCCGCTGCGGGGAGGGCTGGCGGTGAGGGTTCAGGCGCGGGAGGCGGCGTCACCGCCGGCGTCTCGGCGACCGCACGCTTGCGCCGCAGCTTGCCCATGACACCTTCCGGCATGAACAGGATGCCGGCGACCAGGATCAGGCCGATCACGCCCTTCCCCATGACCGCATACGCGCCGCCGGTGAAGGCGAAGAGCAGGCAGGTGATGGCGACCGCGCCGATGGCCGGGCCGGCCCAGTGCCGCGTGCCGCCAAGGATGCTCATCAGCACCACGGTGAGCGGGACCGTGAGGTTGAACGTCTCCGCCGTCGTCACGTACGAGACGAAGAGCGCATGGATGCCGCCCACCCAGCCGGCGAGCGCGCACGACACCGCCAGCGCCGCCAGTTTCCAGCGGTAGGTCGCCACGCCCATGACCTCGGCCGCGTCCTCGTCGTCGTGAATGGCAAACAGGCCCGCACCGAAGCGCGAATGGCGGATAGCCCACGAAATCAGCAGCGTCGCCACCGCCGCCACCAGCATCATCAGGTACAGGCTGGAAGTGGGCGTCGGCCCGATCTTGGGGACCGGCACCGCGTTCAGGTAGACGCCCGGCCCGCCGTCGATCGCCGTGTTGCCCACGATGGTGGCCAGCACGAAGGTCACGGCGAGGGTGAGCAGCGCGAACAGCTCGCCGCGCACGCCACGCACGCGGAACGCCACGGCGCCGACGCCGACACCGATGGCCGCGGCGACCACAGCCGCCACCGGCAGCGTCCACAGGAAGGGCCAGTTGAACTTCGCCGCGAGCGTGGCCGACGTGTACACGCCGGCGCCAAAGAATGCGCCGTGCCCGAACGAAAAGTAGCCCGCGTATCCCGAGAGAATGTTCCAGGACGTGGCCAGGACGATCCAGAACAGCGCCAGGTAGAGGAACGATTCGTAGAAGGCGGGCAGCCTGAGGAACGGCAGCGCGCCCATCATCAAGCCGGCGGCCAGGATGCCGGCGGGGGCGCGGTGCAACTTCATCGCACCCGCCCCGGCCGCACCAGCAGGATCAGGATCAGCAGCGTGAACGACACCAGCGGCGCCCATGAAGGCGAGGTGACCGCCATGGTCACCGCCTCGCTCACGCCGATCAGGATGCCGGCCACCAGCGGACCCAGGGCGCTGCCCAGCCCGCCCAGCATCACGGCGGCAAAGACCACGCCCACCCAGGAATACATCTGCGACGGGCTGATGCTGCTCGACAGCGCGATGCAGACGCCCGCGATGCCCGCGATCGCCGCGCAGGTTCCGGCCAGCAGGAAGCCGTTGCGGTGCTGGTTGATGCCGAAGGCGGCCGCCACCGGCGCGTCTTCCGCGGAGGCGCGCAGCGCCTTGCCCAGGTCGGTGAAGCGCAGCACCGCCCATACCGCCACCGAGATCGCCACCGCCAGCAGCAGCGTCAGCACCTCGGGGATCGGCAGGTAGAGCGGGCCCAGGCGGAACTTCATCTCGGCGTAATGCGACTCCAGCTTGCGCGGGTCGGCCGTCCACAGCGTCTGCATCAGCGATTCCACGATGCCCATGCAGCCGAACGTCAGCAGCAGCGAGCTGAACGGCGTGAGGCGGAAGCGGTCGGTCAGCCAATGCAGCCCCGCCCCCAGCGCGAACATGAGGGGCACGATGCCGGCCAGCGTCAGCAGCGGGTCCACCTTCGACCACGGCTGCGAACTGGTAGCAGATGTAGGCCGAGAGGAAGGCGAAGGCGAAGTGCGTCAGGTTGATCGTGCGCAGCAGGCCCCAGCTGAGGCCGAGCCCCAGCCCCAGAAGGCCGTACAGCGCGCCGGCGAACACGCCCGACAGCACCGACTGCGCGAGCAGCGTCCAGCTTGGAAAGGTCATCGATCGCGGCGTCAGCGCTGCAGTCATCTTGGCGCCCGGTGCGGCGAACTCGGGCGGGTACACGACCATCCATTTGCCGTTCTGCACCTGCTTGATGCGCATCAGGTCGTCCCCATAGTTCGACGGGCCATCGAAGCGCAGCGAACCCTGGATGGTGTTGACGCGGTTCTTCTTCAGCCAGTCGGCCATCGCCTTGTCGTCCAGGCTCTTGGTGCCGTTGACGGCGGCTTCGAGGATCTGCCAGGCCGTGAACGACGCGGCGGCCTGCACTTCCACCGAGGTATCGGGGAAGCCCGCCTTCGCCGCGCGGTCGTGGTAGGTCTTGATGAACTCGGCGGCTTGCGGGCGCGCGGTGAAGGGCGGGTGCTCTTCGAAGATCGTGACCGACAGCGCGCCGCTCGCCTCCGGCAGCGTCACCAGCGGTCCCGGCGCCGGGTACAGGTAGAAGTGCTGCGGCGGCGCATAGTCGATCTTCTTCATCGCGTCGAGCAGCAGATTGCCATCCAGCCCGATGGCGCCGACCCACACGAAGTCGGGCTTGGCGTCCTTGATGCGGCTGGCGATCGGACCGAAGTCGCGGTTGCCGAATTCCCACTCGAGGAACAGGATTTCCTGCAGGCCGCGCTTCTTGATGGTTTCGCGCGCGCCCATCGACATGAAGTGGATCGACGGGAACTTGCTCGTCACCACCGCCACGGTCTTGGGCGGCTTGGGGCCCTTGGCCAGCGCCTCGAAGACCGTGTTGGTGGTCGTGACGCCGGGGTCCGATCCGAGCGACCAGGCGGGGAACTGCATCTCGTACTTGGCGAGCGAGGGCACGCCGAGCGTGTGGTGCACCAGCACCTTGTTGTAGCGCTGGGCCACGCCCATCGCGGAGAGGATGGCGCCCGTGGCATACGGCCCCATGAGCAGGTCCACCTTGTCGGAGGTGATCAGCTGCTCGTACAGCGTGCGGGCCAGGTCCGCCTTCGACTGGTCGTCCTTCAGCACCCACTCCACGCGGCGCCCGAGCAGGCCGCCGCGGCGGTTGAGGTCTTCCACGTAGATTTCGCCCACCAGCTTGTGCACCTGCGCGGTGGCCGAGAGCGGCCCGGTGAGCGCGAGCGTGCTGCCGATGCGGATGGGCGGCTGCTGCGCCCATGCCGCCAGCGGCGACACGGCGACAGCCGCTGAAACGGCGGCGCCCAGGACGGTGCGGCGAGGGATCGAGAGGTTTGTCTTCATGGTTGTCTCCTTTTTTCCTTCAATGTGGGCGGCGCTGCCGCCGTTGTCTCCTGTCGCAAACCCTAAGCGCCCGCGCGTCAGCCCGGCACGAACCGCGTGATCCATGTCTCGAAACTGGCCAGCACGCCCCGCAGGTGCTCCCGCGTGTCGGCAACCATGGGTCCTTCGCCGTCGAACAGCGTGGCGATGCGGCTCAGGTAAACCTCCGGGAGCGGCATGGTGGCGACGTTCACCGCCGCCAGCGCCTGCTTCAGCGCGTAGGAACCGGCCAGCCCGCCCAGCGGGCCGGTGCTCTGGCTCACGACCAGCGCCGGCTTGCCGGTCCAGCAGTTCTGGCCCGAGGGCTTGGAAGCGACGTCGATGGCGTTCTTCACGCCGCCGGGAATCGAGCGGTTGTATTCGGGGATGACGAACAGCAGAGCATCGCTGGCCAGCACCTGGGCGCGAAACCGCAGCCAGGGCTGCGGCGTCTGCGGCTCCAGGTCGGCGTTGTAGAGCGCAAGGTCGCCGAACGCAATTTCGTTCAGGACCAGGCCGGGAGGCGCCAGCTCACCCATCGCGTTCGCGACGCGGCGGCTGAACGAGGCCTTGCGCAGGCTGCCGATGATGACGCCGACCTGCAACGTCATTGCACCCTCCCCGCTTCGCGCAGCATGGCGTCGACCTCGCCGTTGTGCTCGCCCAGCGTCGGGGGCGGCCGCACCGAGAGCGACCGCTCGCCATCGAAGGAAACCGGCGGGCGGACCGTGCGGAACTCGCCCATGGTGGCGTGGCGCGCGCTGACCAGCAGCTGCAGGTGTTGCGCCTGCGGGTCTTGCAGCGCCTCGTCGGTGTCGTACATGGGCGCGTGCGGCACGTCCTCGGCCAGGAGCCGGTTGCACCACTCGATGCGGGTGCGCGTGGCGAAGATGCCGGAAAGCACCTCGATGATGTCTTCCTGGTGCTCGATGCGCGCCTCGCGGTCGGCGAAGCGCGGGTCCTGGAACATGTCCGGCCGCTCGATGGCATTGGCCAGGCCCTGCCAGAATTTCTCGGGCGACGACATGTGCAGCGCCACCCACTTGCCGTCCTTGCATTCCATCACGTACGACTGCGACACGCGCGGACGGCTGAACGGCCCCATCACCTCACCGGCGGAGTAGTAGTGCGTGAAGGCGTCGAGGTTCCAGTGCGCCATCGCCTCGAGCATCGAGACTTCGACCTTGCGGCCGCGGCCGGTGCGAGAGCGTTCGTACAGCGCGCCGAGCACGCCGTAGGCGGCGTAGAAGCCGGTGACGGCATCGGCAATGGCGGGGCCGACCACGCGCGGGTTGGCCGGGTTCACCAGCAGCTTCAGGTAGCCGCTGGCCGCCTGCGCCACCGTGTCGTAGCTCGGGCGCGAGGCCGAGGGGCCGGTTGCGCCAAAGCCGCTGATCGAGCAGTAGATGAGGCGCGGGTTCATCTCCCGCAGTTGCTGCTCGCCCACGCCCAACTGCTCGGCCACGCCCGGGCGGAAGTTCTGGATGTACACGTCGGCCGTCTTCACCAGCGCATACAGGCGTTCCCGGTCGGCCTGCAGCTTGGGATTGAGCGTGATGCTGCGCTTGTTGCGGTTGTAGGTCTGGAAATGCGGGCTGTAGAGGCCGCCCTTGAACGCGCGGAACGGGTCGCCCGTCACCGGCTGCTCGACCTTGATGACATCGGCGCCCAGGTCGCCCAGCATCATGCCGCAGGCCGGGCCCGTGATGAACGTGCCCTGTTCGAGCACGCGCACGTCTTTCAGCACTTCGATCACTCGTCGTCCCCCCGGGCCGGCACCGGCTTGCCTTCGTACACCAGCTCGCGCGTGGCCTGGTAGGAGAGCGCGAAGCCGCTCGGGTTGACCTCTTCCTCGCAAAGGTGCGCGATCAGGCCCGCGGTGCGGGCGAGAATCGGCACGCCGCGCAGCCCGCGCAAGGGGAAAGTTGGTGCCCAGCAGCACGGCGGGAATCGCGGCCGAGACGTTCAGCCGCAGGTCCTTGCCCACCACCTCGGGGATGACCTGCTCCACGGCCTCGGCGATCTCGACGAAGCGCAGACTGGTGCCGGCTTCCTTCGCCACGGCGAAAAGCCGCGCCACGCGCGGATCGCGCTCCTTGTGCAGCGGGTGGCCGTAACCGGGAATCGGGTGACCTGCGGCGCGCCAACGGCTCACCGCGTCGCGCGCGGCGGCGCGAAGATCGCCGCCCTTCGCCTGTTCGTTCACTTCGGTGAACAGCCGGCCCGCGGTCTCCGAAGCGCCCAGGATCACGCTGCCGCAGCCCAGGATGCCGGCTGCCACCGCGCCCTGCAGCGCGTCGGGCGCCGCCGCGTAGGTCATGCGGCTGGCCTGCACGCTGGGCACGAGGCCGTGCTCGGCAATGGCCACGAGCGTGGCATCGAGCACCGCCGCTTCGCCGCGCGTGGGCCGCTGGCCGGTCACCAGCAGGCTGAAGTAGTCGGTGAAGGAGATCCGCCCGATCAGGTCGCGGCACAGGTCCTCGCCGCGCACCGTGATGCTGTGTTCGTCGTGAGGTGCTGATGGCGGTGCGCGGCACCGTGGACTTGCCGATTTTCATGGTGTCAGGCTCCCGTCGGGATGAGGCGGAAGTCGTAGTGCGCCACGTGGTAGGGCTCCGTCATGCTGCGCCCGTCCATCGCAGTGCCGGGTTCGTGGCGCTCGAACTCCACGATCAGGCTTTCGCGCACGCCGAATACCGCGTCGGAATCCAGGTACGGACTGCCCTTGACGAACAGGTGCGTGGTCACCTCCTTGTGGCCGGGCGCCGAGACTTTCATGTGGATGTGCCCCGGGCGGTTGGGGTGCCGGCCCATCTTGCGCAGCATGACGCCCACCGGGCCGTCGTCGGGCACCGGGTAATAGGTCGGACGGATCGACCAGAACCAGTAGCGGCCCTGGTCGTCGGTGCGGATGCGGGCCCGGGCGCGCATGCCTCCATCCGCGCGCTGCATGTCGTACACGCCGTCGCCGTCGCCGGACCAGACGTCGAGCAGCGCGCCCTTCAACGGCCGGCCCTCCAGGTCCGTCACGCGACCGCTGTAGAGCGCAGGTTCACCCGGCACGCCTTCGGCGATGTCGCTGCCCAGCGGCAGGTCGGGCGCGCCTTCCCAATAGAAAGGGCCCTGCACGGTGGCATCGGTCGGGGGCGTGGCGCCGGTGCGGCCCTTCAGCGCGCGAGCGTGTTCCAGGGCTACCACCTGCATCGACAGGCCCAGCGTGTCCGACAGCAGGATGAACTCCTGCCGCTTGTCGTCGCAGGCCTTGCCGCAGGCGGTGAGGAACTCGATGGCCTTGAACCATTCGTCGCCCTTCAGGTCGACTTCGCGCGCGAAAGCGTGCAGGTGGCCGATGAGCGAGGTCATCACCTGCTTGAAGCGCGGGTCCGGCAGTCGGCAAGCCGTGCGATGACTGCGTCGGTGATGCTTTCGGTGTCGTATTCCAACTGCGCCATAGATGTCTCCGTGGTTACCGCGACTGATCAGCGGGACTTTATCGATTGACAGCAGCAATAAGAAGTGAAGAATTTCGATGGTTCAGATTGATGCGGTCGATCATTTACCCTGGTAAACCCTATGGAACTGCGCCACCTGCGTTATTTCGTCGCTTTGGCGGAGTGCCTCTCCTTCACCCGCGCCGCCGAACGCGTGCACGTCACGCAATCGACGCTGTCGCACCAGATCCGGCAGCTGGAAGAGGAGCTCGGCCATCCGGTGTTCGACCGCATCGGCAAGCGCGTGATGCTCACCGAGGCGGGCGAGACGTTTCTCGGGTATGCCTCCAGGGCGCTGCGCGAGGTGGACCATGGCCTTTCCGACCTGATGCGCGCGGGCGACGAGCTCTCCGGCGAGGTGCGCATCGGCGCCACCGGCACCTTCAACATCGGCTTCGTGCCGGAATGCCTGGCGCTGTTCCTTGCAGCGCAATCCCACCGTGAAGGTGACGGTGGACGAGCTCGCGGCCGACGCGATCGCGCAGCGGCTGATCGATACGTCGCTGGACGTCGGCATCGCCTACCAGCCATCCGACCCGACGCGCTTGTGGTTCGAGCCGCTCTACACCGAGGAGATGGTGCTGGTGGTCTCGCCCAGGCACCCGCTCGCGCAGCGCAAGCGCGTGCGCATGGTGGAACTGCATCGCCAGAGCATGGTGCTGCTGCCGCGCGCCTTTGCCACTCGCACGATGTTGGACGAGTGCTTTCGCGCCTGCGGCGCCGAGCCGGTGGTGGCCGCGGAGATGAACACGATCGCGCCCATCGTCGGGCTCGTGGCCCGCACGCAGCTCGCGGCCATCGTCTCCAGCCACGCGGTGCAGCCGCGCGACGACGTGCGCATGATCCCGATCGAAAGTCCTACCCCGGTGCGCACGCCGGGCATGCTGTGGAAGCGGGATGCGAAGCAGTCGCCCGCGGTGCGCTCGTTCGCATCGTGCATCCGGAAGCTGGCGCTTGGGCGCAGCTTGCGGCCAGCGGCGTGAGCGGCTGACGGCCACTCACCGAATCACGTCGCCGCCAGCCCCAGCTTGAGCGGCACCGGCTTGCCGGCATCGGATACGACTTTCTCGGGCGCCGCGGAAGCAGCACGGGCCGGATCGATGCCGGCTTCCTTGAGTGCGGCGAGAATGACGTCCGCCCGCTGCGCGCCCAGCTTCGTCAAGGCATCGGGGGCCAGCGGCTCGGATTGGTTCAGGCGCTCCAGCAGCTTGCCGTAGAAGGAACTGGCATCGGCCACCGGCGGCTCGCCCTGGATCGTTTTTCCGAAACGCTGCCAGGCGGAAAGTTTCTGCTGCGCCTGAGCCGCTTCGGTCTTGGCGTCCGGCGTGCCGGCCTCGGCTGCCTTTTTTTGCTTGTCGAGTTCGGCCTCGCCAAAGCGGGCGACATAAAGATCCCGCACGGCACTGCGCACGGCGCGACTCCCCAGGTCCACGGGACCGGGTTCTTCACCTGCCTCGAGCTTGATGTCGGCACGCCGGGAGATTTCGATTCGTACCGCGCGCGCCCGCAGCGCGGCCCCATCGGCCGCCTCGCTGTACTGCCCCGGCACGGAGAGTTTCAGTTGCGGACGCTTGGCCAGCTGCTCCACCACCTGCTTCAGCTTTTCGCGCTCCGGCGGCAACAGCTTGGCGCTGCCGGGATCGAAATCGATCGACTCCAGCTTCTCACCGCCGCCCGCGCCGAACGCGCGGAATGGCGCAGTGACGATCTTGGTCACCAGGGTCGTGAAGGCCTTCCAGATGAGCGCTCCCCAGCTGAACTGGGGATCGTCGAGGTTGCCTGAGACGGGCAGGCCCAGATCGATGCGGCCATTGCTGTCCTTGAGAATGGCGATCGCCAGTTCTATCGGGAGCTTGAGTGCGTCGGGGCTGTCCACCCGCTCGCCCAAGGTCAGCTTGTCGATGACGATCTGGTTGGCGCCTTCGAGTTGGCTGTTTTGTACCTTGTATCGCAGGTCGAGCGACATCGTGCCCTGGGCGATCTTGTAGCCGGCGAACTTGATGGTGTATGGCGAAGTAGTCACCATGTCGATATTCCTGAACACGACGTTGACGTCGGTGTTGTTGCGCGGAGCGAAGGGGTTGAGCTCGCCGCGGATGCGCGCCAGGCCGAACTCGTCGACCCGGCCATCCAACTCGATACGGCTGCGCGTCGCCCGGCTGGACGACAAGCCGGTGACCACGCCTTGCAACTCGTAGATTTTTGCCCCGAATTGCGGCCGCAAGCTCAGGTCGGTGAAGTCCAGCTTGGCGTTCTGCAGGCGCACGCGCCTGATGCGCACCGGGAACGGGTCGTCCGCGGCCTTCGCCGGGGCCGCGGACGCTCCCATGGCTTTCGTGTCGGCGCTGGTTGGTTTGACCAGCAGGCGGGCCGCGTTGAAACTGCGGTCGTCCTCGATGATCAACTTGGCATTGGCTTCGACTACGCGCAGGTCCTGGATATCCAGCAGGTTGGGGCCGAGGCTGACCGTGACCTTGTCCGCGCGCACGTTTTTCCATGCCGCGAACAGTTCTCCGTCTAGTTCGTTGAGCGTGAGGCCCGCGATGTCGAGCGCGCCGAGATAACGCACGCCTGGCGCCTTTTGCCCGCCGGCGCCGGTGGTGAGCTGTCCCTGCGTAGAGACACTGCCGCCCGCGATTTTCAGTTTGACGTGTTTGGCCAGCAAGGGCTGCAAGGGCGTCAGTGCGAGCTGCTTGACCTGCACATCGGCCTGCACTGCACCACTGTCGGGTACCACGCTTCCTTGCGCCGCCATCTGGCCGCCTTCACGCAGGTTCAGCGCGGCGTTGAATTTCACCGGCCGCTTCAGGTCGCTGCTGGCGCCTTCGAGGCTCGCGGCGAAGTCGCTCACATGGACCTGGATGCCAGTCTCCTGATCCGAGATTTCAGCCCCGAATTTTTTCAATTCCACGCTCTTGGCCGCAGCGACCCACGGCGGGCCCGCGGACGACGCAGCTTGCGGGCCGGACGGGGGAAACTTGGGTAGCAGTCCCATGACGTTGAACTGGCCATCGCCATCGCGGGCAATCTGCAGTTGGCCGCCCTCGGCATACAGGCGGCCCACCCCGACCCGCCGCTCAGCCAGATCGAACGTGCCGTCGGTGAACCCCAGCTGTGCGAACTTGAGCGGGGTCTGCCCGCCACTGGCGACCGTCACACCACCGAGTGAAAACCCGACATCCGCGAGCTTCAGTTGAAGGTCTGAGCCGGCCTGTTCGGCGGCCAGTTGCAGCTGCAGCCGCACTTTTTCGGCATCCAGTCTGAGCGGCGGGCTGACCGTCTCGTCCACGACACTGATGGATACCTGATCGAGGAATACCTGCTTGATCCCCAGTTTCCAGTTGCTCACGACCGCCGCGGCACTGGGGGCGGCGGGTCTGCGGCGGGCCCCGCAGAGTCGACCATCAGATTCGCCAGATCGACTTCGCCCCTGGCGTCGCGCTTGACGGTGAGCTTGCCCCTCTCGGCGCGCACTTCGCCTATCGCCCACTGCCGCCGGATCAGGTCGCCGTTGATGTCTTTCACGTCCAGGCTTGCCAGCGCAGCGAATGAATCGGTGGCGCCCTCACGTGCAAACACCAGGTCGCGCAGCGACAGCCCGGCGCCCGCAAAGTTGAAGTCGAATTTGCCGTCGGCATAGGAAAAGTTGTAAGGCAATGCGGCTGTGAGCTGCCCCTTCGCCACCGTTGCGCGGGTGTAGGACTTGAGATAGGTCGCCAGTTCAGGCATCGATACGTTTTCCAGGGTCAGCTCGCCGCTGCCGCGTACCGGATTGACCGATGCCTGACCCTTCCAGCGCAATGTGCCGCCGCTCGCCAAATGCGCGCTCAATGCGTGAGCGTCCTTGTGGTCCGGCAGGGTGCTGAAATCGGTCAGCGCGAAATCGATCGGCGCGACGAGGCTGACGTGCCCGGCGCGCTGGTCACGCACATCCATCTTCCCCTGTTCCAGCGCGAAACGCTCGACGATGAGACGTGGCAAGCCGGTCCCGGCGGAAGCTTCACGCGGCCGGCGCCTGAGCTTGTCCAGCAGTTCGACGAGATTGATTTCGCCTTCCGGCCCGATCGTCAGGTGCGCACTCGGCGCCGTGATGCGAATGTCGGCGAAGCTCCAGGCGCGCCGGACCAGGGATCGCCACTGCAGCTCCACAGCCAGCTTGCCGACCTCGAGGAGCGGTGCGCCATCGACCCCTGCCAGGCGCAGATCGTCCGCGACCAGACGCAAGGTGAAGGGATTGAACTGGACCTCGCCGACGGATGCCTGGCGCGCCAGCTCGGCCTGCCCCAGCTTCGGGATCTGGTCCTTGATCACCAGAGGCACCAGCCAGAACCCCACCGCCGCATACGCGGCAAGCAAGCCGGCAGCGACCGCCATCCATCGCGCCCACCGGAACTTCATCGACCGCAAGTTCATGTCACCTCCGGCGGTTTGGCTCGCGATTCCCTGGCCGCGAGCATCACAACTAAGCGTACAGATGCTCCCCGCAGTCTGGGGCGCAAGCGCCAAAGGTTTGTTACAAAACCTACGGCGGCGGCACGCAGCTGGGCTGTAGCATCGCGAAAATCGTACTGATGAGCTTCACCATGCGCGCGACCTTCAAATCACTTGCCTGCCCCTTCACCTTGGTTCTCATTTCGTTCGGCTTTGTGCCCGGCGCAATGGCCGACCACGATCACGGAAGGGGCCATGGGCATGGCCATGGCATGGGCACAAACACCACGCTCATGAGCACAAGGAAGAGTTCTGGGATGGCAATTGCAAGATCGAGCGCAAGTGGGAGAAAGACGGCGACTACAAGGAAAAGCGCACGTGCAAGGATGTTGTCGTGCGTCAGGCGCAGCCAGTGGCGATACAGCCCGTCACCGTCATTTACCCGCCATGGGTGGTCGTTGAACAGGGCCGGCCACATCGCTACCGGTCGGGCTACGAGCCCGCGCCTGTGCCGCAGGCACCAGTGCAGCAGGCACAGGTGAGCTACTGCAACAGCGAGACGGTCGGGAAGGTGTTGGGTGGCGTCGCCGGCGCTCTACTCGGAAACCAGGTGGGCAGTGGTTCCGGCCGCGCTGTTGCCACGGTTGGCGGTGCCATCGCCGGAGTTCTGGTGGGCGGAGAAGTCGGCCGTCGCATGGATGCGCGAGACCAGGCTTGTATCGGCCAGGCCCTTGAACTGGCACCGGCCGGCCGTCGCGTCGAATGGGTCGATGGGGGTGGGAAATACGCTGTCGTGCCTGGCGCCGTAGTGACTCGAGGCGACACATATTGCAGGCCATACCAGGCACAGGTTCACACCCCAACCGGTTGGCAGACCACGCGCGGCACAGCCTGCCGCCGAAACGATGGCGTCTGGGTTACGACGACCTGAACGGTCGATCCACTGCGTGATTCCGCAACGAATAGTTGAATAGTACTAAAGGGAAGTCGGCCACCGTTGTGCGGCAGCCCCAAGCGAGACGCGCCACGCCTTGGGCTTCAGCTCAACAGCAAGCGGGCAAAACTCCTGAATACAAATAGCACGAAATGGGCGTTGAAGCTCGGTCCGGCCGTCCCTGGCGCCG
>CAVRNE010000076.1:0-5099 GCA_963722025.1 uncultured beta proteobacterium
CCGACCTCGTGGCGGAAGTGCCCGAGCAGCGTGCGATACGGCTCGTGCAGGTCGTGCTTGATCTGCTCGCGCTTGGCGTCGTCGGCTTCTTCGACGTTGATCGTGATGAGGCCGCTCGCGTGGCCGGTCATCACGCGCGGCCCTTTCGGGGGCGAGCGCAGGAAGTCGAACATCAGGCCGCGCTCGGGGTCTTCTCCCACTTTGGAGCTTACGGGCAGGCCGAGGGCGATCAGCTGCGCGACGAGCCGGCGTTTGGCGATCTCGATCCTCGTCCAGTAGCGCGCGTTGTCCGCATCGTCGAGGTTGGGGATCGTGCGATTGAGCCGGCAGGCAATGCAGTACGTCTTGGGGTTGCGCGCGTACATCATCCAGTTGCAGGCCGCCTGAGAACTGCGGTTCGCACAGAACTTCAAGACCTCGTTGCGCCCTTCGACGCGCCACGTGCCGGCTGTGGGGCCCGGATCGAGCGCGGCGAGTCGGCCTTCATCGGGCAGCAAGCCCAACTGCGAGTTGCAAGCGAGGCACAGTGTGTTGCGGAAGAAAATGTGGTTGCCGCAGCGGCACTTGTAGGCGCGCGAGTGCCGCGCGACGCGCTCATCGCGCTTCTTCCGCTGTGTGTCCAGGCGTTTGCCCAGCGATTCAAGCAGGTCCTGCATGAGCTTCTTCCTCAGTGCGCGGGACTCAAGAAATTCAAAATCCGTTTTTCACCCAATGTCAGTCTATCCCGCGCAACCGTCTACCGCACGATAATTCGCTTACGCGCTGCGCGACAGCAGCCGCTGCGCCTCCGCCAAGTCGCGGATCGTATCCACATCGGTGACGATGCCGGGATCGTCCAGTTCCAGCTGGAACACCTCCCGCCTGGGCCCTTGCCACCGGGGCCGCGCCTTCGGGTCCCTTGAGCAGCAACAGCGCATCGCGGCATGAAGCGGCAAAACCCACCGGGTGTCCGCGGCGGCCCTGGTACTGAGGCAAAACCACCGTATGCCGGGATAGCGCAGCGGCGACCGCCTGCAGGGTTTCGGGCCTGACCAGGGGCAGGTCGCCGGGCAGGATCAGCCAGCCGCCCGCATCTTTGGTAGCGCGCACGGCGGCCGCGATGGTGTCGCCCATGCCTTCGTGCCCCTGGTCCTCCAGGTGCCAGGGCAAGCCGCTGGCGCGCACCGCGTCCAGCGTGTGTTGGAGCACGGGCTTGCCCGCCAGCAAGGCGTGCAGCTTGCTGCCCGTGCCGCCGGAGGCGATGAAACGCTCGCCGCGTCCCGACGCCAGGACGAGCACGACGGGCGACGCACGGACATGGCTTTCCATGCCGGCCAGTGTAGGTTGCGGCTCAGGCCAGCTTGAACGGCAACTCGCGCGGCGTCTTGCCTGTCAACTTCGCAATCGCATTGGCGAACGCCGGCGCCAGCGGCGGCAGGCCCGGCTCGCCCATACCCGTCGGCGGGTCGGCGCTGGGCACGATGTGCACCGTGATTTGCGGCATGTCGGTGATGCGCGGAACCGCGAAGTCGCCAAAGTTGCTCTGCTCGACCACGCCATCCTTGAGCGTGATCGCGGCGCCGGGAAGGCACATGGACAGGCCCATGAGCGCGCCGCCCTGGACCTGGGCTTCCACCGAAAGCGGATTGACCGCCAGGTTGCAGTGCACACCCGCCGTGACGCTGTGCAGCTTGGGCTTGCCCTTGTCCACCGAGGCTTCCACGACATAGGCCACCACGGACTTGAAGGACTCATGGACCGCCACGCCCCAGGCGCGGCCCGGCGCCAGCTGGCGCTTGCCGTAGCCGGACTTGTCCACGGCCAGCTGGAGCGCCGCCTTGTGTCTTGGATGCTTGTCGCCCATGAGCTTCATGCGCAGGGCCACCGGATCCTGCTTGGCCGCGCGCGCGACCTCGTCCAGCAGCGTTTCCATCGCGTAGGCGGTATGGGTGGAACCCACGCTGCGCCACCACAGCACCGGCACATTGACCTGCGGATGGTGCACCGACAGGCGCATCGGCAGCTCGTAGGGCTCCTTCATGCCTTCGACCATGGTGGCGTCGATGCCGTCCTTGACCATGCCGCTTTCGAAAGGCGAGCCCTTGAGGATGGACTGGCCCACGATCACGTGGTCCCAGGCCAGGATGTTGCCCTGCGCGTCGAAGCCGATCTCCGCGCGGTGCACATGCATGGGCCGGTAGTAGCCGCCCTTGATGTCATCCTCGCGGCTCCACAAGGTGCGGATGGGCGCATCGACGCCGGCCGCGCGCGCGGCCTTCGCCACCTGGCAGGCTTCGACCACGTAGTCGCTGGTGGGGATGGCGCGACGCCCGAACCCGCCGCCCGCCATCTGGGTGTTTACCTTGATCGCCTGCGGCGCAACGCCAAGCACTTTCGCGGCGGCGGCGCTGTCGAGCCCCGGCATCTGCGTGCCCATCCACAACTCGGCGGCGCTCCCGTTGAAAGCCACGGTGCAGTTCAGCGGCTCCATGGGCGCGTGGGCCAGATACGGAAAGACGTACTCGGCGCTGATCCGGTTCGGCGCGGCTGGCCAGCCTGGAGACATCGGCGTTGTGTTTGACCAGGCCGGGCTTGCGCCGCAAGTTCGCGATAGCTCGCCAGCAGCTTGGCCGTGTCCACCTTCTCCACGGCGGAGGTATCCCATTCCAGCTTGAGCGCATCGCGGCCCAGCTTGGCCGGCCAGTAGCCGTCGGCGACCACCGCCACGCCTTCGCCGCCGCGGTCGACCGGGACGCGCAGCACCGCCTTGACGCCCTTGACGGCCTTGGCCGCGCTGTCATCGACCGACTTCAGCTTCGCGCCGAAAACCGGCGGGTGGGCCACCACGGCGGTGAGCATGCCGGGCAGGCGCACGTCGATGCCGTAGGCCTGGTTGCCGCTGGACTTGTCGCGCGCATCCAGCCGGCCGGTGGGCTTGCCGATCAGGCGGAACTGCTTCGGGTCCTTGAGCGACACCTTGTCGGGCACGGGCAGCTTCATCGCCGCCTCGGCCAGCTCGCCATAGCCGAGCTTCTTGCCGCCGGGGCCGATGACGGCGCCGTTGTCCGTTCGCAGGCTGGAGGGATCGACCTTCCATTGGGCGGCGGCCGCGGCGACCAGCATGGCGCGGGTGCGTGCGCCCAGCTCGCGGTACTGGGTATAGGAGTTCTTGATGGAGTTGGAGCCGCCGGTCAGGTGCATGCCGAACGCCGGATCGGCATAGGCCGGACTGGCGTTGCCGTGGACGCTTCGCACCTTGGACCAGTCGGCGTCCAGTTCCTCGGCCAGGATCATGGGCAGGCCGGTCTGCACCCCCTGGCCGAAGTCGAGCCGGTTGATGGTGACGGTGACGGTGCCATCACGGTCGATGCGCACGAAGGCCGACGGCTGCTGGGTGGGCTTGAGGCCATCGGACGCCTGGGCACAGGCCACCAGCGGGAAGGCGCCGAGGGCGAAGCCCGAAACCGCGGCCAGCTTCAGGAAGCTGCGTCGCTGCAGGCCCGCGGTGGCCGTGGCGTCGCTCTCGGGCAGGATCAGTTGCAACAGGCCCTTGGGCAACTCGGCAAAGGTGGGGTCGAAATGCATGGTGCGACTCCTTTCAGGCCAGTTGCGTGGAGGCGTCTTTGATGGCGGCGCGCACCCGGGCATAGGTGCCGCAGCGGCAGATGTTGCCGGCCATGGCGGCGTCGATGTCGGCGTCGCTGGGCTTGCGATTGGTCTTGAGCAGCGCGGTGGCGCTCATGACCTGGCCGCTCTGGCAATAGCCGCACTGGACGACGTCGTGCTTGACCCACGCGTCCTGCACGGCCTTGCCGATGCGGTCGGAGGCCATGGCCTCGATCGTCGTGATCTTCTGGCCGGCGGCGGCCGAGATGGGCGTGACGCAGCTGCGAATCGGGGCGCCGTTCAGGTGCACGGTGCAGGCGCCGCACAGCGCCTGGCCGCAGCCGAACTTGGTGCCGGTCATTCCCAGCGTATCGCGCAGGGCCCAGAGGATGGGCGTGGAGGGATCGGCGTCGACCGCCAGGTCTTTACCGTTGATGTTCAGCGTAGCCATGAGGCAAGCTCCTCGGTGGGGTGGTCGGGGCAAAGGATGACTCTAGCGCAGGCATTCTTAGCTGACGATGAGACAATCTCCCGCATGAGCACGACTTCGTCCCGCATTGCCGAGCTGCGCAAAAGTTACGAGCGCGCCGAACTGAGCGAAGAGGCATCACATGCCGATCCGCTGCGGCAGTTCGACCAATGGCTGACCGAAGCGATCAGTGCCGAACTTCCGGAACCCAACGCCATGACGCTGGCCACCGTCGGCAGCGATCTGCGCCCCAGCACCCGCGTGATCCTGATCAAGGGCTATGACGAGCGCGGCATCGTCTGGTACACCAACTATGAAAGCCGCAAGGGCCAGGAACTGGCGGGCAATCCCTATGCCGCACTGCAGTTCCACTGGGTCGAGCTCGAACGCGTGGTGCGGATCGAAGGCCGCGTGGAGAAAATATCGGCCGCCGAAAGCGACGCCTACTTCGCCACCCGGCCGCTGGATTCGCGCATCGGCGCCTGGGCCAGCCCGCAAAGCCAGGTGATCCCCAGCCGGACCGTGCTGGTCACCAACGCCGCCAGGTACGGCGCGCAATTCATGCTCAACCCGCCGCGCCCGCCGCACTGGGGCGGCTATCGCCTGGTGCCCGACCAATGGCAGTTCTGGCAGGGGCGCAAGAGCCGGCTGCATGACCGGCTGCGCTACCTGCTGCGCAACGGCGAGTGGGTGCGGGAGCGGCTGGCGCCCTGACGGCGTCAGGCGTGCGTGACCTTCAAGCCGATGATGCCCGCCACGATCAGCGTCACGCACACAAGACGCCCCAGCGTCGCCGGCTCGCCGAACAGCACGATGCCCAGCACCACGGTGCCGACGGCGCCGATGCCGGTCCACACGGCGTAGGCCGTGCCCACCGGCAGGCTGCGCATCGCCCATCCCAGCAGCACCACGCTCACGACCATGGCCGCCGCGGTGGCGACCGAAGGCCAGAGCTTGCTGAAGCCGTCGGTGTATTTCAGGCCAATGGCCCAACCGACCTCGAACAGCCCCGCAATCGCCAGTACCAGCCACGCCATTGCATCTC
>CAVRNE010000077.1:0-131835 GCA_963722025.1 uncultured beta proteobacterium
GCGGCGCGCCCAGCGCCAGTGCCTGCGCAATCTTGTCCAGCAGGACTTTGGCGTCATAAGGCTTGGTCAGGTAGCTGAAGACGCCGCGTGCCGTGGCTTCCACGGCATCCGGAATGGTGCCGTGTGCGGTCAGCAGGATCACCGGCAGTGAAGGATGGCGCAAGCGGATCTCGCTGAACAGGGCCATTCCGTCTTGCCCCGGCATCCGCACGTCACTCAGGACCAGCTGGGGACGTTCGATCTGGACCTTGGCCAAGGCACTTTCCGCGGAGCCCGCGGTGCTGACGCGGTAGCCCGCGGAGTTCAGCCGCATGGACAAAAGGCGCAGCATGTCGGCGTCGTCATCGACGACCAGGAGCCGTGGCTGTGCGGCGGGTGCCTTCGACGCGATGTCGTTCATGGTGTCGGACGCTGCCCGGGGGCAGGCGCGGACATCGTAGCGGCCGGCCGTATCACCAGGCTGCGCTCAAGCGCGCGCAGGGCTTCCAGCCGGTCATTGAGCTGTTCGATGCGCCGGTTGGCTTCTTTCGTCTGCTGGTTCTGGCGCTCTAATTGATCTTCGAGGCGGCGCGTTTCGGCTTGCTGCGCAATCAGCATTCGCGCCAGGGGATGCAGTGCCTGCGCCTGCGGCTGGTTCTGGGCCAGCACGCGTTGCAACAGGGCCTGCGCGCGCGCAACGTTGGCGGGAGTGCGGGCAAAACCCAGCGCGATCGCCAACTGCATCTGCCGAAGCGGCGAGTCCTGGGGATCGCCAAGGCCAGTGATTTCCTGCGCCAGCTCGGGCGCCTGGAAAGTCCTGATGCGCTCCGCGTAGGCGAGCACGGTTTCCGCCGGGCTGGGCGACGGGGCCGGGGCCGGGGCAGGGGCAGGGGCAGCCTCCGGCTGCGGGTCGGGAAGTGACGCCATAGGTAGCGGCGCGGCAGGCGACGGGGCTGTGGAGGCGCAGCCGTACAGTCCGGCGGCAAAGGCCAGAACCATGACGAGGTGTGGGAGGCGGCGCGCGCGAGCGTGCCCGGCCGTACGAGGGTCAGCTTGCATTAGGCAGTTCTATCCTGAAATGGCCCCCCTGGCCGTCGGACGGAAGCCCGACCCGCCCGCCGTGGGCCTGGACATATTCGGTGACGATCGACAGCCCGATGCCGGTGCCCCGCACTACATCCTGTGGCTGGCGCTCGCCGCGGTAAAACGGCTCGAACACGCGGTCGCGGTCGGTTTCGGCGACGCCGGGACCCTGATCAAGCACATCGATGCGCACAAGGTCGGACTGCGAGGACAGCTGCACGCGGACGGTGCCGCCACGGGGCGAAAAACGAATGGCATTGGACAGCAGGTTGGCAATGGCGGTCCCCAGTTTCTCGGGATCGACCTGCAGCGAAACGGGCTCGCCCTCCACCACGACCTCCAGTTGCATCGCCTGGCTTTGCAGGTGCTGGGCCTCGACCTGCTGCTCGATCAGCGCCAGCAGATCAGTCCTGCGCCGCTGCAGCTGCCGGGCCTCGAATGCAGCGGCATTGAAGCGCAACAGCGCCTCGATTTGTCCCTGCAGAGTCAGCGTGTTCTGGTGCAGGATTCGGGTCACATCGCGCTGGCTCCTGTTGAGCTCGCCCGGCACCCCTTCCTGAAGCAGTGCCACACCTTCGCGCAGTGCGGCAAGCGGAGTCTTCAGTTCGTGCGAAACGTGGCGCAGGAATCGTGCCTTGTCCGCATCCAGCTCGGTCAGGCGCAGGCGCAGCCATTCGAGATGCTGGCTGACCCCGCGGACGTCCGAAGGCCCCTTGATATTGATCGGATCGCCGAGCCGGTTTTCGCCCAGCCCGACGATGGCCCGCTCCAGGTGCTTGAAAGGCCGCGCCAACCAGATGCCCAGCCCCAGAGCGAGCAAGACCGCAAGCGCAATCGTCAACAGCACCTGGCGGGTCAAGCGGACACGGCTGGCTTCCAGCTGCTCGTCCAGAGCCTTGTTGCGCTGCTCGATCAGGGCCTGGGTCTGCGCGGTGATGCGGTTGTTGAGTGCGACGAGTTCGCGAAACTCGGCAGCGATGCTGCGCTCGCGCTCCAGCGCGGTCTCTTGCGGACCCTGGAACAGCTTCTGGATCGTGTCCGCCTGGGCATGCCACTGCAGCACTTCGGGCTTGGGCAAGTCGCCGACGTCGATCTCAGCCAGTGCGGCATGCGCGCCCCGCGTCTCTTCCTCGAACTGCTTGCGCAGGACGGAATCATTGAGGATCAGCGACTGGCGGGCCGCCCGTTCCATACCCGCCGTCCGCGTGGTCAGTGCCTGCGCCGCCCCGTTCAGGGCCAGCGCCTGGCCCGCGGCCTCGCTGCTTTTCGCCATGAGGCGATCCAGGATGACGACCGCACGCAGCGCGGTGCCGCCGAGCAGCGCGGCAATCAGCATGAACGCGACCAGCAGCAGTTGCCGGAAAGAGCCCATGGCGGCAACGGCCGGGTCAGGCCGCCAGCGCCATGGCTTGCGGCATGAGTGCTTCGCCGCGCAGCGAATGTGAATTCGCCGCGGTGATCGTCACGTCGATCATTTGGCCAACCAGCTGCTGCGGCCCTTTGAAGTTCACCATCCGGTTGCACTCGGTGCGCCCGGCCAGTTCGCTGGCATCCTTGCGCGAAGGCCCTTCCACCAGGATGCGCTGGACGGTGCCGACGCGGCTGGCGCTGATGCGCGCGACGTTGTCGTCGATCGCCGCCTGCAGCAGGTGCAATCGCTTGAGCTTGACCTCATGCGGGGTCTCATCGTGCAACGCCGCCGCCGGCGTGCCGGGCCGCGGGCTGAAGATGAAACTGAAGCTGTTGTCGTAGCCGACGTCGGCGATGAGTTTCATCATCTTGCCGAAGTCTTCGTCGGTCTCGCCCGGGAAGCCCACGATGAAATCGCTGGACAGCGCGAGTTCGGGCCTGATCGCGCGCAGCTTGCGCACGGTGCTCTTGTATTCCATGGCGGTGTAGCCACGCTTCATCGCCATCAGGATGCGATCGCTTCCGTGCTGCACGGGCAGGTGCAGATGACTCACCAGCTTGGGCACCTTGGCATAGGCGTCGATCAGCCGCTGGGTGAACTCGTTGGGGTGGCTGGTGGTATAGCGGATGCGCTCTATCCCGGGGATTTCGGCCACGTACTCGATGAGCAGCGCGAAGTCGGCGATATCCGCGCTGTCGCCCATCTTGCCGCGGTAGGCGTTGACGTTCTGGCCCAGCAGTGTCACTTCCTTGACCCCCTGGTCGGCCAGGCCCGCGACCTCGACCAGGACATCGTCGAACGGCCGTGAGACTTCCTCGCCGCGGGTGTAGGGGACGACGCAATAGCTGCAGTACTTGGAGCAGCCTTCCATGATGCTCACGAACGCCGTGGCGCCGTCCACCCGCGCCGGCGGCAGATGGTCGAACTTCTCGATCTCGGGAAAGCTGATGTCCACCTGCGGGCGGTGCTGCCGCTCGCGCTCGCGCAGCAGTTCCGGCAGCCGGTGCAGCGTTTGCGGCCCGAACACCACGTCCACGAACGGTGCGCGCTCGATGATGGCTGCGCCTTCCTGGCTGGCGACGCATCCACCGACGCCGATCAGCACGCCCTTTTGCTTGAGATGCTTGACGCGCCCGAGGTCGCTGAACACCTTCTCCTGCGCCTTTTCGCGCACCGAGCAGGTGTTGAACAGGATCAGGTCGGCTTCCTCGACGTCTTTCGTCGGTTCGTAGCCCTCTGCGGCATTCATCACGTCGGCCATCTTGTCCGAGTCGTACTCGTTCATCTGGCAGCCGAAGGTCTTGATAAAGACCTTTTTAGGTAATGGGGCCCCCACGTTTGCCGCCGAGGCGGCTGCACTGCCCCCCGAGGGGGCCTTCGCTTGCTTGAAGCGGTTCTGCGCTGCGCTCATGGCGAACCTCGCACCTACTTGCGGGCGCCGAAGATCAGCGCCAGCAACTCGTTGAATCGCTTGTAGCCTTCGGCCCCCGAGCCGGAGGTCCCGCCGAGCTTGCTGTATTCCTCCGCGGTCAGGATCCAGGCCTCGTGCACCAGGCCGGCGGAATCGCGGCGATACACCACGGGCAGGGTCTGGCCCACGACGCTGCCGGTGAGGACCAGCATGTTGTTGAGGTCGCGGATGCGCGATCCGGGAGAGAGACGGTCGGGTTTGCCGTCCATCGTGACTTCAGGCGGCGCGGTCAGGGTCAGCTGGCCCGGCACGACGTCCTTGGGGGCGTCGCGTTGAAAGCCTTGCGCGAGCGCGGCAGAGGGCAGGGCGAACGAGAGGCCGGCCACGGCCGCGAATGCGACCTGTATGAGGCGGGCCCGGGTTTGATTCCAGCGGTTCATGGTGTAGATCCAGAGGCTGTGGATGAAACAAGGCGCTGCGGCGCCTCGGGCAAGCCCAAGTTTACCAATACATCAATACAGGGTGAATTGCCGGGCCACATGAGGCGCAGGCCCCGCAGTAAAGTGGGACTCCGGATTTTCAAGGAGGTATTCCATGGTCGAGTTCTTTGGCACCGTCATCGTCGGCTTCATCGTGGGGCTGATCGCGCGCGCCGTCAAACCCGGGGATGACAAGCTGGGCCTGATCATGACCACGTTGCTGGGCATAGCCGGCGCGTTCCTGGCGCGCTATGCCGGCATGGCGATGGGCTGGTACCAGCAGAACGAGCCGGCCGGCTGGATAGCTTCGGTGATCGGGGCCGTGGTGCTGCTGTTCCTCTACGGGCTGCTCAAGGGAAAGTCGCGCGACGTGACCTGAGGCGATCAGCCGACGTGGATGCCGGGTCGTAGCCCGGCATGACAACTACTTCGGCTGTCAACCCTTGCGCCGATCCACCGGGATGTACGCCGTCGCTTCCACCTCGATGCGCACGCTGCGGCTGGGCAGCATCCCGCTGACTTCCACCACGGTGGAGACCGGCGGCGAAGCCGGGTAGAACAGCCGGCGGACGCGGTTGTACAAGGGGTAGTCGCGCAGGTCCGTGAAGTACTGGACCAGCTTGAACACGTCCTCCATGGTCCCCCCGGCTTCCTCGGCAAGCTGCCGGATGCGATCCAGCACGACCCAGCTTTGCACCAGCGCCGGAGCCTGGAAGACATCCACCGACAATTCGCCCGTCTGGCCAAGTTGGGCGCGCACTGCGACGGGCACATCTTCAAAAGACTCGAGCACGCGGCCACTCGAAGGCTCCACCGCGATCACGCCCGACATGTAGACCATGTCGCCGACGCGCTTCCAGCTGGCGTAGCGCGCCAGCGGCTGGCCGGCGGTGCTTGTCTCGTTGGCTTGCATCGTTGTCAGGCCCTCCGTTTGGCGCCCGCGGCGGCGACAGCCGGTTGCGGATAGTCCAGGCCCACGCCGCGCAAGATCAACCCCGTGATCTCGTGGCAGATCTTTTCCCGGTCCAGGGGCTTGCCGGGCGGCCAGTGGGTGAAGAAACGCACCTGGGCTTCGTAGTCGGCATAGTGCTGCGTCAGGGCCCAGATGTTGAAGAGCAGGTAGATCGGCTCCACCGGGTCGATCTTGCCGCCCTGCACCCAGCCGCGGATGACGCCAGCGGCGGCATCCACCATGCCCTGGCCCCGCTCCCAGATGCCGCGGATCACGTGGCCGCCGCTCATGATCTCGCCGCTGAACAGGCGCGACACGTCGGGGTAGTCGAAGGCGAATTCGAGCTTGCGGCGCACCAGGCGGGCCAGCGCCGTCGCCGGGTCGCTGTTGTCCTCGTCGGAGTGCAGCCCGATGTGGCCCCAGTGCTGCATGGTGCGAAGCAGGATGGACTCGTACAAGGCCTCCTTGCTCTCGATGTAGTAGTGCAGCTGCTGCTTGGAGATGCCGGCCCGCTCGGCGATGTTCTGCGTGGAGGTTCCGCGCAGGCCGTGCTGGGAGAACTCCTGCAGCGCCGCCGCCGAGATCCGGTCCATCATCTCGGCGCGGCGCGAGGCCAGGGCCGCCGTGCGGCCGTCCGGCGTGCGAATGGGAGTAGTTATCACTTCGCCAGCTTGGCGCGCAGGTCCACGCCCACGCGCTTGTTCACGAAGCGGTCGGTGGCCAGCGTTTTCACGTCCACCTCGTTGGCGCCGAACACGCCGGCCTTGACCATTTCGTCGTTGAATCGCTTGAGGCGCTCCAGGGACATCGCGCCGATGCCCTTGGTGCGGGCGTCGCCCGAATCGATCATGCCCAGCTCCTGCAGCTTGGCGACTTCCTGCGTCCATCTTTTCGTCGGTCATCTCCGGGTTGTCCTTCTTGATCAGGGCGTACGCCGCCTTGCGGTCGCCCCCGTAGAGATAGGTGTTCCAGCCGATCGCGGAGGCGTCCAGGAACTTCTGGATCAACTCGGGATTCTTCTCGACCATGTCGTTGCGCGCTTCGATCATGTTCGCATAGGCTTCCCAGCCCTGGTCGGCCAGCAGGAAGACGTCGGTCTTCACGCCGTCCTTGGCGAGATACAGCGGCTCCGCCGTGGCGTACGCCTGCTGCACCGAGGCCTTGTCCGACAGGAAGGGCGCCATCGCGTAGTTGTACTGCTTGTACTGCGCGTCGGTGAAGCCGCGGCTGGCGGTGAGCCACTTCCAGAAGCTGAACTGGCTGGCCTTGGCGACGTAGACGGTCTTGGCCTTTGCCAGGTCGTCGAAGTTCTTGTACTGGCCCGCGTGCGCCATCAGCGAGGTCGGGTCCTTCTGCATGAAGGCGCCCACCAGCGTGGTCGGCAGCTTGCTCTTGTTGGCCTCCATCATCCCGATCAGGCCGATCGGGATCATCAGGTCGATCTTGCCCGCCAGCATCAGCGGCCGCGGATTGGCCTGGGGGCCGCCCTGCATGATCTCCACGTCCAGGCCGTACTTCTTGTAGGTGCCGTCGGCCACAGCCTGGTAGAAGCCGCCGTGGCTGCCCTGGGCTTTCCAGTTGGTGGCGAACACGAGCTTCTGCTGGGCGTGGGCGGCGCCGGCGGCGAGCAGGCCGACAGCGAGAACGGCAGCGGCCGCGCGGGCGATGCGTTTGATGATCAAGGGGTGTCTCCTAGGGTGTATCGGAAAGGGTCAGGTTAGGGAAAGAATCTTGCCGGGGTTCATCAGCCCGTACGGATCCATCGAGCGCTTGAAGCGCAGTTCTTCTTCGCCCATCTGCTTGCGCCCGCTTCTTTCGAGCACGTGCACATGGGCGTTCATCACATGGCAGCCGTCCTGCACGAGTTCGGCCATGATCTCGTCCAGGCGGTCCTCGTCCAGGTACTGCACCGCCACCAGTCCGGACAGGCGCGGCTGCCCGCCCAGACGGGCGAACTCGTGGTGCATCAGCATCTCGTCGCCGTAGCGCTCCATTTGCGCGGCGATGAGGGCCGGATCGAACGGCGCGGGCACCACCATCTGCAGGTAGGTCCAGCTGCGGTCGACCTTGAGCGCCCGCAGCGTGGTGTGGTTGTAGGCGCACTCGTGGACGGGCGGCAGGCCCGCGCGGGCGAGTTCCTCCGGCGTCATGCACAGGCCCGGGCGGCCGCCATGCGCCTCGACCAGGGCGAAGAAGCGCTCCCGCTCGTCGGGATGCACCATGGAGAAGATGGCATCCGCGCTCCCGTCGAAGTGCGATCCGAACTCGGCGTAGTAGGGTCCGAAGCGGCGATCCACGGCGCTCAGCAGGAACACGTCGATGCCGCTGGCCATCACGGCGGAGCCGAAGCGGATCACGTCCGGGTAGCTGGGGAAGAGGGCGATGCACTGCAGCCAGTCCACCGCCGGCACCAGCGCCACTTCCACCTCCAGGATGATTCCGTTGGTGCCCCAGGCGTGGTGGACGAGCTCGATGTCCGCGCCGGTGAGGGTCAGGATGCGGGGGTTCTCCTCCAGCGTGACTACGCGCAGCGCGCGGATGGTGCCCGACTCGCGCAGGATGCCGTGCCGCACCGAGCCGATGCCGGCGGAGCCGCCCGCGACGAAGCCGCCGATGGTGGCTATGTCCAAGGTGGACGGATAGATCCTCAGCTGCTGGCCGGTGGCGCGCACCGCCTCCAGCACCGATTCGAGCGCGGGCGCCGGCCTGCACGCGGGCCACGCCGTTCTCGATGGACACGATGCGGTCAAGGAGCGTCGTGTCCAGGACCACGCCGCCCTGCAGGGGAACGGCCTGGCCGTAGTTGCCGGTGCCGCCGCCGCGCACGGTCACCTGCAGGCGGTGGCGTGCGGCCGCCGCCGCCACATGCAACACTTCCTCCTCGGTGCGCGGCAGCACCACGATCTCGGCGCGGCAGTCATCCAGCAGCTGCTCCAGCACGGGGCTGTACCAGTAGTAGTCGCGTGACGCGGGAGCGCAGCTCGTCCTGCGAGGTGAGGCAGGCGATGTCGCCCAGGCTGCGCCGGAACGACTCGATCTGCTGCGCCCTTCCGCCCTGCCGCTCCGCCGCGGCGTGCATGTCAACCATTGCCATCATCGCTCCCGTTTGAGTTCGCTCTCGTGCCAGTGGCCCAGCACCTTGTGCGAGATCCAGCTGGTCACCAGGAAAATCAGGATGCCGCAGGAGGAGACCAGCAGCAGGGCGGCGAACATCAGGGGGATGTCGCTGCGAAAGCTCGCCTCGAAGATCCGCGAAGCCAGGCCCGTCTCCTTGCCGGCCGCGCCGGCGACGAATTCGGCGACCACGGCGCCGATCAGCGCGAGCCCGCCGGAGACCTTGAGGCCGGACATGAAGTAGGGCAGCGCGGAGGGCGTCTGCAGCAGGCGGAAGCGCTGCCAGGGCGTGGCCTTGTAGAGGGTGAAGAGATCGCGCAGGTTGTGGTCCGCGCTGCGCAGGCCGATGACGGTGCTGGAGAGGATCGGGAAGAACGCGACGATCCAGGCGCAGATCAGCAGCGCGCCCATCGTGCTGTCCACGTAGATCATGATCAGCGGCGCGATGGCGATGATCGGTGTGACCTGCAGTATCACCGCGTAGGGAAAGAGGCTCACCTCGACGCGGCGCGAGAGCGCGAAAAGCGTGCCGATGGCAACGCCGCCCAGCACGGCCAGCAAAAGGGCCAGGAGGGTGAGCTTGACGGTGAAGAGCAGCGACAGCTGCAGAGAGCCCCACTTCTGCCACAGCGTCTGCAGCACCAGCAGCGGCCCGGGCAGGATGTAGTGCGGCACATCATTCCAGCGCACGAACAGCTCCCAGCTGCCCAGCGCCACCAGCAGGACCGCCAGCGGCGCCCCCACGGTCAGCAGCCGTTCGCGGCGATCGTGCCGGCGGTCGGCGTCGGTGTTGGCGGCCGGCGCCGCCTCGGGCGTTTCAATGGTCGACGCTAGCATGGGCCAAGGTCTCTTTCAGGGATGTGGAAACGCGCACGCACTGCTCGGCGTAGGCGGGCGAAGTACGGAAGGCCTCGTTGCGGGGGTGCGGGCCGTCGATGCGGATGTCCTCCACCACGCGGCCGGGGCGGGCCGCCATGACGACCACGCGGGTGGAGAGGTAGACCGCTTCCCACACGTTGTGGGTGACGAACACCACCGTCAGGCCGCGTTCCTTCCACAGTCGCAGGACGTCGTCGTTCAGCTTGGCCCGGGTCATCTCGTCCAGGGCGGCGAAGGGCTCGTCCATCAGCAGCAGCTTGGGCCGCGTGACCATCGCGCGGGCGATCGAGACGCGCATCTTCATGCCGCCGGAGAGCTCGCGCGGGTAGACGTCGGCGAACTTGGAAAGTCCCACCATGGCGAGCGCCTCTCGCACCTCGCCATCGGCGCGTGAGCGCGACACGCCCGCCAGGCGCAGCGGCAGGTAGACGTTGTCGAAGACGGTGGCCCAGGGCATCAGCGTGGGTTCCTGGAACACGAAGCCGATGTCGCGGCTGTGCGCGTCGGGCCCGGCGGCGCCCTCGGTCCAGGTGATCTCGCCCGAAGACAGGCCCAGCAGGCCCGACATCATCCGCAGGGCCGTGCTCTTGCCGCACCCGGAGGGGCCGAGCAGGCTGACGAAGTCGCCGCGGGCTATCGAGAGCGACATGTCGCGCAGCGCGACGGTGCCGTTGGAATAGCGTTTGTGGATGCGCGAGAGGCGCAGCAGCGGCTGCGCTGCTTCCCCGGCGCGCGCCGGTTCAAGTACTGCGTTCATCGAGTTTCCTTTAGCGCACCGCGGGCTGCTGGGCCAGCCACTCGGGGCTGGTGTTGTCCAGGTCGCGCAGCATTTCAATGAATTGCGTGGCGACGTGCGCAAGCACCGCGTCGCCCTTTTCGGCGGTCGCCAGGCTGGCGTCGCCGCAGGCGCCTTCCGGGTTCAAGTCCTGGATCTGCCATCCGACCTTGGCGCGGGCATTGATCGACAGGTGCCGGGTCTCGGACACCAGCCGCTCGGCGCTGGAGCGGAAGTTGCGCGCCTTGGTCATGTCCACCAGGTCCGGCCGCAGCGCCAGTACCACCGAGGTTTCCTTGTCGCCGCCATGGATGCCATGCTGCGTCTCGGCGGCGCTGAACATGCCGGGCGGAGTGCCGAAGGAGTAGGTGTTGGTGGCGACGACCAGCATGTCGTGCTTGACGCGCAGGTCGCGCGCGACGATGTCGCCCACCATGCCCTGGCCGCCGTGGCTGTTGAAGATGACCATCTTGCGCACGCCCGCGGCGGCCACGCAGTCGCCGATCTCCATCCACAGGTTGACCAGCGTTTGCAGCGAAAGCGTCAGCGTCCCCGGATAGCGGGAGTGCTCGTTGCTCTTGCCGATGCGCTGCGTGGGCAGGAAGACGGCCGGCAGGTCGTCCGGCAGCTGCGCGATCACGCGGTCGACGACGCCTTCGACGATGGTCGTGTCCACCGATAGCGGCAGGTGCGGCCCGTGTTGTTCGATTGCGGACACCGGCAGCACGGCGATCAGCCGCTCGCGATCCAGTGCCGCGAGTTCGGGGGCGGTGAAATCGGCCCAGTAGCGCTTCATGTATTCCTTGCTTGCAGGCCGTAGCACTGCTTGACGATTGGATTGACCAGTTGGAAAAATCCCGCCTATTGTTGAGTACGCAGGAGCCGGCGCACGTCGGGAATAACCCTTGAATACAGGAGCTGCGTGCTTATTTCGCGGCGGTGTCGCGTTCCTGCACCATCAGCGCCAGCGCGTAGAGCGCTTCCAGTGACGGCACAGGCACTCCGTGGGCATGCGCGGAGCGCACCACGTTGCCCAGGATCGGCTCGATCTCCATCGGCCGGCCGGCTTCGTGGTCGAGCGCCATGCTGGTCTTGTAGGGCGCCATCGCCCGCGTGCTCGCGATGGCCTCGTCGATCACGCTGTCGGCAATCGGCCAGCCGTTGGCGGCCGCGACCGCCGCCGCTTCGCGCATGACACGGCGCACGAACGCCGTTCCTTCCTCGGGCGCGAGGATGGTGCGTGTGTCGAGGCTGCCGCCCAGGACCGAAATCGGATTGAACGCGATGTTCCAGAGGTTCTTGAGCCAGCGCGACGCGGCGATCTGGGGCTTGGTCTCGCAAGGCACACCGGCCTTCACGAAGAGGTCGGCCAGGCGCTGCGCCGCCGGCGACACGCCCGAGGGATAGCTGCCCATCGCCAGGTGCCCGAGCGCCTGGTGGCGCACGCTGGCCGTGCCGACCCGGCTGGCCGCCACGAACGCCAGCACGCTGACCAGCTCGTTGCGGGGAAACGCGTCGGCAAGCTCCTGCTCGATGCCGATGCCGTTGCCGATGACGGTGAGCACGGTCTTCGGGCCCATGGCTTCGCGCACCAGCGCTGGTCGGTCCAGCCCGCGCACCGTCTTCACGCACAGCAGCAGGTAGTCGGGCGCAAGCAGCACCTGCGCCGCGGAGCGCAGCACCTGTGCCGGGCGGAACACGAAATCACCCCAGCTTTTTGACTGGATATCGAAGCCGACGACGGACACGGCATCGTAGTCCGAGCGGCAGACCACCGAAACCTCGGCGCCGGCACGCGCGAGCATGCCCCCATAGAGCGCGCCGATGGCGCCCGCGCCCACCACCAGCACCCGCGGAGGCTGTACTGCTTGCGTCTGTTCCATGGGCCGGTCTTTCGGTTGCGTGCGATGGGCGCGTAGTGTACAAACAAATGGATTGACCAATCGTCAAAACACATTTCCGGGGAGGACACAAACTTTGAATGGCCTGCTGCAACGCGTTGTCATTCCGCCTGCGCTGCGAGGCTTCGCCTCTACCGCGCCGGCGGCCCAGGCCTTCGAAGTGAGCTGGCAGGAGGGGCGCATCACGCGCATCGTGCCGGTGCCGGGCGCGCCGGAGGGCACGCTGGTGAGCGCGCCGGTCGACGTGCATGTCCATATCGACAAGAACTACACGGTCGATGAAGTCGGCGAGGCCCGGGGCGACCTCGGCACGGCCATCGCGCGAATGAAGGCGTGCCGCGCCGGATGGACGGCCGAACAGGTGCGCTCGCGCATGACCCGCGCGCTCGAAGACGCCTGGCGCTGCGGCACACGTGCACTGCGCACGCACATCGACTGGCCGGACCCGATGCCGCCACTCAGCTTGTCCGTGCTGCTGGAACTGCGGGAGGCTTGGCGCGACCGCATCGCCCTGCAGTTCGTCTCGCTGACGCCGCTGGACGCGTTCGACGCCGAGGGCGCGGCTTGGGAGCGCGCGCGCCTGCTGTCGGAACTGGGGGGCGTGCTCGGAATCTACGCATATCGCAACGCGGACCTCGAACCCAAGCTGCGGCGCGCCTTCGCGTTGGCCGCGGAGCACGGACTGGCACTCGACCTGCACGTGGACGAAGGGCTTCATGCGGACGCCACCGCGCTGGCCTGCGTGGCCGGCCTGACGCTGGAGTACGGGCTACAGGGCCGCGTTACTTGCGGGCATGCGTGCAGCCTGGCGATGCAACCACGGTCCGACGCGCTGCGGACACTGGAGCGATGCGCCGATGCGGGCATCCACCTGGTGGCGCTGCCAACGACCAACCTCTACTTGCAGGGCCAATGGGGCGGCACGCCGGTGGAGCGGGGGATCACCCGGCTGCGCGAGGCGCGGGAGGCGGGGGTGAACGTGTGCATCGCCACCGACAACGTGGGGGATGCCTTCTATCCCTACGGCAGCTACGACCTGATCGAGACGTTCGGGCTCGGGGTGCAGGTGGCCCACCTGCCGGACGCCGCCGACTGGCTGGGGACGATCACCACGGCGCCGGCACGTGCAATGAAACTGGAGTGGGACGGTGCGATCCGGGTGGGGTGTCCGGCGGACTTCATCGTGCTGCAGGCGCGCACCGGGTTCGAGCTGATCACGCCTTCGGGGCGGGGGCGGCGGGTGTATCGGGGGGAGGGGCCGTCTGACATACTTACGCATGGCTATCAATCACGCACTCTCGGGCGAAGCAATCAACGTCCTGCCTTTCGATGGGCAGCTGCCAGCTGAGAAGACCCTCGCGCTATTCAAGTCCGAAGACCTTGAGGTCATTCGCTTGGTTCTGCTAGCCGGCAAATCGCTACCTCCTCACAAGGTTCCCGGAGAGATCACGATTCAATGCATCGAAGGCAGGATCGATGTCACAGCCGAAGGCAAGAGCCATGTTCTCAGTGGCGGTCAGCTTCTCTTCCTGTCGGGCAATCTAGTGCATGGTGTAGTCGCCATAGAGAATTCCTCGGCCCTGGTCACCATCGCTCTGAGGAAGTAGCCGCAGGGCAGATCGAGTGGGCGTTCGGAACGGGTCGAAAGCAGTCATCCCACACACGTACTGCGTCCGTGCATACGGCTTCAGTACCCAACCGGCCCCGACAGCGGCACCAGCCGCGTGCCGGGCGGCACGTTCGGGAAGTCGCGCAGCGCCGCCTCCAGCAGGGTCGCGGCGCTCGCGCCGGAGTTGCCGCTGGCCTGCGACTGGAACACCACCTGCGCGTTGGCCAGGTCGCGCAGGAGCACGTCCACGCGCTGCGACGGATACACGGCGGTGCCGCCGATCGGGAAGTTCACCCCGATCCCCATGCTGCTGCCGCCCCAGCTGCCGCCGCCGATGCCCACGCCCACCCAGGGTGGGCCCCACGCCGGCCCGTACGCCGCGGCATCCTGGCTGACCGTCACATGAACGGCCAGGCGCGGGTTCGCGTCGTCGCGCCGCAGCCCCGCGCGTGAGAGCACCGCATCTGCGACGCCCTCCATCGTGGCCTGGTCGGGTCGGGCGGCCTGCGAGGGCAGGCGCTCATGGCGATACGTGGTTCCGGGCGGCAGCTGCGGCGCCAGGGTGAAGACCTGCACGGTGGCTTGCGGCGGCGGAGCCGCACAGGCGGCGAGCATCGCGGCCAGGGGCAGGGCAAGCAAGTGACGGCGCCGCAAGCAGGTCATGGCCCATTCTCCCGCAGCGCGGGCGGGCACGGTGTAGGACCGCCGCCGCTGTTGCGCGGGTATGCGGCTGACCCGGCTGTGCTCAAGAGACGATTCGCCCCAGATCGCGTCTCACTGGTCCTCTTTCGGCCCAGAAGCGGACATTGAACACCGCGGCTTGCCAGCTCTTTCGTGCAGTGCGAGACTCCCGACCGAGGCATGCGAGCTTTTCGCTTCTGCACCGCGGCGGCCCTTCGGTTCGGCGGAACGCGCGAGCGCTACAAGGAGACCGGCATGAACCCTTCGACAGGCGCGAAGCGCCGCGACTTTCTGAGAGCTGCAGGCGCGCTCGGCGCCACGGCGCTCGCACCGGCTGCGCTGGGCCAGACGCCCAAGTGGCCCAACAAACCGGTGCGCATTGTTGTCGCGTTTCCTCCCGGCGGCCTGACCGACGCCTACGCACGCCATTACGCCGAATTCCTCGGCGGCAAGCTGGGCCAGCAGGTACTGGTGGAGAACAAGCCGGGCGCCGGCGCCATCATCGGCATCGATCTCGTCGCCAAGTCACCGCCGGACGGCCACACGCTCCTGATGACGACCTCGGGCACGGTATGGCAGAACCGGGTGCTGTACAGCAAGCTGCCGTACAACCTGGACAAGGACCTGACACCCGTCGCCTTCTTCCCGTCCGGCCCGCTGGTGGTCGGCGTGCCCGAGAAGCTGGGCATAGGCAGCTTCAAGGAGTTCATCGAGTACGCGAAGAAGAACCCGACTTCGATGGGCACCTACGCGCCCGGTTCTTACCCGCACATGGTGGCGGACCAGACCAATCGGGCTGAGGGCACCCAGATTCAGCCGGTCCATTACCGGGGCGAGGCACCGATGTGGGTGGACGTGGCCGGCGGCCAACTGCAGATCGCCGTCGGCAGCTACCAGGCATTCAACACCGTGTCGACGCGCGGCGTGCGCGCCATCGGTGTGACGGGCAGCTACCGCAGCCCCAAGCTCCCAGACGTTCCGACGCTGGTCGAGCAGGGCATCGAGGGTCGGCTGGTGACGCTCGAGGGCGGTCTTCCGCTGCTGGCGCCCAGCGGCACGCCGGAGGCAGTGCTCCAGACGCTGTCGCGTGCCGCGGTGGACTGGGCTAACACCCCCGGCGCGGCCAAGCTGCGTGAAAGCTTCGCGATCCCGAACAAGCCCAAGAACCTGGCCGAGACGCGCAAGGATTGGGAGCGCGACGTGCCGGTGTGGATCAAGCTGGCGGTCGACCTGAGCATCAAGCTGGATTGACGATGAGGCCCTAGTCCCGATTCGCGCCTGGGGCGCAAATGTCCCATTGACAGGACATTCTGCAAAACCCTAGGATGCCCGATGGCTTCCGCCTTGTCCCTGCCCAAGTACCACCGCATCTACCTCGTACTGCGTGAGCAATTGCAGGAAGGGCGCTTCGACCGGGGCCTGCCGGGCGAACTCGCATTGATGCGCCAGTTCGCCGTGGCCCGGGTGACGGTGCGCCGGGCACTGGAGCAACTGGCGTCCGAGGGCCTGATCGTCCGCGAGCCCGGCCGCGGCACCCGGCCGATCCTGGCCGCGCAGGTCCCGCCCGCGATCGCTGCCAGCGAGCCGATGCGAACGCAGTTGACGGGTCTGTTGGAGAACCTGGTCAGCATGGGGCTGCGCACGTCCGTCAAGGTTCTCGACGTCGGCACCGTCACCGCTTCCCAGGCCGTGGCGGCCGCGCTGGGGCTGTCGCCGGGCGACCCGGTTCAGAAAGCGGTGAGGGTGCGCAGCACGCCCGAGGGGCCGTTGTCGCACATCACCACCTATGTTCCCGACGCCGTGGCGCGCCGTTTCGGGCGGCGCGAGCTGTCGAAAAAACCGATCCTGCTATTGCTGGAAGAAGCCGGCGTGAAAGTCGGACGCGCCACCCAGAACATATCGGCGCGGCTGGCCGACGCCGAGGTCGCTTCCCATCTGGACGTCTCGGTCGGCTCCGCGCTGCTCGCGGTGCGGCGCCTGATCTATGACGACCAGGAGCGCCCTGTCCAGTGGCTTCACGGCCTGTACCGGCCGGACCGCTACGAATATGAAATGCAGTTGTCCCGCATCGGCGGCATCGACGCCAAAGTGTGGGTCAGCAAAGATGTGACCGCCCAGTTCCATTGATCCTTCGAGGAGATACCCATGAGCACCCGTCGCCGTTTCATATCCCAAACCGCCGCCGCCGCCTCGACGATGGCCTTCCCCCTGGTCGGGGGAGCGCAGCCCAAGAGCGTGAAGATCGGTGTCCTGCATCCCGTCACCGGTGCGCTCGCGTACTCGGGCCAGCAGTGCCGCGTGGGCGCGCAGATGGCGATCGACGACATCAACAAGGCCGGCGGCATCAAGGGCATGGGCGGCGCGAAGATCGAGGCCCTGCTGGGCGACGCGCAGTCCACGCCGCAAGCGGGCACGGCCGAAGTCGAGAAGATGAACGAGGCCGGGGTCTCGGCCGTGCTCGGCGCCTATGCCTCGGCGATCTGCCTGGCCACCACGCAGGCGGCCGCCAAGTACAACCTGCCGCACGTCGTGGACGTGGGCGTGGCCGACCAGATCGTGGAGCGCGGCCTGAAGAACACCTTCCGCTTCGGCCCGGGCTATCGCAAATGCGCCGAGATCGCCATGGCCAACCTGCACGTGCTCAACACGACCGCGGGCAAGCCGGCCAAGACCGTGATGATCATTCACGAGGAGTCGCTGTTCGGCACCGGCACGGCCGGCCTGCTGGCGCGCGAGTTGCCGGGCTATGGCTACGAGGTCAAGGAAGTGGTCAAGCACGCCAACCCCACGCGCGACTTCAACAATATCGTGCTGCGCATGAAGTCGCTGAACCCGGACATCGTGATCCCGGCCAACTACTACAACGAATACGCGCTGCTGGTTCGCACCATGCAGCAGCAGAAGGTGACGCCCAAGGCGATCTACTCCGTGCTGGGCGGCGCTGCCTCCAGCTACAAGTTCGTCAAGGAGTTCCCGGACGCGGCCAACGGCATCATCGACTGCAACCACTGGTTCAACCCGAAAGACAAGCGCTCGGCCGAGTTGCGCAAGCGGGTGGAGGCCAATGGCCTGTTCTACACGTACGAGATCTTCAACACGTACACGGCGATGATGCTGCTGGCCGATGCCCTCGATCGCGCCAAGAGCGCCGACCGCGCCGCCATCACCGATGCGCTCGAGAAGAGCACCTTCTCCAACCATTTCATGCCTTACGGCCCGACGAAATTCGTCAACGGCCAGAATATGGGCGCCCAGCCGCTGATGACGCAGGTCGCAAAGAACGACATCAAGGTGATCGTGCCGCGCGAGTATCGCGAGATCGACCCGGTATTCCCGCTGCGTTCGTGATGCGGGGCCAGAGCCGCCCATGCTCGACTTCGGCATCCTGTTTTCAGCCGTCCTGAACGGCGTCACCTCCGGGGCCGTGTATGCGCTGGTGGCCCTGGGCCTGACCCTGATCTACGGCGTGCTGCACATCATCAACTTCGCCCATGGGGCGGCGCTGATGCTGGCGCTCTACGCCGTGTACCTGCTCAAGGAGAAGCTCGGGGTCGATCCTTACCTGGCCCTCGTTGCCGTGGTGCCCGGCATGTTCGCGCTCGGCTACCTGCTGCAGCGGGTGGTGATCAATCGCGCGAGCCACGGCAAGGACGAGAACATCCTGCTGGTCACGCTGGGCCTGGCCATCGTGATGGAGAACCTGGCCCTGCTGTTCTTCAAGAGCGACACGCGCACCATCGAGACGTCCTACACGCTGGCCACAGTCGCCATCGGCCCCGCCATGATCGCGCTGCCCAAGCTGATCGCCTTCGCGGGCGCTCTGGTTGTGTCGGCCCTCTTGATGCTGCTCATGGTCAAGACCGACCTGGGGCGGGCCATCCGGGCCGTGGCCAAGGAAAAGCAGGGCGCCCGCCTGATGGGGATCGACGTGGAGCATGTCTATGCCATGAGCTTTGGCATCGGGCTGGCCTGCCTGGGCGCGGCCGCATGCTTCCTGATGCCGGCCTATTACGTCAATCCGCAGGTCGGCAGCGGTTTCGTGCTGGTGGCCTTCACCATCGTGGTGCTCGGCGGCATGGGCAGTTTCGCCGGCGCGCTCGTGGGAGGCCTGCTGATCGGCGTGGTCGAGTCGCTGGGCGGGTTGTACCTCGGGGAGTCGCTGGGCCAGGTCGGCATCTTCGCGATCTTCATCGGCGTGCTCTTGCTGCGCCCGCAAGGCCTGTTCGGGGCGCGCGCATGAAGGACCTGGCCGAGATCGCCCTGTTCGCCGCGGTGGTGGCGTGCGCGCCCCTGCTGACCCAGTCGGGCGTCGTGCTCAATTTCGTCACCATGGCGCTCTATGGGTGCCTGCTCGCCCAGGCCTGGAACATCCTGGGTGGCTTCGGCGGCCAGTTCTCGTTCGGCCATGCGCTGTTCTTCGGCACCGGCGCCTACGTGCAGGCCATCGCGCAGGTCCAGGGCCTGAATCCCTGGCTCGCCATGCCGCTGGCGCTGGCGTCGAGCGCCGGGGTAGGCATCTTCGTGGGCGCACTGACGTTCCGTTACGGCCTCAAGGGCTCTTACTTCGCGCTGGTCACGCTGGCGTTTGCCGAAGTATTCCGCATCGTCGCGCTGTCGGTGCCGTTCACCGGCGCGGGTGTGGGGCTGATGGTGCCGCTGCGCGAGTCGGCGGCGAACATGCAGTTCGCCTCCCGCGCGGGCTACCTGTGGCTGGTGCTGGCCCTGGTGACCGCGGCCTTGCTGGTGACCGCCTGGCTGCGCCATTCGAGGTTCGGCGCCTGGCTGCAGGCGGTGCGCGACAACGAGGACGCGGCGCGAGCGGTGGGGGTCGATCCGTTCCGGGTGAAGCTGGGCGCGATCGCGCTGTCCGGCGCCCTGATGGGCGCGGGCGGTGCTTTCTACGTGCAGGTGTTCCAGTACATCGATCCCGGCATCGCCTATGGGCCGGCCACCTCGGTCGAAGCGCTGGTCGCGGCCATCGTCGGGGGCATGGGCACGCTCTGGGGCCCGATGCTCGGCGCGCTGGCGCTGCATGTGCTCGCCGACCTCACACGCAACCTGTTCGGCCAGTTGCCGGGCATCAACATGGTGATCTACGGCTCGGTGCTGATATTGATCGTCATGTTCCTGCCGCGTGGCGTGGCCGGCATGGGCGTGCCCCTGCGCTGGCGGCGTCCTCGCCCGCGGGGAGGCCGCGATGACTGAGTCCCTGCTGTCGGTGCGCGGGGTCTCGCGCGCCTTCGGGGGCCTCACGGCCGTGAGCGACGTCAGCCTGGAATTGCCGCGCGGCAGCCTGTGCGCCCTGATCGGGCCCAATGGCGCGGGCAAGACGACGCTGTTCGCGCTGGTGTCGGGCTTCATCAAGCCGGACAGCGGCGGCATTTTTTTCGAGGGGGAGGACATCACCGGCCGCGCGCCCCACCGCAATGCGAGGCTGGGCATGACACGGACCTTCCAGATCGTGCAGCCCTTCGCGCAGCAGACCGTGCGCCAGAACATCGCCGTTGGGGCGCACCTGCGCACCGCGAGCCGTCCGGCGGCACTGCTCCAAGCCGAAGAGGTGGCGCGGCGGGTCGGCCTCGCCGCCCAACTGGACAAACCGGCCTCCGACCTGACGGTGGCGGGCCGCAAGCGGCTGGAGCTGGCGCGCGCGCTGGCAACGCAACCTCGGCTGCTGTTGCTGGACGAGGTGCTGGCGGGGCTGAATCCGGCCGAGATCGCCGAGATGCTTCCCGTGGTGCGCGGCATCGCCGACAGCGGCATCACGGTGCTGATGATCGAGCATGTGATGCAGGCCGTGATGAACCTGGCGCAGCATGTGTGGGTGCTGGCGCAAGGCCACTTGATCGCCCAGGGCACGCCGGCCGAGGTCACGCGCGACACGAAGGTGATCGAGGCCTACCTGGGCCACGGCATGGCGGCGCGGCTGCGCGCGGCGGAGGCCGCGCCATGAAGGCTCTGCTCGACGTGAGCGGCCTGCGCGCCGGCTACGGCGCGGTGGAGGTCGTGCGGGGCGTGGACCTGCGGGTGGGGGAGGGTGAAGCAGTCGCCCTGCTGGGCAGCAATGGGGCGGGCAAGAGCACGCTCAACAACGTGGTGTCGGCTATTTTTCCGGCGTGGGCCGGCCGTGTGCTCTTCGATGGCGTGGACCTGACGCGGGCGCACTACCGCGACGTGGTCAAGGCCGGCCTGATCCAGGTACCCGAGGGCCGCCGCATATTCCCCAACCTCACGGTGCTGGAAAACCTGGAGCTCGGCGCGTTCACCCGCGCGCGCGAGCGCCGCGCCGGCAATGTGGAGCGGTCTTTCAAATTGTTTCCTCGCCTGCGCGAACGCGCGCGCCAGCTCGCAGGCACGCTCAGCGGCGGCGAGCAGCAGATGCTGGCCATCGGCCGCGGGCTCATGGCCGAGCCGCGGCTGCTGATCCTGGACGAGCCCTCGCTGGGGCTGTCGCCGCTGCTGGTCGAAGAGCTGTTCGCGTTGATCCGCGAGCTGCGCGATGGCGGGCTGGCGGTGCTGCTGGTGGAACAGAACGTGGGGCAGTCGCTCGAAGTGGTGGACCGCGCCTATGTGCTGGAAAATGGCGCCATCCGCTTCTCGGGCCTGCCGTCCGAGCTGCTGGGCAGCGACGAGTTACGGCGGGCCTACCTCGGCCTTTGAACGACATGCCTGCTCCACCCCAGACACTGGCTCAGAAGCTGATCGCGCGAGCTGCCGGCAAAACCGAGGTGACGCCCGGCGAGATCGTGAACTGCCGGGTGGACCTCGCGATGTTCCACGACTCCTCGGGTCCGCGCCGCCTCAAGCCCATGCTGGAAGCGCTGGGCGCATCCATCTGGGATCGATCCCGCATCGTGCTGGTGATGGACCACTACGTGCCGGAACGGGACGACGAGTCGCGCCGCATCGTTCGCATCGCGCGGGACTGGGCGCGCGACCAGCAGCTGCCGCATGTCTACGACAGCCAGGGCATCTGCCACGTGGTGGTGCCGCAGCACGGCCATATCCGCCCGGGCATGTTCTGCGTCGGGGGCGACTCGCATTCGCCCACGGGCGGCGCGTTCGGCGCCTACATGTTCGGCATCGGCAGCACCGAAATGCTGGGGGTGGTCGTCACCGGAGAGATCTGGCTGCGCGTGCCCCAGACCATCCGGATGCAATGGGACGGCCGGCTGTCGCCCGGCGTCGTGGCCAAGGACATGATGCTGCACATGATCGGGCGCTTCGGCATGAACGGCGGGCGTTACCAGGCGCTGGAGTTCTGTGGCAGCGCGGTGCAGGCCCTGTCGATGCCCGAGCGCATGACGCTGTCGAACATGAGCGCTGAACTCGGCGGGCAGGCCGGCCTCATCGCCCCGGACGACACCACCCTGCAGTGGCTGGCCGCCACCGGCGCGCCTGCCGTGGACATCACCGGCCTGCACACCGACGAGGCGGCGGTGGGCAGCGCGGACTGCGAGACCCATCGCTTCGACGCGGCGGCACTGGAGCCCTTCGTGGCGGCGCCGCACAGCCCGGCCAACGCGCAAGGCGTGGGCCGCTATGCGGGCACGCCGGTCAACGTGGCCTACATCGGCGCCTGCACCGGCGCGAAGATCGACGACCTGCGGGCCGCGGCCGAGGTTCTGCGCGGGCATCGTGCCGCCGCGAACGTGCGGCTGATGGTCGCGCCCGCAAGCCTGCAGGACCAGGAGGCCGCGCGCCGGGAGGGCGTGCTGCAAGTCCTGCTCGATGCGGGCGCGCAGCTCCTTGCCACCGCCTGCGGGGCTTGCGCCGGTTATGGCGACGCGATGCCCGACGACGCCGTCGTCATCTCCAGCACGGCCCGCAATTTCCGCGGCCGCATGGGCTCGCCCATGGCGCAGGTGTACCTGGGCTCGCCCTACACGGTGGCGGCTTCGGCGTTGCGCGGCGTGATCACCGATCCGCGCGAGGTCATGCGGGAACCTCGCTCATGAGCGCAGTGCGCGCCTCCCATGCCCGCGTCTGGCGCCTGGGCGCCGATGTGGACACCGACGCCCTGGCGCCGGGCCACGCGATGAAGCACGGCATCGAGGTGATCGCCCGGCACTGCCTGGAAACCTTGCGCCCGGATTTCGCCCCGGGGGTTCGCGCCGGTGACGTGATCGTCGCCGGATCGAATTTCGGTATCGGCTCTTCGCGCGAACAGGCTGCCGCCGTGCTGGTGCAACTCGGCATCGCCGCCGTGATCGCGCCATCCTTCGGCGGGCTGTACTTCCGCAACGCCTTCAATGTCGGCCTGCTGCTGCTCACCTGCGACAACGCCGACCGGCTCGCCGAGGGCGAGCGAATCTCGTTCGATGCCCGCGCCGGGCAGATCGTCGCGGCCGGCGGCCAGGTTCTGGCCGCCGAACCCATTCCCGGATTCCTGCTCGACATGGTCGAGGCAGGGGGCCTGCTGGCCCAGCTTCAACAACGCTTTGCAAAAAGGAAACCTTCATGAGCGCTCCCCCTTATGACCTGGTGATCAAGAACGTGCGCGTGGTGCGGCCGCACGGCAACGCGGTGCACGAAGCCGACATCGCCATCGCCGGCGGCAAGTTCGCCAAGGTGGCGCCCGGCATCGACGTGGCGCTCGCCAAGGCGGTGCACGACGGCAAGGGCCGCCTGGCATTTCCCGGCGTGGTCGATGCGCACATGCACAGCGGCATCTACTCGCCGCTGGAAGAAGACGCCGTGAGCGAGAGCAAGGCGGCGGCGATGGGCGGGGTGACCTCCAGCCTGAACTACTTTCGCACCGGCCAGTACTACCTGAACAAGGGCGGCCCCTACGAGAAGTTCTACCCGGAAGTCCTCGAGACCGCCAGAGGACGGTTCCATGTGGACTACGGCTTTCACCTGGCGCCCATGGACAGCACGCACAATGGCGAGATCGAGATGCTGATCGAGAAATTCGGCGTCGCGAGCTTCAAGATCTTCATGTTCTACGGCTCGCACGGCCTGCATGGCGCGAGCGACAGCCAGCGCGAGTTCCTGATGATCGGGGAAGGCGAGCGCTACGACTTCGCCCATTTCGAGTTCGTGATGCGCGCCATCCAGGCCGCCCGCGAGAAGATGCCCCAGCGCGCCGCGCAGATTTCGCTGTCGCTGCACTGCGAGACCGCCGAGATCATGACGGCCTACACCAAGATCGTGGAGAAGGACAAGTCGCTCACGGGGCTGGCGGCCTACAGCGCCTCGCGCCCCCCGCACTCCGAAGGCCTGGCGGTATTCATCGCCAGCTACCTCGCCAACGAAACGGCGCTGCCCAACATCAATCTGCTGCACCTGTCCTCGCGCAAGGCGGTGCAGGCGGCATTGATGATGGCCGACGTGTTTCCGCACATCGACTTCAGGCGCGAGGTGACCATCGGCCACCTGATGCTGGACATCGGCAGCAAGGCGGCCGAACTCGCAAAGGTGAACCCGCCGATCCGCCCGCGCGAGGACGTGGAGTTCCTGTGGCAGGCACTGCTGGCGGGGGAGCTGGACTGGGTCGTGAGCGACCACGCCTGCTGCCGTCACGAGATGAAGGTGCCCAAGCACTATTTCGGCAACATCTGGATGGCCAAGAGCGGTTTCGGCGGCACCGAATACCTTCTGCCATCGCTTGTGAGCGAAGGCACGCGCCGCGGCATGAGCTACAACCATATGGCGCGGGTCACCAGCTGGAACCCCGCGCAGCGTTTCGGGTTGAACCGCAAGGGCGACATCGCCGAAGGCTTCGATGCCGACATCGCGTTGGTCGATCCTGCCCGGACCTGGACCATCTCGGCCAAGGCGTCGCCATCGACCCAGGGCTACACGCCTTTCGAGGGGCTGGAGCTGTCGGCGCGCGTGGAAGAAACTTTCCTGCGCGGCCGCTTGATCTACCAGGATGGCAACGTGCTGGGCAAGCCGGGCGGCGAGTACCTGTTCCGGCCCACCGCCTGAGGTCGCGATGGATACGCAGGCGCCTCGAGTGCTCGTCGCCGCGCGGATGGCGGGCGACGCGACTGAAGGTGCAGGTGGCCGTGGTCGGCGCCGGGGCCTGCGGCCTGACCGCGGCGCTGATGCTGGCGGACCGGGGCGTTGATTGCGTGGTGCTCGAGCGCGACGCCGTGCCTTCCGGCTCCACCGCGCTCTCCTCCGGGTTCATCCCGGCGGCGGGCACCCGCGTCCAGCGCAGCCGGGGCATCGACGACAGCGCAGAGCGGTTCGCCGGCGACATCCAGGCCAAGGCCCACGGCACGGCTGCGCCGCACCTGGTGGCAGCGTATGCACAGGCCATCGGCCCGGCGCTGGACGCGCTGGAGCAGCGGCACGGCATGCAGTTCGAATTGCTGGAGGGCTTTCTCTATCCGGGTCACAGCGCGTTGCGCATGCATGCCGTGCCGCAGCGCACCGGGGCCGCGCTGATGAGCGGCCTGCGTCGCGCCGCCGATGCCGCCGGCATCCCGGTGATCGCGCAGGCGCTGGTGCGCGAGCTGTGGGTGGACGACCAAGGCCGCGCGCTGGGGCTGGGATACCTGCGTCCGGATGGCGCCATCGAGCAGGTGCGGTGCGACTTGGTGCTGCTGGCCTGCAACGGCTTCGGCGGCAACCGCGAACTGGTGCGCGAGCTGTTGCCCGAGATGGCCGACGCCGTCTTCGCGGGCCACGCGGGCAACGACGGCAGCGCCATTGCCTGGGGCAGGGCGCTCCAGGCCCGCCTGGCCGATTTGGGCGGCTACCAGGGGCATGGCTCCTGGGCGGTGCCGCAAGGTGTGCTGGTGTCCTGGGCCTTGATGATGGAAGGCGCCGTGCAGGTCAACCGCGAAGGCCGGCGGTTTCATGACGAAACGCAGGGCTACTCCGAGGCGGCGGTGCAGGTGCTGGCGCAGCCGGGCGGCCTGGCCTGGAACGTATTCGACGACAGCTTGCTGGCGTTCGCCCAGCAGTTTCCCGATTTCCGCGATGCGCAGGCCGCCGGCGCGGTGCGGGCCGCCGCGGATGGGGAGGCGCTGGCGCGGCTGATCGGCTGCGACGGGGCCATCCTGCGCGAGACGCTGGGCAGCGTGCAGCCGGACGCGCTCGCGCCGGATGGGCGCCGGTTCGCGCGCGCGCTGGAGCCGCCTTACCACGCCGTCCAGGTCACGGGAGCGTTGTTCCACACCCAGGGCGGGCTGGACATCGACGCGCAGTGCCGCGTCCTGCGCCAGGACGGCACGCCCTGGTCCAATTTGCTCGCCGCGGGCGGCGCGGCCCGCGGCGTTTCCGGCAACGCGGTATGGGGCTACCTGTCGGGCAATGGGCTGCTGAGCGCCATTGCGGGTGGCGCGATCGCCGCGCGGACCGCGGCGCAATGGATGGCAGCCAGGAGTACCCCATGAGCCTGAAGCAACGACTTTCTTCGCCCCGGCCGCTGCTCGCGCCCGGTGTCTACGACGCGCTCAGCGCACTGGTGGCCGAACAGGCGGGCTTCGAGGCGCTTTATCTGTCAGGCGCCTCCATCGCTTACACGCGCCTCGGCCGCTCCGACGTGGGCCTGACCACCGCCAGCGAGGTGGCCCAGACCCTGTCGTTGATCACCGAGCGCGTTGCCTGTCCGGTCATTGCCGACGCCGACACCGGTTTCGGCAATGCGCTCAACACGCAGCGGACTGTGCGCGAGTTCGAGCGCGCCGGCGCGGCCATGATCCAGATCGAGGATCAGGCCTTCCCCAAACGCTGCGGCCACCTGGCCGGCAAGGCTGTCGTCGCGGCCGCGGAGATGCAGGGCAGGCTTCGCGCCGCGCTCGATGCGCGGCGATCCGCCGAAACGCTGATCCTGGCGCGCACCGATGCCCTGGCGGTCGAGGGCCTGGAGGCGGCACTCGAACGCGCCGAGCTTTACCTGGAATGCGGCGTCGATGCCCTGTTCATCGAAGCGTTGCGCACCACGGCGGAAATGGACGCGGCCTGCAGCCGGTTCGCCGGGCGCGTGCCGCTGCTGGCCAACATGGTGGAGGGCGGGCAGACGCCGGTGCAAAGTGCCGGCGAACTGGGGCAACGGGGCTTTCGGATCGTGATCTTTCCCGGCGGCACGGCGCGTGCCGTCGCGCACACCCTGCAGGGCTATTACGCGAGCTTGCACCAGCAGGGAACGACCGCGCCATGGAGCGACCGCATGCTCGATTTCGACGGGCTCAACCGGCTGATCGGCACGCCGGAACTGCTCGAGGCGGCCGAGCGATACAAAGGCTGGAGGACAGCATCCTGGATGCCGACCCCTGACTCACTTACGCGGCCATCGATTGTGGTTTGGCTGCCCGCGAGGCTCGTCAGTAGCTGAGCCTGCCCTCTGCGGTCAGCGTGAGGACGTTCGCGAAGTCTCTAGGGCAGCCTCGCCCGTACTCAGTCAACCTATCGCGGAAGACTCTGGCAGGTCGGCCAACAGCGTGATGTCGTGGCCTTCGCCCATCCAGGGAGGTCAGGCGAGAGTTCCCGATAGACCTCCAGGTAGCGCTTGGCCATGACCCGCGCCGCGAAGCGCTGCTCGAATACCTGGCGGCAGCGGCGGCGGTCAATACGCCCTATGTTCTTGGCGGCCGCGATGGCCTGATCCTGGTTCTCGACAATGAAACCGGTGACGCCTTCTTCGATGATTTCGGGTACCGAACCATGCCTGTAGGCGATCACGGGTGTGCCGCAGGCCATCGCCTCGATCATGACCAGCCCGAACGGTTCAGGCCAGTCGATCGGCATCAGCAACGCCCGCGCGTTGCCGATGAAGTCGTTCTTGGCATCGTCGCCGATCTCGCCCAAATAGCTCACCAGTGGATCGTCCAGCAGCGGTTCTATCGTGGACTCGAAGTACGCCTCGTCGGCGGGGTCCACCTTGGCGGCGATGCGCAGTGGCGTGCCGCAAGCCCTGGCGATCTCGATGGCCCGGTCGGCGCGCTTCTCGGGCGAGATGCGCCCGACGAAAGCGAAATAATCCTGCGGTTGCGGGTGCGGCGAATACAAGCCCATCGGCAGCCCGTGGTGCACCGTCGCACGCCAGTTGAGCCAGGGAAGCGGTGCGCGCTGGCTGGCGGAGATCGACACCATCGGATGCTTGGGAAAGCGTTGGAACAACGGCTTCAGATCCGGCAAGTCGAGGCGGCCGTGGGCGGTCGAGACGCAAGGCGTCGGGCAATGGGCCACCAGCGCGAGCTGAAGCACATCGGTGTGGAAGTGGATCACGTCGAAGGACGCGCCGCCTTGAGCACCATGTCCATCATGATGGTGTGCCAGACCAGCGGATCCGGTTTGCGCGGATCCAGCCGCAGGCCGCGAGGCACCACGGGAACCAGGCTGGCCGAAGTGACCGAGTCGCCGCTGGCGAACAAAGTGACCTCGTGCCCCATTTCCACCAGCGCTTCGGTCAGGTAGGAAACCACGCGTTCGGTGCCGCCATACGCACGAGGAGGCACGCTTTCGAACAACGGCGCAACCTGGGCTATCTTCAAGATGAATCCTCTTGCAGGGAGTGCGGCGAGGACCTGTTCACTCGAAGATAGCTGCGCGTATTCCTGTGAGCTGTAGGATGGGACCGCTACGGCCGGGTGCTGGCCACAGATAAAGCATGTCGTCGAATCCTACGGCTGCCTCGGGGCTGCGATCGCGAAAGCGAGGTGCATGTCTCGGACGGTGTTGATGGCGGTCTGTTCTCCTGGTGCCCTTGGCCTCGCAGATTTCTATCGCTGCCCAGCGCGTGTCCTGTGCAGTTCTTCCGTTGCGGCAGCAAAAAGAGCATCTGCTTCTGCCTTCAGAGCCACGACCTCTTCCTCAAGGTGGCCCCTTGTAAGTTGGTTCGCCTCCATCAAGCGACGCTCGGCGTCCGCCCATGCATTGTGGGCAGCCATCCAGGCCAACGTGGCTGCTCCCATTTCCAGAACTGTCGCAGGTGGCACGATGCCGGCGGGTGCGACACTGTCGAAATCCGAGGTAGTGCTCGTTGCGGCAACGAAAAGAGCTTCTGCTTCTGCCTTCAGAGCCACGACCTCTTCCTCAAGGTGGGCAGGGGATGTGCCCCTTGCAAGTTGCCCCACCAAGCGGCGCTCGGCTTCCGCCCATGCAGTGTGAGCAGCCATCCAGGCCAACGAGGCTGCAATCCTGTTCGTTCCCATTTCCAGAACTGTCACAGTTGGTGCGGTGCCGCCGTGTGCGACGTCGCAGTCCGAGGTAGTCCTCTATTCCCGCAACTTGCCAGACTGCACTGGGCGGACAGATCGCACGCATCTCTTGCAGAACGGGTTGCCATGGTCGTCTCCTGGATTGAAGTCGAGCGTCATCTTCTCAAGCGCGGGTTCGCAGCCCTGTAGGAAAAAGTCAGGGCCTGCATTCGGAAACGGCCTGAAGGAAACTCGCAGCGCCTTGGCGCCGAAGGTGTAGTCGGCGTCCTACCGCAATCCATTCGCTCATCGACAGAGCGTTTCGCGCTCGCGCGCTCATGTGAGCGCGCGTAAGCGGGCGTCAGCGCGCGCTGTAGGAGTCTGCCCGTCGGCGAGCGTCGCCTTTTCAAACGCGTTTGGGTCCTACAACGGCGAAGCGGGCCGATCACCTACCGTCGAATGCCGGTACTTTCGCCGAGTTCAACGCGAGTACACCAACAATGCCCAAGACGCCAAAGACTTCACCGACATCCTCCAAACGCCGCTGCGAAATCGGCCGCGCGCAATACCGACAGCGGTCCCGGCCGGGTCGCCGCTGCCGGCGGCGATCTTCCTGCCGAGAAAGCAGCGCAGACCGAACAGCTGGCCGCCGGCATGCCGGCCAACCCGACCAAGCCCGCCGAACACGGTTTCGCCAACGGCCTTGCGCCACAACCCGGCGCCACGCGTACAGCCGGCCTCGCGGCTGCCGACGGCCAGCACGCTCTCGGAAGAGAACATGTCCGAGAAGGTGGGCAGCGTCGCGCCCGAGGGCCGCAACGCCACCATCGAGCCGCTGGACCGGGTGCGTGTGGATTCCTCCGGCCAGATGCTCACGACCAATCAGGGCGTGCGCATCGCCGACAACCAGAACTCGTTGAAGTACGGCACCCGCGGGCCGGTGCTGCTGGAAGACTTCATCCTGCGCGAGAAGATCACGCACTTCGACCACGAGCGCATCCCCGAGCGCATCGTGCACGCGCGCGGCTCCGGCGCGCACGGCTACTTCGAGTCCTACGAGGCGTTGACCGACATCACCAAGGCAGCGCCGTTCCGCGAGGCAGGCAAGCGCACGCCCGTATTCGTGCGCTTCTCGACCGTGCAGGGCGAGCGCGGCTCCAAGGACACCGCGCGCGACGTGCGCGGCTTCGCGGTGAAGTTCTACACCGACGAAGGCAACTGGGACCTGGTGGGCAACAACATGCCGGTGTTCTTCATCCAGGATGCAATGAAGTTTCCCGACCTGGTCCACGCCGTCAAGCCCGAGCCGCACCATCAGATGCCCCAGGCCGCGAGCGCGCACGATACCTTCTGGGATTTCGTCTCGCTGATGCCGGAGTCGACCCACATGCTGATGTGGGTGATGAGCGACCGCGCGATCCCGCGCAGTTTCGCCACCATGCAGGGCTTTGGCGTGCACACCTTTCGGATGGTCAACGATGCCGGCGAGTCGGTATTCGTCAAGTTCCACTGGACGCCCATCGCCGGCACGCATTCGCTGGTGTGGGACGAGGCGGTGAAGATCTCCGGCGCGGACCCCGACTATCACCGGCGCGACTTGTGGGAGCGCATCGAGGCCGGGGACTATCCCGAGTACGAGCTGGGCCTGCAGATCTTCACCGAGGAGCAGGCCGAGCAATTCAGCTTCGACATCCTCGACGCGACCAAAATCGTGCCCGAGGAGCTGGTGCCGCTGCGCCCGGTCGGCAAGCTGGTGCTGAACCGAAACCCCGACAACTTCTTTGCCGAGACCGAGCAGGTCGCCTTCTGCGTGGCCCACATCATTCCCGGCATCGACTATTCGAACGATCCGCTGCTTGCCGGCCGCATCCATTCCTACGTGGATACGCAGATCACGCGCCTGGGCGGGCCCAACTTCCACGAGATCCCGATCAACGCCCCGATCGCGCGAGGTGCACAACAACCAGCGCGACGGCTTTCATCGTCAGGCCATTCCACGCGGGCGCGTCTCGTACGAGCCCAACTCGCTGGCCGGCGGCTGCCCATTCCAGGCGGGCGCGACGCAGGGTTTCGTGTCGGTGCCGGCGCGCATCCGCGCCGAGGAAGAACAGGGCAAGGTGCGCGCCAAGCCCGAGAAGTTCGCCGACCACTACACGCAGGCCCGGCTGTTCTATCGAAAGCCAGACGCCGGTGGAGCAGGACCACATCGCCAACGCCTTCCGCTTCGAGCTATCGAAGGTGACGGTGCCGGCGGTGCGCGAGCGAATGGTGGCGTCGCTGCGCAATGCGTCCGAGGAGCTGGCGAGGAAGGTCGGCGAGGGCCTCGGCATGGACCCCTGCCGGAGCCGATGCCCACGGCGCTGCCGACGCCCGCCGGAGCCGGAGGTGACGAAGTCGCCCGCCGCTGTCGTTGCTGTCGCGGCCGGGCGACGGCACCGTCAAGGGCCGCAAGGTCGCCTTGCTGGTGGCGCCGGGCGTGGAGGCTGAGTCGATCTCATCATGCAGGCCGCGCTGGTGGGGCAGGGCGCCGTGGCGCGCCTTGTCGGGCCGCGCATCGGCCGCATGCGAACGGCAAGCGGCGATATGATCGATGCCGACGCGTCGCTGGAGAACGAGCCCGGTTTCCTGTTCGACGCGCTGGTGCTGCCCGACGGCAAGGAGGCGCGTCGCCGCGCTCCGCAGGACGGTCACACATGGAGTTCATCAAGGACCAGTTTCGCCACTGCAAGACCATCCTGGCGTTCGGCGCCTCGCAGCCTGCTGCTGTCGCAGGCTGGGTTGCCGGTCAGCATGGACAAGAGCATGGCGCAGGGCGGCACGGGGCTGATCTTGGCCGCTGCCGCCGACGCCGAATCGGTCGCGGCCGACTTTATCGCCAACGTCGCCAGGCATCGCCATTTCGGCCGCGAGATGGACCCGCCGCTGCTATGAGAACGACACTTTCACAGGAGCCACAAACATGACGCCCATGGCCGAGAAAAATGCCCTTGAACTGCTGGACGCGGACCACATCGCCGTCAAGCACCTCTTCGTCGAATACGCGCGGCTGGCCAGCGCAGCGCCGCAGACCAGCATCAGCGAGCGCCGCGAACTCGCCGCTTACATTTGCCAGGAGTTGACCGTACACGCGCAAATCGAGGAGGAGGTGTTCTACCCCGCCATGCGCAAGGCCGTCCCCGGCGCGGCGGCACTGCTGGACGAGGCGCAAGACGAACACCAGAAGGTCAAGGAGCTTATCGCCCGCATCCAGGGCCTGGACCGCGCCGGCTCTCAAATGGACAATCTTGTCGCACAGCTCGCGCGTCTGGTGGAACACCACGTGAAAGAAGAGCGCGACGAGCTTTTTCCCAAGGCACGGAGCGGCAAGGCGCTCGACTTGGCCGATCTGGGCGCGCAGTTGCGCGAACGGCAGCAGGCGTTGCAAGGGGCCAAGGCGACGCAGCCGGCTTAGTGAAGACTAAGGTGCCGGCGGCAGGGCGGACTACGCGGCCCGCCCTCGCCCTTGCACGTTAGCCCACGCGCACCTCGATGCGTCGGGGCTTGGCTTCCTCCAGCTTCGGGATGGTGAGTTTCAGCACGCCGTCCTTCAGGTTCGCCTCGATCCGGTTGCCGTCGAGTTCTCGGCTGAGCGTGAACTGCCTTCGATACGAGGGGTACTCGGCCTCGCCGTAGACCAGCTCCATGCCCTCGGGCACTGCAGTCAGCGCCGTCGCCTCGAGCCAGAGCGTCTCGCCATCCACGCGCACGCTCAACCGATCGCGAGAGACCCCCGGCAGGTCGGCCAGCAGCGTGATGCCGTGGTCGTCCTCGAAAACGTCGACGGGAGGCACGGTGAATGGCTGGTCGCGCTCGGCGGCGGGCCGGGCTTCGCGCTCTCGGCCCGAAGCATTCTGCAATTGCGTATTCATGGCATATCCTCCTGGTTCAGTTGACTTCGATGCGCCGCGGCTTGGAGCTTTCGCGGCGTGCTACCGACACGCGCAGGATGCCGTCGCGGTAGCTCGCTTCCACCTTGGCGGGGTCGGCGTCCTCGGGCAGGCTGATGACGCGGCGGAAAGCGCCGGCGAAGCGCTCGCGGGCATATACGCTGGTATTGTCGCCCTCGGGCACCTCGTTTTTGCGCTCGCCGGAAATGCTCAGCAGCCCGCGATCGACTGTCAGCTGAAGTGCTGATGTGTCGAGGCCCGGAGCGAGCGCCATCACTTCGATGGCCTCGGGCGTGGTCCCGACGTTCATCACCGGGAAGGTGGCGCCCGTCAGGCCGCGGATGCTCGACCGCTCGGCCGGTCGGAACACCTGGTCGAGAAGGCCCTGCAAGCGGTTGAATTCCGAGAAAATGTCCGCAGCGGGCCGGAAGGATGCGTTCAGCATAAAACCTCTCCTTTGGCTAGTGTTGACGTTTTGCACGACCCGATGAGGCCGCGCGAAAAAATAACTAGGTGCGCCGTTTCCGAATTCAAGGGGCGCGACGTGTCGGCAAGGAACTTCCTACAAGGCGAACGCGAATGCGTGAGGTTCCTCGGCGGCGACTTCCCGTCCTTTGGAAAAAACGTGGAACAGCTAGTGGTTGTCGCGCGGCAGGCCGAACGTGGCGTGGATGCGCTGGTACTTCACCGCCGGCTTGAGCACCATGCCTTGCGACAGCTCGTCGACAATGCCGCGCTGGATCTCCTGCCACGGCGTCTGGCTGGCGGGTACGGGTAGCCGCCGGCGGCCTCCAAGCTTGGCGCGGCGCTTGGCATAGCTCTTCGTCGGACACCAGCATGTTGGCGGTGCGCTTCTTCAAGTCGATGCGCACCCGGTCGCCGGTCTGCAGCAGCGCCAGCCCGCCCCCGGTCGCCGCCTCGGGCGAGGCGTTCAGGATCGAGGGCGAGCCCGAGGTGCCCGACTGCCGGCCATCGCCGATGCACGGGCAGCGCGGTGATGCCCTTCTTCAGCAGGTAATCGGGCGCGCGCATGTTGACCACCTCGGCCGCGCCGGGATAGCCGATCGGGCCCACGCCGCGCATGAACAGCACGCTGTGCGCGTCGATCTTCATCTTGGGGTCGTCGATGCGGCGGTGGTAGTCCTCCGGCCCGTCGAACACGACGGCGGTGCCTTCGAAGGCCATCGGGTCTTCCGGGTTCTCCAGGTAGCGCTTGTGGAACTCCGGCGTGATCACGCTGGTCTTCATGATCGCCGAGTCGAACAGGTTGCCGCTGAAGTTCAGGAAGCCCGCGTCCTTCTTCATCGGCTTGGCATACGGGAAGATCACCTTGCGGTCGCTGGTGAACTGGCCTTCGCAGTTCTCGATCAGCGTCTTGCCGTTGGCGGTGAGCGCCGGCTGGATCTTGCCCTTGGCGATCAGCTCGGCCACCACCGCCGGCACGCCGCCGGCGCGGTAGTAGTCCTCGCCAGGTATTCGCCGGCCGGCTGCAGGTTGACCAGCAGCGGGATCTTGTAGCCGTGCTTTTCCCAGTCGGCCGTGGTCAGCTTCACGCCGATGTGGCGCGCGATGGCGTTCAGGTGAACCGGCGCATTGGTCGAGCCGCCGAGCGCGGAGTTGACGACGATCGCATTCTCGAACGCGGCGCGCGTCAGGATGTCCGAGGGCTTCAGGTTCTCGCGCACCATCTCGACGATGCGCTTGCCGGTCATGTAGGCCATCTCCTGGCGGTCGCGGTAGGGCGCGGGAATGGCGGCGCTGCCCGGCAGCGTGAGGCCCAGCGCCTCGGCCAGCGAGTTCATCGTCGAGGCCGTGCCCATGGTGTTGCAGTGGCCGGTCGACGGCGCCGACGACGCCACCAGCTTCAGGAACTCCTGGTAGCCGATCTCGCCGGCCGCCATCATCTCGCGCGCGCGCCAGACGATGGTGCCCGAGCCGGTGCGCTCGCCCTTGTACCAGCCGTTGAGCATCGGGCCGGAGTTGAGCGCGATGGCCGGGATGTCGACCGTGGCGGCGGCCATGATCTGCGCCGGCGTGGTCTTGTCGCAGCCGGTGGTCAGCACCACGCCGTCGATCGGGTAGCCGTAGAGCACCTCGACCAGCGACAGGTATTGCAGGTTGCGGTCGAGCGCGGCGGTGGGCCGCTTGCAGGTTTCCTGGATCGGATGGATCGGGAACTCGAACGCGATGCCGCCGGCGTCGCGGATGCCTTCGCGCACGCGCTCGGCCAGCACCAGGTGGTGGCGGTTGCAGGGCGCGATGTCGGAGCCGGTCTGCGCGATGCCGATGATCGGCCGGCCCGACTGCAGCTCGTCGAAGCCCAGGCCGAAGTTCATGGTGCGCTCGAGGTAGAGCGCCGTCATGTCGGCGTTGTCCGGGTTGTCGAACCAGGCCTGCGAGCGCAGGCGCTGCACGCCCTTCTTGCGTGTCGCGCCTGTGCGGGCTTTGGCGCACTTGTCGTGTGCTCGAGGCGGCGGCGGTCTTTTTCTTCATTGAATCCCTTCAGGGTTTGGTCGGCGTTGGGCAGGGCGCCGCAGTCGTCGATGTACTGGCGGATGATGTCGGCGAAGTTCTCGTGCGGCTGCAGGCCCAGCCGCGCGGCGCGCGCGGCGGTGGCGCCGCCCGGCCAGTTGGCCACGATGCCGGCGATGCGCTCGTCGCGCTCGAAGCGCACCAGCGCGCGCACCGCCGGCGCCGGCCACTTCCTCCAGCGCGTCGAGCATGTCGCTCACCCGCACGTTGAGCGCCGGCAGGTTGAGGCGCGGTGCGGCCGCAGAAGTCCTCGCGGCTGGCCTCGTAGACGGCGATCAGGCCGTCGACCGTGCGCGTCGGCGAGGACATCGGGTGCGACACATCCGGCGACACCGGGCAGACCGATTCCACGCCGGCCAGCGGCTCGCGGATGATGCCGCTGAAGAACGAGGAGGCCGCGCCGTTGGGCCGGCCCGGGCCGCACCGTCACGGTCATCAGCCGTGCGGCGCGGCCGTCGATGATAGCCCTTGCGCGTGTAGTCGGCAACCAGGTGCTCGCAGATCAGCTTCTGCGTGCCGTAGGAGGTCTGCGGCGCGGGCAGCGTGTCGTCGGCCACCAGCTTGGGCAGCGGCACGGCCGGGTCGGGCCCGAACACCGCGACCGAGCTGGAGAACACCAGGCGCGTGCAGCTTGCCGCCGGCGTCGACGTTGGCGCGCAGGGCATCGAGCAGGGCGCGCGTGCTGTCGAGGTTGGAGCGCAGGCCGAGCTCGAAGTCGGCCTCGCATTCGCCCGATACGGCCGATGCCAGGTGGAACACGCCGTCGAAGGCCTCGGTGCGCAGGGCGTCGGTCTGGCCAGCAGCGGGCCGGTGCGGGCCTCGCACGCGGGCATCGGCCAGCAGGTCGGCCGGCGGCGGCGCGATGTCGGTCAGCACCATGCGCTCGATGCGCTCGCCGGCCAGCGTGCCGCGCGCGAGCAGGGCGCGCGCCAGGCGGGCGCCGACAAAGCCGCCGCCTCCCGTGATCATCAGTTTCATGCTGTTTCTCCTTGATGGTTTCCGTGGCCGGGTGGTCCTTCGGCACGCGCCGCGGCCTTGCGCCGCCGGCCGGCGATGATTCCGCCCTCGACCAGCCGCTGCTCGCCGCGGATCAGGTGTTCGGTGGCATGGTGTCGCGCCGCCGCCGGGTCGCGCGCGGCGATGGCGTCGAAGATGGCGCGGTGCTCGCGCTGCACCGCCGCCATGAAATCGTGCGCGGCGTGCCTCGTTGCCGCGCGTGATGCGCATGCCTTCGCGCAGGTACTGCTCCAGAAAGCCAAGCAGCAGGCGGAACTGCGGATTGCCGGTCGCTTCGCCGATCACGCGGTGGAAGGCCAGGTCTTCGGCCACGCCGTCGCGGCCCTGCGGCGACGCGGTGTCGATGGCCTTGAGCGCACGGCGCAGGGCGGCGATCTGGGCGCGGGTGGCGCGCTCGGCGGCCAGCGCGGCGATCTCGCCTTCGAGCACGCGCCGCACCTCGACCACGTGCACCACCGCCTGGACCGAGTCGAGCACGGCGGGGTCGAACGCCAGCGGCTGGTTGATCGGCGGCGGCGCGACGAAAACGCCCGAGCCCTGGCGCGACCGCACCAGCGCCTGCGACTTGAGCTGGTGCACCGCCTCGCGCACCACCGTGCGCGAGACGCCGTGCGCGGCGGCGAGCTGCTGCTCGGTCGGCAGCCGGTCGCCGGGCCCCAGCACGCCGGATTCGATCTGCGCGCTCAGGCGCGCCGCCAGGCGGTCGGACAGCCGGTCGGCGACCAGGTGCTGGGGTTCGGGCGCAGGGAGGCTGGCACGGCGGTCGGAGACTGAAGCACGGTTATCGGGTCATCATACAAATTTCCGGGGTTAACTCCTACCGGTTTGCCCTGATGGCGCCGCCTCGGCTGCAATGCCGATACTGCGCCCGCTGCGATGCGGTATCTCGACCGCGTCGTCTGCTTCGACGGTATCCCACAGGACTCCAGTGCATGGCCAGTGTCACGATCCAGGCAGTCAAGAAGAACTTCGGTGACGTCGCCGATCCTGCACGGCGTGGACATCGACATCCAGGACGGCTCGTTCACGGTGCTGGTCGGCCCCTCGGGCTGCGGCAAGTCCACGCTGCTGCGCATGATCGCGGGGCTGGAGGAAATCAACGGCGGCGAGATCCGCATCGGCGACCGGCGCGTCAACGACCTGCCGCCCAAGGAACGCGACATCGCGATGGTGTTCCAGAACTACGCGCTGTATCCGCACATGACGGTGCGCGAGAACATGGCCTTTGCGCTCGCGCTGGCCAAGATGGACAAGGCCGACGATCGACGCCAAGGTCGAGCGCGCGGCCGAGATCCTCGGCGCTCATGCCGCTGCTCGAGCGCTACCCGCGCCAGCTCTCCGGCGGCCAGCGCCAGCGGGTGGCGATGGGCCGCGCGATCGTGCGCGACCCGCAGGTCTTCCTGTTCGACGAGCCGCTGTCCAACCTCGACGCCAAGCTGCGCGTGGCGATGCGCAGCGAGATCAAGGAACTGCACCAGCGGCTGAAGACCACCTCGATCTACGTCACGCACGACCAGATCGAGGCCATGACGATGGGCGACAAGATCGTGGTGATGCGCGACGGCCGCATCGAGCAGACCGGCAGTCCGCTGGAGCTCTACGACTATCCGGCCAACCAGTTCGTGGCCGGCTTCATCGGCTCGCCGGCGATGAACTTCCTGCCGGGCACGCTGCGCCGCGACGGCGGCGTTGCCCGGGTGGAACTGGCGGACGGCACCCGGCTCGACGCGCCGCTGCGGGCGGGCGGCGTCGACGGCCAGCCGGTGGTCTACGGCACGCGGCCCGAGCACCTGATCGCTGGCGGAAGCAGGCGGCATCCCCTCGCAGGTGGCGGTGCATGGAGCCGACCGGCATGGACACCTTCGTCGCCTGCCGCCACGAAGGCGCCGAGCTCTCGGCGGTGTTCCGCGAGCGCCACGACTTCGCGCCCGGCACCACCATCCACCTGCAGCCCGACCTGCAGCGCGCGCATCTTTTCGACGCAGGCACCGGCCAGCGGCTGGTGGCTTGAGCTCGATTCGTGATGCCCGTTCAACACCACAGGAGACAAGACATGAGTGACTTCAGATCGCCGCACGATTCTCAAAGGCTCGGCCAGGTCGTGGCCGCCGCGGCCACCATCGGCACCGGCAGCGCGATCTTCGCGCCGTTCGCGCACGCGCAGTCGATGACCTTCAAGCCCGAGAAGGGCGCCAAGCTGCGCGTGCTGCGCTGGAGCCGCTTCGTGCAGGGCGACATCGACGCCTACATGGTCAACGTCAAGAAGTTCACCGAGCCGACCGGCGTCGAGGTGCGCGTCGACAACGAAGGCTGGGAAGACGTGCGGCCCAAGGCCGCGGTGGCGGCCAACACCGGCGCCGGGCCGGACATCATCCTGTCGACCAACGACGACGCCAACCTCTACCCCGAGAAGCTGCTCGACGTGACCGACCTCGCCGAGTACCTCGGCAAGAAGTACGGCGGCTGGTACCCGGCGGTGCACCAGTACCTGCGCCCCGACGGCAAGAAGTGGCTCGGCCTGGGCCTGGGCGCGGCCGGCTCGATGATCGTGTACCGCCAGAGCATGGTGAAGGCGGCCGGCTTCGACGCCTTCCCGAAGGACACGGCCGGCTTCCTCGCGCTGCACAAGGCGCTCAAGGAGAAGGGCACGCCCGGCGGCTACGCGCTGGGCAATGCCACCGGCGACAGCCTGTGGACCAACTGGCTGATCTGGTCGCACGGCGGCAAGCTGGTCGACAAGAGCAACAAGGTGGTGATCGACAGCCCCGAGACGCTGAAGGCGCTGGAGTACGGCAAGGAGCTGTACGCCAACTTCATCCCGGGCACGCTGTCGTGGCTGGACCCGAACAACAACAAGGCCTTCCTCGACGGCCAGATCAGCGTGACCAACAACGGCATCTCGATCTACTACGCGGCGAAGAACTCGACCGACCCGAAGGTCAAGGAGATGGCGGCCGACATCCAGCATGCCGCGTTCCCGATCGGGCCGGCGGGCGTGCCGACCGAGTCGCACCTGTTCTTCAACCAGATGATCTTCAAGTACACCAAGTACCCGCAGGCGGCCAAGGAGTTCCTGCGCTTCATGATGGAGCGCGAGCAGTTCGACCCCTGGCTGATCGGCGCCGGCGGCTACATCGCGCACCCGCTGGCGGCCTACGAGTCGTGCCCGGTGTGGACCTCCGACCCGAAGAACACGCCCTACCGCGACTGCGTGAAGAACATGCGGCCGACCGGCTACGAGGGCAAGCTGGGCTATGCCTCGGCCGGCGCCGGCGCCGACTTCATCGTCGCCAACATGGTGGCCGAGGCCATCAGCGGCTCGCAAGACGCCGAAGGAAGCGATGGAGCGCGCCCAGAAGCGCGCCGAGCGCTACTACAAGGTCTGAACGATGACGGCGCTCGAGAAGTTCCAGAACAACCGGCATGCGCTGGGGTGGGCGTTCATGCTGCCCGCCGCGGTGCTGCTGCTGTTGTTCCTGACCTATCCGCTCGGCCTGGGCACCTGGCTCGGCTTCACCGACGCCAAGATCGGGCGCGACGGGCGAGTGGATCGGGCTGGAGAACTTCAGCTTCCTGTCACCGACAGCGTCACGCAGCTCGCGCTGTTCAACACGCTGTTCTACACGGTGGTGGCGAGCATGGTGAAGTTCGGGCTGGGCCTGTGGCTGGCGCTGCTGCTGAACAAGCGGCTGCCGTTCCAGAGCTTCTTCCGCGCCGTCGTGCTGCTGCCGTGGATCGTGCCGACCGCGCTCTCGGCGATCGCGTTCTGGTGGATCTTCGATGCGCAGTTCTCGATCATCAGCTGGGTGCTGATGAAGCTGGGGCTGATCGACCGCTACATCGACTTCCTCGGCGATCCGTGGAACGCCCGCATCTCGACCATCATCGCCAACGTGTGGCGCGGCATTCCGTTCGTCGCGATCTCGCTGCTGGCCGGGCTGCAGACCATCTCGCCTTCGTACTACGAGGCCTCGGCGATCGACGGCGCCACGCCCTGGCAGCAGTTCCGCTACATCACCTTGCCGCTGCTGACGCCGATCATCGCGGTGGTGATGACCTTCTCGGTGCTGTTCACCTTCACCGACTTCCAGCTGATCTACGTGCTGACGCGCGGCGGCCCGCTCAATGCCACGCACCTGATGGCGACGCTGGCCTTCCAGCGCGCGATCTCGGGCGGCGCGCTCGCCGAAGGCGCGGCGATCGCCACGCTGATGGTGCCCTTCCTGCTGGCGGCGATCATGTTCAGCTACTTCGGCCTGCAGCGCCGCGCCTGGCAGCAGGGGGGAGACAAATGAGCGCAGGCAAGAACACCGACGAGCGCGGGGATGGCCTACCTGCAGTCCATGCCGCGGCGCTGGGTCACCATCTACATCCCGATCGTGGCCTTCGTGCTCGTGCTGCTGTTCCCGTTCTACTGGATGGCGATCACCTCGTTCAAGCCCGACAACGAACTGCTCTCGCGCGAGCGGCAATCCGTTCTGGATCATCGGGCCGACGCTGGCGCACTTCGAGAAGCTGCTGTTCCGCACCGAGTACCCGGCCTGGCTGTGGAACACCGTGATCGTTTCGGTGGTCTCGACCGGGCTGTCGCTGGTGGCCTCGGTGCTGGCGGCCTATGCGATCGAGCGGCTGCGCTTCCAGGGCTCCAAGCCCGCCGGCGGCGCGATCTTTCTGGCCTACCTGGTGCCGCCGTCGATCCTGTTCATTCCGCTCGCGGCCATCGTCGTCAAGCTCGGGCTGTTCGACAGCCGCATGGCGCTGATCCTGACCTACCCGACCTTCCTGATTCCGTTCTCGACCTGGCTGCTGATGGGCTACTTCCGCTCGATCCCGTACGAGCTGGAAGAGTGCGCGCTGATCGACGGCGCCACGCGCTGGCAGATCCTGATCAAGATCGTGCTGCCGCTCGCGGTGCCTGGGCTGATCTCGGCCGGCATCTTCGCGTTCACCCTGAGCTGGAACGAGTTCATCTACGCGCTGACCTTCGTGTCGTCGTCGGAGAACAAGACGGTGCCGGTCGGCGTGGTGACCGAGCTCGTCGAGGGCGACGTCTACCACTGGGGCCCGCTGATGGCCGGCGCGCTGCTGGGCTCGCTGCCGGTGGCCTTCGTCTACTCGTTCTTCGTCGAGTACTACGTGTCGGGGATGACCGGTTCGGTGAAGGAGTAACCCCGCATCTGTGTTTGGCAGGCCCGGGCCTTCAACGGGGGCCGCTCGGCGCTCTAGTTTGCGGCGAAGCAATAGAAACGCCCGGCACCGCCGGTGCGAACCAGCGCCTCCTGGCTACACCCCGCCGACTGGTGCGAGAAGTCCAGTGAGGATGTCGTGCGCATCCGCGCGCATCAGGCAAGAACGTATTCAACTTGACGCTCACCTATGGGGCGGGCTGCGACCACTGCAGCGGAACTCGCATCAGCGGCGTAGCTCACCTGGATGCCTGACGCGCAGACGTCGACCCCGGTAGAACTCGCCTATGGCCGCGCGGGCGCCGTGACCGAAACCTGCAGGAGCTGCGCTCGGAGTTCCTGCAGTTTCTCTTTCAGCTGCTTCCGGTTTTCCGGCCCGACGCGCAGCAGGATCTTCTGCCCCGCCGCCAGCCGTTGGAGGTTGCCGTCCGCGTATTCGTATCGTGTCCAGGGATTGGCGGACGGGATGGGCCCCTTGACCTGCGTCAAGGAGACTTCAAGCCGCGTGGATGGTTCGGGTGTGGCCAGGAGCAGATCGATGACTTCGAAAACGCGGTCATTCAGGGACTGGCCACCGAACCCGAGCTCGCGGTAAGCCTGATGCAGCAGGGGATACATGCGGCGATAGAGATCCACGGCCTGCGCCGCATCCACTGCAGCGACGAAGGCGACGAAGGGTTCGTAGCGCAGCGAGTTATTTTCCGAGATGAAGTGCGATCCGCCGGCGTGATCCACTAAAAAGCGGTCGGGCGCCGGAAGCACCGGCCATGCTGCAACGGGCGCGTGATCGCGGCCCAGGCTGTCGAGGGTGGCGACCGCCCTGCGAGGAAAGTCCGTTGTTGCCAGGAAGCGCAAAACTGCTTCGCTGCCGAACAGCGCGACAAGCGCTTCGGGGATGCCGCTCGCCTGCACGAGTTCCTTTTCCGGCGCCGGCAGTGGCGTGGACGTCGGCCTCTGGGGCACCTGTGACGCTTCCTCCGTCGGTGGAGGCAGGCTGATGGGCGGCGTGACCTCAGGCGCCAGTTCAGGGCGGGACAGCCAAAACCATCCGGCGGCCACGGATGCGATGACGACCACCGGAACCACGACGGACGAGACGGACCTTCGCGGCCTGCGCGGAGCAGCATCGACCGCTCGGGGCTCGGCGTCGAAGCTTGGTTCCCTTCGTGTATCCATTAGAGGCCAATGATGCGCTCTTGCTTCGGCCAGATCAAGGTGGCGTGTCGACCCACTTCCCTAATGGTGCTAGGGTTACTCGAAGGTCAGCAACGGATTGCGGAAGCAGCCCGATAAGAACGCCGCGCGGATGAGTTACCACGGTTGCAGTGGGTGAGGTTGTGATGATCAATGGACGAGCGGTTGGGACAATAATGCCATCGGGTCCTCTCCGAGCCTCCCGCCATGAATCTTCAACTCGAATCCCAGCTTGCCTTGGTCACCGCTTCCTCCGGAGGTATCGGCCTGAAAATAGCCACTACCCTGGCACGGGAAGGAGCCACCGTGATCGTCAATGGCCGCAGCGCCTCCAGCGTTGATTCCGCCATGGCGGAAATCCGCAAGGTAGTGCCGGATGCCCGATTGAAAAGCCTCGCTGCCGATAATGGCACCGCGGAAGGCGTGACGGAAACCATCCGCCGGTTTCCCCGGGTGGATATTCTCATCAACAACCTTGGCATCTACGAAGCGGTCGGATTTTTTGAGGAAACCGATGAAGCCTGGCAGCGGTTGTTCGAAGTGAACATCATGAGCGGGGTGCGCCTCGCCCGGCACTATCTGAAATCTATGCTGGAGCGGAAAACCGGCCGCATTCTGTTTGTTTCCAGCGAATCCGCCATCAGCCCCTCTCCGGAAATGGCCCACTATGCCGCCACCAAGACCATGCAGCTCTCCATTTCCCGCAGCCTCGCAGAGCTCACCAAAGGGACCGGAGTGACGGTGAACAGCGTTCTGCCCGGCTCCACCAAAACCGAAGGAGTGGGCAAGTTTGTGCAAGACATCTTCCCTGACGAAACTCCGGAAGCGGCCGAACGCCGTTTTATGCAGGAGAACCGTCCCACCTCCCTGCTGGAACGGCTGATCGACCCGCAGGAAATCGCCGACTTTGTCACTTTCCTCAGCAGCCCGCTTTCCTCCGCCATCAACGGAGCCGCCCTTCGCGTGGACGGCGGTCTGGTCCGGAGCGTATTCTGAAATCCTGACAAATCCCGTCGACCCATCTCGCCCTGGGGAGGGCGCTGGCGACCCGAGCCAGAAAAGAGCTCTTCAACACAATAGGTCGAAAGCGGCCGCCGCGGCTTCGTCTAAAGGGTCCGCGCTGGGCTAAGCTAGCGGAATGCCAGAAGCAGCCTTTACGACGCCCGAGTACAAGCTCTTTCCATCACCACGCAACCAGCACCGAGAGGTCTTTCTGCACGAGGTGTTCGTGCCGCATCCTTTTGCCCTTATTGACCTGCCCAGCTTCTACTTGCAAGGGAAGTACAGCCTGTTCGCGGCGCATCGGCTCGCTGATGGAAAAAACGGGCAATTGGTCACTTTCGAGTTGGAGGCCGACGCGCGCAAGTTCATCTCGAAGTTCAACCCGGATTGAAGCGGCTCGTGCTCTGTGAAGCCTTCCGCGAAAAGAAAAAAAGGCCTTGTAGAACAAGGCCTTTGGAAGACTGTGGTGGAGAGGAGGAGGATCGAACTCCCGACCTTCGCATTGCGAACGCGACGCTCTCCCAGCTGAGCTACCCCCCCACAGCAGGGCTCATTTTAGCAAAACAAGTTACTCATGCCAACGCCGCGACGCCGGTTTCTGCCGGCTGGGCGGCGAACATGTCCTCCATCTGCTTTCGGATCCTGTAGGCGTGGGTCGTGGTGTCCATGGCCACATCCGCCCAGCTCAGGCTCTGCCCCTTCTTCACCGGCCGTATCACCTTGACGCCGTGGGCCAAGCCCAGGGGCAGCCCGCCCATGCGCGTCGACTTCTCGGCCGGCAGCAGCTTGCCCCAGACGGTGTAGCCGCCTTCACCGTCGAGCACGTCGCCCGGCGCCAGGTCGCGCTTGGCGGTGGCCACGACATCCGCATTCCAGCAGGTGGCAACGCCCGTCGCTTCACCGCGCAGTGCCACGCTCGCGACCGACATGCCGACCTCCAGGCCGATCAGGTGCCATCGCTTGTAGAGCGTGAAATAGCGCCCGCTCGGGTCGGTGTGGGCGTTGTACTCCTCGAAGCAGTTCTTGATGTACTCGGTCTCGGCTTCGACGGTGACCCACACGCCCATGCGGATGTCGTAGGGAATCGCGCGTCCATTGGTTTCCAGTGAGGAGATCACCTCGACCATGCCCTTGCGCTCCAGCACGCCGCCCTCGCTGATCGGGCGGGTGACGAAGGGGATGTCCTCCACGCTGGCCGGCGGGTAGAGCAGGCCGTTGCTCGGCACGCCCAGGCCGGTCGCGTTGGCCACCGCCGTGCTTTCAATGGAGGGCTTGGAGCCGTCCAGGAAACTGTTGAACATCTTGGGGTTGAGGCCGCCGCGCAGTGCCTGCTCGGGCGTGAGGCCGTAGTAGCCCCACACGGTTTCGGGCGTCGATTCGCTGAAGTGCGGCAGCCACTTGTGGCCACGCCCGGCGGCGACCACCGGGAAACCGCAGGTCCGCGCCCAGTCCACCAGGTCGCAGATCAGCGCGGGCTGGTCGCCGAACGCGAGCGAGTAGATCACGCCGGCTTCCGCCGCCTTGCGCGCCAGCAGCGGCCCGCAGAACGCATCGGCTTCCACCGTGACGTTCACCACGTGCTTGCCGTGGGCGAAGGCTTCCAGGCAGTGGTCGACCGCCGCGATGGGGTGGCCGGTGCATTCGACGATGACGTCGATGGCCGGGTGGCGAACCAGCGCCTGCCAGTCCTCGCCAATGTGCGTGGTGCCGGACTTGAGCGCTTGATCCAGCGACGTCGCTTGCGACCTCTCGGCGGTCCAGCCGACACGGGCGAGGTTGGCGCGAGCCGCATCGGGCGAGAGGTCGGCGATGCCGGCCAGGTGAACGCCCGGTGTGCGCGGGACTTGGGCGAGATACATCGAGCCGAACTTGCCCGCGCCGATGAGGCCGACGCGGATGGGCTTGCCCTGCGCGGCGCGCTGCTGGAGTTGGGAATAGAGGCTCATAAGAAGTCCTGTCTGTCATTGCGGGCTTGACCCGCAATCCATGGTGGAGTGAAAGGGTGGTCAGCGAGGCATGGATCCCGGATCAGTCCGGGATGACAGCCTGTCATGCGCCTGTCTTCTTCGAACGGCACGCTCGTGTCTGCAGCGCGCTGGCCGGCAGGCCATCTTTCCAGGGCAACTCCACCGGGTAGTCCTTCAACAGGCAATCGTCGGGCAGGCAGGCGATGGGCGAGAAATCGCGGTGGGCGATGTACTCGGGGCGCTTGAAGCGGCGGATGTGATTGGAAACGGCGCACAGGCTCAGATAGACACTCACGCGGTTCCATGGCGAGAGATTGCTGCTGGAAGCGTGCACCAGGCAGCTGTGAAAAAGGATCATCGAGCCGGCAGGCCCCTTGGGGCTGACGATGCCGCCGTTCTTGCCGCCGGCGCGCTCCACCAGCTGCGCGATGAGGTCGTTGTCCACGGTCCAAAGCGGATAGCTGGTCGTGGTGAGGTCGTGCCTGGCGTCGACCACGCCCTTCTTGTGGCTGCCGGGAATGAACATCAGCGGGCCGTTGTACTCGTTGACGTCGTCCAGGAAGATGGCGACGTTCATGGCGCGCTCGGTGGGCATCATGTCGTCGTTGAGCCAGGTGCCGTAGTCCTGGTGCCACTGCCAGACGTCGCCTTCGAAGGCCATCTTGCCGTTGATCTTGAACTGGTGCATGTACACCTCTTCGTCGAAGAGGTCCATCACCGGCTGGACCATGCGCGGATGCCGCGCGAGCTTGGCGAAGGGCTTGCTGTACATGTGAGCGGCGAAGTTGGTGCGAACCGCGTCCTTGCCCTTTTCGCGGACGTTGTAGGCCTCGCGCCGGCTGTACAACTCGGGAACCTCGTCGGTCAGGGCCTTCATTTCCTCGCGCGTGAACTGGCCGGGGAAGAACAGGTAGCCCTCGCGGTCGAACTGTTCGAGTTGCTCTTTCGTCAGTTTCATGATGTCTTGTCTCCTTGGGTCTGCAGGACATGGGTGAGCCTGGCGGCCAGGTTCTTGCTGGCGCGCTGGCTGTGCTGTTCGATCAGCAGGGCGGCACGATCGCCGTCGCCCGCCGCGATCGCCTTGGCGATCGCTTCGTGTTCATCCCACAGCGCCTCGCGCTGCCTGGAATGCTGGAGCACGGCGCCCATCACCCGTCGCAGGTGCCGCCAGTGCTGCTGCGCGCTCTGTTCGATCAGCGGGTTGCCCGATGCGCCATAGATCGCGTTGTGGAAGGCCATGTCGGCTTCGATCATGGCCTTGACGTTCTTGCCGCGCGCCGCCTTGCGGCCGGCTTCGATCAGCTTGGGGTCCAGGCGGAAGCGCTGCTGCGCCGCCAGCCGCGCGGCCAGCGCATCGAGCGAGCCACGCACCTGGTACACCTTGGCGATCCAATCGGCGTCCAGCGGCGCCACCAACACGCCGCGGCCGGGCGCGTCCAGCACGAAGCCGTCTTTCTTCAGCAGGCGCAGCGCCTGCAGCACCGGCTGGCGCGACACCGCCAGTTTTTCGGCGATGTCTTCCTGGGTGATGCGCTCGCCGGGCGCGAGCGATCCGTCGCTGATCGCGTCCAGCAGGCTGCGATAGACCTGGTCGACGAGGTCGGGCGCGCTTTCGAGTTTGACGAGGTGGGCGGTCATGCGGTTCTGTAGTCTGTATACAGAATACATCGCAACAAATGGCCTTTGCAAGCTGTGCCAAGATAGGCCCATTGCACAAGGAAACATCACTGATGAGCATTCACCACGACGGCCCCTGGCTGGACCGCATGTACAACAATCGCGCGCTGGTTCCGGAACATGCCGAACACTTCAGGCGCTGGGCCGCGGACTCCGCGGAGGTCATGCGCAGCCAGCCGCGCGAACTGGACGTGCGCTATGGCGGCGGGCCCAACGAGCACCTGGACATCTTCCCGACGGCGAAGGCGGATGCTCCGGTTCTGGTCTTCATCCACGGCGGCTATTGGCGGGCGCTGGACAAGCGCGACCATTCCTTCGTCGCGCCCGCGCTCACGCGCGAGGGTGTCTGCGTGGTCGTCCCGAACTACGCCTTGTGCCCGGCAGTCACGATTCCGCAGATCGCCATGCAGATGGTGCACGCCCTGGCCTGGACCTGGCGCCACATCGCGCGCCACGGCGGCGATCCGAATCGCATCACGGTGGCGGGCCATTCCGCCGGCGGCCACCTGGCGGCGATGATGCTGGCCTGCGTGTGGCCGGTCTATGGCCGCGATCTGCCGGCGGATCTGGTCAAGGGCGCGCTGTCGATCTCCGGGCTGCACGACCTGGAGCCGATGATGCACACGCCGTTTCTGCAGCCTTCACTGAAGCTCACGACGCAGCAGGTGCGCCAGGCCAGCCCCGCGCTGTTGCCGGCTCCGGCGCAGGGCAGGCTCTTCGCGGTGGCCGGCGGCGACGAGAGCGAGGAGTTTCACCGGCAAGCGCGCCTGATGCGCGAGGCCTGGGGCGAGAGCCGGGTGCCGGTCTGCGAGACCCTGCCCGGGCTTGAATCATTTCAGCGTGCTGGAAGCGCTGGCGCAACCCGGCCAGCGGCTCAACGAGCTGGCGCTGAAGCTGGCGAAGGGCGTGAAGTCTGTCATGCCGGACTTGATCCGGCATCCACGGTGGTGTGAACGCAGACATGGATGCCGGGTCAAGCCCGGCATGACAATGCGCCGCCCTACATCAGCAGGTGTTCGCCCGCGTTGTCGCCGCCCAGGATCACGTAGTTCACCTTGCGGATGTCCATGAGCTTCTTGCCGCCGGAGTAGCTGATCGAGCTCTGGATGTCTTCTTCCATCTCGCGCAGGGTGTCGGGCAGCTTGCCCTTGACCGGCTCCAGGATGCGCTTGCCTTCGACGTGCTTGTACTCGCCCTTGTTGAAGTCGGACGCGCTGCCGTAGTACTCCTTGTACAGCTTGCCGTCCACTTCGACGGTCTGGCCCGGCGACTCCTCGTGGCCGGCCAGCATGGAGCCGATCATGACCATGGTCGCGCCGAAGCGCACGCTCTTGGCGATGTCGCCGTGCTCGCGGATGCCGCCATCCGCGATGATGGGCTTGGTGGCCACGCGGGCGCACCATTTGAGCGCCGACAGCTGCCAGCCGCCGGTGCCGAAGCCCGTCTTCATGCGCGTGATGCAGACCTTGCCGGGGCCGATGCCGACCTTCGTCGCGTCGGCGCCCCAGTTCTCCAGGTCGATGATCGCTTCGGGCGTGCCCACGTTACCGGCGATGATGAAGGAGGAGGGCAGCTTCTCCTTCAGGTGGGAGATCATGTTCTTCACCGTGTCGGCATGGCCGTGGGCGATGTCGATGGTCACGTACTCGGGCACCAGGCCGGCGGCGGCGAGCTGGTCCACGGTGTCGTAGTCGGCCTTCTTCACGCCCAGCGAAATCGAGGCATACGCGTCCTTGGCGCGCATTTGGCGCACGAAGGCCACGTTGTCCAGGTCGAAGCGGTGCATCACATAGAAGTAGCCGTTCTGCGCCAGCCACAGGCAGATGTTCTCGTCCACCACCGTTTTCATGTTGGCCGGCACCACCGGGATGCGGAAGGTGCGCCCGCCCAGCTCGACGCCGGCGTCGCATTCCGAGCGGCTTTCCACGCGGCACTTGCGCGGCAGCAGCAGCACGTTGTCGTAATCGAAGATTTCCATACCAAGCTCCAGAAGGCTGTTGTTGAACAAGTGAGCGCTTGGACTGTGGCCCGGCGGTTTCGACGCAGGGCCGAAACGCAAACCGGGCCGCAAGATGCTTGGGCCCGGTGATTGATTTTACCCGCTGCCCAATGGTCGAGCTTGGCAAAGTTGTCCAAAACCGATATTTTGTCTAAAATTGACTCATGGACATGGTAGCCGCCTCTCACGTCAAGCAGAATTTCGGTGAGGTCCTCGCACGCGCTGCGCAGGGTCCTGTCGGGGTCGAGCGCCATCGCAAGCTGGTGGCGGCCATCGTTCCGCCGCAGTGGCTCTTGCAGCACCAAGCCGTTGACGAGCGCCAGGCCGCGCGCGCGGTTCAGCAGCAAGTGGAGTTGCAGCCGCCTGCTGGCTCACCAGCAACTGGGCATAGCACTGCTTTGCGAGGCGCCGCAGCAGCAACGCAAGCGCATCGAAGCGGCGTTGCGCGAAGTGGATCGGTGGGAAGAACGGCAGCTATGCAGCGCCGATTACATCCAGCGCTGGCGTGCCTGGCTGGCCCTTCCGGTCAAGGAACTGGTGCAACGCATGTGTTCGGATGCACAGGGTTGGGGGCGCGCCATGCGGCAGAACTCTCCCTTCGCGGCCGTAGCGCGTCGCGATGCGCAGGAGCAGCAAGTTGCGTTGCAAGCTCTGGAAAAGGCCGGCAGGATCGTCATTGCGGGCTTGACCCGCAATCCATGTTGGCGCGCGAAGATGGATGCCGGGTCAAGTCCGGCATGACAACTACTCTCGCCCGGCAGCGGCTCTGCGCCACCGCCACGATTTGCCCGCGTGCATCTTCCACCCAACCCACCACCCGCAGCCGTTGCGGATTGGCGCCTTCCGGAATGCTCATCGGGCGCGACTCCAGGAGGCTTTTCTTCTCTTCGTTTGATGGCGACATGCTGCGTCCCAGGAGGCTGCAGCACGTTGCGCACCAGATTCCGCTCCACCGGCGTGCCTTCGGTTCCCGGCGGGATGGTTTCCACCAGCAGCAGCCAGGCCTTCCACGGCCCGCCGCTTGCGGGCTTGAGTTCGATGGAAGTGCCGATGTAGTTATTGACCGGCAAGCCGTGCGCCACCCGGAGCTTGCGGCTGGCGCCCTGCGCCTTCATGCGCAATGTGTCGGTCTGGGCCGGTGCGTTGCGGCCCAGCGCCTGCAGCCGCGCCAGGCTGTCGCGGCTGGCGGCGGCGGAGAGGGGCGCATCGTCGCCGCGGCTGCCCGGCACGATCCAGTCCAGGGCCAGTTCGCCGCGGCCGGGCCTGGCAGTCTTGGCGTCGCTCCAGCAGGACTCGCAGTCGGCGCTGATGAATCGTTCCACCAGGGCAGCCGGCTGGGGGAGGCCGTCACTGGCGCAGGAGGATTGGCCCTGGGCGCCCGCGGCGGACAGGAGGGCAAGCAACGGAATGGCGAGTCGTGACAGTTTGTGCATCGGGCTACTTCCTACAATGCCGTATGTTCCCAGAAGTCGCCGCGGGCTCCCCGCTCACACAAAATCTCAATCCCGAACAGCAGGCCGCTGTCACGCTCCCCAATGAGCACGCGCTGATCCTGGCGGGCGCCGGCTCGGGCAAGACCCGCGTGCTCACCACCCGCATCGCCTGGCTGCTGTCGACCGGCCAGATATCGCCCGGCGGCGTGATGGCCGTCACGTTCACCAACAAGGCGGCCAAGGAAATGATGACGCGGCTGCAGGCCATGCTGCCGGTCAACGTGCGCGGCATGTGGATCGGCACCTTCCACGGCCTGTGCAACCGCTTCCTGCGCGCGCACTACAAGCTGGCCAACCTGCCGCAGAGCTTCCAGATCCTGGATACGCAGGACCAGCTTTCGGCGATCAAGCGGCTGATGAAGCAATTCAACGTGGACGAGGAGCGCTTCCCCGCCAAGGAAACGCAGTGGTTCATCTCCGGCTGCAAGGAAGACGGCCTGCGGGCCAACATGGTCGAAGTGCGCAGCGACGAGGACCGCAAGAAGGTCGAGATCTACCAGCTCTACGAAGACCAGTGCCAGCGCGAAGGCGTGGTGGACTTCGGCGAGCTGATGCTGCGCAGCTACGAACTGCTGCAGGGCAACGACCCGATCCGCGAGCATTACCAGCGGCGCTTTCGCCACATCCTGATCGACGAGTTCCAGGACACGAACAAGCTCCAGTACGCATGGATCAAGATGCTGGCCGGGCCTGAAAGCTCCGTCTTCGCCGTCGGCGACGACGACCAGAGCATCTACGCCTTTCGCGGCGCCCGGGTGGGCAACATGGCCGACTTCGTGCGCGAGTTCGAGGTCAGGCACCAGATCAAGCTGGAGCAGAACTACCGCAGCCACAGCAACATCCTGGATTCGGCCAACGAGCTGATCAGCCACAACAAGACCCGGCTGGGCAAGAACCTGCGCACCGACCAGGGACCTGGCGAGCAGGTGCGCGTGTACGAGGCGCCCACCGACTTGGCCGAGGCGCAGTGGATGGTCGAGGAGATGCGGCACCTGGTGCGCGGCGATGGCCCCGAGGGCGGCGTTCCGCGCAACGAGATCGCGGTGCTCTATCGCAGCAATGCCCAGAGCCGCGTGATCGAAACCGCGCTGTTCAATGCCGCCGTGCCCTATCGCGTCTACGGCGGCCTGCGGTTCTTCGAGCGGGCGGAAATCAAGCATGCGCTGGCCTACCTGCGGCTGCTCGAGAACCCGCACGACGACACCAGTTTCCTGCGCATCGTGAATTTCCCGCCGCGCGGCATAGGCGCGCGCAGCATCGAACAGCTGCAGGACGCGGCGCGCGCCGCCGGCTGTTCGCTGCACGACGCCGTGAGCGCCACCACCGGCAAGGCCGGCGCCAACCTCACGTCCTTCGTGGCCAAGATCGATGTGCTGCGCGAGCAGACGCTCGACCTCACGCTGCGCGAAATCATCGAGCTGGTGTTGCAGGAGTCGGGCCTCATCCAGCACTACAAGAGCGAGCGCGAAGGCGCCGACCGCGTCGAAAACCTGGAGGAACTGGTCAACGCGGCCGAGAGCTTCGTGACGCAGGAAGGCTTCGGGCGCGACGCCGTGGCGCTGCCGGTGGACGAACTGGGCCCCGGACGCTGCGCCAGTCGCCGGCCAGCCAGGGCCTGGACCCGAGCCTGCCGGAGGTCAACGAGCCCGCCCCGGACTACGTGCCGCCCGATGCCGAGACCGGCGAAACGCTGTCGCCGCTGGCTGCCTTCCTGACCCATGCCGCGCTGGAGTCGGGCGACAACCAGGCCCAGGCCGGGCAGGACGCCATCCAGCTCATGACCGTGCATTCGGCCAAGGGGCTGGAGTTCGACTGCGTCTTCATCAGCGGCCTGGAAGAGGGCCTGTTTCCCAGCGAGCGCTCGATGACCGAACATCGAGGGCCTGGAGGAAGAGCGGCGCCTGATGTACGTGGCGATCACGCGGGCGCGCAAGCGCCTGTACCTGAGCTATTCGCAGACGCGCCTGCTGCACGGCCAGACGCGCTACAACATCCGCAGCCGCTTCTTCGACGAGCTGCCCGAGGGCGCGATGAAGTGGCTCACGCCCAAGAACCAGGGCTTCGGCGGCTCCGCCTTCGGCTTTGGCGCCGGCTACGCCACCACGCGGGGCGGCGCGGGCGGCGGCTTCGGCAAGGACACCTTCGCCAGCCCGCCTGTGCCGGTGCAGAAGATCGCCGTCGCATGGCCTGCGCGCGGGCATGAAGGTGTTCCACACCAAGTTCGGCGAGGGCACGGTGGTGTCGATGGAAGGGCAGGGCGACGATGCGCGGGCCCAGGTGAACTTTCCCCGGCACGGCATCAAGTGGCTGGCCTTGTCGGTGGCCAAGCTGACGCCGGTGACCTGATGCGGGCCGAGAGCGGCCGCCCATGCCTCGGATGAGGCAGCGCGCCGCCGTGGATTGCGGGTCAAGCCCACTACTGTCCGGAGATTAATTCGTCATTTGATCGTAAGTCTTAATTGTGTTGTGAACTTACGCGCATCGACTTCAAATCTATATCGCACGCGGCTTCGCTGATGCCGGGTACTCGCGAGCGATCGCATCAAAGTGCCGCCCACGCCACCGGCTGCGTAGCGGCAAGTCCTCGCGTTGCGGCAGGCGGTCACACGGCAGGGGCTCATACTGTGGCGGTCTGCGATCTTCGCTCTTGACTGCGCTGCGATGCTCGGCCTGGGGCGGCGTTCGCACAGCTCACTACGCAGCCCTGAGGCCGCTCGTTCAAACAGATGCGCGAGCTGGCTGACGAAGCGGCAAGCGCGGCCGCCAAGGCCGAGCATCGCAGCCGCCACAGAAATCGCCCCCGCCGGGTACCGCATGCCGCGAGCCAACATGGTGGGCGTGCGACCGATGCGCGCCAACCATGTCTGTTGCAAAGGGCCGGCCGCGAAGATGGATGCCAATGCCGACGGCACGGTGACCAAGGCGGAATGGGATACCTACCACTCCGCGATGTGGAAAAAGATGAGCAAGAACGGCAAGGTGTCCACGGCCGCCGCGGATGCAATGATGAAGGGCGGACCTAACTGACGGTCCGATGCGGGCTACTTGTCGATGACGATGCGCGTGCTAGCGGTGCCGGTCGTGTCCGCTGCCATCGAGCACACCCTTCTTGCCCGGCGATCTGCCAGGCCGTGCGCTGGTTGACGAGTTGCGCGAGGTATTCGAGTTCTTCGTCGGTGTGATTGATGGCCTTGGCCGGCGTCAGGAAGCGGCCGTCCTTGGCCTCGCGCTCGCCCCAGAACGACTGGTGGTAGTCGGCGCGCGAGACGGTCTTGTCCGGTCCCGGCGCCCAGTTCCACCTCGCCATAGCAGTTGCAGAAGTAGCTGCGGAAGTTCTGCTGCGGGAACACCTCGGTGTAGACACCCGTGCCGCGGATGCCCGCGGTCAGTGTCGGTGTGACGATCTGGCGGCTGGTGCCGCGGCCCCACACACTGGCCACGGCGCCCGTCAGCAGACGCAGCACGCTGACGGCGTTGAGGGTGGCGCCGCGTTCGACAGTCAGGCGAGAGTTCTGCCGCACCTGGAAGGCGGTGTTGCCGATGACGAACACCAGGTGCGAGCCGGGCCCGGTTTCCACGCTGTCTCCGGTCTGGATCGTGTGCTGCGGATCCATCCGCTGGCCGTTGAGCAGGGCGTCACCGCGCAGCTCCACGATGTTGCTGCGCCGCTGCGCCTGCGCCGCGCCAAAACCGCCCATGGCCGTCCACGCCGCCGCCGCCTGCAGGAAGCCGCGGCGCTGGAACCAGAGGGTTTCGGTTTCGCTGCGGCCTTGCAGGATGTGCTGTGTCATATGGGCTCTCCGGGGGGTTGTTGTTCGGCGTCGGGCGTGGCGACGAAGCTGTCACGAAAGGTGAAATAAATGGAGGTGGAAAACATCGCGGCGATCAGCAAGGCCAGGGGCATCATCACCGCGCGCGCCATCGCCGGGCCGCCCAGCAGCGCGCCCACCAGGCCGAAAACCGAGCCCACGCCCAGGAACACGCCCACCCAGGCCATGCCGTAGGTCAGGAACGCGCCGAAATTTTTCAGGCAGGCCACGACGCTGAAGAAAAGGCTCTTGACCGGCGAGACGCCATGCCAGTGGACCAGCGCGGGCGCATGCCAGAACATCAGGAACAGCGGCGTGTGCAGGGCCAGGGCCAGCAGGGCGACACTGTCGATTTCGCCCTCCGCCGCCGGGCGCGCCGCCCGCGAGCAGCGAAGCCAGGCCGGTGACTGCCATGGAGCCGACGGTGTAGATCACGCCCAGCAGCAGCATGGCCCGCACCCGCTGGCGCCCCGCCCGGAAGGCGCTGATCAGCACGGACGGCATTGGAAACCGCCCCTTGGTCGCTTCCTCGGTCGCCGCCATCAGGCCCAGGGTGGCCGCCGGCACCAGCATGCCGCCGATGAGCACGCCCACGACAGGCACCATCGCCACCACGATCACGGCCGTCATGTACATGAAGAACAGCCCCGCCAGTGCCAGCGGCTGCTTGGCAGAAGGTCTGGATGCCGAGCTTGACCCATTGGATGCCAGTGCGCGCGGGAACAATGTTGAGTTTCATTGACAGTACGAAGGAAGAGTCGCAGTGGACTCTGATTTATGGCGGGGAACTCGGCCGTGGAAGGCGCGCTTGCGTGACAAATTTAACGCAAGTGCCAAGTCGGCCGGCTGTGAGGCGATTCAGTCGCAGCGCGCCGGGTGCGCGACCCGTTGGCGCAGCACCCGCTCGAAATGGCTCGGGTCGTGGGCTTTCAGCATGGCGGCGTCGCGCGGCAGGTGGTAAGTCCCACAGGCGCGAGATCCAGAACCGCAGCGCGGCGGCGCGCAGCATGGCCGGCAGCAGCTCGCGCTCCGCCGCGGCCAGCGGCCGCACGCCGCCGTAGGCGCGCAGGAAGGCCGCGGCCCGGTCGGGCGCGTGGGCGCCCGATTCCAGGTCGATCGCACCAGTCGTTCAGGCACACGGCAATGTCGAACAGCCAGCTGTCCACGCCCGCGAAGTAGAAATCGAAGAAGCCGGTGAGGCGGCCTTCCTCGAACATCACGTTGTCGCGGAACAGGTCGGCATGGATCGGGCCGCGGGGCAGGGCGGCATAGGCCGAGCCGGCGGCGACGTGGTTCTGGTAGGCCAGCTCGCTCTTGAGCAGCGCCGCCTGCGATGGATCGGCGTAGGGCAGCACCACCGGCACGGTCTCGTTCCACCAGGCCAGGCCGCGCAGGTTGGGCTGGCTGCGCGGATAGTCGCGCGCGGCCAGGTGCATGCGCGCCAGCATTTCGCCCACGGCCGCGCAATGCGCCGTCGTCGGGGCCAGTTCGTGATGGCCGCGCAGCTTGTCCACCACCGCCGCGGGCTTGCCGCAGACCTTGTGCAGGATCTGGCCATCGGGGTTGTCCGCGGTGGCGCTCGAGGGAAGCGCCTGGGGCTCGGGCACCGGGATGCCGTGCTGCGCCAGGTGCTTCATCAGGTGCAGGTAGAACGGCAGCTGCTCGAACGACAGGCGCTCGAACAGGGTCAGCACGTACTCGCCCCGGTCCGTGGTCAGCGAAGTAGTTGGTGTTCTCGATGCCGCCCTGGATGCCGCGCAACTCGCGCAGCTCGCCCAGGGCCAGCGCGCGCACCAATTCGCCGGCCTCGTCCTCCGAGACTTCCGTGAAGACCGCCATCAGAATTTGAAGAAGTTCCAGACCGGCGTGCCGGTGGCATCGCTCATGCCGCCGCGGCGGTCGGCCGGCCGCGAGCGCGACAGGTTGCTGGGCTGGATTTCGTATTCCGGCACGTCCCCCTTGGGCTGCACGACGATGCTCTGCGTTTGGCCGCCGTAGCGCACCTCGTCGATGGTCGTGCGCTTGTCCTCGATGTGGATGCGCTCGACCTTCTGGTTCTTGCGGCCTTCGAGCTGCTGGGTCTCCTGCACCAGGGGCGGGCGCCGGCACGGTCTGGGCTGCCAGGGCCGTGCAGGCCAGCAAGGGGGCGAGCAGCAGAGTCGGGGACGCATAGGGGAGATTGTAGATGGCGGCAAAGGCATCCCTGCGGGCAGGCACAATGCCCCCCATGATTGAGCCGACCCAACAGGAATTCCCCCACGACCAGCCGCCCAAGATGGTGCTGCTGGTCGACGGTTCCAGCTACCTGTACCGCGCCTTCCACGCCATGCCCGACCTGCGGGCGGTGCCGGGCGATCCGACCAGCCCGGCCACGGGCGCCATCCGCGGCATGATCAACATGCTGCAGAAGCTGCGCAAGGACGTGCGCGCCGACTACGTGGCCTGCGTCTTCGACGCGCCCGGCCCGACGTTTCGCGACGACATCTATCCGGAGTACAAGGCCACCCGCTCGCCGATGCCGCCTGACCTGCGCATCGCAGATCGACGCCATCCACGAAGTGGTGCGCCTGCTCGGCTGGAAGGTGCTGAACGTGCCCGGCGTGGAGGCCGACGACGTGATCGGCACCCTGGCCTGCATGGCCACCGAGCAGCGGCTACCAGACCGTCATCTCCAGCGGCGACAAGGACCTGAGCCAGCTGGTCAACGAGCACGTGACCGTCATCGACACCATGAACGACCGCAAGCGCGACGTGGCCGGCGTCGAGGCCGAGTTCGGCGTGCCGCCGCGGCTGATGGTGGACTACCAGACGCTGGTCGGCGACACGGTGGACAACGTGCCGGGCGTGGACAAGGTCGGCCCCAAGACGGCGGTGAAGCTGCTGCAGGAATACGGCTCGCTCGATGCGCTGGTCGCGCGCGCCGCACGAGGTCAAGGGCGCCGTCGGCGAGAACCTGCGCAAGGCGCTGGACTGGCTGCCCAAGGGCCGCGAGCTGTTGACGATCCAGCAAGGACTGCGACCTCAAGGACTACATCCCGGGCCTGCCTTCGCTGGACGACATCGCCGTCGACCGGCGGCCAGGACACGGAGGCGCTGAAGGCCTTCTACGAGAAGTACGGCTTCAAGGGACTGGTCAAGCAGCTGGAAACCCACGAGGTTCCGCCCGAGCTGATCGAGGAGCACCGCAGCAAGAAGAAGGTGGGCCCGGGCAGGCGGGCGGCCTGTTCGAGGAGCCCGACCTGTCGGGGCTGTCGCAGGCCGCCAACCTGCACTACGACACGATCTTCACCTGGGACGCAGTTCGACGACTGGCTGGCGCGGCTGGAAGCCGCGGAGCTTGCCGCGCATCGACACCGAGACCAGTTCGCTCGACGAGATGCTGGCCGAGATCGTCGGCCTGTCCTTCAGCGTGAAGCCGGGCGAGGCGGCCTACATCCCGCTGGGCCACAGCTACGGCGATGCGCCCGAGCAGCTGCCGCGCGACGAGGTGCTGGCGCGCCTGAAGCCCTGGCTGGAGAACCCGCACAAGAAGAAGCTGGGCCAGCACCTCAAGTACGACCGCCATGTGTTCGCCAACTACGGCATCGAGGTGCAGCGGCTACGAGCACGACACCATGCTGCAAAGCTACGTGCTGGAAGTGCACAAGCCGCACGGCCTGGCCAGCCTGGCCGAGCGGCACCTGGGCCGCACCGGCATCGACTACGAAGACCATCACCGGCAAGGGCGCGCACCAGATTCCGTTCTCGCAGGTGTCGGTCGAGAAGGCCGCGGAGTATTCCTGCGAGGACTCCGACCAGACCCTGGACGTGCACCTGGCGCTCTGGCCCAAGCTGCAGGCCGACAGCAAGCTGCACTTCATCTACGACCTGGAGATGAAGAGCAGCGAGGCGCTGTACCGCGTCGAGCGCAACGGCGTGCTGATCGACGCGCCCATGCTGGCCAGGCAAAGCCACGAGCTGGGCCAGCGCATGATGCAGCTGGAGAAGGAGGCGCACGACCTCGCGGGCCAGCCCTTCAACCTGGGCTCGCCCAAGCAGATCGGCGAGATCCTGTTCACCAAGCTGGGCCTGCCGGTGACCAAGAAGACGCCCAGCGGCGTGCCGAGCACCGACGAAGAGGTGCTGGAGAAGCTGGCGGAGGACTACCCGCTGCCGGCCAAGCTGCTGGAGCACCGCGGCCTGTCCAAGCTCAAGGGCACCTACACCGACAAGCTGGCGCAGATGGCGCACCCGAGGACGGGCCGCGTGCACACGCACTATGCGCAGGCGGTGGCGATCACCGGCCGGCTGTCGAGCAACGACCCCAACCTGCAGAACATCCCGGTGAAGACGGCGGAAGGCCGGCGCGTGCGCGAGGCCTTCATCGCGCCCGCCGGCCACAAGATCGCCAGCGCCGACTACAGCCAGATCGAGCTGCGCATCATGGCGCACCTGAGCGAAGACGCAGCGCTGCTGCGGGCTTTCAGGGAGGGCATGGACGTGCACCGCGCCACGGCGGCGGAAGTGTTCGGCGTCGCGCCCGACCAGGTGACGCAGCGAGCAGCGCCGCTATGCCAAGGTGATCAACTTCGGCCTGATCTACGGCATGAGCGCGTTCGGGCTGGCGCGCAACCTGGGCATCGACGGGACGGCGGCGAAGAACTACATCCAGCGCTATTTCGAGCGCTATCCGGGCGTGAAGAACTACATGGACGAGACGCGCGCTGTCGGCCAAGAGCAAGGGCTACGTGGAGACCGTGTTCGGCCGGCGCCTGTACCTGCCCGAGATCAATTCACCCAACGGCCCGCGCCGCGGCGGCGCCGAGCGGCAGGCGATCAATGCGCCCATGCAGGGCACGGCGGCCGACCTGATCAAGCTGTCCATGGTGAAGGTGCAGGACGTGCTGGATGCGCAAGCAGCGCAAGACGCTGATGATCATGCAGGTGCACGACGAACTGGTGTTCGAGGTGCCGGAGGACGAGGTGGAGTGGGTGCAGGACGGAGATCCCGCGCATCATGGCCGGCGTGGCGGAACTGCGGGTTCCGTTGCTGGCGGAGATTGGGGTGGGGGAGAACTGGGAGAAGGCGCACTAGCGGCGAGAGGTTTCGCCGCAGTGAAGGCGGGCGGCTTTTGGCTTTCCGCCCGCGACTGGTCTTTAAGGAAAGATGAACCCGGTCGTTCCGTGCTTACGGAGCCAATCCCCGGGCTGAGGTGGGGCTGCAACATCAACACCCGCGCCAGGACCGGCGCTTGTTGACGGCGCCGTTGGTGCTGAACCTGTGCCGCCAGTACCCGAGCCGCCACTGATTGTGCTAGCTGTGCTCGCAATACCTGGGGCAATTCCAGAGGTGGCACTGCTGCTGCCTGTGACAGCTGTGCCTGTCCCGATGCCAGTGCCACCGGTGCCAGTGCCGCCGGTGCCAGTGCCGCCGGTGCCAGTGCCACCGGTGCCAGTGCCACCGGTGCCAGTGCCGCCGGTGCCAGTGCCACCGGTGCCAGTGCCACCGGTGCCAGTGCCACCCGTGCCAGTGCCACCGCCAGTGCCGCGTGCCAGCCCGTGCCGCTGCCACCGGTGCCGCCGCCACCGGAGCCGCCGCCACCCGCGTTTCCATTGGAGCCGTCATTGCCTTGGTTGCCTGGACCGGTGTTGCCTACGCCGTTGCCGCTGTTGCCGGTCCCGGAGGCGCCACCACCGGAGCCGCCGCCGCCGCCACCGCCACCGCCACCGCCACCGCCACCGCCACCGCCACCGCCACCGCCACCGCCACCCCGCCACCGCCACCGCCACCGCCACCGCCACCGCCACCGCCACCGCCTTTTGCGCTCGCCGGAGGACAAGTGATGGCGAACACACCGGCCAAGGCCGTGGTCAGTATCGCCAGCGTAAATTTCCTGGTGTAAATGTTCATGAGAGGTGCTCCCTGGTGTCGCGATGTAGATCCTGCAACGAAGTGTGGGTTGCGGTTGAGTCTTAGGTGGGGGAGGTCCTTACTTATTTGTACAGGCTCTTTGTCCTGCCTCAGCGGTAGCCGGTGCAGGACATTTGTCCTGTCCCAAAGATGAAAAAGCGCTCGGCAAAACTCTTCGCAGAACATCCCCGTGACGAACGGCGAAAGGCAGTGCGCGAGGCCTTCATCGACGCCCGCCGGCCACAAGATCGCCAGGCGCCGATTACAGCCAGATCGAGGTGCGCATGAGCGCGTTCGGCCTGGCGCGCAACCTGGGTATCGACGGGACAGCGGCGAAGAACTACATCCAGCGCTATTTCGAGCGTTATCCCGGCGTGAAGAACTACATGGACGAGACGCGCCAATCGGCCAAGAGCAAGGGCTACGTGGAAACGGTGTTCGGCCGACGCCTGTAGCTGCCGGAGATCAATTCACCCAATGGCCCGCGCCGGGGCGGTGCCGAGCGGCAGGCGATCAATGCGCCCATGCAGGGCACTGCCGCCGACCTCATCAAGCTCTCCATGGTGAAGGTGCAGGAAGTGCTCGATGCGCAAGCGCGCAAGACGCTGATGATCATGCAGGTGCACGACGAACTGGTGTTCGAGGTGCCTGAGGATGAGGTGGAGTGGGTCAGGACCGAGATTCCGCGCATCATGGCGGGCGTGGCGGAATTGCGGTTCCGTTGCTGGCGGAGATTGGGGTGGGGGAGAACTGGGAGAAGGCGCACTAGTTGCGATGAGCCAATAGTTGGAGAGGCCGGGGAGGGCGGGGAGTCTGCCTAAGTGGCCATCGGCAGTTACACTTCACTCATGAGCTACGTTTTCTGGAACCAAGACTCCGAGCAGCACGTCCAGCCTCCGGGAAATTATCGCGACTACCTCGAAGCGATCTCAACAGTGGCGGGACGCCCTGCACACCAGATAGGACGAACGCTGGACTTTGGATGCAATCGCGCTTGGGCGTGTGGATTGTTTGAAGATTACTACGGGGTAGACTCAAGCGAAGTCGCCATACAGACTGCTCGTCGATATTGGTCGAAAAAGCTGATAACTTCGGGAAGAACTTCGATGGACCCGATACAGCGTTTCGTGCATCTGGAAGCGGAAGCGCAGAGTCTTCCATTCGAAAACGCGATCTTTGATTTAATCCTCGTAAAGGACGTTCTCGAACATCTGGAGAAGCCAGTCGCAGCCCTCAAGGACTTCCATCGCATTCTTAAGCCGAAGGGTTGGGTTTTTCTATCCACGCCGGATGCGCAACCATGGGTGTGGAATGATCCCACGCATCTCCGCCCGTATCCTCGCGCCGCTCACCATGCATTAGCGAACCTCACGGGATTCCGTGTCGCAGCGCAGGGCTACGAATCGATCGCACCGGGAACTCAGTGGATCGCTCGATCACTTGGCCGAGGCAGAACACCACTCTTGCTCAGAGCCTTGACACGGTTTATTCCAATCTGGCCACGAAACACGTGGAGCATTCTTCAAAAGCCTGCTTTCTTCTGACAGGGCGTGGTCTGTGGCGCCTGCAAGGGGCTGATTTGGTCCGTGGGCATGGCCTATTGAAAACTCAACCAGCGCCCGCGGATCAGCCGCAGCGCAGCCTGCGGATGCGGCCGGTTTCATCCACCTCAATATTGAGCCGCTGCGGATCCGCATCCATTGTCACGCCTGGCCCGGCCGGATGACCCGCACGCGCATGGCGCCCGCGGCGTAACGCGCATCGTCGGCCACTTTCTCGTTCACGGTCTTGCCCAATTCAGCCTCGGCGCCGGCGGCCCTGCATCGTGCCTCGGGCAGGCTGGGATCCGTGCTGCCGCAAGCTGCAGGACGACCGGAATCAGCAGCGCGATCGTGAAACGCAAGGGCAAGGTGTGCGGCATGGCTCGTCTTTCGTGTCATACGTCAGCTGGGCGAGGCAACGCGAGCCAACGTTCTCCGGGATAGCGGTCAGCAAACGCCACGATGCCCAATGCCTGCGCAATATAGCTGTTGAGGTGCAGGATGTCTATTGCAGCATGCTAACCACGCACGCACTTAGCGGGGCGGCCCTACTGTTGGGCTACGGCTGGCTCCCCGCGCAGGCGCCTCGCGAGGAGTGCGCGACCGGTTATGCTCAGCCTGCGCTGCAGTACAGCGCCTGCCTGCGGCATTTCGCGCCGACATCATTGTACCGTCGCGCCCACTTCGCACCGGATCGACTATGCAGCCACTTCGACAGGATGACGACAACTCCCGCGCGCTTGCTACGAATGCGCCTGGGGCCTACCTCATCGCTGCCGTATGTGCCCTCGCTCCGCTAGTGACCTGGTCGTTTCGCGTCGGCACAGCGCCCCCGGAAGCGTATCCCATCTTCTGGCGCCTTTTCGCTTTCAACGACTTCTGGCAGGCGTTGGCCATGGCGGTTGCCTTGCTTTGGCGCTGAAATGCACGCCCCTGCGGCACGCCATCGAGCACCTGGCGGACCGGATTACCCGGCGTCCGGTCATGACCTGTGGAATCACGCTGCTGATGCTCGCCGCCGGCGCCGTAGTCGTCGGCCATGCGCACCCGCTCTCCATGGACGAATATGCGGCCGTCCTGCAGGCCGAAACGTTCGCGCAAGGGCATCTGGCGGTGCAATATCCGCCCGATCAGCTGGATGCGATTGTCTGGCCGCAGTTCCAGGGCTGGTTCCTGCGGGTCAACAGGCTCACGGGGCAGGTGATGTCCTCCTATTGGCCCGGCTTCGCCGCGCTGATGGCGCCCTTCGCCGCAGTGCAAGCGTCATGGCTGCTGAACCCCTTGCTCGGCGCCGTAGGACTGTGGCTGATCGGAGATATCGCCGTGCAGGTTTGCGGCGACAAGGCAGCGAGGGGCTGGGCCATGCTCGCCACCCTGGCGTCCCCGCAGTACACGGTGACGGCCATGAGCTACTACGCCATGCCGGGCCTGCTCACGTTCAATCTCCTGTTCCTGTGGCTGCTCCTTAGGCCCGGCCCATGGTCGGCGCTCCTCGCAGGCTTGAGCGGAAGTGTCGCGCTCACATTTCACAATCCCATACCGCATGCCCTTTTTGCGCTTCCGTGCATCGGCTGGTTGCTTGTGCGGCCGGGGGGCTGGCGGCGATTGCCGTGGCTGTTCGCTGGCTACCTGCCGCTGGCCGCGATCTTCGGGCTGGGGTGGCCGCTGGCGGCGGCGCATGCAGGCATCGGCCGCGGGGAGCACCGCTGGGGACATAACCTCGGCGCAGAAATGGCTGGACCAACTCGCGAGCGTGGTGCAGCGGCCGAGCGAAGCCATGCTCGTGGCGCGCTACCAGGCAACCTATAAGGTGTGGATCTGGTCCGCCCCAGGTCTGCTCGCGCTAGCTGCGGTTGCGGCGTGGAAGCGGCGCGCCGCTCCCCTCGCACTGCTGGCCGCGACGTTCGCGCTCACCTTCGTTTTCTACCTGTTTGTCCGATTCGACCAGGGCCACGGGTGGGGATACCGCTACATCCACCCCGCCTGGGCACTGCTGCCGGTGGGAGCAGCACTGTGGGTGATGCGGGGTGGCGGGAGGGGGTGGCGCTCGGAAGCGCGATCATCGCCGCAGGACTCCTCGCCACTCCTGTGTTCCTGTGGGAGACGCATCGCACGATCGATGCGGCGCTGGCACACCGGATCGACGCGCCCGCGAACGGGCGCTGGGTCGTCTTCGTCGCCCCGAACGCGCACTACGTGATGGACCTCGTGCAGAACCTGCCAGGGCGAGATCGAGTGCGCTATTTCGCTGGGCGCTCCGCGACTGAGGACCGCGATTTCATGGCAGCGCACTTTCCGGGGGCTACGCGACGGGTGGAGGATGCGCGGGGTTCCCTGTGGGAACTGCCGGCGCATGCTCGCTGAACAGAAGCCAGAGCAGAAAGGAGCTGAAGATCACGTTTGCACCGAGCACTATTGCGAGCGATGCCGTGAATGCCAGATGCACGCTGTCGCTCATGTCGGCACCGGGGTGGCCGAGCCAGCGTAGCATCAGGTGCCCATTGACCACGAGACCAGCGATGGCGGGGATCAGGCCCACGATCAAGCCTCGCTCAAGCGTGAAGAACCGGCGTACGAAGGAGGACACTCGAGACCGCGCGCGCGGCAGGAGCACATTCGCGAACACGCCTAAGTTCAGCACGTTCAAGCCCAACAGGGTGAGAAGCGATCCAAGCGCGAGGAAGTGGATCCCGAAATAGTGTCCCGATACCCGTACGGGGCCGCTGGCGAGCAATCCGACCAGGATCAAGCCGGGCAGGGCCAGCGCGACACCGGGCGCGAGGAACAGATAGTTGGGGCCATAAGTGAGGATGAACCGCAGGTGCCGCCATCCGTCCCGGAAACTGCGTAGGTGAGGCGGCCTGTCGCGGCCGTCCTTCTGCAAGGTCGTGGGCACCTCGCCGATGCGCAGGCCCGCCTGTGCAGCATTCACGATCATCTCGGTCGCGAACTCCATCCCCAGCGTGCGCACCTGCATGCGCTCCCATGACGTCGCGGCGCAGACCTCGCATGCCGCAGTGAAAATCACCAATCGGTACCTTGTGAATATTGCGCGCGAGCCAGGAAAGCACCGGATTTCCGAGATAGCGGTGCAACGGCGGCATCGCGCCCGGGCCGATCCCTCCGAGGAAGCGGTTTCCGACGACAACATCGAGTCCGCCCCGCAACGCCTTCACGAATTCCGGGAGGGCGAGCCAGTCGTACGAGTCGTCCGCATCCGCCATGACAACATAGCGTCCCTGAGCAGCGGCGATGCCGGCCATGAGGGCCGCGCCGTAGCCGCCACTGGTTGAACGACCACGCGCGCGCCGAGCGATCGCGCGATCTGCACAGAGTTGTCCTTCGATCCGTTGTCGGCCACGACCACCTCTCCCGTGACCCCCATGTCGCGCATCGCCTGCTGCGCCTTGCGAATGCAGATGGCCAGCGTGCGTTCCTCATTCAGGCAGGGCATGACAGCGGACACCTCGACCGGGGTCTCGCTCAGGTCGTGGTTTCGTTCATTGGCATCCTTTTGGTTCGGGGCACGAAGCAGGTCCAGGGCGAGTGATGCCGTGCGGCACGCCATCGCGTCAAAACGCAGTGGCAACCTCTGGCGCATGACGTGTCCTTCATCAGCTCGTCGGCCTGCTCGAAGCGAAGGCGAACCAGCGCCCTCCCAAATAACCGGTCACCGTGTAGGGCAAGATGCCCAAAACTTGGGCAATATAACTATTGAGATGAAGCACCTCTATTGCGTAGAGCGTTGCCGACAAGTTGGCCGCGTAGGCAAGCATCAGGACGGCCAAGTAGCGCACGAACGCGCCAGCCGGATCTCCGGGGTGTTTTAAGGTCCAGCGTTTGTTAAGGGTGAAACTCAAGCAGAACTCCGATACCGTAGCCCAGCAGGTTGGCTAGCACGTCACCCATCCCCAGCAAGGCCTTGCAAGTGAAGATGACTGAAAGACCTACGAAGGTATTGGCTAGCCCCACGACCAAGAACCTGGCGAGGCGAAAGTCGAGCAGCAGCATAGGCTAAGAGGCGACCGCATGCGAGTGGCTCGTGTGCGATCCATTTCAGTTGGCGTCCAACCTCATTCTGCTGCCTCAATGTGGATCGGCCGGGCCCTTTGCGGCGCAGAGTTGCGCGGGCGCGAACGCGCGCCTGCCCGACGCAGCCCCCGCGGCGACCTATCGGCCACGCTTTCCGCGCCGTACTGTTCCTGACGATGTAGATGGGACGCTGCTTGCTTTCGATGTAGATCCGCCCGATGTACTCGCCGACAAGCCCCAGACTGATGAGCTGCAGGCTGCCGAAGAAAAGGATGGCGATCAGCAGGGACGCGTAGCCAGGCACATCGACGCCCCAGAACAATGTCCTGATGAGGATCGCAGAGGCATACAGCGCCGTCAGCACCGCGCTGGCCATCCCCACGTAGGTCCAGATCCGCAACGGCGCCGTGCTGAAACTGGTGATGCCTTCGATGGCAAGGTTCCAGAGTTTCCAGCCGGGAAATTTCGAGGTGCCGGCAGCCCTGGGCGCGCGGTCGTAGTCCAGCATGACGGTCTTGAAGCCGACCCAGCAGAACAGGCCCTTCATGAATCGCTGGCGCTCGGGAAGCTGTTTCAGCGCGTCGACCACGCGCCGGTCCATGAGCCTGAAGTCGCCCACGTTCTGGGGAATCGCGATGTCGGCCACCAGGTTGTGCAGGCGGTAGAACCATTCCGCGGTCTTGCGCTTGAGCAAGCCGTCGGTGCTGCGGTCCGCCCGCCGGGCCAAGCACCACGTCGGCGCCGTTCTCCCACATGTGGATCAGCTGGTGAATGAGAGCCGGCGGGTCTTGCAGATCGGCGTCGATGGCGACCACGGCTTGACCCGTGGCGGCATCGAGGCCAGCGGTCAACGCGGCTTCCTTGCCGAAGTTGCGGCTCAGTTCGATGACCTTGTATTGCGGATTCAGGCTTGCCAAGGCGAGCAGCCGGTCCAGGGTGTCGTCCGTGCTGCCGTCATCGACGCAGATGATCTCGATTTGGTATCCGAGGATGCCCGCGAGCACAGGTCCCAAGGCCTTGTGAAAAACCTCGACGCCCGCTCCTTCGTTGAAAAAGGGCACAATGATCGAAAGATGTTTCTGTCGAATGGGCTGATGAGAGGAGAGTGGTGGACATCTCGCTATTCTCTTCAGAACTTGCGGATAGTGCGCACGCGGTTCGCTCAACGAGGCTGCAGTGCGTCGGCGGGGCGTGTTCTGACGTGAACCACCGCCGTCTTGTCCGCATACAAGCGGCGCCATTGCGGCAGGTGGTCCAGCAACGCGACGGCCGAGCTGTCCGGGCTCCAGCAGGGTCCAGGCGATGTTGTACTTGGCAGAAGCTTCTCGAAGGCTGTCCGGTTCTGAGCTCCAGCGCTTCGACGTATTGCTTGAAGAAGCTGTCTCCATACATGTCGGCACGGCCGTCGATGAAAACCGGAATGCCCAGGTAGATCAGATAGCCGCCCCAGCCGTAGCTGTTCAGCACCGGGCCCTTGATGCCGGCTTTCTGCACCGCACTGACGGCACGCGCCGGTGCGACGGATTCCGGTAGCTCAAGCGGGCGAGCGCGCGAGTCCAAAGGGGCGCGGCCAGAACGATCAGGAGGCCTACCAGCAATGCGCCACGCCCCGCGGGCTGTGCCAGGCGGCGGAAGAAGCGGTCGGCGATTTCCAGTTGCTGCTTGCTCTGCTGCGCCGCTGCGCCATTGCGCTGCGAAAGGGGAAGCCAGGAACAGGGGCGCCAGCAGTCCAACCAGTTCAACGTTGCGGACGTGTTTCAAGGCAAGATGCAGCAGGCCCAGAAGCAGAATGAGCCGCATCGGGCGGAAGCCGCAGCCCCTGGTGCATCACCAGCGCCAGGCCCCCAAGAAGCCAGAGTTCCAGCGGCTGGAACGTGTGGAAATTGGGCGACCGCCACTCACCGATGCGTACTCAGCGTATAGTTGAGTTCGAACAAGCATCTGCCAAGTGAACAGGATGCCTTGCACGCCATGCGGCGTGACCAGCGCACTGCCCAGCGCGAGCGCGAGGAACAGGCCCCAGGTCTTCCCGGTGGCCAGGCGCTGCTCACGCGGGCAGGCGAGCAGTGCCTCCACCGCGAATGCACAGGCCAGGGCGAGGCCGAGAGTGAACCCGCCGTGCATGTTGGCCCACAACGTCATCACCGGCAGCAGCCACAATCGAGGAGAACGCTTCTCCTCGCTGGCGCGTACCAGCTCGATTGTCCAGATCATCATCAGCGGCATGGCGAGGATGTGGGGCCGCGCGAGCAGATGACCGGCCGTCATGGAGACAGCGAGCACCGCGAACAGCAGGGCGTAGATCGGCTCGAGCCACCTCAGCAATGCGCGCGTCAGCAGCGCGATGGTGGCGGCAAAGGCGAGGGCGGTGACGGCCACGACGAATGTCCAGCCGCCAATCTGATGGGCGACAGCCAGGATGACTTCCGACAGCCATTCGTGCGCCGTCCAGGCGGCGCCGCGCATGGTGTGCGAGAACGGGTCGACCGTCGGGACCGCGCCGTTGCTGCAATGATCCACTGGCCGGCGGCGATGTGCCAGTAGGTGTCGCCATCCAGAAGCAGATCCTTGCCTTGATAGAGGGAGTACAGGTATACGCCAGATGCCGACCAGCAGCGGCCAGGAAAACAGCCAGTAGGCGCCGCTGGCGTGGCTCGGCCGGCCAACGGCTCGAGCGCTCAGTTCATGTTCTTGTGCCATCGTTCAACTCCCCCAGCTCAGCATCGGCAGCATCGTGCGGATCGATCTGGATCACCGCCGGGCCCAGGATCACCATGATGATCGCGGGAAAGATGCAGAGCACCAGCGGAAACAGCATCTTGGTCGGTACCTTGGCGGCGCTCTCCTCGGCCCGCATCTGGCGCTTGTGGCGCAGGTCGTCGGAGAACACCCGCAGCGAATCGCCGATGCTGGTGCCGAACTTGTCGGCCTGCGTCAGCATGGTGGCGAAGGTGCCGATTTCCTCGACGCCCGTGCGCAACGCCAGGTTGCGCAGCGACTTTTCGCGTGTCCCGCCGGCGCGCATCTCCAGGTTGGTCAGGTGCAGTTCCTCGGCCAGGGCCGTGCTCTTGCGGCGGATTTCATCGGCCACCTTGGTCAGGCCGGCGTCCAGCCCCAGCCCGGCTTCCACGCAGACCAGCATCAGGTCGGCCGCATCGGGAAAGTTCTCGAAGATTTCGCGCTGGCGCGACCTGATCGACAGGCACAGCACCAGGTTGGGCAGGTAGCAGCCGATCAGGGCCGCCAGTCAGCACGTAGAACAGCAGCGTCAGCGCTCGACGCCGTGCCCGCGCAAGGCCATGATAGGCCAGGCGCCGCCAGCGCCAGCGGCAGCAGGGTCTTGGCGCCGAAGTAGATCAGGCGCGCGTCGGGGTTGCGGATGCCGGCATGCAGAAAGCGCAGGCGCAAGGGCGAGTTTTCCCAGTCGCCTTCGGGCGTGGACAGCTTCGCCAGCGGGCCCGACGACCTTGACGATGGTCTCGGTCCAGTTTGATTTTTCCTCGGTCGCCGGCCAATCGCCTGCAGCCGCTGCTCGGCGCGGGTGGGCGTCAGCCACACGAAGAATCCGGCCAGCGGCCAGGGTGACGGCCAGGAAGATAAGAGCGCTGAGTATCAACATGTCGAGTGCTCCTAGTAGCGGATCTTGATGATCTTGCGCATGATCAGCGACGCCGATCGCCATCATCGACGAGCATGTACTTGATGATCGTGATGCCCATCGGGTCGGTCCACAGCGGCGCTCATGAATTCGGGGTTCACCAGATTCATGACGCCGGCCAGGACGAACGGCATCAGGCCCAGGATCCAGGCCGACAAGCGCCCCTCGGCCGACAGCACCCTGACCTTGCCCATCAGCTTGAGGCGCTCGCGATGAGCCGGCTCAGGTTGCCCAGGACTCGGTCAGGTTGCCGCCGGATTCGCGCTGGATCAGCACCGCCACCACGAAGTAGCGCAGGTCGGTGAGCGGCACCCGCTCGCTCAGGTGGGTCAGGGCCTGCTTGCAGCGAAACGCCGAAGTTGACTTCGTCGTGAACGGTGCTGAACTCGCCGGCGATCGGCTCCGCCATTTCCTCGCCGGCCATCTTCAGCGCGGCCGAAAAGGCATGGCCGGCCCGCAGCGCCCGGGTGATCAGGTCGAGCGCCTCCGGCAGCTGCTGCTCGAACTTCTCCAGGCGCTTCTTCGCCGGTAGTGGACGTACAGCAAGGGAGTCGCGCCAGCAGCAGCGCCCGCCAGCCGCGCCCAGCAGCATGGGCTGGTGAAGGCCCATGACCATGGCGGCCCATCCCGCAGCGCCGCAGGACGAGCGAGGCGAGCAGCAGACCTGGACACGTGTCCAGCCCAGCCCGACTGCAGGATGCAGCGGTCGAGCTGGCGCAGCGCGCGGCAGGCTTGCAGAAAGCGCTCCACGGCGGCAATTCGCTGAGCATGCGCTGCCTGCAGCAGCTGGGTCTGCGCGCTGCGGTCGCGGGTGGCCGACAACGCATGCAGGCGCGATTTCGATCTTCGTCGCCTCCGGCCCCTGGTGCGCGCGCCACATCACGTACACGCTTTCCAGCAGCAGCACACGGCGACGAAGACCAGCACCAGCATGACCAGGAACGAGTTGCCGAAAATGGAAGGCAGCATGGCGCGCCTCTCGTTACTGGTATTGCCGCGATGGGTCGAACATCGCGTCGGGCAGCACGGCGCCGAAGGCGCGCAGCCTGTCGGCGAACTTCGGCCGCACGCCGGTGGCCTGGAAATAGCCCTGCACCTTGCCGTCCGGGCTCAGGCCGGTCTGCTTGAAGGCGAAGATCTCCTGCATGGTGATGACCTCGCCTTCCATGCCGGTGATCTCCTGGATGCTGGTCATCTTGCGCCGGCCGTCGATCAGCCGCAGCACCTGGATCACCACCGTGATGGCCGAGGCGATCTGCTGGCGCGCCGCCTTGTGCGGCAGGTTCAGGTTGGCCATGCCGATCATGTTCTCCAGCCGGGCCATCGCGTCGCGCGGCGTGTTGGCGTGGATGGTGGTGAGCGATCCTTCGTGGCCGGTGTTCATGGCCTGCAGCATGTCGAACGCTTCGGCGCCGCGCACCTCGCCGATCACGATGCGGTCGGGCCGCATCCGCAGCGCGTTGCGCACCAGCGCGCGCTGGTTGATCTCGCCCTTGCCTTCGATGTTCATGGGCCGCGTTTCCATGCGGACCACGTGCGGCTGCTGCATCTGCAGTTCGGCCGCGTCCTCGATCGTGACGATGCGCTCGGCTCCGGGATGTAGCCGGACAGGATGTTCAGCAGCGTGGTCTTGCCGGCGCCCGTGCCGCCGGAGATCAGCATGTTGACCTTGGACTTGATCAGCGCCTGCGAGCATGTGCGCCATCTCCGGCGTCAGCGTCTTCAGGTCGTCGCCGACCAGGTCCTCCATCTTCAGCGGGATGTGCGCGAAGCGGCGGATCGACACCATCGGCCCGTCGAGCGCGACCGGCGGGATCACCGCGTTGACGCGCGAGCCGTCCGGCAGGCGCGCATCCACCATCGGGCTGGACTCGTCGATGCGCCGCCCGACCAGCGAGACGATCTTGTCGATGATGCGCAGCAGGTGCTGCTCGTCGGTGAAGGTGACGTTGGTCAGCTCCAGCCGGCCCTTGCGCTCCACGTAGATCTGGTCGATAGCGAGTTGACCAGGATGTCGGAAACCGTCGGATCGGCCATCAGCAGCTCGAGCGGGCCGAAGCCCAGCATTTCATGCTGGATGTCGCGGATCAGCGTGACGCCGCTCGGCGTCGTTGATCACGGCCTGCTCCTCCTGCAGCAGCCGTCCGACCATCTGCGCGATCTCGTGGCGCAACTGCGTCGGGCGCGAGCGCCTCCAGCGCCGTGAGGTCGAACATGTCCAGCAGCTTCAGGTGGATGCGTCCCTTCAGCGCCTTGTACGCGTCGCCGTTCGCGGCGGGCTGCGTCCTCACCACGCCTTCCACGGCGCCGCCATTGAGCTTGTCGCGCAGCGACAGGCGGGTCGCCACGCGGTGATGGTTGAGTGCTGCTCATGTTCATGCCCTCCTGAAAATCCGGCCAAGCAATCCACCGCGGGCTTCTTCCGGGCGTGGGCTCAGTGTTTCGGCCAGGTCGGCGAGATGCCGGGCGACGGTGTTTCCGCGCGCCGTGCGGACCAGCGGCTCGCCGTGGTTGATCGAGGCGTTCACTTCCCGGTAGGAGTTGGGAATGGTGATCAGGCGCGCACCACCCAGGGAGCGCCGCACCTGGTCGAGGCCGATGTCGTTGCTCTTTTCGAAGCGGTTGACGATCAGCTCGGTCTTGTCGGCGGGGTAGCCCAGCGACTTGAATGCTTCCAGCAGCTTGACCGCGTTGCGGATATCGGGCAGGCCGGCCTGCAGCACGGGGAAGATGCGCCAGGCGCGATCCAGTGCCTTGATGGCGATGGTGTCCAGCGAGCGGGGCACATCCAGGATGACGAAGTCATACTGCTGCGCCGCGAGCGCGAGGATCGCATCCACGTGCTCCGGCTTGACTTCCATCGCGTGGGCGAGGTCTTCGGGCGCCGCGAGGATGCTGTAGTTCGGGGCGACTTTCACGGTGCTGGCGGCAAGCAGCGACGCATCCAGGCGGCTGATGTCCTTGGAGACTTCGGCCAGCGTCGTGGGCGAGTTGCCGTCATGGACGAAGTGCAAGGCGTCACCGAATTGCAGGTTCAGGTCGATCAGCAGGACGGATTTGGTTTCGGCGAGCTGCCAGCCCAGGTTGGTGGCCAGGAAAGTCGCGCCGCCGCCGCCCTTGCAGGCATGAAGGCGAGGATCTTTCCGGTATGGCGGGCGCGCGGCGCCGGCGAGCTTGGCGGCGACGCGGCTCACGGCGGCTTCCAGCGCGGCCGCCGTCACGGGCGAGGGGAGCACCTCGCGCACGCCGGCGCGCATCGAGTTGATCAGGAACTCGGGCGTGTGCGTGGCGCACAGCAGGATCACCGCGATCTACGGATGGTGGGTGGTGACGTATTCGACCTGCGCCAGCTCGGTCGATGTCGCAGCACATGCCGTCCACCAGCATCAGGTCGGGTTGCTCCCGTTCGGCGATCTCGCGCATCCTGCTCTTGCCGCCCTCGAACACAGGACGCGATGTGGCCCTTGGCCTGGAGCACGCGCGCCACTTCCTCGAGGTGGCTGCTGTTGGGGGAGATGACGGCAATTTTCATTTGACGTTCCGTCCTGTGCTCATGCAGCAGATTCGCGCCGATAGCTGTTGGGGTCCTGCCGCATGATTTCGCGCGTGCAGGAAGGTCGTGAAGGTGGGCATCGGGATCGGGTGCGACGCTGGCCAGGCCGGCGATCGGCGAGATCCACTGGTAGTTCAGGTTGATGATCGGTCACGGTGACGCCCACGCAGGTGGCGGCGTGCAGCTGGTATTGCCCAGCTCGTCCTCCCACACCAGGTCGATGGTCGGTGATCTGCGGCAGCAAGCGCTTGCATCCTGGCCAGCACCGTGCGCCTTGTTGCCGTGTCGTCGCACACCACCGCGTAGCGGGCGCCCGCCCGGGTCGCCTCGTTGGCCGCGTTCCAGGTGAACAGCATGCGGCTGAAATCGGTGATCGCCAGCAGGAACGTCAGGAAGATCAGCAGCACCAGCGCGAACTCGACCGCGGTGGCGCCCGACTGCCGTGACTTGGCGTGCGCCTCATAGGTGGCTCCTCATGGTGGCGGTGATGTCGGAGAACGTCACGGTGCCGAACGGCGTGCCCGAACACGCTGGCGAACATCGGCCTGAAGGTGTAGCTGCTGATCGCGCACGGTGACGGTGTTGATGACGGGCCCGGTGCCGGCGGTCTGCCAGGTGCAGCAGGTAGCCGCCGGAACGTTGGACAGGCTGAGCCCGATGGCCAGCGGGCGTCCCGGTGCCGCGCCAGGTTGCCGTAGACCATCAGGTTGCGCGCCTCGGTGATCTGGCGTGCCGGGCGTCTGGATCGACAGGTAGCGGGCGGCGTCGCGCACCGATTTGGTCAGGATGTTGTATTCCCAGATCGCCCGCCCGAACTCGATGGCCATGATCGACAGCAGCAGCAGGAAGGGCAGGATCAGGGCGAACTCGACGAGCGCAACGCCTTTTTGTCGTTGGTTCATGGACTTCTCCTATCGAACGAGGGCCGGCACCAGCGGCCCGGCCGCGCCGCCGGGCATGCCGCTGAAGCTGCAGGGGCTCGTCGGATTGCTCGCGTTTCCGATGTACTCGAGCTGCACGTCGGTCATCGGGATGCTGAGCGGCTGCAGCATGAGCATGCAGGCGAAGTCGATGACTCGATTGCTGCGCATCGGTCACCGGGACGGTGACGATCCGCCGGTTCGTGCCCCATGCTCCATGGCTGTTGGGACCGCTGCCGGAAGCGGCCAGGTCCTTGAAGCTGTTCAGGCTGATGCCGTTGATCGACTCGCAGCTGTCGCCCCTTGACGTTGCCGTTGGGTGCGCAGGCGCCGAAACTCGCGCGCTTGGTAACGAAGTTCTGCGGCTGTCGCGTGCGCGCCGGCGTCGCGTCCCATCCCAGGCATTGAACTGGCTCGGCCAGTTGGTGGCGGTGTACGGTAGCCGGTGAAGTCCGGGCGCATGTAGCTCGGGTCCGTGCTGAAATCGGGCAGCTTCTTGTAGATGCCGAAACGGTAGTTCCAGGGCTCGGCGATCGCCGTCTGCGTGCCTGGCGTGCCCAGCACGTCGTTGACGCGGGTTCCGCACTTGCCGTTCATCTCGGCCACTGGTTTCCGACGCACTGTTCGAGCCGTCGAGATTGGCCCAGCCGATGTAGCCGCCCGGGATCGAGCTCTGCGCTGTCAGTACGGTGACCCACTCGCCGGGCGTGAAGCCGTAGTTCGGCGCTGCGTGCCTCCCGCCTTGGGCTTGATGGCCACCGGAATCGGGCAGGTGGTCTGGCCGTGGGCGCGCGTGGCGACCGCACTGGCCATCACATTGTGGGTGTTGGGAAACTGCGTGGTGTTGCCGGAGAAGGCGCCCAGGGCCTGCAGCAGCCAAAGCTGCACGGCGGGCTGGACGTGCTGGCACTCGACGTACTGGGCAACGGTGGGGTCGGCGGTGACGCTGTAATCGGCGTCCTTGAACGTGATGTCGGCGTTCACCAGCTTGCCTTTGCCGCTCCAGCTCGCGGACTGGAAATTGACTGCGATTCAGGTTGCCGGCGGTCTTGCCGGCGCTCCTGGCCCGGTCGAGGGCGCTGGGCTGCAGGTCGAGTTCCTGGGCCGCGGCCAGCGCGCAACTGTCCATGGCGGTCTGCAGCTCGCTTTTCACGACGAACAGTCTTCCGAAGTCCAGGGCGAATCCGATGAACCCCAGCAGAAAAAGCATGAGCAGGCACACAGTGACGATGACGGCGTCCGCTGCTGGCTTCGACGGGTTGCGTGGCGCATGACGATCTTCTTCGATTGCTCGTCGTTGGCGGTGCGATCAGACGCAGGCGCTGCGTCGTCAGGCAGGTGTTGACCCGGGCGATGAACGTGGCGAAGCTGCCGTTGTTCATGCCGCCGAGGGCGATCAGTCAGCGCGATCGACACCACGGCGATGATCAGTGCGTATTCAACAACCTGGGCACCGTCGTCTTCGATCGGCGAACGAGCGAATGGCGCGAATAGTTCATTCATGATTCACCTCAAGCTGTTTGAAGAAAGATGTGTCGCGACAGGCTTCCTTGAAAGTGGCGGAACCCGGCCGCTCGGCTGGGTTCCCTCGCATGCTCAGACGCAGGCGGCCGTCGTCAGGCAGGTGTTGACGCGGGCGATGAACGTCGGAGAAGTTGCCGTTGCGTCAGCGCCCGCAGGGCGATCACCAGGGCGATCGACACCACGGCGATGATCAGGGCGTATTCAACGACCTGGGCGCCGTCTTCTTCGATGGCGAAAGAGCGGATGGAATTGAAAAGTTTGTTCATGATTTACCTTTGAATTGATTGATGAAAAGGATGGAAAAAGTGAGGGAGGGTGGAGTTTCAGTGCATGCGTATGTCCTCCTCTCCTATTGACCACCAGCGAGAGACCCGCCGATGTTGATGACGTTCACCACCGGGGGCGGTGACTTGAAGGAGTCCTGGTAGCGCAGGATCGTCTCGTGAGACGAGCGGCCATCCATGCCCGCGATCGGGTCCGGATTGGCGCCGGCATTCGGGTTGATGGTCATGCGCAGGCGCGCTTCGCGCACAGCCTCTCCGAAGCGCAGGTCGTAGTCCGGCGTGGTGGAGGTTGCGCAGCCGCCCAGGAACGCCAGCACGAGGAGGAGCAATAGGTTTTTCATGATGTTCTCCGGTAGTTCGTGATTTCAGGGACTGCCGGCGGAAACCGGCAACGATGCAGCGATCGGCTCGGCGGCGACGATCGGAATGTCGACGGGCCGAGTCGCGACGGCGGGTCGCGAGGGCGCTGCCGGCTGGGTGGGGTTGGCCGGCGCGTTCGCCGGGCCACCGGCGTCAGCCGCGGGCTGCGCAGCCGGCCGCCGGCCTTCGCTGCGGCCCATGAGCATCACGTCACTGCGGTCCGGGACGATATGGTTGTCGGTCGGCAGGGTGACTGCGGTTGTCAGCGGCTTCACCAGGCGCGGCGTGACCACGAACATCAATTCGGTCTGGTCGGTCTGGAACTCGGTCGAGCGGAACAGCGCGCCCATGATGGGCACTTCGCCCAGGCCGGGGAACTTGTTGAGCGCCTCGGTGACGTTGTTCTTGATCAGGCCCGCCACGACGAAGCTCTGGCCGTCGCCCAGTTGCACGGTGGTGTCCACCCGGCGCGTGGTCATCGACGGCAAAATCGCCGTGACGCCGTTGATGGTCGAGAACGGCGATCCGGTCTGGGACAGCTCGGACACCTCCGAAAGGACCTTGAGGTTGACTCTGCCGTCGAGAACAGTGGGCGTGAATTTCAGGCCCACACCGAATTCCTTTTCTTCCAGGGTGATGGTCGTGCCGGCGGTAGTGCCGTTGTTGGCCTGCGCTACGGGGATGAAGATCTTTCCGCCGGACAGGAAACTCGCCGATTGCCCGCTGATCGCCATGATGTTGGGCTCGGCCAGAACCCGCACCAACCCGTCGTTCCTCTCGCCGTCGATATTCACGACGCCTTTGCCGATCCGCAAGGCCTGCACCAACCCGCCGCCGTTACTCAGGAAATTGGAGATCAGGGAGTACGTATTGAGGCCGCTGCTGGCAGTGCTTGTCAGGTTCATGCTGGCGCCCAGCTTGTCGAGCAGGGTCTTGCTGACTTCCGCGATCTTCACTTCCAGCATCACCTGCTGGGGCGCCGTGACCCGCAGAAGGTTGACCATCCTTTTCGGGTCTCCGTACGAGGAGGCCAGGCTCAGGATCTGTTCGAGCTTGACGGCATCGCTGACGTTGCCCGTGAGCACCAGGGCGGTGTCGGCGCCCCTGACCTTGACCGCCGTCTCTTCGGGCATCAGTTCACCCAGCTTGGCCTGCAGCGTGTCCGGGTCCACCGTGACGATGATGTCCTTGACCACGCAGCGGCCGTCGGCACTTTGCAGCACCACGTTCATGGAGCCGGTCTTCTTGCCCAGGAAGAACAGTTCCGTCGGGCTGAGCAGGGTGATCTCCGTGTCGGCGACGCCGTCGGATGCCTGCTGCGGAGCGGCGCGCGCGCGCGGCGCCTGCGGCCGCGCCTGGCGTGCGGCTTCCACGGCCTTGCCTGCACGGCTGGCCGCCTGCCCGCCGACGATCATCCGCGCGACGGGGAAATTCAGCCGGACCACCCTGGACTTGCCCAGCGTCAGGGTGGTCGGCGGGTCGACCACGACCGAGGTGCACGGCTTCAGGGCCGGCGTCTGCGCGGCCGCCGGCTCTGGTGCGGCGCAGCGGGTGCCTGTGCGTAGGCCGAGGCGATCAGGGTCGTCGCGGCCAGCAAGGCCGTGGGGTAGCAGGCTTTCATTCTCTTCTCCTTGTTGTTCTCGAAGTTGTTGTTCGTGAACGGGCATGGGGACGTGATCAGAAGCAGTCGAGTGCGCGCATGCCTTGCGCGATAGACCTCGACGCACGTGGATGGCGGGCGGGCGGCCGCCGGCTTGGGCGCAACGCGTCGCGCGACCACTTTCACCGGCTGGGCGGAAGGCGGCGCATTGGTGACCGGCGGTCTGCTTCAGCCCGAGCAGCTCGGCCTTGGTCACGCCCGATGTAGCCACTGCCTTCTTGTCGAGCTGGTTGCGCAGCACCAGCGAGAGCGTGCCGACACTGCGCGCGAGATCGAGCTTTTCGGCGTCACCGGGCGACAGCTCCAGCGTCACCGCGCTGACGACCTTCGGCTTGGTGTCGTCGCGGCTGGCTTCCTGCGCCACCGCCAGCACCAGCACCTGCTCCAGCACGGTCATGCTGATCTGGTTGCGGCTTGGCCACCGCGCTGTTCCTGCTGGGCGTTCACCATCACGTCCACGTAGTTGCCCGGCAGCGCGAAGCCGGCGACGCCGACCACGTCGTTGACGCGAACGGTCATGGCGCGCTTGCCTTCCGCGATCACCGCCGACAGGCCGCCTTGTGTCCCGACCGGGGCCAGCTTGCGATCGACGATGGCCTCGCCGCGCAGCACGCCGGCCTTCACCACCCGGTCCTGCAGCTGCGCGGCGTCCTTGAACGCGTCGGATGGCACCGATTCGCTGGGCCAGTCGGACAGTTGTGAGCATCTGGGGAGAGATCTTGCTGCCCAGCTCGATGTCCACCGCCGCCACCACGACCTTGGTCGAGGCGATGTTGCCGCGCTGGGAGACCCAGCTGGCGGCGTAGACCGCCGCGGCCAGGCCCGTGATGATCGCGAGGACCAGCAAGACGATCGCCTTCATGTTTTTCATGTCAGTACTCCGTGGAAAGGATGGGTTGGCTCATGCGAGTCCGAACTGCCTGGCCGCAAGCCAGGCAATGGTTCCGGCGGCGATGCTGATGCCGTAGGGAAGCTTTCCGATGGACGGGCCCATGGCTGGTCAAGCGAGGGCCGCACACCGCTCATGAACCCGAACGCCGCGAAGCGGGTGATGTCGAGCACATTGCCGACCATGCGCCCGGCTGACCTGTGCGCCAGCGCGTAAATCAGCGCCACGACGCCGCCTGCGATAAAGGTGAACAGCACCGCGCCCAGGATTTCCGGCAATCCCAGGAATGCGCCCACCATCGCCATGAGCTTCACATCGCCGGCACCCATCACCCTCAATGCGTACAACGGCAACAGCATCGCCAAGCCCGTGGCGAGTCCGCCCAGTGCCCACAGGAAGCCTGTATAGAAAGGCGAACCCAAGGCCGTGTTCCAGGCCAGGCCCAGCAGCATCCCGCTCACGGTCAACCAGTTGGGAATCCGCATGCTGCGCATGTCGATCACAGCAGCGGCGATCACCAGGATGACCAGAAGGACAGCCGGAGAGCTGGTCAATGTTGTAACATTTGGGTTACTCATAATTACAAAACTATGCGTCGATGCGAGTGTTTGTTGCTTGTAGGACATTTGCTAACAATTGCCTCAGTAGTTTCCTCAATTGCGAGGCAAGCAGCGTCGAAAAAATCACGGCGTTCATCTTGACGGACCGGCCGACAGTGCCAGCTCATGGCAGCCGGAGCTGGTCAATGAAGCAACATTTGGGTTACTCATAGATTACAGGACTATGCGCCGCTGCGAGCTTTGTTGCTAAGTAGGACATTTGCTCACAGTCCCTCAGCATTTCGCTCAATAGCAAATGCGACGCGGCGATCGACGAAACAGTCGGTCAGGCTGGTCTATGTTGTTGCTCTGGAGCGGAATATGCCGGTCGAGCTTGCGCGCGATATAGGTTTTCGTCCCTATTTCGCTAGTACAAATGACCTGGAAAATCAAACCGTGATTGGCGGGTTCGCCATTGAGGCCCGTCGGCGGCTGATGGCGCGCGCTTCAGACGCGAATACGGAATCGGGTTCGAGCATGCGCTATAGTCGCACGCGCTGATAGAGGTCTTCGGTCCCTATATAGCAAGTACATGACCTGGAAAAATCAAACCCCGTTGATTCCTGAAGGTCCGTCATTGATGAGCTCCAGCCGAGGGGCCATCAGCCTGACGGCCACGCCTGTCTTGCCGGAGTGGTGCTCGACACGCACGATTTCGCCAACAGCGGTGAACTTCATGCCGGCTTCGGCGAGTTGCATCTCGAAATCGACCAGGCCGTGCATGAGGCGCTCGCCTTCGATCTCGAAGTACAGGCCGGTCGGGCTGATGTTGCGGGTCATGGCGCGAAGCCCATCGCCGAGCTTGATTGGCAGCGCCAAGCGTTCGCGGGGTTCAATACGATGCTCTTCGAACATGCGTACGAGTGTGGTTCGCGGCTGGCTTTGCGCGTTGGGTTGTTTAACCCGTTTTTCTAGGTATGAAGTAGGGGGCGCAACCGCTTTTCTCGGGACGAATGTCATGGGAGGTTCTGCTCAACCATACAAACTAATACGCAACTATTCGAAATATCAAACTGCAATCGCGTACGAGCTGCTATTTTCTGCTCGTTCTGAAAATATTTGCAAAAAGTGCTCGGCAACTCCGCACGGTCGGGCACAAGTCATTACGATCGGGCCGTTCCTGTTACTAACTCATGAGGTTACGCATGCAAGTTGGTCAAGACCCCTCTATCAAGGTTCATCTGGTGGCCCTACCGCTCGTACGGTGGGGCTTGGAGCAGCTGTTGCGAGGCGCGCATCCGCAGTTCGAGATCGTGTCGACTGCGTCCTTCGTGCATGAAAGCCTGCCGCTATTGGAACGACACGCCGCCGACGTGGTGGTGCTGGACCTCGACGGCGTCGAGGGCGCCGATGACCTGGCAGAGCTTCAGGCGAATGCACGGGCCAAACTGATCGTGTTGACCGCCTCGAACGACCGGGCTCTGCTGGACCGGGTGGTAATGACCGGTGTTCGTGGGGTCGTGAAGAAGTGCGAGCCGCCCCAGATCCTGCTCAAGGCCATCGAGAAGGTGCATGAGGGAGAGCTGTGGATCGACCGCGGCGCGGCGGGCCGGATATTCCTGGAGATGGCAAGGCAGAAGGCCGCTCAGAGAAACGACCCGCAGAAATCAAAGATCGCGACGCTGACCAGCCGCGAGCGGCAGACCATCGCGGCCGTGGCCGGCGATGCCTCTGCCCCGGGCAAGGTCATCGCCAGCCGCCTATGCATTAGCGAACATACGTTGCGCAACCACCTGACGTCGATCTACAGCAAGCTGGGCCTGTCCAGCCGCCTGGATCTCTACGCTTACGCCACCAGGCACAGCCTGGACAAGGTCTAAGCAAGCGTGCTCTTCGCTATTTCTTCTCGGACCACAGCTCGCCGCCGGTGGCCCAGTCGCCGCGCTTGATGTCGTAAAGCAGCACGTCGACGGACTCGGGCTTGCTGCCCAGGTTTCCACTACCGCCTGCGTCAGCGCCCTGACCAGGTTCTTCTTCTGTTCGGGCGTGCGCCCTTCCATGAGTTCTACGCGCAAGGTGGGCATGGTGTTTCGGCTCCTGTGATGAAGCCGGGATTCTGCCAGCGCCGTCCCGGCGGCGCCCAGGCTTGACACGATTGCTAAGATCAAGCCAGAAACGGCCTTTCGCCGGCAAGAATTTTTGAGGGAAAGGGCCGCACCGTCCGGGTGCGCGCCCGCAAGCCATGACTTTGATAGCAATCCTGATCGCGACCTTGGCCGCGGGCATTGGCAGCGTGTGGCTGGCGGCGGGCCTGATGCGCCTGGGCTTCCTCTCGCGATCCGACGGCGGTGCCGGGGGCGTGGGCCCGCAACACCTGCTCAGTCTTGCAGCGGGCGCCCTGCTGGCCACCGCCTTCATGCACTTGCTGCCCGAGGCCTTCGAGAGCCAGGCCGGCGCCAAGGAGCTGTTTGCCACATTGCTGGTAGGCGTGGTCTTCTTCTTCCTGTTGGACAAGGCAGAGTTGTGGCACCACGGGCATGAACACCATCATGATGCGCACGACGATCACAGCCATGGCCATGACCATGGTCACCAGCACACCCACCCACCCTTGCGCTCAGGTGGCTGGGCCGTACTGACCGGCGACAGCGTTCACTGCTTCGGCGACGGCATCCTGATCGCTTCGGCGTTCATGGCGGACATCCGGCTGGGGCTGGTGGCGGCGCTGGCGGTACTGGCGCATGAAGTGCCTCACCATATCGGCGACCTTGCCGTGCTGCGCCTGAGCAGCCGCAACCGCAGCGCCGCGCTCATCAAGGTATCGCTGGCCGGTGCCGTCACCGCGCTGGGCGGGTTGACGGGTTGGTGGCTGGTGGACCGCCTGCAGGACTACCTGCCTTACTTCCTGGTGGTGGCGAGCAGCAGCTTTGTCTATGTTGCACTCGCCGACCTGATTCCGCAGTTGCAGAAGCGCCTGTCCGCGCGCGAAACCGCGGCGCAGATTGCCTGGCTGCTGGTGGGCATTGGCCTGGTCACGGTGGTGAGCGGACTGGCGCATTCGCACTGAGTCGAACGAGTCCTACACACGGGCGAGGTCCCCTCCGGCTGCCATGTCGGCCACGGCGTGCACGATGAGCCGTGCGCAAAATAGCGCAAGGAGGTCCCATGGCTGACGATAGACAGCTGGCACACGACCCCATCAGCGGCGAGGGGACGCATGCAGCGGACGGCCAGGCCCGGCATTCGGATTTCCGGCCTGCCGGACAGCGAGATGCAGTACTGGCGAGACGCGTACACCAGCGAGCCTTACTTCGAGGAAGGCCGTCACTTCGAGGATTACAGCCCCGCCTATGAAATCGGGTGGACCGGCTATCACGACTACGGCGGCGAATTCGACACCGCGGAGTGCGTCATGGCTACGGACTGGACCGTGCACAAGGGTATCTCCAGCCTCTCGTGGGAACAGGCTCGTGCGGCCAGCCGCGCGGCGTGGCAGCGCGCCGAGAACGCGCGCGAGTTCACGACCGACGGCAGCGCCAGGCCCGAGGAGGCGATCGCCACGCTGAACGAGCTGGTTGAAAACGCCCGGAATGGCGAACTGGGATTTCGCGAAGCAGCGGAGCATACGAAGACGCTGGCCGTGAACGCGCTGTTCGTGCGCTGTGCCGAGAATTGGCGCGAGGCCGCGGCCGAACTGCAAGAGCAGATCGAGCGGCTGGGCGGCGAGGTCGAGCAAGGTGGCAGCGTGAGGGGGAGGGGCGGCGCACCGCGTCTGGATTCACATCCGGGGGTTGTTTGGTGGAGCCAGCGACGAGACGATGTTGACGGAATGCGAACGGGGCGAAGACGACGCGTTGGGGCGGTATCGCAAGGCGCTCAAGCAGAACCTGCCGCCGGAAATCCACACCATGGTGCTGCGCCAGTTCGAGCGGGCCCAGCGAAACTGCGACATGATCAAGTCGCTGCGCGATCGCGCCCGGGACCCAGGCCCATCGAGGCAACTGCCGACACTAGCGGCGCGACGGCGCCGCCGGGTTGAATGGTGTGTGAGCGGCTTGTCCTACACCGCCAATCGGCGGCTTCCGACATGCCTGCTCAGCTTCCCTGTCCAAGATTGATCCCTGCCTGCGATCAATGAAGCAGGCGCTTTGCGCGGGGGACTCCACATGAAATGCGTCAGCGTTTGCCTCGTAGCCGCGGCGGCGGCCATGGTGTGGACCGCGGCGATGGCGGCAAACGAACCCAAGCCGGCGTCTCCTCGCCCCGCATTTTTCGCGGCAGCCGCGGCCGCCAACGTCAAGCCGGTGTCGGTTGAGCAGCGCGAGGAACGGCGATTCCTCAAGGACGCGGCGGCGGCGAGCCGTTTCCAGAGCGAAGCCGCACGCATGGCGCTCGGCAAGTCCAACGACGCCGGCGTACGTTCCCTCGCCGCAACGCTGATCAATCATCACGCTGCGGCCACCACCACGCTGCAGCACATGCTTCACGTGCGGGCCATGGCCCCGCCAATGCTCGACACCGCCCAGAGAAAGACGCTCAACCGGCTGGCCAAGCTGCACGGCAAGAAGTTCGACCGCGAGTTCATGGAAGAGGTGGCGCTGAAGAATCAGCTGCTGGACGTGGAGCAGTACGAAAAGGCCAGCCTCACCATCAAGGATCCGGCGCTCAAGGCGTGGATCGCCAACACCCTGCCCACACTGCGCTACCACCTCGCCACAGCCGAGCGAAGCACGCCGATCGAAGTCAAGCAGGCCTCGGCCCCTGCGCCGGCCAAGGCCGCCGCGCCGCGACCCGCCCGTCCCGCGGCGGTTCATGACCGTCGCGGGCAAACGCCCGGCGCCGCGGCCCGAACTGGCCACCCAGTCCATGGGTGCGGGGCCGGCGAAGCAGGGCATGCAGCAGACGGGCGGCACGATGCAGCTGGGAGCAACGAAATCGGTCGCGGCGCGTCCTAGCGAGTCGAATAGCCGGTAACGCGCCACTTGCCGTCGCTTTCGCGCACGGTGGTCACCACTTCCTGCAGTTCCTTCTTGTCGAACTTGGACAGGAAGATGACGCTCACGTACTCGCCCTCCGGCCGGCCTTCCAGCGTGGTCTTGTAGGACGAGTTTGCCGGGGCGCGCTCGACGAAAGTGCCCAGGGGTTCGCGCACCTTCGGGATGCCATCCATCCACGTCGCCAGCGGCACGGAACCGCGGAACATGGCGCTGGACGTCTCCCAGGACCGGCCCCAGTCGCGCCGGTCGAGCAGCACCAGCCACCCGGCGGCCGCGAGTTTCCCCGCGTTTTCCTTCTCGGCGTTCGGGTTTTCCGCGGCAGGCGCCGGTGCGGCGGCGGGCGTGGTGGGCGCAGCGGTCTGCTTGGGTGCCTTCAACTGGGCGCTCGCGGTCGCAGTGAACAACAAGGCGGCCAACGCGGCGGACAGGGCATACGAAATTTTCATCGGGTCTCCGGAATGCAGAAGGATTCCGAGAAGTCTAGCGTTCTCGAGTTGCCGTCCTGCCGCTGTACAGCCTTTTACGTACTGTTTACCCCAGCACCTGCCTCATCAGCCGGGCATTGACCTGGCCCTGGTCTTCATAGTTCGTGTTGAAAAGCACATGGACTTTGCGCGCCTTGCGCGAGATATTGAGAATCTCGGGCTTGAGCGCGGCCAGCTCTTCGCCGGAGTACCAGTAGTTGAAGCGGCTGGAGGAAGCGGGGCCCTTGTGGTTCCATGTCTCGTAGTTGCGTCCGTGCAGGCGAACCAGCGCCAATTCGGGATGCGTCACTTCCCAGACGTCCGGCACGCTGTTGGCAAAACCTTGAGGTCCATCGACGATGGTGTGCACCACGCCCAGCTCGCGCTCGAAGGCGAGGGTCTTTGCCGCATTGGCGCCATCGAACCAGCTCTTGTTGCGAAACTCCACCGCCACCAGCAAGCCCTCCATGCGCGTGACGCATTCCTCCACGTGGGCGTGGCCTTCCCGATTGCGCAGCATCCACGGCGCGAACTGGAAATGCACGGCACCGAGCTTGCCGCACTGGCGCAAGGGCTCCAGTGCTTCGCTGAAGCGGCGCCACAACTCGCCGCGGATCTCCGCTGGTACGTCCCTGTAGTAGAGGACCTCGGGGATGTCCGGCCCCAGCGCCTGCTGTATGTCCTTGGGCAAGACGATGGGCGAGGTCTGGTGGCCGGTGAAGAGCCGGAAAGCCTTGACGTTGAACACGAAGTCTTCGGGCGTGCGATCGGCCCACAACTGCGCATTCGATGGCGTGGGGATGCCGTAGTAGCTGGAGTCCACTTCGACGATCGGGAACTGTTCGGCGTAGTAGCGCAGCCGCGCCTCGGCGCTCTTGCATTCCTTGGGGTAGAAGCGCCCGCACGCGATCAGCGTTTTGTCGGTCCAGGAGGCGGAGCCTATGAGGATGTTGTCCACTGTATTAATATACAGGGGACGGACTTGAAATGCAGTATCCACAAGCGACGCCACCCCCAGCTGATCCATTGGCCCAACTCAACGCGCAGCAGCGCGATGCGGCAACGCACGGCACCGGCGAGAGTGCGGCCGACACCCGCCCGCTTGCTCGTCATCGCAGGCGCCGGATCGGGCAAGACCAATACCCTCGCGCACCGCGTCGCCAACCTCATCCGCCATGGCGCCGATCCGCAGCGGATGATGCTGCTGACCTTCAGCCGCCGCGCAGCCCAGGAGATGGAACGGCGCGTGGGCGGCGTGCTGCAGCGGGCCCTGGGTTTGCCGCAAACGCAGTCGCTTCCCAACCTGCCCTGGTCGGGCACCTTCCACAGCATCGGCGCGCGGCTGCTGCGCGAGTACGCGGGGCGCATAGGCCTGGAGGAGTCGTTCACCATCCACGACCGCGGCGATGCCGAAGACCTGATGGGCATGGTGCGCCACGAGATCGGCCTGTCGGAAACCAGGAACCGCTTTCCGCTCAAGGGAACGTGCCTGGGCATCTACTCACGCGTGCTCAATACCCGCGATCCGATCGATAAAGTCCTGCAGGACACCTACCCCTGGTGCAGCCAGTGGGAGGGCGAACTGAAGAAACTCTTCGGCGCGTATGTCGAAGCCAAGCAGCAGCAGAACGTGCTGGACTACGACGACCTGCTCCTGTTCTGGGCCGAGATGATGGCGGAGCCAACGCTGGCCCAGGAGGTCGGCGCGCGGTTCGACTATTTGCTGGTGGACGAATACCAGGACACCAATCGCCTGCAGTCGGAGATCATCCTGGCGATGAAGCCGACCGGGCAGGGCGTGACGGTGGTGGGCGACGACGCGCAGAGCATTTACTCGTTTCGCGGCGCAACGGTGCGCAACATCCTCGACTTTCCGGGGCAGTTCACGCAAGCAGCGCGCATCGTGACGCTGGAGCGCAACTACCGCAGCACGCAAGCCATCCTGGATGCCAGCAATGCCGTGATCGGCGAAGCGCGCGAGCGCCACGCCAAGAATCTCTGGACCGACAAGGTGTCCAGCCACAGGGCGCAGCTGCTGCTGGTCCCGGACGAGGCCGAACAGGCGCGCTGGGTGGCCGATCAGGTGCTGCGCCAGCGCGAGGCGGGCTCCACGCTCAAGAGCCAGGCCGTGCTGTTTCGCACCAGCACGCACAGTGCGGCGCTGGAGCTCGAACTTGCCCGCCGCAACATCCCCTTCGTGAAATTCGGCGGGCTGAAATTCCTGGAGGCGGCGCACGTCAAGGACATGCTCGCGGTCTTGCGCTTTGCGCAGAATCCGCGGGGCCGGATGGCGGGGTTCCGGGTAGCGCAGCTCATCCCCGGTATCGGCCAGGCCACGGCGACGCGCCTGCTCGATGCGATGGGCGAAGCGGCCGAGCCGACCCAGACCTTGCAGCAATTCGAAGCGCCGGCGCAGGCGAAGCAGGAGTGGGCGCAGTTCGTGCAGCTGTACTCGCGGTTGCGCGATCCCGATGTGGCCTGGCCCGCCGATCTGGAACTCGCAAAAGCCTGGTATCTGCCGCAACTGGAACGTATCCATGACGACGCGCAGGTGCGCAAGCTCGATGTCGATCAGCTTGTGCGCCTGGCCGCGGGCTATGCCAGCCGCGAGCGCTTCCTCACCGAGTTGACGCTGGACCCGCCGCAATCCACCAGCGACCAATCGGGCGTGCCGCACCTGGACGAGGACTACCTGATCCTGTCCACCATCCACAGCGCCAAGGGCCAGGAGTGGAAAGCCGTGCACGTGCTCAACGTGGTGGACGGCTGCATCCCCAGCGACATGGCGACGGGCAGCACGGACGAACTGGAAGAAGAGCGGCGCCTGCTGTATGTCGCCATGACCCGCGCCAAGGAGCACCTGCACCTGATCGTGCCGCACCGGTTCTATGTCACGCAGCAGGGCGGGGGCGGCGACAAGCACATGTATGCCGCACGAACCCGCTTCATCACCGAAGCCATGGCCGAGAAGTTCGAGCGCATCACCTGGCCGCAAGCGCCGGCGGGCGGCACCCACGCAGCCCAGCCCCAAACGCCACTGCTGCAGGTGCGCGCCCGGGCGCGGGCTGCGTGGAAGTGATGTCATCCCGGACTTCCGGGATCCATGTTGGCGCGCATGGGTGGATGCCGGATCGAGTCCGCATGACATCCTTTCTTGCGGGGCAAGGCCCCGCGCACTGTCATGCGGGCTTGACCCGCAATCCACGGCGGCGAGGCGCTTCAGCTCAAAGGCGAGCCGACTGCCGATCGATCTGTTCCCTCCGGCTGCGCAGCGCTCCGCTGCCGTGGTGGAAACGCAGATCGGCCGCGGCGGCGCCGACGGGTTGCGCGGCACCGCTTGCCAGCATCCGCGCTATCGTTGCTTTCACGGTCGCGCCATCGTCATCGAAAGCTCCGTGCTCCGTCGAGCGTGAGGCCGTGATCGACCCTTCGGGATGGCTGTTGGGCGAGAACACCAGGTCGGCCTGGCCGCTGGTGAACAGCGCCGTCAATTCGGGGTCCGCGGCCAGCCACTTCTCCATGCCGAGGATGGGCGTGCCGGGGCCGAAGGCGCTCTGCTCGAATGCCCGCGACACCATGTACAGCAGGGACTTGTTGTAGATCCTGGCGACGTTGTCGTCCTGCTCGGTCTTGTCGTCCAGCGCGAACAGGGCGAAGCGGCCGATGCTGCCGCCCCGCACCGCCGGCAGGTAGGCTTGCTTGAACAGCTCGGTGGTGCACGCCGGGGCCCACAACGTGCAGGTGTCGAGCCCGATGCCATAGCCCGTCTTGCCCTCCAGGTAGCCCGACGCGATGGGACCGGCGGGCGCCGTCAACAACCGCACCAGCGGCGCATGAAAAATCGAGCCGGCGCTGTGGCCCACCACGTGCAGCTTGAAGGGCATGCGTTTGTGCAGCGCCGCCAACTGGTCCAGGGCGGCGAGCGCGCCGCCGCCGGTCAAGGTGGCCCCGAGCGCGTTTTCCTTCATCTCGTCCCACGAATCCTTGCCGGTCAGCGTGCGCGCCAGGATTTCCAGCGTGTCGTCGAGCCGGTCGAGCAGGAAGTCCTTGGCGGCGCCGAGCACTCCTTCGGGCCTGCGCCTTCGCATCGCGTCCTGCAGGATGTTGGTGATGGTGGACCAATAGTCGCTGTTCCAGACGAAGCTGATCGGGTAGATGTGCGCATCGAGCATGGCGCTGCGGTATTCGGCCAGGCGCTGGATGGCATCGCGCTCGGCCACCAGCCCGCCGTGCGCATAGAGCAGCACGTGCTTCTCGGGCCAATCGCCCATGGCCCGCGGCATGTCGTCGTTGAATATCTGGTGAAGCTCGGCCGGCGAGGTGCCGAAGTCGCCGCCGGGCCGCAGCGCTCCATCGTTGCCCAGGCTCACCACGTGCGGCCGCAGGTCGCTGTACGAATAGGCCGCCGAGCGGCCGGCGGTCACTGAATGCGCGATCGCCGCCGACTCGCTCAGCCGCAGCACCACCGGCGCACCCAGCCGTGCCACCCAGACGTCGGTGCCGTTGGCGAGCCAGTCGTCATAGGAGATGCGCGCAAACCCGCCCATGCCCCACTGGGTGCCCCAGGAGTTCTGGATCCAGAAGCCCTCGCTGTCATAGGCGACGATGGCGAAGGCGTGGCCGCCCGGATAGCGGCGCCGGGTAGGGAATCGCGCCCTTGCGGTCCACCTGCGACCAGCCCTGGTGGACGGTGGCCGAGGCGAACAGCACGCCCACTTCGGCCAGGGCGCTGTGCATGGCCACGAGGTCGCGGTGGTTCACGCGCAGGTAGGCGCCCAGCGGCCTGCGCATGGCGTCCGCCGTGCGGGCCTGCGTCAGGCCTTTGGGATCCTTGGACCTCAGGCGATACGGCCAGCCGTCTTCCCGGCAGACGCCGTGCTTGTGCCAGCCTTTCATGGCGCCGCGCGCGCTCGAGCCGCTGTAGCTCTCTCCTGGCCACTCGTCGTAGCGGCGCGCCATCTCGTAGAGCATGCGCGCGCTCACCGGTTCGCTGTCGGGAACGACCTTGCGGCGCGAGAGCAGATAGTTGGCGACGGTGGCCAGGCCAAAGCCGGTGCAGGCCCCTTCCTTCCCCTGGTCCAGCACCGGCACGCGCCACTTGCGCCAGGCGCTCAGCGGAATATGGGTGGGCACCTCGATCAAGGTGGCCTCGAACATGCGGTCGCGGAAATCCAGCGTGTCTCGGCGAACGTTGAGCTTGCGCTCGACCTGCTTGCCGCCGTTGACGGTGGCGATGGTGCCTGTCATGTGCTTTTCCTCCCCAAGCTCGGCAATATGCCCGCGTCGGCGCGCCGGGTCAACGGCTGCGCGAAAGGAAACATTTGCCAACACCGCGAGCACAGCGCAGGGCTAAATTGGTTCCAAAGCCGCAGGCCAGGTGTCACGGCCGACAACAAGGGGGCAATGAATGAGCAACAACTTCGCGGCAAGGGCAGTCTTGCTTTCCAGCCTGGGGCTGGCAGCGGTCGTCGGCGCAGGCTGCGGCAGCTCAATCGACTTGCGGAGCGGCATGGGCGCGGGTCCGGGCACGCCGGCCGTGCAAGCCACGGCCCCGTTGAGCGCGGTCGAGCGCGATTTCGCGATCAGGATCGCCACGCAAGGTTTCTATGAGGTCGAAGTTTCCCGGCTGGCGACGGAGCGCGCGGTGAATTCAGGAGTGCGCGCCTACGCCCAGATGATGGTCAAGCCACCATACGCAGGCCAACAATGAACTCGTCGCCCTGATGAGCGCCAAGGGCGTGGCCCCGCCCAAGGGCCTGGCGGCGGACAAGAAGGACAAGCTGTACCGGCTGGCCAGCCTGCCGCCCAGCGCGGCCTTCGACAACGGGTATGTTCGCGTCGTGGGCATAGAGGACCATCGCACGAACATCGCCGTTTTCGAGCGGGCCAGGCGCGAGACCAAGGATCGCGACCTGCTGGCCTGGATCGACAGGACGCTGCTCGCCATGCGCAGCCATCTGTCGGCGGCGCAAAGCCTGGCCGGCACACTGGATGGATGAAGGCCGTGCGTCCCCAAGAGCGCTGATCGGCACAGAGAATGCCTGGTTGGCGAAAGCGGCCAGGCTTTTTTCATGGGTCGGCCGGGCTACCTAGAATGTCTCCCATGACGTCTCATTTCAGCATCGACGGTGCCAGCAACTTCCGCGCCCTGCCGTACGTCCGGCAGGGATCCCTCTACCGCTCCGACCACCTGGGAGCCCTGGACGAAGCGGACGCCCGGCAGATCCAGTCCCTGGGCATCCGCCGCGTTCTCGACTTTCGCGGTGTCGACGAACGCGCCTCCGCCGCCTGCCTCGTGCCCGGCGTCACTGTCCACTCACTGGCCATCGAGCCCACGATCGTCCAGGTCCTGCATGACCTCAGGGCCGCCGGCCACAAGCTCACCGCGGCCGAGGTCGTCGCACACATGCAGGACACCTATCGCGGCTTCGTGCGCCAGAACTCGGACCGCTTCGCCGAACTGTTCGGGCACCTGCTCGAATCGAACGAGCCCACCGTTTTCCATTGCACGGCGGGCAAGGACCGCACGGGCTTCGCGGCGGCGCTGATCCTGCGCAGCCTGGGCGTGACGCAGGAGGACGTGATGCGGGATTACCTCTTGACCAACGAGCGGCTCCGGATGCCGGACGCTTCGCCCTTTGGCTTGACGCGGGAGGTCGCGGCTGTGCTGTGGCGCGTGCAACCGGAGTTCCTGAATGCGGCCTTCGAAGCCGTGGAGGAGGACTACGGCGGGCTGGAGGGGTATTTCCGCGAGGGGTTGGGGCTGGGGGAAGCGCAGCGCAAGAGGATGCGGGATCTGTACCTCGCCTTGTAGGCCGCGATACCGCCAAGCCATGTGAAGCACAAGAAGTTGATCCTCGCCACAGTCATCGTCACGCTCCTGCGTGGTGCTGATCTTCATCAACTTCAGCGGTCCCGAGAGGAAGGTCGAAACACAGATTCCCCACCTGTATACGGTGGACGATCCGCAGTTCAAGCGCGCGATGGGCCTGATGATGGGCCCCGCCATCGTCGATGGCAACAAGGCCACCGAGCTCATCAACGGCGATGCTATTTTCCCCTCGATGCTGCAGGCCATACGGGGCGCCAGGCGAACCATCCTCTTCGAAACCTACATCTACTGGTCAGGCGAGATCGGCAATGCTTTCGCCGATGCGCTGGCGGAGCGGGCGCGCAGCGGCGTGAAGGTCCATGTGCTGCTGGACTGGGTGGGCAGCGCCAAGATGGACGACGAGCTCCTGGACAAGATGAAGTCGGCGGGCGTCGAGGTGGAGAAATACCATCCCCTGCGCTGGTACAACCTGGGCCGCCTCAACAACCGCACCCACCGCAAGCTGCTCATTGTCGATGGCGCCGTCGGGTTCACCGGGGGTGTCGGCATCGCGCAGGTGTGGACGGGCAACGCGCAGGACCCGGATCATTGGCGCGACTCGCATTTCCGCGTCGAGGGGCCGGTGGTGGCGCAGATGCAAAGCGTGATGCTGGACAACTGGAGCAAGACCACCGGCCGGGTGCTGCACGGCAAGGAATACTTTCCCGAACTCAAGCCCGTGGGCACCGAGAGCGCGCAAATGTTCGCCAGTTCGCCCAATGGCGGCAGCGAAAGCATGATGATGATGTACCTGTTGGCCATCACCGCGGCGACTCGCAGCATCGATCTTTCCAGCGCCTACTTCGTTCCCGACGACGTCACGCGCAAGGCGCTTATCGCCGCCATCAAACGCGGCGTGAAGGTGCGCATCATCACGCCGGGCAAGCACATCGACGCCGAAACGGTGCGGCGCGCCTCCCGCGGCCTGTGGGGCGACCTGCTGGAGGCGGGCGTGCAGATGTACGAGTACCAGCCCACCATGTATCACTGCAAGGTGATGATCGTCGACGGGCTGATGACCTCGGTAGGTTCCACCAATTTCGACGTGCGTTCGTTCCGGTTGAACGACGAGGCCAACCTGAATATCTACGACGCGGCTTTCGCGGCGCGCCAGGCACGGGTGTTCGAAGCCGACCTGGCCCAGTCGCGGCGTGTCACCCATGACGCCTGGAAGACGCGCCCCTTCACCGAGAAGCTGCACGAGCACACGCTGGCGCTGTTTGGGTCGCTTCTCTAGCCTTTTCGCGACGTTCCTACGTCCTTCGCAGTCGAACTCCTACAAGGCTGAGGTTTGGCGGGGTGCATGCTGGCGTCACAGAGGAAAGGAGCTTGCAATGCCCAAGATCAGTCAGAGAGTCCATGGAGCAGCGCGGAAGGAGGCACAGCGCGACCCGCAGCAGACAAGAGGTAAAGGCATGAAAAGGGAGGGCAACATGGTCTACGCTTTGTTTTCCCTCGGGGTTGTTGCCGTCGTGGCCGCCGTCTACACGGCGGCCGTCGGCTACCTGTGGTTCCGGCAGGAGCGCCTGCTGTTCGAGCCCACGCCGCTGCCCCCCGACCAGAAACTGGTGGGCGATCCGGATGTACACGAGTTCACCATCGAGGTGCCCGGCGCCAGGCTTTCGGCCGCGCAGCTGCGTATGCCCAACCCGCGCGGCGTGGTGTTCTTCCTGCATGGCAATTCAGGCAACCTCACGGATTGCCTGGTGGACCTGGATGCGTTTCGTGAAGTCAACTTCGACGTGGTCATGTTCGACTATCGCGGCTATGGCAAGAGCACGGGCTGCATCGCCAGCGAGGAGCAGCTGCGCGCCGACGTGCGCGCGGTGTGGAAGGAATTTTCCGGGCAGTACGAGGGCAAGCGGGTGGTGATCTCCGGCCAGTCGCTGGGCACGGCGCTCGCCGCGGGCCTGGCCGCGGAATTGGGCGCTGCCGGCCGCTCGCCCGACCTGACCCTGCTGGTGTCGCCGTACAGCAGCATGAGGGCGCTCGCCGACGAGTTGTACCCGCGGGTGTCCGCGTGGATGCCGCGCCAGGTGCTGCGCTACCCGCTGCACACGGCGGAGCACGCGGCCCGCGTAGCAGGGTCCCCTGATGCTGATCCACGGCGACAAGGACGAACTGATCGGTATCCACCACAGCCACGCGCTGTGCACGGCCGCGCCGGCGGCGCAGTTCCTGTGCGTGGAAGGGGCGGGGCACAGCGACGTGCACAAGTTCCCCAGTTTCCGCAAGGCGTTGGCGGGCGCGCTGGGCGGCCTCTGAGTACGCGACCCCAAGTCGCGGCAAATCCTCACACAGGGCAGGTCGCTCCAGAGCCCAACAATAGGGTATGGAATTCGCCCTCTGGTCGGTCATCGTCGGTTTCCTGCTGGTCTTCATGGCTTTGAGTGCCACGGTGCTGGCGCGCCTGCCGCTTTCCACCGCCATGCTGTACCTGATGGTGGGTCTGGCAGTCAGCCCCTGGGGCATGGACCTGATGAGGGCCGACGTGCGGCAACATGCCTGGCTGCTCGAGCGGTTCACGGAGGTGATCGTGCTGATCTCGCTGTTCACCGCGGGGCTCAAACTCAGCCCCGGGCTGCGCGACCGGCAGTGGGTGCTGCCGCTTCGGCTGGCCCTGACCTCCATGGTGATCACCGTGATGGGCATCGCGGCCGCCGCCTGGCTTTTTCCTGGGCCTGCCGGCGGGTGCCTGCATCCTGCTGGGCGCCATCCTGGCGCCGACCGACCCGGTGTTGGCATCCGACGTGCAGGTGAATCGGCCGGATGACCGTGACCGTCTTCGCTTCGCGCTCACCGGCGAGGGCGGGCTCAACGACGGCACCGCGTTTCCGTTCGTCATGCTCGGGCTGGGCCTGCTCGGGCTGCACGAGATAGGCGAATTCGGCTGGCGGTGGCTGCTCGTGGACGGCCTTTGGGCCACCTTCGCCGGCTTGGGCGTGGGTGCGCTGCTCGGCTTGGCCGTCGGCCGGCTGGTGCTCTATCTCCGGCGGGAACACAAGGAGGCCGTGGGCCTCGACGACTTCCTGGCCATGGGGCTGATCGCGCTGTCCTATGGCGTTGCGCTGCTGTTGCATGCCTATGGGTTCCTGGCGGTGTTCGCGGCCGGTGTGGCCCTGCGTCATCTGGAACAATCGGAAAGCTCGGGCAAGGCCAGCCAACAGGCGGTCGAGCAAGCCAAGATCCACCCCGACCGGAGTGTCGCGGAAGCCGTGGCCGTGGATCCGCAGCACGCACCGGCGTACATGGCGCAGGCGGTGCTGGGATTCAACCAGCAGGTCGAGCGCATCGGCGAACTGGCCGTGGTGATCACCATAGGCGCCTTGCTGTGGTCCGTGCGATGGCACGAGGCGGTGTGGTGGTTCGTGCCCTTGCTGTTGCTTCTGATACGCCCGGTATCGGTGGGCCTGGGGCTGCTCAGGTCGCCCAGTTCCAGCCACCAGCGCTGGCTCATAGGCTGGTTCGGCATTCGCGGCATCGGCTCGCTGTACTACCTGCTGTACGCCATCAATCACGGCGTGTCGGGCGAGCTTGCCGATCAGCTCACCGCGCTGACGCTGTCCGTGGTTGTCACCTCGATCATCGTGCATGGAATTTCCGTGACGCCGCTGATGGCGGCGTACGAGCGGACCAGCAAGCGCCGGTCCCGGGACGCCGCCGGCGGGCTAGGGGCCGGACACCACCCTTTACAGCTGATAACAGCCCGGCTGGGCCCGCTGCGTAGAGTTGTCCACTCATCTTTCACAGGAGTCCACGATGAACCCGGCCAGACAAATCCCGATCAGGCGGCCGCCGTGAGCCGCGCGAGCAGTAGCCAAGGAAGCCGATATCAGGAACAAGACGCCCAACACCGACATGCAACCCGAGGATGCGGGCACGCCGGAAAGCGGAAACACCGGCCGCGGCACCGCGGCCGAGGGCGCCATGAAACAGACGAGCAAGACCAAGTCCGAGAGCGAAACCAAACGCTGAGCATGGGACTGCGCAGCCGTTGCCGCCCGTTGCCACCTGCTCGGCCGTGCCCTGACCGCACCGTTGCCTCTGCGCTTGTCCTACATTCAAAAGCAGCAGCTACCGACAGGATGTGCATCGGCCTTGCCTAGAGTTGTTGTAGGGCGGTTATGGACTGCCCATTGTTTTTTGTATTTCCAACAAACCTAGGAGTTCCTGATGAAGACGTCTCTGACTCAATGCACCGCCGCCACCCTGGCCGTCGTCGCCGCTCTCTCGCTGAGCGCTTGCGACAACGCGAGGGTGCGGCCGGTCCCGGGGCCGGCACGGGCTCAAGCTCCTCTCCGGCAGAGCGGCACCTCGCGGCACCGGCTCGATGGGTGGTCCCGCCGGTTCCACGGGCACCACGGGCACCCCCACCCGCTAGCCACCGCGGTAGAGCCTAGCCTTTCGCGACCGGGCGCTTGGGATCGCTGCACCATTCGCTCCAGCTGCCGGCATACAGCGACGTGCGGCCCAGGCCCGCCACCTCCATCGCAAGCAGGTTGGGCAACGGCACTGACGCCGCTGCCGCAGTGATGCACGACCGTGGCCGGGTCCCGCCCGGCGAGCAGTTGTTCGAACTCGGCTTGAGCTGGGCCGCGGGCTTGAACTTGCCGTCGGGGCCGATGTTCTGGGTGGAAGGGCGGTTCAATGCGCCGGGGATATGGCCCGCCACCGGGTCGAACGGTTCAACCTCGCCCTTGAAGCGCGGCGTGGCCCGCGCATCGATGAGGGTCTGGCCGCGCTTGTCGAGACCGCCGAGCACGTCCTTGGTGGTGGCGAGCGATCGCAGCTCGGGGCCGAGCGCGTAAGTTCGACTGGAAGTGCGAAGGCTCTTCGCGATCGGTCGGCTCGCCGCCCGCCGCTTGCCAGGCTTGCAGGCCGCCGTCGAGCACGGCCACGGCCTCGTGGCCCGCCCACTTCAGCATCCACCACAGGCGGCCGCAATAGTTGGCGTCGTTGCGGTCGTACACCACGGCCTGCATCTCGTTGGCGAAACCGACGCTCGACAGCCACATGGCGAACTTCTCGCGGCTGGGCAGCGGATGGCGGCCGCCCGAGGCCGCGTCGGGATGCGGATGATGCTTGCCGTCGGGGTCGAGCACGCCCTGGTCGCTCAAGTCGGTGTCGAGGTTGGCATAGACCGCGCCGGGAATGTGCGCCTTGCGGTACTGCTCCTCGCCCGCCGCCGGATTCATCAGGTCGAAGCTGCAGTCGAAGATCATCAGCGGGCGCACCACTGGCCTGCAGGGCTTTGAGCTGGTCGACGGAGATGAGGGTGGTAAACATAGGCTGTCATGCCGGCTCGATCCGGCTCCATGCATCGATAGGCGATTATCTTGCGATCCGCGGTGCCCGCAGCACGGTGGCGGCGATGCCGCTGGCGACGATCAGCGCCATGCCGGCCCAGCCCGACAGTGGAATGGCAGTCGCCGAACAGCGGTGACGCTGTAGATGGCGCCGAACACGATGCCCGAAGTACTGCAGGCTCGCCACCACCAGCGTGGCGCCGTCTGGCTGTAGGCCCGCGTCATGCACAGCTGGCCCAGCGAGGCCAGCATGCCGACCGGCAGCAGCCACAGGGCGTGGCGCCAGTCCCAGCGGCGAAATCCCGGTCGCGGCCATTCCGATGGCGCCGGCCACGGCTGAGCCGACGGCGAAATAGAACACCGTGCGCGACTCGGGCTCGCCCAGCTTGCCCAGCGCCATCACCTGCATGTAGGCGAAGGCGGCGGTGAGGCCCGACATCAGGCCCATCAGGCCGGCGAACACCTGGTTCTGCTCCATGGTGGGTCGCAGCATCATGATGACGCCGACAAAACCGGCGAGCACGGTGAGCGACCAGCGGGCCTTGCCGTGCTGGCAGCTGCGCCGGAGCGCGGATCCAGGCCAGCAAGGCGCCGCCGACCAGGAAGGCGGCGATCCAGACGCTGCTCATGTAGTTGAGCGTCATGGCGGTGGCCAGCGGCAGCCAGGCGATGGCGTAGAACCAGGCGCCCAGCGAGATCACGCCCACCAGGCTGCGCCAGGCGTGCATGCCGGGATAGCTGCGTGGCCAGCGTCACGCCCTGCTTGCGCGCGAGCAGCCACATGAAGAGCATGCCGAGCAGGCCGCGGTAGAACACCAGTTCGGCGCTGCTGAACCAGGCCGAGGCGACCTTCACGCACACCGCCATGGTGGCGAAGAACAGCGAGCCGAGAACCATCCAGAGGGCCTGCATCAGTCGCCCGGCACCAAGTGCCGCTGTGCCGGCCCTGGGGCAACCGCATCAGCCTGCGCCTATGGCGTGCGGTACCACTCGTGGAAGTGCTGCATGCCGTCTTCCATCGGGCTCTGGTAGGGGCCGACCTCGTTGTCGCCGCGCCGCATCAGGGCCTTGCGGCCGGCGTCCATGCGCTCGGCGATCTCGTCGTCTTCCACGCAGGTTTCCATGTAGGCGGCCTGCTGGGCCTCGACGAACTCGCGCTCGAAGGCGCAGATTTCCTCCGGGTAGTAGAACTCCACCATGTTCATGCGTCTTCTGCGGACCGATCGGATGCAGCGTGGACACGGTGAGCACGTGCGGATACCACTCCACCATGATGTGCGGGTAGTAGGTGAGCCAGATCGCGCCGTACTTGGGCTGCTTGCCGTCGCGGTATTGCAGCAGCTGCGTTCTGCCAGCGCTGGTAGACCGGGCTGCCGGCCTTGCCCAGGCGGTTGGCCACGCCCACGGTCTGCACCGAGTAGTTGCTCCTTGAACTCCCAGCGCAGGTCGTCGCAGGTGACGAAGCTGCCCAGGCCCGGATGGAACGGGCCCGACGTGGTAGTCCTCGAGGTAGACCTCGATGAAGGTCTTCCAGTTGTAGTTGCACTCGTGCATCTCCACGCGGTCGAGCACCATGCCGGTGAAGTCGAGGTCGGCGCGCGGGCCCATGCCGGCCAGGTCGGCCTGCGACGTCGCCTGCCGTTGGCTTCGAACAGCAGCCCGTTCCATTCCTGCAGCGGGTAATTGTTCAGGTTCAGGCAGGGATCTTCCGGGAAATGCGGCGCGCCCAGCAGCGTGCCGGCCGGGGCGGCGCCGCCGCCGCTGTAGGTCCAGCGGTGCAGCGGGCACACGATGTTGCCCCCCGAGGCCGGGCTGGATTGCATCGACCCGCGGCCCTTGAGGATCACGGCCTGGCGATGGCGGCACACGTTGGAGATGAGCTCCACGCCGCGGGGCGTGCGCAGCAGCGCGCGGCCCTCGCCCTCCTGGGGCAGTGCGTGGTAGTCGCCGTGGTTCGGAACGGAAAGCTGGTGCCCCACATAGCGGGGCCCTTGCTGAAAGATGGCTTCCATCTCGCGCCGGAAGAGCGCCTCGTCGAAGTAACTGGAAACTGGTAGTTGGCTTGCGGCCTGCTGCAGTTGAAGACTTAAATCAGACATGGGTGACCTGACCTAGAGACTCCCCCTATTAAGGGGCAGGGAAGCGCTATATCCGTGGATTCGCGCAGGAAGGTGTAAGGAGCAAAGAGCGGAATGGCCCCCCGGATGGAGGGGAAGGGGATTGTACCCGCGGGGCTGAGCTGGGGCCTTGGCGCGGGCTATCAAGCCCGCACTGCGCAGCCGTGCCCCTAGAATCGAGGGTTTGCACACCCATCACATGCCCAATGCCCCCTTCCAAACCCCGGCGAGCTATGAAGCTGCCCTGGAAGAGCTGGAGCAACTCGTCGGCCTGATCGAGTCGGGCCAGCTGCCGCTGGAGCAGCTGCTGACCGGTTACCAGCGGGGCGCCGAACTGTTGCAGTTCTGCCGTGACAAGCTGCAGGCCGTGGAAAACCAGATCAAGGTGCTGGACGAAGGCACGCTCAAGCCGTGGTCGCAGGAGTGAGCCGAGTCGCCGTGCCATTCAGTCTGGAAGCCTGGGGCGCCGTCAGGCTCGACCGCGTCGAGCAGGCCTTGTCCGACTGGGTGGTGGCCGATGCGCCGGCCGGCCTGGGAGAGGCCATGCGCTATGCCGTGCTCGACGGCGGCAAGCGGCTGCGGCCGCTGCTGGTGCTCGCCGCCAGCGAGGCCGTCGATGGCAACGAGGCGGCGGCCCTGCGCGCCGCCTGCGCCACCGAACTCATTCATGCCTATTCGCTGGTGCACGACGACATGCCTTGCATGGACAACGACGTACTGCGGCGCGGCAAGCCCACGGTTCACGTCAAGTTCGGCCAGGCCCAGGCCCTGCTGGCGGGCGACGCGCTGCAGGCCCTGGCTTTCGAGCTGCTCGCTCCCGACGATGCAGGCATCCCCGCCGAGGTCCAGGCGGCCTTGTGCCGCCTGCTGGCGCGATCGGCGGGCCACGCGGGCATGGCCGGCGGCCAGGCCATCGACCTGGCCAGTGTCGGGCGCTCCTTGACCGAGGCGCAGCTGCGCGAAATGCATCGGCTCAAGACCGGGGCGTTGCTCGAGGGCAGCGTGATGATGGGCGCGGCCTGCGGCCGCGCGACCACTGCCGAGCTTTCGGCCTTGCGTGTGTATGGCGCCGCGATGGGGCTCGCGTTCCAGGTCGTCGACGACATCCTGGACGTCACCGCCGATTCGGCAACGCTGGGCAAGACCGCCGGCAAGGACGCGGCCCAGGACAAGCCCACTTACGTTTCGCTGCTGGGCCTGGACCGTTCGCGGGCCTATGCGCAGGAACTGCTGGCCCAGGCCCTGCAGGCGCTTGCCGCCAGTGGCTTGCGTGATACACAGGCTTTACAGGCACTGGCGATGATGGTCGTGAATCGGGACAATTGACGGGACAACGGATAGCGATGACTTCTTTGCTGGAAACGATCAACGACCCTGCGGACCTGCGCAAACTGCCGCGTGCCCAGCTGCGCGCGGTGGCGGACGAGCTGCGCGCCTTCGTGCTGGACAGCGTGTCGCGCACCGGCGGCCATCTCAGCTCCAACCTGGGCACGGTGGAACTGACCATCGCCTTGCACTACGTTTTCAATACGCCGCACGACCGGCTGGTGTGGGACGTGGGCCATCAGACCTATCCGCACAAGATACTCACCGGCCGGCGCGACCGCATGGGCAGCCTGCGCCAGCTGGGCGGCCTTTCGGGATTTCCCCAGCGCAGCGAAAGCGAGTACGACACTTTCGGAACGGCCCATTCCTCCACCAGTATTGCCGCGGCGCTGGGCATGGCCCTGGCCGCCAGGCACAAGGGTGAGAACCGCAAGGCGGTGGCCATCATCGGCGACGGCGCGATGAGCGCGGGCATGGCCTTCGAGGCCTTGAACAACGCCGGTGTCGCCGACTGCGACCTGCTGGTGGTGCTGAACGACAACGACATGTCGATCAGCCCGCCGGTGGGCGCGCTGAACCGCTACCTGGCGCAACTCATGAGCGGCCAGTTCTATGCGGCGGCCAAGAACGTGGGCAAGAACGTGCTCAAGGTCGCGCCGCCTCTGTTCGAGCTGGCCAAGCGCTTCGAGGAACATGCCAAGGGCATGGTGGTGCCGGCCACGCTGTTCGAGAAGTTCGGCTTCAACTACATCGGCCCCATCGACGGCCACGACCTGGAATCGCTGATCCCCACGCTGGAGAACATCAGGCACCTGAAGGGGCCGCAGTTCCTGCACGTGGTGACCAAAAAGGGCCAGGGCTACAAGCTGGCCGAGGCCGACCCGGTGGCCTATCACGGGCCGGGCAAGTTCGATCCGGCCGTGGGCCTGGTCAAGCCGGCCACGCCGCCCAAGATGACCTTCACGCAGGTGTTCGGCCAATGGCTGTGCGACATGGCCGAGAAGGACGAGCGCCTGGTCGGCATCACGCCTGCCATGCGCGAAGGCTCGGGCATGGTGGAGTTCGAGAAGCGCTTTCCCGCGCGCTACTTCGACGTGGGCATCGCCGAACAGCATGCCGTGACCTTCGCCGGCGGCCTGGCCTGCGAAGGGCTCAAGCCCGTGGTGGCGATCTACTCCACCTTCCTGCAGCGCGGCTACGACCAGTTGATCCACGACGTGGCCCTGCAGAACCTGCCGGTGGTGTTCGCGCTGGATCGCGCGGGCGTGGTCGGCGCCGACGGCCCGACGCATGCGGGCGCCTACGACATCCCCTACCTGCGCTGCATTCCCAACATGAGCGTGGCCTGCCCTGCCGACGAGAACGAATGCCGGCGGCTGCTCACCAGCGCCTTCGAGCAGAACCATCCGGTGGCCGTGCGCTATCCGCGCGGTGCGGGCGTCGGCGTCGCGATCGAGCCGGGGCTCGCGGCGCTGCCGTTCGGCAAGGGCGAAGTGCGGCGCGAAGGCAAGGCCGTGGCCATCCTGGCCTTCGGCACCTTGCTGTACCCGGCGCTGGCCGCGGCCGAGCGCCTCAATGCCACGGTGGTGAACATGCGCTGGGCCAAACCGCTCGACATCGAGCTGCTGCTGCAGGTTGCGGCACGGCACGAGGCGCTGGTCACGGTGGAAGAGGGCGCCGTCATGGGCGGCGCGGGCAGTGCCGTCGACCGAGGCCTTGCACGCCGCGGGCGTGCTCAAGCCGGTGCTGCAACTGGGCCTGCGCGACGAATTCATCGAGCACGGCGACCCGGCCAAGCTGCTCGCGTTGCAGGGGCTGGATGCGGCGGGGATCGAAGCCGCGGTGCGCGAACGCTTCGGCGATCTCGTCGAACGCACGCCGCCCGCGCTCAAGGTCGTCGGCTGAGCGCTGACCGGACTTTCGCTTCCTGAAAGTTTGCTGACAGGCGGCTACAACGAAAGGTTTCGCAAGGGAAAACCCCTGAATACCTAAGTGCGTGCGTTCCTAGAATGTGCGTCAGATTGCGACAAGCATTTCTAGTTGTCGCAGATCTCTTCGTCTTTCAGATTTTTTCCCCTAGCAGAGGAGCGCTTCCATGGATCGTCGATCACTCATCAAAAACGCCGGCATTGCCGGCGTGCTGGCAGCGGGCGTGGCCCCGGCCGTGCACGCACAGGCCGCCATTCGCTGGCGCCTGGCCTCCAGCTTCCCCAAGTCGCTGGACACCATCTTCGGCGCCGCCGAAGTCTTCGCCAAGCAGGTCAAGGCCATGTCCGGCGGCAAGTTCGAGATCTCGGTGCACGCGGCCGGCGAACTGATGCCCGCCTTCGGCGTGGTCGACGGCGTGCAGCAGGGCTCGGTCGAAGCTGGCGCACACGGCGCCGTACTACTTCTTCGGCAAGAACGAGTGCTTCGCGCCTCGGCTGCGCCATTCCCTTCGGCCTGAACAGCCGCCAGATGACCGCCTGGATGTACGAGGGCAACGGCCTGAAGCTGATGCGCGAGTTCTACGCCAAGTACAACATGATCAACTTCCCCGGCGGCAACACCGGCGCCCAGATGGGCGGCTGGTACCGCAAGGAAATCAAGTCGCTCAAGGACGTCAAGGGCCTGAAGATGCGCATCGGCGGCTTCGGCGGCAAGGTGCTCGAGCGCATCGGCGGCGTGCCGCAGAACATCCCCGGCGGCGAAATCTACCCCGCGCTGGAAAAGGGCACCATCGACGCGGCCGAGTGGGTGGGCCCGTACGACGACCAGAAGCTGGGCTTCAACAAGGTCGCGCCGTACTACTACTACCCCGGCTGGTGGGAAGGCGGCCCGCAGCTGGACTTCTTCATCAACCAGAAGGCCTTCGATGCGCTGTCGGCCGAGAACAAGGCCATCGTGGAGTCGGCAGCTGCCCACGCCCACGTCGTGATGCAGGCCCGATACGACGCCCTCAACCCCGCTGCCCTGAAGCAGCTGGTGGGCGCCGGCACCAAGCTGCGTCCGTTCCCGCAAGACGTGATGGCCGCGGCCTTCAAGGAGGCGATGGCGCTGTACGAGAGCTCAGCGCCAAGAACCGGAGCTGGACGAAGATCTACGCCGACTACTCCAAGTTCCGCGCCGACCAGAACCTGTGGTTCCGCTTCACCGAAGCCACCTTCGACCGCTTCATGCAGGCGCAGAAGCTGTAAGACGCAGCAGGCCTCGCGGCCTTGTGCTCTCGACAAAGGCCCCATCGTGGGGCCTTTTTGTTTCTGGTTTCACTTTCTGACGCCGCTGCACCTAGGCAGTTCTTCGTAGAAGTATTCTCAGGTGGGCCGCAGCATCGCGCGGTTCACATGAAAGCGGAGAACTCAACCATGGATCGTCGCGCTCTCATCAAGAATGCCGGCATCGCCGGCGTGCTGGCCAGCGGCATCGCACCCGCGGTACATGCGCAAGCCGCCGTGCGCTGGCGCCTGGCTTCCAGCTTTCCGAAGTCGCTGGACACCATCTTCGGCGCGCGGAAACGTTTTCCAAGACCGTGCGCGCCATGTCGGGCGGCAAGTTCGAGGTCTCCGTCCATGCGGCGGGCGAATTGATGCCCGCTTTCGGCGTGGTGGACGGCATGCAGAACGGCACCGATCGAAATGGCGCAGACCGCGCCTTACTACTTCTTCGGCAAGGATCGATACTTCGCTTTCGGCTGCGCCGTGCCCTTCGGCCTGAACACCCGGCAGATGGACCCTGGATGGAGCACGGCAACGGCCGCAAGCTGATGCACGAGTTCTACGCCAAGTACAACATCATCAACTTCGCCGCGCGGCAACACCGGCGCGCAGATGGGCGGCTGGTTCCGCAAGGAGATCAAGGGCGCCAGCCGACCTGAAGGGCCTGAAGTTCCGCATCGGCGGCCTGTTCGGCGAGGCAATGGCAAAGCTGGGCGTGGTGCCGCAGAACATGCCCGGCCGGCGAGATCTACCAGGCACTGGAGAAAGGCACGATCGACGCGACCGAGTTCGTGGGCCCGTACGACGACGAGAAACTGGGCTTCAACAAGGTCGCGCCGTATCTACTACTACCCTGGCTGGTGGGAAGGCGGCGCGGAGCTGGAGTTTTTCATCAACGCCAAGGCCTATGCGGCCTTGTCGGCCGAGAACAAGGCCATCGTCGACGCCGCGACGGACGTGGCGGCGCGAGACATGACGGCGAAATATGACGCGCTCAACCCGACCGCGCTGAAGCGCCTGGTGGCAGCCAAGACGCAGCTGAAATCCTTTTCCAAGGAAATCATGGACGCAGGATACAAGGCTTCGATGGCGGTCTTTGCCGAGCACGAGGCAAAGTCACCCGAATTCAAGAAGATCCACCAGGACATGCGAGCCTTCCAGCGCGACCAGTTGCTGTGGGCGCGCTTCTCGGAATTCCGGTTCAACGATTACATGATCACCGTCAAGTTCTAACCAACGCGCTCAGAGTCACTTCTTGTCAGCGGGCTGTTGCTTGAAGAGCTCTTCCATCTCCTTGTCGGTATTCGATTCCACCTCTTTGTCGGTATTCGGTTGTGCCTCCGGTAGCCCGCCCGGCTCGGGCACCGTCCCCGGCTCAGGCGGCTTCGCGGGCTTCGTCCTGGCGGAGCATCTCGCGCTCCATCTGGATTCGCACTTTCTCCAGGTCCACCTTTTCGGCCTTGTCCAGCCCGCTCGAGACGATCCCGGGGAAGGCAATGATCAGGCCCACCATGATGATCTGGATCAAAACGAAGGGCACGGCCCCCCAGTAGATCTGCATCGTGGTGACGGGCGGGATCATCTTGCCGGTGACGCGGTCCTTGTATTCCTTGTCGGGTGCCACGCTGCGCAGGTAGAACAGCGCGAAGCCGAACGGCGGGTGCATGAACGAAGTCTGCATGTTCACGGCCAGCAGGACGCCGAACCACACCAGATCGATGCCCAGCTTTTCGGCCACCGGGGCCAGCAGCGGCACCACGATGAAGGACAACTCGAAGAAGTCCAGGAAGAAGGCCAGCACGAAGATCAGGATGTTGACCACGATCAGGAAGCCCAGCTGGCCGCCCGGCAGGCCCGACAGCAGGTGCTCTACCCATTTCGGGCCGTCCACGCCCTGGAAAACCAGGCCGAAGATCGTCGCGCCGATCAGGATGAACACGACGAAGCACGACAGCTTGGTGGTGGTGTTCAGGGCCTGGCGCAGCAGCGAGAAGGTCAGCCGCCGGCGGACGAGGGCCATCACGATGGCGCCCAGCGCGCCCATGGCGCCGCCTTCGGTGGGCGTGGCGATGCCCAGGAAAATGGTGCCCAGCACGAGGAAGATCAGCAGCAGCGGCGGGATGAGCACGAAGGTCACGCGCTCGGCCATGCGCGACAGCAGGCCCATGCCGGTCACCTTGTTGATCAGAGCGATCACGAAGGCGAACAGAACGCCCGCGCACATGGACACCACGATGGTTTCGTCGGTGGCGACGGTATCCACCTGGGTGCCCGTCCACCAGCTACGACCATCGCGTAGTTCTTGCCGCAGCGTAACGGCCAGGGCAGTGGAAATCACGGTCAGCACCAGCAGCGACGGCAGGCCGCCTTGCCGCTGTCCTCGCGGATGGTGCGGGCCTCGAGCGGCAGCGCCGGTACCAATTGGGGCTTGATGAAAGCCAGCAGGATGACGTAGACCGCATACATGCCCGTGAGGATGAAGCCCGGAACGAACGCGCCCTTGTACATGTCGCCCACGCTGCGGCCCAGCTGGTCGGCCAGGATGATCAGCACCAGCGAAGGCGGGATGATCTGGGCCAACGTGCCGGAGGCGGCGATCACGCCCGTCGCGAGCCGGCGGTCATAGCCGTAGCGCAGCATGATCGGCAGCGAGATCAGGCCCATGGAGATCACCGATGCCGCGACCACGCCCGTGGTGGCCGCGAGCAGGGCGCCCACGAAAATCACCGCCAGCGCCAAGCCGCCGCGCACCGGGCCGAACAGCTGGCCGATGGTGTCCAGCAGGTCTTCGGCCATGCCGCTTCGCTCCAGGATCAGCCCCATCAAGGTGAAAAAGGGAATCGCCAGCAGCGTGTCGTTCTGCATGATGCCGAAGATGCGCAGCGGCAGGGCCTGCAGCAGCGATTCGGGCAGGACAGTTGAGCTCGATGCCGATGAGGGCGAAGAACAGGCCGCAGGCGCCCAGGCTGAAGGCCACCGGGAAGCCGAACAGCAGGAAAACGATAAGGCCCACGAACATGATCGGGGCCAGGTTGGCAATGAAGAATTCCATCTTGTACTCCTCGTTTTTTTTCATTTCAGACCTTGCCTTCGCGCTCGGCGAGGCGTCGGATGGATTCGGCGAGTTCTTCCTCTGCGGTTTTTTCGATCTTCTTGGCCGTCGGATCCTCGATCAGGCCCTTGAGGAATGCGACGCGCTTGATCAGTTCGGACAAGCCCTGCAGCAACAGCAACCCGAAACCCAGCGGCATCATGAGGTACACGGGCCAGCGGATCAGGCCGCCGGCGTTGGAAGACATCTCCCCGGAGCGTAAGCCCTGCAGGAAGAACGGCGTGCCATACCAGAGGATGGCCAGGCACACCGGCGTGAGAAAGAGCGTGAAGCCGATCACGTCGATCCAGATCTGGCCGCGCTTTGACAGGCGGCCGGAGATCACGTCGATCTTGCACGTGCTCGCCATTGAGAAGCGTATAGCCCGCAGCCAGCAGGAACGCCGCGGCGAACAGGTACCACTGCACTTCCAGCTAGGCGTTGGAGCTGATGTTGAAGCTCTTGCGGACGAAGGCATTGACGCCGCTGATCACCGTAGAGGCGAGGATCAACCAGATGACATATTTGCCGATTTGCGCGTTGAGCCAATCGACAGTCTTCGAAAACTTTAGTAGGGCCTGCATGTTGTCTCCGTAAAGAAAATCTGCGCAAGCGAAGTCGATCACCGACCGATTTCTTTAGTCGAGCGCCGCCGTCTTGTCTTGTAATAAGGAAATTCTATTGTTGCGCATAAAAGCCAAGCTGACAGCTTTTTGACGGCGTTATCCTGCCCGATAGCCTAGTCATAATCCCTTATGCCCACCGTTTCGCCTGACGCACCCGCCTCGATCGACGCGCCGCGATGCGTTGCGCCGGCCGCGAGCTGTTGTCCCTGGCGCTGATGGACGCGCGCAACCACAGCTTGCACCTGCTCTCGCACTATGAACAGGCGGCCGCGGAAGGCAGGCTGAACGTGCCTTCGCGCCCCGAACTCGAATTGCCGCAGTGGCTGGCCGGGCATATCGGATGGCTCGCGGAATACTGGATCGGCCGCAATCCGCAGCGCAGTCGGGGAGCGGCGTGTCCGCCGGACGCGGTGCGGCTGGCGTCCATCGAACCCATGGCCGACCAGTGGTTCAATCCTGCTCTTGCAACGCATGCCGTGCGCTGGCAGTTGCAGCTGCCGGATTTCCAGGCCGTCCGGGCCTATCTTCTGGACACACTTGAAAGCACGCTGGAGTTGCTGGACAAGACAGCGGAAGACGACGAGGGCTTGTACTTCTTCCGCGTGGCGCTCTTTCACGAGGACATCCGCTGCGAGCAGCTGGTGACGATGGCGCAGACGCTCGCCGTGCCGCTCAAGCTGGCGTTGCCCGTGGGCGTGCAGGCCCGCGACCCCGTGCTGGTGCCCGCGGGGCGCTGGCTGCTGGGCTCATCGCCCGGCGGTTTCGTATTCGACGCGGAGAAGTGGGCGCACGAGATCGACGTGCCCGAATTCGAGATCGACGCCCAGCCCGTGAACTGGGGCCAGTACGTGGAGTTCGTCGACGATGGGGGCTACGACCGTCCCGAGTTCTGGTTGCCGCAGGGTTGGGAATGGCTGCAGCGCGAGGCCGATCGGGAGGGCAGGCGCGGGCCGCGCTACGTGGAGCAGATCGGGTCGGCCAGCGGCGCCGTCATGCAGATGCTTTTCGGAAAGTCGACGCGGATGGCCGGCAGCCAGAGCGCAATGCACCTGAGCTGGTGGGAGGCGGATGCCTGGGCGCGCTGGGCCGGGCGGCGTTTGCCGACCGAGGTGGAATGGGAGATGGCTGCGCACACGGCGGGGCGTCGCGGCTTTCGCTGGGGTGACGTGCGCGAGTGGACCGCCAGCACGCTGCGGCCATGGCCCGGATTCGAGCCCGACGGCTGGAGCCGGCATACGGACCTGGAGGCACAACCGCAGTTCGGCCGGGCCCGGGTGCAACGCGGCGGGTCTTTCGCGGCGCGTTCGCGGATGAAGCATCCCAAATTCCGCGGCTTCGCGCTGCCGGAGCGCGATGATCGCTTTGTCGGTTTTCGCACCTGTGCGCTTTAGAAAAGTCGAAGGACCCGGGACGAGCCGGCTCTCGCGAGCCGAATGGCATCCGTTCTTCCGGGGAACCAAACTTGCCCAAGGGTTACTCAAGCTGAGTCGAAACAATGCGCAACCTCGCTCCATGTACGTCCCTAGCCACCAATGTGACATCCCGCCTCATCACGGGGTCGACCGCGAACGCCGATCTGCTCTCTCTGCAGCTTGAAGCTCTCCGACGTGCACAACCCGTCGGATCAGCAAAACGATTGCCAGTGCGTTCGCGGATTTGCTGGATAGCATGCCTCCGGCGCTCATATTCGACGAGGTGACGGCACAGCCAAAGTTCATCGTCAATTCGAATACGCAGGATGCTTACAAGCTAGCCTTGAATCTGCTTCGGCTGGGCAAGTTGAACCATGCGGCGGCGCTGTTCGCGGCCATCGCGCTTGCACCGGCGAATGAATCGCAATTCAACGCAGCCACGCAATGCATCGAAACGCTGCACAAGGGGGGATGCCTGTCGGATGACGACTGGCGGACTTCGCCGGGCAAGTCTGGGCTCTGGTTTCCTATTGCGAGCCACCGGCCATGACAGCAGCATCTGGAAAAATTGGCTGGAGACAGATAGGCGTCAAGCTCCGGCAGGATGTTCGCATGCAGGCGAAATACCATGGGTCGCTACTGGCAACAAAAGAAGTAGCGACGGCGGCTAAGAGCTACGAATCGTTTTTCGGCAACATAACCGCCGCTGCGAATCGGCTGGCGCAGATCGTGATGAGAGCTGCCGAGATGGGAGACGGTGGCACGGTGCAGCTATACGGTCGACACCATGGCGGCGCTTCACGAGCGCTACAGCGATGGGCCGATCCTTGACGGCATGGCGCGCTGCCTCTTCGATGCGTACCTCTGTGGGCGTGCAGACCTTGTGCAGCTTCTGCGCGGGCAGCTAGACGCCGAACGGATCGATGCGTTCGGCCCGCAAGGCAGAACGCTGCTTGGTGAAGCAGCCCTGAAAGGGGACTTGAAGATGGTGGATTCACTGATCAACGCTGGCGCCAGGATTGATGCGGCTACTCTCGAAAGAACCCCGCTTTATTTCGCCTCCTTCGAGGGGCATGAGAAAGTCGTCAGACGCACTGATCAAAGCTGGCGCCAAAGTCAATGCACGCGATGAGTTCGGCTCTACGCCGCTTACAGGCTGCCGCTAAGGGGCATTTGCAATATCGTGGACGAAACTAATAGAAGCCGGCGCTGATGTCGATGCACGCGAATGGATTGGCTGCTACGCCGCTTCATAGCCTCCGCCGCTAAGGGGCATTTGACAATCGTGAATGAAATTGATCGAAGCCGGCGCCGATGTCAATGCACGCGAAAAGGACGGCAGCACGTCGCTTCATGTCGCTGCCGAAAACAGAACATGCGCAAATCGTGGAGGAACTCATCGCGGCTCGCGCCGATGTAAATGCGCTCGAGAAGGGCGATTGCACGCCGTTTCAACGCGCCGCCACGACCGGAGATCCGGGAATCGTGGAGAAATTGATCGAGGCTGGCGCCGATATCAATGCACGTGAAACGGACGGCACGACGCCGCTTCACATAGCCGCCAAGGCATCCAGCGAGTCCAGAGCATCCAGCAAGTAGTGTTGCCGACGCGGGGGATGCCTTGCCTGTGCAGCCTTGCTTCCTAACGGCTGGGAAGTCCCACCAGGGCAACTGCTTGCGCAAGCTGAGTACCTGTCCGGATGGTCCGGCCTCATACCCGGGCAATGCCGCCACCTGCGATTGCCACGCGTCGCTGCGCAGGACTTCAAGCAAGGCCCGCACGGGCGGCTCTTCCAGCGCGGCTTTCAGGCAAACGAGGTAGTAGTCTTCCCTGAGCAGCGGCACGAAATCCAGCCCGCGTGAGCGCGCCGCGGCCTCGATGCCCAAACCTGCGTGGGCCGCACCTGAAGCCACGGCCTGCGCCACAGCCGCGTGAGAGGGCTCCGTGTCGCCGTAGCCCTCGATGTCGTGCGAGGCCAGTTGCGATTGCCCCAGCAATTCGTCGAACAGCACCCGCGTGCCGGTGCCCAGTGCCCGGTTGACGAACCGCGCGCGCGACCGCGCCAGATCGGCGATCGAAGCCAGGCCCAGGGGGTTGCCCCGCGCCACCATCAGGCCCTGGCTGCGGCGGGCGAAACCGATCAACTTGTGACGCCCCGGTTGCAGCAGCGGCTGGTAGGTCCGTTGCGCGAGCGAGCCCGGCTGCGGTTGTGGCGGCGTGTGAAAACCGGCGACCGCGCAGCGACCCTCGTTGAGCGCGCTGATCGCGTCCACGCTGCCGCAGAAGCGGATGTCCAGGTGCAGCTGCGCGTTGGCGGAGGCATGTTCGCGAAGCGCGGCCAGGGCATCGTCGTGGCTGGCGAACAGGGTGAGCACATGGGCCGCCGGATCGAACGCCACGGCGAAGGCGCGCTCCAGGTCCGCATGCAGGGATTCGATTTGCGGGGCCAGCCGCGCCTGGGCCTGCCGCTCGGCCCACAGCAGCTTCAGGCCGAATTCCGACAGCTGCGCCGGCTGCCCCTTGTCCCAGACGATCAGCGTTTGGCCGAGTTCCGCCTCCCAGCGTTTGAGCTCGCCCCAGACATGGCGGTAGGACAGACCCAGCGCTTTGGCCGCCGCGTTGATCGAGCCATGGTCCTTGACTGCATGAAGCAGGTCCATCAGCGCGTTGCGTATCCGGCCGGCGGGGGCCGGGCGAGCGCCCAGCGAATAGGAGAGTTCGATTTTGTGCACGCGCTAAGTATGGGGCCGACCCGGGCGCTATGCACATGGCTTCATAACTCGCTTGCCCCATACGCCGCGAGCCCTGCTGCGATAGCATGCGGCTCGCATGAATTCCTTTTCGCAAAGCGCGTCCACGGCGCTGGAGTTGATTGCGCGGGCCGATCCCGCGCTGTGGTCCATCGTTGCCCGGTCGCTGGCTGTCAGCGCCACTGCCTGTGCCGTGGCCTGCGGTCTCGGATTGGCGGCGGGTGCCTGGCTGGGGGTCTCGCGTTTCGCGGGGCGCGGCGCCCTGCTGACGCTGCTCAATACCTTGCTGGCACTGCCCTCCGTGGTGGTGGGCCTGGTGGTCTATCTGCTGCTGTCACGCTCGGGCCCGCTCGGGTTCCTGGGCTGGCTGTTCTCGTTCAAGGCCATGGTGCTGGCGCAGGCGGTGCTCGTGTTGCCGGTGGCGACCGCGCTGACGCGCCGCGCGGTCGAGGACGCCGATTCCAGCCACGGCGAACAACTCGCTTCACTGGGCGCGCGGCCGCTGCTGCGCAGCCTGCTGCTGGCCTGGGACGAGCGGCATGCGCTGCTTCATGGTGCTGATCGCCTGCTTTGGCCGCGCGGTATCGGAGGTCGGCGCCGTGATGATCGTGGGCGGCAACATCGACGGCTTCACCCGCGTCATGACCACCGCGATCGCCCTGGAAACCAGCAAGGGCGACCTGCCGCTGGCCATGGCGCTGGGCGCGGTGCTGCTGCTGGTGGTGTTGGCCTTGCATGCGCTGATGGCGCTGTTGGGCCGCTGGCGCGCAAGCGCCGTCGAGATCCCGCCCATGGCGAGGGTGGCGTCATGACGGCGCTGATGCAATTGAAGGCTGTCGATGTGCGCTTCGGCCGCATCGCGGCGCTGTCACAGATTGACCTGGCGGTGCCGCCCGGCCAGCGCCTGGCCCTCATCGGGTCCAACGGCAGCGGCAAGAGCACGCTGCTGCGCGTGTTGCACGGCCTGTTGCGGCCCAGCGGTGGCGTGGTCTTGCGCGACAGCGCGATGCGCCAGGCCATGGTCTTCCAGCGGCCCTGGATGCTGCGGGCCAGCGCCTGCTCCAACGTGGCGCTGGGACTGTGGATCCGGGGCACGCCCTGGCGCGAGGCCAAGGCACGGGCGCTGGCCGCGCTCGGACGCGTCGGCCTGTCCGAGGTCGCCCTGCAAAACGCCAGCACCTTGTCGGGCGGGCAGCAGCAGCGCCTGGCCCTGGCCCGCGCCTGGACCCTCAAGCCCGATGTGCTGCTGCTCGACGAACCCACGTCCAGCCTGGACCCGCACGCCAAGCGCGAGGTGGAAGCCCTGATGGAGGAGTTCGCGAGCGACGGCATGACGCTGGTGTTCGCCAGCCACAACCTGGGACAGGTCAAGCGACTGGCCACGCGCGTGGTCTATCTGGAACACGGGCGCGTCCTGGCGGACCTGCCGGTCCATGAATTCTTCGACGGCCCGCTGTTGGCGCGGACTTCGCGCGAGGCCGACCTGTTCCTCAAGGGCGAACTCGCATGAATGGATGGCCGCCTGATCCCGCTGAGCGGGCTACCTTTTCCCCAGCCTCCGATAGACCGTGGCCCGGCTGATGCCGAGCACCTGGGCCGCCTGCATCACGTTGCCACGGGCCTCGTCCACGGCCCTTCGGATCATCGCGGTCTCCAGGTCCTTCAGCGGCAACCGCTTCGCTCCCACGGCAAGTTGACCATCCGGGGTGCCGCGGGGCAGCGCCAGGACCTGCAGTGTCAGGCCGGACCAGAGCGGCACTTCCATGGTGCCCGCTGCGGCCTGCGGCATCGAACAGCATCTCCCAGGGCATCGCGAACAGGTCGCTGCAATGCAGGGCGGCGGCGTCGGGGGATGCCAGCTGCGGGATCATCTGGCGGGCCGTCGCGTTGGCCGATACCACCTGGCCGTCGCCGTCCAGGCAGACCAGGCCGTCGCCGTCGCCGCCCACGGCTCGGCCCGGCCAATTGATGCGCAGCAGCAGAGCGTGCGGCCGGCTGAGCACCAGCGCGTTCTCGATGCTGCGCGCGGACTGCGACGACCAGATGCTTGAGCTCGGGCCGCTCGGCGGCGTCGATGCCGGTCAGGTCCAGCATGCCGACGCAATGGCCTTCCGGGCCGAACAGCGGCGCGCCGGCGCAGCTGTAGCACGCTGGTGTCGTCGAAGAAATGTTCGCCGCGGTGCAGCCACACCGGCCGCAGCTCGGCCAGCGCCGCGCCGATGGCGGTGGTGCCGACCGCGCGTTCCGACAGGTCGACGCCGATGCGGGTGATCAGCTGGGCACGGCGGTCGCCGCGGTCGATCAGCCCGGCGGCGTCGATGACCACGCCGTCGGCGTCGGTCAGGATGGCGAAGTAGCGGGTGTTGGCGATCGCACGGCCGAGCTGGTCGAGCACCGGGCGCGCGGCCTGCAGCAGCGCGTGATTGGCTTCCTCGATCCGCCGTGCCGCCTGCGCGCGGGATCACGTCGAAAGCCACGCGCTGCTCCGGGCGCTGGCCATTGGCCAGGCAGCGGCGCCAGGAGCGCTCGATCCAGCCGAACTCGGAACCACTGTCCAGCGCACCTCGCCGGGGCGGCGGCCTTCCATCCATGACGGCGCGGCGTGCCAGCGCGATTTGTCGCAGGCGGTGCTCAGCAGGCGAGTGAGGCAGGGCGTTCATGACTGTCCGGCAGTGCCGAAGTTTGAATCGGTCGCACGAGCGTCCATTGTTCCATTTTGAGAATTTCGTGCGTTGCCGTTCAGGCGGACTAGGGTTTCGCCTAGGCATTTACCCGGAGTGTGGTTCAACAATGAGATCGCAGCCACACCCACAGGAGACAGCCATGCAGGTGCGATTCAAGGTCAACGGCAAAGACGCGACACTCGATGTTCCGCCCAACACATTGCTGGTGCAGGCGCTGCGCGAGCACCTCCATCTGACCGGAACCCACGTCGGCTGCGACACCGCGCAATGCGGCGCCTGCACCGTGATGCTCAACGGGCGCGCCATCAAGTCGTGCAACACGCTGGCGGTGCAGCACGCAGGGCGCGGAAGTCACCACCATCGAAGGCATCGCCGCGGCCGACGGCACCATGCATCCGATGCAGGCGGCCTTCAAGGAATGCCATGGCCTGCAATGCGGCTTCTGCACGCCGGGCATGGTGATGAGCGCGATCGACCTGTGCACCCGCCATCCCGGCGCCAGCGAGACCGAAGATCCGCGAACTGCTGGACGGCAACATGTGCCGCTGCACGGGCTACCAGAACATCGTCAAGGCGGTCCAGATGGGCGGCAAGGCCATGGCCGCCGCGCCGGCCACAGCCACCGCCAGCGCTTAAGGAGAACGATCATGGGCGCATCCGACTTCGCAAGCCTGCCGCACATCGGCGAGGGCCTCAAGCGCAAGGAAGACTATCGCTTCCTGACCGGCGCGGGCCAGTACACCGACGACGTGACCGTGGCCCGCCAGACCCACGCCGTGTTCGTGCGCTCGCCGCACGCGCACGCCAGACTCAAGTCGGTCGACACCTCGGCCGCGACGCAGATGCCCGGCGTGGTCGGCATCTTCACCGGCAAGGACATCGAGGGCAAGATGGGCGGGCTGCCCTGCGGCTGGCTGATCAACAACCCCGACGGCACGCCGATGAAGGAGCCGCCGCACCCGATCCTCGCGATCAACAAGGTGCGCTACGTGGGCGACCACGTGGCCATGGTGGTGGCCGAGACGGTGGAGCAGGCGCGCAACGCGGCCGAGGCCGTGGTGGTCGACTACGAGGTGCTGCCCGCTGCTGGTCAGCGTCGCGGATGCCGCGAAGAAGCAGAGCGGCGTCACCATCCACGATGAAGCGCCGGACAACCAGTGCTACAAGTGGGCGCTGGGCGACAAGGGCGCGGTGGACGCCGCCTTCGCCAACGGCCGCGCACGTCACGAAGCTCGACCTGGTGAACAACCGCCTGATGCCCAACGCGATCGAGCCGCGCGTGGCGATCGGCAGCTACAGCCGCGCGAACGAGGAGTACGTGCTGTACGTCGCCAACCAGAATCCGCACGTCGAGCGGCTGCTGATGACGGCCTTCGTGCTGGGCCTGCCCGAGCACAAGGTGCGCGTGATCGCGCCCGACGTGGGCGGCGGCTTCGGCTCCAAGATATTCCTGTACGCCGAGGACGTGTGCCTGACCTGGGCGGCCAAGCAGCTCAACCGCAGCATCAAGTGGACCGGCGATCGCTCGGAAAGCTTCCTGTCGGACGCGCATGGCCGCGACCACGTGAGCCATGCCGAGATGGCGCTGGACAAGGACGGCAAGTTCCTGGCCCTGCGCGTCCACACCGACGCCAACCTCGGCGCCTACCTGTCGACCTTCTCGACCGCGGTGCCCACCATCCTCTACGCGACGCTGCTGGCCGGGCCAGTACACGACGCCGCAGATCTACGTGGAGGTCGATGCCTGGTTCACCAACACCGCGCCGGTCGATGCCTACCGCGGCGCCGGCCGGCCCGAGGCCACCTACCTGCTGGAGCGGCTGGTATCGCGCTGCGCCTGGGAAATGGGCCTGGGGCAGGACGAGATCCGCAAGCGCAACTTCATCACCACCTTCCCGTACCAGACGCCGGTGGCGCTGCAGTACGACACGGGCGACTTCCACGCCTGCATGGACAAGGCCAAGGCGCTGGCCGAGGTGGACGGCTTCGCCGCGCGCAAGGCGGCCAGCGAGGCGCAGGGCAAGCTGCGCGGCATCGGCTACTCCAGCTACATCGAGGCCTGCGGCATCGCGCCGTCGAACATCGCCGGGTGCGCTCGGTGCGCGCGCCGGCCTGTTCGAGTGCGGCGAGATCCGCGTGCATCCGACCGGCAGCGTCACGGTGTTCACCGGCTCGCACAGCCACGGCCAGGGCCACGAAACCACCTTCGCGCAGGTGGTGGCGGCGCGCCTGGGCATCCCGGTGGAGAACGTCGACGTGGTGCACGGCGACACCGGCCGCGTGCCGTTCGGCATGGGCACCTACGGCTCGCGCTCGATCTCGGTCGGCGGCGCGGCCATCATGAAGGCGCTGGACAAGATCGAGGCCAAGGCCAAGAAGATCGCGGCCCACCTGATGGAGGCGAGCGATGCCGACATCGAGTTCGCCAACGGCGAGTTCACCGTGAAGGGCACCGACAAGAAGATCCCGTTCGGCCAGGTGGCGCTCACGGCCTACGTGCCGCACAACTACCCGCTGGACAAGCTGGAGCCGGGCCTGAACGAAACCGCGTTCTACGACCCGACCAACTTCACCTTCCCGGCCGGCACCTACATCTGCGAGGTGGAGATCGACAAGCAGACCGGCGAGGTCAAGATCGACCGCTTCACCGCGGTCGACGACTTCGGCACCATCATCAACCCGATGATCGTCGAGGGCCAGGTGCACGGCGGGCATCGTGCAGGGCATCGGCCAGGCGCTGATGGAGAACTGCGTCTACGACCGCGAGACCGGCCAGCTGCTCACCGGCAGCTTCATGGACTACGCGATGCCGCGCGCCGAGGACTTCCCGATGTTCAAGATCGACACCGTCTGCACGCCCTGCACCCACAACCCGCTGGGCACCAAGGGCTGCGGCGAGGCCGGCGCCATCGGCTCGCCGCCGGCGGTGATCAACGCCGTGCTCGACGCGCTGGCGCCGCTGGGCGTGAAGGACTTCGACATGCCCGCCTCGCCGCACCGCGTGTGGGAAGCGATGCGCAAGGGCAGCGTGAGCCCGACCAGGAGCCGCAGCAGCCCGCTACCGCCGCACCCAAGGCCGGCCGGCCCCTGACACGGAAGGAAATCGACCATGTACGCCTTCACCTTCGAACGTCCCTCCACCGTGGCCGATGCCGCCAGGCTGGCCGCTGCCGGCGCCAAGCCGCTGGCCGGCGGCCAGACCCTGCTGGCCTCGATGAAGCTGCGCCTGGCGCAGCCCGAGCAGCTGGCCGACCTGGGCGCGCATCAAGGAACTGTCCGGCATCCGCAAGGACGGCAACACCCTGGTGATCGGCGCCATGGCGCGCCACTGCGACGTCGGCGAACAACGCCGAGGTCAAGGCCGCCTATCCGGCGCTGGCCTGACCTGGCCTCGCACATCGGCGACCGCCAGGTGCGCGCCATGGGCACCATCGGCGGCTCGGTGGCCAACAACGACCCGGCCGCCTGCTACCCCAGCGCGGTGCTGGCCTCGGGCGCGACCGTCGTCACCAACAAGCGCGAGATCGCGGCCGACGACTTCTTCCAGGGCCTGTTCGCCACGGCGCTGGAGGAGGGCGAGCTGATCACTGCGATCCGCTTTCCGATCCCGAAGCGCGCGGCCTACGAGAAGCTGCGCCAGAAGGCCTCGCAACTTCCCGCTGGTCGGCGTGTTCGTCGCGCAGTTCGACGAGCGGCGTGCGCGTCGCGGTCACCGGCGCGCGGCAACGGCGTGTTCCGCCACACGGGGCTGGAGGACGCGCTCGCGCAAGAGCTTCACGCCCGAGGCCGCGGCCGGCCGTGAAGATCGACGCCGAGCGATCTCAACAGCGACCTGCATGCGTCCGCGGCGTACCGCGCCAACCTGATCAGCGTGATGGCGCAGCGCGCTGTCGCCAAAGCCCTGGGCTAAGCTGCCGATGACCGCCACGCCTGCGCGCTCCGATTACTCCATCGACGCGCTGTCGCAGGCGCTGGAAGGGGTCGGCTACTTCGCCGACCGGCGGCTGGCGACGGCGGTGTTCCTGGCGCTCAAGCTCAGCGCCCGCTGCTGCTGGAGGGCGAGCCCGGCGTCGGCAAGACCGAGCTGGCCAAGGCGCTGGCGAGCGCGCTGCAGCGCGAGCTGCTGCGGCTGCAGTGCTACGACGGCCTGGAGCAGCGCGAGGCGCTCTACGAGTGGAACTACGCGGCGCAGCTGCTGCACATGCGCGCGGCCGAGGCGCATGGCGCGACGTCGGACGCGACCAGGTCGAGTCGCGAGGTCTACCAGCCGCGCTACCTGATCCGCCGTCCGCTGCTGCAGGCGCTGCAGACGCCGGCACCCGGCGCCGTGCTGCTGATCGACGAAGTGGACCGCGCCGACGAGCCCTTCGAGGCCTTCCTGCTGGAGTACCTGGGCGAGTACCAGGTCAGCATTCCCGAGCTCGGCACCGTGCGCGCCCAGGCGACGCCGGTCACCATCCTCACCAGCAACCGCACGCGCGAACTCAACGATGCGGTGAAGCGGCGCTGCCTCTACCACTGGCTGGACTACCCGAACGCGAGCGCGAGCTGGCCATCGTGCGGGCCCAGGTGCCGGAGGCCGGCGACGTGCTGTCGCAGCAGGTGGCGGCCTTCGTCGGGCGCCTGCGCAGCCAGCCCTTCGCCCACGCCTTCCAGCGCGCGCCGGGCATCGCCGAAAGCGTGGAATGGGCGCGGGCGCTGGTGGCGCTGGACACGCTGGAGCTCGACCCCGAGGTCGTGGCCGACACGGCCGGCATCCTGTTCAAGCAGCGCGACGACGTGGCCGCGCTCTCGCGCGAGCTGGCCGCCGACCTGCTCAAGCCGCAAGGAGGTGGGTCTGATCATGCAGCTGGGCGACGCACGCAGCGGCAAGCTGGCCGGCAACATCACGGGCTTCGGCCGCGCCTTGCGCCGCGCCGGCGTGCCGCATCGACAGCGCGCGCATCGCGCTGGCGCAGCAGGCCGCGCACACTGGTGGGCGTGGCGAGCAAGGCCGACCTGGGCGCCGCGATGGAGGCCGTGATGGTCAGCCGCGAGCAGGACCGCGGCGTGTTTCGCGAGCTGTTCGACGCGTGGTTCCGCGATCCCGAGCTGGCCAACAAGCTGCTGGCGCAGATGCTGCCCAGCGCCGAAGGCAAGGCCGAGCCGCGCAAGCGCCGGCCGCGCGTGCGCGAGGCGCTGTCGCCGCAGCAGCGCCGTCGGCCGGCACGCGCCGAAGATGCAGGACAAGGAAGTGGACTTCGACGCGGCCATGACGGCCAGCGACCTGCAGCGTGCTGCAAGCATGCGGACTTCAACGCCCTGGGCGCCGCCGAGTACCGGCTGGTCGAGCGGCTGGCGCGCGATGTGGCGCTTGCCCGTGCCGTGCATGCGCGGGACGGCTGCACGCCGGCCGGGCTGGCGCGGCGTGCGCAGCATGCACTGGCCCGGCGTCATGCGCCATGCCGCGCGCACCGGCGGCGAACTGCTGCGGCTGCCGCGGCTGCACGCGGCGCGAGGAGCCGTTGCCCTTGCTGGTGCTGGTCGATGTGTCGGGCTCGATGGAGCGCTATGCGCGGCTGCTGCTGGCCTTTCTGCATGCCGCCACCCGCGATGTCTACGGCCGCAAGGGCCGGCGCGACGTGTTCGCCTTCGGCACCCACCTGACCGACCTGACGCCGGCGTTCCGCCTGCGCCGACACCGACGACATGCTGGCCGCCGCCAGCGCCGCCATCGACGATTTCGCAGGCGGCACGCGCCTGGGCGAATCGCTGGCCAGCCTGCGCAGGCACCATGCCCGGCGGCTGGTCGGCGGCCGCACGCTGGTGCTGGTGATCAGCGACGGGCTGGACACCGGCGAGCCCGAGGCGCTGGCGCGCGAGCTGGACTGGTTCAAGCGCCATGCACAGCCGGCGCCTGCTGTGGCTGAATCCGTTGCTGCGTTTCAGCGGCTATGCGCCGCTGGCGCGCGGCGCGGCGGTGTTGCACCGCCAGGCCGCATGGCGATGCTGGCGGTCCACAATCTCGAGCAAGCTGCAGGAACTGGCCGCCAGCCTGGCGCGCCGGTCGATGAGACGAACTAAGGAAACACCATGGAAATGCAAGGCAACCGCGCGCTCGCAGTCACGCAGCAGCAGGCCTGGGAGGCGCTGAACGACCCCGAGGTGCTGAAGGCCATGCATCCCCGGCTGCGACAAGGTTCGAAGCTGACCGGCGACAATCAGTACGCGGTGGCGCGTGGCGGTGAAGGTCGGGCCCGGTCGTCGGCCAAGTTCAGCGGGCAAGATCACGCTGACCGACGTCAAGCCGCCGGACAGCTACACCTTGGGTTTCGACGGGCAGGGCGGCGCGGCCGGTTTCGGCAAGGGCCAGGCGCAGGTCGCGCTCACGCCCCAGGGCACGGGCTGCGAGCTCGGCTACAGGGTGCAGGCGCAGGTGGGCGGCAAGATCGCGCAGCTGGGCCAGCGCCTGATCGACGGCGTGGCCGAGTCCATGGCCGAGGATTTCTTCAAGCGCTTCGACGAGGAGATGCAGCGGCGCCATCCGGAAGCTTATGCCGCCGCCGCGGCAGCGCAGCCGGCGGCGGCCGAACCTGCGGCGCCGGCCGGCAAGCCGATTCCTGCATGGCTGTGGATCGTGGGCGCCGTGTTGTTGCTGGCTGCGCTCTTGTGGTGGATGCGCTAGGGACACGATATGGAAAATCTGGATGTCATGGTGCTGCGCACGCTGCGCGACTGGCGCTTGGCGGGCAAGCGCGCGCTGCTGGCGACGGTGGTGCGCACCTGGGGCTCGTCGCCGCGGCCGATCGGCTCGATCATGGCGCTTGTGCGAAGACGGCGCCGTGGTCGGCTCGGTCTCGGGCGGCTGCATCGAGGACGACCTGATCACCGCTACAGCCGCGCCCACGGCGGCGACGAGGCGATGCCCGACGGGCGCGCCTGCCTTCGTGAAGTACGGCATCACCGCGGACGAGGCGCACCGCTTCGGCCTGCCCTGCGGCGGCACGCTGGAGCTGCTGCTGGAGTTCGACCCCGATGCCGCCGCGCTCGCCGAACTCGTGGGCGCGCTGGAACAGGGGCGCCTGATGCGGCGCACGGTCACGGCTCGCCGACGGCTGCGGCGACGCTGGACGAGGCGACGTCGCCCGGCGCGAGCTGACGTGTCGATGCGACCGAGCTGGTGAATGCCTTCGGCCCGGAATACCGCATGCTGCTGATCGGCGCCGGCCAGCTGACCGAGTACCTGGCCACCATGGCGCTGTTCAGCGGCTTTGCCGTGACGGTGTGCGATCCGCGCGAGGAATACCGCGGCGCCTGGAGCGTGCCCGGCGTCACGGTGCTGCACCGACATGCCCGACGACGTGGTGACTGCGTTCAAGCCCGACCGGCGCAGCTGCGTGGTGGCCTTGACGCACGATCCCAAGCTGGACGACCTGGCCCTGCTGGAGGCGCTGAAGAGCGAGGCCTTCTACGTGGGCGCGATCGGCAGCCGCCGCAACAACGAGGCGCGGCGCGCAGCGCATGATCGAGCACTTCGGCGAGACCGAGGCGTCGCTGGCCCGGCTGCGCGGCCCGATCGGCATCTACATCGGCAGCAAGACGCCGCCCGAGATCGCCGTGAGCGTGATGGCGGAAATCCTGGCGGTGAAGAACGGCGTGACACTGCCGCGCGATATGGACGTGGGCCGGGCCAAGAACGAGCTGGCCGTGGCGCCCAACAATCCCGGCGATGTGGTTTGCGCTGTGTTGCCGCAGGCGGGGTGAACGCGGACTGCGGAGCCGCCGCCCCGCACTCAGTTCTTGCGAAACGCCGCCACCACAGCCTGGCCTTCGGGCCCTGCGCGTTTTTCCCAGTCGGTCAGCATGATGGCGCCAACCTGCCGCATGTCCGTCATCAGCTTGGGCGAGGGCGTCATGATCTTCATGCCTTTTTCGGCCAGCGCCTTCTTGTACCACTCGTTCTTTTCCTGGCTGATCTTCCAGCCGCGGGCCTCGGCCTCGGCCGCCGCCTTGGTCACGGCCGCTTGAGTGGCCGGATCGAGCGCATCCCAGGATTTCTTGTTGACGATCACGGCGTTCTTGGGCAGCCAGGCCTGGGTGTCGTACCAGTACTTGATGTGCTCGTAGGTCTTGGTGTCGTAGCCCGTGGAGCCGGAGCTCATGTACGACTGCACCACACCGGTCGCCAGCGCCTGCGAGAGCTCCGCGGCCTGGACGGTGACCGGCTGGGCCCCGATCAGTTCGGCAATCTTGCCGGTGGCCGGTGAATAGGCGCGCCACTTGATCCCGCGCATGTCGGCGACGGAGCTGATTTCCTTGTTGACGTAGATGCCCTGGGGCGGCCACGGCACGGCGAACAGGACGCGCATGTTCTGGTTGCCCAGGTACTTGTCCAGCGCCGGTTTCTGCGCCTGGTAGAGCTTGTTGGCCTCCGCGTAGCTGGCAGCCAGGAAGGGCAGGCCGTCCAGGCCGAAGAGGGGGTTTTCATTGTCGAAGTTGGCCAGCAGGATCTCGCCCAGCTGGGCCTGCCCGCCTTGCACGGCCCGCTTGATCTCGGGCGCCTTGAACAGGGAGGCGTTCGCGTGCACCTGGATCTTCAGCTTGCCTGCCGTCGCCTTCTCGACGTCGCTTGCGAACTGGACCAGGTTCTCGGTGTGGAAGTTGCTCGCGGGATAAGCCGCGGGAAGGTCCCACTTCGTCTGTGCGAATGCCTGGCAGCTCAGCGCGAGCGCGGCCACCGGCAGGGTGTACTTGAGTTTCATGGTCACTCCGGGACAATGGGTGTTGTGGACAGTGGACCGAGAATAAATGCAATTCCCGCGCCAGCGGACCCGGTATTACCCCCGGTGGCCGAGGGCGCGCGCGAGGGCTTTCTCGGCGTGCTGATGCTGGACACCCGCTTTCCGCGTCCGCCGGGCGATATCGGCCACCCGGGCAGCTTCGGTGTTCCGGTGAGGCACAAGATCGCCGGCGGCGCCTGGCCGGCCAAGGTGGTCGCCAGCGCGCAAGCCCTGCGAACAAGCGGCTTGCTGAACACTTTTTGCGCACATGCGGTTTCGATTGGAGCGCGAAGGCGCGAAGGCCATCACCACCAGCTGCGGCTTCCTGGTGCTCCTGCAACGCGAGTTGCAGGATGCCGTCTCGGTGCCGATGGTGACGTCGAGCCTGTTGCAGCTGCCCGGGCTGCTGGAGCAGCAGTCGCAAGTCGGTGTGCTGACGATCAGCGCGGCGCACCTGGGGCAAGAGCACCTTCTTGCCGCGGGCGTGCCGGCGGAACGCCTGGACGATGTCATCGTGCAAGGGGTGGATCCGTCGGGCGAATTTGCCGGCGCCATTCTCGCCAATCGCGGGACCATGGATCTCGAAAAGGCGCGCGCGGACGTGGTCGGCGCGGCGCTGCTGCTGAAGGCGCGGGCGCCGCACCTGCGCACCGTGGTGCTGGAGTGCACCAACATGCCGCCTTATGCGCAGGCAGTGCGCGAGGCCACCGGGTTCGAGCTGCGCTCGCTGCTCGACTCGCGGGCTTTGTTGGAGTGCTTCGGCAATGAACCTTCGGCGCGTGCGAGCCGTGCGGAAGCTTACTTCTCGACGCCCATGACGTAGTTGGGCAGCCAGGTCACGATCCCCGGGAACACGGTCACCAGCGCGATGCACAGCACCAGGCAGCCGAAGAACGGGATCGCCGCCCTGGCGATCGTGTTGCTGTCCTTGCCGGTCATGTTCTGCAGCACGAACAGGTTGAAGCCCACGGGCGGCGTAACCTCCGCGATCTCGACCAGCAGCACGATGAAAATGCCGAACCACACGAGGTCGAAGCCGGCCTTCTGGATCATGGGCAGCACCACGGCGGCCGTGAGCACGATCATGCTGATGCCGTCCAGCGCCGTGCCGAGCACCAGGTACACCAGCACCAGGCAGGCGATCAGCGCGTAGGGCGAAAGATGCATGCCGTTGACCCATTCGGCCAACTCGCGCGGCACACCGGTGAAGGCCATGGTCTTGGTGAGGAACGCCGCGCCGGCCAGGATGAACATGATCATGCAGCTGGTGCGGGTGGCGCCCATGAGGCCGTCCCAGAAGTTGGCCCAGGTGAGCGATCGGCCCCAGGCGGCGATCGCCAGCGATCCGGCCACGCCGTAGGCCGCGCATTCGGTGGCGGTGGCATAACCGCTGACCAGCACCCAAACGATGAAGACGATGAGCGCGCCGCAGGGAATCAGGCTGCCGCTCTTGCGAATCTTCTCCATGAATGAAGACGGCGGGTCGGCCGCCGGCACCTTGGAGGGATTGCGAATCGACCACCACGCGATGTAGGCCATGAACAGCAACATCAGCAGGAGCCCGGGCAGGAAGCCCGCCAGGAAGATGCGGATGATCGAGGCGTCGGCGGCCACCGCGTAGACCACCATGGTGATGGACGGAGGAATCAGGATGCCGAGCGTGCCCGCGGTGGCGAGCGATCCCAGGGCGAGCCGCTCGTCGTAGCCGCGCTTCCTGAGCTCGGGCAAGGCGACCTTGGCGATGGTGGCGCAGGTGGCGGCGGAAGACCCGCTGACCGAGCCGAAGATGCCGCACCCGAGGATGGTGGTGTGCATCAGGCGGCCGGGGATGCGGTTCAGCCAGGGACGCAGGCCTTCGAACATCTCCTCGCTGAGCTTGGTGCGAAACAGGATCTCGCCCATCCAGATGAACAGGGGCAGGGCGGCCAGTTCCCAGGAGGCATTGCTCTCCCAGAAAGCGGAGAAGAGGTTCTTGCCCGGTTGCGTGTTGACGAAGAAGGCCTGCCCGATCCATCCGCAGATGGCCAGCGTCATCGCGATCCAGACCCCGCCGGTCAGCAAAATCAGCATGATGATCAGGAGAAAGAGGCCGATTCCGAGGGTTTCCATGGCGTTGTTCTGGTTGTTGTTGTTGCTGTGGTCGTTCAGATGTCGGCGGAGAAATCGCCATGCGCGTGCCGCTCTTCCACGGCCGTTACATAGGTCGGGCGCGCGCCGCGCGCCACCAGCACCATCTCGTCGAGCACCGCGATGAAGAGCAGCCACGAGCCGGCGACGAAGGTCGTTTGCGGTATCCAAATCGCAATGGCGAGCATGCCGCCGGCCATGTCGTTGAACTCGTAGCTCTCCCAGGTGAACCGGGTCGCCCAGAAGGCCAGGTAGCCGACGGCGAAGCAGGCGATCACCAGGGAAACGATCTCCAGAACCCGGCGTACCGGGGCGGACACTTTTTCCAGCAGCAGCGTGACGCGCACGAAGTCGCCGTGCTTGAACGCATGCGCCATGGCCAGGAAAGCCGCCGCGGCGCAGAGCCAGGACACCACGTCGTTGGTGGCTCCGGTGCGCACGCCGAACTCGCGCAGGATGCTCTGCCCGATCATCAGCACGCAGATGGCGAGCACGCAAAGGGCCGCCAGGGCCCCCGCGGCGAGGTAAAGGCGGTCCAGGAATTTGCGCATGAGGCATTATTGCGCGACATGAACCTCCGTTTCGTCGAAGCCTTTTATTGGGTCGCCACGCTCCAGTCGGTGTCGCGCGCGGCCGAGAAGCTCTTCATCACCCAATCGGCGATGTCGGCCCGTATTGCGGCGCTGGAACAGGAGCTGGGCACTTTGCTGCTGGACCGGCGCGACAAGCAGTTCCGCCTGACGTTCGCGGGCCAGCGGTTCCTCAAGCATGCGCGGCCGCCTGCTGGAGCTGCAGCGCGAGATCAAGCGCGAGATGGGCGGGGAGGCGCCGACCGAGGTCAGACTGCGCATCGGCGCGATCGAGTCGGTGCTGCACTCCTGGCTGATCCCATGGGTGGAGCAGTTGCGGAGCAGACCCCGGGTCTGGAGCTGGAGCTGACGGTGGAAACCACGCCGGTGCTGATCGAGCTGGTGCGGCGCGGCGCGCTGGACATCGTCTTCACCGCGCTGCCGGCGCCAATGCGGAAGGCGTGCGCAGCAAGGCGCTGCCGCCGATGGAGATGGCGTTCCTGGGCAATGCCGGCTCCACCGCAAGCGGCTGTGGCGCATGGCTGCCGACCTCGGCGAGGTGGAATCGATGACCTTCCAGCGCGGCTCGCAGCCGCACCTGGCGCTGCTGGACCAGTTCCGCAGGCCGGGCTGCAGCCGCGCAAGGTGCACGCCATCTCGTCGATCTCGGCGATGGTGCAACTGGTGGAAGGCGGCTTCGGCGTCGCCACCCTGCCGCTGGCCGCGGCCAGCGCCTGGTCGAGCACCGCAACTTGAAGCTTCTGAAGTGCGACACGGCCCTGCAGCCGCTGCCGGTGTTCGCCACCTACCGCGCCGACCCGACTTCGCATGCCGTCGAAACCGTCGTGAACGAGGTCTTCCAGTACATCGACGAACAAAGAAAAACCGCAAGCTCGCGGCGCAAGCCCACAGTGAAATGATCTAAGGGTAAACCAGCGCATCCCCCCTTATCATCGAAAAATTCGATGACATAAGCGAAAAATTACTTGTTTGATTTGGGCGGCTTCGAAAAACACAATTCCACACACGTCATCGCATCGTCATCCAGCGCTGACATCCAACTTTTGTGAGGAGTTATCGATGAAGCTGTTCTCGAAGGCCCGCGTGGCCGCCTTGATCTCCGGCCTGGGCCTGGCCTTTTCGGCTCACGCCCAGCAGGAAATCCGCATCGGCGTGATCTACCCCCTGACCGGGCCTTCGGCCTCCGTGGGCGGCGAGTTGCGCAATGCGCTCGAACTCGCGGCCGACATCATCAACAACGGCGCCCCGGGCATCACGGACCTGCCGTTCGCAGCCGGCAAGGGCCTGCCCAACCTGAAGGGCGCGAAGATCAAGCTGGTGTTCGCTGACCACCAGGCCAACCCGCAGACCGGCGCCACCGAAGCCGAGCGCCTCATCACGCAGGACAAGGTGGTCGCGATCGTCGGCGCCTACAACAGTGCCGTGACGGCCACCGCCAGCCAGGTGGCAGAGCGCGCCGGTGTTCCCTTCCTCAACCCCGAATCCTCTTCCGCCACGCTGACGCAGCGCGGCATGAAGTGGTTCTTCCGCACCACGCCGCACGACGACCTGTTCGTGCACAACGCGTTCGACTTCCTGCGCGAGCTGGAAGCCAAGAAGGGCATCAAGCCCGGCCGCATCGTCACCCTCAACGAGAACGGCCTCTGGGGCACCGAAAGCGGCAAGCTGCAGGCCAAGCTCGCGCCCGACTTCAAGTACGACCTGGTCAAGCAGATCTCATATCCGTCGAAGACGACGCAGCTCACGTCTGAAGTGCAGTCGCTCAAGGCGGCCAATCCGAACCTGGTGCTGCAGTCCTCCTACACGCCGGACGCGATCCTCTCGATGAAGACGTACAAGGAGCTGGGCTTCTCGCCGGACATGATCCTCGCGAACAACGCCGGCTTCACCGACACCGAGTTCATCAAGTCGCTGGGCAAGGACGCCGAGTACGTGATCACGCGTGAGGTGTGGGCGCTGGACCTCGCCAAGAACAACCCGCTGATCAAGCAGGTGAACGACCTCTTCAACAGCCGCTACAAGATCAACTTCACCGGCAACTCGTCGCGCACCTTCACCGGGCTCATGGTGCTGGCCGATGCCGTGAACCGCGCCGGCTCGACCGACCCGGAAGCGATCCGCAAGGCGCTGGTGGCCACCGACATCCAGGGCAAGAACCTGATCATGCCGTGGAAGGGCGTGAAGTTCGACGCCACGGGGCAGAACACGCTGGGCCAGGGCATCCTGGTTCAGATCGTGGACGGCAAATACAACACGGTTTGGCCGTTCAACATGGCCGCCCGCGACGTGATCTGGCCGATGCCCAAGTGGGAACAGCGCAAGTAGCCTTTGAGCCGTGCAATGAGAGCAGTACCTCTTCCAACCACTAGAAAACGCAGTACGCCATGACCGCCGACATATTGCTGCAGACGCTCGCCTCGGGCGTGCTGATCGGCCTGATCTACGCCCTGGTCGCCATCGGCCTCACCATGATCTTCGGGGTGATGGATATCGTGAATTTCGCCCACGGCGAATTCCTGATGCTGGGCATGTATTCGGCCTTCTGGCTGTTCGCGCTGTACGCCTTGGACCCGCTGCTGACGCTGCCGCTCACGGTGCTGATGCTGTTTGTCTTCGGCGTGCTGCTGTACAAGCTCGTGATCGTGCGCATCACCAACGCGCCCATGCTGTCGCAGATCTTCACAACCTTCGGCATCATGTACCTGCTGCGCGGCGTGGCGCAGTTCCTGTGGAAGCCGGATTTCCGCTCGATCGAGAACTCATCGGTGTCGGGCAGCATCAAGCTCCTGGGCCTGCAGCTGGGTCAGCCTCAGCTGGTGGCGGGCCTCGGTGCGGTGCTCGTGACAGGCGTGATCTGGTACTTCCTCAACCACACCAAGCTGGGCGCCGCGCTTGAAGCGACGGCCGCCGACAAGGATGCCGCGCGCCTCATGGGCATCGACTCGCACAAAATGTTCGCGCTGGCCTGGGGCATCGGGGCCGCCTGCGCCGGCGCGGCGGGCGGCCTGCTGGCTACGTTCTTCCCGATCTTCCCCGACGTGGGCGCCACCTTCATCCTGCTCGCATTCGTCGTGGTCAACCTGGGCGGCTTCGGCAGCGTGACTGGTGCGTTCATGGCCGGCATCCTGGTCGGCGTGATCGAGGTGATGGGCGGCCTCCTGCTCGGTCCGCAGTACAAGCTCGCGATCGTGCTGGTGCTCTTCCTCGGTGTCCTGATGTTCCGGCCGCAAGGCCTCATGGGTAAAGCATGAAGCAGTTCGCATTTCCTGCCGCGGGCCTGGCCATCGCGCTGGCGCTCCCGGCTGTTGTCGACGCGTCGCACCTGAACCTCGCGATCCTGGTGCTGATGGCCGCACAATTGGGCGTGTCCTGGAACATCGTCGGCGGCTACGCCGGCCAGGTGTCGCTCGGCCACGCCGCGTTCTTCGGGCTCGGCGCCTACGCTTCAACGCTGCTGCTCGTGAAGTTCGGCGTCAATCCCTGGATCGGCATGCTCACCGGCGGTGTCATCGCCGCGTCGCTGAGCCTGGCGTTTGGCTGGTCGTGCTTCCGGCTGAAGGGCCACTACTTCGCGATGGCGACCATCGCGGTGGCGGAACTCGTGCAGATCTTCTTCACCGAGTGGGACTATGGCGGCGCCGCGGTGGGCCTCTACGTGCCGATGGCCAAGACCGGCTGGGCGTGGATGAATTTCGCGACCAAGCTGCCGTACTACTGGCTGGCTCTTGCCCTGTTGCTGATCACGCTGGGCGTGAACGCCTGGATCGAGCGCAGCTACCTCGGCTACTACTTCCGCGCCATCAAGGACGAGCCGGATGCTGCCCGCAGCATCGGCGTGAACATCGCCCGCTACAAGCAGGTGGCCCTGTCGGTCAGCGCCTTCTTCACGGCGCTGGGGGGCAGCCTCTATGCGCAGAAGGAGTTGTACATCGACCCGAACTCGGTGCTGTCCACGTCGCTCTCGATCAAGATGGCCCTGGTGTCCATCCTCGGCGGTGTCGGCACGCTGTTCGGCCCGGTGATCGGCTCGGTGGTGCTGACGACGATCGAGGAGTTCACGCGCATCGTCTTCGGCGGCTCCGGCCGCGGCACCGACACGATCATCTATGCGAGCCTCATCATCGTGATCGCCGTGTTCTACCCGACCGGTATCGTGGGGTGGTGGCGCAAAATGGTGCGCCGCTGGAAGGCGCCGCGCGAGCAGGCCGCGCCAGCGGGAACGGCCTCCGCGCCTGCTGTGGTGGAGGCACCATGAAATTGCTCGAAGTTAACAACGTCAGCAAGCGCTTCGGCGGCCTCACCGCCAACCAGGACGTCACCTTCACGGTGGATAGCGGCCAGATCGTCGGTCTGATCGGGCCGAACGGCGCCGGCAAGACGACGCTCTTCAACTGTGTCGCGGGCTACTTCGCGCCGACCTCGGGCTCGATCACGCTGGGCGACCGCGACCTGGCTGGCCAACCGCCGGAAGCATGTGCCCGCGCCGGTGTGGGACGCACCTTCCAGATCGCGCGCACATTCACCAGCATGACGGCCTGCGAGAACGTGATGACCGCGGCCATGCTGGCGCAGCACAAGGTGTCGGCCGCTCGCGAATCCGCGATGCAATGGCTGGCGTTCGTCAACCTGGATCGCATGGCCGACAAGCCGGCCGGCAGCATGACGATCAGCGAGCAGCGCCGTCTGGCGGTGGCACGGGCGCTCGCGATCAATCCGCGCATCGCTCCTGATGGACGAAGTGATGGCGGGCCTGAACCCCTCAGAAGTGAAGGAAGCCGTGGACGTCGTCCTCCGAATCCGTGACCGGGGCATCGCCTGCCTCATCGTCGAGCACGTGCTCGAAGGCATCATGCCCATCGCCGACAAGATCGTTGTGCTGGATCGTGGCAACAAGATCGCCGAGGGCACGCCGCAGCAGGTATCGAGCGACCCGGCGGTAATCCACGCTTACCTGGGAGACGCGTGATGACGCTCTCGAGATCCAGAACCTCAAGGTGAGCTACGACCGCGTGCTCGCGATCTCGGACGTGACCCTGACGGTCCCGCGCGGCAAGATCGTGGCTCTCGTGGGTGGCAACGGCAACGGCAAGTCGACCACGCTGCGCGCGGTGGCGGGCCTGAATAGCGTCGATGCCGGAACCATCACGTTCAATGGCGAGGCCATCCACACCGCTCCCGCGCACAAGCGCGTGCCGATGGGCCTGTCGCTGGTGCCCGAAGGCCGGCGCCTGTTTCCGCGCCTCACGGTGCGGCGCAACCTGGAGCTCGGGGCTTTCACCCGCAGCGACGGCATGAGGTCGCGAGCGGTGTCGACGAGATGTTCTCGCTGTTCCCGATCCTCAAGGAGCGCGAGTCCCAGCTGGCCGGCACCATGAGCGGCGGCGAACAGCAGATGCTGGCGATCGGGCGCGGCCTGATGGCGCGGCCCAAGCTCCTGATGCTGGACGAGCCCTCATGGGGGATCGCGCCCAAGTTCGTCGCCAAGGTGCTGGAAGTGATCCAGCAGGTGAATGCCACCGGCGTGTCAATCCTGCTGGTCGAACAGAACCTGCAGAAGGCGCTGGGCATCGCCCACTACGGCTACGTCATCCAGACCGGCCGCATCGTCATGCAAGGCAAGGGCCACGACCTGCTGCACGACGAGCGGATCAAGAAGGCCTATCTGGGCCTCTGACGCAACAGACTCGAACACTTTCATGACATCCATCTTTTCCCAACCGAAAGCGCTGCGCCAGGCCGCGCGCGAAGGCCGCTTCAAGGATCCGACGTCGGGCCATGCGCCCGGCTTTCTGCAGGCCAACCTGATGATCGTGCCGCAGCAGTACGCGTTCGACTTCCTGCTGTTTTGCCAGCGCAACCCCAAGCCCTGCCCGCTGATCGAAGTGATGGAGCCGGGCGCGCAGGAGCCCAAGTGCGCACCCGGCGCGAACATCGCCACCGACATCCCGGGCTACCTCATCTACCGGGGCGGCGAGCTCGCCGTTGAGCGCGACAGTGTGGCCGACCTGTGGAAACAGGACTTCGTGAGCTTCCTCATCGGCTGCAGCTTCTCTTTCGAGGCGGCGGTGGCCGAAGCCGGCATCCCCCTGCGCCATGTGGAGCAGGGCCGCAATGTCGCGATGTACCGCACGAGCCTTCCGTGCGAAAGTTCGGGCCCGTTTTCGGGCGAGATGGTGGTGAGCATGCGTCCCATCAAGAGCCGGGACGTGGCGAAGGTGGTGGAGATCTCTGGCCGGTTCGACTTGGCGCATGGGGCGCCCTTGCATATCGGCAATCCGGGTGCGATCGGCATCGCCGACCTCGCGCGCCCGGATTACGGTGATGCGGTTAGCATCGAAGACGACGAAGTCCCCATTTTCTGGGCATGCGGCGTCACGCCGCAGTGGGTGGCCAGAAAAGCCGCTTGCCGCTGTGCATCACGCATGCGCCCGGCAAGATGTTCGTGACCGATCTCAAAGGGTAGGGCCATGCATCCACACCCAAGACGTTCCTCTTAGG
>CAVRNE010000078.1:0-30126 GCA_963722025.1 uncultured beta proteobacterium
TCGGCCTGATTTCCTAGAGTGCTAGTGCCGTGTGCCGATTTGCCGCAGCAGCGCCAGCAGCCTGCCGGTCTCTATGGGCTTGACCATATGGTGGTCGAACTCCGGCCCGATGGGGCTCGCCCCGCCCGCCTCCTGGCTGTAGCCGGTCACCGCGATCAGCACCGCCTTCGACGTCTCCGGCTGGGCCCGCAGCCGACGCGCCAGCTCGTTGCCATCCATCTCGGGCAAGCCGATGTCCAGCAGGCAGACGTCGGGCTGCGCCTCGCGCGCCAGCTCCAGCGCGTGTCCGGGTTGATGCTCGACGAAGACGCGCTGGCCGGCGATTTTCAGGAGCATGGCCAGCATCTTTGCGGCGTCCACGTTGTCATCGACGATCAGGACTTTCAGTTCCGCCGCACCGGTCTGGGCGGCCACGGAATGGCCGGGCTTTTCAACCGCGGGGGCGATCTCTCCGGCTCGCGGCAACAGCACCTTGAACTCGCTGCCCAGGCCGAGACCTTTGCTGTGCGCGGTCACGGTCCCGCCGTGGAGCTCCACGATCCCGCGCACCAGCGCCAGGCCGATCCCCAGCCCTCCTTCCGCGCGGTCGGACGTTCTCTGGGCCTGCGCGAAAAGCTCGAACGCGGATTCGACGAGCTCCGGCGACATGCCGATCCCGCTGTCGCGCACCGTCAGCCCGACATAACCCTCCAGCGCCTCGACCTGCAGCACGATGTTGCCGCCCGGCGGCGTGTATTTGGCCGCGTTGTTCAGCAGGTTGGCCAGCACCTGCACCAGCCGCTTGTGGTCACCCCAGACCAGCAAGGGGACCGGCGCCGCAAGAACCTCCAGGTGATGGTCGCGCGCCCTGATCATGGGTTCGACCTGCTCCATCGCCTCGGCCATGATGGCCTTGATGTCCATCGGCGCGCGAACCAGAGTGACCAGCCCGCTCGTCACCCGCGATATGTCGAGCAAGTCGTTGACCAGGCTGGTCATATGGCTGACCTGGCGCGAGATGACCTCGCTGGTGTGCTTGATGTCCTCGGGATTGAGCCCCTTGATGGACAGGAGCTCGGCCGCCGCTGCGATGGGCGCCAGCGGATTGCGCAGCTCGTGGGCGAGCATCGCCAGGAACTCGTCCTTGCGGCGGTCGGCCTCCTTGAGCTTTTCCTCGGCCTGCTTGCGTTCGTTGATGTCGCGATAGAAGACCGCCAGCCCGCCATTCAGGGCCGGATAGGCGCGCACCTCCAGCCAGGAGGCCTCGTCGCCGCCATTGGTGGGCAGGTACTCGACCGAAGCCCCCTTGCCCGTTTCCATGACCTGGTGATAAAGGTCCTCGAGGGCCGAGCCCACCACGTTGGGCCAGAACTCCCAGATCTTGCGCCCAATGACCTCGGGGCCGGACAGCCGGCCGATGCGCAGTCCCTCGGCGTTCATCTGCAGCAAGCGGCAATCGGGGTCGAGCATGGCGAAACCTTCGGTCATGCTGTCGAAGACGTACTGGCTCTGGTCCCGTTCCGCCCGCAGCGCCGCCTGGGCGCGCGCGGCTTCCACGTAGGACCAGGTACGTTCGGCCATGTCCTGCGCGCGCTGCAGGTCCACCGCTCTCCAGCGGAACGGCTCTTCCTGCTGGACCATCAAGACGATGCTCAGCCGCCCGGACTTGACCAGCGGCAACGCAAGAAGCGCGCGTACGCCCGTGCGCGCGTAGGCTTGCGCGTAGGCTGCGGTCCGCTCGTCCTTTGCCACGTCATCGATCGTCACCGCGGTGCCTGCCCGCAAGGCCGCGATGATCTCGGCGCCGAACTCATCGAGCCGGTTGATGTTGCCGGCCACGCTGACGACGCCCTCGTCGGTCCAGTCGCGCCGGATGTCGAAGGTCCCTTTGGCATCGTCGACCTCGGCATACAGGACCCGCGACGCGCCGAGTTGATGGCCCAGCAGGTCCGTGGCAACGGCGATGATCGCGTCCGGGTCGGTCAGCGGCCGCAACATGTCGGAGAGTTCGAGGCGGAAGGCCTGGAGGGCGGCGTTGTGCTGCAGCTCCTCTTCCGCCATGCGCCTTCGCTCGTCGGCGTAGGCGCGTTCAATCGCCGACCAGGTTCGCTCCGCGACGTCTTCGGCCAGTGTCACCTCGTCGTCGGTCCACAGATGGGCGGTGGTGCGGTGCAGGCGAAGCACCGCGCGCAACCGGCCGTTCTTGATCAGCGGTATCGCCAGAAGCGACCGCACCCCGATCGACGCGTAACTGTGGGCATACGGTGCCGCGTGCTCATCGGTTTGGGAATCGTCGATTCTGAGCGTTCGCCCCGCCTTCAGCACCGCGATCGCCATGGGGCCGATCTTGTCCTTGGTCAGGACGTGGCCGGACAAGGGCGGCAACTCCCCTTGGGACCAGTCATGCCTGACCTTGACCTCTCGTTCCGAAGCGTCGACTTCCAGGTACCCGACGCGGGCCACCTTGAGATGCAGCCCCAGCATGCGGCTGGCCACGTCGATGATTTCGTCCGGGTCCCACAGGCGCCGCAGGTGGTCGGACAGCTCCAGCTGAAACGCATGCCGCCGTTCCATCTCGACTTGCGTCGTGGTTTCGGTTGCGATGCAGATCAGGCCGCGTACGCTGCCCTCGTCGTCGCGCACCGGCGTGTACGAGAAGGTGAACCAACCGTGGCGGGGGCGGCCATAGCGCAGGACCTTCGCGGGAAAATTCTCGAAGTAGCAGGACTGTCCATCGATCGTGCGGCGGACTATGGGATCGAGCTCGGGCCATAGATCGGCAAAAACTTCCTGCATGGGAGCACCAAACGCCGCAGGGTGCCTGTTCCCGATCAGCGCGATATACGCATCGTTGTAGAGCAACCTGAGCTCGGGGCCCCAGGCCAGGCACATGGGAAGTGCCGAGTCCAGCATCAGATCCACGATGGCGCACAGCGACTTCGGCCAGGAGCCGGGCTCCCCAAAGGAAGAGGCGCTCCAGTCGAACTTGCTTATGCAGCGTGCATCCGGCTCGTGCCCGGTCGCGTTTCCCTCATCCAGTGCCATGTCCGCACCTCCTGCAGACTGAGCAGCTTACTCTCATGCTGGTTTTTTGTGCTCATCAAAATGGGGGATGCAGATGGAGGACGCGCTTCAGAGCTTAAGTATTAATCTGACGCGCATCCTAGTCCGGCTTGGCACCCGACTCCTTCACGACCTTCGCCCATTTCGCCGTTTCGTCCTGCATCAGGTTGGCCAGCGCCTCGGGCGTGCCGGGCGCCACATCCAGCCCCAGGCTCGCGAGCTTTTCCTTCACGTCCGGCATGGCCAGCACCTTGGCTGTTTCCTGATTGATGCGCGCCTGCACCTCGCGCGGCATGCCCGCCGGCCCCAGCAAGGCGAACCATGACGTGGCCTCGAATGCCGGCAAGCCGGACTCGGCAATGGTCGGGATGTCCGGCGCGGCGGGCGAGCGCTTGGCGCTGGTCACGGCAATGGCGCGCACGTCTCCCGACTTCACCAACGGAAGGGCCGAGGGCATGTTGTCGAAGATCATGTGGATGCGTCCGCCCAGCAGGTCGGGCACGGCCTGGGCGCGTCCCTTGTACGGAATGTGCTGCATCTTGACGCCGGCCAGCGTATTGAAAAGCTCGCCGGACAGGTGGATGGAAGTGCCGCTGCCCGACGAGCCGAAACTCAGCGGCGTCTTTTTTGCCAGGTCTATCAGTTCCTTCACGCTGGTCGCAGGCACGTTCTTGTTGAGCACCAGCAGGTTGGGCGTGGACGCCAGGAACGTGATGGGCGTGAAGTCCTTGATGTGGTTGTACGGCAACTTGTCGTACAGCGAGGCATTGATGGCGTGGGTGCCCACCGTGCCGATGATGAGCGTGGTGCCGTCGCCTGCGCTCTTGGCCACGAAGTCCGCGCCGATGTTGCCGCCGGCGCCGGGCTTGTTGTCCACTGTCACCGGCTGGCCCAGGGCGGCCCATTTGTCGGCCAGCACGCGCGCCAGCGTGTCCGGCGCGCCGCCCGGCGGAAATGTGACCACGATCCTGATCGGCTTGGTGGGCCACACCGCGGCCTGCGCATGTGCGGCCGCGGTCAGCGCGAGCCCGACCAGCAACACGCTGGAGCTGATGAACATGTGCCGCAGCGAGGCGCGGCGCAGGGAACGTATGGGCATGGCTGTCTCCTTGGGAATGAGCAGCTTACGTGCCGCCCGCGCTGCTGTCAGTGCGGGTTTGACCCATACACCAATGGATGAGGATGAGGCATCGGCCTACACGCGAACACTCCTAAAGCTGATGCGTGTGGTCGATCCGCACGATCAGAATCCCGCTGAGGCGCTGTGTCTCGCCGTATCAAAAGGGAAAAGCAGATGTCAATCAGTTACTCGTCGCGCTGCCAGAACATTGCCTGGTGCACTGTGGCCGCCCTTTGGCTCACCGCCTGCGGCGGCGGAGGGGGTGGCGGCGTCGAGGCGCCTGCGCCTGCCGCCGCCGCCCGCGCCCGCCCCGGCGCCCGCACCCGCACCCGCCGCCGGCACCTGCCCCCGCACCCGCGCCTGCGCCCTCAGCGTACCTATCACAGGTCTTACACAGCAAGCTCTGCCGGACGCCTCGTACACGGTGGCTGCGGCGACACCCGGCACCGTGGTCATCACCCTCCCCGCCTCGGCCCAGATTCAGCTGGCCAAACGGTCAGCGTGACGGGCACAAGCGCGAACAACTGGCAAATTGCCCAGAATGCGGGCCAGACCGTGCTGACGGCCGGCATGGCTGGAAACGTGGCGCCCGGAGCGACTGGACTGCGCGCCTGACCCCGAAAGCCTGGCACTGGTTGTCGTCCAACGCAGCCGGAGACGTATTGGTCGCCGGAGAGGGCGTCGGGGGCAACCTCCACACCTCTGTCGACGGCGGCGCCACCTGGACTGCCGGCGACAGCCGTGAGCGGCCCGACCTGGATCTCCAGTGACATGAGCGCCAGCGGCGACCGCATCGTGGCGGCCCAGTATGGCGGTGGCCTGTACATGTCGACCGACCGCGGCACGACCTGGACGCCCGTCACCAGTGCCGATCCCGGCGTCAACCTGACCGCGACAACCGTTCGAATCGGTGACCGTCTCGCGCGATGGGCAGCGCATAGTCGCCGCGGTGCAGAACGGCCCCGTCTATGCCTCCAGCAACGCGGGCAGAACTGGGTGGCCGGGACGTGATTGGAGGCGCCGCGCTCACCGGACCGTGGCGTTCGGTCGACAGCTCGGGCCGACCCTGACCGACGGCATGATTGTCATGGCTGCCGCCCAAGACGGGAACATCTATCGCTCCACCGATGGCGGTCTGACCTGGTCGCTGAGCAACGTTGTTGTCGGCGGTGTGCCGGTGTTTGAGAACTGGTACCGCCTGCAGATGTCCGATGACGGCAACGTCGTCGTCGTCGTCGGCAACAGCTTCGGCGGGGATCCAGGAACGGGCATCTACGTCTCACGGGATGCGGGGGTACCGACCTGGACCAAGGCCCATGCCCTGGTTGCCGACTACACCGCGATCGCCATGTCGGGCGACGGCCAGGTCATCGGCCGTGACCGCCTCCAACCTCACCGGCGGCTCGACGGGTCAGTGTGCTGCCTCGACTGACGGTGGCGCGACCTTCGCCCCGGTGACGATGCCGGGAACGGACACGAACTGGCGCGCGATTGCCATGTCCTCCGATGGCAACAAGCTCGCTGTTGCCGCCGGCCTCTTTCTCGGAACCGTGCCGGGGCAGTTGTACACCTCGCTGGGCAATCGCACCGAGGCGGGTGCGTCCGGCTCCATCACCGGCGGCCAGGGCCATGTCTGCGCAGTTCGAGTACGTCGGCAATGGACAGTACAGGGTGCTCAGCTCCAGCGGGGCGCCTTCTCGATCCAGTAATCGCGAGCCAGCGCAGTCACTGACGCTGTTTGAAGATCCGCCCCAGGAGGTCGTTCACGGCCTCCATGAGCGGATTTTCAACCGGCCGCGCAGGCTGCGGCCTGGGACGGGGAATGTCGAACTCGGCCTGCGAATCGATCCAGCGGCTGCGCACAGCCTGCTGGAACACGTCGCCGACGATGGGCAACGCGCTGCGGGCGCCCTCGCCCCAGGTGCCCATCGTCACGTTGTTGTCGTTGAAGCCGACCCAGGCGCCCGCCACCAGTTGCCTGTGCATCAGGATGAACCAGCCGTCGCTGTTGTCCTGGGTCGTGCCCGTCTTGCCGGCCACGTCCGCCTGGATGCCGTAGCGCTGGCGAATGGCCAGGCCGGTGCCCTCGTCCACCACGCCCCGCATCACGTCCACCAGCGTCAGCGCATGCTGGCGCTGGAAGGCCCGCTCGGGCGCGACCGGCCGCCATTCCTGCAGCAGCTGCCCGTTGCGGTTTTCGATGCGCGTCACCAGCACCGGCTCGATGTAGTTGCCGCCGTTGGCGATGGAGCCGTAGGCCGCGACCATTTCCCGCAGCGTGACCGGGCTGGTACCCAGCGCCAGCGACGGCACCGGTTCGAGCTTGCTCTGGCGCACGCCCATCGCGCGCGCCAGTTCGGCGACCTTCACCGGCCCGACCTGCTGCATCAGCTGGGCGGTGATCGTGTTCTTGGAGTAGACCAGTCCGTCGCGCAGGCTCATCGGCTGCCCGGTGGGCGGCTTGGCGTCGGTGGGTGACCAGACTTCGCCGCCCGATCTGGATGGACACGGGCTGGTCGATCAGCGTGTACGAAGGCCGAAAGCCCTGCTCGAATGCGGCGCCGTACACGAAGGGCTTGAACGTGGAGCCCGGCTGGCGGCGCGCCTGGCTCACATGGTCGAACTGTTCCGTTTCGAAGTCCCGGCTGCCGACCCAGGCCCGCACGAAACCGCTGCGCGGGTCCAGCGCCAGGAAGCCGGCCTGCAGCATCGGTGCGCTCCTCGCCTGCCTTGCGGCGGGCGTCCACCAGTTTTTGCAGTTGGGCTATCTGGCGCGCCACGGCCTGGTTGGCGGCTTTCTGCAGCTTGGAGTCTATGGTGGTGCGCACCACCAGCCCGTCGGCGTGGATGTCGTAACCCCTGCGGTCCGCCCACTCGATCAGCCATTTGCGCAGATGCTGCGCGACGTGCGGCGCCGGTCCCAGCGGCTCGACCTGCCGTTCGAAATCGATACGCAACGGCCGCGCTGCCAGCGCCTGAACCTTCGCCGGGTCCAGCTTGCCGTGCTTGGCCATCTGCGCCAGCACCAGGTTGCGGCGGCCCAGGGCGCGCTCGGGGTTGAGCACCGGGTTGTAGTAGCTGGTGCCCTTGAGCATGCCGACCAGCGTGGCGCTCTCCAGCACATCCAGCTTGTCCGCGGTCTTGTCGAAGTACGTGCGCGCGGCCATCTCGATGCCGAAGGCGTTGTAGAGGAAGGGCACGGTGTTGAGATAGGTCTCGAGGATCTCGTCCTTGGTATAGACCGACTCGATCTTCAGTGCGGTGATGGCCTCCTTGACCTTGCGGTTGACGGAGAGCGCCCGGCCGATCTCCTCCGGGTACATGTTGCGCGCCAGCTGCTGCGTGATGGTCGAGCCGCCCTGCCGGTTGCCCGACAAGGTCGCCAGCGCGGCCGCGCCGGTACGCCGGAAGTCGATGCCGTGATGCTGATAGAACCGGTGGTCCTCGGTGGCGATGAGCGCATTCACCACGTGGGGTGAGATCTTCTTGAGCGTCACCCATTGCCGGTTGATGCGCTTGTACTCGGCCAGCACGACGCCGTCCGACGACAGCACGCGGGCCGGCACTTCGGACTTGGCCCGTCGCAGGTCGTTGACGCTGGGCGTGAACGGGATGAGCACCAGAACGTAGAGCAGCACCAGCGCGGGCAGGAGCAAGGCGGCACGATAGGGATGGCGCCTGGCTGCGTCGCGGACTCGGCGGAATTGGTCGCGAGCAAATGCCAGCGCGCGGGTCGCGGCGGGGGTCATTCGCCGAGCCTAGGGCCAATGTTGGGCTGGCGCTGTAGGACGAAAGCCCGTGTGGGCCTCATGGCCCGCCCCCCTCCTCCCCAAGCGAAGCCGTCCGACAACGCCGGCTGCCAGCCGACCCGAGAATTTGTCCGATGAACGAACAGCAAGCCGGACAGCCTGTCCCATCAAGGCTTTTGCCCAGCGGCAATCTGAGCCTGGGGCAGGTACGCGACAGTATCGAGTTCCTTCGCGGTTTCATGCGCCATCCCGCCCAGGTAGGCTCGGTGATCCCGAGCTCACATCACCTTGAACGGCGGCTGGTGCGCTGCGCCCGGATCAGCGAGGCGCGCACCGTCGTCGAACTGGGCCCCGGGACGGGCGGCACCACCGCCGCGCTCCTGCAGGCCATGCGGCCCTCGGCGCGGCTGCTGGCCATCGAACTCGACAGCGTCTTCCACCGGCACCTCTGCACATCCCAGCGCGACGCGCGCCTGGTAGCGGAACTCGGCAGCGCAGAGCGCCTGGAGCAATTCCTGGCCGCACACCGGATGGCGGCGCCGGACGCGATCGTCTCGGGAATACCGTTTTCGACGATGCCCTCCGAGGTGTCGGACCGCATCGCCGCCGCGGTCGCGCAGGCACTGCGGCCGGGCGGCCGTTTCGTCGCCTACCAGGTTCGAGCCCATGTAGCCCGCTGCGTGACGCCTTACCTCGGGCAGCCCGAAACGGAGTGGGAGCCGATCAACATTCCGCCGGTACGCGTTTTCACCTGGCTGAAGCCGCAATGACTTGTCATGCCGTGCGAACCCGGCTATCCGGGCAATGCCTAGCCTTCCAGTCGCTGCGCAACGTCCCGCTTGCCCATGCTGCGCAGTGCGGCGATCGCCTCGATCTGCTTGGCACGCGGGCGGGTGTTGCCACTTTCCCATTTGTACACCGACAGCGCCGACACGCCGAGCAGGCGGGCCATCGCCGCCGCGGACAGCCCGAGCCGGCGCCTCTGTGCGATCAGGCTTTTGGCGCTGAAGCGGATTTTCGTGTGTGGCTCCAACTCGACTTCCGCCGTGACCGCCGACGCGGTGACCTTGCGAAGGCGCTTGATCTGCTGTTCCAGCGCCTGCATGCGCCGTTTGAGGTCCGCGATCTGCGTTCGGTACTGGGATATGGACTTTTTCAGCGCCTGGGTCTCCCCGCGCACTTCCTTGCGCGAAACCCTTGAAATTTCGCTTTTGAGAACGGTTCCGATATTGGGCATTGGAATGTATATGAGTTAAGCTGGCAAGCCGCATCTTAATACCCAATACTGACTCCCATGCGCCGGCCGGCACTCGCGACGAAGCGCACCCCTTTGTGCGAATAAATCGCATAATGGCCGAGCCATGATGAGCCCCAGCTTCTGGATCGGCTTTTTCTTCACCATCGCCCTGCTGTTGGTGATCGTCATCTGGTCGGTGCGGCGCCACCGAAACCCGATCCTCAACGTCGAATGCGACGCCCCCATCGACAAGCTCATGCCTTCGCTCTCCGGCCTGACGCTGGGCGCGGCGATTCCAGGGAATTCGGTGGAGCTGCTGGAGAACGGCGCCTTCTTCGACGTCCTGATAGAGCGCATCCGCGCCGCCGAGAAGACCGTGCACTTCGAGACCTTCCTCTGGGAAGAAGGCAAGCTGGGCCAGCGCGTGACGGACGCTTTATCCGAGCGCGCGCGTGCCGGACTGAAAGTACGCGTGATCCTGGACGCCGTAGGCTCTAAAAAAGTAGGCAAGGCCGCGCGCGAGCAGATGAAGGATGCCGGATGCCGTCTCGTGTTCTTCCACGAGCGGTCGTTTCGCCACATTGGCGTGCTGAACGACCGCGACCACCGCAAACTGGTGGTCATCGACGGGCGCGAGGCATTCGTCGGCGGTCATTGCGTGGTGGATCGAGTGGCTGGGCAATGCGGAAGACGGCAAGCACTACGCCGACATCAGCCTGCGCCTGCACGGTCCCATCGTGCACAGCGTGCAGGCGGCCTTCAGCGAGAACTGGGGCGCGGAAACCGGTGAGCTGTTCGTCGGTGACGACGTATTTCCCAAGCTGGAGCCCGCGGGCGACGTGTTGATCCATGCCGCCTACGTGAAGCCCGAGGGCTCGGCGCCGGCCGTGAAGATCCTTCACCACACCGCCATCTGCCTGGCCCGCAAGCGCATCTGGATCCAGAACCCCTATTTCATCCCCGAGCCGGAAGCCATCGACGCGTTCGGGCAGGCGGTCAAGCGGGGCGTGGACGTACGGGTGCTGATGCCTTCCACCAGCGGCTCCGACAACCCCATGGTGCAGCACGCGGGACACCGCAACTTCGAGAAGCTCCTGAAGTGCGGGGTGCGGCTGTTCGAGTACCCCCATACCCTTTTGCACCAGAAGGTCATGACGATCGATGGGGTATGGAGCGCGGTGGGCTCCAGCAACTTCGACGACCGCTCCTTTGAAACCAACGATGAGATCACGCTGGGCATCCTCTCGCCCGAGCTGGCGCAGCAGATCGATGGCATCTTCGAGAAATACGTGGCGCGGGCGAACGAAATAGAGCTGCAGGCCTGGAAGAACCGCGGCCTCTGGCACAAGGCCAAGGACAACACCTTCTATCTGATCAACGAACTGCTCTGATCAGCCACACGCCCAGCACCAGCAGCAGGATGCCGGGCACCAGGAAGGACTGGAATTGTTCGACGACGGCCATGATCTCGTCCCAGCGTCCGCCTACATAGCGCACGCCGTACACCAGCAAAGGCAACTCCACCACTGCCGCCGCGCCGTCGAAAATGAACTGGTGCCGATAAGGCATCTTCAGCGAACCGGCCGCAAAGTACAGGGCGGATCGCACCCCCGGCATGAACCGCGCAAGGAAGATATAGCCGGGCCCATAGCGCAGCATCGCGGCCTGCATGGACGCCAGGCGCCGCGGTGGCATCAGGCGCGCAAGCAATCGATGGCGCAGCAGGCGCGCGCCGAACTGATGCCCCCAGTGGAAGATCAGGGTGTCCGCCGCAAGTACCCCAAACCACGCAACCACGATCAGCGGTATCGGGTCCATCACGCCCTTGAGCGTCAGCGCCGCGGCCCCGAGCAAGAGGATGTCTTCATTGATCGGCAGCCCGAACCCGGAGCCCAACAACAGGCCGAACACCAGCGCGTAAGCGGGGAAACCCTCCAGCGAATGCAGGGAACTCATCAGGGTGTCGACGAAGCTCATGGCGCCATTTTTGTCAGTGCAGGGGCACAGTTCATGTCAGCGCAGGGAGACAGTTCCGCTACGGCAGAGCACGATTGCACACAGCGAGCCGGATGAGGAATAAAGTGAAATTCTTCCAACTGCTGGAGGCGAATCATGAGTGCTCTCAAACGTTTCGCGCTGATATTCGGCATCGTATTCCTCCTCGCGGGCATCGCCGGATTCGTTCCCGGCATCACCACGCCGCACACCCATCCGGATGTGGTGGTGACGGCCGGCCTGGGCCTGGTGCTGGGGCTTTTCGCCGTGAACGTGCTCCACAATTTGGTCCACTTGCTGTTCGGGGTATGGGGATTGTTCGCGGCGACGTCGGACGCGATGGCCCGCATTTACGCAAGGACCGTAGCAATCGCCTATGGCCTGGTCACGGTCATGGGCCTGGTCCCGCAGATGAATCTGCACACGGCGTTCGGCTTTGTTCCCGTGTATGGGCACGATGTCTGGCTGCATGCGGCGCTGGCCATCGTGGCCGCCTATTTCGGCTTCATGCACGAACGCGACCTGCACATCGACACGGGCCTGAGGCCGCACTAGGTCTCTCCTCTGGGAGAGGTCTCTTTGCCGTATTGCTCCCTCTCCCTCTGGGAGAGGGCTGGGGTGAGGGCATGCCCGCCTCAGCCGCCCCGGCTTTGCACGCGGCGCACCGGCTGCCAGCCGGCAAACTGCGGGTAATGGCGCTGTACGACCGGCCCGTTGAAATCCCAGGCGATGCAGCGGCCCAGGTGGTACGGCGGCTCGGTGATGGCGCCAAGCGCGACGCCCGCCAGGGTGCGCTGATGCTGCTGGTAGGGAAACACCGTCTGGTAGGCGGCTGTGGCCATGTTGAACAGCAGCTCGCGCAGGTGCGTGCAGCCCTTGATGCCGCCGAGCGCCCGCTCGATGGCCTGGCGCCAGCCCGGCCCCATGCACGCGCCCACCATGCGCTGCATCGGGTCGGTGCCTTGCTGGCATTCGGCAAACGGCGTGAAGTCCATGGCCGTGGCGATTTCCCGGATGGTCATGGTGTCGTCCACCGTGACGCGGATCGCCATGCCGTGGACCGGCGTGCCGGGTGGCATGGGACCGCGCTCGGACATATCGGCCGCATAGGTCTTGACGTCCGACATCTCGCCTTCGATGTCCCACAAGCCATCTTCGCGAAGATAGCCGCGGTAAGTGACGGCGCGGGTGTGCAGATGGGTGCGGGCGGCGGGGGTTGGGAGTGGCATGCTGTTACTCGATGCTGAAAGGGTTCGAAAGGCTCGTCATCGAGGGATTATTGACGACTTGCGGCGCTGCTGAGTCGCGGCAAGGCAACGCGACTCGGAAGGTCCGCACCGAAAGGCTGTCATGCCGGACTCGAGGAAGCCTGCCCCGGACCCCGATCCAGGGGCATCCATCGCCGCCATGGAGTTGCGGGTCGAGCCACGCAATCGACAAATCAGGCGCGGTAGGCAGATGACTACAACGATGCCGGTTTCTTGATGTCGTCCAACCCAACACGTGCGAGGTAGCTTCGCGGCTCCTTCGAACTCCTGCGGGATATTCCATGACTCAGAAAGACGCCTGTGCCCTCCTCGAAGGCGACTATGAAAAACTCGAGCGCCTGTTCGCCGAATACAAATCGGCCGGCAGCGATCAGTCAAGAAAATCGGACCTGGCACAGGCTATTTGCATCGAGCTGTCGGTGCATGCCGCTCTCGAGGAGGAAATCTTCTACCCGGCATTACGCAAGGCCGCGGGAGACAACAAGCTGATGGATGAGGCCGAGCAGGAGCACCATGAAGCCCGCGACCTGATCTCCGAGATCGAGGATGCCGAGCAGATGGACCCGCTGATGGCCAGGCTGCAGGAAGTAATCGAGCACCTTGTACAGGAGGAGCGCCAGGAGATGTTCCCCAAGGCCAGAACGGCTTCGGGGTTGGACCTGATGGCGCTGGCGTCCCAGATGGAACGCCGCAGGGCCGCGCTGATGTCCGGATACCAACCCATTTAGGTGATCGCAGGCCAGGCCGATGCTGCCGTCGAAAGGCCTGGCCGGCGTGGCTACGGCTTGGCCGTCTTCTTGATCTCGGTGGCCAGTGCCTCGTAGAAGGGCCGCTCGCGGCTCCACGAAATCCGTCAGGTCCTGGTGTTCAGGTAGCGGATGGTGAGCCCGCGGCTCGTTCATGAAGTCGATCGAACGACTGCTCCTGCATGCCATTGGCATTTGGCGCGACAATGCGGGTCTCAGCCCAGCATTGCCATGCCCGCCACCGCGCCCGCCCCCGCCACCGCGCCCGCCCCCGCCTCCGTGGAGGACACCGCCGTCTCACCGTCGCTGCGCAGCCTCGCCTACGAGCGGTTCCGCCAGCTGATCCGCAACGCCTTCCAGGTGCGCGCCTGACAGCGGGAGGCCGTTGTTGACTACTGCGCACCGCCAGCGACGCGGAACTGGAAGCCGAGGAAAAGAAGCACCAGGCCATCCTGCAACGCGCCCTCTCCGGCAAGCCCGACGCGAAGCTCGACCAGGAGGCGCTGGCCGTCGACTGGGCCCTGCACGACCGCATGGTGGACGCCATGGGCAACGAAATCCTGTCGGAGATCTACCGCGCCAACAGCCTGCACGTGCGCATGATCCGGCTGGACGCCCAGCAGGTGCGGCCCCAGCGCGTGGTGCCGGCCATGGAGGAGCACCTGAAGTTCATCGCATTGCTCAAGGCCCGCGACGAAGCCGGCGCGCTGCAGGCCATGCAGGAACACGTGGAACAGTCACGCCAGCGCGTGCTCAACGCGACACTGCAGCAGGGGCCCGCGTGAGCGCGAAGCCTGACCCGGAGGAGACCCCGTACTGGGTCTACCTCCTCGAGTGCGAGGGCGGCAAGTATTACGCCGGCATTGCCATCGACGTGGAGGAGCGGTTCATACGCCACGTGTTTGGCCTTGGAGCGCGCTTCACCCGGGCCAATCAGCCGCTTCGGGTCGCCGCCGCACGGCAGTATGCGAACCTGAGCCTGGCTCTGAGCGCGGAGTACGCGCTCAAGCAGTTGCCGCGCGCGCAGAAGTTGAACTTCTTCGCGTGACGTGACCCGTCCTGGGCATGAGGATGGATAGACTGGGCGTGTGGATCACGATCCCTTCGACCTCGAGCGCTTTGTCGCCGCCCAGGCGCCGGTGATCGATGACGTCTGCGACGAGCTGCGGCGTGGCCGCAAGACCAGCCACTGGATGTGGTTCATCTTCCCTCAGCTCGAGGCGCTGGGGACAAGTGCCATGGCCAAGCGTTACGGAATCGCTTCGCTGGCCGAGGCTCGCGCCTACCTGGCCCATCCGGTTCTCGGGGCCCGTCTGCAGACGTGCTGCGACTTGCTGCTGCAGGTGCACAACAGGAGCATCCACGAGATCCTGGGCCACCCTGACGACCTCAAATTTCGATCCTGCCTGACCTTGTTCGGGCAGGCCGCGCCGGACGTGGTCGTGTTCTCACAATGCCTGGACAAGTACTACGGCGGCCAGCCCGATCCACTCACGCTCAGCCTCGCTCGATGAACGCCCTTTGCGCGACTTCGCCCAAAGGCGTAGATTGCTGGTAAAGGAGGTTCGCATGGAACTCTCTTCTTCCAGCATCGTCGGCGGCCAGATTCAACAGCCGCACGCCTGCCGCGGCAAGGGCGGCACGGACCAGCCGCTGCAGCTCACCATCCGCGGGCTGCCGGCCGAAGCCAAGTTCATTGCTATCGTCTCCGACGACCCTGACGCGGTGAAGCCCGCCGGCAAAGTGTGGGTGCACTGGAACGTGTTCAACGTCCCGGCGCAAGGCGAGGTGACCATCGCCGCGGGCGAGAAGCTATCCGGCGACGAAGGGCAGACCACTGGCGGCCGGCGCGGCTTATGAAGGCATGTGCCCGCCCGATGGCGTGCACACCTACCGGTTCGCCGTATTCGCCTCGGGCGACAAGCTGCAGGTCGATACGCGCACGCCCTTGACCATTGATGCGTTCGAGGCGAAGTACGCAAGCCAGGTGCTCGCCAAGGCGCAGGTCACCGGCAAGTTCTAGCGCTCGCATTGGCGAGTTTCTTGCGTTCGGCGTCTGGTCGAGCTGGCTGCGCATGGGCGCGCGGCGGCTACAAACGAAATACAAAAGCAGAACACGCTGAACTCCCGGCGGATACCACAGCTTCCCATACTCAAGGCTCGATTTAACGGAACGGTGGGCCTGGAGCGAAGCCCCCCTGCCCGACCCCTTTTTTTCGCTCGAGGAGTCAGCCATGAACCACCGTATTGCATCCGCCATCACCTTCTCTTCCACTGTCGCTGTCGCGACGATTGCGGCAGCGTTCCTGTCCAGCAATGCGTTTGCCGACGACATCACGATCGACACGACACCCTTCGTCAGCACGAAAAGCCGGGCTGAGGTACGCGCCGAGGTCATGAGCCACCGCGACCAGATCACCGCCTACGGCGGCGTATGGAAGGGGCAGCAAAACGAGCAGCGTCCATTCCAGAGCGCCTACACAGCCGAGCAGGTCAGGAACGAATACAAGGCCGCTCGCAACGAAGTACGCATGATGAACGGGGAAGACAGCGGCTCGAGCTATATCGCTCAGCAGCGCAGCGTCTCCAACGGATCATCGTTGCCCGCTCGGCAAACTGACGACAAGGCCCGGCCGGCTTCGCGCCGGGCCTTCCCGTCCACGTTCCGAGGGTGCTTGCCAGCTTGACCCAAGCGGCGCAGACTGCACCCCTCGATGGACACGTTTCCCGCCTACCTCATCTCCCGCCCGGACAAGCAGGTCCTTGCCGATTTCACGCAGATGGACCGTTCGCAGCTCGACCCGGGCGACGTGGTCGTGCGCATCGACTACGCGAGCATCAATTTCAAGGACGCGCTGGCCGCGACCGGCAAGGCGCCGATCATCCGGCGTTATCCGTGCGTGGGCGGCATCGACGCGGCCGGCACGGTGGAGAGTTCCAATTCGCAGCGCTTCAAGGCAGGCGACACGGTCATCGTGCACAGCCATGGCTTTGGCGTGTCCCAGCATGGCGGCTATGCCGGCCTGACGCGCGTGCCGGCGGATTGGGTCAACCTCGTGCCGCCGGGGTTGAGCGCGCTGGAGGCGATCACCATCGGTGTCGCGGGGTACACCGCGGCGCTGGCCGTGGCGCTGATGGAACACAACGGCCTGGCGCCCGCTCGCGGCAAGGTGCTGGTGAATGGCGCTTCCGGCGGCGTGGCGAGCATCGCCATCGACATACTGGCGCAGCGCGGCTACGAGGTGGTCGCTGCCACCCGAAAGACGAACGAACGCGACTACCTGCTCGGCCTCGGCGCGGCCGAAGTGATAGACAGCGCATCGCTGTCCGTCGGCCAGCGGCCCCTGGAGACCGCGACATGGCAGGGCGCGGTGGACTCGCTCGGCGGGCAGGCCCTGGCGGACCTCATCCGCACGATGCAGCGTGAAGGCGTCATCGCGAGCCTGGGCAATGCGATGGGCATCGAATTTTCCAGCACCGTGATGCCGTTCATCCTGCGCGGCGTGCGCTTGATCGGCGTCAACTCCGACAACGAACCGCCGCTGCGCGAGCGCCTGTGGCAGCACCTCGCCACCGACATGAAGCCGCGGCATCTCGCGAAGATCGCGCGGGTCTCGCCGTTCGAGGAACTGCCGGCACTCATGCAGGAAGTGGCCGGCGGGCGGATCAAGGGGCGGACGGTGATTGCGGTGGGGGCGCGGTAGACGACCATGGCAGTCATTGCGGGCTTGACCCGCAATCCACGGCCGTGCGTTGCCTCGCAGCCGTTCCCTACTCCCGCACGACCGCAGCCAACTCCCACGAGCCGCTGCGGTCGTCGCGGCGCAGTACGTACAGGCCGTCTTCCGTGTCCACCTTCCACCAGCGGCGACCCGAGCCATACCAGCGATCGACGATAGCCCGCACGGCGACACGCCTGCTGCCGAACCAGATCACGCCGGGCTCGAGCTCGGCCGACGGCCCCACGTCGCATTCGATCCGCAAATCCATTGCGGCACGATACCCGGCAAAATCATTCCATGCCAAGTGCCATCAATCCCCTGCTCCAGGAATGGACTCATCCGTACGGCCTTCCTCCCTTTCGTGACATCAGGCCCGAGCACTTCGAGCCCGCCTTCGAGGTGGCGATGCGCGAGGAGCTGGCTGAGATCGACGCGATCGCCGGCCAGGCGTCGCCGGCGACTTTCGCCAACACGGTGGAGGCCTTCGATCGCAGCGGGCGCCTTCTCACCCGGATCAGTCACCTGTTCGGCAACCTGACGACCAGCGATACCAGCCCGGCCTTGCAGGCCGTCGAGCGCGCGATGGCTCCGCGCCTGGCCGCCCACCGGAATGCGATCTGCATGCATTCGGGCCTGTTCGATCGCATCGACGGCCTGCACTCCCGACGCGACTCCCTCGGCCTGGACGACGAAGATCTCCGGCTGCTGGAACGCATCCACTTCGACCTCGTCCTGTCCGGTGCCAGGTTGCCGCCGCAGTCCCGCCGCAGATATGCCGAGATCACGCAGGAACTTGCGCAACTCACGACCCGGTTCGCCCAGAACCTGCTGGCCGAGGAATCGGGCTGGTTGCTGCAGCTAAACGGTGAAGACGATCTGGCCGGCTTGCCCGATTCCGTGCGCTCGGCCGCGCGCAGCGCCGCTGCCCTGCGCGGGCTGGGCGCAGGTGCCTGCGCCATCACCTTGTCGCCTTCATTGGCCGAGCCATTCCTGACCTTCTCATCGCGCCGCGACCTGCGTGAAGCGGTGTGGCGGGCACGCGTGGCGCGAGGCGCTCATGAAGGCGAGCACGACAACCGCCCTGTCGCCGCCCGCATCGTTGCCCTGCGCCAGGAGTTGGCCGCGTTGCATGGCCATGCCAGCTACGCCGACTACGCGCTGGCCGACCGCATGGCACAGGACACGGCCGCGGTGCTCGAGCTGCTGCGCAAGGCGTGGGAGCCGGCGAAGGCCAAGGCAGCCGAGGATCGCGCGCTGCTCACGGCGACGGCCAGGCGCCTGGAGGAGCCCACGCCCATCGCGGCCTGGGACTGGCGCTACCTGGCCGAAAAGGTGCGGCAGCAGCAGTTCCATCTGGACGATGCGGAACTCAAACCCTATTTCACGCTGGACAACATGATCGCGGCGATGTTCGATTGCGCGGGGCGGCTGTTTGGCCTGCGTTTTGTCGAACAAGCGGACCCTGGCCTGTACCACCCCGATGTGCGACTGTGGGAAGTGCGGGGCCGCGACGACGCACTGGTCGGCATCTTCCTGGGCGACAACTTTGCCCGCCCTTCGAAGCGCAGCGGCGCGTGGATGAGCGTCTTTCGCAGCCAGTCGGGCATAGCCGGCGGCACCTTGCCGATCGTCGTCAACAACAACAACTTCGCCAAGGCCAGCCCCACGCTTCTGAGTTTCGACGACGTGAAGACGCTGTTCCACGAATTCGGCCACGGGCTGCACGGCCTGCTGTCGCAGGTGCGCCACGAGCGCCTGGCCGGCACCAGTGTGCTGCGCGACTTCGTCGAGCTGCCCTCGCAGCTGTTCGAGAACTGGGCGCTGGAGCCGCAGATCCTGGAACAGCATGCGCGCCATTGGCAGACAGGCGCGCCGATCCCGAAGGACCTGATAGAGAAGCTGTTGAGCGCGCGGCGCTTCGACCAGGCCTGGGCCACGATCCAGTACACCGGCCCCGCGCTGATCGACATGGCCTTGCACAGCCTGCCGAACGGCACGCCAGTGGACATTGCGCAATTCGAGGCCCGGCAGCGCGAGTTGCTCGGCGTCCCCGAGGACATTGGCCAGCGCCACCACCTCACCCATTTCCAGCACCTGTTCGCCGGCGGCTATGCGGCGGGTTACTACGTCTACATGTGGGCGGAAGTGCTGGAGGCCGATGCATTCGAAGCTTTCGCCGAGACCGGCGATCCGTTCCACCCGGAGACGGCGCAGCGGCTGCACCGGTATATCTACAGCGCGGGCGGGACGAGAAAGCCCGCGGACGCCTATCGCGCGTTCCGGGGAAGGGATGCGGCGGTAGGGGCGATGCTCAAAAAGCGCGGATTGCTTTAGCGCAACGGCTGCAGAAGATCGTCGTCGCTTCGGCGGCTCGCCCTACCTCGCCAGCGCTCGCAAGATCGCCTCGCGCGATGGCCCGCGCACCTTGATCGCGTTGAGCACCTGGACGCGGCTGCGGCCCGTGGCGCGCATCAGGAACTCCACCTCATGATCCTGCTCGGTGGGCAGCTTGATCTCGGGTTCGCTCTTTGTCGGCTCGACGCAGATTTAGCCATGTTGCCGCCTAGTGTTGTGGTGGCGGGCCCACTGTGACAGGTAACGGTCGAGGTGTCCAACCCTCGGCCTTTTCGGCCGCCGCGTTGCTTTTTCGCACATAGTTACACCAAACACGGCCGGCAACAGACGCGCCTTCAGTGTTGCGTGCACGATACGCATTGCCCTTTAGTCCAATGTACGGTGCGCGGCGCCGGCTTCGACACTGGGTTGGACTCCCTGCCGGGAGTCACAAGGGAAAGAAACCAACCACTAAACCAAGGAGTTGTTGATGAAGAAAAGACTCGCCACCGCCGCTGCCGCATTCCTGTTGCTGGGCAGCGCGCAGGCGCAGATGCCGCCAATGACCTCGTCCGCGCTTTATGGCGAACTTGGCTACACGTTCCTCAAGATGGACGCTTTTGGAACCAGCTTCCGGCCGGACGCAATCCGCGGCATCCTCGGGTGGGACGTGCACCCGATGTTTGCGGTCGAGGGCATGGTCGCGGGCGGTGTCAACGACGACAGCAAGAGCATTTCCATCGGCGGCATTCCGGGCACTGCCACAGCGAAGATGGACTACATGTACGGTATCTGGATCAAGCCAAAGTACGTGTTTGCCCAATACAAATCCGAGTTGTTCGGCCGCTTCGGCTGGGCCCACACCAAGCCCGAAGTCTCGCGTCCGGGCTTCGGCTCCGCTTCAGGCTCCGATGACGATTTTGCCTGGGGCATAGGCGCGAACTACCGGTTCAACCCGAACGGATACGTCGGCATCGACTGGATGCGCTACTCGAACCAGAGCGACAGCCACATCGACGGCCTCACGTTCAGCGTCGGCTGGCATTGGTAAAGCGTTGCGGGCAGGCAGCGCGGGCGGTCTCCGCGCTGCGGCCGCAACGACTGCTTCCATGGTAGAGCTACGGCTGCAGCAGCAGCTTGACCAAGCCTGCCACGATCAACCCTAGCCCAAGCGCGGCTCCAAGCCATTCTCCGCGTGGCGCCAGTTTCTCGACGCCACCGCCACCGAGAGCGCTGCAATCCAGGCGAGGTTCATGACCCCGCCCACGAACAGCAGCATCATCAGTGCCCAGCAGCAACCGACGCACAACAGCCCGTGCCGCAGGCCCATGACGAACGCACCGCCCGCGCCGGCCCGCCACTCGCCAAGCAAGAAGCCAATCGGCGTGCGACAGTGCGAAAGACACACCTTCTTGAGCGGCGAAAACTGGTACAGCCCCGCGATGACAAGCAACGACCCTGTCAGCATCGGCGGACGTGCTGACCAACATAGGGTTCACCAACCCCATTGCCTGGAATGCCCACTGCAACGCGGTCGCGGCGGCGCTGAAGGCGAACCAGACCAGCAGGTAGGCTGCGACAAAGCTTCGCCCTCGTGTCCGCTCTCCGTTGCGTGATGCTCAGATCGGTGAAAGTCAGGATCATGGGCAGTGCCGATGGGAGCATCATCGCGCCCATCATCACCGCCCACATGAGCCAGATCGCCAGCAGGCTTGCCACGCTCCAGCTTGCTGAGTCGGGCATCGTGAGCTGTGCGAAGGGATGGCTCATGTCGATGAACAGCCAGGCCAGGAAAGCCCAGCCGATAAGGCTGAGGGCAAGAATCGCTGCCGCTCGCCTTGGCTGTTGCCCACCAGCGTGGGCAGGCCTTGCGATGCATCGCTCGACGGGTCAAAACGCTGCTGGTGCATGGATGCCTCGTGCCGCCGAAGTTTACGACTGGCACTCACGCGACCGTGCCCATGCCCATTACAAATATTTGCCCAGAGGCCGCGTTGGCAGCGCGGGCACATCGGAATAAGCTGCAACTCGTCCACTTCCGTCAAGGAGGACGCAATGTCCAGCTGGCAAATCTCGGGGCAATACATGGAGACATGCAATTGCGCATTGCTCTGCCCCTGCATCGTCACCAACATGGCCGCGCGGCCCACTGAAGGCGACTGCAAGGCAGCGGTAGCGATGCGCATCGACAAGGGCTCGAAAGACGGCGTCCAGCTCGACGGCCTGGCTTTCGTTGTCATGTTGCATTCCCCGGGCCCGATGGCGCAGGGCAACATCACGGTCGGCCTCATCATCGATCAGGCCGCGTCCGACAGCCAAGCCCAAGCGATCAGCGAGATCGCGACCGGAGCAGTTGGGGGACCGATGGCTGTTCTTGCCCCGCTGGTCGGGCGGGTGGCAGGCATCGAGCGGCGCCCCATCCAATTCGAGGCCGAGGGCTTGAACCGAGTGTTGCGCGCGGGTGAACTGGTGGACCAGGCGTGCGAGGGTATTGCCAGCATGGCGGACCCCAGCGAAGCCGTTTGCGTGGACAACACCGGGCATCCGGTCAATAAACGGCTATCGTTGGCCAAAGCCACGCGCAGCATCTTCCACGCATTCGGAATCGATTGGAACGATACAACCGGCACGAGGAACGGGCACTTTGCGCCGTTCGCCTGGACCGGGTGAAAAGTCTGACGAAGACGTGCGTGACGCGACTCGCCCGCTCCTGAAGTTCTGGGCGCCCAGCCTGGTTGCGCTGGGCGCGATGCTGTCGACCTGCGAGGTTTCGCCGCCTGACTCAACCCACGAAGCGATTCAGGACGTAGAGGGCCAGCTGCAAGGCACATGGCTGAGGGAGTACACGATGCAAGGCGTCAAGGCGCGCCGCATCCTGACGCTCCAGCTGGACGGCTCGTTTCTTGAAAGGGTTCGGGTCGTCGATGAAGCCGGGGCATCACCGACTACGCGCACGAAGGAACCTGGCTGTACGACGGCACCAACCTGAAGCGCAAATACACCCTGATGAACGGCAAGCCGCCATCGCGCCTGAACCTGCCGTTTGCCACTTTCCAGGTCTCCTTCGAACACAGCGACGAATTCATCGGCATCGACCACATTCATGGCAACAGCGTTCGCTACCGGCGAGTGGCGCCGGACACCCAACCCTAAAATACCGGGGTGTCCCAGCTTCCGTTCCACCCGGCCGTTTCCACCTGGTTGGAGGGCCGCTTCGGCCGCCCGACCGAGGTCCAGTCCCAAGCCTGGGCTGTCACCTCGCAGCGTCGCCATGTGCTGATCGCCGCGCCCACCGGTTCGGGAAAGACGCTCGCGGCCTTCCTGTCGGCCATCGACGAGCTGGTGCGCGAAGGCCTCGCCGGCGGGCTCGCGAACGAGGTCCACGTGCTCTACGTCTCGCCGCTGAAGGCGCTGTCCAACGACATCCGCAAGAACCTGCAGGAGCCGCTGGCCGGCATTCGCGCGGGGCTGGTCTCGATGGGCCTGCCCGACGTCGGCATCCGCGACGCGGTGCGCACCGGCGACACGCCGGCAGCGGAGCGCGAGCGCATGCGCCGCACGCCGCCGCACATCCTGGTGACGACGCCGGAGTCCCTGTACATCCTGCTCAGCTCCGACTCGGGCCGCGCGATGCTGAAGTCGGTGAAGAGCGTGATCGTCGACGAACTGCACGCGGTGGCCGGCAGCAAGCGCGGTTCGCACCTGATGCTTTCGCTGGAGCGGCTGGAGGCCCTGTGCGAGCGGCCCCCGGTGCGCATCGGCCTGTCCGCCACCGTGAAGCCGCTGGACGAGATGGCGCGCTTCCTCATCGGCGCGCGCGATGAAGCCGTGGCAGATCATCGACGCCGGCCATGTGCGCGACCGCGATCTGGCGATCGAGATGCCGCGCTCGCCGCTCACCGCGGTGATGCCGACCGAAGTGTGGAGCGAGATGTACGACCGGCTCGCCGAACTGGTCCTGCAGCATCGCACCACGCTGATCTTCGTCAACCAGCGCCGCATCGCGGAGAGGGTCGCGCGCCACCTCGCCGAGCGACTCGGCGAGGCGCACGTCACCGCGCACCACGGCAGCCTCGCGCGCGAGCATCGATTGAACGCCGAGCAGCGGCTCAAGCAGGGCCAGCTCAAGGCGCTGGTGGCCACCAGTTCGCTCGAACTCGGCATCGACATCGGCGACATCGACCTGGTGTGCCAGCTCGGCTCGCCGCGCGCGGTCAACGCCTTCCTGCAGCGCGTCGGCCGCGCCGGCCACGCCATCGGCGCGGTGCCGAAGGGGCGGCTGTTTCCGCTGGCGCTCGACGACCTGCTGGAGTGCGCCGCCTTGCTCGACGCGGTGGCCCGTGGCGAGCTCGACCGCATCCGCGTGCCGGTCAAGCCGCTGGACGCGCTGGCGCAGCACATCGTCGCCGAAACGGCCTGCCGCGAATGGCAGCTCGATGCGCTGTACGAATGCTGCCGGCGCGCGCAGCCGTATCGCGACCTCACGCTGCGGGAGTTCGAGCAGGTCGTGCAGATGCTGGCGGACGGCTACAGCACGCGCCGCGGCCGGCGCGGTGCCTACCTGCACTACGACGCCGTCAACCGCGTGCTGCGCGCGCGCCGCGGCGCGCGGCTTGCCGCCGTCACCAATGCGGGCGTGATCCCCGACCAGTTCGACTACGACGTGGTGCTGCTGCCGGAAGAGCACCGCGTCGGCACCCTCAACGAGGACTTCGCCTTCGAGAGCCTGCCCGGCGACATCTTCCAGCTCGGCAATACGTCCTACCGCATCGCCAAGGTGGAGACCGGCAAGGTGATGGTGGAAGACGCGAAGGGGCAGCCACCCACGATGCCCTTCTGGCTGGGCGAGAGCCTGGGCCGCACCGACGAGCTGTGCGAGGCGGTGTCGCGGATCTGCGAGATCGCGGACACCCGTCTCGACGAGGGCGTAGCGGCCTGCGAACGCTGGCTGCAAGGCGACTTGCACCTGCCGGCTGCGGCAGCGCAGCAGCTCGCGCTGTACCTCGCGGCGTCCAAGGCCGCGCTCGGCGTGTTGCCCAGCCGCCAGCGCATCGTGTTCGAACGCTTCTTCGACGAGGTGGGCGACACGCACCTGGTGATCCATTCACCGTACGGTTCGCGCATCAACAAGGCCTGGGGCCTGGCGCTGCGCAAGCGCATGTGCCGCAAGTTCAACTTCGAGCTGCAGGCCAGTGCGCTGGAGGACAGCATCGTGCTGTCGCTGGGCCCGACGCACAGCTTCGCGCTGGAGGAGGTGCAGCACTACCTGAAGTCGGCCAGCGCGCGCGAAGTGCTGACCCAGGCGCTGCTGGACGCGCCGATGTTCGGCACCCGCTGGCGCTGGAACGCCACCGCGTCGCTGGCGGTGCGCCGCATGAACGGCGGCCGCAAGGTGCCGCCGCAGTTCCAGCGCTCCGACGCGCAGGACCTGCTGACGGTGGTGTTCCCGGACCAGGTTGCGTGTGGCGAGAACCTGGTCGGCGAACGCGAGATTCCCGACCATCCGCTGGTGGCGCAGACGCTGCACGACTGCCTGCATGAGACGATGGACGTCGACGGCTTCGTGCGGCTGCTCGCCGGCATCGAAGCCGGCGAAGTGGCCATCACCACCCGCGACCTGGCGTCGCCCTCCCCGCTGTCGCATGCCATCCTGAACGCGCGCCCCTACGCCTTCCTCGACGACGGCGCGGCCGAGGAGCGGCGCACCAAGGCCGTGAGCATGAAGCCGATCATGGACCTGCAGACGGCGCAGGACATCGGCAAGCTCGATCCGCAGGTGATCGCGCAGGTGCGCGAGGACGCCTGGCCCGAAATTGGAAACGCCGAGGAACTGCACGATGCGCTGGTGGTGCACGGCTTCCTCACAGTCGACGAAGCGCCGTTCCCGGAGTTCGCCGAGGCGCTCGCGCAGCAGCGGCGGATCAGCCGCATGAACAGGCGGCACGCTCTACGTCGCGGCGGAGCGCCTGCATGAATTGCAGGCGGTGTTCCCGGACGCAGCGCTGTCCCCGGCCATAGCGCCGGTCTCCGCCGAGAGGCCCACGCGCGACGAAGCCTTGCGCGAGATCCTGCGCGGACGGCTGGAGCTTCTCGGCCCGGTCACTGCCGAGGCACTGGGCGCGCCGCTGGGCATGAGCGGCGATGCCTTGCTGCCCGCCTTGCTGCAGCTCGAAGTCGAAGGCGCGGTGATGCGCGGCGCCTTCACCGCCGCCGGTGCGGCCGAATGGTGCGACCGGCGCCTGCTCGCGCGCATCCACCGCGGCACGCGCGACAAGCTGCGCGCCGAGTTCCAGCCGGTGCCGCCGGCGCAGTTCATGCGCTTCCTGTTCCGCTGGCACCAGCTGGCCGACAGCGATGGCGACGAGCGCCGCGCCGGCGAAGGCGGACTGGCCGACGTGCTGCGGCAGCTCGAAGGCCATGCGGCGCCGGCCGCGGCTTGGGAAGAGGACCTGCTGACGGCGCGCGTCAACGACTACATGCCGGCCATGCTGGACAAGCTTTGCGCCGTGGGGCGCGTGGCGTGGTGGCGACCGACCGAGGCCGGGCGACGCGGCCGGGCGCAAGACGGGGCCGATCCGCGGCACGCCGGTGCTGCTGTGCGAACGTGACGCCCTGCCCCATTGGCAGCAGGCAGCTGGCGCAACGGTGGTCGACGAAGCGGTGCTGTCCGGGGCCGCGCGCCAGGTGCTCGAGGTGCTGCGCACGCATGGGGCAAGCTTCTTCGCCGACCTGCAGCAGGACGCCCGGCTGCTGGGCACGCAGGTCGAGAAGGCGCTGGCCGAACTGGTCGCGCATGGCCTGGTCACCTGCGATTCGTTCGCCGGCCTGCGCACGCTGGTGATGCCGGAAGACAAGCGCAACAAGCTGCGCCGCAAGCGTGGCGCTCATGACCCGATGGACGACGCCGGCCGCTGGTCGCTCACGCGCCGGGCCCGGCCGGCGGCCGATGTGCCGGGCGCGCTGGCGGCGCCGCACGTCGAGCATATCGCCCGCGTGCTGCTGCGCCGCTGGGGCGTGGTTTTCCGCAAGCTGCTGGAACGCGAGGAAGGGCTGCCGCCGTGGCGCGAGCTGTACTACGTGCTGCGCCGGCTCGAAGCGCGCGGCGAGGTGCGCGGCGGCCGCTTTGTCAGCGGCTTCTCCGGCGAGCAGTTCGCGCTGCCCGAAGCCGCCGTGGCCCTGCGCAAGACCGCGAAGACGCCGGGCCGCGAGCGAGTGGCCATCTCGGCTGCCGATCCGTTGAATCTCGCCGGCATCCTGACGCCGGGTGACAAGGTGCCGCGTCTGCCGGGGAACCGGCTGCTGTTCGAGGGCGGCGTGCCGATCGCGGTGCAAAGCGGCGGCGACATCCGTTACTTGAGGGAACTGGACGCGGGGGTGCAGTGGGAGGTGAAGAACCTCCTGATCCGCCGGCAGCGGCCGGCGAGCTATGTCGTGCCGCCTCCGGGGCTCTCGTGAATGGTCGCGATCCCGAGTTCACGACCTCAACTCCCGATCTCTCATCGGCACAGCCCGGCGAATCGATCTTGCGGCTTGCAGGCGCCGAGGGGCGACCCCAGTTGGATTCCTGCGTCTGGCAGTGGCTCAACCGATCTTTCACTCTTGCGGAGTACTGCCATCCTGCGGCCAGGGCAGGCAAAGGCGAACCTGGTTTCCAGCTAAGGGACTTCCACTTCGGATGGCCCTTGCTCTGGAGATCATGAAACTTTTCACAAAACTGACCGGCAAACGTGGTGATGAACTTATTGCGATCTTCGCTCTGGAAGTTGGCCGTTATCAGGTACGAATCCACAGCGAGCGAGGGCAGACCGGCATCAACGATATTCAAGGACGGGTAGCTGGACTTCTGGATGTCCGCGTTCTTGTAGTCCTGCAATACTTTGGCCGACGTGCTGTGCTTCGGATCGAACTTCAGAAGCTTCAGGTTCGGCGGTACGTTCGTTTCGAGCAACTTGAGAGGCTGGCCGCCGACAAGCACAAGCACATCAATTTTGGGAAAGCTCTTGTAGAAGTCCGGGTCGCTTAGCACCATCAATGCCGACCGCCGCGTTTTTGTTCCTTCATCGTCGCCCGTCACAGTGGGATTGATGAAAGGACTAACGATGATGGGTCGCTCATTGAACATCTTGCTGTAGATGTTCAGTGCGGTGAGATAAGTCCCGCTTTTCTCGGCATCCATCCAGATCCGCGCACCCCGGATCTGATGTATGAATTCAAGCGGGCTGTCCTTCTTCACCAGGAAATGGATTTCTTCCCTGTACAGCGGCATGAAGACCCTGAGGTTTGCGAGGAGCTTTCCGTACTGCCGTCTTGTTGCCGCGGGCACTTCCTGGCTGTCGCGCAAATACACAAAAGCGGCGTAAACATCAGACTGAACAATAGCCAGACTAACTCCTTTCGTCTGGCTCATGTCTTCCACGTTTGCCCAGGATCCTTTGGAGTCCTGCACTTCCAGTGCCGGGGAAACGATCTCCTTGAGGTTGTTGCCAATCTGGAAATAGGTGCCCGTCTTCCCACCTGTCACGATGACTTCCGCATGCGCGCCAGCCACAGCCACAGCCGCGAACACAAGCACACCTCTCATCAAATCAAGCCATAAGTGGGCCGTTCGTGTCATTGCTCGCATAACGTTATCCTCTCTTTAAAAACTCATTTCTGCGATTTGCACAACCCTGCCGTCTCGCTCGCCACGGAACATAGCGAGCCTGTTTGATGGGGGCGGGACCGCGGTTTCGGTGCGCGGTGGAATCGATGGCACTTGTGCGGCGCTCGTCGACGGGCCCGCCCCTGGGGACGCGATATCTGAGGTAGATATCGCGCTGAGGCGACGCTCCCTCGTTTGTCTTGGGCGCGGGAGTCTTGACCACCATCCATAAGAGAAGCAACGCGCCGACGCCTGCCGCGGTCTTGAATAGAAGCGTTCCGCGGGGCTGCCTGTCTGGCTCATCGGAACTGCCGGTCGGCAAATCGGCTGCTAGTCCCGCGCGCGTCGTCGCTCTGCTCGCTGCCGGCTCCCTGCGCTGGCTCATCACTTTGGGGACGATCGTCGGGCTCCTGGTTGATCGCCGTGAAGCCGGGCTCGCGTCCACAATATGGACAGTAGGCCACCAACCCGAACCACGGCCGACCGCAAAATCCACATGGCTCTCACCCCGCGCCGACTGAGCCAACTTGTTCATCTCAACGACGTTCATGGCGTCAAGACCGGCTGAGTCAACCTAGCTCTCCAATTTCCACCCAAATGCCTGCGTGAGTTCGGGGTGGTACACCCACAAATGAGCGTCGTAGATAAACAGTGAGGTAAGCCAGGGCCTTGTGACGTTTAAAGTGCCGAATAGAACGGCGGCGCGGTTTTCTGCCTGCAATTGCAAAACGGCACGGTGTCTTTCTTCATCGGACTCCAGCAGAGCAAGGACCCCCTGCGGTGCATCGATCCTCAGGCCGACTACCGCGCGCTCGAGCTCGGATTCGATAAGCGGCACAACGACCTCTGAAGACGCCTCATCGAGAACATGTTCGGGCTCCCTCCAAGGATCGCCATCGATCCGTTGCTCCTTCTTGTAGCTGATGTGCCCTGTGCCTAGTCGCGGCGCATCAATGGCGGCCCTTTCGGGGCCCAGCTTACCCATTTGCACGTACTCGAGCGACTCGTTTTGGCCTCCCAACATAGCTGCGAAAAGGAACCGGAACGCGACAGATAGGGGCAGCCCAACGAGAACGCCGGACTCAGCCCGTCGGGCCAGGCGATCCAATCAGTCTCTTTCTTGCCGTCTTGATCCAGGCGAACAATGAGCTGTCCTTCCTCGCTTGGCCAAATCACGTGAAGGGGATCGAAAACCGGCGCTTCAAAGCCATTTTTTGGAGCGGGGGCGCTTGTTGGCAAGACGATTGGTTTGGCCTCCCCCGTGGCTTGCCGACGAGGTTGACAACACCTTTCTCGCCTAGCACCGGCAACCAGACTTCGCCTGCCCATGCAACGGGGCCCCCGAGCGCCGGGCCTTCTCCAAAATACTCTACTGCGTACGACAAACCGATCAGGGTCGGTGTTACCGCCGCCAATCCACCGGCAGTCGGGAAGTACAAAGTGGCGCTGCGGGCTCGCCTCAACAACTTCCATGCGCCATCCGCGGGAGTTCTTCAGGCCCTCTGCCAGGACCCCGCCGGTCGGGCGCTCGAGCGGGATCCAGGTCTTCGATTCGGGCAGGAGTACGAGGAGAATGCCGTGCTCCAGCTCTATGGCCATCAAAATGGGTGAAGCCACATCGAACTTGTGAACCAGGAAACGATACTGCCCAGGCGCAAGAGCCGGCAAGGTTCTGTGCTGGATCAAAGCGCCCGTTTGACCGTGCCAAGGCCAGGGGCGCAGGTGTTTGCCTCAGGCCTCTTGCCAAGGGCTTGGCAATGTCGGAGAGCGCGGATGCGCCAAAGGGTGGAACCCACGGCGAATCCAGACTCGTGATCGTGACATGCAGTGGAGTGCCGGTTTGTGGTGAGTAATTGAAGTCTGATGGGAACCACTGGCCACTGGAAGCTGTCTCTCTTGGCCCCGATCATGCGCCCAACGTCTTGAGCCGAGAGCTTTGCATTGGCGACCGTTCCATTGGGGGTCATCGCAAGGCGCCACCTCTCGGATTCTGGATCGCGGTACCACGTACCCGAGCGGAGCTGCCAAGTCTCGGTTTGCTCTTCCACAACTAACTTCCTCAATCGTCGAACTGCTCACTACTGAAGAGAGTCGCCAGGAAGATTAAACGGGACAAAACGCAAACCTGTACGGGACAAACATCCCATATTTGTCCCGAGAAACTTTCGTCACCGCTGTAACTTCAGGTTAAGAATGCTCATGAGGTCGAGGTCGGCCCTCGCTCGCAATGAGCATCTCCTCGGGCAGTCCCGCTCCAGCATGGAGCACAGGA
>CAVRNE010000079.1:0-27548 GCA_963722025.1 uncultured beta proteobacterium
GGTCCGCCTTGCCCTCGAATCCGATGCCGGGAAGCTCCGGCATGGTGACGTGGCCGTTGTCACCCGCACGCCGTCCGGGAAACCGCCATAGGGCTGGAACAGGTCCGGGTAGGACTCGTTGCCGCCCAGGCCCAGGCCGGCCGCGATGTTCAGCGACATCTGGTGGCCGCCGTGCGGAATGCAGCGGGCGCAGCGACCAGCCATTGGCCTCGCAGCATCTCCAGCGTGCGCAGGTACTCCACCAGGCCGTAGCTGAGCGCGCAGTCGAACTGCAGCCAGTCGCGGTCCGGACGCATGCCGCCGTAACGGATCAGGTTGCGGGCGTCCTGCATGGAGAACAGGTTCTCGCCGGTCGCCATGGGCTTGGCGTAGTGCTCGGCCAGTTCCGCCTGCAACTCATAGTCCAGCGGGTCGCCGGCTTCCTCGTACCAGAACAGGTCGTAGGCACTCAGGGCCTTGGCGTAGTCGACGGCCGTCGCAGGTCGAAGCGGCCGTTGGCGTCGACCGCCAGGCGGCTGCCGGCCGGCGACTGCGCAGCACGGCCTCGATGCGCTCGCAGATCCTCGGCCAGCGGCGCGCCGCCGATCTTCATCTTCACCACGGTGTAGCCGCGGTCGAGATAGCCCTGCATCTCGAGCTCAGGCCGTCCAGTCCCTTGCCGGGATAGTAGTAGCCGCCTGCCGCATAGACGAAGACCTCTCGGTCGGCCTTGCACGCCGTAACGTTCGGCCAGCAGGCGGAACAGCGGCTTGCCCTCGATCTTGGCGACCGCGTCCCAGACGGCCATGTCGATCGTGCCCATGGCGACGGAGCGCTCGCCGTGGCCGCCCGGCTTCTCGTTCTTGAACATCGGCGCCCAGATCTTGTGCGGATCGAGGTTGTCGCCGGCGTCGTTGCGCAGGCTCTCGGGGGCGGCTTCCAGCAGGCGCGGGATGAAGCGCTCGCGCATCAGGCTGCCCTGGCCGTAGCGGCCATTCGAGTTGAAGCCGTAGCCGACGACGGGCTTGCCGTCCTGCATCACGTCGGTGACGACGGCGACCAGGCTGAGCGTCATCTTGGAAAAGTCGATGAAGGCGTTGGCGATGGGGGAGGCGATGGGAGCGTGCGCTCCCGGATTTCGACGATACGCATAAAAACCTCGGGTACTGATGGAGTGAATGGCGCAATGGTGCCGCTTATCCTGCCGTCTCTGAAATGGTATTCTTTGGAGACAGCCATGCCGATTGGCGATGGCTGATCACTTGCTTTCGCCGTGCGCCATTTCGACCCTCTGTCACTTCGCCTGTTCGTCGCCGTCTGCGAGGAACGCAACATCGCCTCCGCGGCCCAGCGGGAGGCCATCGTTGCGTCCGCTGTGAGCAAGCGCATCAGCCAGATGGAAGAGGCGACAGGCACGCAGCTTCTGGAACGCGGCCGGCGCGGTGTCGCGGTGACGCCGGCGGGGGAGACCCTATGGCGCTACGCCCGTGAATCGCTTGCATTGTTCGATCGCATGCAGGCCGAGCTCGGGGCATTCGCCGACGGTGTCCAGGGTCATGTCCGCGTCTTCGCGAGCATGTCCGCGGTGGCACAGTTCCTGCCCGAAGATGTCAGCGAATTTGCGCGCAAGTACGAAAACGTGCGCGTGAGTCTGGAGGAGCGTGAAATCTGGGAGGTGGTGCGCGGTGTCGAGGAAGGAAGGGCCGACATCGGCGTCTGCTGGGACGCGGTCGACCTGCGCCGGCCTGAAGACCTTTCCCTATCGCCACGACCAACTTTGTGCCGTCTTGCATCCGAATCATCCCCTCGCGAAAAAGCGCACGCTGGCTTTCGAGGACACGATCGACTACGAGCACGTGGACATCGTCGCCCGCAGCATCATGAAGGCGACCCAGCAGGGCCAGGCAGCCGCTGCCGGCAAGCGCATGCGTTATCGCATCCAGGTTTCCACCGTCGATGCGGCTTGCAGGATCGTCGCCGCGGACCTCGCGCTCGCGATCGTTCCAAGGGAAGAGGCCCGGGCGATGCAGCAGCAGTTGGGTTGAAGGTTGTGCCCTTGTCCAATGCATGGGCCAGGCGCAAGTTCGTGATCTCGGTGCGCGACGAGGCAGCACTCAGCGTGCCGGCCCGGTTCCTGGTGGATAGCCTTAGGGCGAGCGCCGCAAGAAGCCGCCGGGCGTGAGATCGGCCTGGTTGAGAAAAGCTCAGGCGACGGGCGGCAGGCGATCGATCAGCTTGTCCAGGGTGAGCGGGTAGTCGCGCACGCGCACGCCGGTGGCGTTGTAGATGGCATTCGCGATCGCCGCGCTCACGCCGCACAGTCCCGAGCTCGCCGACGCCCTTGGCCTTCATCGGGGAGGAGATCGGATCGGTCTCCTCCAGGAAGACCACGTCCTGGTGCGGGATGTCGGCATGCACCGGCACTTCGTAGCCGGCGAGGTCGTGGTTCACGAAGAAGCCGCGGCGCTTGTCGACGGCAAGCTCCTCCATCAGGGCGGCGCCCACGCCCATGGTCATGGCGCCTATCACCTGGCTGCGCGCCGACGTGGGATTCAGGATGCGCCCGGCGGCGCACACGGCGAGCATGCGGCGCACGCGGGTCTCGCCCGTGTTGGCATCGACCGCCACCTCCACGAAGTGCGCGGCGAAGGTCGACTGCTGGTACTTCTTGTCGAGGTCTCCATACTCGATGGCATCCTCGCCGGACGAGCCCTTCGGCGCCCGCGAGTTCCGCGAGCGGCACGACGCGCTCGCCTGCGCGGACCGTTCCGTCGGCGAACACGGCCTCGCTCGCCGGCATGCCGGCCTTCGCCGCCACGGCTTCGCGCAGCTTCATGCAGGCCGCATAGACCCCGGACGTCGAATTGTTCGCGCCCCACTGGCCGCCCGATCCCGCAGGACACCGGGAAGTTCGAGTCGCCGAGCCGCACGAACGACCTTGGACAGGGGCACGCCCATCATCTCGGCCGCCGTCTGCGCGATGATGGTGTAGGAGCCGGTGCCGATGTCGGTCATGTCGGTTTCCACCGTGACGACGCCCCGGTTGTCCAGCCGCACGCGCGCGCCCGACTTGGTCAGCAGGTTGTTGCGGAAGCCCGCGGCGACGCCCATCCCGACGAGCCAGCGGCCGTCGCGCACCTGAGCCGGGCGGGCGTTGCGCCGGTTCCAGCCGAAGCGCTCGGCCCCGGTGCGCAGGCACTGCACGAGCTGGCGCTGCGAGAAGGGACGATCCGGCTTTTCGGGGTCGACCTGCGTGTCGTTCACGATGCGGAACTCCACGGGGTCCATGCCGAGCTTCTCGGCCATTTCGTCCATGGCGATCTCCAGGGCCATCATGCCGGGCGCCTCGCCCGGTGCGCGCAGGGCGTTGCCCTCGGGCAGGTCCAGCACCGCCAGCCTCGTGGTGGTGAGCCGGTTGGCCCCGGCGTACAGCAGCCGCGTCTGGTTGACCGCCGTTTCCGCGGAGCCGCCCGGCAGGTTGCCGTTCCAGCCCTCGTGGGCGATCGCCGTGATCTTGCCGTCGCGGGTGGCGCCGATGCGGATGCGCTGGATGGTCGCGGGACGGTGTGTCGTGTTGTTGATCATCAGCGGCCGCTGCAGCGCCACCTTCACGGGCCGCCGCACCGCGCGGGCGCCGAGCGCGGCGAGCACGGCGTCGGCGCGCACGAAGAGCTTGCCGCCAAAGCCGCCGCCGACGAAGGGCGATACCAGGCGCACGTTCTCCTTGGGGATGCCCAGCGTCTTGGCGAGATCGCCCACGCTCCACGCGACCATCTGGTTGGAGGTCCAGACCGTGAGCTTGTCGCCGCGCCACTGCGCGATGGTCGCGTGCGGCTCCATCATGGCGTGCGTCTGGTCGGGCGTGGTGTAGGTGGCGTCGAACTGCACCGGCGCCGCCGCGAACGCGCCGGCGAAGTCGCCCACCTTCGATTCCGACGGGCCGGAAAAGGCGGTGGGCTTGGCGAGCGGCGCGCCGGCCTTCTCGGCCTGCAGGTCGTACTTGCCCGGCGCGCGCTCGTAGGTGATGCGCACCAGTTGCGCGGCCGCGCGCGCCTGCTCGAAGGTGGTCGCCACCACCAGGGCGACGGCCTGGTGGTAGTGGTCGATGGCGGGGCCGCCCAGCAGCTTGGCGGTGTTGAAGTCGCCCTTGCCGAGCTTGCCGGCATTGCGCGCGGTGACGATGGCCAGCACGCCGGGCGCGGCGCGCGCGGCCTGCAGGTCCATGGAGGCGATGCGTCCCTTGGCGATGCCCGCGCCGACGACATAGCCGTACACGGCGTCCGGCGCCGCGTCGTGGCGCTCGTAGGCGTAGGGCGCCGTGCCGGTGGTCTTGAGCGGACCGTCCACCCGTTCGGTGGGCTTGCCGACGACCTTGAGCTGGTCGATGGGATTGGTGGTGGCGGGGGTGTCGAATTTCATGCTCAGCTCCTCGCCTGCGCCAGCACCGCCGCGAGCGTGCGTTCCACCAGCGGGACCTTGAAGGCGTTGTCGTGCGTGGGCCGCGCATCGGCCAGCAGCCGCGCGGTCGCGGCCTTGGCGCCCTGTGGCAAGCGCCGCATCGGCGGCCGGGTCCCGCCACGGCTTGTGCGCGACGCCGCCCAAGGCCACGCGCCCTGATCCGTCGCGCTGCACGATGGCAGCCACCGAGACCAGCGCGAAGGCATAGGAAGCGCGGTCGCGCACCTTGCGGTAGATATGCGTGCCGCCCAGCGGGCGCGGCAGCGTCACGGCGGTGATCAGCTCGTCGCGCTGCAGCGTGGTGTCGATGTGCGGCGTGTCGCCAGGGAGGCGATGGAAGTCCGCGATCGGGATCACCCGCCTGCGGCCGTCGGACCGCACGGTCTCGACGTTCGCATCCAGCACGCGCATGGCCACGGCCATGTCGCTGGGGTGGGTGGCGATGCAGGCCTGGCTGCCGCCGACCACGGCGAGCTGCCGGCTGAAGCCGCCGATGGCGCTGCAGCCGCTGCCCGGCTGGCGTTTGTTGCAGGGCTGGTCCGTGTCGTAGAAGTAGGGACAGCGCGTTCGCTGCAGCAGGTTGCCGGCGGTGGTGGCCATGTTGCGCAGCTGGCCCGAGGCCCCGGCCAGCAGCGCGCGCGACAGCACGCCGTAGTCGCGCCGCACGCGTTCGTCGGCGGCCAGCGCGGTGTTGCGCACCAGCGCGCCGATGCGCAGCCCGCCTTCGGGCGTGGGCTCGATCTTGTCCAGCGCCAGGCCGTTCACGTCGACGAGGTGCGTGGGCGCCTCGATCTGCAGCTTCATCAGGTCCAGCAGGTTGGTGCCGCCGGCGATGAACTTCGCGGCGGGATTGCGCGCCACCGCGGCGGCCGCCTCGGCGGGAGAGCTGGCGCGTTCGTAGGTGAAGGGCTTCATGTCCGCACCCCCGCGACCTCGGAGATCGCATCGACGATGTTGGAGTACGCGCCGCAGCGGCAGATGTTGCCGCTCATGCGCTCGCGCAGTTCTTCGGCGGACAGCAGCGGCCGGGCGGTGAGGTCGGCGGTGACATGGCTGGGGACCCCGCGGCGGATCTCGTCGAGCGTTCCGACCGCCGAGCAGATCTGGCCGGGCGTGCAATAGCCGCATTGATAACCGTCGTGCTTGACGAAGGCGGCCTGCATCGGGTGCAGCCGCGAAGGTGTTCCCAGGCCTTCGACGGTGGTGATCTTCGCCCCGTGGTGCATCAAGGCGAGGGTGAGGCAGGAATTGATCCGCTCGCCATTGACGAGCACGGTGCACGCTCCGCACTGGCCGTGGTCGCAGCCCTTCTTGGTGCCGGTGAGGTGCAAGTGCTCGCGCAAGGCATCGAGCAGGCTGGTGCGGTTGTCGAGTTCGAGGACGTGAACGGTCCCGTTCACTTCCAGCGAGACAGGCGATGCCGGCACCGCGCCGGCCTGTGGCCTGGGGCTGGCTGCGTGGCCGCATCGGGTCGAGCGCGGCCACCGTAGCCGCGGAGGCAGCGCCGGCGATCAAGAGGTCACGGCGCGTGATCGTGAGGTCGTGGGGACGGTCCATGGATGAATCCTTCCTGAAGGAATGTGCGCTGAACACGCCAGTATCGGAGCGAGGCCGACGGGCCGCCCTGTAGGCAGGCGACTGACACAGGCGTCGGCGCGTCGGGCTCTCTTGATACGCGAGATCGTGGCAGACTGTCTCAAGGGTGCGCCACCAGTCGGGCTGCGTTCGTCGCTAGCTCACACGTACCTGTTCATGAGTAGGAGAACGAACATGGTCAGCAAGAACACGATTTGTCTCTGGTACGACGGCACCGCCTTGGACGCCGCGCAGTTCTACGCAGAGACGTTTCCGGACAGCGCGGTGGGAGCCGTCCATCGCGCGCCCGGCGACTATCCCGCCGGCAAGCAGGGCGATGTCCTGACGGTCGAGTTCACCGTGATGGGCATCCCTTGCCTCGGCCTGAACGGGGGCCCGGCGTTCAAGCACGACGAGGCCTTCTCGTTCCAGGTCGCGACCGACGACCAGGCCGAAACCGACCGCTTGTGGAACGCGATCGTCGGAAACGGCGGCCAGGAAAGCGCATGCGGCTGGTGCAAGGACAAGTGGGGCTTGTCGTGGCAGATCACGCCACGCGCCCTCATTGCCGCGATCGCCGATCCTGATCGCGCGGCGGCCAAGCGCGCTTTCGAAGCGATGATGCAGATGGGAAAGATCGACATCGCTGCGATCGAAGCGGCACGACGCGGCTGAGGCCCAGCGTCTATCCGGATTCCATGCGCGCTTTCGTTCTCGCTTTCTGCCTGCTCGCAGGCGCTGCCGGTGCGGCGCAGCCCGTCGCCCCTTGGCGCGCCTCGACACCCGAAGAACAGCGGCTCGATGCGGCCGCATTCGAGGGTTTCGACCAGGGCATCGGCGAGCGGCTGACGGACATCCAGAGCGTGGTGGTGATCCTGAAGGGTCGCACGGCCTACCAGTACCATCGCGACGGAAATCCCGAGGCACTGCGCGACACGCAGTCCGTTGCCAAGAGTGCGCTGGCGGCACTGCTCGGCGTTGCGCTCCGGCAGGGCCATATCGCTTCGCTCGACCGGCCCGTGGTGGAACTGGTGCCGCAGTGGCGTCCGCTCAATACAGATCCGCGGGCGCAGACGATCACTCTGCATCACCTGCTCACCATGACGGCTGGCTTCGAAGTAAACGATGCCGCCGGCACGGCGGCCCCACAGGCGCCCGCGCAGGCGTGGGCGCGACCCTTGCGCAGCCAGCCCGGCCAGTCCTTCGCCTACGACAACAGCATCGTCAACCTGGTCACCGCCGTCCTGGAAAAGGTGACCGATCGGCCGCTGGCCGACTATGCACGTGAGCAACTCGTGCAGCCGCTGGGCATGGTCGAGCCGTCCTACCAGCGCGGCTTGCACCTGCGCACTGTCGACATGGCGAAGCTGGGGCATTTGTTCCTGCAGGACGGAGTCTGGAATGGCCATGCGCTGCTGGCACCGGGATTCGTCGCGCAGGCCACCAGGGCGCACAGTGACGGGGGCCCGCCGGTACGGCTGCCCTATGGACTGTTCTGGTGGGTGCCCTCCGACGGCACGTATTTCGCCAGCGGCTACGCCGGCCAGTTCATCTGGGTCCATGCACCGCTGGGCCTGGTGGTCGCCATCACTTCCACCGTTTCAGCGGGAAGTCAGCAGCGCGGCCAGGCCATGCAACTCATTCGTGGGCGGCTATTCCAGGCTGTGCAGAAGCGAGTAACACCTGCAGAGCGGTGAGCATCGCGCAGCAGCATGGCAGCGCAGAACGCAGTTGTAGAGCTTCAATGGGCAGGGCGGGTTGGGGCCAACTTGATCCGGCGGAAGCAAGAGCGCATCATGGGCATCTGATGGATACACGAAGGGAACCCAGCTTCGACGCCGAGCCCGGAGCGGTCGGTGCTGCTCGGCGGAGGCGGCGAAGGTCGGTCTCGTCCGTCGTGGTTCCGCTCGTCGTCATCGCATCCGTGGCCGCCGGATGGTTTTGGTCTCCCGCCCTGAAGTGGCGCCTGAGGTAACCCCGGCCAGCAGCCCGCCACCGGCGCAGGAAGCGTCACAGGCGCACCAGAGGTCGACGTCCACGCCCTTGCCGGTGCCGGACAAGGAACTCGTGCAGGCGAGCGGCATCCCCGAAGCGCTAGTGGCGCTGTTCGGCAGCGAAGCGGTCCAGCGTTTCATGTCAACCACGAACTTTCCTCGCAAGGCGGTCGCCACCCTCGACAGCCTGGGCCGCGAGCACGCCCCGGTCGCGGCATGGCCAGTGCTACCGGCGCCCGGCCGCTTTTCGGTGGATCAAGCCGGCGAATCGCGATTCATTTCGGAAAGGAACTCGCTGCGCTACGCACCCTTCGTCGCTTTCGTCGCCGCAGTGGATGCGGCGCAGGCCGTGGATCTGTATCGTCGCATGTACCCCCTCCTGCAGCAGGCTCACCGCGAGCTCGGGTTCGGTGGCCAGTCCCTGAACGACCGCGTGCTCGAAGTCATCGATCTCCTCCTGGCGACACCCGAGCCATCCACGCGGCTGGAAGTCAACTTGACGCAGATCAAGGGGCCCATTGCGTCCGCCAATCCCTGGACACGCTACGAATTCGCGGACGGCAAGCTGCAACGGCTGGCGGCGGGGCAGAAGATCCTGCTGCGCGTCGGGCCGGAAAACCGCAAGCAGCTGAAAAAGAAACTGCAGGAACTCCGAACGCAGCTCATGCAGGTCTCGGTCACGGCGCCCGCCCGGCCCTAAAAGCCGGCGCCGAAGGTGCAGACCTTCATTTCAAGCATCTGCCAAAAATCCTCCGGCTGAGGCCGGGCAAGCGGCGGTTCAACATGTGAAACAGCGCCTGCCGGCAACCGCCTTTTTACCCGCGCCCGGCGTTACCTTCATGGCGCTCCACACGATTTCGCCATGAACATCCGATCTGCCTACAACCTCGACGACATCCGGGAACTGGCCCGGCGCAAGCTGCCGCGAATCGCCTTCGACTTCATCGACGGCGGCTCCGACGACGAGCTCTGCCTGCGGCGCAACCGGGAAGCCTTCCAGCGCTGGCGCCTGATGCCGCGATACCTGGTCGACGTGTCCAAGCGCGACCAGTCGACGACCTTGCTCGGGCGCCGCTACGCCAGCCCGTTCGGCATCTCGCCCACCGGTCTGGCCGGGCTGTTCCGGCCGGACGCGGACCGCATGCTGGCGCGCGCCGCCGCCGCCGCCGACATTCCCTTCCTGCTCTCCAGCGCCGCCAACGGCTCCCTGGAGAGCGTCGTGAAGGAAGCGCCCGACAACGTCTGGTTCCAGATGTATTGCACCACCGACGAGCGCATCAACGACGACCTGGTGCGGCGCGCGGCCAAGGCCGGCGTGCGGGTGCTGACGGTGTCGGTGGACGTGCCGGTGAACTCCAACCGCGAGCGCAACAAGCGCAACGGTTTCACCCGGCCGCTGCGCATGACGCCTGGCGTGATGCTCGACGCGATGGCGCATCCGGCCTGGGTGCTGCGCTACCTGCGCGCGGGCGGCATCCCGATGATGCAGAACTGGCAGCCCTATGCGCCGCCCGGCGCCTCGGCGCCCCAAGTGGCCGACATGTACGGCACGCTGACGCCGGCGCCGATGGTGCAATGGGGCCACCTGCAGCGCATCCGCGAAGCCTGGTCCGGCCCGCTGGTGGTCAAGGGCCTGATGCATCCGGAGGACGCGCGCAAGGCGGTGAGCATCGGCGTGGATGGGCTGGTGATATCCAACCACGGCGGCCGCCAGCTGGATACCGCGCCCTCGCCGCTGGAAGTGCTGCCGGCGATCCGCGCCGCGGTCGGCGACGACGTCGAACTGATCCTGGACAGCGGCGTGCGGCGCGGCTCCGACATCGTGATCGCCCGCTGCCTGGGCGCGCAAGTTCGCGATCTTCGGGCGGCCCACGCTGTTCGGCGCCGCCGCCGCCGGCGAGGCCGGCATCGCGCGCGTGATCCAGCTGGTGCGCAGCGAGATCGACATGGTGATGGCGCAGATCGGCTGCCGCGCTTTCGACGAGCTGAACCCCGGCTACCTCTGGCCCGCGCCGCCGGCGCCGGAAGTTCAACATGCGGAAAAGCCGGTCGCCGCGCTCTTTCCCTGACACCCGTTGCGCCGTTAACTTCCCATTCCCGCCCACAAGAGGCCCGAACCAGGAGACGAACCATGAAATCCATCGCCAGACGAATCGCACTCGGCCTGCTTGCAGCGCTGCCCCTGCTCCCGCTCGCCGCGCAGGCGCAATCCGACTGGCCGAACCGGCCGGTGCGCATCATCGTCGCCTATCCGCCCGGCCAGAGCACCGACATCGCCACCCGCTATTTCGCCAACAAGCTCACCCAGGCTTTCGGCCAGAGCTTCTTCGTGGAGAACAAGCCGGGCGCCTCGGGCAACATCGGCACCGCCGCGGCAGCCAAGGCAACGCCCGACGGCTACACCCTGGTGATGGGTGCCAACGGCACGCACGCGATCAACCCGGCCCTGTTCGCCAACCCGGGCTTCGACGCCGAAAAGGATTTCGACTCGATCGTGCTGACGGCGCTGATCCCGTTCGCGATCTCGGCCGGCCCCAACGCCGGCGTCAACTCGCTCTCCGAGCTGATCGCGCTGGCGCGCAGCAAGCCGGGCAAGGTGGATGTCGCCATCCCCAGCGTGACCGGCCAGCTGGTGCTGGAGATGCTCAAGCAGCGTGACGTTCCCCTGTTCGCCGTCAAGTTCAAGGGCTCGGCCGATGCCATGACCGCGACCGTGGGCGGGCACGTGCCCATCCTGATCGACACCGTCGCCGCCACCCGCACCGGGCTCCCCAGGATCAAGCCCTTGGCCGTGACCACGGCCGCGCCGATGGCGTCGATGCCGGGCGTGAAGACCGCGCGCGAGCAGGGCCTGCCCAATTTCACGCTCGCCGCCTGGAACGCCCTGATGGTGCCGCGTGGCGTGCCCGCCGAGATCCAGGCCAAGCTGGCCGCCGAGATGCGCAAGATCCTGGCCCTGCCGGAAACCGACAAGGCCCTGTCCGACCTGGGCTTCGAGAAGGCCCCCGTCATGAATACGACGGAACTCAATGCGTGGCTGCGCGAGGAGCGGCGCAACTACGCCCACGTCATCAACACCGCTCAGATGAAACCCGAGTGAAACCAATCATGACCCAACTGCGTACCTCCCCCCTGCACAGCGACTTCGCCGTGGAAGTCCACAACCAGGTCTCGGACCTGGTCAATAGCCCCGATGCCATCGAGGAGCTGAAGGCCCTCTGGCAGAAATCGCCCGTGATGATCTACCGCCGCCAGTCGCTGGAAGAGTCCGAGCTCGTGCGGTTCTCGGAGCATTTCGGCCGCTGCGAGTCCACGGGCCGCAAGGACATCCAGTCGCCCTATCACGAGCAGATCATCTACTTCAGCACGCTCAAGTATGCGAACGGCAATTTCGTCGGCGGCTTCGCCGGCGGGGATGACGTGGACTGGCACTCCGACCAGACCTACCAGGTTCGTCCCGCCACCGGCGCGATGCTGTTCGGCACCGAAGTGCCGCGCGACGGCGGCGACATCTACTGGGCCAACCAGTACGGCGCCTGGGACCTCCTGCCCAAGGACATCCAGCAGCTGATCGAAGGCAAGACGGGCGTCTACCGCTACGCCAAGCGGTACGCGATGCTCAACGCGCTGGAGCTGAAGGACAAGGAAAAGGCCAACGCGATGCTGAGCCTGCCGGATGCCAGGCACCAGCTCGTGCTGACGCACCCGCGCACCGGCCGCAAGGCGCTGTACGCCGACCCGACCACGCTGGTGGCGATCGAAGGCCTGTCCGAGGCGGAGGCCGCGCGCGTGATGCCCATCCTGTTCGCAGCCGGCGGCGATCCTTCGCTGGTGTACCGCCACAAGGTGCACAACGGTGACCTGCTGATGTGGGACAACGGCTGCACCATGCACCGCCGCGACGAGATGCGCCTGGACCAGCCGCGGCTGATGAAGCGCACCACCTTCCGCCTGTCGGCCAGCGACTACATCGTGCCGCAGGCCTGAACGTGGAGAGTTGACCCGGCGATGGATGCCACGGCCGGCATGCCGGATCGCCTGCCCCGGCTGCTCCGGTCCGGCACAGTCCGGTCGTTCAGCCGGCCGAAGGGCTGCGCCGCATCGTGAAATTCATGCGCGGAGATTCGAACGACCGGCCGCGACGTGGCTTCGCGATGCGGGATTGCCTCTTGGCGCGGTCGGCCGGAGCCAGATAATCGGCCGATGATGAATCTCGCCGAACTGTCACCGCTGCACCCGGCGCCTGCCGCCGCTGCCGGACCGCAGCGGAACCCAGAGCCTGGGCCGGGGCATCAAGCTCATGCGCATGATTGCGGCCCGGCCCGGATTCGGCTGGCGCCTGTCCGACCTGGCCGCCGCCTGCAAGCAGGACAAGGCGACCGTGCACCGCATGCTCGCCTGCATGGTCGAGGAGCGCCTCGTGGAGCAGCGTCCCAGCGACCGCCATTACCTCCCGGGGCCGCTGATGTACGAACTGGGCCTGGCATTGCCCGAACACGCGCAGTTCCAGCGCCGCGCGGAAGCCGCGGTCCAGGCGTTCGCGCGGCGCATGGCGGGCATCGCGGTGCTCATCCTGCGCAGCGGCAATGAGTATGTCTGCAGCGTGCGCGCGGGCACGCTGCCGCTGTCGGGGCTGATGGTGTACCCGGGGACGCGCCGTCCGCTCTTCACGTCGGTGGGCGGCGTCGCCATCCTTCAGACCCTGCCGGCCGACGAAGTGAACGAGGTCCTGCTGGACAACGTGGCGCAGGAGATCGCGCGCCGCGGCACGGGGCGCCTGGAGGCGCTGCAGAAGATGCGCGAGCGCTCCGACCGCCACGGTTTCGGCGTCAACCTCGGCGACGTGGTTGCCGGCGTGCACGCCTTCGCCGTTCCGGTGCGCGGATCGCGCGGCGATGCCTTCGCATCGCTGGGCCTGGTGGGAACGCCCGAGCTTTACGGCGAGGAGCGCCTGCGCAGCATCCACGACGAGCTGTGCGCCGCGGCGGCCGCCCTGGCCGCGGACGCGGAGAAACTGCACCTGTGACCGGCTGCAGGCCGGGCTCGGCCTCAGCCGCGCGACCACTGCTTCGCGATGAAGCTGCAGGAGGCCACCAGCAACTGCGCGTGCTCGAGCACGTTGTTCTCCATCCGGTGCCGCGGCCCGGCGATGGCGATGGCCAGCGTCTCCGAATTCACCGACAGGAAAGCGGACACCGCCCACACGTCCGGAACGTTCTCCCCGCGCGTGACGAAGTAGCCGCGGCGGCGGCTCTCGAGGATGTCATTGACCAGCACTTCGGGATCGGTGAGCGTCGCCCCCGTGATGGCGGGCAGGGGCCGGGCCGCCAACTGCGCGCGCAGCTCCGGTTCCTTCAGGCTGCCCAGCAGTGCCTTGCCGATCGAACTGGAGTGCAGGGGCTTGAACTCCCCGGGCTTGGCCGAGTAGCGGATCGAGTGCGGACTCTCCACCACCTGCAGGTAGATCACCGCATCGCCCTGGCGCTTGCCGAGGATCACGGTTTCGCGGGAGGCGTCGCGCACGCGCTCCAGCATGGGCATGACCCGGTCGATGAACGGGTCCTTCTCCAGGATCTCGCGCCCTAGGTCGAACAGGCGCCGCGTGGGATAGAGCGCCCGTGGCCGCGTCATCGAGTAGAGGTAGCCCCTCGCGGCCAGCGTGCCCACGATGGCGTGGCAGCTGCTCTTGGGAATGCCGGTGACCTCCGCCAGGTCCGTCAGCGACATCGGCTTCTGCACCTTCAGGAAGGTCTCGAAGATGTCCAGCGTCCGCTCGACCGCAGTGACCGCCACGCCGCCGGCGGCCTTGGCCGCAGCAGGCGGTCCAGCTGTTTGTTCGGCATTCTGAACGTCTTCTTCCGGATTCAAGTGGGAGGCCCTTTGCAGTGGTGTTTTGTCCGATATCTCGAACAACGGTTCTTCACTTCGATCAATTCGCTGCCTAACATCATAGCCATGCAATCAAGTCCCAAGCAAACGACCGCCACCGTGCGGTCGGAAGAACACGAGCCGGGCGCGGTCTGGATCACGATCGACCGCGCCGCCAAACACAACGCGCTGGCCCGTCCGGTGCTGGCGGAACTCGCGGCGGCGGTGCGCGCCGCCGGCGCGCGCCCGGATGTCAGGTACCTCGTGGTGACCGGCGCCGGCGACAAGTACTTCGCGGCCGGCGGTGACCTGCGCGACCTGGCGAACGTGCGCGACGAAGTGGCGGTCATGGCCATGATGGAAGAGGCCGGCGCGGCGCTCGATGCCATCCGCAACTGCCCGGTGCCGGTCATCGCTTATGTGAACGGCGACGCCATCGGCGGCGGCGCTGAACTGGCGCTGGCCTGCGACATGCGCATGCAGGCCGCCCATGCACGCATCGGCTACATCCAGGCCAAGCTGGCCATCACCTCCGCCTGGGGCGGCGGGCCGGACCTGTTCCGCCTCGTCGGGCCGTCGCGCGCGCTGCGCATGATGAGCCGCTGCGAACTGGTCGCCGCCGAGCAGGCCGTGGCCTGGGGGCTGAGCGACGTCTCGGTCGCCGACGGTCCGCGCGGCGCCGACGTCGCCGCCTTCCTGAAACCCCTGAACGCCTGCGCGCCGCAGGTGCTGCGCGGCATCAAGGCGCAGGCCATCGCCGCCCGCCAGGGCGCCGGCTGGCAAGCGCACCGCCGCATCGAACAGACCCACCTGGTCCAGACCTGGTTGCACGACGACCACTGGGCCGCTTCCGAAAAGCTGCTGTCCAAGGCATAGCATGAACACGAGAGACCCCAACCCCAATCCCCTGCCGGCCGAACCCGTGCTCGGGCCCGTGAGCCGCACCGGCATCCCGGTGCCCACCAGCGTGGACGCGAGCGCGGTGAACCCGGAGCGCATCGGCAAGCCGGGCGAGTACCCGTTCACGCGCGGCATCTTCCCCGACGGCTACCAGGGCCGGCTGTGGACCATCCGCCAGTACTCCGGCTTCGGCACCGCCGAGGAATCCAACGAGCGCTACAAGTTCCTGCTGGATCAGGGCCAGACCGGCCTGTCGGTCGCGCTGGACCTGCCCACCCAGTGCGGCCTGGACCCGACGCATCCCATGGCCAAGCCGGAGATCGGCAAGGTCGGCGTGTCGCTGTCCAACCTGAGCGAGGCTGAAATCCTGTTCAAGGACCTCGACCTGGGCAAGATCTCGACCTCGTTCACCATCAACGGCACGGCCGCGATCATCTATGCGATGTACCTGGCGGTGGCCGACAAGCAGGGCGTGCCGCGCAGCAAACTCACGGGCACGATCCAGAACGACATCCTCAAGGAATACGTGGCCCGCGGGACCTGGATCTTCCCGGTGCGGCCCTCGATGCGGCTGATCGCGGACTCCATCCTGTACTCCAACGACGTCACGCCGCGCTTCAACCCGATCAGCATCGCCGGCGCCCACGTGCGCGACGCCGGCGCCACCGCGGCGGAAGAGATGGCGTACACGCTGGCCAACGGCCTGGCCTACGTGGATGAACTGCAGCGGCGCGGCGGCGACGTCGAGAAATTCGCCAAGCGGCTCTCGTTCTTCTTCTACGTCCACATGGACTTCTTCGACGAGATCGCGAAGTTCCGCGCCGGCCGCCGCCTGTGGGCGCGCTTCATGAAGGAGCGCTACGCGGTGCAGGACCCGAAGGCCCAGCACTTCCGCTTCGGCGTGGTGTGCGGCGGCTCCTCGCTGGTCGCGCCGCAGCCCTACAACAACGCGGTGCGGGTCGCGGTGGAAACGATGGCCGCCGTCTTCGGCGGCGCGCAGTCGATCTTCACCTGCGCCTTCGACGAGGCCTTCCAGATCCCGACCGAGTTCTCGGCGGAGCTGGCGGTGCGCACGCAGCAGATGATCGCCTTCGAGTCGGGCATCGGCCGCACGGTCGACCCGCTCGGCGGCAGCTACTTCCTGGAGCAGCACACCGACCGCATGGAGGAAATGATCGTCAAGGTGATGGACGAGATCGACGCCTACGGCGGCGTGGTCCCGGCCATCGAGGACGGCTGGATCCAGCTGCGGCTGGCCGAACGCGGCCTGGAGCGCAAGCTCGACACCGATTCGGGCAAGGCGCCCATCGTGGGCCAGAACTACTTCCGCAAGGCCGACGAGAAGATCGGCGTCGGCGACGTCTTCAAGCTCGACCCCACGGTGGCCCAGCGCGCGCTGGAGAAATTCGAGAAGGTGCTGGACACGCGCAGCCAGACGGCGGTCGATGCCTCGCTCGCCAAGCTCGCCGCTGCGGCGGCCAAGGACAACGAGAACGTGATGCCCTACCTGGTGGAGTGCTGCCATGCCTACGCCACGGTGGGGGAGATGGTGGCCTGCCTGAAGAAGGAATGGGGCGAATTCAAGGAACCGGTGAATCTATGAACGAGACCAAGACGGCACGGCCGCTCGCTGGCAAGCGCATCCTGGTGGGCAAGCCGGGACTGGACGGACACGACATCGGCGCGAAGATCGTCGCGCTCACGCTGCGCGATGCCGGCGCCGAGGTGATCTACACCGGCCTGCGGCGCAGCCCGGCGCAGATCGCGCAGGTGGCGGTGGATGAGGGCGTCGACGCAGTCGGCCTGAGCATCCTCTCCGGCAGCCACAAGGAACTGGTCAAGGACGTGATCGCCGAACTGCGCGAGCGGCGGGCCAACGGCATCAAGGTGTTCGTCGGCGGCACCATCCCCGGCGAGGACCATGCGGAACTGCGCGACCTCGGCGTGTCCGCGGTGTTCACCGCCGACATGCTGCTCGAGAGCGTGGTGGCGAAACTGGCGGCGGCATTGAAATGACCGGACCGCTGGCCGGCATCCGGGTGATCGAGGTCGGCCACATGCTGGCGGGCCCCTATTGCGGCCTGCTGCTGGCCGACATGGGCGCCGAGGTGATCAAGATCGAGCCGCCCGAGGGCGACATCGCCCGCAAGGTCAGCCCGCATTTCGTCGGGCCGCACAACGCCTACTTCGCCAGCCTGAACCGCAACAAGAAGAGCGTGGTGCTGGACCTGGCGAGTAGCGAGGGCCGGGCCGAGCTTCACGCCATCGCCCGCGACGCGCATGCGCTGGTCACCAACCTGCGCCCCTCGGCGATCAAGAAGCTGGGCCTCACCTACCAGGGGCTGCGCGAGTGCAACCCCAAGATCGTGTGCGTGGCGCTCACGGGCTACGGGCTCGACGGCCCCTTCGCGGAGAACCCCGCCTACGACTACGTGATCCAGGCGGTGACCGGGGTCATGGCGCTCACCGGGGATCCCTCGGCGCCGCCGACCAAGGCCGGCTATTCGGCCGTGGACAACTCCGCCGGCATCATGGCCGCGATGGGCCTGCTCGCCAAGATCGTCGAAGGACGCGGCGGACAGGTCGACGTCTCGATGCACGACGTGATGATGTCGCAGCTCAACTACCTGGCCGGAGCCGCGCTCAACACCGGCGAAGTCGTGGAGCGGCTGGCCAACTCTTCGCATCCCTACATGGTGCCGGCGCAGATCTTCCCGACCGCGGACGGCTGGCTGACCCTGTTCATCACCCACGACAAGTTCTGGCAGAAGTTCTGCGTCGAGGTCGGCCAGCCCGGCTGGATCGACGACCCGATGTTCGCCACCATGGCCAGCCGCCAGGCAGAACCGTGGCCCCGTGCTCGCCGCGATCGGCAAGGTGCTGATGCAACAGCCGGCGGCCGAATGGGTGCGCCGCCTGGCGCCGCTCGGGGTCGTCGTCTCCGAAGTCGGCACCCTGGCGCAGGCCCTGGACAGCGAGCTGACGCGCTCGCGCGACCTGGTGGTGCGGCTGGGCGAGGGCGAGTATCCGCTGCGCGCCGTCGGCAGTCCGGTCAAGTTCGAGGGCTTCGTGCCGCGTTACGGCCTGCCACCGCTGCTGGACGAGCACCACGACGAGGTGGTGGGGAAGGCGGCCGCCTGATGCGCGAGCCGCTGGACCGGCATGCGCTGGGCAAGGCGCTGACGGCGCTGGCCAACGCCGGCGCTGGCGAACTGCTGCGGCAGCAACCGCCGCCCACGCACGCACACCATGCGCGGCGGATCGGGCTCACCGGGGCGCCGGGCGCCGGCAAGAGCACCCTGGCCGGCCGCCTCGCGCTGCACCGCGCGCGGGACCAGCGCGTCGGCGTGCTGGCGGTCGACCCGAGCAGCCCGAAGTCCGGCGGCGCCATCCTCGGCGACCGCATCCGGATGGACGAACTCGATGGCAGCGCGGAGCTGTACATCCGCTCGATCGGATCGCGCTCGACCTCGGACGGCCTCTCGGACAACCTGCCGGAGATGCTGGACCTGATGGACGCCCACGGCTTCGACGAGGTGCTGCTGGAAACGGTGGGCGTCGGGCAGGCGGAGTACGCCGCGCGGGTGCAGGTCGACACGCTGGTGCTGGTGCTGCTGCCGGAGAGCGGTGACATCGTGCAGGCCATGAAGGCCGGCATCATGGAGATGGCCGACATCTTCGTCGTCAACAAGGCCGACCTGCCGGGCGCGCAGAAGATGGCCACCGACATCAAGCGCATCTCCGCCATGGCGCGGCATATCGAGGGCGACTGGCGGCCCACCGTGCTGCTGGCGTCTGCCACCCAACCCGATTCGATTGCCGCGCTCTCGGCCGAGATCGACCGCCACCAGGCCTGGTTCGCCCAGGCGCAGCGGCGGGATGCCCTGGTGCAGGAGCGGGCACGCTACCGGCTGCGCCGGCTGATCGAACGGCGCACCGCCGAGGTGGTGGCCGGTTTCGACGCGGCCGCGCTGGATGCCCCCTTGCGAGACCAGTTGCGGCGGGCCGTGCAGGCCATCGCAGCGGGTGAGTGAACAACCAACGACAGGAGACAAACCATGTTCAAGCAGATCCGGAACTGGACTTCGCTGCTGGCGCTTGCCGCGCTGGCGTTCACGAGCCAGGCGCAGGACTTCCCCAACCGGCCCGTGAAGATCCTGGTGCCGCAGACACCCGGCGGCGCCTCCGACGCGCTGGCCCGCATCGTGGCGCAGAAGCTCAATGAAAAGTGGGGCCAGCCGGTGGTGGTGGAGAACCGCGCGGGGGCGGGAGGCAACGTGGGCATGGAGGTGGTGGCGAACTCGCCGGCCGACGGCTACACGCTCCTCATGAGCTATGTGGGCACGCATGCGATCAATGGCTCGCTGTACAAGAAGCTGCCTTTCGATCCCGAGAAGGACTTCGCGCCCGTGGCGACGCTGGCCACCCTGCCGTTCGTGGTGGTCACCCGCCCCGACGCGCCGTTCAAGACCATCCCGGAGCTGGTTGCCGCCGCAAAGGCGGGCCGCCTGAATTACGGCTCGGCCGGCAATGGCTCCGTCAACCACCTGCTCGGCGAGATGTTCAACACGGCCACCGGTGTGAAACTGGTGCACGTTCCCTACCGCGGCGCCGCGCCGGCGATGCAGGACCTGATGGGCGGCCAGATCCAGCTGGTGTTCACCAGCCTGCCCTCGGTCGCCGGCGCCATCAAGCAAGGCACCCTGCACCCCATCGCGGTCACCAGCGCCAAGCGTGCCGCATCGTTCAGCCAGATCCCCACCATCGCCGAAGCCGGCTATCGCGACTTCGACGTCAATCCCTGGTTCGGGCTGTTCGCGCCCGCCAAGGTGCCCGCGCAGGTGGTGCGCAAGATCAACGCCGACGTCAACGAAGTGCTGCGCTCGCCGGACGTGGTGGAGAAGTTCATGGCACAGGGCGCCGAGCCCTACGCGACCGACCCGGCGCAGTTCGCTGCCGTGTTGCATTCGGATATCGCCAAGTGGAGCCAGGTGGTCAAGGCCTCCGGCGCCAGCGTGGATTGAATCAAGAGAAAAACCAAGATGACTGCTTCGAAGGTGTACCTGAAGGTGAACCGCGTGCCCGCCGAGCTGGTGGCGCAGGCCCGTGAAGTGACGGTGGCCGACCTGCACGAGGCCATGGGCCCGGCGGGACGGGCCACGCTGATGGGGCCGCGCATGCGCCCGGTGGTGCAGGGCGCGCGCATCGCCGGCCCGGCGGTGACGGCCTTCTGCTGGCCGGGCGACAACCTCATGATGCACAGGGCGCTGTACCTGGCGCAGCCGGGCGATGTGCTGGTCGTGGTTTGCCGCGCCGAGCTGTCGGGAGCGCAGTGGGGCGACCTTGCCACCCGGTATGCCCAGAAAAAGGGCCTGGCGGGCGTCGTGGTGCAGGGCTGCGTGCGCGACGTGGACCAGGTGCGCGAATTCGGTTTCCCGGTATGGGCCACCGACATCTGGCCGATGCATCCGGACAAGTCCGGCCACGGCTCGGTGAACGTGCCCGTCGTCTGTGAAGGCGTGGAGGTGCGCCCCGGTGACCTCGTGGTGGCCGACGGCGATGCCGTGGTCGTCGTCCCGCGTCAGGATGCGGCCCGTGTCGTCGCCGCCGCGCAAGCCAAGATGCGGCGCGAGGACGAGGTCGCCGAGGCGGTGCGCAATGGCGGGTCCGTGTGGGAGCTGAGCGGTGCGGCGGCCATCTACGCGCGCATGGAGGTGCAGGAGATCGATGCCGCGTTTGATGACGCGGCTGCGTGAGCTGCTCAGGCTTGCGGCTCGAACACCGTCACCCAATCGTCTGCCTTGGCATCGACTTCCCTGGCGTGTTGCTCGAACAGGGTCCGCCAACGTGAGCGCACGTGCCGATGCACCTCGTCAACGACCTGAGCACACTCTTCGTCTTTCTTCAGACCACCAATCTGCTTGCCGGCGGAGATGAGGTTCTCACGTGTTCCCAAACGGGCGCCGGTTTTCAGGATTGCCATCCGGAAAGCGGGTGTTCCCTTTCGGGCGTGGAACGGTTGAACATCGTAGAGAGGGGTCAGTCGCCATGTCCTGAGGCCGGTTTGCATCAGGCTGGTATTCCAGGGATGGTCGTCGTTGTTCCCGACTGCGCCGTTGAGCACAACACGCTTGAACAACTCCATCGCATCGGCCGGCTCGCGCAGCTTCGAACGAAGCTCCACGTAGTTGCGTCTCGGGTCCTCCGGGTCCGTCATCGGAGGAATGTTCAGTGCCGTGGCGGCACTGACGCAATGAAATGCATGTCCCTCCCCGTCGCGGTCAAATCGTTCGACCTGCAATGCATACACGTCGCCGATGTGGACGACCCGGTGCTTTGGCACTCGAAGACCTAGCTCGGTGGCCAGACTCAGGGCCGTCGCTTCAGCAACGACGTTGTCCATCCGCTCGTTGGGCAGCGCAAACTTGAAGATGACCGGGACCTGGCTGTCACCCATCGTGCCCCGAGCCGCAATCTTGGGGCGTTCCCCGCCCATCGCGCCGGAGGATGAGTCCTCGAGAAAGGCTTTCAGCGACTCGTGCGTGACTTTGGTGAGCGCGTCGGCCAACACAGCTTCGCTCCTGGGTTTGGCCTCTCGTTCACCCACGAAAAGCGCTCCGAAGCCGTCCGCGGGAGCATAGAGGAGGCGCTCCCACCATCCCCATGGCTGCGTGCCGGCCTCTTTGCCAAAGAGGTCTTCACGGCGCTTTTCCAGCGTGATGTGAGACCACCCGGAGAGCGCAACGTCACAGAAAACCGGAAAAGGAATGGTCCCGACTCGCGCGAAGGCACTCTTGCCCTTGACGCGAATAGTGCTCGGGTCGAGCTCCCAGGCAGCTTCTTCCAGGGCCAGGTACTCGGTGCTGTACGCGAACTCCCACCGGCCGTCGAGCTGCTTGAGGTCGCCCACGCGCTGCGGCCGCGTCTTGCCGTGAGGGCCGGTCAACCAGCGGTAGACGGGCGCAACACGAGTCATGCGTGCGCTTCAGATCTTCGCGCTGTCTTGGGCAGGCTCGCACGGGCAGCCTCCTGGTACACAGGGTCTTCCGCGGCGGAGGCGAGGGCGTGCTGAAGACTGGAGTCGTCCAATGCCCATAGCAGTCTTGCAATGTCAGAGAACCTGGTTCGAAGTGAACCCTTCTCGATCTCGCACAGAGTGGCGCGACTGAGATCAGCGCGCGCGGCCAGATCAGCTTGGCTGATACGTCGCGCCAAACGCATCACGCGAATACGCGAGCCGACCTCACCAACAAACCGGGTGACTTCAAGCGGTTCGGATTCGGGAAGGCATTTCGTTCGCATGTCTCATAATATATACACCAAAAACGATAGTGTCAATAATAAAAGACACTCAGTTCCCCAGCAGGCCCTGCGCATCGAAGAACCGCATCAGATCCTGCGGCTTCCCGTCGGTCACGGTCGGCCAGCCAATGAGGAAGCCGCCCCAGGGCAGGGCGACGACCGATGGCGCCGCGGCCGCGGTGCTGGTCAGGTTGACGATCGGGCCTAGTGGCGACCCATCCGGTCCGAACCGCTGCGCATTCACACTGCGCTGCGCAAACCATGCGATGACAAGCCCGCCGTCGGCCAGTCTCGCGATGGAAGGCGTGATGCCGTCCGCGAACAACTGCTGCGATCCGAGCGGCGTGCCGTCGGGTGTAAGGACCAAGTTCGGCGGGTTGGGATCCCGCGGGGTGTTGATGGCGCCGCCCCGCAGCCCTCCAAAGGTATCGAAGTGCTGGATCGTGAAGTCGCCCGTCGCCGGGTTGCTGACCACCGTGGCATAGCCGTCGCCCGGAATGGGGCGCAGGGATCCGCTGGCCGGCTGCTCGCGATCGGTGACGAAAGGCAGTGCGCGCAGTTGAACGGGCACATCACCGTGCAGCACGAATTGCCCGGAGTTGCCGGCTGCCTGGATGGCGTTGCAGCGATCGAAGCCCTGCACCACCAAGTCGGCCACCATGCCCGTGGCGAGGCGGAAGTCGCCCGTAAGTCGCAGGTTGCCCGGCACACTGAGCGGAGCCATCGTGCCGTCCGCCAGGCGCACCGTGCCATCGCTCGCTCGCAGAAGAACGTCGATGCATCCCGGGTCAGCGGAGCGGTTTGTAGTGCTTCCAGTACGCCTGTGCCGGGATCGAGAAGGTCGACGGCGCGGGGCTCGGGGAACGTGACGACGATGTCATGCGCATCGACCTGCCGGATGCGCATCTCGTCCACCATCACCCGGGCCTGGTTGAAGTCACAGGACTGTACCCGGGCCGCCTGCGGGACATTGCCTCCGTTGGGCACCAGTGCCGGCATATCGGCGCCCCCACCACAGGCAGCCAACAGGGCGGCTGCCAAAATCTGCATGCCTCTAACGCGCCATGGCGGGGACATGAGGTGATCCATCTGGAACTCCTCGCGGGCGTGAAGCCCATATGCACGGTATTCCTGATTGGGCGGGGGCACAAGGATTCGCGCATCACATGAGTTGCCGCCGTGCATCACCGAGCGCAAGCACAGCAGCAGATCGTTCATTCGTTACGACCTGGCGAACTCCCGTCCTTACGTGCCCAGCCTTTCGCCGTCCAGGTATTGCGCGAGCACCTGGATGTCGCGGTCTGCCACGCCCATGGCTTGGAAGTGATCCTTCCATCCTTCCAGCTCGTGAGCGACCTCCTCGGCGATCGCGCGCGCATTGGCCTGTCTCATGCCGAACGATTGGCATTGCGAGAGCGCATTGCGCAGGCTCGCTTCGGCGCCTGCGTCCCCTACCAGCAAGGCCTGGTAACCAAGGCCTTGGGCGAGGGCGCCACGTCGAACGCTGGCGCGAGGCTGTACGTGCCGTCGCCGCGGCGCAGGAGGGCGTGGTTTTTCTCGTGGTCGTCGGTGTTGTCCATCAGGATGTTGAACACCATGCGCCGGAACAGCTGCTGCTGTTGTTGCGCGATCTCGCCCGCTGGGGCGAGGCGCCGCAGCAGCTGGGCGAGCTCGGGGTATCCCAGGTTCTCGCCGGCGGCGCGCAGGGCTACGTTCGCGGAGATGGCATGCAGCCGCTGGGCGCCGACCCGGTCGAACCTGCGAATGGCCACTGCGTGCCCGGACGCGAGCTTCAGGGCACGGGTGGGAGCCGCGTCGATGCCGCAGCGGACGGCCAGCGTCATGGTGGCGTGTTCGATCAGCTCCATGTCCAGCTCGTCGCCTTCGGAGAACTTCACCAACCAGGGCTCGCCGTCGATAGCCACCACCGACTTGGGTCGCGCGCCGCCCATGGACACGCCCGGACGGATGAGGCGCCGCTGCAGCTCCGGGACCGGCTCGTTGGCGAGGATCTTGCGCACCACCTCCGCGATATCCTGGAGGCTCGCCAGCCCGGGCATGGGCGCCGACGGCCAGGGCACGTAGGCCTGCGCGTTCTGGCTCACGCTCAACGCGCCATAGCGGTCGTCGCCGGCGAACAGCAGGTACTCCAGGATCGACAGCCGTGGCGATTTCTCGAACTTGCGGATGACGCGCTCTCCCCAGCGGTCCGGCCGTGCGTCGTCCACGGCGCCGGCGGCCGTGTCCTTCTCGCGAGGAACGTACAGGTCTGCGCGCAGCGGCAGGTCCTCGCTCAAGGGAAAGCCCGTGGCCAGCCAGGCAGGGTCGTATTGAAGAGCGACCGCGCGGCCTGCGCTGGCAAGCCGGAGCTCGCCAACCGGACGTGGCTGGGCGGGGTCTCCCAGCCACCACAGGGAGAGAGTGTCCTTCGGCTTGTACGTCTCTTCAGTCACCGCGTTCTCCCCTGGGTCGGTAGCGCTGCTGCGCCTCGCGGATCTCGGCCTCGAGGGCCGCGAGGTCCTCCTCGGGTTCAGCAGCCGTGGCCAAGGCTTCCTGGCGGTTGATCATCCACAGGGCCGTGGCGTACACCCCCATGGAAACCGTGGGGTCCCCTTTTTCCATGCGCATCAGCGTTGGGACCGACACCTGAAGCCTGGCGGCCCAGTCCTTGAGCGATTGGCGTTGGCGCTTGCGAGCCATGGCCAGATCACCGCCCAGTTTCCGCAATGCGGCAGCACTTGCGGCAGGCAAGGAAGCGACGGCAGGGGACGACTGAGACATAACATATATATTATCATTTCACGGAAAATATTCAACTATATGTTCATGGCGCCGCAGCTGCCTATACCCCGATCCGGGGTCGTCCGTCATCGCGTCGAAATTGCCCGCGGCCTCGTGCACGACACGCACATGCTTGCCAACGGCTACTCTCCGTCCGTCTACGTTCCGTGGCTGGTAGTCCACGCTATCGTCATCGTGAGTGGGGTACTGGCACTGCGATCAGCGCATAGGAACGCCTCTGCGGCGGGAGCGATTCCCGCGGAGTACTAGCTGGCTTGCGGAAGTTTTTGGGCCTGCGCCAGTTGCAAGAGCAGCGTAGGCAGGGTCTTGTCGATCCAGGCCCTCAGTTCTGCGTCTTGAACGTCCATGCGGGCATTCTCGAAGTTCTTGATGTCCTTCTCATGCGCCTTGATGCCGACGCTGCGCACGAAGTCCTGGTCGAATTCCTTGCCGGTCCGCTGCCAGAGACTCGCGACTTCGCGGCGCATGGCGTGCGTTGGGGCGGCCGGCAGGTCCACCTTCTTGCTGTTGGCCAGCTGCACCAGTTCGTTGTTGGCGGCCGTGTACTGGTCCAACAGCATGCCGGCGAAACTCTTCACGCTGGGATCTGTCGCTTTGACCGAGGCCATCTGGGCCGCCTGAACCACGAACATGCCGCTCTCCGCGGCGGCCTGGATGAACTCCCGGTCGCCCCGGGCGAGCTTGTCGTCTTTGCTGGTTTGCACTGCCGGCGCCGCTTGTCCGCCAGTCATCGATGACCCGGCTCCCGCAGTGCCCGAGGTTTGTGCCACAGCCACCCCGAGTGTCAGCGACAGGGCAAGAACGAGCGTAGAGCGCATGGGCATCGGATTTTTCATTGAAGACTCCAGTGAAAAAGTGGCGCCGCGAATGGCCGCCACACGAGTTGCAACTGAATCACGACGTTAGGCCCCGGGCAGAGGATTGGTTGTCGGAAAGAAATCCGATTCCGCGTAGGACTGTCTGGCACGCGCTCAGTTCACTTCAAGTCGCTGTGCATGACCAAGCCCGCCCCATCCGGCTAGAACTCGAACAGCGCCAGCCCGAGACCGAGGCTGGTTTGGCGGTGGTTGTAGTCCAGCAGCGTCTCGCCGTAGCCGGTGAACAGTTGCACATACCAGCGCAGCCCGCCCGGCTGCTGGCGGTCACCGGATAGGTCCAGTCGAACTTCACCGAGCCGCGGTTCAGGTTGCGGGTGTCCAGGCGCCAGGAGAGCAGGGCGGTCGCGAGGCCAGGCACCCACGCGGCCACCACCTCGGAATTGCCGACGTATCGGACGATGTCCGGGTTGTCGTCGTTCGAATCGTCGAGCCGCTTCTCCGCGCGTACCGTGAGACCGAAGTCGCCGTGATTGAAGCCGCCCGTGAGATACACGCGGTTCCAGCTTCTGGACAGCGGTTCGGTCTGGCCGTTGGACTGGTGCACCAGGCCTAGCTGCACCATGCGCCAGCGCCAGCCGGCTGGAAGAATGTTGATCCGCTCGGAAATCGGAACCACATAGATCGCTTCGGGCTGGTAGTCGGTATTCCGGAACGGCGAGGAGTCCGCCTGGTTCCACAACTGCCACTGCGAATGCCCGGTGTAGGCGAACCACAGGTCGGCATTGGGCAGGATCAAGCCCTCGGCGATCTTGGCCCGCAGCGAGATCTGCAGTTTCACGTCCACAGGCTTGTCGTTGGGCGATCGAGGGACGGCCGATCGGGTCGGACTCGCCGGCGCGGGGTTGGGTCGGCCGTGTAGTGCAGGGGCAGCACGAAGTTCGGCAGGTACGTACGCACAGAGAAGGTGCCGCGTTTGTGTTCTGGTGTGAGCTCCCAGAAGCTGTCGAGCACCGTGGGCAGCCGGCGCATCGGCGGGGTTTGCTCCGATGGAACGGATGCCGCCGCCTCGGGCGCGGCAGGCCTCTCGCTGCGCCGGAACACCTGGTCATAGCAGGCGAGCCGACGTGCGTCGTCGGGCTCGTTGATGCAGTGTTCCACGGGCACCTGGGCCGCGACAGTCCGGGCCAACGAGGTCATCGCCAACGCCAGTGCCAGTGCGCTCCTGCGCAAGCACCGCCGTGGCATGCTTGCGTCATCGATCGAATCACGCATCAGGAGGAATACTCGTCGTTGACATGGGAGCGAGGACCATTATCAAACAACTGATGACGTTGTTTCTTTGGCGATCCGAATAGCGCAGTGCATCAGCCTGAGCAACCAGTCATCGAGAAGTGGACGTGTTGATGTTCGATGGCCCGATTTGACGTTGAGCGCGGTGGCCGATTTTCGGCCCCGTCCTACAGTCCGTGGGTCGCCGGGGTGCGTTTATTCAGGTAGCCGGAGTCTTTCCGGCTTCAAGCTCTTCAACGTATTACTCAAGGAAACGACCATGAAAACGATTCTCGCTCTCTCCGCCGCGCTGTGCCTTGGCCTGTCGGCACCCGTCTTCGCCCACGGCTCTCAGATGCAGCAAAGGCTGACGTAAAGGCCATGAAAAAGCAGGCAGATGGCGACTACAAGGCTGCCAAGGAGAAATGCAAGCCGATGAAGGGTGACGAGCAGAAGGCCTGCGAGAAGGACGCCAAGGCGGCCCACGAAAAGGCCCAGGCCGACATCAAGCGCGCCGAAGCCGACGCCAAGGCCGCCGGCAAGAAGTCCTGATAGCAGGACTTAAGCACCTGTCCGCCCATGC
>CAVRNE010000080.1:0-13893 GCA_963722025.1 uncultured beta proteobacterium
CTGGCGCGCACGGGAATCGCGACCTAGCGCGGCGCGTACTCGGGCACCTGGCTGCGCAGCCACTGGCGAAGACAGTCCCCCGCCGGCGCCGGCCCGGCATCGCCGATCCACCGCATCACCGCCTCGATGTCCAAGGACTGGCTCGCCGTCTTGGCCACGCGCAGCTTCGGATGCGGCGTCGGCTCCGTCGTCTCGTCGTTGGCGAGCAGCTCCTCGTACAGCTTTTCGCCGGGGCGCAAGCCGGTGTAGCTGATCGGGATTTCCTGCTCGGTCTTGCCGGACAGCCGGATCAGCATGCGCGCCAGGTCGACGATCTTGACGGGCTCGCCCATGTCCAGCACGAAGATCTGGCCCGAACGTCCCATGAGCCCGGCTTGCAGCACCAGTTGCGCCGCTTCCGGGATGGTCATGAAGAAACGCACGATCTCGGGGTGGGTCACCGTCACCGGCCCGCCGCGCGCGATCTGCGAGGTGAACAAGGGCACGACCGAGCCGCTCGATCCCAGCACATTGCCAAAGCGCACCGACACGTACTGCGTGGCCGCGTATTCGGTCGCCACGCCTGCACCATCAGCTCGGCCAGCCGCTTGCTCGCGCCCATGACGTTGGTCGGGTTGACGGCCTTGTCGGTGGAGATCATGACGAAGCGGCGCGCGCCGCACTCGCCTGCCACGCGCGCCGAGTGCAGCGTGCCCAGCACGTTGGTGCGCAGCGCCTCGATCTCGTTGAGCTCTTCCATCAGCGGCACGTGCTTGTAGGCCGCCGCGTGCAACACCACGGCGGGCCGGTGCTTCAGCGCGATCGCCCGCAGCCGCTCGATCTCGCGGACGTTGGCGGTGTAGTAGAAGCCGCGCATCTGCGGGTGGGCTTCACGCAGCTCCTGTTCGAGCTGGTAGATCGCGAACTCGGACACGTCGACGCAAACCAGGTGCCCGACGCCGAAGCGCGCGACCTGGCGGCACAACTCCGAGCCGATCGATCCGCCGGCGCCCGTGACAAGCACCGTCTGCCCTGACAGCAGTTCGGCCAGGCCGGCCTCGTCCAGTTGCACGGGCGTGCGCCCGAGCAGGTCTTCCAGCTCGATCCTGCGCGGCCCCGTGCTCTCGGTCTTGAGCCATTCGTCGGGGCGTGGCATGGTCAGCAACGCCACGCGCGAGCCCACGGCGCTCATGAGTACCTGGTGCCGCTCAGCCGAGCCCGCGGGGCTGGCGATCAGCGCGGCATCGGCCTGCGCGTCGGCGCAGATGTCGGCAAGAGCTGCCGTCTGGCCGAGTACCCTGACGTTCTGCATCGAACGGCCCACTTCGGCGGCTTCCGGCGACACGATGCCGACGGGGTGCCATTGATGCGAGCCCTTGAGCGCCCGCAAAGCGTCCGACGCGTCGTGAATCCGGCCCGCGATGATCAGTCGCCGCCCGCCGCTTTGTCCCAGCGTCCGGTGCTCGGAAAGCGTGCGCCAGCCGGCCCTCGCCGCGCCCATGATCACAAGTGCGATCAGCGGCTGCAGCAGCAGGACCGACCGCGGGAAGGCGGGCATGCGCAGCATCAGCACTGCCGCGGCAGTGAGCAGGCCACCCAGCACGATGCCGGTCGCAAGCTGCCGCAATTCAGGCAGGCCAATGTAGCTCCACACCTGCCGGTAGACGCGCGCGAGAGTCAGGCCCGCCGCGTAGCCGGCGAGACTCCACGGACTTGCCATCAGCGCGAGGCGGTTGAACTCGCTGGGAATGTCGAAATTGAATCGCAGCCAGAAGGCGGCCCATCCGGCCAGCAGAACCAGCACCAGATCGACCACGAGCAGAACCGCGGGTTTTCTAGGCAGCCGCACGCCCGTCCTCGGCAAGCGCCAGCGCACGGCGCAATTGCTCAATCACGCGATCCTGCTGCTCCGCGGTAAGGTTGGACCCCGAGGGCAGGCAGATGCCGGCCTCGAACAAGCCTGCCGAAACATCGCCGCTGTCGTGCGCGAAGTACGGCGCGCCGTGAAACAGCGGCTGCTGGTGCATCGGCTTCCAGACGGGCCGCGCCTCGATGGAATGCCGTTCCAGCGAGCGCAGCACCAGGTCGCGCCGTTGCCGGGCGTCGGCTCCTTGCAGGGTGAAGCAGCTCAGCCAGCGCGTGGAACGATAGCCCGGTGGTTCCGGCATCCAGCTGACCTGCGGCTGGTCGGAAAGGGCTTCGCGGTAGGTTTCGAAGATCTGGCGGCGCTGCGACACACGTTGCTCGAGCACCCGCAGCTGCCCGCGGCCTATGCCCGCCAACACATTGCTCATGCGGTAGTTGAAGCCGATCTCCACGTGCTCGTAGTGCGCCGCGCTCTCGCGCGCCTGCGTTGCGAGTTTGCGGGCCCGCTGCACCACGGCCGGGTCGTCGGCCACCAGCATGCCGCCACCCGAGGTGGTGATGATCTTGTTGCCGTTGAACGAATACACGCCGATCTTGCCAAAACTTCCGCTGGCGCGGCCCTTGTACAGCGCGCCCAGCGATTCGGCTGCATCTTCCAGCACCGGCACGCCATAGCGCTCGCACAGTGGCAGCAGCGCGTCCATGTCGGCGCTTTGGCCGTAGAGGTTCACCACGATGACGCATCGCGGCAGCCGCCCCTCGCGCTCGCGCCCACTCGAAAGCGCGCTCCAGCGCGGCCGGCGACATGTTCCAGGTCTGCGGATCGCAATCGATGAACACGGGCCGCGCACCGCAGTACAGGATGGGGTTGCAGCTGCCCACGAAGGTCAGCGAAGAGCAGAACACGGTATCGCCCGGCTGCACGCCCAGAAGCAGAAGCGCCAGGTGGATCGCGGCCGTGCCCGAACTCACGGCCGCCCCGTGGCCCACGCCGACATGGGCCGCCAGTTCCTGTTCGAACCCATCCACGTGCGGGCCCAGCGGCGCGATCCAGTTGGTCTTGAAGGCATCCTCGACGAATGCGGTTTCCTCGTCGCCCAGGTGCGGGGACGAGAGCCAGATGCGCTGCGAGAGCTCGCGGCTCGTGACGATATCCACCGGCAGGCCCTGATCGTTCACGACCGGAACATGGGCGATGCCGTGCTGGCTCAGGAGATGCTGGATCTCTGCCGTGGTCGCGGACTCGCGCACCACCAGCGGCGGTTGACCCGGCAACTCACCCAGCGTGCGTCCGCCGGGGGTTTGCTGCAGCAGGGCGCGCCGGAGGTCGCCGTCGGTGACCGTGCGCGCAAGCCTGCCCGACAGGTCGATAGCCAGCAATACCCCCTGGGCGGCCTCGTCCATGCGTGCCGCTGCTTCGACCCAGGGCAATGAAAGAGGCACCAGCAGTTGCTTGAATTGTTCCGAGGTCATCGTCAGTAGCTGTTGACCTTGTCGAGCAGGTCCACGGCCATGGGTAAGGTTGCCAGAAGATGCGTGATTCGAGCCCCCGCCTGGCCGTCACCATAGACGTTCCCCGCGGGGTAGCGGCCATGCGCGAGTGCTCGTGCAACCGCAGCTGCGATCGAGCGCCGGTCACCCGGGCAGTCGATCGTGTTGCGGTTGCGCTCTCGCGCCCGCTGGCGATTGCCGATGTTGACGACTGGCGTGCCGAAGGACGCGGCCTCGATGATGCCCGCGGAGGAATTGCCTACCAGCGCTTGCGCATGCCGCAGCGCGGACACGAAGATCGGGACGCGGCAGGTGAGTGACGCGATGCAGGCGGTCGTTCTGGAGTTCGTCAAGGGCGCGCAGAATTCCGCCCGATCCGGCGTCCGCGTTAGGCGCAAGCCAGACGATATGAGTCTGCGAGTCCGCCAGCGAGTCGTGCAGCGCACCGGCAAGCGTTGCCGTTTGCTCATGGGCATCGTCCATTTCCTGGACCACCGGGTGAAAAATCACGAGCACGAAGCGGGCGTCGGCCGCCAGGCCCAGCTCATCCAGGACCTGTTGCCTCGTCATGGCGCCTTGTTCGGCCAAGCCATCGAGGCTGGGCGCGCCCGTGACCCAGACATGCTCGGGCCGCTCTCCCAACCGCACCACCCGCTCGCGGGACTCTTCGGTCGCCACGAAGTGCCAGTGACTGAGCTTGGTGATGGCGTGGCGTACCGGCTCGTCCACCGTGCCGGAGCGCTCGCCCCCATGCAAGTGAACGATCGGAATGCCGGAATGCAGCGCCGCGATCGCACCCGCCAGCATTTCGCCCCGGTCGCCCAAGAGCATGACCAGGTCAGGGCGCGCCTGCCCCAGCGCGTGCGTCAGCCCGATCACGGCCTCACCGATGCCCACCGCCATGGCGCTGGGTGTGCGGTCTTCCACGTTGATGGGGACCCGGGCCACGATGGGCAACCCGAGGGCCTCGATGTCGCGCACGGTCAGCCCATAGGAAGGGCTCAGGTGCATGCCGGTCACAGCCACCTGCAGCTGCAATTCGGGGTGGGCCGCGATCTGCTGCAGGGTCGAAGCCATGAGGCCGAAATCAGCGCGGGTGCCGGTGACGTAGAGAACTTTGCGCATCGACGTCCTACTGCTGGGCCGCCAGCATCGCCCACTCGAGCGTGGTGTGCGCTGCGATATCCTGACCGAGCCGCCGGCCCACGACCTGGTCCCAATGTTCGGGCTGGATCCCGGTCCCCGGGCGCCGCAACGCCAGGTCCGAATCGCACAGAAGGTGCCCCCGCGGCAGATCGCGGATCACCACCAGGCTGCGGCGGGCCACGTCGCGGGTGTTTCCCTCTATCGGCTGGGGACGCTTGATGCCGTCGCCAAGCATGGCCTCTACGCCCCGGATGCCCTTGACCATGGCGGCAAACTCGGCCGGGTCGGCCGAGGCACAGTGATCGGGGCCGGGCAAGGCCTTGTCGAGCGTCAAGTGCTTTTCAATGACAGTGGCACCCAGCGCGACCGCTGCAACCGCGGCCTCAACCCCTTCGCTGTGATCCGAATAGCCAACCGGCAAGCCGGTGGCGCCCGCCATCGTCGCAATCGCCCGCAGATTCAGCGAATCGGCCGGCGCGGGGTAGGCCGACGTGCAATGCAACAGAGTCAGGTTCGTCGCATCCGGCGCCGGACGCCCCGCGGCCCGCCAGCGCGCGGCAATCCACTGGACGGCGCGCTCGACTTCGTCCAAGGTCGCCATTCCCGAGGACATCAGAAGAGGCAAGCCGGTGTCGGCGGCGCACTCCAGCAAGCGCCTGTTGGTGATCTCGCCCGAGGGCAACTTGAGCCTGCGCACGCCCTGGCGCACCAGCATCGCGACGGCCTCCTCGGAGAAGGGCGTCGAGAAGAACTCGATGCCCTGGGCGGCGCAGTGCAAGGCCAGCCGGCGATGGGCCTCTTCGTCGAGTTCGAGCTTCTTGATCATCTCGAACTGGTTGGTTTCGCCCGTGTTGCTGCGCTGGTAGTCGGCGGTAACCGCCGACGGCGTCACAACGTCTTCGGCCCGAAAGGTCTGGAACTTGACCGCGTCCGCACCCGCTGCGCGCGCCGCTTCGACCAGCGCAAAGGCCAGGTCCAGGCTGCCGTTGTGGTTCACACCGGCTTCCGCGATCACAAATACACGATGCGTGGTCATAAGCTTGACGGTTCGCCCTGTTGCCTGAGATACAGCCATTGGGCCCATTCGAAATCCAGCTGGTTGTCGATGTCGACCGACCGCTCCCGCGGCATCACGCTGGGGAGCATGGAAACGCTCCAGAAACCGTCCCGTGCCGCCTGGGCCAGCGCTGTCCGCTTCCACACATAAATGGAGCCGTTGAGCCCCCACACCGCCGGCATATCCTGCCTTCGCACGAGACCGCCCGGCTTGCTGAGGCGCAAGGTGCCGCCGGCATCCACTTCGGCCAGCGTGTAGTAGGGGTTGTGCGACGGCTCGGTCACGGTGACGACCAACTCGGCTGCGGTTTCCTGCGCCTGTTCGATTGCGGCAATCAGATCCTGCTGCAGCCGCAGCGGCGAAGTGGGCTGCAAATCGACGACGGTCGAGATCTGCTCGCCTTGCCCCTCCAGGTGCGCGACAAGGTGCTCGATCGCCGGAATCTTGGCGGCCTGGTCCGAGGCCAGTTCGGCCGGGCGGCGATACGGCACCCGTGCGCCGAATTGGCGGGCCACGTCCGCGATTTCATCGTCGTCCGTGGACACATAGACACCGTCGATCAGCGGGCAGGCCAGGGCTTGCTCGATCGTGTGCGCTATCAGCGGCTTGCCGCCGAACGGCAGCACATTCTTGCGCGGCAACCCCTTGCTGCCGCCGCGCGCGCAGATGGTCGCCACCGTCCTCACGCCGCTTCCTTGCGCGCCACGACCACCCACTCGGTCACATGGTGGCGGCGGTTGTCCAGCGTGCGCGTGACCTGCTCGAGCTGCACCACGTGCCACGGGCCCAGCAGGCCCGGGATCTCGTCTTCGCGGGTGAAGCGGACCACGCCGGTGCCGGCGAACGGACCCTCGGAGCAGCGCCAGGCGCCGTCGCCATGCGGCTCGCCGGTGCCGTCGCCCCAGCTGCCGGCGGCCGGCGTGCGCACGTACATGAGGCCACCCGCGCGCGTGACACGATGCATCTCGGCATAGATGCGCCGCGCTTCCGCGAGGCTGTTGCACGTCACGGCATCGCTGTCGAGCACCACATCGAATGCGCCATCGGCGTAAGGCAGCGGCTCGCAGATGTCGGCCACGCGCAGCTGCGCCCCATGCTCGCGCCAGCCGGGAACTTCGGCATCGAGCCGCGCGAGCGCCCGGTCACAGCCGGCCTGCGCGCCTTCGAGGCCATGAACGGTGAAGCCCTCGCGCGCCGCGTACCACAGGTTCGCGCCGGTGCCGAAGCCGACTTCGAGCACCTTGACGCCGTGGCGCGGCGTCACTCCATAGAAGTTGCCCGCCATGAAACGGATGAATTCCTCGGCCGGGTACTTGCCCCAGGGCCGGCTCGCGAAGATGTCTTCCCAGATGCGGTCGCGGCTCACGGCTGGCCCTCAGTCCAGAAGGATACGGGCGGGCGGATTCGCGCGGTCGTGGCCTGCACGCTCTGCCACCGCCCAGTAGGTTTGTTCGTCATGGATGGTCTGGCCGATGAAAAAAGGAAGTTGGCGCCGCGAGAAGCTCAACTTATGGAACAGCAAGGGATTATCGCCCCTGGTGTCGGTGCCGCCCCCGAGGTATAGCGAATGAGCCCCGGCGGCGCGGCCCCGCTGCGCCGCTTCGTGCTGCATCAGGGTCGGCGTGCCGGCCTCGTGCCCCTGCGGCGCGCTGGCGCCGAGGTGGTACTCGACGACCTCCCGGCCAAACAGGTACATCCCGGCGGACAACCAGGTGTCCCCAGCCTCGCAGATGCACAGCCGGGCTTCGGGCAGCTCGCTCATGGCCTGGAAGTAGCCGTCGCCAAACAGGTACCAGTCCCCTGCACCCACGGCCTGCATGGCGTCGCGGTAGAAACCGGCGAAGCGCCGCCAGTCACCGGCATCCCGGCTGAAACGGGCCCGCGCACCGCTCGCCTGCGCGCGTTTCAACTTTCGCCGCGCCAAGGCGCTGTACTGCGACTGGAGCTCTTCCGCCCGCAGATCGACGCTGACAGTCTGGCGGTTCTCGCTCGCCTGGGCACCCGAGAATCGGTGGTTCGCGGCCTGCGGATGGAAGCGGCAGAACTCCGCCAGCACCGAATGCTCCCTGCACCAGCGCGTGTACGCTTCCCAGGCGGCACGCAGGAACCCGGAATCGAGGCTGTTGCTCAATGGCCCGCCGTAGCCATAGGGCGAGATGGCGCCCAATGCACCGTTTGAATCTGGCAGTGGGCGCACATGGATACTGTTCAGCCAGAGCTGCCCGTCCTGACGAAAGCCCAGAAAGCGCGCTTGCAATGCGTCCTGCCGTGTCGCATCCGCGGCTGCGAACCGCGGGCTCAGGCTGACCAGCTGGAGCTCTTGCGGCAGCGTTTCGAATTGCCGCTGCGCCTGGGCCAGGTCCCATTCCTGCAGGTTCATGACGTGAGCAGGTCCTGCAATTCGTCCACCACCCGCACGGCTGCCTGGCCGGGCTGCCTGTCGGATGCATGCGGCTGCTTTGTCGTGGCAGCGGCCAGGACGGCCTGCTGCAGTTCCTCCAGCGGCACCGCCTGGTCGGCGACCCCGTAGGCGCGATACGGCGCGTCCGGGGAATAGAGCGAGCCCAGCACCTGGATCACATGCCTGCCCGCGATGCGGGCTTCCACGCCGACGGTGGACGTGAGCACCACCACGACGTCGCACGCATGCAGCAGCACGTGCAGGTTCTCGGTGCGTGGTGAGAGCCATTCCCGCGGCATGCCCGGAGCCGGCGCGGCGGGTTGCGAGGGATGCGGCCGCACCACCAGTTCCAGGTGCGGGTGGCCGGGCAACAAGCCGCGCAGCGTGTCCGCTATGCGCTGTGGCAGCGCAGGGTCGCCGCGGCCGGGGTTCGAGGGATGGCTTTCCGGTTCGACCTGCGAGGCCCAGAGCACCACGGTCTTGTCCTGCCAGCCCCGTTGCGCACGCAATGCTGCGCCCTGCTCTAGTACCTGCTGATCCCAGATCCGGTCGAATGCGGGATTCCCGGTGACCACGATGTCATCGCTCGCCCGCCCCGCGGCCACCAGGCGGTCACGCACCTGCTCGTTGAGCACACACACCCGATCGGCAAAGCCCGCATCCTTCAGCCACTGCACTTCGTAGGCCGCGAACAGGTCGACCATGCACAGCGCGGGCACGCCACAACGGCGCGCGGCAAGGATCGCGGCACGTTCGGCGCGCGGCGCGCTGGTAGCCACGACCGCGGTCGCGCCGACGCGCCGGATGATGCGCTCCAGCCTGTCCACGGGCAGGAACACGTGCCGTCCGTACTGCGCATACAGTGCGTCGGCCTGCGCATCACCCTTGTCGCGCGCCAGGTCGGCCCAGCTCAGGCCGAGATAGGCGGCACTCTCGCGTGGCGTCGGTCGCATGCGAATCAAGCCCCGCAGCCAGCACTTCGCCGCGGGCGAATCGCATCGGCATCGTCCGCCTCCACGAAATCGGCGAAACCCAGGCAAGGCAGGCCCGCAGCCAGCACGTCGGCCCGTGCGGATGTGAGGCCGAGGATCAGCGGCTCAAAGCCGCCCCGGCGCTGCAGCTCGCGCACCACCGGAAGCACCATGCGCACATGGCCGCCGCCATAGCAGACGAACAGGACCTTCATCATGCGCCGGCCTGCTGTGCCCACAGCGCCAGCGCCGCGAGCGCGCGCAATTCGCGCGTGTTGTTGGCGCTGCCGTCACGGTGGCGTTGCAGCAGGGCCTGCACCGCTTCCGGCCGAAAGAGCCGGTCGAGCAATGCGCTGCCCTGCAGCAGCCCGGCAAGCCACGGGTAGCTTTCGCCGCGGAACCATTCGCCCACCGGTACGGTGAACATCTGCTTCCTGCGGTACGCCAGGTCTGTCACCGATCAGCGGGGCCGCCGCCTTCTTGTACCAGTGCTTCTTGTCCTGCCCGTGCAGCTTGGTCGAGCCGCGCGAACGGAACGCGAATTCCATCATCCTCCAGTCGAGGAAGGGCGTGCGGGCCTCGATCGATACCGCCATGCCCATGCGGTCGGGCTTGACCAGGTTGTTGCCGGACAGGAGCAACTGCATGTCCAGGTACAGCGCCTGGTTGAGGCGGTCGAAGTGGGCGGCCTCATCGAACCAGGGCCTGGCCGCAACCTCGAAGCTGTCCACGCCTTCCAGCTGTGCCGCCAGCGCCGGCTGGTAGAGGGCGCGCTTGGCTTGCGGCGCGAACAGCGAGATCGAATCGAAGTAGCTGCGCTGGAAGTCGCCCGCTGCCAGTTCCTGCGCGTCCGCGCGCCCGAAGAAGTCGGAATACTTGTCGTAACCCGCGAACAGCTCGTCTCCCCCGTCGCCGGTGAGCACCACTTTCACGTGCCTGGCCGCGAGTTCGCTCACCCGCAAGGTCGGCATGAAGGATGCGTCCCCATGCGGCTGGTCGAGGTGATAGAGGACGTGCGGCCAGCGATCGAGCATGTTCAGCTCGGCGATCTCGCTGGTGTGGTCGCAGCCGAAGCGCCGTGCCGCCTCGGCGGCGAAGGCGGACTCGTCGTAGCGCGGGTCGGCAAAGCCGATGCAGAACGTCTTGACCGGCTGCTCGACGTGCCGGGCCATGAGGCCCACGATAGTGCTGGAGTCGACACCGCCCGAAAGGAAGGCTCCCCAAGGCACGTCGGCACGCAGCCGGATGCGGGTCGCGTCATCCAGGATCGCCATGAACTCATCGGCCCACTCGCCGAACTCGAATTCGCGCTCTTGCTGCGCGGCCAGGTTCCACCAACGCTGCGTCTGCACGCCGGTGCGAGTGAACTTCATCCATGTGCCCGGCATGACATGCCGGACGCCGCGCCAAATGGTCCAGGGTGCCGGGATGTAGTTGAAGCTCAGGTAGTGATGGATCGCCTCGATGTCGATACCGTCCAGTCCCGCGCGAGCCGCGGTCCAGGGCAGCAGCGCCTTGATTTCGGAGGCGAACACGGCGCGCGTGCCGTCGTCCGCCACGTACAAGGGCTTGACGCCGATGCGATCGCGCACCAGGTACATGGCATCCTCGCGGGCATCGTCGATCGCAATGGCGAACATCCCGTTGAGTCTCGCCAGGCATGAAATGCCTTCCCGCTCGTACAGCCGCAGGATGACCTCGGTGTCGGATGCGGTGCGCAGCGTGACGCCCTGGCTGCGCAGTTCGGCGGCGAGTTCGACATAGTTGAATATCTCGCCGTTCTGCACCACGGCCACCAGGCCGTCGTCGGACACGAAGGGCTGATGGCCGCCGCCGATGTCGATGATGGAGAGCCGGCGGTTTCCGATGCCGACACCGCGCTGCGGCTGATGCCATATCCCCTCGTCGTCCGGACCCCGGTGCGCGAGCTTTTGCGCCATCATCGCCAACGCATCCGCGCCCAGCGCCCGGCCGCTGCGGTCCCAGTACCCGAAGATGCCGCACATTCAGTTGCTTCCCTTGCCCGACAGGCGGCCAAGCGTCCAGCGCCAGGATCCTCAGGTCCAGCCAGAGGTTGTGCTCGCGGGCATAGCGCAGGTCCAGCGCAAGGCGCTGGACCTGGGTTGCGTCCGACCGCAGCAGCGCCTGCGCCAAGCCGGTGATGCCGGGCCGGACACTGCAGCGCTCGGCCCAATCGGCCTCGCTGTAGAGCGCTCGCTGAGCAGGCACATCCGGCCGGGGGCCGACCAGGCTCATGTCACCCGCCAGCACGTTCAGCAACTGCGGAAGTTCGTCGATGCTGGTGCGCCTCAGGTAGCGCCCGACGGTCGTGATGCGCGGATCACCCTCGGCGGTATGGTAAGGGCCGATGGCAGCGGCGTTCTTGACCATGCTGCGAAACTTGTACATGCCGAATTCGCGCCCGCGCAGCCCGAGCCGAGCCTGGCGAAACAAGACAGGCCTTCCGCTTTCGAACGCAATCGCCGCAGCCGCCGCAATCAGCAAAGGCGACAGCAGGACCAGCGCGAGAAGAGCCAGGATCACGTCCAGCGCCCTCTTCATGCGACCGGACCCATGCCGGCGGCGATTCGCCCGATGAGAGCAGCGATGCGACGGGCATCAGCTCTCGACCTGAGCCGGCGTGCGTCGTGCGAGTTCCTGCTCGGCCTGCCGCAACTTCGCCACCTCGGCCTCGAAGGCTTCGCTGTCTTCGCCCCGATGGAAGGTTCGCGACAGGATGACAGAGCCTGAGCCCAGGCGCAGGTGCTCGGCAAGCACGTCGCGTCCGGGCAGCATGCCCTCGCCGGCCCTTGCGATGCCACCGAAGCCAAATCGCAGGCCGTGCCGCGCCGCGGCGGCAGCAACGCGGTCCACCAAGCCCAGTGCCAGCGGCTCGAACATGAAACGATGCCCCAGAGACAGGTGCAAGTCGTTGAGTCCCACGTACACCTCCGCCAGGCCGGGGGTGGCAATCCATTCGTCCAGGCATTGCAGCGCGGCACTGGTTTCCAACAAGGCGACGATGGGCACACGGCCTGCCACGAGCCGCGCGAAATCCTCGCAGTTGCCTGGCTTGCTCGAACATCGGCAGCATCAGCTGGTCGGCGCCGCCCGCCAGCACTGCCTCGACTTCCGCCGGCGTGTCATCGTTCAGCGGATTCACACGGACCATCAGCGGGGAGTGCCGCAACACCCGCCTGATGCGTCCCACATCTTCGAGGCTGTGGGCGCTGATGAAAGTGTTGCGCCCGGCCTGGCGCTCGGCCTTTCCCAGGCGCTCGAGATCGACAAATAGCCGAAAGCCGGGGAGCGCATCACAGCGGCGCGCAAACACCGGGTCGTTCGTGATCTGGATCAATTCAATCATGAGGACTTCTGGATTATCGCGCCAGGGCGCCGCGCAAATCGGCGCTGCCCAACCATGTCGCCGCCACGACCACAATACCCGCCGAAGCTGCCAGCGCCAAGCCCGTCCACAGGTCCAGGAAGAGCGGCAAGGCCTGCGCCGCGACACCCGCCAATCCCAGCAGGCACAAGAGTGAGATCGCCATCGACCTCCAGGGCAACCAGGAGCGGACACTCGGACCGAGGGCGGCAGCTACAGCGATCGCGACGCCAGCCTGCAGGAAGTTGAGCAAGATCATCAGCCGTGCCCCGTCTTTGCCACCCCAGGCCGCATAGGACAGCAGCAAGGCCAGCGCCAATCCATAGGCCAGCACGGCAGGTTTCATGCCGCCGCGAGCGGCCAATGCCGCGAGTGAGACCGCAATCACCGCTTGCGGCAGCAAGCCCCACGCTCCAATCGCGCCCCATTGGGCGACCCGCGCCAGCGCCTCGGGCTCCATGCGTCCCCATCCGAACAGCAGGCGCGCGATGGCGGGCGCGCCCACCAGCAGTGCGGCGGCCGCGGCGCAAGCAAGCGCCCAGGCCAGTGCGAATGCCCCGCGAATGGCTATCCGGGTTGAAGCGGAATCCCCGCTGGCCGTGGCTCTGGCGATGCTGGGAAGCGCCAGGGCCGCTACCAGTTGGATGGCCAGGACCAGGGGCAGTTCGACGAGCTTCCACGCGTAGTTGAAGGTGGCGAGCGCGCCCTCGCCGGATTGCGAAGCGATGGAGCGCGCGGCGAAAGGCAGCGCCAGCGGCAGGCCGGCCGACAATGCCGCCCACAACCAGATCGATGGGCCCGGCAGCGGCGCGCCTGGCCCGGAAGGCCGCAGCGGGCTCGGCGGACGCCGCTTGCGGCGTCCGCCAGCGCAACCAGGCCAGCCGCAACAACATGGCGGCCACAAGGCCGGCCCCCAGCCAGGGCACTGTTTCGCTCGACGGCGCGCGAGCCGCGGTCGAAATGATCGCGGCGATCAGCACCCCGTTGACCACCAGGTTCGCCGAATACATGCCCGTGAAGTCGCGTTCATGCTGCAGGCGGGTGGTCCACAAGGCGGCGAGCAAAGCGGCGGGAAAGGCCACCGCGCTCCAGACCAGGGCCTGCGCTGGCACCGGGCAGCATCTCGGCGGGCAGCCCTGCTGCCAGCCAGCCCGCAAGGGCTTGGCGCCACAAAGCCAGCAGCAGGGCCAGCAAGCCCCCGGCGCCGAGCAGCGCCCAGGCCACTCGCCGCTGCGTGGCTGCCACATGGCCGTGGCTCTGGCCCGCCCATGCCGGCACCAGCACGTAGGCCAGCGCGCCACTGGCCAGCACGCCGGCCAGCCAGTCCGGCAGGGTCAGCATCAGCACCACCACGTCGGCAAGGCCCGAGGCGCCGAACGCGGCCGCCTGGGCCGATTCGCGCACCAACCCCAGCAGCCGGCTGGCCAGCAGCAGGGCCAGGGATAGTGCGCCGGCTTTCAAAAACATGGCGTGAATTATCAAGCGCGGCAGGCCGGGCCCACAAAAAACTAAAATCATGGGTTTCGCCCCGCATTTCCCTACCCCGTCCTTCCATGTCCGACAAGCACAACCCTGCCCCGCCCGCACCGCCCACCGA
>CAVRNE010000081.1:0-56279 GCA_963722025.1 uncultured beta proteobacterium
CATCCCCATCACTTCCTCAAACCGCTCGCCGCTGCTTTGCTGCTGCAGCGCCCACATCTCCGCATAGCGGCCGCCCCTGGCCAGCAGGTCGTTGTGGGTGCCGCGCTCGATGATGCGGCCGGCTTCCATCACCAGGATTTCGTGGGCGTCCACCACGGTGGACAGGCGGTGGGCGATGACCAGCGCGGTCTTGTTCTGCGCCACGCCTTTCAATTCCGCCTGGATGGCGCGCTCGTTGGCCGAGTCCAGCGCCGAGGTGGCCTCGTCGAAGATCATGATCGGCGGATTCTTCAGCAGCGTGCGCGCGATCGCCACTCGCTGCTTCTCCCCGCCCGACAGCTTCAGGCCGCGCTCGCCCACCATGGTGGCGTAGCCCTTGGGCGTGGATTCGATGAAGCCGTGGATGCGGGCGGCACGCGCGGCCTCCTCCACTTCGGCGCGGCTCGCGCCCGGCTTGCCATAGGCGATGTTGTATTCCACGGTGTCGTTGAACAGCACGGTGTCCTGCGGCACGATGCCGATCGCCTGGCGCACGCTGGTCTGCGTCACTTCGCGGATGTCCTGCCCGGCGATGGTGATGCGGCCCTGCTGCACGTCGTAGAAGCGGTACAGCAAGCGCGCCAGCGTCGACTTGCCCGAGCCCGAGGGGCCGACGACCGCCACTGTCTTGCCCGCCGGGATCTCGAAGCTCACGTGGTGCAGGATCTGCCGCGCCGGCTCATAGGAGAAGCTCACGCTTTCGAAGCGCACTGTCGGATGTTCGAGCCCCTGCAGCGGCGGCGCGCCGGGCTTGTCCGCGACTTCGCGCTCTTTTTCCATCAGCACGAACATCTTGTCCAGGTCCGTCAGGCTCTGCTTGATCTCGCGGTACAGCACGCCCAGGAAGTTCAGCGGGATGTACAGCTGGATCATGAAGGCGTTGACCATCACCAGGTCGCCCAGCGTCATGCGCCCGTCCACCACACCCTGGGTCGCCCGCCACAGCATGGCCACCAGCCCGATCGCGATGATCAGCTGCTGGCCGGTGTTGAGCATGGACAGCGTGGTCTGGCTCTTCAGCGCGGGCACGGCGCAGCTTCTCGAGGCTGTCGTCGTAGCGCTTGGCCTCGAAGCCTTCATTGTTGAAGTACTTGACGGTTTCGTAGTTCAGCAGCGAGTCCACCGCCTTGGTGTGGGCGGCCGAATCGAATTCGTTGGCTTCCTTGCGGAACTTGGTGCGCCACTCCGTGACGCTCACGGTGAAGAAGATGTACACCACCAGCGCGGCTATGGTGATCCAGGCGAACCAGGCGTCGAACTTGATCGCCAGGATGGACAGCACCAGCGTCACCTCGATCAGCGTGGGGACGATGCTGTAGAGCGAATACGAGATCAGCGATTCGATGCCGCGCACGCCCCGCTCGATGTCGCGCGTCATGCCGCCGGTCTGGCGCTCCAGGTGGAAGCGCAGGCTCAGCGCGTGCAGGTGCTGGAAGGTTTCAAGGGCAATGCTGCGGGCCGCCCCTTGCGTCGCCTTGGCAAACACCAGTTCGCGCAGTTCGGTGAACAACGAAGTGGACAAGCGCAGCAGGCCGTAGGCCAGCAGCAGGCCCATCGGCACGACCAGCACGGCCGCGGGGTCGCCTGGCTTGAAGTTCATCGAATCGACCAGGTTCTTCAGCAGCACCGGCACGCCCACGTTGGCCACCTTGGCGCCGATCATGAAGGCCAGCGCGGCGATCACCCGCCATTTGTATTGCCACAGGTAGGGAAACAGCCTTCGCAGCGTGGCCCAGTCGGTGTGGGTGCGCGCCTGCGCGGCAGTGGCGCCGGTGGGCAAGGAGGCTGAAGAGGAGCTAAGTTCGCCGGCACGGCGCATCGGGGACAATCCAGGCTTGTGTTCTAAAGGGAGTGATTGTGCCCATGTCCGCCAGATTCAAGCTCACCCGACCAGGCCTTGCCCACCGACAAGGAACTGGTACTGAAGGTCATCCCCATGCCGGCGGACGTCAACGCCAACGGCGACATCTTCGGTGGCTGGGTGATGGCCCAGGTGGACCTGGCCGGCGCCGTGATACCGGCCCGCCATGTGGATGGCCGCATGGCCACGGTGGCGGTGAACCAGTTCATCTTCAAGCAGCCGGTGCGGGTGGGCGATATCCTGTCGTTCTTCGCCGGCATCACGCGAATCGGCAACACGTCGATCACGGTGCAGGTGGAGGTGTACGCAGAGCGCTTTCGCGCCCAGGGGCAGATACGTGAAGGTCACGGAAGCCTCGCTGACCTACGTGGCCATCGACGAGGGCGGAAAGCCGCGGCCTATCCCGAAGAAGTGAGATGTCATCCCGGACTGACCGGGATCCACGGCGCATGGATTGCGGGTCAGGCCCGCAATGACAGCCCTCAGAACTTGCCGTGCCGGCCTTCGCCGCCGGCAAAGCGGGTGGCGCCCTCCAGCCCGTCGGCGATGCGGTGCTTGCTGCGCTCCCATTCCAGGTGCAGCGCCTCGGGCAGGGGCAGATCCCATTGCTGATAGGCGTTCATCCGGTCAGCCAGCATGGTCCTTTGCGGGAACTTCGCCAGCTGCCCCGCCAGCGCCAGCGCCGCTTCGCGCGCATCGCCCTTGGGCACGACGCGGTTGCACAAGCCCATCTGCAATGCCTCGGCCGCCTCGACCTTGCGGCCGGTGAGGATCAGGTCCATGGCGTGGCCCATGCCCACCAGGCGCGGCAGCCGCACCGTGCCGCCATCGATCAGCGGCACGCCGAAGCGCCGGCAGTAAACGCCGAAGTAGGCGTCCTCTTCCATCACCCGCATGTCGCACCACAGCGCCAATTCCATGCCGCCGGCCACAGCCGCGCCGCTCACGGCGGCGATGACCGGCTTGGACAGCAGAAGGCGAGAAGGGCCCATGGGACCCAGGGGCTTGTCGTCGCCAGCGCTGAATTCGAGATGGCTGAGCGCACCGGCAGCCTGTGGTTCCCGCGCCAGCTGGGCGCCCGCCTGCAGATCCCAGCCCGCGCAGAAGTGGCCGTTGGCGCCATGGAACACGGCGACCTGCGCTTCGTGATCGGCATCGAAAGCGACGAAAGCCTGGTGCAGCGCTTGCGCGGTTGCGGCGTCCACTGCATTGCGCACTTCGGGCCGGTCCAGCGTCACCAAAGTGACGGGCCCGAGCTTTTCAACGCGAACGCTTGCTTCCATACTGGTCATTACACCTGAATCGGGGCGCCTGGTCGACTAGGCGACACTCATCCGGGCAGACCCTGTACATGATGCAGGCCCCGGAAAGTTATAACCGGGCTCACAGAAGATGGAGAGACAGTGCAATTCGTTCAACTGGTGATCAGCGGCATCGCGCAGGGGTGCATCTACGGGCTGATCGCGCTGGGCTTCGTGCTCATCTACAAAGCCACCGAAACCGTGAGCTTCGCCCAGGGCGAACTCATGATGCTGGGCGCGTTCTGCGGCCTGGCGACCATGACGTTCCTGGGCTTCCCGTTCTGGCTGGCCGTGCTCAGCGCGATCGCGGCGATGGCGCTGTTCGGCGTCCTGCTCGAGCGGGTGGTCATCCGCCCCATCCTGGGGCAGCCGGCGTTTTCCATCGTCATGCTCACCATCGGCATCGGCTACGTGGCGCGCGGCCTGATCACCATGATCCCGGCCATCGGCACCGAAACCCACACCCTGCCCGTGCCCTACAAGGACCAGGTCTGGAACGCCGGCCCGCTGGTGCTCAACGCGGAGCAGATGGTCGTGATCGGCGCCACTGCCGTGCTGTGCCTGCTGCTGTTCGCGGTGTTCAGGTACAGCAAGGTCGGCATCGCGATGCAGGCGTCGTCGCAGAACCAGCTGGCCGCCTACTACATGGGCATCCCGGTCAAGAAGCTCAACGGCCTGGTCTGGGGCCTGGCGGCGTCCGTGGCCGCGGTCGCGGGCCTGCTGCTGGCGCCCATCACCTTCGTCCACGCCAACATGGGCTTCATCGGCCTGAAGGCCTTCCCGGCTGCGGTGGTGGGCGGCTTCGGCAGCCTGCCCGGCGCCATCGTCGGCGGACTCATCATCGGCATCGTCGAATCGCTCTCGGGCTTCTACCTGCCCCAGGGCTTCAAGGACATCGCCGCCTACATCGTGGTGCTGGTCATGCTCATGGTCAAACCGAACGGCCTGTTCGGCGAAAAACTCCGCAAGAAAGTTTAAGAACAGCCATGCGCTTCATCTTCAAGACCGACTACGGCCAGGACATCAAGCTGGCCAAGCATGGCGGGCAAGTGTTCTGGTACGGCGCCCTGCTGCTGTTGCTGCTGGCCGCGCCCTGGCTGTTCGCCGAGTACTGGCTGGCCCAGCTCACCTTCGTGCTCATCTATTCCATCGTCGGCCTGGGCCTGATGCTGCTGGCGGGCTTCACCGGCCTGTTCTCCATCGGCCACGCCGCCTTCCTGGGCGTCGGCGCCTATACGCAGGCCGTCTTCGCCAACATGGGCGTGCCCTTCCCCATCGCCCTGGCGCTGGCGGGCTTGCTCTCCGCGGCCGTCGGCGTGATCGTCGGCTTGCCCGCGCTGCGCGTGAAGGGCATCTACCTGGGCATCGCCACGCTGTCCTTCGGCTTCATCGTCGAGGAAGTGCTGGCGCGCTGGGAATCGGTCACCGGCGGCAACTCCGGCATCCACGTCAAGCAGCCCGATCTGTTCGGCTACAAGGTCGACTCGGCCGTGGGCTTCTATTTCCTGTGCCTTGTCATCGCCATCGTGGCCACGCTGGGCATCCTCAACCTGCTGCGCTCAGCCACCGGCCGGGCCTTCGTCGCCATCCGCGACTCTGAAATCTCGGCGCAGAGCATGGGCATCCACCTGGCGCGCTACAAGACGCTGTCGTTTGCGCTGTCGGCGGCGCTGGCCGGCATCGGCGGCGCACTCTATGCCCACAAGCTGTCCTTCATCTCGCCCGACCAGTTCAACATCCTGCAGTCGATCGACCTGCTGCTGATGGTGGTGATCGGCGGCCTGGGCTCGGTGCACGGCGCCTTCCTGGGCGCGATCTTCCTGATCTCCATGCCGCAGGTGATCGCCATGACCAAGGACTACCTGCCGCCGGTCATCGGCCAGGCGCCCGGCCTGCAGGGCGTGGTCTACGGCGCGGTGCTGATCGCCTTCGTGCTGTTCGAGCCGCTGGGCCTGTACGGCCGCTGGCTCAAGGTCCGCACCTACCTGCAGCTCTTCCCCTTCTACCGCAAGGGCCTGTTCAAGCGGCAGAAATCCTTCCAGAAATCGGACCGGCTTGAAATGAACCTGCCGACGCACGTCCCCCTGCTCTCGGCCAAGAACCTCAGCGTGCGCTTCGGCGGCGTGCTGGCCGTCAACAACGTGAGCTTCGACGTGCAGCGCGGCGAAGTGTTCACGCTGATCGGCCCGAACGGCGCCGGCAAGACCACGGTGTTCAACCTGATCAGCCGCATCTACACGCCCACCACCGGCGAAATCGAGTACGAAGGCCAGGTGCTCACCGAGCAGCCGCCGCACAAGATCGCCTCGCTGGGCATCGCCCGCACCTTCCAGAACATCGAGCTGTTCGAATACGCCACCGTGCTGCAGAACATGCTGATCGGCCGCCACACGCACCGCAGCACCGGGCTGTGGAGCGACCTGTTCTTCACGGGCAAGGCGCGGCAGGCCGAGATCGAGGCGCGCGAAAAATGCGAGCGCGTGATCGAGTTCCTCGACCTGCAGAAGCACCGCGACTCCATGGTCGCCGGCCTGCCGTACGGCGTGCGCAAGGTGGTCGAACTGGCGCGGGCCCTGTGCACCGAGCCCAAGCTGCTGCTGCTGGACGAGCCTTCATCCGGCCTGAACGTGGAAGAAACCGATGACATGGCCTTCTGGATCCAGGACATCAAGCACGAGCTGGGGATCACCGTGCTGATGGTCGAACACGACATGACGCTCGTCTCCAAGGTGTCCGACCGCGTGCTGGCCATGAACCAGGGCGAAGTCCTGGCCATGGGCACGCCGCGCGAAGTGCAGAACCACCCCGGCGTGATCGAGGCCTACCTGGGCTCGGTCGACGACATGAGCAGCCTCAGAAGGGAGCCGGCATGACGACCAATCCTCCCAGCGTGAGCGACACGCCCGTGCTCAAGCTCTCCAACGTCGAGTCGGCCTACGGCCCGATCAGGGCCATCCGCGGCGTCAGCCTGCAGGTGCGCAGGGGCGAGATCGCCACGGTGCTGGGCTCCAACGGCGCCGGGAAGACCACCATCCTCAAGACCATCTCCGGCATCATCGATCCGCGCAAGGGCAGCGTCGAGTTCAAGGGCGACAACATCACCGCGAACGACCCGGCGCACATCGTGCGGCAGGGCCTGTCGCACGTGCCCGAGGGCCGCGAGGTGTTCCCGCTGCTCACGGTGCACGACAACCTGGTGATGGGCGCCTACACCCGCAAGGACCGCGACGGCGTGGCCCGCGACATGGAAGCCGTGTACGGCTACTTCCCCATCCTCAAGGAACGCGCCACGCAGGATGCCGGCCTGCTCTCGGGCGGCCAGCAGCAGATGCTGTCGATCTCGCGGGCCATCATGGCCGCGCCCGACCTGATCCTGCTGGACGAGCCCAGCCTGGGCCTGAGCCCCAAGCTCACCCGCGAGATCTTCGAGATCGTGGTGCGCATCAACCGCGAGCGCGGAACCACCATCCTGCTCGTGGAACAAAACGCCAACATGGCGCTCAACGCCTCCGACTATGGCTATGTCCTGGAGAACGGACGCATCGTGATGGAAGACACCTGCGCGCGCCTGCGCGAGAAGGACGACATCAAGGAGTTCTACCTGGGCATGAAGGAAGCCGGCGTGCGCGGCGAGCGCCGCTGGAAGAAGAAGAAGAACTGGCGATGACGGTTCGTCTCCGGACTGATCCGGAATCCGCAAGTGAAAAGTAATCACATGAGCAATCTCTGGGACCTGTCCCATATCCAACCGAATACGTCCATCGTCCTCGAGGGCGACACCATTCCCGCCATGTTCTGGAACGGCGTGGACAAGCGCGGCCCGCAGGTCTGGATGCGGCAGAAGAAGCTGGGCATCTGGCGCGCCTGGACCTGGCAACAGACCGGCGAGGCGGTGCTCGAAATCGCCGGCGGCCTGATGAGCCTCGGGCTGCAGCGCGGCGGCACCGTTTCCATCCTGTCCAACACCGTCATCGAATGGGTGCTGGCCGACCTGGCCATCCTCTCCTGCGGCGGCGTGGCCAACGGCATCTACCCCACGGACGCGGCCTCGCAGGTCCACTATCTGTGCGAAGACTCGGGCACCACGATCCTGTTCGTGGAAGACGACGAGCAGTTGGACAAGGCCCTGGAAGTGCGCCAGCAACTGCGCGGCCTCACCAAGATCATCGTGTTCGACATGGAAGGCCTGCGCGAACTGAACGACCCGGGCGTGATGAGCCTGGAAGACCTGCGCGTCCTCGGCCGCCAATACATGGCCAAGAACCCCGATGCCGTGGCGCAGCGCGTCAAGGCCTGCCGTCCCGAAGACCTGGCCATTCTGGTCTACACCTCCGGCACCACCGGCAAGCCCAAGGGCGCGATGCACAGCCACAAGGGCCTGGTCTACACCGTGCGCGGCTTCAACACGCTGATCGCGCAGGACCACACCGACGAGCGCATGTGCTTCCTGCCGCTGTGCCACATTGCCGAGCGCCTGGGCGGCGAGTACCACTCCCTGTACACCGGCGCCATCCTCAATTTCGTCGAGAACCCCGAGACGGTGCCCGAGAACGTGCGCGAGATTTCGCCCACCGTGCTCACCGCCGTGCCGCGCGTTTGGGAAAAGTTCTATTCGGCCGTGATGATCGCGCTGAAGGAAGCCAGCCCGCTGCAGCAAGCCGCCTACGCCTGGGGAATCGGCGTGGGCACGCAGATCGCCGACAAGGTGCTGGCGGGCAAGCCGGTCGACGGCTTCCTCAAGTTCAAGTTCACCGTGGCGCGCTGGCTCGCCTTGAACAACGTGCGCAAGCTGATCGGCATCCACCGCTCGCGCTTCCTCGTCACCGGCGCGGCTCCCATTTCGCCGGAACTGGTGAAGTGGTACCTCGCGCTCGGCGTGCCCATGCTGGAAGTCTGGGGCATGACCGAAACCTGCGGCGCGGCCACGGGCATGCCTGCGGCCAGGATCAAGCCAGGCTCCATCGGACCGGCCGCCGCCTACAACGAGGTCAAGGTGGATCCGCAGACCGGCGAAATCCTGGTGCGCGGCCCCAACGTATTCATGGGCTACCTGAACCAGCCCGAGAAGACCGCCGAGACCATCGACAAGGACGGCTGGCTGCACACCGGCGACGTCGGCCTGGTCGACGAAGACGGATTCTTCCGCATCACCGACCGGATGAAGGACATCATCATCACGGCCGGCGGCAAGAACATCACGCCCAGCGAGCTGGAGAACGAATTGAAGTTCTCGCCGTACATCACCGACGCGGTGGTCATCGGCGACAAGAAGCCCTACCTCACGGTGATCGTCATGATCGACCAGGAGAACGTCGAAAAATTCGCGCAGGACAACGACGTGCCTTTCAGCAACTACGCCAGCCTCACCAAGGCCCCGCAGGTGCAGGAGCTGATCCAGGCCGAACTCGATCGCGTGAACAGCAAGTTCGCCCGTGTGGAGCAGATCAAGAAGTTCTTCCTGCTGGACACGCAGTTGTCCGCCGAGGACGAAGAGCTCACGCCGACGATGAAGCTCAAACGCAAACTGGTGCAGCAGAAATACGCGCCCCAGATCGAAGCGATGTATCGCTGACCGACCAGGCCGGCCGAGCTGACCCAATTCAGCCCCTGGCGCGCTAAGTGAATACGACAGCTTGACAGCCGGAGGCGGCGGGCAAGAATACGCTTGAACCAACAGCCCCGATCCACTAAGGAGAGACGTACGATGACACCAAGAAACGCCGCCGTCCTTGCCGCACTGGCACTGGGCGCCAGCCTGGCCACGGCCCAGAACGCCAACCAGGGCGTGAGCAAGACCGAGATCATCGCTCGGCTCCATCCAGGACCTGTCCGGCCCGATCGCCGGCTTCGGCAAGCAGGTCCGCCTGGGCATGCTGCTGCGCGTCGACGAAATCAACGAGCAAGGGCGGCATCAACGGCCGCAAGATCAAGCTGATCGTCGAAGACTCGGCCTACGATCCCAAGAAGGCCGTGCTGGCGGCGCAGAAGCTGGTCAACCAGGACAAGATCTTCGCCATGGTCGGCCACATCGGCACGGCGCAGAACATGGCCGCCATGCCGGTGCAGTTCGAGAAGAACGTCATCAACTTCTTCCCGGTCACCGCCGCGCGCGAAATGTACGAGCCCTTCCACCGGCTGAAGTACTCCTTCGCCGCCACCTATTACGACCAGATGCGCACCGCCGTGCCCAAGCTGGTGAAGGACAAGAGCGCCAAGAAAGTCTGCACCATGTACCAGGACGACGAGTTCGGCCTGGAAGTGATGCGCGGCGCCGAGGCCGGCCTGAAGACCATCGGCATGGAGCTGGCCGAGAAGACCAGCTACAAGCGCGGCGCCACCGACTTCTCGTCGCAGGTCGCCAAGCTCAAATCCTCCGGCTGCGACCTGGTGGTGCTGGGCACCATCATCCGCGAGACCATCGGCGCCATCGGCGAGGCCCGCAAGACCGGCTACAACCCCACCTTCATCGGTTCCAGCGCTTCCTACACCGACCTGATCCACAAGCTCGGCGGCAAGGCCATGGATGGCCTCTACGCCACGCACACGGCGCAGCACCCCTACCTCGACGAGGCCGCGCCCAACGATCCGCTTCTGGGCCAACAAGTACAAGACCAAGTTCAACGAGGACCCCACCGTGTTCTCGGTCTACGGCTACCAGTTGATCGATTCGTTCGCGGCAGGCCGCGCTGAAGGCCGGCCCGAACCTCACGACGGAAAGCTTCATCAAGACGATGGACAACATGACGTTCCCGGCCGACATGTTCGGCAGCCCGGAGTTGAAGTTCGGGCCCAAGAAGCGCCTGGGCAACGAGTTCTCGCGCCTGTCGCAGCTGCAGGACGGCCCGCTGGAAAGTCGTTTCGGACTACGTCAGGCCCTGAGCCGGCCAGGGCTTTCCGATCAAGCCGCCTTCGGGCGGCTTTTCTACTTCATGGGAAGTGCTAACCTTTGCGGCCATGACCCAGCCGCCGAGCCCGCCGCCCGATCCCCTCGACTCGCCGCTCTTGCAGAGCAAGGCCCTGCTGTGGCTGGTCGTGATCGTCACGGTGCTGTTCGCCATCGTGCTGTGGCCCCTGAGCGGCGCGGTGTCCTGGGCGGTCTTCATGGCCATCGTGTTCTCGTCGCTGCAGGATCGCTCGGTGCTGGTCTGCCGCGGGCGCAAAGGGTGGGCGGCCTTCGGCACCCTGGTGGTCATCATCGTCAGCGTGCTGTTGCCGATGGCGCTTTTGACCGCGTCGATCTCGCAGGAGGCGACCGCATCCTACGAGCGCTTCAAGTCCGGTGAGATCCAGCTCAGCGGGTACTTCCAGCGCGCCGTGGACGCGTTGCCGCAGTGGGCCCGCGCGCTGGCTGGACAGCCTGGGCCTGGCAGACCTGGGCGCCGTGCAGAGGAAGCTGGTGGACGCACTGGGGCGCAGCAGCGAGGCGCTGACGGCGCGCGCCTTCACCATCGGGCAGAACACGCTGGACTTCGTGATCAATTTCTTCGTGATGCTGTACGTGCTGTACTTCCTGCTGCGCGACGGCAAGGCGCTGGCGGCCCAGGCGCAGCGGGCCCTGCCGTTGAAGCCGGAACACACCAGGCGGGTGCTGAACCAGTTCGCCACCGTGGTGCGCGCCACCGTGAAGGGCAACGTACTCGTGGCGCTGGTCCAGGGTGCGCTGGGCTGGCTCGCCTTCTGGTTCCTGGGCATCACCGGCGCGCTGCTGTGGGGCGCGCTGATGGCGCTGTTGTCGCTGCTGCCGGCCGTTGGCGCGGCGCTGGTCTGGGGACCGGTGGCGCTCTACCTGCTGTCCAGCGGCTCGATCTGGCCGGCCCTGGGCCTCCTGGCCTGGGGCGTACTGGTGATCGGCCTGGTCGACAACGTACTGCGCCCTATCCTGGTGGGCAAGGAGACGCGCCTGCCCGACTACGTGGTGCTGGTGGCCACGCTGGGCGGGCTGGCCGTGTTCGGCTTGAACGGTTTCGTGATCGGCCCGGTGATCGCGGCGATGTTCATCGTGGCCTGGGACATCTTCGCGGAGGTCCGGCATGAGCAGCGGGTGAGCAAGGACGCCGGCGGCGGCGGCGTCCCTGACCCGGGTTGCCCGCTATTTGGCGCGCTTGGTTTTGGCCGGCGCGGCTCGCTTGCGTCCGATTCCGCCTGCATGCCTTGGGCCATGCCGATCAGCACGCCACTGGCCAGCGCCGCGTAGCTGTCCAGCAGCGCTTGCGCCGTCTTCATCCCCATCGCCCGGCCTTCACGCAGCGTAGCCTGCGCCTGGTCGGTGAGTTGCTCTACCGTTTGGGTGGCGTGCGCGCCGGTGCCACTGCCCTTCATCTGCACCTTGTCCAGCACATGGGCCCAGGCGGATTGCAATGGATTGGAACCCTCGCCCACCGACTTGCGCACGGTGCTGAAGAACATGTCCTCCATCTTCTCCAGGTCCGACATGGCCTTCTTCACCTGGGTTTCACGCACACCCGCGCCATAGTCCACCAGTTGCTGCAAGGGCACGGCGATTGGCCTCCACGACCTGCAGCAAGGCCGCATCCATGCCGGCGACGGCCTTGGCCAGCAGGGGCTCCATCTTGTCGGCGCCCAACGGGTTCTGGACGGCGCCCTGGGACGCCGCCTGGCTGACCTGCTTGACGGCTGCCTGGATGTTCTTCAGGGTCAGCTCGCGGCCCTGCAACGCCTTGAGCGTGGCTTCCTGAACGGACTTGCGCAGGGCCTCGCCTTGTCGCGCCGAGGCCTCGGCGAATTGCCCCATAAGGGCTTCCTGGTCAAAACCGAACTTGGGCATGGAGTGTCTCCAGGGTGGTTAGTTGATGGTCGGCACACTATAAACCTGCATCAGGAAACGATGTAGGCTCCCGAGCCGGTGGACATCAGTTTTCCGTCGGCGCCGTAGAACTCCATCCGGGTGGAGGCCACCCGCGAACCCAGTCGCATCACCTCGGCCCGCAGTTCGAAGTATTCGCTGATTCCCGGCCTGAGGTAGTCGACGCGCAGATCGATGGTGCCCAGCTTGGCGAACCGATGCAGGCGCTGCAGCGGCGGCTCATCCATGTGACGCGCCCCGATGGCGGCCAATACCGCCAGGCCGCCCATGGCGTCGAGGCCGGCACTGATGACTCCGCCATGGATCCGGTTGAAGGCGTAGTGGCCGACCAGCTCCTTCTTCATGTCGATGCGCCCGGCGACGCGCTCCGGCGTGAGGCTGGTGATCTTCAGGCCCAGCACCTTGTTGAAGGGAATCTTCTCCTCGAAGATTTCCTTCAGCCCGGCAATGAATTCCGGTTCGAATTGGACCGCAGCCTGCGTTGAATGTTTGTCATAGATCCAGTTGCCTTGCAGCCAGGTCCTTCATGATCTCCTCGGCGCCCCCGCCGATCATCATGACCTTGACCTCGCGATAGATGCGTTCGCTCTTCGTGCCGCGCATGAAGCCCATGCCGCCCAGGATCTGAACCGCCTGGTCGGCGCAGAACTGCATGGTCTGCGTGGCGTGATTCTTCAGCATGCAGACCTGCGCAACACAATGGGGGTCAGATTCCAATTTCCCTTCGTCGGCAAGCGCCGTCACCGCGTCCAGCCAGGCCCGTGTGGACGCGATGCGCATCTGCATGTCCACCAGCTTGTGGCGGATCACCTGCTTCTCCACCAGGGCGGTGCCGAAGGTCTTGCGCTGGCGCGACCAATCGAGCGCTTCGTCGAAGCAGGCTTGCGCGAAACCGAGAGCCATGGCCGACATGCCCAGGCGCTCGCCGTTGAAGTTGCTCATGATGATCCTGAAGCCGCCGCCCTCCTCGCCCAGCAGATAGCGCGCCGGCACGCGCACCCCGTCCATGCGCAGGTGCGCGGTGTCGGAACACCACCAACCCATCTTGTCGAGCTTGCTGCGCGAGAGCCCCGCCACGTCGCCGGGCACGAGGATCATCGAGATGCCGCCGGCGCTTGCTCCTTGCTCGCCGGTGCGCACAGCCATCGTGATCCAGTCGGCGCGCATGCCCGAGGTGATGAAGACCTTCTCGCCGTCGATGACCCATTCGTCGCCTTCGCGCCGGGCCGTGGTGCGCAGGCCCGCCACGTCGGAGCCGGCACCCGGCTCGGTGATGGCCAGCGCGGCGATCTTCTCGCCGCGCAGCACCGCAGGGATCACTTCCTGTTGCAGCTCCGGCGCGCCATGCCGCAGCACCGGCGGCAGGCCGATGTTCAGCGAGAACAGGCTGGCCATCAGGCCGCCGCTGCCGCTGTGGTGCGCCATCGTCGTGGACACGGCGTTGCGCAGCGCGAATGGCGCGGGCGTGCCGCCCAAGCTCTCCGGATAGCCCAGGCCCAGCAAGCCGAGCGCCGCGGCCTCGCGGTACAGCTCGCGCGGGAATTCGCCCGCCTCGTCCCAGGCAGCCACGTGCGGCGCGATCCGCTCCAGCGTGAAGCGCTGGACGGTGTCGCTCAGGGCCTCGATGTCCTGCTGCAGCTCGACGTTCATGCCGCCGCCTCGAACGTCACCAGCACCTGGGAAGTAGCGGCCTGCTGGCCCTGCTCGACATGCACCGCCTTCACCACGCCGTCGCGCGAGGCGGCCAGCGCATGCTCCAGCTTCATCGACTCGAGGACCAGGAGCGTATCGCCTCGCACAACCGTGCTGCCGGGCTGCGCCTTGACCGCGATCACCTTGCCGTTGAATGGCGCGCGCAGCTCGTTCGCGCCGGCTGCGCCACCGGCGTTGGCGGCCGGCTGGAAAGAGACATCCTCCACCACGAGGTCCAGCGGGCCCGCCTGCACATGCCAGGCGCCACTGTCGGTGCGGACCCAGGCGCCGGTGGGCGGCTCGATCGATTGCGCCTGGCCGTCCTGGTCCACTTCCAGAGCGCCGTCGGCTCGTTCGCGCACCTGCAGCGCCAGCATGCGCCCGCGGTGCAGCAACCTGCAGGGGCCGGGGAAAAGGACAAGGCAGTTCGGTGCCGCGCTCGCCCGGACCTGCGTAGAGTGCCGCCAGCGCGGACGGCACCAGCGCAAGCTGCTCTTCCTTGATCAGGGCTTCGCGCAGTTCATCTGCGTTGTGGTCCAGGAAAGGGATCAGGGCGGCGCCCGCGCGAAACTCGGGGTGGCGCAGGCACCCCGCGAGAAAGCGGCGATTGGTCGGCAGGCCCAGCAACTGTGTGCGATCCAATGCCGCTGCCAGCTGGTCGATGGCCTGCGCACGAGTCGGCGCATGCACGATCAGCTTGCCGAGCATGGAGTCGTAGAACGGCGGAACTTCCAGTCCTTGGAACAGGGCGTGGTCGAACCGGATCGAGCCCCCGCCCCGGCCTCCCCCAGCGGGGGAGGGAGAAAATGCAGCACCGTTCCGGCATGCGGCGTGAAGTGTTCATCCTCGGCGCACAGGCGCACCTCGATCGCATGACCCTGGAACCGCACCTGCTCCTGCGTCAGCGGCAAGGGCTCGCCTTGCGCCACACGCAGTTGCCACTCGACCAGGTCCAGGCCGGTCACGGCTTCGGTGACGGGATGCTCCACCTGCAGGCGGGTGTTCATCTCCATCAGGTAAAACTCCGCGCCTTCCAGCAGGAACTCCACCGTGCCGGCGCCCACATAACCCGCGGCCTGCGCCAGCTCCACCGCACAACGGCCCATGCGCTCGCGCAGGGCCGCATCGACTGCCGGGCTGGGCGTTTCCTCGATGATCTTCTGGTGGCGCCGCTGCACCGAGCAATCGCGCTCGCCCAGGTGGATGCACTGGCCGTGCGTGTCCGCGAATACCTGCACCTCGACATGGCGCGGTTCGAGCAGGGCTCGCTCCAGCAGCAATTCGCCGGATCCGAAAGCGGACTGCGCCTCCGAGCGCGCGCTCTGCACGGCCGCCTGCAGCTGCTCGGCCTGGGTCACCAGCCGCATGCCCCGCCCGCCGCCACCCGCCGCGGCCTTGACCATCACCGGAAAGCCGATGCGTTGCGCCTCCGCGGCAAAGCGCTGGTCCGACTGATCCTCGCCCTGGTAGCCCGGCAGGCACGGCACGCCGCGCGCCTGGGCGATCTGTTTGGCGGACGACTTGCTGCCCAGCGCGCGGATGGCCTGCGGTGGCGGACCGACCCACACCAGGCCGGCATCGATGACGGCTTGCGCGAAGTCGGCGTTCTCGCTCAGAAAGCCATAGCCCGGATGGACCGCGTCCGCCCCGGTGGCGCGCGCCGCGGCGATCAGCTTGTCGATCCGCAGATAGGAGTCCGCCGAAGCATTGCCGCCCAGCGCATAGGCAGTGGTGGCCTCGCGCACGTGCAGCGCGCGGGCGTCGGCGTCGGAATGCACGGCCACGGTCTGCATGCCCATGCGGTGCGCCGTACGGATCACCCGGCGGGCAATCTCGCCGCGATTCGCGACAAGGAGGCGGCGGATTTTCACTGCCGCATTCACGACGATTGCGGCCGCTTGGCGATGCCCATGATCTTTGCCAGGATGCCCAGCATCACTTCGTCGGCGCCGCCGCCTATGGAGCCCAGCCGGCCGTCGCGGTACATGCGCGATACCTTGTTCTCCCAGGTGTAGCCCATACCGCCCCAGAATTGCAGGCAGGCGTCCGGCACGATGCGGTTCAGGCGACCGGCCTTGAGCTTGGCCATCGAGGCCAGTTCCAGCACGTCCTGGCCGCTCACATAGAGCTCGCCGGCGCGGTAAGTGAGCGCGCGCAGGCTTTCCACTTCCGTCTTGAGTTCGGCCAGCTTGAACTGCACCCACTGCTGGTCGGCCAGCGACGCGCCGAACATCTTGCGTTCCTGCGCCCATTCGACGGTCCACTGGATGCAGTTGGTGAGCGACTGCAGGCAGCTGGCGGCGGCCCACAGCCGCTCTTCCTGGAACTGCTGCATCTGGTAGATGAAGCCCTGGCCCTCGTCGCCGATGCGATAGCGCTGCGGCACGCGCACCTCGTCGAAATAGATCAGCCCCGTGTCGGACGAGTTCATGCCGATCTTCCTGATCTTCTTCGCCACCTCGATGCCCTTGGTGAGCTTGCCGTTGGGACCATCTCGCATCGGCACGATCACCAGCGACTTGTTCTTGTGGATGGGCCCTTCGCCGGTATTGACCAGCATGCACATCCAGTCGGCCTGCAGGCTGTTGGTGATCCACATCTTCTGGCCGGTGATGACGTAGTCGTCGCCGTCCTTGACCGCCCGGCTCTTGATGCCGGCCACGTCGCTGCCGGCGCCGGGCTCGCTCACGCCGATGCAGGTCACCATGTCGCCGGCGATGGCCGGCGCCAGGAACTCGCGGCGCAGCTCGTCGCTGCCAAAGCGCGCCAGCGCCGGCGTTGCCATGTCGGTCTGCACGCCGATGGCCATGGGCACGCCCCCGCATTCGATGTGGCCCAGCGCCTCGGCCATGGCCATCGCATAGGAATAGTCCAGCCCCGCCCCGCCGAATTCTTCCGGCTTGGTCAGGCCCAGCAAGCCCAGCTGGCCCAGCCGCTTGAACACCTGGTGCGCGGGAAAGATCTCCGCGGCCTCCCATTCATCGACATGGGGATTGATCTCGTCGTCGATGAAGCGCTTGAGCGTTTTCTGGATCTCGAGGTGTTCGTGGGTGAATTGCATTTTTTGTCTCCTTTGTTCCGTCATCCCGGACTTGATCCGGGATCCATCTGGCGCGCCAACATGGATGCCGGATCGAGTCCGGCATGACAGCCGTTTCACATCCGCGCGACTCCAAACTGCATCGGCCGCAGCTGCCTTTCCTGCGCCTGCGCGCAAATGTCGAGGCACTGCGCCAGCACCGCGCGCGTATCGCGCGGGTCGATCACGCCGTCGTCCAGCAGCAGTCCGGAGGTGTAGAACGCGTCGGCCTGGGCTTCGAACATCGCCACGATCTTGTCGAACTGGGCCTTGGACTGCGCGGGATCCGGCGCGATGCCTTTGCGCGCCAGGCCCGCTTCGGTGACGATCTGCATGGTGCGGGCGGCCTGCTCGCCGCCCATCACGGCGGTCTTGGCGCTGGGCCAGCTGAAAAGGAACCGCGGCGCATAGCCGCGACCGCACATTCCGTAGTTGCCCGCGCCGAACGAAGCGCCGCACTGGATGGTGATCTGCGGCACGGTCGCGTTGGTCACGGCCTGGATCATCTTGCTGCCGTGCTTGATCATGCCGCCCTGCTCGCTGTCCTTGCCCACCATGTAGCCGGTGGTGTTCTGCAGGTAGATGATGGGATGGCCCAGCTGGCACATCAGCTGGATGAAATGCGTGGCCTTGTTGGCGCCGGCCACGTCGATGGGCCCGTTGTTGGTGATGATGCCGACGTTGTGGCCCTCGATGGCGGCCTGCGCGCAAACCGTCGCCGGCCCGTAGAGCGACTTGAACTCCAGCAGATCCGAATCGTCGACGACGCGGGCGATGATCTCGCGCATGTCCACCGGCTCGCGCAGGTTGGAGGGCACCAGGCCCAGCAGTTCTTCGGCGTCGTAGCGCGGGCGGCTGTCATTGCGGGCCTGACCCGGCAATCCATGCGGCGCGCCACCATGGATCCCGGATCGAGTCCGGGATGACAGCTTCGGCCACCACCTCCCGCGCGATCCCCAGCGCATGCCTGTCGTCTTCGGCCAGGTACTCGCCCAGCCCCGACACCGCCGTGTGCATCTCGGCGCCGCCCAGTTCTTCCTCGGTCGCCACCTCGCCGGTCGCGGCCATCAGCAAGGGCGGGCCCGCCAGGAATGCCCGCGACCGCTTGCGCACCATCACCACGACGTCGCTCAGTCCCGGCATGTAGGCCCCGCCCGCCGTGCCCGAGCCGTGCTGCACCGTGATCACCGGGATTCCCGCCGCGGACAGCCGCGCCAGGTTGCGGAACAGCGCGCCGCCGTGCACGAAACCTTCCACCCGATAGCGCATCAGGTTCGCCCCGGCGCTTTCCACCAGGTGGATGAAGGGCAGCTTGTTCTCAAGCGCCAGCTCCTGCACCCGCAGGATTTTTTCCAGCCCCATGGCCTGGATCGCCCCGGCGTCTATGCCCGAATCGCTGGCCACCACCATGCAACGCACGCCGCTGACATAGCCGATGCCCGCCACGATGCCTCCGCCTGGCACCGAGGCAGCCGGGTCCTTGACGTCCTGCAGGTAGCCGGCCAGGGAGCACAGCGGCAGATAGGGCGTTCCCGCATCGAGCAGCAGGGCGACGCGCTCGCGCGGCAGCAGCTGGCCGCGCTTGTCGAACACGGGCTTGGACCTGGCCGAGGCAGCGGCCGCCCGTTCCTGGAGCCCGCGCAGTTCAGCGATGCGGGCCAGCATGGCTTCGCGCCGCTGCTGCGCCACGGCGCCCTGCGCATTCCAGGAAGAAGCGAACACCGTCATGACTGGAATACCTTCGGCACCACGGCCCGGTGAAAGCCTTCGAAGGGCTTCACGGCATCGCGCTGCTGCGCCTCTTCGTCGGGCAGCTGCATGGGCCAGCCCATGCGCACCTGCGGGCGCGCGCCATCGACTCGCAGCACGTCGCCGCTGATGAACGCCGCCGCCGGGCTGAGCAGGAACACGACGGCAGCCGACGTTTCCGCTTCGGTGCCGAAGCGGCCCAAGCGGCACGGTCTTGCGCATCTCGCGCAGCATGGGCCCCGCCTCCGGCGGATAGTGGTCCATGCCGCTGGAGGCGATGTAGCCGGGCGCGACCGCGTTCACGCGAACGCCGCTGCGGGCCCACTCGGCCGCCGCGGTTTCGGTGAAGCTCACCATGCCGGCCCGCGCCGCGCCGCTGTGGCCCATGTTCGGCATGGAACCCCACATGTCGGCCACGATGTTGACGATGGCGCCGCCATGCTGCTGCATGGATTGCACATAGCACTCGCGCGCCATCAGGAAGCCGCCGGTGAGGTTGGTGTTGATCACCGCCTCCCAGCCCTTGGCGCTGATGTGCTCCAGCGGTGTGATGTACTGGCCGCCGGCGTTGTTGACCAGCGCGTCGATGCGGCCATGCACCGCGATGATGGCCTGCACCGTGTTCTTCACCGTTTCTTCGTCGCGGATGTCGCAGGCATGGAAGCTGGCACGCCCGCCGTCGGCCACGATCTCGCCGGCCGTCTCGTGCAGCTTCTCCAGCCTGCGCCCTATCAGCACCGCGTGCGCGCCCAGCGCCGCGAGCTCATGCGCGATGCAGCGGCCGATGCCGGAGCCGCCGCCCGTGACCACGACGACCTTGCCGGCGAAAAGGCCGGGCGCGAAAACGGAATGGTAATGAGCACTCATGAAGTCTCTCCGGTCAAATAGTGTCGTCATGCCGGGCTCGACCCGGCATCCATGCAGCCGCGCCAAATGGATCCCGGGTCGAGCCCGGGATGACACCCTGGGGCGGCTCCGCGACAAAAAGTGCGACAGCCGCATCGGCCAGTTCATCCAGCGACGCGCCCTTGCGCCGGTCGTACCACTGGGCCGACCAGTTGAGGGCGCCGAACATCAGCAGGCGCGCCAGCTTCACGTCGGCCCTGAGCTGGCCCGATGCGTGCAACGCGTCCAGCACCGGAATCCACGGTGCCTCGTACTCGCTTTGCAGTTCGGCCAGGGCCGCGCGCTGGCGTGGCGTGATCGACCGCGCCTCGTACAGCATGACCGGAATGAAGTCGCTGCCGGGCCCGAGCAGTATGTCGAAGTGGTTGCGGATCAGGATTCGCAGCCGGCCCGCGGCGTCGGGTGCGGCCTGCTCGGCGCGCTGCAGCGCCTGCTGCTGCCGCTCGATGGCCGAACGCATGCCTTCTTCCATCACGGCGTACAGCAGCGCGCCCTTGCTCTTGAAGTGATAGAACGGCGAGCCGCTTTGCATGCCCACCGCCGCCGCGATGTCGCGCGTGCTGGTGGCGTCGAAGCCCTTGCGCCGGAACAGCCTGGCGGCCGAGCGCAGCAGCTCGCCGCGGCGGTTGCCGTCGTCCCTGTCCTCCACGGTCTTGCGCGGGCGCCCACGCGGGCGCTTCGCGCTATCGACAGGACGGGCGGCGGATAGGTCCATGGGACCGGACCTTAGCAAAGTCCGGTATTTTTAACAAGCGGCTGCTTGGTGAAAATCCTGCGCTCTCAGCAATGCGCTGTTACCACGGACCGGGCAATAGGCCTCGCAAAGCGGGGGAAGCAGGCTTGGCACAGAATGCAGGGTTGCCGGACCGAAGACTCCCCAAGATTCCAGAGGAACCCCATGACCTATCCCCATACCCAACTGTTCATCGACGGCCAGTGGCAAGACGCCGCGGACGGCCGCAGCCTGGCCGTTTTCAACCCGGCCAGCGGCCAGGAAATCGGCCGCGTCGCCCATGCGGGCAAGCCCGACCTCGACCGTGCGCTTGCTGCCGCGCAGAAAGGTTTCGAGACCTGGCGCGACACGCCTGCGGCCGAGCGCAGCAAGATCATGCGGCGCGCCGCTGCGCTGATGCGCGAGAGGGCAGGCGATATTGCCGGGCTGCTCACCCAGGAACAAGGCAAGCCGCTGGCCGAGGCCAAGGGTGAGGCGGTCGCGTCGGCCGACATCATCGAATGGTTCGCCGAGGAAGGCTTCCGCGTTTACGGCCGGGTCGTGCCTTCGCGCAATCTCGCGGTGCGCCAGCTGGTGGTGAAGGATCCGGTCGGGCCGGTGGCGGCGTTCACGCCCTGGAACTTCCCGATCAACCAGGCCGTGCGCAAGATGTCGGCGGCGCTCGCCACGGGCTGCTCCATCATCGTCAAGGCGCCCGAGGAAACCCCCGCCGGCCCGGCTGCGCTGGTGAAGGCCTTTGCCGACGCAGGCGTTCCGGCCGGCGTGATCGGCCTGGTGTACGGCAACCCGGCGGAAATCTCCGGCTACCTGATCCCGCACCCCATCATCCGCAAGATCACCTTCACCGGATCGACGCCGGTCGGCAAGCAGCTGGCGGCGCTGGCCGGGCAGCACATGAAGCGCGCGACCATGGAACTGGGCGGCCACGCTCCGGTGATCGTGGCCGAGGACGCCGACGTTGCCCTGGCCGTGAAGACGGCAGGCGGGGCCAAGTTCCGCAACGCCGGGCAGGTCTGCATCGCGCCGACGCGCTTCCTGGTGCATGAAAGCATCCGCAACGAATTCGCGGCCGCGCTGGTCAAGCATGCCCAGGGCCTGAAGGTCGGCGACGGCATGACCGACGGCATCCAGATGGGCCCGCTGGCGAATCCGCGCCGCCTCACCGCGATGGCCGAATTCACGCAGGACGCGGTGGACCGCGGCGCACAGGTCGCCGCCGGTGGCGAGCGCATCGGCCAGTCCGGCAACTTCTGGGCGCCCACGGTGCTGGTGGACGTGCCGCTGGAAGCCAAGGTCTTCAACGACGAGCCGTTCGGTCCCATGGCCGCCATCCGCAGCTTCAACACCCTGGACGAGGCCATCGCCGAAGCCAACCGCCTGCCCTATGGCTTGGCCGGCTACGCCTACACGCGCTCGCTGAAGAATGCGCATGCGCTGTCGCAGCGCCTGGAAGTGGGCATGCTGTGGATCAACCAGCCCGCGGCGCCCTGGCCCGAGATGCCTTTTGGCGGCCTCAAGGATTCCGGCTACGGCTCCGAGGGCGGACCGGAGGCGCTGGAGGCCTACCTGAACACGCGGTCGGTTTCGATCAATAACGTCTGAGTTTCGAAAGCCGGGGCCTACCTGACCGTCAGGCACCGGCTGACAGGCGAGCCTGCTGGCGGGAGTTGGAATTGAATTCCAACTGACCAGGAGACCCTCATGAAAAAGGACAAGCCTGTCGCCAGGGGCGAAGTCAAAACCCCAACGACCGAGCGCGAGCGTGCCGACCCCACCGGCTCGATCGGCGTCCATCCCGTCGGCACAGCGGTGGGTGGCGCCGCCGGCGCAGCGGCTGCGGGCGCGGCAGTGGGCAGCGTTGCGGGACCGATTGGCGCCGCTGTGGGCGGGGCCATCGGCGTGGCCGCCGGCGCAATGGCCGGCAGGCTGGTGGCCGATATGGTCGATCCGGAGATGGAAGACCAGTTCTGGAGGAAGAACTGGAGCGACCGCAAGTACGTCGATGAAGGCTTCACCTATGACCAGGACTGGGGCCCCGCTTATCGCTATGGCGTCGATGTCTACACGCGGTACCCCGACAAACACTACGACGACCTGGAAGAGAACCTCTCTTCTGGCTGGGCCGGTGTGCGCGGCGAGTCGCGGCTGGAATGGGACCGTGCGCGTCACGCGGCGCGCGACGCCTGGCAACGCCTCAGCGATACGGTAGTGCGCAACGACGGCACGTAGGTGGTATTGAATTTACTGCTTCGGAATCCCGGCGGCGAACCAGGCGCCGCTGGCGTTGATGATCAGCAGCACTGGATTTGCGCAGGGAGATGGCGGGAAGGGATTGACGAAGCCCTCTATTCTGAAATCGCCGCGCGCATCGAGCGGCACCAGTTCCGAGTCGTGGGCCACACCCGCGCAGATCAGCCTCGCGAACACGCTTTGTCCGGCCGGCGTCCCGATGCCGTTACCGCCTGCAAGCAGGAGACCGCGGCCGTCGACCTTGATTCGCCCGTCGGTGCTCACGTCTGCAGTCAACCGCGAGATCACCCACGGCAGGCCCGCAGGTTGAACGCCCTGCACCGTATTGGGCAAACCGCCAGCCCGCAGCGGCTGGACGCCGATGCCGTCTTCGAAGCGGGCCAGAGGTTCGGCGGCACTGGCGCCGAGGGAGGCGGCAGTGGCGAGGGACAGCAGACATGCTGACAGAGTCTTGTTCATCGTGGATTCCTGGAAGGTTGGGTTTGAATTGCATCGGTCCGAGTGGATTCGGCACGTCCACTGTTTGCAGCGGTGGTATTCGCTTGATTTCAGCGGCCAACTGTTTTGTATCGCGCTCGTATCCCACTCGGCGATCGCGTGCCGCGTAACAGCTGCGCTTGCGCTCAGCGCTGGAGTTCCTGCGCGCGCTGCAGCAGCAATTCACGCTCGCGCGCATTCGATGCCAGGCCCGCCGCGCGTTCGAACTCCACGCGGGCTTCCTCGCTGCGGCCCAGCTTGGCCAGCAGGTCGCCGCGCACGCTGGGCAGCCACTGGTAGTTCTGCAGCGACTTTTCTTCGCGCAAGGCATCGATGATCTCGAGCCCGGCCGCCGGGCCGAACGCCATGCCAACGGCCACGCCGCGATTGAGCTCCACCACCGGGGATGGCGCGACCTGGGCCAGCGCGTCATAGATCGCGGCGATGCGCTGCCAATCCGTTTCCGCGCCCGTGCGTGCGCGCGCATGGCAGGCCGCGATCGCCGCCTGCAGCGCATAGCGGCCCAAGGCTCCGTCCAGCGACTCGGCGCGCTCCAGCGCCGCCAGGCCGCGGCGAATCAGCAGCCGGTCCCAGCGCGCGCGATCCTGCTCCATCAACAGCACCGGCCGGCCCGACGCGTCGACGCGGGCCGCGGTGCGCGAAGCCTGCAACTCCATCAGTGCGACCAGGCCGTGCACCTCGGATTCACCGGGCGCGAGTTCGGCCAGCATGCGTCCCAGCCGCAGGGCCTCGTCGCACAGCGCCGGGCGCATCCAGTCCTCGCCCGCCGTCGCCGTGTAGCCCTCGTTGAAGATCAGGTAGACGACCTCCAGCACCGATGCCAGCCGCTGGCCCAAATCCTCGCCACGCGGCAGCTCGAAAGGCACATGGGCCTCGCTGAGCGTGCGTTTGGCGCGGACGATGCGTTGCGCGATCGTGGATTCGGGCACCAGGTAGGCGCGGGCGATCTCGTGCGTCGTCAGGCCGCCCAGAAGCTTCAGCGTGAGCGCGACGCGCGCGTCGGTGGACAGCACGGGATGGCAGGCAGTGAAGATCAAGCCGCAAGAGGTCGTCGCCGATCTCGTCGGCACGGGCCTCGTCGAGCGCGTCAACGAAGTCCGGCACGATCAGCGCCTCCTGGGCCTCGAGGTCCTGGCCGATCTGGTCCAGCTTGGCTTGCAGCACCTTGTCGCGGCGCAGCCGGTCGAGTGCGCGATTCTTGGCCGTGGCCATGAGCCAGGCGCCGGGCTTGTCCGGCACGCCCTGGGTCGGCCAATGCTCCAGGGCGGCCACCAGCGCGTCCTGCGCCAATTCCTCGGCCACCCCGACGTCGCGCACCATGCGCGCGACACCGGCCACGATCTTCGCGGACTCGATGCGCCAGACGGCGTCGATGGCATGGTGCGTGGCCGAGTGCATTGGCTATCAGGCCTGGGGAGGTGTGGCGTTGGGGTCCATGTACATCAGTTCCCAGACATGGCCGTCGAGATCGGTAAAGCCATGGCCGTACATGAAGCCATGATCCTGCGGCGGATTGGGTGCGGTTCCACCGGCGGCAATCGCCTTGCGCACCAGCTCGTCGACCTCGGCGCGGCTCTCGCACGACAGGCAGATCAGCACCTCGGTGCTCTTGGTGGCGTCGGCCACCGGCTTCTTGGTGAAAGTCTGGAAGAAACTCTCGACCAGCAGCATCGCGTAGATGTCGTCGGCTATCACCATGCAGGCGCCCTGCTCGTTGGTGAACTGCGGGTTGAAGGAGAAGCCCAGGGCGCTGAAAAAGGCCTTGGTGCGCTCCATGTTCCTGATCGGAAGATTGACGTAGATCTGGCGTGACATGAGCGAGCTCCTTTGTCATGCTTGCGCTGTCCTCACTCCATGCCTATCTTGTTGAACCGGTCGGCCGTTGCCGGCTCGATCACTTCCTTGAAGTCGTCCATTTCGTAGAGCTGCCGCACCTCGATTTCGGCGGGCTTGCCTTCGCCGACCGGGTTCGGGAAGCGGCGCGACCACTCGAGCGCCTCGTCACGGTTGCGCACCTGGATCATGGTGTAGCCCGCGATGAGTTCCTTGCTTTCGGTGAACGGACCGTCCACCACCACGCGGCGGTCGCCCTCGTAACGGACGCGCCAGCCCTTGCTGCTGGGCTGCAGGCCCGAAGCGTCGAGCAATACGCCGGCCTTGGCCAGCTGTTCGTGGTACTCGGCCATGGCAGCGAACATCTTGTCGCTGTCATCGGGGAAGCGGCCCGCTTCCGTATCGGGCGTGGCCTTGACGATGATCATGAATCGCATAACGGTTCTCCTTGCTGTTGGGTCTGGAGGCGGCGGGAAATGCGCGCCTCTGATCACACGACGAAGCAGGAGATGCGAAATCGACAAGTCGCCGGCCTGGTGAAAACCCTAGGGCCTCTAGGTATAGCAAGGACCCACGGCGCGCACCTCGACCGTGGCCCATTCCGCTGCCGGGCATTGCTTGGCGATGGCCACCGCCTCGTCACGCGTTTCGCAGTCCAGCAGGAAGAACCCGCCCACCATTTCCTTGGCCTCGGCAAACGGGCCATCGAGCACCTGGGCGCGGCCATCACTGACTTTGATGCGCGTGGCCTGGTCCTGTGACACGAGAGACTCCACCGCGCGCAACACGCCGCGCGCCTTCAGGTCATCGGCAAAGCGCAGCATGCGTTCGTACACCGCCTCGCCTTCGGCGCGGGTGCGGGTGAGCCGCTGGCCGACGGGCTCGTGGATCAACAGCATGTAGGGCATCGGCAACCTCAGGTTCAAGCCGGCCGAGGGGCCGGTCGCGCTGAAATGATACCTGCGGCTGCCGCGGCGTGCGCCCCGTCAAAGCACGCGGAAGATCTCCCAGCGGCTGGTGCCCGAGACCACGTGGGGCTCCAGTTCCTTGCTCCATTGCTGGTGGGCCGGTATGGTCGCCAGCTTGTCCCAGACCCGGTTCAACTCGCCCAGATCCTCGATCAGGTGTTCGGTCTGGACCGTCGCCTCCAGCGCGCCGACCGAGCCGGTGAGCAGGCGCGTGCGGTCATCCTTGATCCCGGCCTGCGGCCCGATGTCGCGCAGCCAGCGCTTCATGGCGTCCACGACATTCTGCTTGTAGCCGAACTTCGCATCGATGCTCCAGCGTGCCACCATCATGACCATTCTCCTTGTGTGGGAACAAAGTTATAGGCGGGCCCGGCCGTCAATTCAAGAGCTCAATCGATGAAGAAATCGGGAATGAAGTTCTTTGTTCCCGGCTTGACGGAATACCTGTCCAGCTCCGCGATGCCGTGCGCGGCCAGCAACTCATCGTCGATGAAGAAGTTGCCGGTGTTGCCGGCCGGGCTGGTCAGGATGAACCAGGCGGCGTCGGACAGGATCTCCGGCTTGCGGCACATGTCGAGGTCCACGCCGGGGATCATCTGCAGCGCCGCGGTGGCGATGGCGGTGCGCGGCCACAGGCTGTTGACGGCGATGCCGTACTTCTTGAACTCGCCGGAATGGCCGAGCGTGCACATGCTCATGCCGTACTTGGCCATGGTGTAGGCCGTGTGCGGCGCGAACCAGTGCTGCTTCATCGACAGCGGAGGCGACATGTTCAGCACGTGCGGGTTGCGCCCGGCAGCGGCCGATTTCTTCAGCTCGGGCAGGCAGGCCTGGGTGCACAGGTAAGTGCCGCGCGCGTTGATGCCGTTCATCAGGTCGTAGCGCTTCATCGGCGTGTGTTCGGTGTCCGTCAGGCTGATGGCGCTGGCGTTGTTGACCAGGATGTCGATGCCGCCGAAGGTCTCCACCGCCTTGGCCACGGCGGCCAGCACGGCCTCCTCGTCGCGGATGTCGACAGCCAGCGGCAGGGCCTGGCCACCCGCGGCCTTGATCTCCTCGGCCGCGCTGTAGATCGTGCCGGGCAGCTTGGGGTTGGGATCGGTGGTCTTGGCCACGATCACCACATTCGCGCCGTCCGCCGCCGCCCGCTTGCCGATCGCCAGGCCGATGCCGCGCGATGCGCCGGTGATGAAGAGGGTCTTGCCTTTGAGTGTCATATGAATCTCCTGAGATCTGTCATTGCGGGCCAAGACCTGTCAATCCACTGCGAGGCACGTGGATCCCGGGTCAAGCCCGGGATGACAGACTCTGTCATTGCGGGCTTGACCCGCAATCCATTGCGCGTGGGACAACCTCAGACCTTCGAGAAATCCGGCTTGCGCTTTTCCATGAAGGCGCCGAATGCTTCCTTGGCGGCCGGCTCGCCCAGCATCCGCGCGAAGCTCTGGCCCTCGTCGGCCATCTGCTGCAGCACCAGCTGCTGCTGGCCCTTTTTCATCAGGCGCTTGGTTTCGACCAGCGAGCTCAGCGGTTTGGCCGTGAGCTTTTGCGCCGCTGCCTGGGCCACGCTATTGGCTTCGGTAGGCGGCACCACGCGGTTGACCAGCCCCACCTCCAGCGCGGCCTCGGCCATGAAGGGCTCGCCCAGCAGCAGCGCTTCGGCGGCGCGGTGATAACCCATCATCTGCGGCACCAGCAAGCTGGAGGCGGCCTCCGGGCACAGGCCCAGATTGACGAAAGGCATGGCGAATGCGGCGTTGTCGCCGGCATAGACCAGGTCGCAGTGGAACAGCATGGTCGTGCCCACGCCCACGGCCGGGCCGCACACGGCCGCCAGCAAGGGCTTGGGAAAGGTCGCAATGCCGCGCAGGAAGCGGAACACCGGAGAGTCCATCCCCGCGGGCGGCTTGTTGAGGAAATCGCCGATGTCGTTGCCGGCGCTGAACACGGTCTCGTGGCCTTGCAGCACGGCCACACGAATGGCGGCATCGGCTTCAGCGGTGGCCAGGGCGTCGGCCATGGCGCCGTACATGGCCGAGGTGATCGAGTTCTTGCGATCCAGGCGGTTCAGGGTGATGGTCATCACGCCGCGCTCGACGTGGGTGAGTATGTCGTTGCTCATTTGCTTGCTTCCAGTGCTTCCTTGACGAAATCGAGCCGGTCCTGGCCCCAGTACATCTGGCCATCGACGAAAAATGTGGGCGCGCCGAACACGCCGCGGGCCACGGCCTCCTGTGTCACGGCCTTCAGGCGCTCCTTGACCTCCGGGTCATTGGCCATGCGCCAGCAGCGCCATGGGATCGAAGCCGGCCTGCTGCAGTACTGCGCCGACGACCGCGGGGTCGTTCATGTCCTTGCCGTCGACCCAGATGGCGCGATACATGGCGTCCACGTAGGGCACCAGGCGCGCTTCGTCGCGCATTTGCAGGCCCGTGGCGCCGCGCATCAGTGTCAGCGTGTTGATGGGAAAGAAGGGGTTGTGGTTGAAAGGGATGCCGTGGCGCTGCGCGAAGCGCTGCAGATCGCCCACCATGTAGCGGCCCTTGGCCGGCACGGTCATCGGTGAATGGTTGCCGGCGGCCTGGAACACGCCGCCGAGCAGCATGGGCTTGTAGCCGATCGCGGCGCGAGCCTCCTGGCACAGCTGCGGCAACCGTTTCCAGGCCAGGTACGCGGCCGGGCTGCCGACGTCGAAATAGAACTCAACAGTCTTGGTCATCAGAATTTCTCGCTCCAGGGTCTCAGGTCCAGTTCATGGGTCCATGCATCCCGCGGCTGCTTGTGCAGCATCCAGTAATTCTCGGCGATGTGATCCGGGTTGAGGATGCCGTCGCTTTCCTTCAGCGCATAGCGTTCGGGGAAGTTCTCCCTGATGAATTCGGTGTCTATGGCGCCGTCGATGATGGTGTGGGCCACGTGGATGCCGCGCGGCCCCAGCTCGCGCGCCATGCTCTGGGCCAGCGCCCGCAGCGCGTGCTTGGCGCCGGCGAACGCGGCGAAATTCGCCGAGCCGCGCAGCGAGGCCGTGGCGCCGGTGAAGATGATGGTGCCCTTGTGCCCTTCGCCATCACGCGCCACCATGCGCTTGGCGACTTCCCGGCCGTTGAGGAAACCGCCCAGGCAGGCCATCTCCCAGATCTTGAAATACTTGCGCGCCGTCTCGTCGAGGATGCTGCTGGGCACGTTCGCGCCGATGTTGAACACCAGCACTTCGATAGGACCGATCGTCGATTCGATCTGCTCGATCAATGCGACGACTTCCTCTTCCTTGCGGGCGTCGGATGCGAAGCCGTGCGCCTTGCCGCCTTCGGCCTTGATCTGCTCCACGAGCGGTTGCAGCTTGTCCAGGCTGCGCCGGGTGGCGCACACGGTGTAGCCGCCGCGCGCGAAACGCCGCGCGATCGCGCCGCCTGTTGCATCACCCGCGCCCACGATCAAAGCAACTGGCTGCATAGTCAAGCCTCCGACGGGCCGCCCCTAGGAGGCTTGGGCCCCCTCGGGGGGCAGCGACGACACGATAGTGCGGAGCGTGGGGGCATCATCATCTATTCCTTGTAGTAGACGACCTGATGCGTCGTCACGAGCAATTCGCCCGCCTCGTTCCACAACTGGGCCGTCTGGTCGAAGTAGCCGTTGTGGAAGGCCTGAGCCTGCGCCTGCCCGAGCAGGTAGCCCGTGCCGGTGGCCTGCAGCTGCGCCTGGCCCGCATGGAAATAGACCGTCATCGACACGGTGCCGATCGGCACGAACTTGGCACGCCGCAGCCAGATGCGCGGGAAGAAAACGTCGGACAGCGCCGTGAGCGATGCGAAGTCCAGGGGGCGCGGCGGGTTGTCGCGCACCCACAGGCGGGTGCGGCTGTCCTTGCCCTCGGCGCCGTCCCAGGCGAGGGGAAGCGTCCCGGCGACAAAGCGCATGTCATAGCGGCGGGTCCATTCGACGCGGCCCGGCCCTTCCCGAGCCGGCACGTCCTGCGGACGCGGCACTTCCGGCATGGGCACCTCGCAAGCGCCCCAGGTGTCACGCCGCACTGCCGTCACGGCGGTTGCGGTCAAAACCGTCTGGTCGCCTTGGCGGACTTCGACGATCCAGTGCTGCGTCGAGCGGTTGGTCCGGGCCGGACGGGCCTGGGCCAGGAACGGTCCGTCGGCCAATGCCGTCGCGAAGTTGACCGTGAATGCCACCGGCTCGCCCAGTCGCTGCGGGTGCTGCAGCACCGCGTTGAGCGCCTGCGCCGCCGTCACGCCGCCGAATGGACCGATCATGTTGGAATAGGCTGGGCTGGTGTGGCCCTGCCAGAGGCCTTCGCCCTGCGCGGCCAGCGCAATCGCTGTATCGAAGGCGTGCGGGCTCATGCGGCTTTGGGGGTGGACAGCCCGCTGAGCCATTGCGCCATGCGCGGCCAGAGCTTGGCTTCATGTTCGCTGCGGAACGGCCCGAAATGGCCGAGGCGGCTCACGCCCAGGTCGGCCGGCGCGATGCGCTCCACCTCGCGCGGGGAATTCTCGTAGAGGTTGATCAGGCTGTGCGTGCCCACCAGCGTCATCAGCTCATCGTCGGTGATCGACAGCGCGTGCACGGGGAAGCGGGCGTTGGCGTAACGCTGCCGCACTGCCTCGCCCTCCGCGCCCACGCTGTATTTGGGATTCAGGCACCACTTGCGCCACTGCATCACGACGCCGGCCGGCAAGTCGCCCACCTTGCGCAGCTTGCGACCCGGAAAGTAGCCGCACAGCCCGGTCGCCAGCGGCACGAGCACGAACCAGAAATAGAAAACGATGCGCTTGAGCTGGGGGGCGTTCTCGCGCCAGTAGCCGCTGCCGGCCGCGACGCTGAGCATGCCGCTGACCTTGTGCTGGTTGTTCAAGAGGCCGGGCAACTGTGCGCCCAGGCTGTGGCCCAGCAGGTACAGCGGGCGTTCCGGCAGCGCGGAGTGCGCGTGATCGATGGCCGCTTCATAGTCGCGCGTCCAGTCGAACAGGTCGGCCTTGAAGCCGCGCAGGTCCTTGCCGCTGGGCCCGGAATCGCCCGATCCCCGATAGTCGAAGGTGGTGACGCGCCAGCCCTGGCCGGCGAGCCACTGCGCAAATGGTGCGTAGTAGTCCTGGCGCACGCCCATGGCGCCGCCGATCACGACACTGCCCCGGTCGGGGCTGTCCGGCTCGTAAACGCGCGACGCCAGCCTGGTGCCGTCGGCCGCCTGGATCACCTCAGCCTTCATGTCGATCTCCTCGAAGGACTTGTTTACACCCTCTCGAAAATCCCTGCGGCGCCCTGTCCCATGCCCACACACATGGTGACCATGCCGTACTTCAGATTCTTGCGCTGCAAGGCGTGCACGACTGTCGCCGACCGGATAGCGCCGGTGGCGCCCAGCGGATGGCCCAGCGCGATGGCGCCGCCCATGGGATTGACCTTGCGCGGCATCCAGTCCGAGCGTATTGATGACGGCCAGCGATTGGGCGGCGAACGCCTCGTTGAGCTCGAACCAGTCGATGTCCTCTTGCTTCAGCCCGGCGTAACGCAGCGCGGCAGGGATCGCCTCGATCGGGCCGATGCCCATGATGTGGGGCGGCACACCGCGGCTGGCGTAGCTGACGAAGCGGGCCAGGGGTTTCAATCCGAAGCGCTTGACGGCCGCTTCGCTGGCCAGGATCAGCGCGCCCGCGCCGTCGGAGGTCTGCGAGCTGTTGCCGGCGGTGACCGAGCCGCGCGCGGCGAACACGGTTTTCAGCTTGGCGAGGCCTTCCACGGTGGTGTCCGGGCGCGCGCCTTCGTCGAGGTTCACGGTGCGCTTTTTCACCGCCACCTCGGCCGATTCGAGATCGACCGAACGCTCCGAGACTTCGACCGGCGTGATCTCGTTGGCGAACTCGCCCGCCTTCATGGCCGCGATGGCCTTCATGTGCGAGCGGTAGGCGAACTCATCCTGCGCGTCGCGGCTGACCTTCCACTGCTGCGCCACCTTTTCCGCCGTCAGGCCCATGCCGTAGGCGATGCCGTAGCTTTCGATGTCGTCGGGGTTGGAGAAGATGGTGGGCGACAGCGAGGGCGAGTTGCCCATCATCGGCACCATGCTCATGCTCTCGGTGCCGGCGGCGATCATCACGTCGGCTTCACCGACGCGGATGCGGTCGGCAGCCATCTGCACGGCCGACAGGCCGGAGGCGCAGAAGCGGTTGACGGTGATGCCGCCCACGCTCTTGGGCAGGCCGGCCAGCACGGCGCCGATGCGCGCCACGTTCAGGCCCTGCTGGGCCTCGGGAATCGCGCAGCCGCAGATCACGTCCTCGATGGCCTGGGGGTCGAGTCCCGGCACCTGGGCCAGCGCGGACCGCAGGGCCGTTGCCAGCAGGTCGTCGGGCCGGGTGTTGCGAAAGTAGCCGCGGTGCGACCGGCCGATCGGCGTGCGCGTGGCGGCGACGATGTAGGCTTCTTGGATTTGTTTCATGGGAATACTCCTTCTTGTATCTCTTACTCCCTCTCCCGCTTGCGGGAGAGGGTTGGGGTGAGGGTCAGCGCCGTCTGGAAATCTTTTCCAATCACAGCCGTCCGTCTCGTTCAGCACTTCGTTGTTCCAGAAGCGCAGCGTCCTGAAACCCAGCGGCTGCCATATCGGCCGCGCGCCGGTCGGTCGTAGTCGCTTGCTGCCTGTTCATTGCTGCTGACCGCCATCCAGTTCTATGACCAAGCCGAATCTCCAGGCAGGCAAAGTCGGCGAAGTAGTTGCCCAAGGGATGCTGCCTGCGAAACTTCAGATCCAAGAACTGCCGGTTTCGCAAGCGGGACCACAGCAGGGCTTCGGCGTCGGTCTGGCCTTGTCGCAGGGCCCGCGCCCTCACCCCAGCCCTCTCCCGCAAGCGGGAGAGGGAGTCAGAGTCTTCGGCGCGGTCCACCTATCTAGCCTCAGTTCCGAACCGGCTTGCCCGTCGACAGCATCCCCATGATGCGTTCCTGCGTCTTCGGATGGGTCAGCAGCGAGCAGAAGGCCTGGCGCTCCAGCGCCATCAGGTACTCCTCGGTCACCAGCGTGCCGGCATCCACGTCGCCGCCGGTCACCACGTTGGCGATGAGCGATGCGATATGGAAGTCATGCTGGCTGATGAAGCCGCCGTCGCGCATGTTGACCAGCTGGCCCTGGATGGTGGCCTTGCCATTGCGCCCCGCCACCGCGAACTGGCGCTTGTGCGGCGGACGGTAGCCGGCCGTGAACATGGCCTTGGCTTCGTTCAATGCCACGAACAGCAGCTCGTCCTTGTTCGGCACGATGGTGTCGCTGTCCAGCAGGTAGCCGAGCTTGCGCGACTCGATCGCACTGGTGCCCACCTTGGCCATGGCGGCGGCGGTGAAGCCTTCGGTCAGGAAGGGCAGGATGTCCTTGTGCACCGAGGCCGCCTGGTTCTCGGCGGCGCGGCGGGCGATGTAGGCCAGGCCGCCGGCGCCGGGCACCAGGCCCACGCCGACTTCCACCAGGCCGATGTAGCTTTCCATCGCCACCACGCGCTTGGCGGAATGGACCGCGATCTCGCAGCCGCCACCCAGCGCCATGCCGCGGATGGCCGAAACCACCGGCACGCTCGCATAGCGCAGGCGCAGCATGGTCTGCTGCAGGAAGTGCTCGGCCTCGTCGATGGCACTGACTCCCACGGCCATGAAGGCGGGCAGCATCGCCTGCAGGTCGGCGCCGGCACTGAACGGATCGTCACCCGACCAGATCACCACGCCCTGGTAGTCCTTCTCGGCCATCTCGACCGCCAGCTGCAGGCCTTCGGCGACCTCGGGGCTGATCGCGTGCATCTTGGTCTTGATGCTGGCGATCACCACTTCGTCGTCCAGCGTCCACAGGCGGATCGCGTCGTCCTCATGCAGCGTCTTGCCGGCAGTCTCGTAGCCGGGGGCCTTGCTGCCCAGCACGGTCTCGGGGAAATGCTGGCGCGAGTAGACCGGCAGCACACGGCGCGGCTCGAATTTCTTCGAGGTCGGGTTCCACGAGCCTTCGGGCGTGTGCACGCCACCAGCCTCGGCCACCGGGCCCTTGAACACCCACTCGGGCAGCGGCGCCTTGGACAGCGCCTTGCCGGACTCGATGTCTTCCTTGATCCAGTTGGCGACCTGCAGCCAGCCCGCTTCCTGCCACAGCTCGAACGGGCCCTGCTTCATGCCGAAGCCCCAGCGCATCGCGAAGTCCACGTCGCGCGCGGTCTCGGCGATCGAAGCCAGGTGCACGGCGGCGTAGTGGAAGCTGTTGCGCAGGATGGCCCACAGGAACCGGCCCTGCGCGCCTTCCGAGTTGCGAAGCAGCTTCAGGCGCTCGCCGGCCGGCTTCTTGAGCATGCGGCCATAGACCTCGTCGGCCTTCTCGCCGCCCGGCACATAGTCCTTCTCCGCCAGGTCGAAGCGCAGCACGTCGCGGCCGGCCTTCTTGTAGAAGCCGGCCTTGGTCTTCTGGCCCAGGTTGCCCATCTCCAGCAGGGTCTTGAGCACTTCGGGCGTGCCGAAGCTCTCGTAGAACGGGTCGGTTTCGGCGTTCAGGTTGTCCTGCAGCGTCTTGACCACGTGCGCCATGGTGTCCAGGCCCACCACGTCGGCGGTGCGGAAAGTGCCCGAGCTGGCGCGGCCCAGCTTCTTGCCCGTGAGGTCGTCGACCACGTCATAGGTCAGGCCGAACTTCTCCACTTCCTTCATCGTCGCCAGCATGCCGGCGATGCCGACGCGGTTGGCGATGAAGTTGGGCGTGTCCTTGGCGCGAACGACGCCCTTGCCCAGCCCGCTGGTGACGAAGGTCTCCAGGTCGTCCAGGATGTGAGCGTTGGTGGTGGGCGTGTTGATCAGCTCCACCAGGTACATGTAGCGCGGCGGGTTGAAGAAATGGATGCCGCAAAAGCGCGGCTTGATTTCCTCGGGCAGCGCTTCCGACAGCTTGGTGATCGACAGGCCCGACGTGTTGGACGCAACGATGGCGTGCGGTGCGATGAAGGGCGCGATCTTCTTGTAGAGATCCAGCTTCCAGTCCATGCGCTCGGCGATGGCCTCGATGATGAGGTCGCAGTCGCGCAGCTGCTCCATGTGCTCTTCGTAGTTGGCCTGGCCAATCAGCACGGCGTCGTCGGCCACGCCCAGCGGCGAAGGCTTGAGTTTCTTCAGGCCCTCGACGGCCTTGGTCACGATCCCGTTCTTCGGGCCTTCCTTCGCGGGCAGGTCGAACAGCACCACCGGCACCTTGACGTTGACCAGGTGCGCGGCAATCTGCGCACCCATCACGCCGGCGCCTAGCACGGCGACTTTCTTCACCTGGAAACGGCTCATGGATTTTCGCCTCTCGCTGTTGGCGCCAGGCTCGGCCTGGCCGCGTTCTTCACGTTCTTTGTACATCGGGGTTCTCAAGAAAAGGTTACTGCACGCGCACCCAGGTCTGGGTCCGGCCGAAGGGACCGAACGAGCCGCGCACGTCGAGCTTCTTGCCGCCGTCCACGGGCGTCAGGCGCAGCGTGTATTCGCGGCCGTTCTCGGGGTCGAGGATCTTTCCGCCTTCCCACACGTCCTTGTCCGCCGCCTTCTTCGCGCCGCGGATGATTTCCAGTCCGACCATGGGCTTGTCCTTGCGGTCGTCCTTGCACTCGTCGCATTTCTCGTCGGGCTTGGCGTCCTTGCGCAGGAGCTTCTCGATGCGCCCGTTCAGAAGGCCGCCCGTCTCGCCGATGCGAATCTGGGCTTTCGGCTCGCCGGTCTTGTCGTCGATGTTGTGCCACACGCCCACGGGCGAGACTTGCGCGAACGCCGGATGCCATGGCGCCGCAAAGAAGGGCTGTCATTGCGGACTTGATCCGCAATCCATGCCGCTTCGGCGAAGACCTTCCCGGTCGGGACGTGGATCCCGGATCAAGTCCGGGATGACAAGAAATGTTCATGCCAGCGCCAGGTCCGTGTCCATCAGCACCTTGCTGCCGGTGCGGGCCGTGCGCATCAGCGTCGCGGTTTCCGGGAACAGCTTGGCGAAGTAGAAGCGCGCCGTCTGCAGCTTGGCCTGGTAGAACGGGTCGGTGTTGCCTGCCGCGATCTCGCGCAGCGCCACCTGCGCCATGCGGGCCCAGAAGTAGCCGAACACCAGATGGCCGGCCACGCGCAGGTAGTCCACCGCGGCGGCGCCGACTTCGTCGGGGTTCTGGAAAGCCTTGAAGCCGAGCTCGGTGGTGAACTTGGTCATCTGGTCGCCCAGGTAGGCGATGGGGTTGATGAACTCGGCCATCTTCTCGTTGACGCCCTCTTCTTCCACCAGCTGCGCCACCATCTTGCCGAACTTCTTGAGCGTGGCGCCGTTGTTGCCCAGCACCTTGCGGCCCAGCAGGTCCAGCGACTGGACGGTGTTGGTGCCTTCGTAGATCATGTTGATGCGGTTGTCGCGCACGAACTGCTCCATGCCCCATTCCTTGATGAAGCCGTGGCCGCCGAAAACCTGCATGCAGGCATTGGTGGCGATGTGGCCGTTGTCGGTGAGGAAGGCCTTCACGATGGGCGTGAGCAGCGCGACCAGTTCGGCCGAATCCTTGCGCACCTTCTCGTCGGGGTGATGCAGCTCGCGGTCGATCAGGAACGCGCAGTACAGGCTGAGCGCGCGGCCGCCTTCGGCATAGGCCTTGGCGGTCAGCAGCATCTTGCGCACGTCGGGGTGGACAAGGATGCTGTCCGCCGGCTTGTCCTTGTTCTTCGGGCCGGTCAGGCTGCGCGACTGGATCCGGTCCTTGGCGTAGGCCAGCGCGTTCTGAAAGGCCACTTCGGTCAGGCCCAGCGACTGCATGCCCACGCCGATGCGCGCGGCGTTCATCATCACGAACATGGCCTGCAGGCCCTTGTTGGGCTGGCCGACCAGGGTGCCGACAGCGCCGTCCAGCACGATCTGCGCCGTGGCGTTGCCGTGGATGCCCATCTTGTGCTCCAGGCCGCCGCAATAGATGCCGTTGCGCGTACCCAGCGAGCCGTCCTTGTTGACGTTGAACTTGGGCACCACGAACAGGCTGATGCCCTTGCTGCCTTGCGGCGCATCGGGCAGGCGGGCCAGCACCAGGTGCACGATGTTGCTGACGAAGTCGTGCTCGCCGGCGCTGATGAAGATCTTGTTGCCGGTGATCTTGTAGGTGCCGTCGGCTTGCGGTTCGGCCTTGGTGCGCAGCATGCCCAGATCGGTGCCGCAGTGCGGCTCGGTCAGGCACATGGTGCCGGTCCACTCGCCGCTGGTCAGCTTGGGCAGGTACATCTGCTGCTGCTCGGGCGTGCCGTGCGCGTGCAGCGCTTCATAGGCGCCGTGCGTCAGGCCGGGGTACATGGTCCAGGCCTGGTTGGCGCTGTTGAGCATTTCGTAGACGCACTGGTTGACCACGATGGGCAGGCCCTGGCCGCCGTATCCGGTTCGCACGACAGCGCGGGCCAGCCGCCTTCCACGTACTTGGCGTAGGCGTCCTTGAAGCCCTTGGGCGTGGTGACTTCGTGGGTTTGCTTGTCGAGCTTGCAGCCTTCTTCGTCGCCGTTGATGTTGAGCGGGAAGGTGACTTCGCTGGCGAACTTGCCGCCCTCTTCCAGGATCGCGTTGATGGTGTCCACATCGACGTCGGCATGCCGCGGCATGGCCTTGTACTCGTCGGTGACCTTGAGCACTTCGTGCATGACGAATTGCATGTCGCGCAGGGGCGGGGTATAGGTAGGCATGGGGTTACTCCTTCGAGGTTTTAGTTGATTTGGTGGACTTGTTGGGCGGCCGGCAGGGAGTCCTGCGCGCCGTACAGCTTGAGGATGTTGTCGAAGCCGGCGTTGGCGCGGTCTATCGAGCCGGGGTTCTTGAGGAAGCGGGCCTCGTAATGCAGCCGAGGATCAGGCCGTGGATTTCGAAGGCCAGCTGCTGCTCGTCGATATCGGCGCGCAGGTGGCCCTCTTCCTTGGCCTGGACCACGGCGCGGTTCATCGCGGCCAGCCAGGATTTGACGGAGCCGACCAGCGCATCGCGCACCGGCCCCGTGCGGTCGTCGAACTCGACGGCGCCGCTGATGTAGATGCAGCCCGAATCGATTTCGATCGAGGTGCGGTTCATCCAGTTCTTGAACAGGGCGCGCAGGCGCGGCAGTCCGCGCGGCTCCTGCATGGCCGGGTAGAAGACCTCTTCCTCGAAACGCGAGTGGTATTCGCGGATCACGGAGATCTGCAATTCCTCGCGCGAGCCGAAATGGGCGAACACGCCCGACTTGCTCATCTGGGTGACTTCGGCCAGGGCGCCGATGGACAGGCCTTCCAGGCCGATCTGCGTGGCCAGGCCCAAGCGCCGCATCGACAATGGCAGCCTTGGTCTGCTGGCCCTTTTGCAGGGCCCGGCCTTCGCGCGCAACGCGAGGCGGCTTGAGGGGTAATTCACTGACGGACATGGGTTCCACGCAAAATAAAACGAACGGTCGTTCTATTTTGCATGAAACAGCGCCAGTCGACTGGACTGGTGGGCTTTCTAGAGGAGCACTTCTAGCAGTCTGCCGGGTAAACCCTAGATGAGCAGGCGCTGCAGCCTTCCTCGAGGAGTCCAGTACCGGCCCCGATTCGTACCGCCTCAGGCCTTGAATCCCACGACCTCCTGCCGCTGCTCCCCCAGGCCCTCGATCCCCAGCGTCATCACATCGCCCTTCTTCAGATAGGTCGGCGGCTTCATGCCCAAGCCGACACCGGGCGGCGTGCCCGTGGTGATGACGTCGCCGGGCAGCAAGGTCATGAAGTGGCTGACATAGCTCACCAGCTTGGCCACGTCGAAGATCATGGTGCGGGTGTTGCCGGTCTGCATGCGCTTGCCGTTCACGTCCAGCCACATGTCCAGGCGCTGCACGTTCTCGATCTCGTCCGGCGTCACCAGCCAGGGGCCGATGGGGCCGAAGGTGTCGCAGCCCTTGCCCTTGTCCCATTGCGGGCCGCGCTCCAACTGGTACTCGCGCTCGCTCACGTCGTTGATCACGCAGTAGCCCGCCACATGGGCCAGCGCGTCCTTCTTGGGCACGTAGCGCGCGCGCGTGCCGATCACCACGCCGAGCTCCACTTCCCAGTCGGTCTTGACGGAACCGCGCGGCAGCATCACCGGGTCATTGGCCCCTGGATGCAGCTGGTCGCCTTCATGAACACCACCGGCTCCTTCGGGATCGGCACACCGGATTCCGCGGCATGGTCGGCGTAGTTGAGGCCAATGGCGATGAACTTGCCGACCTGCGCGACCGGGCAGCCGAAACGCGGCGTGCCGCGCACCAGGGGTAGCTTCGCCGGGTTGGCCTTGCGCAAGCGGGCCATGCCGACGCCGCCGAGCTGCGCCGCGCCGATGTCCGGCACCACGCTGCTCAAGTCGCGCAGCCTGCCGTCGAGATCGATGAGGCCGGGCTTTTCCTTGCCGGGTTTGCCATAGCGAACCAGTTTCATTTTTCTTCCTTTGGTAGTTGTTGTCAGTACGTAGAGCGTCCGCCCGACAGGTCGAACACCGCGCCGGTGGAGAACGAGCAATCCTCGGTGCAAAGCCAGCCGACCATCGCCGCCACTTCTTCCGGCGTGCCGAAACGTCCCATGGGGATCTTCGACAGCATGAACTGGATGTGCTGCTCGCTCATCTGCTCGAAGATAGCGGTTTTGACAGCGGCCGGGGTGACGCAGTTGACGCGAATGCCGGTGTCCGCCAGTTCCTTGCCCAAGCGATTTGGTCAGGGCCATCACCGCCGCCTTGCTGGCGCTGTAGGCACTGGCGTTGGGATTGCCGTCCTTGCCCGCGACGGATGCGATGTTGACGATGCGGCCATAGCCGGCCTCGCGCATCACGGGCACGACTTCGCGGCAGCAATAGAACAGGCCATTGAGGTTGACATCCATCACGTCACGCCAGGCATCGACCGGGTAGTCCCACACCTTGGTGTTGGGCCCGGTGATGCCGGCGCTGTTGACGAGCGCGTCGATGCGAGGGGTCCGCCGCAGGGTGGATTGCACGGCGGCCTGCACCGATTCGTGAGCGGAAACGTCGACCGGGACCGAATGGGCCTTGGCGCCCAGCTCAAGCGCGGCCTTGCGCGCCGCCTCTTCGTCGCGGTCCCACAAGGTCACCCTGCCGCCCGACTGGATCAGCCGCTGCGCGATCGCGTAACCCAGGCCGGTGGCGCCGCCGGTGACCACCGCATGGCGGCCCCAGAAATCGAGTTGGTTCATATCGTGATGCCTCCGTCGACGGCGTAGGCCTGCCCGGTCACGAACACGGACTCATCACTGGCCAGGAACACCACCAGCGGCGCAATCTCATGCGCCTGGGCGAGGCGCCCCATGGGCTGGCGGGCGATGAAGGCCTTGCGTGCCGCCTCGGGATCGGCATTGGCGTTGATGCGATCCTGCAGCGAAGGCGTGTCCACCGTGCCCGGGCAGATCGCATTGCAGCGGATGCCGTCCGCCACGTAGTCGGCCGCGACGCTTTTCGTCAGGCCGATCACCGCCGCCTTGGTGGTGCCGTAGATGAAGCGGTTGGGCAGGCCCTTGATGCTGCCGCACACGCTGGCCATGTTGATGATGCTGCCGCGGCCGGCGGCCAGCATCCGGGGCAGCACGGCCTGTATGGTCCAGAACTGCGAGCGCACGTTCAGATTCAGCGCGAAGTTCCACTCCTCGTCGGTGGCCTGCAACACGGTGCCGCTGTGCACGAAGCCGGCGCAGTTGAAGAGCACGTCCACGGCCGGCAGAGTGGAAACCAGCCTCGCCACTGCCGCCTTGTCGAGCACGTCGAGCGGCACGGCATGCACCCGCTCGACGCCCTCGTAGTGTGCGAGCAGCTGGGGATTGATGTCCGTCGCCCACACCTGCGCGCCCTCTGCCGCCATCGCAATGGCACTGGCGCGGCCGATGCCCTGCCCGGCCGCGGTAACCAGCACGGTTTTTCCTTCGAGTCTCATCGCTTCTCCACGGTAGGGCCGCTGCTTCAGGGTTTTGCCGGATGCCGCGGCGGTTGTTTGACGCCATATTAATTGGTCTGACCACTTGGCCACTTCTGGCTAACCCTGATGCCCGTTCAAACCGTCGAACCGCAACGCCTGTACCGGCAGATTGCCGAGCAGTTGCGCTCGCTCATGACGGCGGGCGAGTTCATGCCGGGTTCCCGGCTGCCGGCCGAGCGCGACCTGGCCCAGCAGTTCGGCGTGAGCCGGCCGTCCGTGCGCGAAGCCTTGATCGCACTGGAAGTCGAAGGCTGGGTCGAGGTGCGCACCGGCTCGGGCGTGTACGTGCTGGAGCGTGGCGGCGCCCGTGGCGATGATCGCAAGGTGCCGCCCGCCGAGTGGGGGCCGCTCGAGCTGATCCGCGCGCGCCGGGTGATAGAGGGCGAAATCGCGTCGCTGGCCGCCACCCAGGCCAAGCGCAAGCACATCCAGGCGATCCAGGACGCGGTCGATCTCATGCGGCAAGACACGGAACGGGGCATCGCGCCGCTGGCCGGGGATCGCGCCTTCCACACCGCCATTGCCCAGGCCTGCGACAACGTGGTGCTGCTCGAAACCGTCCAGACGTTCTGGGACGCGCGCCGCGGCCCGCTGTTCGAGCGGCTGGGCGATTACTTCGAAACCGTTCCGTCCTGGCGCATGGCCATCGCAGAGCACGAGGCCGTGTTGGAAGCGATCCGCGCCCACGACGCGCAAGGCGCGCGGGCCGCGATGCAGCAGCACATGGACAAGTCCCACGCCCGATTCAGCGCGAGCTGGCGCCGCGCCAACCATCCCGTCCAGCCATAACCAACCAACCACTAGGAGACTTCATGGACAAACGCCTCACTCTGAAACTCATCGCGGCGAGCGCCGTTCTGGCGGCCGCCGCCGCACCGTTCGGCGCCGCGCACGCGCAAACCAAGCTCAAATGGGCGCACGTGTACGAAACCTCCGAGCCATTCCACAAGTGGTCGGTGTGGGCCGGCGATGAAATCAAGAAGCGCACCAACGGCAAGTACGAGGTGCAGGTGTTCCCGGCCTCCTCGCTGGGCAAGGAATCGGACATCAACCAGGGCCTGACGCTGGGCACGGTGGACATCATCCTCACTGGCGCCAGCTTCGCCGCCAGCAGCTACAAGCCGCTGGCGATCAGCTATTTCCCCTTCATCTTCCGCGACGCGGAGCACCAGCTGAAGTACGCCAAGAGCGACGTGTTCCGTGAACTGGCCAAGGGCTACGACGACAAGACATCCAACCACATCACGGCGATGACCTACTACGGCGCGCGCCAGGTCACATCCAACCGCCCGATCCAGAAGCCCGAAGACATGAAGGGCCTGAAGATCCGGGTTCCGGACGCGCCGGCCTACCTGGCCTTCCCCAAGTCGCTGGGCGCCAACCCGACCCCGATCGCCTTCGCCGAGGTCTACCTGGCGTTGCAGAACGGCACCGTGGAAGCGCAGGAAAACCCGCTGCCCACCATCGAGGCCAAGAAGTTCTTCGAAGTGCAGAAGAACATTTCGCTGACCGGCCACATCGTCGATGCGCTGCTCACCGTGGCCTCCGGCCAGCTGTGGGGCAAGCTCTCCGAGGCCGAGAAGAAGATCTTCACCGACGTGATGCAGGAAGCCGCCGAAAAAGCCGGCCTTGAAATCATCGCCTCCGAAGTACGCCTGACGGAAGAGTTCAAGAAGAAGGGCAACAACGTGATCACGGTCGACAAGAACGCGTTCCGCGAAGCCGTCCTCAAGACCACCAAGCCCACGGATCACGGATATCGCCAGCAGGATTACGACCGCATCCTGGCCATCAAGTAACGAGGTCTCAGGCCCAGGACACAGCATGGAAACCATTGACGACATGCCCCACGTGATGGGGGAAGACGGCCAGTTCCACGCGCAGGACGAAGCGGTGGACCTGTCCGGCACCGCTCTCGAGGCCTGGGTGGCCCTGGGATTCTTCTGGATCCTGGGCCTGACGGTGTTCTACCAGTTCTTCACCCGCTACGTGATGAACGACTCGGCGGCCTGGACCGAGGAGATCGCGCGTTACCTGCTGATCGCCACGGTCTTCACCGGCGCGACCATCGGCGTGGTGAAGAACAACCACATCCAGGTCGATTTCTTCTACCGCTTCATGTCGCGCCGGCTGGCGCGCGCCATGGCCACCCTGGCCGACCTGCTGCGGATCGGCTTCTTCGCCGCCGCGGTGGTGCTCACGGCGATGATGATGATCCGGCTGGGCAGCAACTCCCGCATGACGATGGTCGACTTGCCGATGAACTGGGTCTACGGCGTCTGCCTGCTCGGCTTCGTCGCCATGACCTTCCGCTCGGTGCAGGTGTTCCTGGCCCATCGCAGGCGCGGCTATTCGGTCCTGGAGCGGCCGGAGTCCACCATGGACGACGGCCTGGCGCGCGCCTCCTGAAGAACCCACGACAAGAACCAACATGCTCAAAGTCATCTTCCTGCTGCTCATGAGCAGCGGCCTGCCGGTGGCGATCGCCATGGCCGGCTCCTCGCTGCTGTACATCTGGTGGGCCGGCACCCTGCCGGGCTTCGTGGTGATCCACCGAATGGTCAGCGGCATCGACAGTTTCCCGCTGCTGGCCGTGCCGTTCTTCATCCTGGCCGGCAACCTGATGAACAACGCCGGCATCACCAACCGCATCTACAACTACGCGCTGGCGCTGGTGGGGTGGCTCAAGGGTGGCCTGGGCCACGTGAACGTGGTGGGTTCGGTGGTGTTCGCGGGCATGAGTGGCACCGCCATCGCCGATGCGGCCGGCCTGGGCACCATCGAGATCAAGGCCATGAAGGACCATGGCTACAGCACGGAATTCGCGGTGGGCGTGACAGCCGCCTCCGCCACGCTGGGGCCCATCATCCCGCCCAGCCTGCCCTTCGTGATCTACGGGATGATGGCCAACGTCAGCGTCGGTGCGCTGTTCCTGGCCGGCATCCTGCCGGGCCTGTTGATGGCGGTCGCCATGATGTTGACGGTGGCGTACTTCGCCCACAAGAACGGCTGGGGCGCCGACATCAAGTTCGAATGGCCACGCGTGATCAAGGCTCTGGCCGAGACCGCGGTGGTGATCGGCTGGCCGCTCGTTCTTTGGGTGCTGATCGTCAAGCTGGACTTCCCGCCCAGGACCACAGTGCTGGCCGGCCTGATCGCGCTGTTCATGGCGGACAGGTATTTCCGCTTCCAGGCCGTGCTGCCCATCATGACGCCGGTGCTGCTGATCGGGGGCATGACCACCGGCATCTTCACGCCCACCGAGGGCGCCATCGCCGCCTGCATCTGGGCCATGGTCCTGGGCTTCGCCTGGTACCGCACCCTCGACTGGAAGATGTTCGTCAAGGTCTGCCTGGATACGGTGGAGACGACGGCCACCGTGCTGTTCATCGTCGCAGCCGCCAGCATCTTCGGCTGGATGCTCACGGCCACCGGTGTCACGGCGGCGATCTCCGAATGGGTGCTGGGCTTCACCAAGGAGCCCTGGGTCTTCCTGTTGCTGGCCAACCTGCTGATGCTGTTCGTCGGCTGTTTCCTGGAACCGACGGCCGCGATCACGATCCTGGTCCCTATCCTGGTGCCGATCTGCCAGCAGCTGGGCATCGACCTGGTCCATTTCGGCCTGGTGATGGTGCTCAACCTGATGATCGGCCTCTTGCATCCGCCCATGGGCATGGTGCTGTTCGTGCTGGCCCGGGTTGCCAAACTATCGGTGGAACGAACCACAATAGCAATTCTCCCGTGGCTGGTTCCCTTGCTCGGGTCACTGGTGGTCATCACCTACTTCCCCAAGCTGGTTCTCTGGCTGCCCAAGCTCTTCTTCTGATCCTGCGATGACTCCTTTCATTCGACTCCATCCCCAGGACGATGTCCTGATCGCCCGCCGCCAGCTGGTGGGCGGAACCCAGGCGGAAAACGTGGTCATCAAAGGCCTGATCCCGCCGGGCCACAAAGTCGCCACGCGAGACATCGCACAGGGCGAGCCGGTGCGCCGCTACAACCAGATCATCGGCTTCGCCAGCAAGCCCATCGCGGCCGGCGAGCACGTGCACACGCACAACCTGGAGATGGGCCAGTTCGAGCGCGACTATGCCTTCGGCGCCGACGTCAAGCCCGAGCCGCCGCGCCGCGAGGCCACCTTCATGGGCATCAAGCGCCCGGACGGCCGGGTCGCCACGCGCAACTACGTGGGCATCCTGTCCAGCGTGAACTGCTCGGCAACGGCCGCCCGCGCCATCGCCGACCACTTCTCGCGCCAGAACCATCCCGAAGCGCTGGCCGACTATCCCAACGTCGACGGCGTCGTCGCCCTCACCCACGGCACCGGCTGCGGCATGGACACCGAGGGCATGGGAATGCAGATCCTGGAGCGCACGCTCGCCGGCTATGCCACCCATGCCAACTTCTGGGGCGTGCTGGTGGTGGGACTGGGCTGCGAGGCCAACCAGATCAACGCCTGGCTGGCCCACAGCTCGCTGCGCGAGGGCGACACGCTCAAGGTCTTCAACATCCAGGACACCGGGGGCACCCGCAAGACGGTGGAAAAGGGCATCGCGCTGATCAAGGAGATGCTGCCCAGGGCCAACGCCGTGAAACGCGAGCCCTGCAGCGCGGCCCACATCACCATCGGCCTGCAATGCGGCGGCTCGGACGGCTACTCGGGCATCAGCGCCAACCCGGCGCTGGGCGCGGCGGTGGACCTGCTGGTGGCGCATGGCGGCACGGCCATCCTTTCCGAGACGCCCGAGATCTACGGCGCCGAGCACCTGCTGACGCGCCGCACCGTGAAACGCGAAGTCGGCGAGAAGCTGATCGAGCGGATCAAGTGGTGGGAGCACTACACCGAAGTCAACGAGGGCGAGATGAACAACAACCCCTCGCCCGGCAACAAGGCCGGCGGCCTCACCACCATCCTGGAGAAATCGCTGGGCGCGGTGGCCAAGGGCGGCACCACCAACCTGCAGGCGGTGTACGAATATGCGGAGCCGGTGAAGGACCACGGCTTCGTCTACATGGACACACCGGGCTACGACCCGGTCAGCGCGACGGGCCAGGTGGCGGGCGGGGCCAACATGATCTGCTTCACCACCGGCCGCGGCTCGGCCTACGGCTGCGCGCCCTCGCCTTCGCTCAAGCTGGCGACCAACTCGGCGCTCTGGCAAAAACAGGAAGAAGACATGGACATCAACTGCGGCGAGATCATCGACGGCAAGGCTTCGATCCAGGAGATGGGCCAGCGCATCTTCGAGCTGGTGCTGGCCACTGCCTCGGGTGAACAGTCCAAGAGCGAGAAGCACGGCTATGGGCAGAACGAATTCGTGCCCTGGCAAGTCGGCGCGGTGATGTAGCGCCATGGCAAAAACCTTCACAGCGCAGGATCTGCGCACCCGCTGCGCCGGCATCCTGCAGGCCGCCGGCAGCACCGCCGAAGAGGCCCGCCTGGTGGCGGACAACCTGGTGCTGGCCAACCTGAGCGGCCATGATTCCCACGGCGTGGGCATGATCCCGCGCTATGTCGATGCGGTCCTGGAAGGCGGCCTCGCGCCCAATGCGTCGGCGAAGGTGTTGCTCGACATCGGAACCATGCTCACGCTGGACGGCCAACGCGGCTATGGCCAGGTCGTCGGCGAGCAGGCCATGAAACTGGGCATGGCGCGAGCCAAGCTGCACGGCAGCTGCATCATGGCCCTGGGCAATTCGCACCACCTGGGACGCATCGGGCACTGGGCCGAAATGGCTGTGGCCGAAAACCTCGTCTCCATCCATTTCGTCAACGTGCTCTCACGCCCGGTCGTGGCGCCCTGGGGCGGCGGCGACGGCCGCTTCGGCACCAACCCCTGCTGCATCGGCGTGCCGTTGAAAGGGCGGGAGCCCTTCGTGCTGGACTTCGCGACCAGCCGCGTGGCACAGGGCAAGATGCGCGTGGCCCACAACGAGGGACGCAAGGTCGAGCCGGGATACCTGATCGACGAGCAAGGCAGGCCGACTTGCGACCCGGGCGTGGTGGTGGTGCCGCAGGCCAACGGTTTCTTCGGCGCACTGATGACATTCGGCGAGCACAAGGGCTACGGCATGGCAGTGGCCTGCGAGTTGCTGGGCGGCGCACTCACGGGCAGCGGCACGTGGCACCGGCCCGCCGATAGCGCTCGCGCGGTAGTGAACGGCATGCTCACCATCCTGATCGATCCGGAGAAATTGGGCACGCAGGAAAGCTTGGAGCAGGAGGCGCTGGCCTTCGTCGAGTGGCTCAAGCAGGGCCCGGCCGCGCCGGGATCGGATGGCGTGCGGATTGCGGGCGAACCGGAGCGTGAGGCCCGAGCCAGGCGCGAGCAAGGACGGCATCGCCATCGACGACACGACCTGGGCAGAAATCGTTGCGGCGGGAAAGAAGGTAGTCATTGCAGGGCTTGACACGCAGGCATCGCAGGTGCATTCGCGCCGCGCACGGCGATCGGATCCGCGATCAAGTGCCGGGCATGCACGGCATCGCCTAGCGCATGCGCGCCTCGCTCTCGCCTCCTGTCGCACCCGCCACTATCTTTTCCGCCTCGCTAACCAGTTTGCGAGGGCTTGACCTTCAGGGCCTCTGCCAGTCTGAAAATGGTGGAGATCGTCGGCTGATTTTGGCCAAGTTCGATCAGTGAGATGAAATTACGCGCGAACGCTCGGACTCCAGTCCAAGCTGCTCCTGCGTTAGAGGCGCGGCCAGCCGTAAACGCCGCAGAGCCCGTCCAAATGCGACGGTCTGGCGTCACGGAGAGTTTTTTCATTCCCGACATATGAGTGAAAATGTCGGTCTTACGAGTACATTTAGTCTTCGCCGATATATCGCGGTAATTGCAGATGCAGGGCGTTCCTCGACGCGAATCTGCCCCTGCGTTCGTCATCGCTGATAGACAGAGCATGGGGATGGACTTCCACATACCCGCTTTCCTCCCTGGCGGGTGGTTCCGGGCGCTCGTATCGGAGCCCGGAACTTTCCGCCCGGCTTGGCCGGGCCTTTTTTTGTCTGGGAGAAATCATTGCGGCGGGCAAGAAGAATGTCATTGCGGGCTTGGCCGCAATCCAGGTATCTTCGCGCCGCATGGATCCGGATCGTCCGGGATGACATCGCGACGTCATTGCGGGCTTGACCCGCAATCCAGGTGCTTCGGGATGACAGTCCCTAGAGCATGCGCGCCAGGCTGGCTTCCAGATGCTCCGAGGGGGCGCGCTTGAAGCCCGAGCGGGCGAAGCGCTGCAGCCGGCCCACGACAAACGCGGTGAGCATCGAGGCCCGCACCTGCGCATCCAGGCTCGGCGTGGCCGAGCCTTCGGGGTCGACGCCGGCGCGCAGGCTTTGCTTGAGCGAGGACTCGATCTTGTCGAAGAACTGGTTCATGCGCTGCTGCAGGCGCTCGTTCTCGAACACCAGCGCATCGCCCACCATCACGCGGGTCATTCCCGGATTCTTCTCGGCGAATTGCAGCAGCATCGCAACGGTCTTGGCTGCCTGGGCATTGCCGGCCGGCTCACGCTCGCCGATCTGGTTGACCAGGGTGAAGACGCTCTGCTCGATGAATTCGATCAGGCCTTCGAACATCTGGGCCTTGCTGGCGAAATGCCGGTACAGCGCCGCTTCGCTCACGTCCAGCCGCGCGGCCAGGGCCGCCGTGGTGATGCGGTCGGCGCCCGGCTGTTCCAGCATGGTGGCCAGCGCCTGCAGGATTTGCACCCGGCGCTCGCCTGGCTTGGGACGCTTGCGCGCCACAGCCGTGGCCTCGGGGGCGGCAGTCGAAGCGGGGCTGGCGAAATCGGCGTCGGACATAGTTTGAAAGATATGTGTTGATTTGATTCTCGCATACCCGGATCTAGGGGTTTTCGCCAAGCACTTTCCGCTTTGTGCGGGCTGCGCGCCAAGTGCGCACTTACCCCGCGAACAACAGCGAAACCGTGAGTCCGCGGCCCTTGGTTCCCGGCAGCAACTCCAGATGGGTGTGGTGCACGTGGGCGATTTCGTCGGCGATCGCAAGCCCCAGGCCATTGCCCTCGCCCTGCGTCCCCTGCACCCGGTAGAAGCGTTCCAGCACGCGCTGCCGTTCCGCGGGCGCGATGCCCGGGCCGTCGTCCTCGACTTCCAGGAAGACGCTATCGAGCCGCCGGCCACAACGGATCGTGACCGTGCCGCCTTCGGGCGTGTACTTCACCGCGTTGTCCACCAGGTTGGCCAGCAACTCGCGCAGCAGCCACTCGTGGCCCATGACCTGCACGGCCTGGGCATCCAGGCCCAGATCGATGCGCTTGGCCGTGGCTGCGTCCAGGTGCGTTTCCAGCATGGCCTCGCACACCCCCTTCAGATCGACCCGCTGCATGGGCTGCGCATGCATGGAGCGCGCATCGGCCCGGGACAGGGCCAGCAACTGGTTGGCCAGCTGCGAGGTGCGGCGTGTCGCCCCACGCAGCTTGTTGACCTGCTCGTTGCGCAATCGCACGGTGCCGTCGGCCGGACTCGCGGTGTTGGCGGCCTGCGCCCACGCCTCCACCTGGGCCTGCAGGCCCGCCAGTGGCGTGCGCAGCTGGTGAGCCGCGTCGGCAATGAAGCGTCTCTGGCTTTCCGCCTGCGCATTGACCAGGCCGAACAGGCGATTGAGCGAGTTGACCAGCGGCCTGACCTCTTCGGGGGAAGCGCTTTCGTCGATGGAGCTGAGGTCGCGCGGCGAACGCCGTTCCACCGCTTCGCGCAGGTCCAGCAAGGGCTTGAGCGCCCGCTTGACCGCCCAGCTCACGGCGAACGCCGCGGCCGTGACCAGCACCAGATTGGGCAGCAGTACCTTGAACAGGATGGAGCGTGCCCACTGCTGGCGCGGGTCGGACCCGTCGGCCAGCGCGACCACCACCTCGCCCAGCACGGTCTGCTGGCGCTGGCGCACGATACGCCAGGTGACGCCGCCGTTTTCCTCGCTATGGAACTCGGGCTCCGGCGTGGTGGGCACCCATCCGGCCAGCCAGGGCTCGCCTCGCAGTACCTTCCCATCGGGATCGGAAATCACGAAGGCGGCATGGGCCGGTGCGTTGTTCAGGAATTCCTCGACCGCGGGCGCAAGCAGCAGCACCGGCGGGTCGGTGCGGCGCAGTGCCTCACCGATGATGGAATCGGCCAGCAGCGGCACCAGGGCCAGCAGCCGCTGGTCCTGCTGCAGGGCCACGTTGTCGGCGGAGCGGTAGTCGAACCAGGCATTCAGCAGAGCCAGCAGGACCAGCGGCGCGATCAGCATCACCAGCAGCCGCCGGCGCAGGCCCGAAAGCGACGTTGACCCCCACGCGCCGTCGCCGCTGCGAGCTTTCGCCTAGGGGCGGCCCGTCGGCGCGACAAGCTCACTGCGCTTGGGGCTCGTTGAGTTCCAGCCGGTAGCCGAACCCGCGGATCGATCGCAAAGCCACACCGTGGGGTTCCAGCTTGCCGCGCAGCCGGGAAATGTAGACCTCGACGGCGTTGGGCGTGATTTCCTTGTCCCAACCGGTCAGCGCCTGCAGGATTTTCTCCTTGCTGGCAGGTTTGGGCGCGTTGATCAGCAGGTACTCCAGCACGGTCCACTCGCGTGGCCCCAGCTCGATCGCGGCCGCCTGGCCCTCATGGCGGGCGTTGGCCCGGCGGTTGGCGGTGTCCAATTCGATCGGCCCGAAGCTCAGCACCGCCGTGGTGGCCGCCTGCGAACGCCGCAGCAGCGCACGCAGCCGGGCCAGCAGCTCGGGCAGCTCGAAGGGCTTGATCATGTAGTCGTCCGCGCCCAAATCCAGCCCCTGGACACGGTCGTGCAGGGCATCGCGCGCGGTGAGGATCAGAACCGGCATGCCATGGCTGGCCATTTCGGGGCGGCGCAGGCGCCTGGTCAACTCCAGGCCATCCATGTTCGGCAGCCCGATGTCGATGATGGCGGCATCGAACACCTCGTCCTTGAGCACTTCCTCGGCACGCTCGCCGCTACCCACCCAGTCCACGGCATAGCCGGCATCGGACAGCCCCAGCTTGATGCCGCTGGCCACCATGACGTCGTCTTCGACCAGCAGAAGGCGCATGGTGAAGGCCCTAGTGGGAACGGATCATGGTGCCGTAGGCCTGGTCGGTCAGGATCTCCAGCAGCATCGCATGCGGCACGCGGCCATCGATGATGTGCACCGAGTTGACTCCGCTCTTGGCCGCGTCCAGCGCACCGCTGATCTTGGGCAGCATGCCGCCGGAGATGGTGCCGTCGGCGAACAGCTCGTCAATCTCGCGGGCCGTCAAATCCGTGAGCAGCTTGCCCGACTTGTCCAGCACCCCCGGGGTGTTGGTGAGCAGCACCAGCTTTTCGGCCGCGAGCACCGTGGCCAGCTTGCCCGCCACCACGTCGGCGTTGATGTTGTAGCTTTCGTTCTTCTCGCCGAAGCCGATCGGCGAAATGACCGGAATGAACTGGTCGTCCTGCAGCGCCTTCACCACGCTCGGGTCGATGGACACGATGTCGCCGACCTGGCCGACGTCGTGCTCCTTGGTCGGGTCGTTGTTGTCCACCATCTTGAGCTTCTGCGCCCGGATGAGTCCGCCGTCGCGGCCGGTCAGGCCCACGGCCTTGCCGCCGGCCTGGTTGATCAGGCCCACGATGTCCTGCTGCACCTCGCCGGCCAGGACCCATTCCACGACTTCCATGGTTTCCGCGTCGGTCACGCGCATGCCCTGGATGAACTCGCCCTTCTTGCCCAGGCGGCCCAGTGCCGCCTCGATCTGCGGGCCGCCACCGTGCACCACCACCGGGTTCATGCCGACCAGCTTGAGCAGCACCACGTCCTCGGCGAAATCGGCCTGCAGTTCGGGGTCGGTCATGGCGTTGCCGCCGTACTTGATCACCATGGTCTTGCCATGGAATCTGCGGATGTAGGGCAGCGCCTGGGCCAGGATCTCGGCCTTGTCGCGGGGGGCAATGTTGAGGAGGTCAGTCATGGCGGTGGACAGGGTGCAATTGCCCGAATTGTGCCGCAAGCCGGCGCCCCTCTCAGATCAGTGGAGGGTAGCCAAGCCCAATGTCGGCCAGCGCGACAAAATTCGGGTTCAGCACGGGTCTGAGCAGGCCGTAAGCAAGCGGCCGCCCGCAGGGATCGAGAACGGCACCGCCCGCCTCCTCCAGCACCGCCTGACCGGCCGCGGTGTCCCACTGGGACGTGGGCCCGATGCGAGGGTAGATGTCGGCTTGGCCTTGCGCGAGGCGGCAGAATTTGAGCGAACTGCCGGCGGCGACGAAGCGGTAATCGCATTGCAGCCGGGAAAGCCAGGCCGACAGCGCTTCCCCGCTGTGCCGGCGGCTGCCGATCACGCGCAGCGGCTCGCCCGGAACATGACCGGCAACGTGGATCGGCGTCACATCGCCCGCGGCTTTCATCCATGCTCCCAACCCCCGGGCCGCAAAAAACAACTCTCCCAAGGCCGGCGCCAGGACCACGCCCGCCACGGGCTCCCCCCGATGCACCAGCGCTATGTTTACCGTGAACTCGCCATTGCGCTGGATGAACTCCTTGGTGCCGTCCAGCGGATCCACCAGAAAGAAAGTGTCCTGATCCGAAGGCTGGTTGGAGATCGACTCTTCCGAGAGGATGAATACGCCGGGAAACGCCTCGCTCAATCCCTGCCGTATCACCGCGTCGGAACGCAGGTCGGCATTCGTGAGCGGTGAAGTGTCCGGCTTGCTCCAGCTGGCGATGTCGGCCGCATACACCGCCATCACCTCCTGTGCCGCCAGCTCGGCAATGCGGCACAAGGCGGCGAGGTCGGATTCGCCCAGGTTCAGAACTTGCTCCTCACCCAGCGAGGGACCTTGAAGCGGATGATGCTGACGTAGGCAAAGACGTAGGAAACGATGAACAGCGCCGTGAATGCCATGAGCATGGGCGTGTTGTTCCAGAAAATCACGGCGGGAACGACAGTCAGGACTGCAAAACCCCAAAGGTACGGGGATGTGCGGTTGTTGCGCATCAGCATGCGGCGGGCCTCTCGTCGTCGTCGAACACGCCGCGCACGATACGCCGGTAGATCAGCTGGTGGAAGTGCAACGCATCGGCCACGCCGGGTGACTGGCCGCGCACCAGCCTTGCGGTAGATGGAGAACACCGTTTCCCATACCGGATAGATCAGCAGCAGCGCGGGGAACCATGGCGACACCTGGGGATGGCGCTGCACCAGCTGGACGCTGGCCACGGCGATGACGACGCCCCAGAGGTAGGCGCCGCCGTCGCCCGCGAAAATGAGGCCGCGCGGGTAGTTCCACAGCAGGAAGCCGGCGGTGGCTCCCGCCAGAACCAGCACGACCGCCGCCAGTTGACGGTCGCCCACCAGCAGGCTGACATAGGCCAGGGCAAAGCAGCAGATGATGGCAACCATCCCGGCCAATCCGTTGTAGCCGTCAATGAGATTGAACGCGTGCGGGAGTCCCGCCACAGCGAACACAGCCAGCAATACTGCGGTCCAAGGGTGCACGACCCAAATCCAGTCGACAGCGGCAATGCCGAGGCTCACGATCTTCAGCTCGAAGAGCCAAGCCGCAGCGACACCCGCCAATAGAGTGAAGCCAAGGCGCCAGCGGGCGCCCAGGCTATGCGTGATGTCTTCAGCGGCCCCGCCTGCCACCGCGATTGCGGCGACCACCCACCATGCCAGTGCCATGAGCGGCGGGAAGACGATGCCGTTAGGGACCGAGAGATATCGCTCAGCGACCGCCATCCAGAGCCAACCGCCCGTGCAAGCCAGCATCATGGCAATACCGCCCAGCCGAGGCACGTGGCCCGCATGGAACCGTTGCGGCATATCCAGGCTGTAGCGGCGTGCGTTGCGACGGCCGTAGCGCATCAGAAAAACACAGAACAGCGCGGACAGAACACCACAGAAAACCAACAGAATCAGCATTCCCTACCCCAATTTTTTCAGTGATTTCGCGCCCCTCCTACCCCCTGCTCCGGGCAGCACCTACCCACAATCATCACAGCATTCGCCCATGCACGAGCTTGCAGCCCTCAATGGTGTCAACGACCACCACCGATGAAAGCAGAACGGGTTCGCCATCCACTCGGCGCCAATAGGCAATATTATCGGGCACGGCTGTGCTGGACCCACAGCCTCGAGATTTGCAATAGCGGGCGGGGTGTGTCGTTCGCTGGAAGGGATTGGAGTGCGTTTTTCCTACTCTTCGCCTCTAGCCGAAGACTTAGGCTCCAGTATCTTTAGTAACGCAGCACGCCAAAGCCAAACCGCCGCCAGAAACGCAGCCAGCAGCATTCCAATAGCCATGATCTGCTTGGGCGAACGTACAGGATCCATAGGTGCGGATGGCGGCGCGATGAACTGGGCCTCAGCCAGGAAGCGCGTGCGCATTTGCGACAGATCCGAAGTCAAAATCGCGAGCTTCTCACGTTCTGCATCAGTCTTGATTTCCTTGACGTGCTCTGTGATAAGCGCAGACACGCGCTCTGCCGCCTCGCTGCCACTGCTGGTCTCTTGAAAGGCGCGCTCGAAGCGGACAAGCAAGTCCTTCACAAAACGTTGCTGCTCCAATTCGCGATCCAGTCGCTTGATTTGTTCGCGGCCGCTAATGATTTCCGACTCGGATGCCACGAGTTGCGACAGCGGAGACATGAATTTCTCGTTGTCTTTGCTCAGCGTCACCACCTGCGACCCTTCTCGACGCGCTGCATCCGGGTAGGTAGCTAGCACCTTCCTGAGGGAATCCACACGGGCTCGAGCCTGCTCAATGTCGAACTCATGCTGGAGTTTGAGCGCGTAGACCTATCAGACACGAGCTGGCTATCTGCCTTCCAGCGCACCAGTTGCTCGCGAATGGACTCGCGCAATCCCACCTCTCGGAAATAAGAGCCGAGCCAAGTGGTGACCGCTGCTGCCTGCTGAGCGTCCGCCATTGCGTAGGACAGACGAACGCCAAGGTACGTCCTCCCGGCGCGGCTGCGCATGAACGCAACACTGTCTTGACGTTCGCGTTCGCGCTCACGCTCCTGCTGCATCTGCATCACGATGTCCGGGAGATCTTTGCCGTCCGCCCTGCTAATCTTGGGCACAGGTTGGTGCCAGTTCACACCGTTCAGCCGGCGAAACAGAGCTTCTGCCTCTGCGGGCTCCATTCCGTTGAGCGGCACGGTCGTTGCGAATTCGCGCAAAGCCTTGGGATCAGATGCCAGTTCTGAAAAGCGCTTGTACTCGGCAGTACCCATTTCCAGGCTGAGAACGCCCTCTGCCTTATATTGAAGCAGCGGTCCGTAGGCCAGCGCCCCACCGATTACCAACCCGACAGCCCCCGCCAACACGACAGCACCAAACTTGACCATTTTCATGCCTATGTAGCCTTCAAAATTTCACGCCGATCATTAACTTGCAGCCAGCGGTCACTCAGTCGACGTCACACCTTACAAAACGAGAGATCGATTACCAAACGCTATCGACTGTTTCCGTCCACGCATATGGTACTGGGTTGCAGATCAGAAGTACCCAAGCAGTAACAGTAACGACAGCATCCAGGCATCTTCCCACCGCCGCCGGTATCGCCGTGTGGTCAAGGCCAACTGGAGGCGCGCCTGAAAATTTCTGTCGGCGACACGTCGAATGGTCTTCTCGCCAGCACATCCGCAAAACTGCGCGACTTCCAGCACTGCACGACGGTACCACCCAGTACGCGCGCGGGCGATTCGCGCGCGCGCCGCGCTTGGCCCTGTGTTCGCACCCAGTTCATTTCCACCGTGCTGGCGGTAGAGTACCGTTGGCTCGGACGAGATGATCCACCGCATCCCCTGGCAGCGGGCCCAGGCGTACACCATCCAGTCGTGGTTGGCCAGTCCCGTCACTGTGGCCTCAGGCCGTTGCAGCGCCTGGACAAACGACACCATCAACTCGCGTGTCATCAGATACGTACAACCGGGCCCCGCTGCCTCGAAAAGATGATCCTCCTCAACCATCGGTTGAGATTTCCTGATCAGCTTGCGCCTGCCATCCGGCCAAAACGCAACTACATACTGACGGACAGCCTGCGCGCCTGACTTACGCAAGACCTGCGCCTGCCTGTGCAAACGCCCTTCAACCCATATGTCGTCCTGGTCTGCGAATGCCACATAGTCAAATGCATCAAACCGCACAGCCTTGACCAGGTAGTAGAAGTTCAGCACCGCACTACCGCGACGCGGCGCGGGCGGCAGTACATGCACATTGGCATGCTCGGCCGCAAACTGCCCTCAGCATCGAGCTTGTTGCATCTGTAGAGCAGTCATCTGCCGCGTACACAGTCATCTCTACTCCGGCCTGGGACAAGATGCTGCGCAATTGTTCCTCCAGCCAGCGTTCACCGTTGTAAGTGGCAAGCAGCACGCATACCTTTGGCAAAGGACCGGTCATTCGATCGGAATCTGGCGAGATCAGCTGTGCGGGAGGTGCGGCGGGCATGAGTGGACGATGGGCGTGCGATGTTTCAGAGCGTGCACGCGCGTACGCCAGCGCAATAGAGAGGTAAATAAAGAAGCAGGTGAGCTGAGCCCCGAAAAATTGGATTTGTAGCGGTAGCGATCATGG
>CAVRNE010000082.1:0-26697 GCA_963722025.1 uncultured beta proteobacterium
TTTGCGCCGGCGCCGACCTGGCCGAGTTCGACTTCGAGCCCGGCCCCGACCTGGTCCGGCGTGCCGACCCTGGGCCGGTAATCGAGCAGGCCTTCAACCCCACCGTGCGCAAGCTGCAGGCCTTGCGCGTCCCCACGATCGCGGCGGTCAACGGCGTGGCTGCTGGAGCCGGGGCATCGCTTGCGATGACCTGTGACCTGGCCGTCGCCGCGTCCGGCGCCAGCTTCGTCCAGGCCTTCAGCAAGATCGGCCTGGTGCCCGACGCCGGCGGTTCCTGGTTCCTGGTCAAGCGACTGGGGCTGGCCAGGGCGCTGGGCTGCGCGATGCTGGGCGACAAGCTCGGCGCCAAGGACGCCAAGGAGCAGGGGATGATCTGGGACGTCGCGGCCGAAGGCGAGGACTGCGTCGAAGCGGCGATGAAGCTGGCGCAGCGGCTGGCCGGCATGCCGACCCAGGCGCTGGTTGCGACCCGCAAGCTGCTGCGCGCCGCCGCCAGCACCGAGCTGGACGCACAGCTCGATGCCGAGCGCGACACGCAGTCGGCGCTGGGAAAGACCCATGACTACATCGAGGGCGTCATGGCCTTCCGCGAAAAGCGCGCACCCCGTTTCAAGGGCGAATGATGCTTGATGGCCCGCGCGAGCTCGCCGCCCAGGTCGGCCAAACCATGTTCGCGGCCGACCTCGCCAGCCGCGAGTTCATGCAGATGGAGCTGGTGAGCTGCGAGCCGGGGCGGGCCGTGATGCGCATGACGGTTCGGGCAAGCATGCTCAACGGCCACGACATCTGCCATGGCGGCCTGATTTTCACGCTGGCGGATTCGACCTTCGCGTTCGCCTGCAACAGCCACAACAACGTGACCGTCGCGGCGGGCTGCAGCATCGAGTTCCTGAAGCCCGCGCAGCTCGGCGATGTCCTCACTTGCGAGGGCATCGAACAGGTGCTGCAGGGCCGCCATGGCATCTACGACATGAAAGTCAGCAACCAGCGCGGCGAAGCTGTCGCGGTGTTCCGGGGCAAGAGCACCGCCATCAAGGGCACCGTCCTGCCGGAGGTGAAATGAAAAGTTTTCCCCTGGAGCCGATCGAAAAAGCCAGCACCGACGAGTTGCGCGCGCTGCAGCTCAAACGGCTCCAGTCCACGCTGCGCCATGCGTATGCGAACTCGCCGGTCTATCGCAAGAAGTTCGACGCCGCGGGAGTGAATCCTGACGATTGCCGCTCGCTGTCGGACCTGGCGAAGTTTCCGCTCACCACCAAGACGGACCTGCGCGACAGTTACCCCTTCGGCATGTTCGCGGTTCCACGCGAGCAATGCGCGCGCATCCACGCGTCCAGCGGCACGACGGGCAAGCCCACGGTGGTCGGCTACACCCGCAACGATATCGATACCTGGTCGCATGTCATGGCGCGCAGCATTCGCGCGGCCGGCGCCCGGCCCGGCGAGCTGGTGCACGTGAGCTACGGCTACGGCCTTTTCACCGGTGGGCTGGGCGCGCACTATGGGGCGGAACGCCTGGGCCTACGGTAGTGCCTTTCGGCGGCGGCCAGACCGAGCGCCAGGTGCAGCTGATCAGCGATTTCCGGCCCGACATCATCATGGTCACGCCCAGCTACATGCTCGCCATCGCCGACGAGTTCGAGCGGCAGGGGCTGGCGCCGGCGGAGTCGAGCCTGCGCCTGGGCATCTTCGGCGCCGAACCCTGGACCAACGACATGCGCCAGGCGATCGAGCAGCGCATGGGCATGGACGCGGTCGACATCTATGGGCTTTCCGAAGTGATGGGCCCGGGCGTCGCCAACGAGTGCGTGGAAACGAAGGACGGGCCGACGATCTGGGAGGACCACTTCTATCCGGAGATCATCGACCCCGAGACCGGCGAGCCGGTGGCGGACGGCGAGTTCGGCGAACTGGTCTTCACCAGCCTCACCAAGGAAGCGCTTCCCATCATCCGTTACCGCACGCGCGACCTCACGCGGCTGCTACCAGGCACCGCACGCACCATGCGGCGCATGGAAAAGATCACGGGGCGCAGCGACGACATGATGATCGTGCGCGGAGTGAACGTATTCCCCACGCAGATCGAGGAGCTGATCCTGAGGCGCGCGGAACTGGCGCCGCACTACCAGTGCATCCTCACGCGCGAAGGCCCGCTGGATGCGCTCACGGTGGCGGTGGAGGCGAGGCACGACGTCGCACACGATTCGGCGCAAGCCCAGGCAGCGGCCGACCAGCTCGCCCACGAGATCAAGACATACATCGGCACTTCGGCGCGCATCGAGCTGCGCGCGGCCGGCGGCATCGAGCGCAGCCTGGGCAAGGCCAAGCGGGTGCTGGACCAGCGCAAGTTGTAGGGGCAGCGCCGCAGCCGCAATCGAGTCTTCTCGCCACCCGTCCCTTCGACATGTCCCGGTGACAGGACACTGCTAGCGCTGTTAGCGCTGCTCGATCTTCTCGACCATCAGGTCGACATAGGTCGATTCGCCCATGTTCACGCGGATGCGCACGGGCAGGTACTGAAGGCTGGGCGCGAACCACATCTCGACGGTGATGTTGCCGCGCGGATTGGCGATGGGGCGCGGCTTGAGGCGGAAGGTTTCGACCTCGCCGAGCTGGGGTGTCCGCAGGATCTCGCGCCCGACGATGTCGTAGGTCCAGTAGTCCACCGCCCCGGGCCGCGCCATCCAGAAGCTCACGCTGCGGCCGACTTCGAGCACGTCCCGGCCGCTCGCGAACCGGTGGCTGAGTTCGGCGAACTGGCTGGCCGTGTCTTGCACCCCCGGCGGGCGAGCCACGGTGCGGCCGTCGTTGAGGGTGATCTCGGCATCGCCCAAGCGCGCCGTCCTCGGCCCGCTGCGCCGCAGCTCCTCGTAGACCCTGGGCACCAGGCCTTGCGGCGTGACTTCGCCCTGGCTCGTCAACACCAGGCTGGCCAGCAACGTCAAGTCGATGTCGATGCGGTCTGGTACTGGTTGTCCTGCCGCTGCCATTCACGCGGGCCGTGCCATGCACCTCGCCGCGAAAATTTCCCCCCAGCCGGTAGTTCAGGCGGGTATCGGCAGGCCAATTGTCCAGGGACAAGGATGGCGGCGGATTGGCTTCAGCCGACGGCGATGCGGATCCCCATGCCGATACCGACTCCGGTATTGCGCGGCCGTGGTCGCCGTGCCTTCAGGCGAGTCGAAGCAACCTCGGTCTCCTGCGCAACCGGCGGGGGAGGGGGGCCTGCGCGGCGGAAGCAGGCGCAGCCGGGGGCGGGGCGTTCGAGGCGAGGGACGTGACGGCTGGCCGCCTCGGCCGCGGGCGTGCGACGGTCGGAGGTGGCTGAGCCGGCGCGGCGGCCGGCGGCTGCGGCGTCAGCAGGCGGGTGAACATCGGGGTTGGCAACGGCCGCAGCGCCGCAGGATGATCGAGCTGCCCGGCCAACCATTGCAGCGAGAAGGCGTGCAACAACAGCACGACCGCCAGGATCGTCAGCAGGCGCGTGGCAGTGCCCGCGGAGCTCAGGCGTGCGCGGCGAGCCATGGCTGGGCCCGGGCGGCGTCGCGCAGGACCAGCCGCCAGGTGGTAACCGCGGCGGGCAGGTTCAACTCCAGCCGCAACAGGCGCCGGTCGCGCGCGACCAACGCCGTGATTTTCTTGTGGTTGCCGGCGTACAGCAGCAGGTCGTCCAGCTTGGTCAGGCGCCAACCTGTGCCTGCCACCTCGACGCCCAGCCACTCGTCATTGGCCGCCACGCCCGCTTGCTCCGCCGCGCCGCCGCGCAGCACCGTCTTGACCTGGATGCCCGCGGTTTCTGTGACGCGCAGACCGAGCCGCTGCTGCAATTGGGCCGGCTCCTCCAGGACGACCACGCCATGAGGCCTCAGCAGTTCTTCCAGCGGGAGTTCACGCGTGCCGTGCACCCACGCCGCGAGTTCGCGGGAGAAAGCGCGGCCGCCGAGTTCCCTGAGCACGGCCGCCACGTCGGCCTCGGCCATGGGACCGGCCTTGCAGCGCAGCCACAGCGCGCGCATCACCTCGTCCAGCGTGGTGTGGCCTTCGGCCCGCAGCGTCAGGTCGAAGCACAGCGCGACCAGCGCGCCCTTCGTGTAGTAGCTGACCGTGGCGTTGGGGGTGTTCTCGTCCTGCCGGTAGTACTTGACCCAGGCGTCGAAGCTGGCCTGTGCCACCGACTGCACTTCGCGCCCCGGAGTCTGCAGCACCTGGTTGATGGTCTTGTTCAGGAGCTTGAGGTAAGTCGCGTCGTCGATCAGGCCGGCGCGCCGCAACAGCAAGTCGTCGTAGTAGCTGGTGAAACCTTCGAAGAACCAGAGCAACTGCGTGTAGTTCTCGCCCGTGTAGTCGTAGTGGGTGAACTCCGCCGGCCGAAGGTACTTGACGTTCCAGGTATGGAAATACTCGTGGCTGATCAGCCCCAGAAGCGTCACGTAGCCATCCGTCATGCGCGGCTCGCCCAGCCGGGGCAGGTCGCGGCGCGACGCGATGAGCGCGGTGGAGTTGCGGTGTTCCAGCCCGCCGTAGCCGTCGTCCACCACATTCAGCAGGAACAGGTAGCTCTTGTGAGGCGGGCGCTTGCGGTCGTGCCAGAAGCGTATTTCCGCCTCGCAGATCTTGTGCACGTCGGCCAGCAGCCGCGCATGGTCGATGGACTCGCTGGCGCCGGCCATCACGATGCGGTGCGGCACGCCGCCGGCCTTGAAATCGCCGACCCAGAACGCGCCCATCTCCACCGGGCAGTCCACCAGCTCGTCGTAGTCGGTGGCAAGGTAGGTCCCGAAGCCGAGTTTGCCGACCTTGTGCGGCGCCAGGCCCGTGGCTGCCTGCCAGTGCGGCATGCCGCTGACGCTCACCAGCTCGAGAGAATGAACCGAGGTTTCCTGGCCGTGCACCCGCAGGCACAGGCTGGTGCCATTGAAGAACCCGCGCTGCGTGTCCAGCCAGGCCGTGCGGACCGAGTTGTCGAAGGCGTAGACCTCGTAACTGAGGACCAGCGGGCTGCTGGGCACGCACTCGAACTGCCAGTTGCACTTGTCAAGCTGCTGCACGCCACCGCCCGGCCCTCCTGCCGTGCCTGCAGCCGCTGCAGGTTCTTGGAGAATTCACGCACCAGGTAGCTGCCCGGAATCCAGACCGGCAGCGAAACGCGCTGCTGCGCCGCCGGCTGGTCGATGCTGAGGGTGACGCGAAAGAGGTGGGCGTGCAGGTCGGCCGCCTCGACCCGATAGTGGAACTGGCGGCGCGTTGCGAGGAAGAGCTGGGCATGGGACGACTATACGCAACAGCGCAGCGGCTCCAGCCAAGGCGTGGGCGCGACCTACTTTTCAGCCAGCAGCTTTTCCACCTGCGGCGCGCCGATCGCGCCGGGCACGCGCGTGCCGTCGGTGAACACCAGCGTGGGGGTGCCGCTGATCTTGTGCTTCTTGCCGAATTCGAGGTTGCGCGCGAGCGCCGCGGTGTCGCAACTGGCGGTGGGCGCCGGCTGGTCGCGCACCATGAAGTCCTGCCAGGCCTTGCCCTTGTCCTTGGCGCACCAGATGTTGCGCGACTTGTCGGTCGAATCCGGGCCCAGGATCGGATAGAGGAACATATGGATCGTGACGTTGTCGACCTTTTGCAGGTCACGCTCGAAGCGCTTGCAGTAGCCGCAGTTCGGATCCTCGAAGACGGCCATCTTGCGCTTGCCGTTGCCGCGAACGATGGTGAACGCGTCCTTGACCGGCAGCGCCGCGAACTCGATCGCGTTGAGCTTTTCGAGCCTTTCCTCGGTGAGGTTGCGCTGCGAGCTTGGTGTCGATCAGGTGGCCCTGGATCAGGAAGTTGCCATCGGCATCGGTATAGAACAGGTCGCTGCCGACGCGGATCTCGAACAGGCCCGCCATCGGCGTCTTGCTGATCTCGTCGATCTTCTGCAGCATCGGCAAGCGCTCGGCCAGGTTCTTGCGGATGGTGGCTTCCTGCGCGTGGGCCGTGGCGGCCAGGAGGCCCGCCGCCATCAGGGCTGCCAGCGCAGCGCGTTTGATCAGTTTCATTGTTATCCCGTTACTTCCAATTTCAAAGCCGTCCCATCGCCTGCCGCGCCACCCAGTTCTTCAACGGGCCGCTGCGGTCAGAGCCCGTCATGCCCCAGTTGCGCAGCAGGGTCCATGGCTGGGCATGCTGCGCAAACAGCTGCTGCAAGCCGTCGGTCGCCGCGCCCATGGCCAGCACGTCGGCCTTGCGCGCCCGTTCGTAGCGCCGCAGCAGCTTCATGTCGCCGGCGCCGCGCCAGTACTCGCGCTGGTGCAGCGCCTGTGCCAGTTCCCTGGCATCGGCCAGCCCCAGGTTCAGGCCCTGTCCGGCCAGCGGATGCACCGTGTGCGCCGCATCGCCCGCCAACACCCAGCCCGGTCCGCACCACCGGTCGGCCTGCGCCAATTTCAGCGGCCATGCCGCCCGCTCGCTGGCCAGCGTGAGCTTGCCCGGCGCTGCCGCTGGCTGGCCTCGCAGCGCCGCCTCGAAGCCCGGGCCGTCGAGCGCCAGCAATCGGCCGCATGTTCCTCCTGCACTGACCAGACCACGGCGACCGAGTTCCCCTGGCGCCTGCGGAGCCGCCCAAGGGCAGCAAAGCCAGGATTTCGCCGGCGGCGAACCATTGCCGGGCGACCTGGCCATGGGGTTTTTCACAGCGGAGCCGGGCGGCGATGGCGCGTTGGGCGTACGGCGTGGCGTGAACCGGACGCCGAATTCGGCGCGCGCCGCGCTGGCCTTGCCCTCGCAGATCGCCATGAGCGCGGCCGGCTGCGGCGCATCCAGCCACTCGACCAGGGGCTGGTAGCGAAGCGCATCCGCCAGGCGTTCCTGCAGGGCCTCGACATCGACGATCCAGGCCAGCGCAGGCACGCCCTGGGCCTGCGCGTCGAAGCGCACCTCGCCGCCGTCGTCGCCATGATGTGCATGCCGTACCGGCGTGGCGTGCTGGGCATCCGGCCAGGCGCGCAGCTTCGAGCAGTTCGCGGGAGGCCGGTTCAGGGCGTATGCGCGCACATCGCCGTCGCGCCGCCGGCGGCGCGTTGTCGCGCACCAGGCCCACCCGCAGGCGGTCGCGCGCCAGCAGCAGGGCCAGGGTGCGGCCGACGATGCCGGCGCCGCGAATGCACACATCGGGGGCAGGCGTCATCTTCGATTGTAGGAGGAGGGCACAATGTCCCGGACCTGATCACCACTTGAGCCCTTCCATGCCCGACGTCACCACTCGCATCGCCCGCCTGTTTGTCTATCCCGTCAAGTCCTGTGCCGGCATGGAATTGACCGAGGCGGTGTGACCGAGACCGGCCTGGAGTTCGACCGGGCCTGGATGGTCGTGGACGGCGAAGGCGAATTCGTCACCCAGCGCGAACTGCCGCGCATGGCGCTGGTGCAGCCCAGCTGAAGCAACGAGGTGATCCTGCGTGCGCCCGGCATGCTCGCGCTGCACCTGGCCTCGACGCCGTCGAGCGCCGAGTGCAGGTGCGCGTGTGGGACGACGAGGTCCGGCCTACGACATGGGCGACATCGCCGCGCAATGGTTCAGCGATTTCCTGGGGCGGAAGCTGCGGCTGGTGCGTTTCGACCCGGATCACCGCCGGCTGTCGAGCCGGCGATGGACCGGCGGGGTCGAGGCCGAGAACCAGTTCGGCGACGGCTTCCCGCTGCTCGTCGCCTCGACGGCTCGCTCGACGAGCTCAACCGCGCCTCGCGGCGGCGCGGCCAAGGCCGTGACGATGGAGCGCTTCCGGCCCAACATCGTGCTCGACGGGCTGGATGCCCACGGCGAGGACTGCCTGGACGAGCTGCGCTTCGACACGCCCGAGGGCCCGGTGCGGCTGAGGCTGGTCAAGCCCTGCTCGCGCTGCACGATTCCCGACGTCGACCCGCACAGCGCGGCCACCGGGCACGAAGGCGGGCGACACGCTGCCAGGCCTATCGCGCCGATGCGCGTCGACGGCGCCGTCACGTTCGGCATGAACGCCATCGTGCTGGAGGGCATCGATCGCACGCTGCGCACCGGCATGCGCTGCCAGGCCAGCATCGCGTTCTGAGCCTGCCGGCGTGCGGGGGGCGGCCGACTAAAATCGCATACCCTTTCGGCCTCGATTTTCAAGAACTCCATGAGCCTCAAGTGCGGCATCGTCGGCCTGCCCAACGTGGGCAAGTCGACCCTCTTCAATGCCCTGACCAAGGCCGGCATCGCGGCCGAGAACTATCCGTTCTGCACCATCGAGCCCAACGTCGGCATCGTGGAGCTGCCCGACCCGCGGCTGGCGAAGCTGGCGGACATCGTCAAGCCTGAGCGCGTGGTGCCGGCGATCGTCGAGTTCGTCGACATCGCCGGGCTGGTGGCCGGCGCCAGCAAGGGCGAGGGCCTGGGCAACCAGTTCCTGGCGCACATCCGCGAGACCGACGCCATCGTCAACGTGGTGCGCTGCTTCGACGACGACAACGTCATCCACGTGGCCGGCAAGGTCGACCCGGTCGTCCGACATCGAGGTCATCCAGACCGAGCTGTGCCTGGCCGACCTGGCCACGGTGGAAAAGGCCTGGCCCGCTACAACAAGGTGGCGCAAGGCCGGCGGCGACAAGGAGGCGGCCAGCGCCTGGTGCGACGTGCTCGAAAAGTGCGAGGCCGCGCTCGAACCAGGCCCGGCCGGTGCGCGCGCTCGACTTCAGCAAGGAAGAGGCCGCTGGTGCTGAAGCCGCTGTGCCTGATCACCGCCAAGCCGGCGATGTTCGTCGGCCAACGTCGCCGAGGACGGCTTCGAGAACAACCCCTACCTGGACCAGCTGCGCGCCGTACGCGGCCAAGCAGACGCGCCGGTGGTGGCGATCTGCGCCAAGATGGAGGCCGAGCTGGCCGACATGGACGACGAGGACAAGCAGATGTTCCTGGCCGAGATGGGCCAGGACGAGCCGGGCCTGAACCGGCTGATCCGCGCGGCCTTCAAGCTGCTGGGCCTGCAGACCTACTTCACCGCCGGCGTGAAGGAAGTGCGCGCCTGGACCATCCACGTCGGCGACACCGCGCCGCAGGCCGCCGGCGTCATCCACACCGATTTCGAGCGCGGCTTCATCCGCGCCCAGACCATCGCCTTCGACGACTTCGTCGCGCTGCAAGGGCGAGCAGGGCGCCAAGGACGCGGGCAAGATGCGCGCCGAGGGCAAGGAGTACGTCGTCAAGGACGGCGACGTGATGAACTTCCTGTTCAGCACGTATAAGCACCCCATGGACATCCACCCCGTGTGTCCCGATCTATGGACATCATGGGTCAAGTGACGCCTCGTCTTGTCAAAGACGAGTACCGAGGGGATGCGCGGGCCGCTGCGGCGAAATAGTGCGACCTGGAGATCGTCCTCGATCTTCTGGATCGCTATCGATGGGAACTCGCCCGGTATCCAGACCCAACGGCGAGTTGGGCTGCTGGTTGCCCACAATCCATGTGCCGTACGCTTACCGCAAGGGACCGGCCGAGCTGCGTGAGCAGCTGCGCCATCACCACCTCAACGGTGCGCGCACCGCCTCGCGCTTCACGCGAACGCAGTGGGAAAGAGCGCAGTTGCGTGATCCCACACGGCTTATCACAATGGCCTTGCCTGATCGGGCGACTAGGAGATAAACATGGCAATGAAGGAATTCCGTACTTGCACAGGTGCTGCGTCGTGAGCGCCAGCCCGATCAGCCCGGACCGCTTCGACGCCGTCCTCTTCGACCTGGACGGGGTTCTTACGTCCACCGCCCGGATCCATGCGCTTTGCTGGAAGACGATGTTCGACGAGTTCCTCTCCCGGCGTGCGACAGAGGCCCCGGAATCGTTTCGACCGTTCGACATCGACACCGACTACAAGTGGCACGTGGACGGGAAGCCGCGCTACGACGGTGTGAGGAGTTTCCTCGCGTCCCGCAATATTTCGCTTGCGGAGGGTGCGCCGACGGACGGGCCGGCCGCCGACACGGTGTGCGGTCTCGGCAATCGCAAGGACGAGTTGGTCAAGGCGGCGATCGACCGTGGTGAGGTCGAGGCCTACCCCGGATCGGTTGCCCTCGTCAGACGGCTTCGGGATCGGGGCATCCGCACCGCGGTGGTGTCGTCGAGCAACAACTGCGAGCAAGTATTGCGTGCCGTGAGCATCCTCGACCTGTTCGACGCGAGGGTCGACGGCGTTGTCGCGAGCGAGCTCAAGCTTCCCGGAAAACCCGCACCGGACACGTTTCTCAAGGCCGCGCAGATGCTGGGTGCAAGCCCTGCTCGGGCAGTGGTCGTGGAAGACGCCATCGCTGGCGTCCAGGCTGGCCGGGCCGGCGGATTCGGTTTGGTTGTCGGCGTGGATCGAGGAGGGGGTAGAGACACCCTCCTGGAGAGCGGTGCGGACATCGTCGTGGCCGATCTGGCGGAACTGCTCGATGATTAAGCGCGAGCCGGTCCTGCCTCCGGAAATCCTTTATCCCATCGAGGAGTGGCGGTGGGTCGAGAGGGCGTTCGCTCCGCGCTTTCTGGCTCAGGCGGAGACGGTCTTCACGGTATCCAACGGCTATCTCGGCATGCGAGGGGCGTTCGAGGAGGGGAACCCGGCCTACCGGCATGGCACGTTCGTCAACGGGTTCCACGAGACCTGGCCCATACCCTACGGCGAATGGGGGTTCGGCTTCGCCACGACCGGTCAGACGATCGCGAACCTGCCGGACGCCAAGATCATCCGCCTGTACGTGGACGATGAACCGTTCGACCTGGCGAGCGCGCGGATTCTCCGTTTTGAGCGGGCACTGGACATGCGAGCCGGCACACTCGACCGGCAGGTGCTCTGGGAGACGCCCGCCGGCCGGCAACTGCTGGTCGAATCGCGTCGGCTGGTCTCATTCCAGGAGAAGCATGTCGCAGCGATCTCGTACCGGGTGACCGTCCTCAACGCCCGGGCTGCGCTCGTCATCTCTTCCGAGATCGTCGAGCACCTGCCTACCGGGAAGGACGTGAAGGACGACCCGCGGCTCGCGCAAGCGACCCTGGATCGGGTGCTCTCCCGGCAGGCGACCGAAGGCAAGGATCGCCGCGTGATCCTTGGTTACCGAACGACAAGAAGCGGCATGACGATGGCCTGTGGAGTCGACCACGTTCTGGATACCGATTGCGCTGTGTCGTTGAAGGCTGACTGGGGCGAGCACGGGGCACGGCTGGTTTTCTCCATCGATGCCGAGCCAAACAAGCCGATTGCACTCACCAAGTACATCACGTACCACACCTCCAGCGCAGATGAGACGGCCGAGCTTTGCTTGCGCGCAGGAAGAACGCTTGACCGTGTCGTCGCCCATGGGTTTGGAAGGCTCCTCGACGATCAGCGCACCTACCTGGACGATTTCTGGCACCGCAGCGATATTCAGATCAGCGCGCGGCATCCTCGTCTCCAGCAATGCCTGCGGTGGAATCTCTTTCAACTGATCCAGGCCTCTGGCCGCGCCGATGACGCCGGCATTCCGGCCAAGGGGTTGACCAGCCAGACCTACGACGGTCACTACTTCTGGGACATGGAGATGTACATCCTGCCGTTCCTGATCTACACGTCCCCGAAGCTGGCACGCAACGTCTTGCAGTACCGCTACAGCATCCTGAACAAGGCGCGGGAGCGCGCCCGCGCGGTGAGCCAGAAAGGCGCGCTATTTCCCTGGCGCACCATCAACGGCGAGGAGGCGTCGGCTTACTACGCGGCGGGCACCGCGCAGTACCACATCAACGCCGCGATCGCCCACGGCATCGTCAAGTACGTGGACGTCACCGGCGATCGGGATTTCCTGCTCGAATGCGGAGCGGAAATGCTCGTCGAGACCGCCCGATTGTGGTTCGACCTGGGCTTCTTCTCGCCGCGCCACGACGGGCGCTTCTGTATCCATCGGGTGACCGGGCCGGACGAATACACCACGGTTGTCAACAACAACACCTACACGAACCTGATGGCGCGGGACAACCTGCGGTTCGCGGCCGACACGGTTGACGACATGCGCCTGCACAGCCCGGACCACTACCAGGCACTCGTGCTGCGGACCGGGCTCGAGCCTGGCGAAGCGGACGACTGGCGACGGGCGGCCGACCGGATGTACATTCCCTTCGACGCGCTAACGCAGATTCACCCGCAGGACGACGAATTCCTCGATCTGGAGAAGTGGGACTTCGCCAACACCCCGCACGACAAGTACCCGCTGCTCCTCAACTTTCATCCGCTTGTCATCTATCGGCATCAAGTCATCAAGCAGGCAGACGTGGTGCTGGCAATGTTCCTGCTCGCAGATGAATTCAGTCTGGAACAGAAGAAGCGCAACTTCGACTACTACGACGAGCTGACGACGGGCGATTCCTCCCTCTCGGCATGCATTCAGAGCATCGTCGCGTTCGAAGTCGGGTTCGACGAGCGCGCCACGAGCTATCTCATCAATGCGTTGCTCATGGATCTCGCCGACGTTGGCGGGAACGTGAGGGACGGTTGCCACATCGCATCGATGGGCGGAACCTGGATGGGCGTCGTGTACGGGCTTGCCGGTCTGCGCGATCGCGGCGGGCGTCTCTCCTTCAAGCCGAACAGGCAGGTGCAGGCTCTCCGTTTCCGCTTGACCGTCCGCGGTCAGCAACTCGCCGTCGAGATGGAGGCGGGCAGCGTGACTTACACACTGGAACGAGGTGACGGGTTGACGATTTACCACATCGACGAACGCCTGGATTTGCGGCCGGGGGAGCCGGTTCACCGGTCCTAGATACAGGCCTGCCCAGGAGTATGCCGTGCGCCGCTACGGTTCGTTGCAAGGTACCCGCCGATGCTGGTGACGATGCCCGCGTACAAGACCAGTGATTACCTGGCAATTGTGCGATCCCTTGTTCCGGAGTTGGCGACAAGCGCGGGCGGAGAGGTGAATTCGGCACGGGTGCCATCGCTGAGCGCGGTCGTGCAGCTGGGCACTACAGATGAGCCGGGCATGCTAAGGTTTTCCGACCTGCTCAACAGAGGCCGAACGGACGATCCGCTGATCGCGGAGGCAGGAGCCCGGCTCAAGGCTACGGATCCTATCAACATCCAGTTCACCAGCGGAACCACGGGCTTCCCGAAGGGGGCGACCTTGACCCATCGAAACATCCTGAACAATGGATTCTTCATCGGCGAGGCGATGAAACTGACCGAGGCCGACCGGCTGTGCGTGCCCGTGCCGCTCTACCACTGCTTCGGCATGGTGCTGGGCAACCTGGCCTGCCTCACGCATGGAGCCGCCATCGTGTATCCCAACGATGGCTTCGACGCGCTGACGGTCCTGGAAACCGTGCAAGAGGAGAAGTGCACCGGACTGCATGGCGTGCCGACCATGTTCATCGCTGAACTTGCACACCCCCGCTTCCCGGAATTCGACCTCTCCACGCTGCGCACCGGCATCATGGCTGGTTCGCCTTGCCCGATAGAGGTCATGAAGCAGGTGGTGGACCGGATGCACATGGCCGAGGTCACGATCGCCTATGGGATGACGGAAACCAGTCCTGTCAGTTGCCAAAGCGGGGCGGATACGCCGCTGGAAAAGCGTGTCGCAACCGTCGGCCGGGTCCACCCGCATCTCGAAATCAAGGTCGTCGATCCGGAAACGGGAACAACGGTGCCAGTGGGTGAGACCGGCGAGTTCTGCACCAAGGGCTATTCCGTGATGCACGGATACTGGGGCGACGAAGAGAAAACCCGCGAGGCGATCGACAGCGAAGGCTGGATGCACACCGGCGACCTGGCCACGATGGACGCCGAGGGCTACGTCAACATCGTCGGCCGGATCAAGGACATGGTAATCCGCGGCGGCGAGAACGTCTATCCGCGCGAGATCGAGGAATTCCTGTACCGCCATCCCTCCGTGTCAGACGTGCAGGTGATCGGCGTTCCGGACAAGAGGTATGGCGAAGAACTTTGCGCGTGGGTCATCCTCAAAGCTGGCCACGCTGCTACCGCCGACGAGATCCGCGAGTTCTGCAGGGGGCAGATCGCGCACTACAAGATTCCCCGCTACATCAAGTTCGTCGATGCATTCCCCATGACGATTACCGGAAAAATCCAGAAGTTCGTGATGCGGGAGCAGATGAAAAGGGAACTGGATCTTTCAGAGGTCAAGACGGCCTGACCGTAGCTGCGTGGAAAATTGCAGTGAAGCGAAAGGAAGCCGGAAACTCCCTCGGAAGATGGTGCCGATTGTCGGATTCGAACTGACGACCTACCGCTTACAAGGCGCCTCAACCGTGCGTAGGTTCAGCTGACGCAGCTTGGCGCGGCCCGCGAGCGATCTCCAACTTTCTCACCAAATTTGGTCGATACCTATAGCGCCATGACTACGCGAAGGGTTTTCGAGTCAGCAGAAAGAGATTGATCTCATGTAGTTGCGCGCGCAACCATTTTCGTTTTAGAATAAACGCCTCGCCCCAATCCGGACGCCGCGCGCACTCGGGTGGCTCAGCTTCTCACTTTACGGATAAATCTTCATGACGCTTCTTCCCTGCATTACCCGGCGCGGCTTTGTGCTGGCGCTCGCCGCCAGTTCGAGCTTGGCCATGGCCCAGGCATGGCCTGCCAAACCGATCGAATGGGTGGTTCCGTACCCACCCGGCGGTGGTACTGACATCGTCGCGCGCACGCTCGGTCAGGCGATGAGCGAACTGCTGGGCCAGCCCATCGTGATCGTCAACAAGCCCGGGGCCGCGACCAACATCGGCGCCGACTACACGGCGCGGGCGAAGCCGGACGGGTACACGCTGATGTCTGCCGACACGGCGACACTGGCCGCCAATCCTTTTCTCTACGCCAAGCTGCCGTACAACGTCGAGAAGGATTTCGCACCGGTCGGCTTGACGGTGCGCTTTCCGATGATTCTGGTGGTGAACACGAACGTGCCCGCGAAGAACCTCAGCGAGTTTGTCGAGTGGGCCAAGAAGCAGAACGGCGCCTCCTATGGCACGCCGGGTTCCGGCAGTCCCCATCACCTGGCGACCGCCTTGTTCGCGGAGCAGGCGAAGCTGCAGCTCAACCACATCCCCTATCGTGGCGCAGCGCCGGCGATACAGGATGTGATCGGTGGTCAGGTTCCGTTCATGTTCGTCGATACCGCGAGCGGTGGCCAGTTCATCTCGAGCGGCAAGCTGCGCCCCATCGGCGTGGCAAGCGCCAAGCGCGTCGCCGGCTTCGACAGCGTTCCCACGCTTTCCGAACAGGGTCTGAAGGGCTTCGAGGCCTACGCCTGGCAAGGGCTCGTCATGCCCGCCGGCACCCCGGCTGACATCGTGCAGAAGGTGAACGGCGCGCTGCTCGCGGCGATGGCGAAGGCGCCGGTCAAGGCGCGCCTGGAGGCGCTTGGGCTGGAGGCCACTCCCAGCAGCCCGGCCGCGATGGCGCAGTACGCGGCCGCTGAACGCGCCAAGTGGGGCCCGGTGATCAAGGCCAACAACATCAAGGTCGACTGACAGCGCGGGGGGCACATGAAGCAGGACATGGACCGAAACAGCAACGCGAAGGGACAGCCGTCCCTTGAGCGCACCCTCACCTACCGCATGCACCTGCTTCACAAGCTCACGGACCAGGAGAGCCAGCGCCTGTACCCTCTGGAGGTTGGCTTGGCACTCAGCGATGGGCGCTGCCTGGCCGCGGTCGGATCGTTCGAGCCGCTGTCGGTGAACCGCCTCGCGCAGCTCGCGAACCTGAACAAGGGACAGGCCAGCCGGGCAGCGCAGTATCTGGTGGAGCAAGGCCTGGTCGCCAAGGGCGACACCGAGGGTGATGCGCGCGGCGTCGAGCTCACGCTCACCCCGCGCGGCCGCAAGGCGTGGCGCAAGACGATGGACTTCATCCACCGCCGCAATGAAGAGATCTTCGGCGCTATCACGCCCCAGGAAAGGCGCGTGATCGGAGACCTCTTCGACAGGCTGATCAACGACAACCGGGGATCCGCTCCCTGACACCCTCTTAAAGACGACTTATGCACCAGCCCTCCGCCGAGCCCCGGCCATCCATCTATTACACGTACAAGATTCACCAGCCCTGGCTGCCCACCCAGCACGACCGCGACTCGCGCAAGCAAGTTGCCATCGTGGGCGCTGGCCCCGCTGGGCTCGTCACGGCGCTGAAGCTGGCGCAGTTCGGCGTACGAAGTGTCGTGCTCAATGCCGAGTTGCAAGTGTCTCAAGGCAGCCGGGCGATCGTGTTCACACGCCGCAGCATGGAAATCCTGCACCAGGTCGGGGTGGCCGGTCGCGTGAGCCAGCACGGCCTGCCCTGGCGTTTCGGCAATTCGTTCTACCGCGGCGAGCGCGTGTTTCGAATGGAAGCGCCACACCATTCGGATGAGCGGTTTTTTCCGATGACCAACATCCAGCAGCAGTTCCTCGAAGAGTATCTGCTTGACGCATGCCATGCCGAACCGTTGATCGAACTTCGCTGGGGAAACAAGGTGGAAAGCCTCACCCAGGATGACCGCCTTGTGCGGCTGGAGGTGGACACGCCGGCAGGCGCCTACACGCTCGAAGCCGAATGGCTTGTGGCCGCCGACGGTGGCCGCTCGGGCATTCGCAGCAGCATGGGCTTGCAGATGGAAGGCGCCTCGTACGAAGGCCTGTTCGTCATCGCCGACATCCGGATCGACCTGCCGCTGCCGACTGAGCGGCTCGCCTTTTTCGATCCGCCGTGGAATCCCGGCAACACGATCCTCATGCACCGGGAGCCCCTTGGCATCTGGCGAATCGACTACCAGTTGCCGCGCGGCGAAACGCCCGAGCAGGCACTGCAGCCCGAATCGCTCAGGCAACGGATAGACGCCCAGCTTGCGATGATCGGCCACGCCGGCACTCAGTGGGAGCTGGACTGGAGCTCCGTGTACTCTGCCCGGGCGCTCACGCTTCCGGACTACGTGCAGGGGCGCGTTCTGTTCACGGGCGATGCCGCCCACCTGCTGCCGATCTTCGGCGTGCGCGGGGCCAACACCGCCTTCCAGGATGCGCAGTCCCTCGGCTGGCATCTCGGCGCGGTGGTGAACGGATGGGCCGGTAAATCGCTGCTGGCCAACTACAGCGCCGAGCGCGTGGGCGCGGCGCGTGAAATCATCGATGAGGCCGGCAAGAGCACGCGCTTCATGACACCGCCCTCACGCGGCTTTCAGCTGCTGCGCGACGCCGTGCTGTCGCTCTCGCTTACACAGGAATTCGTGCGCCCGCTGTACCACTGGCGCACCTCCCGGCCGCACGAGTACACGGGCTCGGCCTTGAACAGCCCCGGCGACGACACCGCGCTGTTCCGGTCGGGCCCCGTGCACGGGCGCGCCGCCGAAAGACGTGCGCCTGGGCAACGACGACTATCTGCTCGACCACCTCGGGACCGGGTTCACCTTGCTCTACGCGGTGGAGCAAGGCGCCTTGCCCGCTGAGCTGCAGGAGCGCATCGCCAGCCTGCGCGCGCGAGGCATCGCGTTGAAAGTCCTTGCGGTAGGGGCGAACGCGCCCGTGCACGGCGCGGATGATGCGATCGCCGACACGGACGGGCACCTGCGCACTGCCTACGGCATGTCCGCGGCCGGCGCCGCTTACCTGCTGCGCCCGGACCAGCATGTGTGCGCCCGCTGGCTGACGCTCGATGCCACACGCCTGCAAGCGGCATTCGCCCAGGCGCTTCCCCAGTGAAGGACCAACCCATGAAAACATCCCGCCTGACCATCCCCGGCCTGGAGACGGTTTACGACCTGCTCGCCACGGCCATCGACGAAGCCGGCCCGGAGAAGACCGAGCTGTTCCTCGTCAAGCTGGCGCTGCTGAACGCCAATGCACTCGGCGACCCGGAGCAATTCCGGGCCCATCTCGCATCCGCCGCCGCGGACCTCTGACTCCGGCTTTTGAAAACATACCGCAGGAGAACATCATGCTCATACAGAAAGTCCACCATGTCGCCTACCGCTGCCGCGACGCCAAGGAAACCGTCGAGTGGTACGGCAAGCACCTGGACATGCGCTTCGTGCTCGCGATCGCCGAGAACGAAGTGCCATCGACCAAGGCACCGGATCCCTACATGCACGTATTCCTGGATGCCGGCAACGGCAACATCCTGGCCTTCTTCGAGCTGCCGAACCAGCCCGAGATGGCGCGCGATCCCAACACGCCCTCATGGGTGCAGCACCTTGCACTGAAGGTGGAGTCCGTCGACAAACTGCTCGAGGCCAAGCAGAAGCTGGAGGCCGCGGGCATCGAGGTGCTCGGGCCCACCAACCACACCATCTTCAAGAGCATCTACTTCTTCGATCCCAACGGGCATCGGCTGGAGCTTGCCGCGGACTGCGGCTCGCCCGAGATGCTGGAGAAGCTCGATGCCGTGAAGTGGGACATGCTCGAAGAATGGAGCCAGACCCGGCGCGCGCCTGCGCACGCTGCATGGATGCACGACGGAAGCCACAGCTAGGGAACGACGTCACATGCTGAATGAAACACACGATCCGGCACTGCGCAGTTGGGTCTCTTCCGCCAACGACCCGGGTGGCGACTTCCCGATCCAGAACCTTCCGTTCGCGGTGTTCCGCCGCGTCGGCAGCAGCGAAGCTTTCCGTGGCGGAGTCGCCATTGGTGACCAGATCCTGGACCTGGGCGCGGCGGCCGGCACCGGCGTGCTGGAAGGGCTGGCCGCGGAAGCGGCCGCCGCAGGCGCCAAGGACAAACTCAACGCCCTGATGGCGCTGGGTGAACCGGCGTGGTCGCAACTGCGCCTTGCGCTCTCCCGCCTGCTGCGCGAGGGTGCGACGGAGCGCGAAAAGCTGCAGCCGTGCCTGGTGCCGCAGGCAGCAGCAGAGTACGACGTTCCCGCGCGCATCGGTGACTACACCGACTTCTACACCTCGGTTTTCCACGCCACGAACATCGGGCGCCAGTTCCGCCCCGATAACCCGCTGCTGCCCAACTACAAATGGATTCCGATCGGCTATCACGGGCGCAGTTCCAGCATCGGCGTTTCCGGCGAGTCGTTCCACCGTCCCGTGGGCCAGGCCATGTCGCCCGGTGCCAGCAGCCCGGAGCTCACTGCATCGCGCCGCCTGGACATCGAGTTGGAACTGGGCATCTTCATCGGCCCGGGAAACGCAAAGGGAACTCGCGTCCCCATCACGGACGCTGAGAGCCACGTCTTCGGCATCTGCCTGCTCAACGATTGGTCCGCGCGCGACCTGCAGGCCTGGGAATACCAGCCACTCGGCCCGTTCCTTTCCAAGAACTTCGCCTCGACCATCTCACCCTGGGTGGTGACGCTGGAGGCGCTGGCGCCGTATCGCGTCCGCATTGCAGCGGCCCGATTCTGACCCGCAGTCGCTCGCCTACCTCGACTCCGAAGACAACCGCTTGCGCGGCGCCTTCGACATCCAGTTGCAGGTGGACCTGCAGACGCAGGCCATGCAAGCTGCGTCCTTGCCCGGCGCGTCAATTTGCCGCACGAGCTATCGCCATGCCTACTGGACTGTCGCGCAACTGGTGTCCCACCACACCGTCAACGGCTGCAATCTGCAGGCCGGTGACCTGCTCGGCAGCGGCACCCTGTCGGGTCCCACGGCGACCGAAGCCGGCGCCTTGATCGAACTCACCAGCGGGGGCAAGAATCCCGTTGCCCTTCCCAACGGCGAAAGCCGAACCTGGCTGGAAGACGGCGACCGCGTGACACTGCGAGGCTGGTGCGAGAGGCCGGGCGCCGCGCGAATCGGCTTCGGCGAATGCGTCGGCACGCGTCTTGCCAGCCACGCCGCTCTGAAGGATCACCGGGCGTAGCCGCGGCCAAGCTGGGCCTGGTTGCGCTGTCCAGTCGCGATCGCTCCGGCGACGTGTTCAGTTGGGATCCGGTTTGAGCGCGGGCCGCGGCGGCGAGCGGAAATGGCCACATAAGGTGTCGAATCAGCGACCCGGCGTAGCCGCGAAGCCCTTCCAGGAAGCTTTGCAGCGTGCTGCCGTAATGCACCGGGCGTGCAGCGCGCACGCCGGCTGCTGGACGATGATGCTTTTTGCCAAGGGGACGGGGCGTTGCGGCCATTGCCGCGGCCGCCATTGCAGCCGTAGAGTAGGCGGATGACAATCGCCCCAGCCCCTTCATCCCCTCCTTCCCGCCCGCCGCTGGCCGGCGTGCGCGTGCTCGACCTCACCCGGCTGCTGCCCGGCCCGATGGGCACCCTGCACCTCGCCGACCTGGGCGCCGATGTGATCAAGATCGAGGACCTGGGCGCCGGCGACTATGCCGCCGCCCGCCGGTGCGCGCGCTCGCTCAACCGCAACAAGCGGGCGATCCGCATCGACCTCAAGCAGCCCGGGGCGCCGCCACGCCTGCTGCGCCTGGCCGCGACGCCGACGTGCTGGTCGAAGGCTTTCGCCCCGGCGTGATGCAGCGGCTGGGCGTGGGCTACGAGGCGGTGGCCGCGGTCAATCCGCGCATCGTCTACTGCAGCCTCAGCGGCTTCGGCCAGACCGGGCCACTGCGCGACCGGCCGGGCCACGACCTCAACTACTGCGCCTCGGCCGGCGTGGCCGACCAGATCGGCACGCGCGAAGGCCCGCGCTGTCCAACCTGCCGGTGGCCGACTTGCTGGGGGCGACGCATGACCGCCGTGATGGGCATCCTCGCCGCGCTGTTCGATGCCGCGCGCACCGGCCGCGGCCGCCATGTCGACATCGCCATGGCCGACGGCGTGCTGGCGCATGCGGTGATGCCGCTGGCCGCGCTGGCCAGCACGGCCGCACGCGGCGCGCCGGCCGGCGGCACGCTGACCGGCGAGCTCGCCTGCTACGGCTCTATCGCACGGCGGATGGTCGCTACGTCGCGGTCGGCGCGCTGGAGCGCAAGTTCTGGGATGCGCTGTGCCGGCGCCTGGAGCGCGACGACTCGACCCCTTGCATCGCACCGGCGATGCGGCGACCGAAGACAAGCGTGCGCAGGAGCTCGCCGCGATCTTCGCGTCGCGCACCCTGGCGCATTGGAGCGCGCTTGTTCGCCGATGGCGAAGCCTGCGTCACGCCGGTGCTTCGGCTGGACGAGGCGTGGGTCACCCGCACTTCCGGCCCGCGGCATGGTCGCAGCGCGCATCCGACACTCAAGCACCACTGCAGTTCGGCCAGCCCGTCAAGATGAGCGGCTTCGAGCCCAGCCCGCCGCGCACGCGCCGCGCCCGGGCGAGCACACCGACGAGGTGCTGCGGGAAGCTGGCTTCGAGCAAGATGAACTGCGCCGGCTTGCGGGCGGACCCGCGCCGTCGGCTAAGCTGGTCCGGTGACTCCCACCCACCACACCATCGCGATCCAGCAGGTCCAGCATGATCCTGCAGGGGACGCGGCAGCGCGGTGTGGGCGAGGCGAGCTGCTGGCTCGCGCGGGCATAGCGCCGTCGCTGCTGGAGTCGCCCCTGGCCCGCGTCTCCCAGCAGCAGTACGCGCTGCTGATCCGGGTACTGCGCCGGGCCCTGCGCGACGAGCTATGGGGCCTGACCTCGCGCCCGGTGCGCCCGGGCAGCTTCGGCCAGTGCATGAAGCAACTGGTGCGCTGCGCCACGCTGGGCGAGGCGCTGCGCGCCGGCTTTGCGTTCTACGACCTGCTCATCGACGACTTCGTGGCGCGCTTGTCCGTACGCGGCGAGATCGCGAGATGCCAGTTCGTGCTGCGCCGCGGCTCCGACGAGCGGCTGGACTACGCCGTCAAGGCCTTCATGCTCTTCACGTTCGGGGCTGCCTCGTGGCTGGTGGCACGGCGCATCCCGCTGCTGGGCGTGGATTACACCGCGGCGCAATCGGGCACGGACACCTCGCGCGTCTACCAGGCCCCGATCCGCTACGGCCAGCCTCACGTCGGGCTTTCGTTCGAGGCCCGTGGCTGGACTTGCCGATGGTGCAAACCGCGCAGAGCGCTGCGCGAGTTCCTGGCCGGCGCGCCCGCCAACCTGATCGTCAAGTACCGCGACACCAGCAGCCTCACGGACCGCATCCGGCGGCTGCTGCGCAGGCGGCTGGGCGAGGAGCTGCCATCGCTGGAAGAAGTCGGCGACGCGTTGGCCATGACGCCGCAGACGTTGCGGCGGCGCTTGCGCGAGGAAGGCCGCGGCTTCCAACAGATCAAGGATGAGCTGCGCCGCGATGCAGCGATCGAGTTCCTGACGCAATACGCGCCTGCCGCTGCTCGACATTGCCAACGAAGTCGGCTTCTCCGAGGCCAGCACCTTCCACCGCGCCTTCAAGAACTGGACAGGCGTCGCGCCGGGCGAGTACCGGCATTCGCATGCGCAAGGGGAGTCCTGACACGGTTGTCATGCGTGCTTGATCAGTGCTTGTCCCGGCATCCATGGTCGAGCACAGCTCCACCGTGGATCTCGGGTCAGGCCCAGGTCAGGCCCAGGATGACAAGGCCTTCGACACTTTCGCCAATCGCTTTGGCCTTTCCCGCCATTGGTGCCAGCGCCCGGCACCTAAGCTGGCGCATCTTTCACTCTTGCGGCTGTCATCGTGTACCTCACCCAAGGCCTGCACCGTTCCCTGCAGCGCCACCCCGGCAAGACCGCGCTCGTCCATCTGGCTGACGGTGCTCGAGCGGCGGCACACCTTCGCCGAGCTGCTGGGCAGCGTGGCTCGGCAAGCGGCCGCGCTGCGCCAGCGCGGCGTTCGCCGCGGCGACCGCGTGGCGCTGCTCGCGCCCAACAGCGACCAGCTGGTGCGGGCCATGCTGGCCTGCTGGTGGCTGGGCGCCGTCGCCTGCCCGCTGAACATCCGCTGGAGCGCGCCCGAGCTGGCTTATGCGCTGGCCGACAGCGAGGCCTCGCTGCTGCTGGTGGACGAGTCGCTCGGGTACACCGCTCGCGACACGGCGGCGCCCATGCTGTCACTGGATGACGTTCGCGGCAGGCGCGCACACGCTGCCGCCCTGGCGGACACGCGCACCGGCGGCGACGCGCTGGCCGCCATCCTCTACACCGGCGGCACCACCGGCCGCTCCAAGGGCGTGATGCTGTCGCACGCCAACTTCTGGACCGCTGCGATGACGCGCGGCGCCGAGTTGAACAATTCGCCGGACTCCGTGACGCTGCTGGTGGCGCCGCTGTTCCACGTCGCGGGCCTGGGCCGCCTGATCGGCCAGATGGTCGTGGGCGGCGGCTGCGTCACCATGGCCGCAGTTCCGCCCGCCGCGGTGCTGGAGGCGATCGAGCGCGACGGCGTGAGCGACATCATCGTCGTGCCCAGCATGCTGCAGTCGCTGCTGGACGATCCCGCCTTCCACGCCGGAGCGCGTGCAGGGCCTGACCCGCATCGCCTTCGGTGCCGCGCCGATGCCACCGGACCTGCTGGACCGGCGCTGGCCGCCTGGCCGCAGGCCGAGTTCTTCCAGGCCTACGGCATGACCGAAACCGCGGGCGCGTTGTGCATCAACCTGCCGGCCAACCACCGCGCCCGAGGCGCGGCCGCTGGGCCGGCTGCAATTCCGTGGGGCGCGCCGGACTGGGCGCGGAAATCATCGTCGCCGACGAGCAAGGCCGCGAGCTGCCGCGCGGCGAAGTCGGCGAGATCCTGGCGCGCGGCCCGATGGTGATGCAGGGCTACTGGCGCCAGCCCGAGGCCGACGGCCGAGGCGCTGCGCGACGGCTGGCTGCACACCGGCGATGGCGGCCGCATGGATGCCGACGGCTACCTCTTCATCGTGGACCGCATCAAGGACATGATCATCAGCGGCGGCGAGAACGTCTACTGCGCCGAGGTCGAGGCGGCGCTGCGCAGCCATCCGGCCGTGGCGCAGGCCGCGGTGATCGGCGTGCCCGATGCGCGCTGGGGCGAGGCCGTGCACGCGGTCGTGGTGCTGCAGCCCGGGTCACGCAGCGGCAGCCGAGCTGCGTCGAAACCCTGCGCGCCTGGTGCCGCGACGCGCCTGGCGGGCTACAAGTGCCCGCGCAGCATCAGCTTCGTCGAGACGCTGCCGATGTCGGCCGCCGGCAAGGTGCTGAAGAACGTGCTGCGCGACGAGGCGCAGCGCGCATGAAGCCCGTGGCCGCCGGCGTGGACCCGCGCAACGTTTTCGCCGCCGGTGCCCTTCATGCAGCTGCTGGGCGTGCGGCGCGAGTTCTCCGAAGGCGGCGCGCCCGGCTGGTGCTGGAGGCGCGGCCGGAGTTCGGCAACGTGATCGGCGCGGTGCACGGCGGCGTCATCGTCACGCTGCTCGACGTGGTCATGGCCAGCGCCGCCGTTTCGCGCCGCAACTTCGAACGCACCGCCGTCACGCTCAACCTGGATTCCAGCTTCATCGAGCCGGGCCGCGGCCGCTGACCGCCGACGGCGAAGTGATCGCGCACGACGACAGCGTGGCCTGGTGCCGCGCCAAGGTCACCGATGCCGACGGGCGTGTCGTCGCGCTGGCGCCACGGCTCGTTCCGCTACCTGCCGCTGCCCTGAACCTGAGCATTCCCACGCACTCCAAGGAGACAGACCATGTCCATCACCTCATCTCTGCGCCGCCGCGAAGTCCTGGGCGCGCCTGCTCGCCATCGGCGCCGCGGTCGCGGCCGGCCCCGCGCTCGCAGCCGACCCGTTCCCCAGCAAGCCGATCACCTTGATGCTGCCGTTCCCCGCCGGCGGCTCCTTCGACCCGATCTTCCGGTCGCTGGCCAACGCGGCCTCGCAGGACCTCGGCCAGCCCGTGGTGCTGATGCACAAGCCCGGCGCCGGCGGCGTCACCGGCACCGCAGCGCTGGCGACGATGAACGAAGCCGATGGCTATACCCTGGCCGTGATGCACAACTCGGTGATCCGCGCGCCGCTCGTGCAGAAGGTGAACTGGGATCCGCTGCGCGACTTCACTTACCTCATCGGCCTCGCCGGTCTGACCACCGGCGTCACCGTCGCCGCGGACGCGCCCTGGAAGAGCTGCCCGAATTGCTGGAGGACGCGAAGAAGCGGCCCGGCGCGATCAGCTGGGGCAACGTGGGCGCCATCAGCGTCAATCGCATCTATGCCGAGCGGCTGGCCAAGCATGGCGGGCACGAAGTTCAACATGGTGCCGTTCAAGGGCGGCAGCGAAAGCTTCCAGGCGCTGATCGGCCGCCACCTCGACGTGTACGGCGACCCCGGCTTCGGGCCCCAGGTGCAGGGCGGCAAGGTGCGCCTGCTGGCGACGTTCACCTCGCAGCGCCTGAAGCGCTACCCCGACGTGCCGACGGTGAAGGAGCTGGGCTACGACCTGGTCATCGACTCGCCGGTGGGCCTGGTGGCGCCGAAAAACCTCGACCCGAAGATCGCCGCGCGGCTGCAGGCCGCTTTCAGCAAGGCTGCGGCGGACCCGGCCTACCTGCAGCAGCTCGAATCGTTCGACATGCAGCCCAACGTGATGAGCGGTCAGGCCTACGCGGCCTACGCCCGCGGCCAGTTCGAGCGCGAGCAGAAGATGCTGGCCGAAATCGGCTTCAAGCCGGAGTGAACGCCAACCATGGACTTCTCCGCCTTCGACTTCAAGGGCCGCCACCTGTTCGTGGCCGGCGGCTCCAGCGGCATCAACTTCGGCGTGGCGCAGGCCTTCGCCCGGGCCGGCGCGCGCGTCAGCCTGATCAGCCGCTCGGCCGACAAGGTGGCCGCGGCGGCGGCGCAGCTCGAGGCGCTGGGCACGCAGGCGCTGGGCATCGCGGCCGACGTGCGCCAGCCCGAGGCGGTGGAACGCGCGCTGGCCGCAGGCGCGCGAGCGCTTCGGCCCCATCGACGTGCTGCTTTCCGGCGCCGCGGGCAACTTCCTCGCCCGCGCGCTGGACATGTCACCCAACGCCTTCAAGACCGTGGTCGACATCGACCTGCTGGGCAGCTTCAACGTAGCCCGCCTGGCCCATGCGCACCTGCGCAAGCCGGGCGCCTGCATCATCCAGATTTCCGCCGGCCAGGCTTTCACGCCCACGCCGTTTCAGGCCCATGTGTGTGCCGCCAAGGCGGGCGTGGACATGCTCACCCGGGTGCTGGCGCAGGAATGGGGCGCCGAGGGCATCCGCATCAACTCCATCGTGCCCGGCCCCATCGCCGACACCGAGGGACTGCAGCGCCTCGCCCCCACCGCCGAGACCATGGACGCCATGGCGCAGCGCGTGCCGCTCAAACGCCTGGGCCGCATCGAGGACATCGCCGCATGGCGATGGTGCTGGCCAGCGACTGGGGCTCCTACATCACCGGCGCGGTGATCCCCGTGGATGGCGGCCTGGCGCTCACCGGCCCGCGCGACTTCACCGGCGGCGGCGGAAGCCAGCCGCAGGGCCGGCGCATGAAGGCGTTGGTCGAGCCATCCCCGCTGCCCGGCTCCGAGCTGCCGCGCAGCGGTCGCCAGCGCCATGTGCCGTTCACTGCCCACCTGGGCATCCGCGTCGACAGCGGCAGGACGGCGAAGCGCGGGTGTCCATGGACCTGGCGCCCCACATGCTGAACAACCATGGCGCGGGCCACGGCGGCGTGCTCATGACACTGCTGGACATTGCCATGGCCAACGCCGCGCTGTCGAAGATCGACTACGCGCGCGAGGTCGTCACGGTGGACATGCACGTGGGCTTCATGGCCGCCACTCGGGACCGCTGGTGCCATCGGCCGCACTTCGGGCGGCGGGCGCTCGATCTGCTTTTGCGAGGCCCATGTCGAGGACGCGAAGGGCGGCGTGGCGCCAGGCCATGGGCACCTTCCGCTACCGCGAT
>CAVRNE010000083.1:0-43086 GCA_963722025.1 uncultured beta proteobacterium
TCTTTTTTTTCAGCTTGCTTCGACCGTTACGTATTGCTGAAATCCTGATCGTGCTTGAGCATGCCCCAAATGGCGTGCAGCAATTTACGCATCACCGCGACCACGGCCTGCATCGGTTTCTTGCCGGCGGCGACGAGCTTGTCGTAGAAGGCTTTGACGTTGGGCTCGTGTTGAATGGCCACCAGGGCTGGCATGTAGAGCGCGGCGCGCAGATGACGGTTGCCGACTTTGCTGATGCGCCGAGGGCGATGGACCGAGGTGCCCGACTCGTAGGGTCGCGGATCGAGTCCGGCATGGGCCACCCACTGCGGGGCGGCAAGATCGTCCGGGAGCACCAGGAGTTCGGCCAACAAGCGCATCGCGGAGGCTCTCGGCGATGCCTTTGGTGGAGACCAGGTGGGCGAGCTTGGTGGCCAGTGCGGGCACGCCACGCACGAGTTTCAGGCCGCTGTCGTGCATGCGCTCGATGCGCCGTTCCAGATGGCGGATATTGATCTCGATGTCATGCGCAATCGCGTCGGCGCTGGCGCCGGCAAATTCCGAGGCGTGGCGGCGATTCTTCTCGCGCGCGAGCTCGGTATTGAGTTGCACGATGCGCCGGTTGATCGCCTGCAACTCCAGGATCTCCGGGGCCGGCGGTTGCCACGCCGCAAACGGCATCCGTTCGAGATAATCCAAAATGCCGCCGGCGTCCACCGCGTCGGTCTTGGCCCGCTGCATGCACGCCCGGGCAAAATCCTTGATCGCCCGCGGGTTGACCACCATCACTTCCACGTTCTTGGCATGGTGCAAGGCGAGCGCGAACTCCAGGCTGTAAATCCCGGTCGCTTCCAGACAGACTCGCGCCGGGTGGCCACCTTTGGTCGCCCACCGAATGAATTTCTTGTGCCCCGCTGCAGTGTTCGCAAACGTCGCCAGCGGCTGCCGTTGCTCTGCTCGCCGCATCGCGCATACCAGCTCTTTCGAATCCACATCGACCCCGACCTGAGTGACTTGCTTCATGGCGGCTCCCGTACTACGCTGAACTCCGGTTCCCCCGACCTTGCACCCTTGCGAAACCGACCTTGTGATGCAGACTCTCGCGTCTGTGATACTCCACGGTATTGGCAAAGAAGGCGGGGGGCCGATCTAACGCACAAGGTCCAAGCCTTAAGGCGTCAGCGGCCTCCCCGGAGAAACCATAGTTTCCGCCGTTCACTGCGATCTCGCAATCACTCATTTCAATATACAAGGCTTGATCGGGGAGTGGACGAGCGCCCTCGCAGCGACCCGATTGCCCCCACCTAATACGCACTAGCGCGACGAATGGACCTTTCGGACGCGCGAGGGCGGCCACGCGCTCGGAATAGTCGCTTCTGGGGTTTAGCTTTTCGACCAGCGCCTTCGTCAACCATCCGAGGACTGGCCCAGCACCACGGCGTTTCCGAACACGGCCGCAACAATTCCCTGACAGATTTCCAATGGTTGGTCTGAAGGTAGGCAGATGATGGACGCGGAACTCCGGCGATACAGCGAACGGCCGCCCGAACTGCAGCCAGCGGTCGACGCGGCCGAGGCATTCCTGCTCACGGTATTCCTCCGCCGATACGTCACGTACTGCGCCAGGCGTGGCAGGTTCGGCGCGGTCGACCCACCGTATCCGGCGGCATCCGGTTAAGAATCTCGCTTGGTGGGAGGGAGGCCAACTCCGATTCCCCCGACGCCATTTTGTCCAAGCCGCGTCCATTCGCGTCCGACTCGCCATGTCGTGGATCGATAGAGAACTCAAGCGACGGGCCGCAGCGTCCAGCCGCTCCGCGCCCAATCAATCATCCGCGGACCGCATCCATGAACTGTGGGACAAGCTAGAACGCGCAAACGCAGCCCTGCCGAGTGAGCTCAGCTTCGCCCCGAGCAGGGTGACATCGCACTGAGTTCCCCGGACGAAGCGACGTTTGTGCTGAGCGCTCGCAACGGTGCGGCCTTGGCATTCGCAACCGACGGCATCCGATATGTCTGGCCCGAAGGGGGTCGGCGCTGGAGCAGTAACTTCTCGATTCGCTGGGATGCCGAGCAAGAGCGCTATCTGATCAACCGCAGGCGCGGCATCTTTACGCCCGGCGACGTTGCGTCCTACGCATTTGACGACAGTCGAATCGACTACATGATCAAGCGCCTGGTGATTGGCGAGCTCATCAAGGTCAGGGCAGTTCGAAAAAAACGATTCAGGGCCACCGTCGTCGCGGTAATCGCCGTCGCAATTGTAGGTGGTGGGGCCGCGCTGATGTATCTCGATCGAAGAATCTCCCTTCCCCCTGGGACAGAATTTGATGCTTGCTTGGCGACGGATGCCATGTCGACGTGCATAGACCCAGTCAATGCATGCAAGGCTCCTACGCTACTCTTCTACGGCCCGGAAAACAGACCATTCTACGGCCAGGGAAAGAGGCCAATCGGCGCTTCCAATATTGCCTGGTGCTGTCCGGACGGGACTAAGCCGAAGCGATACTCCCCACCGGCTACGGCGAAATGCGAAGTTCTCCCAAAGCAGTAGTGGACGCTGTGCGCGACGATCCATTGCCCGATCCCGGCGACGCCGGATTCTTGGCGCGCTAGGGTGGAAACGTGCCGGCGCCTCGGGGAAGAGCCGGTTCCGCGCGCACGCGCGGAAGGGTTGATCCACGAATGGGGGAGTCCTAACGGGGTCCCCGACGCGACAACGCATTAGCTCCATTGCCAAGCGTTACGCCGAATGGGAGATCATCGGGCCGGCCGAGATTCGCAATGTCGATCCGGAGGCGCGAGCGTTTACGCCACACCAACCGTTCAAGCAGATGATGGACGCCGAACTTCGGCGATACACCGAGCCGCCGCCCGAGCTGCAGCCAGCAGTCGACGCGGCCGAGGCGTTTCTACTCGCTGTATTCCTCCGGCGCTATGTCACGTACTGCGCGCGACGCCGCAGGTACGCCGCGATGAATGGGGCGGCGCGGTTGTTCGCGAAGTCCGAGCGTCCACGGATAGAAACAACAAGCCCCGCCGAAGCGGGGCCAGTGCGCTCGAGTTGATACGCGTCGTGTCAGGTAGCGGCGGGCGATCCACGCATAACTCCGCCTTGACGGCGCCGCGCGATCGCGACCAACCCCAACAAGCCGGAACCGAACAGCCAAACGGCGGCCGGGATCGGCACGGGGACGTTGGCGCCAGGCGTCGTGCCGAACGAGAAGACGACGTTGGAGATAACGGTGCCGGCGGTGGCGCCGGCGAACGCCAGCGTCCACGTCGCCGATGTGTTGATGAACGGGTTGTGCGGATTATTGTCTCTGATCGAGCCATTTGCGTTCGTGTACGGTCCCGGTCCGATAATCAACGTGGCGGGGCCGGTAGCGGGGCCGGCCAGCACATCCAAGTGATAATTATTCCCGGAAGTGTTGGTCAACAACCACTGCGGATTGCCGACAAGAGGCGAACTGTCGGCGCCTATCGTGACCAGATTAGCGGTGGGTGTCTTGAGACCCCCCCCCCCGTGACCCCGCTCGCCGTGAAGAAAATGTCGCTGATGGCCTGAATGATGCTCGTGGGATTTGAAATATTGTTGGTCAATTCAAGCGTAATCGTGCCGGGGGCGGTCGTGAATTGGGCCGTTGCACTCACCGGTAAGCCATCCAACGTTGCCCCGGGGAGGCTGGTGAACGAGTAGACATTTGCGAACGCTGCCGTCGACAGACTGAAAAGCGATGCCGTTACCACCGACAGAATTTTGGAACGTTTCATGGAGTCGTCCTTCCGAAAGGCGTCCAGTTTTACGCGGGCTGTCGAAGACCGCGCGGATTTGCTCTGCAAAGGTTGTAAATCTCTCCGACACATGACGCACCCGCCCCGCACGCGAAACGCGGAAGGAGCGGCCCGCGTCGCCTGCATTTAATGCCCCGCCGGCATCTATCGGGTCGCAACAGCGTATTTCGGCGCAAGCAACTATCATGATATGACAAAAGCATAATGCGAGCCATCGCTGTAACTCGCTGATTGGTTAGTGTCTTTCCCGATCGCCATCGGGCGTGGTGCATAAGTTGTAAGAATCTCCGACGTGGGAACCGACGGAAGGCGCCCCCGACCTTGCGGCCACGGGCGCGTGAAGCGCGCGCACACGGCCGCGCGTGATCGCGAGTACGAGGACAACCCGCGGCCCGTTACTCATCATTTGTCCATCTTCCGCTCAAACACAGAGACTCAAAATCCCGGCCCTGATCGCGCCTGATCTGCCGGCCCTTGCGAGGAAGAAAAACTGCAGCTCCACTGCACCTCCCGAAAAGGGTCCGTGAATCTCACTCTACGGCCGCCGTTTCGACCGCGAATCGGGCTCTGACCAGCGCGGCAATCGCCGCGTCTGGCATGCCACGGCTGCGCTTCGATGAAATCCTGGAACCGATCAAACGCGTCGTCCAGAGCCTTTTCTGCCTCGGCGTCGCCGCCGATGGCGCTATGCGTTGGGTTTGTCATATCTGTCGAGCGCCTTCGCCATCTTTGCGAACTCGTTGTCGCCGGCCCGCGCCCGCCCCTGCAACACAAGGACCTGATCCGTCAACACCGCTATCATTTTCAAGAGCCGACGCACCATCGGTCCCGAAATGTCGCTCTGAGTGTTCTTACCTTCGGGCGCGCGCGGGAGGGCCTTAAGGTCGGATATTTGCTTTTCGATATTGCGAAACCGGTCTTCGGTGTCGGCGCTGACGACGCCGATGGCCGCGCGCTCGGCAACGTCCAGGACTTCGGCGGTCGGGGTATTAGGCAGCACTCAGTGCCCGGCGAGCACGACGGCCGCATAGTGGCCATTGGTATCCGCGGGTCCGCTCAGGTTCCAGTTCACCCACGCCTCGGCGCGAATGCCAACCAAGTTTTTCTGATACAGGCTGTACGTGGTGCCGTCGACGGTAAGCGTCGCCTCTTGCGAAGCGTCAATCGTGACTGGGCCGTCAGTAGCGACGGACAAATACGATGCGGCGAGCAACATGACGGTACCGTCTGCCGCGCTCGAGCTCACGACCGGGAAGCCGGCGAGCGTGCCGCCGGCATCGGCAATTTTCAGCAGTTGGAACAGCGCCCACGCTTGCGGCGACAAGATCCAACCCGCAGCATCGAGCGATACGCGAGCGGTCACCATCACGTCGACCATGGAGCGCAAATCGGCAGTGATTGCGGCGACGGTTGCGCCGGTGGAGGCCACGGCGACCGCGTCGCTCGCCAAGCCGGCCGGAGATTCGTCGGTTACTTCGGCGAGCCGATATGCCAGCGTCGTGTCGATCTTCTCGGCAACAGCGTTCTGCAGATACGCGCGCAGCAATGTGTCGGCGCCGCGGATGGTCAAAGCCTCTTGCGACAAGATGGCGATGACCGAAACTTTGCGCGCCGGAACGCTGAAGAATCCAAACTCGGTCGCCTCGACCGGCTTCTGTTCTGCCTCGCCAACCCATGACGCTGTACCGAAAACCGTTTGGATCAACTGCCCGCGCTGGAACAGTACCGGGCGCGTGCCGCGGATGCGGCCAAGGATCGAAGCGGCGACGGCCGATTGCATGAACGCCGCGGAGATGTCCGCCCATTCGCTGAGACCGGAATCCGTGCTCACGGAAACGCCGCTGGCATCGCGCATAATCATCGCCGCTCTGGTCGCGTCCCGCGCATGGGAAACCAGCCGCGGCACGTCGGATAGGAAGCTGCTCCCGTGCGCCGAAAATTGGGAGTCGGACAGTCCGCCTTTCCCTTGCACAATCGCCAGCGCGACCTGGCCGAACGTCTTTAACTTGTGCGCGCTGAGTGCTTCTGCCGGGTCAAATCTTTCCATGCTCGACCGTCCCTCTCATTATTGATTGCTGTATAACTAATGTCCTATTATTCCGGCTGGAGGTGCGCGATGCGACCAACCGGAAGCCCAGAGGAGCTGGAGCGCCGACGCTTGCGTGCGTTGGCGCTGCTCAAGGAAGGACTGTTGCCATCGGAAGTAGCGCGGCGCGTTGGCGTGGACCGCCGCAGCGTTCGACGTTGGAAGTCGGCAGCGCGACACCGCGGGGAGGCCGGAGTACGCGCCAAGCCGGCGCCAGGACGGCCATCCAAACTGACGGCGCAGCACAAACGTCGGCTGGAAGCGTTGTTGCTCAGAGGTGCGCAAGCCGCTGGTTTCGACACTGACCTGTGGACTTGTCCGCGGGTGGTCGAGTTGGTGCAGCGCCGTTTTGGCGTCGACTATCACGTCGATCATGTCGGGCGGTTGTTGCATGACTTGGGCTGGAGTCCCCAGTTGCCGACGCGCCATTCAGTCGAACGCGACGAGACAGCCATCCAAGGTTGGGTGCACGAAACGTGGCCGCGGGTAAAAAAACCGCCGGCCGCCGTGGCGCGGCGATCGTCTTCATCGACGAAGCTGGATTCTTGATGGCGCCGCTGCGGCGGCGCAGCTGGGCGCCCCGCGGCCACACGCCCCGACTGCGGCAACGTGGCCGCTCGCGGCGCAAGGTTTCGGTCATCGGCGCCCTGGTCATCTCGCCGCGACGGCATCGGGTGCGTGGCTATTTCGAGTTCCTGCCCGAGGCCAATTACGATGGCGAAGCGATCTTGGCCTTTCTCAAGCAATTGCGTCGTGCTCTGCGCGCGCCGCTTACTTTGGTCTGGGACCGTCTGCGTGCCCATCGTTTCGAACCCGTTGCCGGTTGGCTTGCCGAGCATCGCCGTGCGGTCCGTGCCTATCTACTGCCGCCGTACGCTCCCGAACTCAATCCGGTCGAACTGATCTGGGGCTATGCCAAGAGCCATCGTCTGGCCAACTTCGCGCCGCTTGAGCTTCACGATCTCGTGATGCAGACGCAATTGGTCGCCTACGCCATTGGCGACGACCAGACGTGCTGCGCTCCTTCATCCAACATTGCCCGCTTTCTTTACGCCTCAGATAGGACATTACTTATGCAGTATTCAATAGCTGAGGAAGACAGCACCGCAATCGTCAGGTACTTTGAATGCGTTATTATCATTCCCCATAACTGATGCGGGGCAATGGACCTTAGCTTCTTACAGGGGGGCTGCCGAGCGTCGCCGCGGGGCCGCTTTGCCCCATTCGCGGGTGAGCAGCGTGCCCTCGGCTCGCATGGCCGCCACAGGCTTGAGCCGCTCCGACGTCGCACGTTGGCCGCATCAATGCCGGCGACCGGCCGCAACCGGTCGTACCATCTTATCCTCCATAGCGGCCACTCGCGCTAGAAGCAATGAGGGCGGCCAGCTTTACTTATGAACCGCCAAGGATTGGCGGGCAAAGAAGAAAGTCAGGGGCAGCAAAATCAGCACGCTCGCGATCAAGAGCATCACCAGCATGAGCGTGATGCGCGGATCGTGAAAGTTTTGGGTGGCGATGACCAAAGCCGCAGCCATATTGGGTTTGACTGCAGCACAGGCTCAGAATGCGCCGACGACCGGCTTGCGGCCCCCCGATCAGCCAGCCTGCTGCCGCGCATAGGACGAGGAACAGCAGCGTGGCGGGCAATGCCCAACTGCTGGCGAGTCCCAACAGCTCTTGGGCATGCAGCGCCGGCAGCAGTAGCAAGGCAAATATCATGCTGACCGTGGATACACGCTGCATTGGCAAGCGCAGCCATGCCGCCAGCGAGAGGTGCCGTGCTCGCACTGCGACCCCCAGCAGCAACGGCGCCACTACAGTGAACAGCAGGATGCGCACGATGGCGCCAGCGCTTACCGTAACGCCGTCCAGCAAAAGGGGCAGGAGCAAGGGCTGAGTGACAACACCCACCGACAGCAAGCTCACGACCAGCGCGACGGCGAGCGCCGTATCGCCTTTCGCCATCATCGCTGTCTTGACCAGCGCCGGGCCGCCGGGCGCGGTAGCCAGGACGAGCAGTGCCGTGCTCGACACGATATCGAGCCCCAGTAAACGGGAGATGCCGAGGGCTAACGCCGGTGGCACGACAAGATTGACCAGCACAGCGCGCACCAGCCAGCGCCAGTCGCGGAGCGAGGCGACAATGTCCCGCACCGTCAGCATCAAGCCGATGCCAAGCATCGTCGAAACGACGAAGACGAGAACGAGCAGTTGTGCAAACGTTTGCATCATGATGGACGCCGGCGCAATTCCTGCAGTCGTTGATCGGTCCTCATCAGTGGTGCAGTAGGCAAACGCTTCGAGTCGATCGTGGCTTTGTCCGGTTTTTCTAAGGCTCAACGGCCAGGTAGACGCTCAGGCCAACCCGAGATGGTTGCATCTGACCAATGGTCAACGCTCGCCCCGGACCCGCAACCACATGAAACACACACTTGGAATAAATCATTGCAGCGCTTGCGATCGCGTCACCGGCAGCCGCGCAAACGATGTACCGCTGCCTCGACCTCGGCCGAACGATCTACTCGGACAAGCCGTGCCTCAACGGTGACGAAGTGAGGCAGATTGCGCCGAACGGCAATCCCACCGCGGAATACCGCGATCGCGCATGAAAGACCGCCGGGACGAGCAGCGCGCGATCACAGCGGCGCGCGCCGCCAAGCGCGACGCCGAGATCGCGAAGGCTGCGAAGTGCGTCAAGGGCGCGACGGCCCCAGGCTGCGAACCGTAGCCGCTGATCCCTTCCTTCGATTCGCATCGCACTTCGACTCGCCGTCGCGCCCGGCTGGCAACGCAACCGCACGCATTGTCCGCATCATTGCGCCCTCGCTTCGCCGATCATGGGGCCTGACGTTCAACGCAGGTGCTCCGGGAATCCTCGGGCGGTTCCTACGTTACCCGGTACGCAGTGCTGAGTACATGGACCACTCCGGTCACGGATTGAGGTCAGGGTCCGGCCGGTATGCAACGCCGCCCCAGTTGGCCTGCAGCAATACGCCGCGATCGGTGATCTGGTAGACGGAGAGGAGCGGATTGAACGAAACGTTGGGCGCAAACGCGACACCCTTGTCGCCAATCTTCAGCGTCGCGTCGGCTGACGCGCCAACATCCGCCCCCAGAGTACGAAATTGGTCCAGGAGCGAACGATCCTTGAATATCATCAATTGACGAAACGTTTTGTAGCCGACGCCTGGTCCGGTACCCACGCGCCTCATCTTCATGAAAGTCTCTTTCTCGGTTCCATTCTCGACAAGCACGCCACCACCCGCTCCACCGACGAACAGCTCGATGTTGACCTGCGAGGCGTCGAACACCGCGTAGCCGACGGCCTTTGTAAGCTCCTCCTTGATCTCCGGTTTGGTGGCGTAGAAGTCCTCGAGCGTCTCGTCACGCTTCTTGAGCAGCGCGTCCCGTTTCGTTGCGGCCTCAAGCGAGGACACGTCAGACTTTTCCGCGGCGGAAGCGCTGCCTGCGCCAACGCCGCCGACTAGCAGTGCGACCGCGATCACGACCACAATGACTCCGCCACGCATCTTTCGGATTCGAGATACCAGCATTGCGTTTCCTTCAATTATCGGGCAGTTGCTAGCGAATACTTGCTTGAGCTAGCGTCGGAGCAAGGTAAGGTCGGGTTTCGATCTCGTCGCTGCGAGAAGTGAGGCGGGATGAAGCGCGCGCCTACTCGTGGTTACGGATCTTCGCCGATCGTCAGCGTCGCCTTGTCGCCCTCCTGCGCGATGGAGTGCTTCGCTTCGTAGGCCGCGGCAAAGCGCTCGGCCACCGCCCGATCGGCGGTCGCGTCGCCCGACGACATGCATTCGCCCGCATTGCCGAGAACAGCAAGTGTGGCGGCGCGGTCGCGGCTCTTGACCGCCTGCACGAGCGCGCTCGTCGCGTCCTCGGGCGAAGCGAACGTTCTCTGCGACGTGGCGGCCGCGCAGGCTTCCGTCGCAACGAACGCCCCGACAACGAGACCGGCAAGAATGCACGCCCATTCGCCTGTCGTCTTCCAGCGGAGGACTTCTCTCGTCATGCCCATGGCTGCCCGTACCTTCGGTCCGTGCATCAGCGCCGGCCACCGCCGCGGCCGCCACCACCCATGCGACCGCCGCCGAAATTGCCCGCACCGCGCGCCGCGCCCATGCTCGACGAACCCCGGCTACTGTAATCGCGGGTTTGCCGGCCGCCATAAGTGTCGAACGCCGTCGGGCTGCGTTCGATCGACTGGCGACCGGCATCGGCACGCCCGCGAAACGCGTCGCGCGAAGCCGCATCGGTCGCCAGTCCGCGCCCGTACTGTTGCGCGACGCGCTGGTCGCGGTACGGCACGCCACCGCGATGGTTCACGTTGTGCCTCCAGTTGTTGTCGCCGGAAATGTTCGTGCGGTTGAAGTTGTTGTACCTGTGATGGTCGACGTAGACACCACCGTTTCCCCAGTTGCAGCCGCCCCAGAGCGCCCAGCCGATGACGATGCCCGCCAGGAAGGCACCCCCTGGGTAGTAGTAGCCCGGCGGGTACCAGTAGTAGGGAGGATAGGCGGGGTATGGCCACGCGCCGTAGACGACCGATGGGTCGTACGTCGGCACATAGACGACCTCGGGATCCGCAGGCTCGATCTTGATGATGGTGACATTGTTCTCGGTTACGACGATGACCTTTTGCTCCTTGGAATCCTTGAGCTTCCCTTCCGCAAGAGCCTTCGCCCGCAACACCTGCACTGTCGCCATCACGTCCGGCTGCTGAGCGAGAAAGGCGTCGCCCAGCTTCTGCGTCCAGTCAAGCTTCTGGCTCATCATCTGCAGCACCTGCGGGAATACCGTCAGAGACTTCACCGCCGGATCCCAAGGTTGACTCTGCAGTGCGTTCTCGAGCGCCGTGCCCTTGAGGCCTGGATTGGCGGTGATCCAGCGATCGGCCTGGACGACTTCGATCGGATACGTGGATGCCATCAGCACCTGCGCAAGCAGTGCATCCGGGTAGAGAGCGATCGGCGCGACGACCTGGTCGAGCTCGGCTTGCGAGAACGTCTTCGTTTCGGCGGACGGCGCTGGGGCGGGAGACGACTGCGGTAGCTGTTGCGCCGGCGACTGTGCCGGTGCCGGCATCGCCAAGGCAACGCAGAGCAGGGCTGCGATCAGCGGTTTCAAGCGCTTCATGTGAAGTCCCCTCTGCTGCAATCACGTGACGCTGGGGGCATTGGCAGTCGCTGTACGTCAAGTCGCGACGGCTCAGGCCGCGATCCGACACCCCTGCGGGACATTCTAGCGCAAGCTGGTGACTGCCAGGCGAACCCGAGCAGCACACGCTGATTGCGCTCACCCTCAACCCATAAAGTTCCCGCAGAAAGACACCCGATAGCGGACAATCCGATTGCGCGGGCCGATTCGCGCGACGAAATGGCCAGGGCCGCCAAAACACCTGACTGGCCTCGACTACAATGACCTGGCCATGGTCAAGAAGCTCCGGGTTTGGCGTTCTTGCCTAAATCGCATTCGCCGGCGGAGCGTGCGATCTGAGCGCCATGGGTTGTCTGCCGGCGACGATCACGGCCACCGGACACGGTCACCGGCGCGGCGAAGTCTGCTTGCAACGGTCTTCTTGTGAATTAGGGAGGGCGCCCCATGAGTCGACGGTGGTGGTACTCAATACCGCTGGTGGCCGCTTGCATCAGTACTCTCGCGGTCGCGGATAATCGTGCCGATTACAACCGACAGTCCGCCGAGCGCTACATCGCGATGTTCCGTCTGGCCGACGCCAACAAAGACAACGTCGTGACAGTACGCGAAGCGCGGGGCACCATCGAACTCCAGGCTCACTTCAACGACATCGACACCGACCGCGACGACGACATCACATGGGACGAGCTGACGCGATATATCGACGCCACTTTTCGGTGATCACCGCTGCATCGGTTCTCGGTCGTGACGCTTCCACTGAGTGCCTGCTTCCGTAGTCTTCAATGACCGGTTCGGAGACCTTGACCGGCAGGTCAGGGTCGAAAGCCGAGATACGTACTCAATAGCGTCCGACAGGATTCACAACAAAATCAGTTGATTGGGGTTGGTGCGTGATTCTTCCGCCGGACCCATGTCAGTAAGCATCTGAACCAGCAGCACTTTCTCGAACGGTGTGACGCTCAGGATCTGTAGCATCGAGTGCAGAGAGAATTCCAAATTGAGTCGCTTACGAATGATGGCCACGAGCACGTAGACGGCCACCGCGATCCACACCTGAGACTTGACTGCGTTCTCGGAGGTCCCGAAGAAACGCTTGATGCGCAGGTGCTGCTTGATCCAGCGAAAAAACAGCTCCACGTGCCAACGGCTTTTGTAGAGAGCGCCGATAGTGAGCGCGGGCAAGGCGAAATTGTTGGTGAGGAAGATCAGGGTCTTTGCAGTCTCCGGATCTTTGAAGCGAATGCGGCGCAGGCGCTCGGGGTAACCTTGATGCGAGTAGAACACCGTCAACTCCACCGACTGATCGCAGATCAAGCCAGTGCTGCGATCCACGGGCCGCGAGACCAGGCGCCTGAACTTGGAATTGGACTTCGTCCGGGTGACGAAGAAGCTTCCGGCTTGATGCAATGTGTACAGCCGCTCGAAGTCCAGGTACCCGCGATCCATCACGTAGAAGGACCCCGGCTCGGTCACCAGCAGATCGAGGACGTTGACATCGTGGAGCTTGCCATCGCTGATATGGATAAAGGTGGGAATAGCGCCGCGCAGATCGAGCAGCGTGTGCAGTTTCACCGCCGCCTTGGTGCGGCGAAACGGGGCCCAAGGTAACAACGACAGACAAAGGTCGATGGTGGTCGAGTCCAGTGCGTAGACCGTCTCGCTCAATTCGACGCCAAGCGGCTCCTTGGCGTACAGGCGCCGGGCAATGCGAATCAACGCTTGGGCGAACTCGAAATAGATACGCCAGTCGCGTCCTTCGTTGGCGTCGGCAAGCGCACTGCGACTGACATGGCCACGAATTCCCAGGTGATAGAGCTTGGCTGGCTGGGCACCCAGGCAGGCTTCGATGTCGCGCAGGCTCTCCCGGTAGGTGAGTTGTGCGAAAGCCATGCACAGGAACTGATCGAGACAACTGAAACTGCGGACATTGAAATCGCCGTGATACTTTGCGACCAACCGGCGAAACGTGTGCCACGGTGCGTACTCCATGACCTGCGCAAACACGAGCTTGCCAGCGTACATCCCGACCTCCCCGGAGAATCCGGGAAGGCTGCCCAGAACCGCGCATCAAATTCAAGTCGTTAACACCTCGACATGCCCGGAAACCCGCGCCAGTGCTAGCTTTCAAGCCGATACCTATCGAATCTGTCGGACACTATTGATACGTACTTGTCGGTCAACAAGCGGCCAAAAGCAGTCTCCGATAGATGACGGCTGCTCCCTCGCCTCTACCGCAAGCGCCGCTGCCGTTCCGTCCAAAGCTCAACGATTTCCCGGTGCTCCGTGATGCAGCTCAAAAAAAACTGGCGCAGTTCGACGTCGTGAATGCGCTCGGCTTCCGTGGTCAGTGCGGCATATGCCTCGGCCAGCAGACGCTCGGCACGCGGCGCGTCGCTGGAGACGAAGGCGCGGTACAAGGTCAGGCGGATGAGGTGCTCGTAGGTGCCGTCGAGCTGCTGCGTCGATCGATCGGCGCGCGCCTCGTCCAGGAGCTGTTCCGCCAGTCGCTGCGCTTCGGGCGCATCGCCGCGCGCGAGCGCGACGCGGGCCAGGCCGTCGAGGGCATTCAGCACCTGCGGCCGCGGCGCCGATGTCGCGCGCGAGGGCTTCGCTGCGCTCGAAGTGGTCGCCGCTGATCCCTCGACCGAGCGCCAGCTCGGCGTTGCCGAGCGACCAGAGCGCATCGGTCTCGTACAGGCGCGTTGTGGCCCTCGCGGCTGATGGCGATGGCCGCCTGCGCATGGCGCAGGGCGAGCGCCGCGTCCCCTCGCGCCAGGCGAGCTCGGACAGGGTCGAGTGGTGTTGCCCTCGATCTCCCGATTGCCGAGCGACCGGTGCATGCGCAGGCGCCTCGTCGAGATGCGCGCGCGCCTCGCGAACGCGCCGAACCCGAGGTACGACATGCCGACGTTGCTCGAGCGCCACCGCCTCGTTGACCGGTTGCCGACGCGCCGGTCCAGCGCCAGGTCCTGCAGGCTGTACTGCAGCCCGGCCACCCGGTCGCCGAGCATGTCGGTGCACACCGTCAGGGCGATGATCAGGCGCGACTCCTCCCGGTGCAGGCCGAGCGCCCGCGCTCGTGCCAGCGCGGCTCGGCGAGGGCGCGGCCGGTGGCCGGGTCGCCCGGTACGCGAGCGCTCGGCGCAGTCGATGGATCCGCGCAACGCCAGCGGCACGTCGCCCGCGCGCTCGGCGAGCGCTTGACGTAGCGCCGCGCCTCGCGCTCCTGCGTCGCCCAATCGCCGATGCGGTGCGCGAAGTCGGCGCGGCGCCAGCGCGACCTCGGCGCGTCGCGTGTCGCCCTCGGCGCCCGGCGGCATCGCGTCGGCCAGCGCCGACAGCGCGTCGATGTCGGTGAGCTGCGCGTCGCGCCGCCCTAGCGATCGAGCGCCGCTCGCGCTTGGCGAGGAGCCGCCAGCGCAGCTCGACGTCGCCGTCGCCACCCAATCTCAGCGCCCGCGCGTGTGGCGTCGAGGGCGGCGTCGTGCACGAAGATGCCGGCCAGGTGCGCGGCGGCGCGGGCGTAGTGCTCGGCGGCATTGCGCGGCGTCGCCCGCCTGCTCGTAGTGCTCGGCCGCGGCGCCAAGCAGGCTCTTGCTCGAGCGCGCCCGCGTGATGCGCCAGCCAGTCGGCGGCTCGCGCGTGGGCGCGCGCGCTTTACGCGCTTGAGCACAGTGTCGTAGGTCACCTGGTGCAGGATCTGATGAGCGAAGGCGTACTCGCAGATGCCGTCGGCGCGGCCGGCTCGTCGGGCCCTTCCGGTGGACGAGCTCGCGCGCCTGCAGCGCCGGCAGCCGGCGTAGCGGCCGTCAGCGTCGACGTGCGCTAGGGCGGCGTCCCAGAACGTCAGTCCGATCACGCTCGCCAACTGCAGCGCTTGTCGATCCGGTGGTGGCAGGGCGTCCAGCCTCGCCTGCAAGACACCAGTCAGCGTCGGTGGCACGTCGACGGCCAGACCGGTCGGCATCGAGCGTCCAGTGCTCGGCCGACGTCACAATCGCGCCCCGCTCGACAAGCATCTTGACCAACTCTTCCATGTAGAACGGATTGCCGCCGGCGCGGCCCGTGACCAGGTCGCTCAGGGCATCCGGGATCGCGGGTAGTTTCTTCAACAGCTCGTCGGCGAGCATCCGGCTGCCAGTCTTGTCCAGGGGTCGAAGGTCGATGCGTGACAACTCGGCGCCGGCCGCGCCCAGCGCCCCCGCTCTGCGCTCGAACAGCGCCGGCCGGGTGAACGCCAGCGAGCAGCATCGGGACGTCGCGATTGACGTGCACCAGGTGGTCGATGAAATCGAGCGAGCCGTCGTCGGCCCAGTGCACGTCGTCGAGCTGGACAGCACGATCGGAACTCCACGTTCGCGCGCCGATGCGACGCAGCATCTGCGCGGCGGCGTGGAAGCCGCGGCTGCGGATCTCGCGCGCATCGTCGCGGATGCCGCGGACATGGCGGCTGTCGCTGTAGTCCAGGCCGATCAGCTGGCCCAGCAGGTGCGCGCTGGCATCGCCTGCTCGCGCTCGTCGTCGTCCAAACAGCGGTATGACCGCCCTCTTCGAGCTTTCGCTTGGCGACGTCCGTGCTGTCGCTATCGCGAATTTCCCAGCGCGACGCAAACAAGTCGTGCAGTAGGCCGTACGGTTGGCCTTGGGTCTGGGGTGTCGCTCGCGCCTGGAACAGGAAGCAGCGCTCGGCGTCGTGCCTCGGCCCAGTTCTCGAACTCGTAGAGCAGGCGGCTCTTGCCGAGACCGGCCTCGCTGACGACGACGATGCGTTCCAGCCCGGCGCCGGGTTCCCATAGGCGAGAGAACGCATTTTGCAGTGCGGCCAGTTCGCTCTCGCGGCCGATCATCCGGGCGTCGACGCCTTCAATGCCGCGTCGACGCCCCTGAAGGCGCGCGCCTTGGCGCGCAGCACGAGATAGCTCCGCACCGGCGCGTCGACGCCCTTGACGGAGCGGCGGCTCCTGCGCATCGACGTCGAACACGCCGCGCACCGGCGGTAGGTGTCGTGGCTGATGCGCAGCGCGCCCGCCGGCGCGGTCTGCTCCATGCGCGCGGCAATGTTGACCGCCTGGCCGCGGATGCTGCCGTCCTTGTCGACGCCGCCGCCGAGCAACACGCCGCCGGTGTGGATGCCGACGCGCACGTCGAAGCCGGCGTAGCTATGCGTCGCCTCGACCTCGGCGCCGCAGCGCCTTGCGCCAGCGCGAGCAGCGCTAGGCCAGAGCGCACGGCGCGCTCGGCATCGTCTTCTGCGGCCCGTCAGCGCCAAACGCGGCAAGCAGGTTGTCGCCTGCGTACTGCAACACCTTGCCGCCGTGAGCTTCGACAATGGCGTGCCGCGCGACAAGCTGCCGTCCATCACCGCGGCGATCTCCTCGGGGTCCAGGTGCTGGCCGAGCGCAGTCGAGCCGACCACGTCGAGGAAGAGGACGGTCACTTGCTTGAGGCTCTGCGCGGGTTCGGCCGCGCGCGCGAGGGTCCGCAACTCGGCCAACCGGGCCCGAAGCCCGGCGACGGCGGCATCGACGACCGCATCACCCAGCACGCCCCGTTGCCCCTCCAGCGCCGCGATGCCAGTCTCGAGTCGCTGCTGCTCATCGTCCATGGGCGGGCAGCATATCAAGCGCGCAACAAGTACGGGTGGAAGGGCGGTCGGTCGCTGCCTGCGGTGAAACGGGGCAGGCGTAGTATGGGTGGACTTCCATTTGTTGACCTGTGCTTCAGTAAATGAACCGGCGAGCGCTCATTGGCAGCATCGCGTGTGGCTTCCTTGCCACGTCGCTGGAGATCGGCGCGCAACGATCGGAAAAGGTTGCGCGCATCGGCGTCCTCTGCCAAGTCCGCTGCGAGGGTCTCGCCTTTGATGGTCTACGAGAGGGCTGCGCAGCGCCGGTTGGGTCGAGGGTGGCAACCTGCGGATCGAGTATCGCGCCGCTGGTGGACAAATCGACCGGTTGCCGGCCCTCGCGCAGGAGCTGGTCGATCTAAAACCCGACCTCATCGTTTCCTCCGCGCCGCAACCGAGCCGGGCCGCCAAGGATGCGACATCCACAATTCCTATTGTCTTCGTCGCCGTTGCTGATCCGGTTCGCGTCGGGCTGGTCGAGAGTCTCGCCCGGCCGGGAGGCAATGTCACCGGAATAGCGACCGTGGTCCCGGGCGGTTTCATCGGCAAGTCGCTCGAACAATTGAAGCCGGCGCTTCCGAAGGCGATTCGTATCGCCGTATTGCTCAACCCCACCAGCGAGACGAATCGCACGCTCTTTCCGTTGGAAGCTCCCGCTGTAGCGCGGCAGTTGGGGGTGGAATTCCAAGTGCTCGAGGCTCGAACGGCGGAGGAAATCGAGCCCGCGATCGATGCTGCGGTCAAGGGAAGGGCCGACGCCCTGTATGTCCCAGGTGACGCGCTTCCATAACCCGGCGCAGCGCGTCCCGGAGCCTCCCGGCACGCGCGAAACTTCCGTCGATCTACTCGTCCGGGAACTGGTCACCGCGGGCGGGCTGATGTCCTATGGACCGGATTTCGTCGAGTTGTTTCGTCGCGCCGCCGTATACGCCGACAAGATCCTGAAGGGCGCCAAGCCAGCAGATCTTCCGGTCGAGCAGCCTTCTAAGTTCATGCTGGTGATCAATCTGAAAACCGCGAAGGCACTCGGCATCACGATTCCGCAGTCGGTGCTGCTACGTGCGGACGAGATCATTCAATAATCGAAGATTCCGTTGCGTCCGCCGCGTTGGCGTACGACGGTGCGGTCCTCGGGCGAAGACGGGCTCACTCGTACTTGACAGCAGCCGTAGGATGCGCAAAAGATAAGGCGTCGTAACCAATCCGTCGCTGCGTTCGACCGCTGCACTGCGAAAGGAGCACCCATGAAGGCGAATGACTTGCGCATGGCACTGGCCCTTGCCGCGGTCGGCGCGTTGGCGCTCACGCCCGCCGCCGGCGTTGGCGGCAAAGACGAGTTCGATCCGCTGCTCGACGACAGGGCGTTTTGCGGACCGCCGGCCGGACGTCCGCCCTTGCTTCAGAAGCTGATCCTCGCGCAAGCCGAGACCAAACCCTTCAAGCCGCAGCCGATGCAGGCCGCGGGCGGCGAAGTACCGCTGTACGACAACCTGGGCACGCTGTCCTTCAAGGTGGGAACGCGCAACGCGAAGGCGCAGGCCTACTTCGACCAGGGCATCCGCTGGGCCTTCGCGTTCAACCACGCCGAGGCGCAGCGCGCCTTCCAGGCCGCGCAGAAGGCAGACCCGAAGCTCGCGATGGCCTGGTGGGGCGAGGCGCTGGTGCTCGGGCCGAACATCAACGCGCCGATGATGCCCGAGGCGGCGGCGCCGGCGCTTGCCGCGCTTGCCAAGGCAGTCGAATTGGCGCCCGGCGCGCCGGCGAAGGATCGTGCGTTGATCGCGGCTCTCCAGAAGCGCTACTCGGCGGACCCGAAGGCCGAGCGCGCCGCGCTCGACGCGGCCTTCGCCGACGCGATGAAGTCCGTGGCCGAGAAGTATCCGGGCGACGACACGGTGCTCACGCTCTACGCCGAGTCCGTGATGGACACGCAGGCCTGGGATTACTGGGAGGCGGGGGGCGCGAAACCCAAGGGCCGCGCCGCCGAGCTGCTCGCGGCGCTGGAGAAGGTGCTCGCACGCAATCCAAATCACCCGGGAGCGATCCACCTCTACATCCACGCGGTCGAGGCTTCGACGAAGCCCGATCGCGCGCTGCCGCACGCGCGACGGCTGGCCGCGTTGATACCGGGTGCGGGCCACATCGTGCACATGCCGGCCCACATCTTCTACCGCGTCGGCCTGTACAAGGAGTCGCTGGAAATCAACAAGCGCGCGATGGCCGTCGACGAGCAGTACTTCAGCACCTCGCCCTCGGACCCGATGTACAAGTCGGCCTACTACCCACACAACATCCACTTCGTGCTGGTCTCGGCGCAGATGGGCGGCGACGGCCCGACCGCGATCGATGCCGCGGGCAAGCTCGACGCATCGCTGTCCGACACGGTGATCGCGCAGTTCGCGGTGCTGGAACCCATCAAGGCCGCACCTTACCTGGCCCACGCGCTCTTCAGCGCGCCCGAGGCGATCCTCGCCTTGAAGGCACCACCAAAGGAGCAGGTGCTGGTGTCCGCGCTGGCGCACTACGCACGCGCGCTCGCCTTCGCGGCGAAGAAGGACGCGACCGGCGCACAGCGCGAGATCGACGCCATCGCCGCGATCGAGCAGAAGGCCGACTTCAAGCCCTACACCGACTGGGCAGTGCCGGGCAAGGAGATCGTGCAGACCGCGCGCTTAGTCGCGATCGCGCGCCTCGCCGACGCGCAAGGCGACCTCCCCGGGGCGGCGAAGGCCTACGAGGAGGCGATCGCGGTCGAAGACGCGCTCGCCTACATGGAGCCACCCTACTGGTACTACCCGATCCGCCAGTCGCTGGGCTCGGTCTACCTGCGGCAGGGCAAGCTCGACGACGCGGAAAGAGCGTTCCGGGAATCGCTGTCGCGCGTGCGCGGCAACGGCTGGGCGCTGGCGGGGCTCGTGGAAACGTACCATCGGAAGGGCGACGCGGCCGCCGAGAGGCGCACTCGTCGCGCGTACGCCAAAGCGTGGCTCGGCGACCCGGCCGGCCCGTCGATCGCCGCGCTCTAGATTGGTACCCTCGGATTCGGGATGGTTCGGATCTGAAAGCTCGGCGTACCCGAGTCAGCGCGCGCCGAACCGAAACCTTTCACTTCAAGTAAGGTGCGACGTTCCCTGCGATCGTCCGGAACTCGTCGCCGGTTAGCGGTAGGCTCAGCGTCATTTTCCACGCGTCTTGAGGCGACATGGACTCTGCCACCGGGCCGTCCGAGCCATACAGAATGCGCTGCAAGCCGATCTGTCGTATCCGTGCGGCGATCGTTCTCAGGGTTTCTTCCGAATTTCCCGCGGCAAGTGCTACCTCTGCGAGGTCGAAGTAAAGATTCGCCGTCCGCGGATCGTGTGCAGAAATCGCATCGGCATAAACGGCCAATGCCGCGTCAGAGAAACGCTCGCCACCCCACAGGTGGGCGATCTGAAATGGAACGTTTGGTGCGGCTGAAATTATTCTGTTCAGCATGACGGTCGCTTGATCTCGGCCATAGTCCGCGTCCGCGCGCACGTGGGCGATGATCGGCATGCGGAGCCGATTCGCCGCCTCTACGACAGCACGAACCTTCCGCACGTGGTCGGGATTGCCAAGGTCGACCTCGGACATTCCGAAATGCAGTTTCAGGCCGGTAAAGCGGTGGCTCGAGGCGCAGCGCTCGAGTTCCTCAAGGGCATAGTCCTTCAGCGGATTGAAGCTGCAGAACGCCACAAGCCGGTCTGGAAATTGCGCGACTTGCTGAGCCGTCCAATCGTTTTCCGCCCGTACTTTCGTCAACGAGTCGGCGACCCCGAATTTGGGAGAGTCGAAATAGTAGCCATCGGATAACACTACGGCTCGACGAATGCCTGCCTCGTCGAGATGCGCCACCAATTGGCTGGCGGTTTCGGGTTCCGAAACCTTCGGGCCGGGGAAGGTCGGTGTCTCGGCCGCGATGCGCCACTTGCCGTCGCGTCCTTTCTCCACCCAGAGACTGAAGTATCCGATGTGCTTTGTGCCCCGCGTGAAATAGCCAGCGATATGGCCGCTGGAGCCGCGGATTCTGGAGCTCACCGGCGTGAGGCGATACTCGCTTGCGAAGCGCGTACTGAGATAAGCCGCGACTCGAACTCGTCCCTCGATCCACCCAGGGCTACCGCCGGTGAAAACGAGACTGTCCTTGGTGTAGAGCTGGGCGAGAGCGTTTTTGTCGTTCCAGGCATGTGCACGCTCGCGCACAAGGCGAGTCAGGCCAGGAGGCAGCACCGCCGGCGGAAACGTCTCGTTCTGTAGGGCTGCCGCCGCCGGGCTGAGCAGGTGCTGATGATGGTCTACGAGCGGAACCCCCTGAAGGGACGCTTCCCTGTGCATGGCTTGCGGGTCGGCGGCAAGTGCGACGCTACCGGTTCCGCCAAGGATGAGTATCCCCAACGCGACAGCGAATGCCGCGGGTATCGTGCGCGCCAGGCGCGACGCGCGAGGGGTGGCCAGCACGCGGCCTTGGCGCAGGGTTCCGCGGCCAGGACTGACGCGCTTCCAGCCGGTGCTCACGGTGTCCGCCTGCGGCGTTGCCGCGGGGTAGTCGGTGGCGCAGGTTGCCGCGGTGCCGGCGGTCTGCGTCGTTCGCGCCGTCGGGATTCGCGGACGGCGAGCTTGCGGTGCTCGTTTGGTCATGGCGCTTTGCTCCCAGTTGTTACCGTTGTTACCTCACACGTGCGAGTGTAGGTTAGAGAAAGAGGGTCAAATGCCTTGACACTCATGCGCACGGGAGCACGTTCGTCATCGACGGCGCGGGCAAGCTCGCGCGCGAGTGGCGCGGCCTCAAGCTGACCGGCCATGCGCAGGAAGTGCTGGACTTCGAGAAGACGCTGTAGAACGGCACAGCGCCCCCGCCCTCTTTTGCTACTTGCGCCGGGAGAGCTCCAGCGGCTCGTCGACGAAAAGCTTCGGATCTTCGAGGCTTGCGCGCACGCGCCGACGCGCTTCGCTCGACGATTTCAACGTGCTCGGAATGGTCTCGGAGCTCACGGCGTGGGCGGTAAGGTGCTGGCCGTCGTCGGACAACGCGTACTTGAGGTACGCGTACTTGCGCGCCGGGTCGTCGAGGTCCTGGACCGTGACGAAAGGCAGCTCGGCAAAGTCCGAGTGCCAGGCGCGGAACGGGTCGCCGTTCAGAATCAGCAGGTACGTCGTCGGGTCGAGCGCACGCACCTTCAGGTTCTCCTTGCCGTCGTCCGAGGTCCAGTCGCCGACCAGGCGCGCGTCTACGCGACGCGTCCCGTTGGCGGTCAGCGGCGCGTCGTAAATGCAGCCCGCGAGCGTGGCCATCGTCGCGAGGAGCATGAGCCCAACCGTCCGGCGCCGTTTTCCCTCGATTCTCGCGCTTCCGTCCGAACGGAACATCCCACTCTCCTGCTACCCGATGGACCGCATGTTATGCGATTCGTCCCCGTGCGCCCGCGGGCCGCGCCGGCCTCCGCCCGCCGGAACCGTCAAGTAGCGCATATTCGCCTGTCCTCTTTCCACCACAAACCCTTCCGTTTTTCAGGCTTTACCACCACAATACCTTGTATTACCCTGAATTCCGGCGCCAAATAAAGCTGCGCCGGTTCGTTCCGCGACTCCTGGAGGCCCATGGTCGAACGCAAGCTCCGCCCTGCACCGTCCACGCTGCATCTCCTTCCTTCCCGCAAGCCCGCCAAGACGGGTAACGCGTCCGCCAGCAAGCTGTTCGTGCTCGACACCAACGTCCTGATGCACGACCCGACGAGCCTGTTCCGGTTCGAGGAGCACGACATCTACCTGCCGATGCTCACGCTCGAGGAGCTCGACGCGCAACAAGAAGGGCGTCACCGAAGTCGCGCGCAACGCGCGGCAGGCGTCGCGCTTCCTCGACGAGCTGGTGACCGCGCATGCCAGCGGCCCGAGCACGAGGGCATCGCCGAGGGCATTCCGCTGCGCGAGAAATCGGGCGGCGCCGCGACCGGCCGGCTGTACCTGCAGACCGAGACGATCACGACGCACGCTGCCGCCGTCGCTCGCCAACGGCAAGGCCGACAACCAGATCATCGCCGTCGTGCATGCACCTCGTCGCAGGCGCATCCGAAGCGGCACGTCGATCCTGGTCAGCAAGGACATCAACATGCGGATCAAGGCGCGCGCGCTCGGCCTTGCCGCGGAGGACTACTTCAACGACAAGGTGCTCGAGGACACCGAGCTCCTCTACTCGCGGCATGCGCGAGCTGCCGGCCGATTTCTGGGATCGGCACGGCAAGGGCATGGAGTCGTGGCAGCAGGGGGGCCACACGTATCTACCGCGTGACCGGACCGCTGGTGCCGACGCTGCTCATCAACGAGTTCGTCTACCAGGAGCAGCCCGGCGAGTCGCCGTTCTACGCGATCGTCAAGGAGATCACCGGGCAAGACCGCGCGTGCTGCAGACGCTGAAGGAGTACACGCACCAGAAGAACAACGTCTGGGGCATCACGGCGCGCAACCGCGAGCAGAACTTCGCGCTCAACCTGCTGATGAACCCGGAGATCGACTTCGTCACGCTGCTCGGCCAGGCGGGCACCGGGCAAGACGCTGCTGACGCTCGCCGCCGGCCTGATGCTGACGCTCGAGTTCAAGGTCTACACCGAGATCATCATGACGCGCGTCACCGTGCCGGTCGGCGAGGACATCGGCTTCCTGCCGGGCACCGAGGAAGAGAAGATGAACCCGTGGATGGGCGCGCTCGAGGACAACCTCGACGTGCTCAACAAGACCGACGACGAGGCCGGCGAATGGGGCCGCGCCGCGACGCGCGACCTGATCCGCTCGCGGATCAAGGTCAAGAGCCTCAACTTCATGCGCGGGCGCACGTTCATCAACAAGTTCCTGATCATCGACGAGGCGCAGAACCTGACGCCGAAGCAGATGAAGACGCTGATCACGCGCGCCGGGCCCGGCACGAAGGTCGTCTGCCTCGGCAACATCGCGCAGATCGACACGCCGTACCTGACCGAGGGCAGCTCGGGGCTCACCTACGTCGTCGACCGCTTCAAGGGCTGGTCGCATTCCGGGCCACGTCACGCTGCATGCGCGGCGAGCGCTCGCGGCTGGCCGATCACGCGGCGGAGGTGCTTTAGTTCGCTTCGAGAGGCGGCGACGCCGGCGAGCGGACGATAACGCTTCGGGCGCGATGCCCCGGCCGTAGAATGCCGGGATGACGTTCGCCCGCGTCGCCTGCCACGGATCGATCCTCGTTGCGTCGCTCGTCGGGGCGCTGCCGGCACACAGCGAGCCGACGTGGCAGATTTCGCCGCCCGTCGTCATCGGCGAGGCGCCGGAGAAGAGCCAACGCCGCGCAGCCGGCGCCGCGCAAAAAAGGAAGAAGCGCGCGTCGCCGACGAACTGACGCGTCTGCCGATCGACACGATCTATGTCGAAGGCCGCGCGGAATCTGACGGCAGGAAAGCGCCGCCGGTCACCAAGGAACAGCGCTTCGCCACGGCGCTCAACAACGGCAATCCGGAAGTCGCCGGTGGCAAGATCCGCCACGGAATGTTCTACGACGGCGGCGTCTACTGGGCGCCGGAGCCGCTGTCGTTCATCTACTACAACATCGTCAACCGGTTCAAGGACTGAGCGACTGGCCGGTAGCGAAAGTGGCTCCTCAACTGAGAGCGGAGGGCCAAAGGACGCGAAGCGGCCTTGGAACTTCCGCTCGATGGATGGGGTTAAGCGTCAGTGCGCCTCCCCCGGCGCAGGCGCAAGGAGGTTGGCATCGCGAGCGAGCAGCCAGCGACCGCTTTCGCGATGAAACACGGTGAGGGTGTGCCCCGAACGCGTGGTTTGGGCTCCGCCGCCCGGAGGCGTGGCGAATACCGTGAGCTTGCTCCACATGAACGCCCAATCGCCGAATACCTGAATCTCCTGGATTTCGCTTGCACCATCGAATGTTGGCGCGTCGCCCGTCGCCTGCGCCCTTGCTGCAGCAGCGAACTCGCTCTTCCGCATGGCGGGCTTTCCCGGGATGAGAAAGACGGCGTCTTCGGTCATCAGACCGAGGACCGTTTCCACGTCGCCGGACTTGGTTGCCGCCATCCACGCAGCAACGAGAGCGCGGATCTGTTGGTCGTCCGTCTGCATACAAACCTCCGTTGTTGTAGCTGCGCATGACTTATCAGGGTAGCCTGGCGGGCCACGCCGATGCCCGCGTCACATCACTTCCTTGAGCGTAAGCTCCATGAACACTGCGCTTTTGCGGTATGCGTCGTGAGTCTCCGGCGCTTGATAGTCCCGCATGCTGTTTTCGGAGTACGGGTCAATGTCCACGAACCCTACCGAGCGATAGAGATTGTGTGCAGCGGTCAGCGCCTTGAGGCTCTCCAGGCGCACTTTCGTGTAGCCAAGCCGCCGAGCGTCCTGCAGGAGCCGTTGAACGAGCAGTCGTCCAGCACCTACTCCTCGGACATGTGACTGCACATACATTCGCTGGACTTCTCCCAGATCCGAGGCCAAACGCTTCAGGCAGCCGACGCCAACGTAGCGACTTTCGTACTCGACCAGGTAGAAGCGACCCGAAGGCGGATAGAATTTGGCCGGGTCTTCGATGTCGGACCGCACCATAGAATCGATGTCGAACGACAGGCCGTAGTTTGACCGCGCCACACCTGCGACCCAGGAGAGGTACTCAGTGATTAGCGAGCGGGCGGCTTCTCGCTGCTCCGGCGACTCTACTGGATCTAGTCTGAGCGCAGAGCGGTGCATCAACGGTGGGGTGGGCACGCCTAACGAATTGACGTTAGCCGGCTGCAACCCGCCACCGCTGCGAGGCGGGGCAACAGGCCACGCCGGCGGGGAGTTCGGTTGAAGGCCTGGTTAGGGCACATGTTGGTTGCTCTACTATGTAAAGCCAAGCTCGTGAATGTCTTTGGCCCGGTATGTGCTTAGTTGGCCCGAACGCATCGCCATGCAACGTGATGTAGGCGCCTCTGACATCGATTCGATTCTCCGCGTCGGGCGCAAGCGGGCTCCAACGGGCCTTCCTTTGATGCGTAAGTTCGGAAGAATCGATACGCTTGAGCCAACGCGAAACGAGAAGAATGGCATCGGAGAATCCTGCATGGCGAAGCCATTGACCCTGATGTATCCAGAGTTTTGCATTTGGATCAGAAATTGACTGTGCCACCCAATCTGGTGAGCAGGTGCGCTTAGGGCAGCGATTCAACAGCTCATCAATTGTCCCGCCAGCGCGTCTAACGCATAACGGTTTGCACGCTCCCCGTTTCCAGTGGAGATATAGTACTGCGCACGATAACCGCTGGCGCAATTGTGAAAAAAGGTCAACCGTATAGGCCTTCACCTGCACTGTGATTGACGCCCTATAGTATCGATGATCGGATTTCAATCGTTCTCGTGAGATTTTCAGCAACGTCATCTCGCGATCGATCATTGCAACAATCTGTTCAAATGGTTCTCCGGGCACAAGGCGACGCGTACGCGACAGCGCTTGGCCGTCCTTCAGACGCCATGTTTCTGCCTCCACGGTCCCAAATGCTGCATTGCTCACGATGCGTTGGATATCGCGCGATGTGCCCAAAAAGGAATTAGAGAACCTAAACGCGACCGAATGAAAAGCGTCTGTCTGCGTCGTCGAAGCGCGAGCCGCCGCGTGCTACCCGCCCGGCGAGAAACTCTCGAAGCGCGTGTACTCGCCCAGGAAAGTCAGCCGCACTGTGCCGATCGGCCCGTTACGCTGCTTGCCGATGATGATCTCCGCCGTGCCCTTGTCCTGCGATCCGGGTTGTAGACTTCGTCGCGGTAGATGAACAGGATCACGTCCGCATCCTGTTCGATCGCGCCCGAGTTATGACTGACGATCCCGTCGGCGAGCCAGGACGCCGGACCCGGGACTGTGAGATCGAAGACTTCTTCCTCGCCGTCCGGGTTCGATCGCGACGACCCGATCCCAGAACAGATCCGAATTCGCCCATCGGGCTCAACTCGGCATCGTCGAGCAGGTCGGCGTAGCGACGCCACCATCGCGCGGCTTGGCGCGAACTGAAAGTGACTCGATCCCGCCATAGGACGTGCCGCGCATGGCGGCCATTCGGCGTTGCGAGACTCCCTGTCGCGCATCGACGCCTGCACGCCGGCGAAGACTTCGATCGGCAGCGTGTCGACATTCGTATTGGCCACCATCGCTTCGAGGCGCGCGCGCAAGGCGGTCGCCGGGCGCGACGCGGGGGCCGAACGCACCGACCGTGTCGAGAAAGAGCAGCTGCTGCGCCGCGCCGCTGACGTCGACGCTGTACACCGGCCGGTATCCAGTCTTCAGCGTCGCCCGAGTCCGCGCGACGATACCCAAGCGCAGCAGCAGCGCCGCGACATCGGCCGCGAGCCGCTGCGCTGCACGTGCAGAAATACACGCGACTCGCACCGCTGCGTGCCCGGCTTGCGCAACGAGATGCATCCGTCGGTTGCCCAAAGGTGACGCAGCAACGTGGCGATGCTGCGTTCGGCCGAGACGGAACACCTGCGGCGGGCAGACTGCTTGTCGTGCGAACGCTGCCCGTAAATGCCGAGATCCTTGAGCCAGCTTGCCGACCCCTGCCGCATGCCAGCGATTGCCGTTGCCTGCGATCAGAAGCTGATGCCAGTTGCCGCGGCCCGCGTAGCGCTTGACGTCGCTGCCCATCGCCTCTGCGGCAGCACGGACCGCGGCGCTGTTTTCTTCCGATGCGGTGGTGTAGCGCAGCGGCTGGTGCGTGGGATAACTGCCGTCGCCGACGAGATGACCCAGCAGCACCAGTTCGTGCTCGTCGGCCATTCCGGCGCCTCGCTCGGCGTGGGGACGCCGCGGGCAAGCGCAACGCGCGCGCCGACGGCAAGCTCGGAGACCCGCTTCCAACCCTCCGCTGCAAGCAGCCGGTGCTCGGCCGTCGCCCGGATCACCCGGCCGCTTGCGAGCGCGACGCGCGAAGACCGGCTTGACGCCCTTCGACCAGACCAATTCCGCTGTGCGCGGCGACGATCTTCTGCTGTTCGTCGACCGCCCACACGCGAGGGTGTCTGTCCAACCAGATCGCGAATCGGTATGCGGCGCACCGTCTGTCGTGACCACAGCGTATCGCCCGTCACGCACTCCCTCAGATCCGACATCACCGGCCGCTTGTTCGGCCGCTGCTCGAGCGAGCGGTTGAGCTGCGACAGCGCGACGACGGGAACCTGCAGCTCTTTCGCCAGCGCCTTCATCGAGCGCGAGATCTCCGAAATCTCCGTCGCGCGGTTCTCGCCTTGCGATCGACGACTGCATCAGCTGCAGATAGTCGACGATCACGAGACCCAGCTCGCCGCGCTGCTTCATGATCCGCCGAGCGCGCGAGCGGACTTCGATGGCGTTGAGCGCGGGCGTTTCGTCGATGAGGATCGGCGCTTCGTTCAGCAATCCGAGCGCGGTCGACAGTTTGTCCCAATCCTCCGGTCCGCAGCCGGCCGGTGCGAAGCTTGTGCTGGTCGAGCCGGCCGACCGAGCCGATCATCCGCAGCGCGAGCTGCGTCGCGCCCATTTCCATCGAGAACACGACCACCGGCTTCTTGTGGTGCAGCGCGACGTTTTCGCCGATGTTCAGCGCCAGCGCCGTGTTGTGCGTCACGACATAGTCGTCGGTGATGTACAGCGACGACGGATGGCTGACGGAGATGCATTGCGTCTCGCATACCCTCGTCGGTTCGATCGATGCGAAGGTCGGCAGCTTGCGACGCACGCGCGCGCGAACGCGCGTCTGCTTGTCGCTCAGCATCAGCACCGACGCCGGGTCGGGATGGCTGATCGTGCACACATACGACAAGCGACCCTTCCTGCGCTCGCCCAGATAAGCGAAGTGCGGGCTGCTTCTCCTGCAACGAGCACCACGCCTCCGAGCGATCGCGCCAGTTCGACCACGTCCTGCGCCAGGCGAGAGCTCGACGTCGCGAATCGGATCGAGCCCCAGTTCTCGACCCATCCGTCGGTATCGAGCAGCCCCGCCAGCAGATCGGCCCGCGACACCTTGTCCGCGCGCATGTACCGCGCGGGAATGAATTTCTCGTGGCTGTGAACATCCCGCAGCACCCAGATCATTCAACGCGATGGTCAGCGGGTTCGCCGCGACGCCCGCGAGCCCTCGCCGATTCGCCCCGCCGCGCTGGGCGATCCGCCAATCGACGCCGCCGGCGTAGTTGAGCACCAACTCGGGCTCGACGCTCTGCCGCATGCGTGTCAGGACCTGCTCGGACGCCGACGAGAACCGGATCGGTCGCCTGCGTCAGATCGCCGTCGCCGAGCAACGCGCCCAACACCCAGGGATCGATCGGAAGCTCCTCGGTAGAGCCGAAGTCGCCGCTAGGCATCTCGATCCACAGACGCCCCTGATAGCGCTGGCGCGTTAGCATTTCGGCGACGCGATCTGTTCGCAGCACACGGGGCGAGGACCAGCTGCGAAAGTGGACACGCCACAGGTGTTCACCGCAACACTCCGTCGCGCGGCCGTCGGAAAACGACACCCGAAACACCTGACGACGTCCCTGCGGGAACACGCCGGTGACCACTGATGGGTTGCCGTCGATGGAAGCCAGCGCGTCGCCTGGCAGAAGGTCGCCCATCCGCTTCCAGCCCGCGGGCGTTCGCACGCGCGCATCGAGCGGCTGCGCCTTCCCCATGCTCGGGCGTCCCGCGACCACGATCAAATCCCCCGGCTGAAATCCCGACGTCATCCGATCGAGATCGGAGTAGCCCGGTCGGCACGCCCGTGACATCCGACGGATTGTCGCGGCTGTAGAGCGTCTCGATCCGCTCGACGACCGTCGCCAGCAGCTTGCCGATCTCCTGGAAGCTCTGCGTGCCGCGCGAGCCCTGCTCCGCGATGTGCAGCACTTTCGCCTCGGCTTCGTCGAGCACCATCTTCGCGTTGCGGCCGAGCGGGTTGTACGCCGAGTCCGCGATCTCGCCTGCGGTGGACGCGAGCTGGCGCAGGATCGAGCGATCGCGGACGATCTGCGCGTAGTGCCGGATGTTCGCGGCGGTGGGAACGTTCTGGACGAGCGCGCCGAGATAGGCGAGGCCGCCGATGTAGTCGAGCTTCTGCGAGGAGCCGAGCGACTCTGCGAGCGTCACGACGTCCGCCGGACGGCCATCGGCGATCAACCGCACGATGTGATCGTAGATGACGCGATGCGCTTCGCTGTAGAAATCGGCGGCGAAGACGACGTCGCCGACGCGGTCCGCGGCCTCGTTGTCGAGCAGGAGTCCGCCCAGCACCGACTGCTCGGCCTCGAGCGAATGCGGTGGCAGCTTCAGCGCATCGATTTGCGGATCGTCGGGCATCGAAAGCAGGGAGTCGGAGACGAGTGCGGCACACCGCGATGCGCGGCGCGACAACGGAGGAATTCTACCCGCGCGCCGCCGCCGCGTTCATTACCCAGCCGGCCTAACGCGGCACCGAGTAGTTCGCCGGCACGAAGACGTAGCCGCTGCCTTCCGAGCGCAGGTGCCCGATGCCCGGGAACGGCAGGTGGGAGGCGGCGACCCAGTAGCCGCCCTTCGCGGCGTCGGCATAAGCCTTCTTGCGCTGTACCGCGGCCGCCTTGCTGTCGCTGTCGAATTTGATCGTCACCGCCGGGTTGGGAAACTGCACCGCGGCCACATGCATCAGGTCGCCCCACAGCACGAGCTTCTGGCCCTTGCTCTCGACGACGTAGATGCGTGGCCAGGCGTATGACCGTGCGTCGCCACCGCCTTCACGCCGGGGACGAGCTCGGCGTCGCCTTCGAATGCCTTGAATTTGCCGGCGTCCACGTAAGGCTTGAGCGACGCCATCGCGCCCTCGATGAAGCCCTTGTCGTCCTTGGGCGCCGCGTCGAGCGTCTTCTGCGCCAGCCAGAAATCGGCGTCACGCTTGTCGGCGCGCACGACTGCGTTGGGAAACACCGCCTTGCCGTCGGCTGCCAGCCCGCCGACGTGATCCGGATGCATGTGCGTGACGTAGATCTCGTCGACCTGCTCCGGTTGGTAGCCCGCCGCCTTCAGGCTCGCGACGAGGCCGCCGAGCGTCGGCCCGAACAGCTTGCCCGCGCCAGCGTCGATCAGCACCAGCTTCGTGCCGGTGTTCACCAGATAGGCGTTGACCGACGTCTCCACGGGATCCTTGATGAACGCGCGGCCGAGCGCGCGCTTCGTTTGCGCGGGCGTGGTGCTCGTCAGCAGCTTCTCGACCTCGAGGCCCACCGTGCCGTCGGAGAGCGCGGTGACCTCGAAGTCGCCGAGCATCATCCGGTAATAGCCGGGGGCCTGGCTCTTCACCATCGGGGCCGCCGCGTGCGCGGCGACGGTCGTGAGTGTGGCGAGCGCGAGCGTGGCGGCGCACGCACGAATTCCTTGCATCAGCGTCATGAGGGGACTCCCAAAGAAAAACCCCGCCGCGAGGGCGGGGTCGACAATGTGCGCCGGGACAGCGCCGCCGGTCAATGCCCGTCAGTGTGTGGCGGCCTCGGCGCGGACGCCGACGGAGCAATACGAGACGAGTCAAGCAGGCGGCGGCGGGTCGTATTGCTGCCTCAGACCGTGGACGAGCCCAGCTTCTCGCGTCGCGCCTGCATGTCGGAGCCGATCTTCTCCAGGCGGGCCTCGGAAAGGTGGCTCAGGGCCTGGGCGAAGATCCGCTCCTCCTCGTCGCGCAGATGACGCTCCAGGTGGTCGCGGAGCGTGGCGATCCGCTCGTGGTCAGCGCGGGTCCTCGACATCCATCGGCTCGATCTCGGCCAGCATGCCTTCCAGGGCCCGGTGCTCCTCCATCCGGGTGGGGCCCAGGTGGGGCCCAGACGCGCAGCGGGTGTGGGGCTGGAAGGACGAGCTGCCCCGCAAGGGGCTGGCCTGGTCGGGCCGGCTGCTGGGCGGCGGGCGGGCCTCGTTCCTCGCTCCCGACTTGTTGGCCGACTGCTACCCAGGTGCGGGGGAACCGGACGACTTCCGCCAGGCACCCCTGGGTGAGGAGGCCCGGCGGATCGCCGAGACGCTGCTGTCCAGCGGCCCGCTGCCCACCGCGGTGCTGCGCCAGGCGGTTGGGTTGCAGGGTCGGCGCGGCGGTGTGCGCTTCGCCGCCGCCGTGGTCCAGCTGGGCCGGACGCTGGTGTGTACCAGCTTTGGCACCGAGCAGGTCGGCTCCGGCTGGCCGAGTGTGGTGTTGGAGCTGACCGCGCGCGCCTTCGACCTCGGCGGCCGTGACCCGGAGGAGGCGGCGCGGCGGCTGCGGGTCGCCCGCCGCTTCCTGGATACCATGCTGGAGGCCTCCGACCGCGAGCTGGCCAGCGCGTTCGGCTGGCCGCCGGCAGCTGCCCACGCCGCGCTGGGCGCGCTGGTGGACCGTGGCGAGGCGGTGCTGGAGGCGGGCGCGTACCGGCCCGGCCTGTAGCGCCGGCACAAGGCCTGGAGGATCGGGACCTGACCTCTTCTGTGCGAGAGAGCCCGGGAGGGTTGCGGCGACCTGCGGCGCGTGGCCGAATCTGCCGGTGAGCTGGGCTGATGCCGGACCGGTGGTGACCGTTGTTGTCCGCTGTGGTCTGGTCGTTCGTGGCCTGGTGTGGCCCCAATGTGACCCCACCGTCCCGGGTCTGGAAGGCGCTACCAGGGAGCCAGGACGTTTGCCGGGGTGAGGGTATGCTCCTCGGGAGTAGCAAGGGAAGCCATACAGCGCGGTGCGTCAAGGAGGGGGCGATGTCGGAGGCCAACAAGGAGCTTGTGCGGCGGCACTTCGAGGAGATCTGGAATCGCAAGAACTTGGCCGTTGCCGATGAGCTGATGGCTGAGGAGTATGTGGAGCATGCCGTTGCGCCCTTCGGGCAGGGTGAGCCTGGGAGGGTCCATGGGCCTGCTGCCATGCGGCAAACCGCCGAATGGTTGCTGGCGCAGTTTCCCGATCTGCACATGACGATCGAGGCGATCGTCACCGAGGGGGACACGGTGGCGGTTCGGGTCCTGTCGGAGGGGACCAACCTTGGGCCGCTCAACGACGTGGTGCCACCGACGGGGAAGCGGTTTGCGGCCCGTCAGAGTCACTGGTTCCGGGTGGAGGACGGCAAGCTGGCCGAGCATTGGGCGATCCGCGAGGACCTCCCGGCGATGCTGCAGCTAGGCGTCGTGCAGCCTCCGGGTCGGCCGCCATCCTAGATCCTTCGCGGCGAGGAGGGCAGGACCGTCGTTCGGCTACCCGTGGCTGCTTTGGTTGCACTTGATGTGGAGGGTGAGGCCGGCTATCCGGTGACCGTCGTGTCGTTGCCGTCCGAGGGCAGCCGCCGCACGCTCGAAACCTGTACGCGGCCTGAGGATCGAGGCCTGACTTCTTCCGTGCGAGAGACAACCAGGGTGATCGGACGACCTGGGCGAACGCTCGGAAATAATAGAGGAGCTAAGCATGGCAGCAATAGTTCATTGTGAGATCAGGGTCGCTGACCTAGAGCGAGCTAAAAGGTTTTACACTACCGTGTTTGACTGGATCATTGAGCCGGTAGGTAGCGGCAAATACTGGCTCGTTCGCGCCGGGCGGGCCCAATACACTACCGGGCAAACCTCCGGAATTGATGCTGTACTCACTCTGCGTCAAGGTGCCCATCCAACCGAGGAACAAGCAGGTACAGGTATGGGCTACGTATGCAATATAGAAGTAACCGACATCGATGAAACATTAGAAAAAGTAAAAGCCACAGGCGGCGAGGTGGTCCGCGGCAAAGAACCTTTGGAAGGCGTAGGCTTTGAGGCATTTTGCCTGGACACCGAAGGCAACATGTTTAGCGTTATACACGACGAGGGTTTGAGCGCCTTGCTGCCCCCAACCCAAGCGTAACTATGCGTGCCGGGTTAAAGGCCGTACCAGACATGTTTGCCAGGGCTTAAAGAGGTTCGCCCCTTCCGGTGACACGGTCTGGCCTGTCCGGCCTGTCCTGGCAGCATGGCGGGATGAGACCAACCGCCTACCGCCGCAACGCCCCGGGTCTGCGCGACCGCCAGGCGTTTGAACAAGTCCGTCTGCAGGCCGGTGAGCTGTTCGCCGCCGGCCGCTCCCAAGCCGAGGTCGCCCTGTGGGTGCCAGAAATTCGGTCGTAGGCGCTGAGCTGCAAGTTCGCCAGAGGCGTCATCTGGCCACGATGATCGACGCATGACCCTGCGACTGCTCTATCTGCTGTTCTGCCAGGTGCTGCGGTGGCTCGCACTGCTGGCGCGGAGTTCGGCGGTCAAGGATGCCGAGCTGCTCATGCTGCGCCACGAGGTCGCGGTGCTACGCCGCCAAGTGGCCCGGCCACGCGTTGACTGGGCCGACCGGGCGGTGCTGGCCGGGCTGGCGCGGCTCCTGCCTCGCCCGGCCTGGCAGGGCTTGATCGTCCAGCCTGCAACGCTGCTGCGCTGGCATCGGGACCTGGTCCGACGCCGCTGGACGTATCCGCATCGGCGGGGCCGTCCGCGTGCGGCCGCGGAGCTCCGCGGGTTGGTGCTACGGCTGGCCGGGGAGAACCCGACCTGGGGATATCGTCGCATCCACGGCGAGCTGTGCCGCCTTGGGTACCAGATCGGGGCCAGCACCGTGTGGACCATCCTGCAGCGCGCCGGGGTTGCTCCGGCACCGGCGCGGTCGGCGCTGACCTGGCGGCAGTTCCTGCGGGCCCAGGCCAGGGGTGTGCTGGCGGTGGACTTCTTCACCGTGGACACGGTCTTGTTGCGGCGGCTGTACGTCCTGTTTGCGATCGAGGTGGCGACCCGCCGGGTCCACGTGCTCGCGGTGACAGCGCATCCGGTGGGGGAGTGGGTGGTCCAGCAGGCCCGGAACTTCCTCATGCAACTCGGCGACGATCTCGGCCGGTTGCGGTACCTGATTCGTGATCGGGATACCAAGTTCACCTCCGCGTTTGACGCGGTCTTTGCCGCCGAGGCGATCGAGGTGCTGCGCACACCGGTGCGGGCCCCGCGTGCGAACGCCTATGCGGAGCGGTGGGTGGGCACGGTTCGGCGGGAGGTGTTGGACCGGACGTTGATCTTCGGACGTCGGCAGCTGGTGTCGGTGCTGGCCGAGTACACCGACCATTACAACGTCCACCGTCCACACCGTGCCTTGGGCCAGGCGCCTCCGCTGGGGTCCGTCGAATCAGCTGTCGCCGTGCCGGCTGGGAGGGTCGTGCGACGAGATCGACTCGGTGGGCTGATCCATGAGTATGCGCAGGCCGCATGAGTGGACCGAATAACTGGCACCCACAGGACGGTGCACGTTGTAATGGTCGGCGTACTCGGCCAGCACAGACTGCAGCTGCCGACGGCCGAAGATCAGCATCCGATCCAGCAGCTCACGCCGAACGGTGCCCACCCACCGCTCCGCGTAGGCGTTCGCCTGCGGCGCCCGCACCGGCGTGCGAAGCACCCTGATCCCCTCGGCGGCGAAGACCGCGTCGAACGCGGCGGTGAACTTGGTGTCGCGATCGCGGACCAGGAACCGGAACAGGCCGACGCGGTCGTCCAAGCCCATGAGCAGGTTGCGGGCCTGCTGGGTCACCCACGCTCCCGACTGGATGCGCCGTCACCCCGAGCACGTGGACCCGGCGGGTGGCGACCTCGATCACAAACAGGACATACAGCCGCTGCAGGAACACGGTGTCCACGGTGAAGAAGTCCACGGCCAGCACGCCCTTGGCCTGGGCGCGGAGGAACTGCCGCCAGGAGACGCGCCGACCGCTTCGGTGCGCGGGTCGACACCGGCGCGGTGCAGGATGCTCCACACGGTGCTGGCCCCGATCCTGCTTGTAGCCGAGGCGGCACAGCTCGCCGTGGATGCGGCGGTAGCCCCAGGTCGGGTTCTCCCTGGCCAGCCGCAGCACCAGGGTGCGGAACTCTGCCGCAGGTGCTCGGACGGCCACGCCGGTGCGGGTAGCTCCAGCGGCGCCGGACCAGGTCTCGATGCCAGCGCAGCAGCGTTTCGGGCCGGACGAACAACCCGTGCCAGCTCGGGCGGGGCAGCAGCCGCGCCAGCCCAGCCAGCACCGCTCGGTCGGCCCAGTCCACCCGCGGGTCGGGCCACCTGGCGGCGCAGCACCGCGACCTCGTGGCGCAACACCAGCAGCTCGGCGTCCTTGGCGGCCGAGCTCCGCGCCAGCAGCGCAAGCCATCCCATCACCTGGCAGAACATCAGATAGAGCAGTCGTAGGGTCATGCGGCGATCATCGCGCGGCCCGGTGGCTTCTCCGGCGAACTCGCAGCTCAGCAGCCACGACCGACTTTCTGGCACCCACACGCCGCGGGGCCACACCCCGATCCTGCGGCACCGCCAGCGCCACTGGGCGCGGTTGTCGATGGCGGCGATGTGCTGCTACCAGCCCGACGGCCGTCGCGCTCGGCTGGCGTTCCATCTGCAGCCGGGCAGGACAACGACCAGCTGCTGATCGGCGTGCTCAGCCAGCTACGCCGTTTCCTCGGCGGGCAGAAGGCAACCCTGCTGTGGGACGGGCTGCCCTCCCACTGGAGCCGCCCAATGCGCGCCTTCATCGCCAGCCAGCGTGGCTGGCTGGTGGTCGAGCGTCTGCCCGCCTACGCCCCAGAGCTCAACCCGGTCGAGGGCGTGTGGTCCAACCTCAAAGGCCAGGAGTTCGCCAACTACGCCGCCGACACCCTGGACGACCTCACCCGCACAGCTCGGCGTGGCATCACCCGCGTCCGCCGCCGACCACGGCTGCTGTTCGCCTTCCTTGACCGCACCGGCCTTTCACTATGACCAGCAGTCGCCGTATTCAGAGAAGATCCTTAGCTGGGAGACGGCCGTCCGCGCAGGTCGAGGCGGGCGACCTGGGGGTCGTGGTCGGAGGCCTGGTCGGCGAACTCGGCGTTGACGTGTACCGGGTCATAGTCGACCGGGAAGCTGCCAGCAGGGGGTTGCTGACCAGGATCTGGTCCAGGACCTGGGAGTTGCCCTCGAACACATAGGAGTAGCGCTCGGCCTTGGGCAGGGTGTCCATCAGGGTGGTCAGCACGCCGCCTTCCAGCAGCTCGACGGTCTGGGAGAACTCGAAGTCGTTGATGTCGCCAAGCACGATCACCTTCGCCTGGGGGTCGGCGGCCACCAGCTGGTCCACGAAGGCATTCACGGCCTGGGCCTGGCCGTGACGGGCAACCTCGCTGGCCCGGATCGGTGGCTGCACGCGGCCGAACAGCGGGTCGTCGGCGGTCTTGGAGCTGAAGTGGTTGGCGACCACGAACACCGTCTTGCCGTGCAGGCGGAACTCGCCGGCCAGCGACTTGCGGGTGTCCACAAACGCCGGGTCCTGGGGGGCGACCCGGCCGGGGCTGAACGACAGCCGCGGTCCCGCCGGGTGGTCAACCACGGTGGTCGGGGTGGTCGAGGTGCCGCCGGGGCGGTCGACGAAACTGAGGCCGCGGTCGCTGCGGAACAAGAACCCGACCCGGATGTTGCCGCCCGGCTCGCCGCCGTCCTGGTCATCGACCGGGTCGAGCTGCCGGTACTGATAGGCGGGCCCGCCGACCGCCCGGATCGCGTCGACCAGCAGCCCCCAGGTGACCGAGGCATCGGTCACCGACGCTGTTGGCGGGGCCGTCGTTATCCTGGATCTCCTCGATCGCCAACAGATCCGGCGCAGCGCAGATGGTCGACGATCAGCTGCGCGTGGCGGGCGAAGGCCCCGCCGTCGCCGGGATCCAGGTTCTCCACGTTGTAGGTCCCCACCACCAGCTCCTGGTCCCGGGGAGCCCGGGTGACTTCGCGCTGCAGGCCGCCGTCGACCCGGGCCAGCGGGCCGGTGATGTTGAGCTTGAAGTTGCCGAAGCTGTAGTCCATGACCCCCACCACCGGCGAGCTGAACCCATCCCCGACGTTCACCACCGGGGTCGCCACCAGGGTGTCGTCCAGGATGATCCGCTCGGGATTGAAGTCGGTGGGGCGGACCAGGACCCCACCGCGGACGCTATCCACCCCGGCCAGTTGGCTCTGGTCGCCGACCACCGGGATCTCCCCGAACCCATTGCGCGGCCCCACCGCCACCGCCTGGTTCACCTGGACGCGCATCCCCTCCAGGCTCTCGTAGAAGTCGATCCCATCAGCAGCCGGGTCGAAGATCCCGCTGGTCTCCACGCTCCCCGAAGCGTCGTCCTCGATCACCATCGACGGCGGCACCCGGCCCCCCGCCCCCACCACCGTGGGCGCGGGCAGGGGATTGCCGCTGGACAGCACGGCCACACTCAGCCCCGGGGTGGTGATCTCGGTGGTGGTCAGGTTGTCGGTCCCCGTCGCCGCCGGGTCGGAACTCCAGCACCCGGCCACTCACCCTCACGTGATCGCCGACATTGACCAGCGCCCCCACGCCCGAGCCGAACACCAGGACGCCCTCGGAGGTGGCCTCGTCGGTGTCCGGGGTGGGGTCCTGCATCCAGAAGCTGCTGGACCGCTCGACGGTGACGACCCCTTCCACGCCCGAGACGTCCTGGCCGCTGAAGGGCGAGACGTGCGCGGCGCCCTGGAGCTCATGGATCCGGGCGACCACCAGCTCCTGGGAGCTCGCGGCCGCTGGGACCGGCAGCCAGCCAGGCCACCAGGCCGAGAGTTGCGGCCAACAACCGGGCGGTGCGCGACAGCGGTCTCATGCTTTCTCCTCAGTCGGCGAAGCCAACGGGACCAGGCCGGCACGTCACGGGCCGAGAAAGCGACCCGGGACGTGCCGGCCACTTGTCTGTTATCCGGTGGGTCGCAGCAAGAACAGCTGGCCGTCCTCAACGGTGACCGTCGTGCCGCCCGGCGGCGGTCGTGGGTGGGTGGGCTTGGACGTCAGACAGCCAGGTGTCGGCGCCGAACATGGCGGAGGTGTCGATGATGCCGCTGGTCTCCCATACCCCCGGGCCGACCGGGATGCCGTCGCGGCCTGGCGGGTCGAGCTGGGCGACCCGGGTCGCCGTGGCGGCGTCGACCCCGACCGCTCCTGTCGGGCCCTTGACCAGGTCGAAGCGCCAGATCGAGCCGTCGCGGCCCTTGGCGGCCATCACGGCCCGGCTCTCGGTGGTGCCGTCCTCGTTGATCATCAGGTACTGGCGGCTGACATCGATATTGTCGGGGCTGATGGCGATGTCGCCGCCCGCGGCGACGACGGTGTCGGCGTTGTAGACGACCGACAGCGTCGCCGGCTTGAGCGGGTTGCCCGGGTGCAGCCGCAGCGAGTACAGCCGCCCGAGCTCGTTGACGCCGTCGTCGGCGCCGCTGGAGGAGCCGGTGGTGTCGAAGAAGAACTCATTCGGGTTGTTGGGGTTGAACGCGCCGTCCTCGGGGCGGACGAAGGTCATCGCCCCCACGGCGTCGCTGGCCGCCTCGAGCTCGACATCGGTGAGGGCCTCGGCGTTCGGGATCTGGACCCACTCGCCGGTCACCGAGCCGCTGGTGAAGCTCCGCTCGCTGTTGCGGGCCGGGTCCAGGGAGCGGAACACGTACAGCGTGCCGTTGTCGAGCCCGTTGCGGGACAGGACGAGGCCCCGGCCGACCGGTCCTTTTTGCCGACGTACATGTACAGCTGGTTGTCGAGGGTGGCCGGCCCGTCCTCGGTGGGGAAGATCACCGTCTGGGTGCCCTGGCCGGGCTGGACGACGCTGTTCTCCTTGTTGGCGCGGCCCAGCTTGGGCAGCGTGTGCAGCTCGCCGTCGAAGATGGCGACCGACTGGCCGCCCCGGCCGTCGAAGCTTTCGGCGCCGCCCGACTCCTCGTTGGTCAGATAGATCGGCCGGTCAAAGCCATTGGCCGGTCCGGCCAGGAAGCCCGAGCAGAACCGGGCCAGCTGGCGTGGCATCTGGGCCTCGTTGCCGACCACCGGGGCCGGCCCCAGCAGCGTGTTCTCGGCGAAGATCCGGTCATAGGCCCGCCGGCCCGCCACCGGGTCCCCATCGGCGTCCAGGGTCCACTGCGAGACGATCGCGCCGCGGTTCTTGGGCCCCCCGACGACCGGCTCCGACAGCGCGGTGAAGCCCAGCTCGTGGTTCATGTACAGGGTGCTGGTGCCGTCACCGTTGGGATGGGCGCCCAGCCCGTCGGGGATCCCGACCATGCGGTACTGCTGGCCGGGGGCGCCACCCAGCAGCGACGCCCTGTCGTCGGCGCTGAACAGCGCCCGGACCTGGTAGTCGCCGCCGACCGGCTCCACGTACGGCTTGACCGAGGTGGCGGCCAGCCCGGCGCCGGCCACCACCACCATTAGGCCAAGGCCAGGGTCAGGGCGCCACCGATCAGACGGCGGGTCGTTTTGCGGGTGGGTTGCCACACAGGTTGCTCCTCTCCCTAAGGTCGCCTGGGCTGCTAGCGCAGCGCGGGCGCGCGGACCACGATCAGAGCGCGCACATAATGCGCGAGAATATTTGGCTCGCCCGAACTACCCGGGGAGCGCTCGGGCATAGATGTCGGAGCCCTGACCGGCCGGGACCAGCTCGCGGACGTCGCCGCCGGTGCTGGGCGAGAAGATCGGGTTGCGGGTGTCGGTCCAGACCGGGTGGGCGACCCCGTGGACCCGACGGCCACCCCCATGTAGTCGCCCAGGAACACGCCCGTCGAGGCGCCAGCCTCGGGGAACTCCGGGTCGGGGGCAGCGACTGGTTGGTCACCCGGACATGGGCGCCGTTGCTGCGGCGCAGGGTGATGTCGAAGGCGCCGGTCTGCTGGGCGTCGCCGTACTTGCGGTCGTAGTAGGCGACGGTGACCTTGCCGCTGGCCGGGTTGATGGCCGCCCACTCCACCACTGGTCGGCGAGCTGACCGCCCGGGCGTTCGTCGCTGAGTGAGGGCAGCTCCGCGACCGGCGTGGTGGTGCCGGTGAAGCTGGCCCCGCCGTCGGTGGAGACGCTGAGGACGATGTCGTTGTTGCAGCCGTTCCGCTCGCCGACGCCGGTGTACAGGTTCAGGCCGGTGGTGGCGGAGAAGCCGGTCGGGGTGGAGTGCCCCTGATCGGGTTGGAGTGCTCGTTGATGTAGCTGGCCAGTGTCACCGCGATCCGGTTGTTGCTGGTGGCCACCGCCGAGGGGTAGTTGGTCGCCCGGAAGATGCTGCGGTCGCTGAGCGGCGCGGTGGGCACGCACGCCCGGAAGGCGTCATGGCCGGTGTAGGTCAGGCAATCGGGCAGGTCGTTGAAGTCGCTGACCTTGACCGGCGGGCTGAAGCTGGCGCCGCCGTCGGTCGACTTCACGATCAGCATCTGGTTGTGGTTGTCGTTGGCGTCGGTCAGGCCGTTGTTGAAGTTCTCGAAGACCACGTACAGGTCGCCGTTGGGAGCGGTGAAGGGCTGGGGGAACTGGTTGGCGTTGCAGGTCCCCGCCGGCGGCCTTCGAAGTTCACCGGGCACAGCGCCGCCGAGGCCCCGCTGATGGCGGGCACCAGGTTCCAGGTCGCCCCGTGGTCGTCGGACCAGGCGAAGCCGATCGGGTCGGCGCTGAAGTTGACGTTGTACTCGGCCCAGGCGACGTAGAGGCGGTCGCGGAACCGGCTGGACTTGGAGGTGTCGACGGCCATGTACGGCTTGTCGAGCAGCCCGATGCTGTCGCTGCCGGAGCCGTCGCTCTGCTTGACCGGGCTGCCGGGGAGCTTCCAGGAGGCGCCGCCGCTGGCGGAGCGGAAGACGAACAGGCCGCTGGCGGGAAGGCCGGAGTCGCTGACCGGCGCGCCCCGGTTGAAGGCCAGGCAGAACAGGTAGGCCTCGCCACTGGAGTCGAAGGCCACCGACGGGTCGCCGGAGGCGTCCCAGTAGTGCCGCGCCCCGCCGGTGATCCCGGGGGCGGTGAAGCTCAGCGGGGCGAGCTCGCTGCCCCAGTGGCGGCCGCCGTCCTGGCTCCAGTCGGCCCCGCAGGCCCCGTCGCCTCGCCGGTAGTCGTTCTGGCCGACCAGCAGATGCCGCGGGTTGCGCGGGTTGACCGCGACCCCGGTCTCGTTCTGACCCTGGCCACGGCCCAGGAAGGCCGCGCCGCTCTGGTTGGTGCACTCCTGGTTGACGCGGACGTTGGTGCCATCGATGTCGTTGCAGCCGCTGGTCCCCGAGACCGAGGGCCCGGGCACCGAGCCACCCCCGGGGGCGGCGGCGGTGGCCGCCTGTGCCCTGGCGGTGGCAGCGCCGGCGGTGGCGGCGGCGTCGGGATCGCCGGGACCACCCCGGAGGGGGCGAAGCGGTTGGCTTCGGGCTTGGTGGGCCGGCCGGTGGCCGGCAGCATCGACGACCCGACCAGCAGGGCCAGCACCAGGCTGGCCAGCCAGGCCGATCGAGACGGCGGTCCAGGGACCAGGACGACGCATGATCGTTCCTCCCCATCTGTCCGACAGTGGACACCGTGGCAAGTCGAGCCCCTCCCGGGCCTGCTGTCAAGATGCGAAGTTCGGCTAGATACGACGAGATTGTGAGATGCGGCTTCTTCTACTCGCCCACATGGCACTACGCAGCTAAGAAAGCTACGCCCCCAACCGACCAGGCAGCTCCTGGACACCTCATCTGGCATAACGGATGAAGCTTCGCCGCTCGCTCTAGGCTCGACCCGTAATCGTCTGAGGAGAGCAGTGCGCCGGGCGCCGCTGATCGAAAGCGGTCAAGCGCACCAGTAACCGCCCAGGTGAAGCCGCGCAGCAGCAGGGCGCTTCGAGCGCTGTCCGTGCAGGCGGTCAGGCGGCGGCGTGGAACCGCAGCCGGGCTCGGTCGGCCAGCCAGGCCACCCGCTCGGGCCCAAGCATCGGCGGCAGCGCCTGCAGCAGGTCGGGCACCCGCCGGGCGGGGACGATGGTGACGCCGTCGGCCTGCAGCGCGCCCCAGGGGACGCTGGCGCCGTGGACGGCGACGATGGCGGCGACCTGGATGTCGGCGATGCCGAGGACCTCGTCGGCCTGGTCGGCCGCCCACAGCACCTTGCGCAGGGCCGAGACGAGCAGGTGGCGGCCGTGCCAGACCATCCCGTCGCGATCCAGCCGCAGCCGCCCTCGGTACTGCTTGGTGTCGATGACCACCACCCCGCCGGGGCCGATGACCAGATGATCGATGTTGGCCGGCGAGCCGGGGATGGCCAGGTCGTGCAGGACCGCCCAGCCGCGCCGCTCCAGCGGGGCGAGTAGCCGGGCGGTGCGCCGTTCCCGGCGGCCCCGCGCCGCCAGGCCAGGGTGTCGGCGCCGGCCGGAACCGCAGCCGCCAGCCCAGCGCGGCCGCCCGGTGCCGGCGCCAGCCCGCCAGGTGGGGCACGATCTGGCTGCCGGGCCGCCAGGCGGCGACGGCGGCGGCCAGGATCGCGCCGTCCGCCAGGCCAGGCCGTGGGTCCAGGGGGCTCGCTCGGTGGCTCGTCGGCGTCGGTATTCAGCGTGGGCGGAGGCGCCGGGGCGGCCGACGCCAGCCCGCACTCGCACCGCCAGCACCGGCGCCGGCATCCCCGAGTTGAGGGT
>CAVRNE010000084.1:0-8614 GCA_963722025.1 uncultured beta proteobacterium
GCCGCACGCGGGCCTTGTAGTCCCGATAGGCGTCGCCGAACCGCCGCTCCAGGTACGCCTCCTCGCGCGCGACGACGCCCCAGCGGATCGTGATTGCCAGAGGCAGCGTAAGAATCAGGATCCACGGGCTGCGCACGGCTATGCCGATGCCGCAGTACACGAGAAACATGCCGAGGTAGATGGGATTGCGGCTCCACCCGTGAATGCCGGTCGTCACCAGCGCTCGGGTGGGCTGGTTCCCCGGAACTGGCGTCCCCGCGCGCGAGAAGTTGCGAATGCTTGCGGCAAAGACCGCCATACCGATGAGGATCAGGCCGCCGGCGATGACCTTGTGAGCCAGGCCGTCCGGAATAACGAACGGCAAACGCAGCAGGTGATCCAGGACGAATCCGATCAAAAGAGCGCCGAGAAAAAGCAGGGGCGGTCGCGCGATGACGCCTGCGGTTCCGGTGTCGGTTACTTGTTGCTCAGCCAGGTCCATTTCCATGTCCTCCTGCAAAAACGACAACTAGGATGTCATTCTAGAAATTGACAACCATGGTGTCAAAGGGGAAAAATTGGCGCAGACAAAAGGAACGAAAGCGATGGACGGCACGACAGAGGGGGCCGAAGGAAGGCGGACCCAACCGTTGACAGCAAATCCGAGGCGGTCGCGGAACTGATGCTCGAAGTGGCCCAGTGCTTCTTCAGGATACGGGCCGTCGGCCAGAAGACAGGGCTGATCACCAGCTGGGGCGGCGGTGCCTTCGGCTTCATGCGAAGCCTCGCGCTGCTGGGTCCGCTGACCGTGCCGCAAATCGCACAGATGCGGCCCACCAGCCGTCAGCGCATGCAGCGGCTGGCGGATGAGCTTGCAGCCGATGGGCTCGTGGAATTCATCGAAAATCCGAAACACCTGCGCTCGAAGCTCGTGCGGCTGACGCCCAAAGGTCATGCACGCTTTCGCGAGCGCAACGCCCGGTTCCTTTCGATCGCATCGACCCTGGCCGTCGCTACCAGCGAAGCGGATATCCGCAAGACGATCGAGATCGTGCGGCAGCTGAGCGATGATGTGAAAGCGCGTTCGGAGCGGCCGTGACGGCGCGCCATGCCTAGAATGATCCAATGCTCAAACTCTACTTCCACCCCTCACCCAACCCCCTCAAGGTAGCCCTCTACCTCGAAGAGGCCGGCCTTCCCTACGAGGTGATCCCCGTAGACACCCGCAAGGGCGAGCAGCACCTGCCATCCTTCCGCGCCATCAACCCCAACGGCAAGACGCCGGCGCTGGTGGATGGCGATGTCGCGGTCTTCGACAGCAACGCCATCCTGCTGTACCTGGCCGAGAAGACGGGCCGGTTCCTGCCGCCGAACACGCCGGCCGCGCGGGCGCAGATGTATTCATGGCTGATGTTCGTGGCCACCGGCATCGGGCCCTATTGCGGGCAGGCGGTGCACTTCAAGTACTTCGCGCCCGAGCCCAAGGCGTACGCCGTCAACCGCTACACCTTCGAGGCCGAGCGGCACTGGAGCATCGTCAACGACCATCTGGCCGGCAAGCAGTGGATGCTGGGCGACACCTACACGCTGGTGGACATGGCCGTGTGGGGCTGGGCGCGGATGATCCCCCGCGTGATGGGCGAAGCGGGCCTGGCGGCCATGCCCAACGTCAAGCGCCACCTCGAAGCGATCAACGCCCGCCCCGCCGCGCAGCGGGCCGAGGCGCTGAAGGAGCGCTTCACGTACAAGCAGGAGATGGACGACGAGGCGAAGAAGGCGTTGTTCCCGCAGAACGCGCGGCTGGCGGCGGGCTAAGCAGGGACAATCCAGCGATGGCCCAAGGCAAGCGCATCTCTGCAGATATTGGTGGCGACGCCCTCCAGTCGATCAAGGACATGGGTGCCGCGGCCAAGTTGGCCCGCACGAGTGCCGGGGAGGGCCAGGCCGTCGCTGCCGCTCGTCTGGGTGTGCACGTGCAGACGATCGCCCGAATCGAATCAGGTGAGCCAGGCGTCGCGATCGGGCATGTGCTGGGCATGCTTGCTCTCTATGGTGTCGCTGTGAAGTTGCAGCCGCCGGACAGCGGCCCCGCCGCATGATCATCGACCTCATCGACGGCACCTACGAGCTCTTCCGGCACTTCTACGGCTTGCGCCGCTTCACCAAGGGCGAGGATCGGCCCTTTGGCGCGGCGGCCGGCGTTCTGAACGGCGTGCTGGAGATGATCGAAAGCCAAGTCACGCACGTGGGCGTGGCAACCGATCACGTCATCGAGTCGTTTCGCAATCGCCTATGGCCCGGCTACAAGACCGGCGAGGGGATCGATCCCGCGCTGTTCGCTCAGTTCCATCCCTTGGAGGAAGGGCTCGCGGCGATGGGTGTAGCCGTTTGGCCGATGATCGAACTCGAGGCGGATGACGCGCTGGCGACGGCGGCGCGGCTCGCGGATGAAGATGCGCGGGTAGAGATGGTGCGCATCTGGACGCCCGACAAGGATCTGGCTCAGTGCGTTCGCGCAGAGCGTGTGCTTCAAGTCGTCCGAAAGACCAAGGAGATTCGTGGCGCCAAGGACATCCGGGAAAAGTTTGGCGTAGAGCCGGCATTGATCCCGGACTTTCTTGCGCTTGTCGGCGATGCTGCCGACGGCTATCCCGGCATCAAAGGGATCGGGGCTGTCGGTGCGGCGCGACTGCTCAACCAGTACGGGCCCATCGATCTCTTTCCGGCAAATGTGTTGGGCGATCAAATGGAAGCCGCAATGCTGTTCAAGCGGCTCGCCACACTCAAGACCGATGCGAAGCTGTTCAGCGACGTCGAGGAGTTGCGGTGGCGGGGACCCACGCCCGCTTTCGCCGCATGGACCGAACGCATTGGGGTTCCTCAACTGCTCCAGCGCAGTCTGGAAGCGCGGGCGAAGTTAAAGCACCCTTGAGGTACGGCCGGCCTCGGCCGGGGGTTCCGCCGTGGCGATCTCCTCTGGCGGACGCACGCGGCTGAACATGGCCAGGAGCAGCAAGTCGTAGACGATCTTCAATGCCCCGCCCACGATCAGCGGCCAGCCGAAGCTCGAGATGCCAAGCAGGTAGCCGGCCAGCGCGGGGCTGGCGGACGCGGCCAGACTGCGCGGTACTGAAGTCACGCTCGCCGCTGCCGCGCGTTCTTCCGGCGAGACGATGGCCATGACGTATGAGCTTCGCGTGGGCACGTCCATCTGCGACAACGCGCTTCGCACCAGCAGCAGGATGACGGCATAGGCCAGGTCGGTGCAAAACGGTATCGCGATCAGGCACAGGCTCGACGGCAGATGGGTGTAGACCATTGTCTTGACCAGTCCGATGCGGCTGGCGATGCGCGCCGCCACCAGATAAGAGAACGCTGTCAGCAGGCCGGTCCAGAAGAAGATGGACCCCGCGGCCTCTATCGAGAGGCCGAAGCGCTGGTAAAGCCAAAGGGCGATCAGGGACTGAACCACGAATCCGCCGCCGAATGCGTCCAGGCTGAACAGCGCCGCCAGCACGTAGACGCGCTTTTTGGACGGGCCCAATGCCGACGGCGGTTCGGCGGCTTGCGTTGCGGGCTGTGACGGCAAGCCCCGATACAAGCCGGCCATCACGAGCGCCAGCAGGGCATAGAGGACGAACATGCCTTTGATGGCTGTCTGCGTCGGGACGCCCGCCGCTGACGCAAGCAAGCCGGGGATGGCAGCAGCCAGTGCCCCCAACGCTCCAAACAACGTGCCGGTCAAGCTGTAGCGCGCGAACGCGGCGGTGCGACGCGGGCCTTCGACGTTGCTGGCCAGCATCGCATGCTCCACCGGCATGAAAACACTGACGTCTCCGCCGGAGGGGTTCAAGGTGCCCACCAATGCCACCAGCATCAGGGGCCAGAAGCTTTCCAGTGACGCCACACCCAAGCCCGTGAAAACCATCAATGCGCAAGCGGCCAGCAGCAATGGCCGGTGGTGGAAGCGCGAAGCCTGGACACCAATGAGCAGCGTCAGGATCCCGGAGCCCAGCAAGGTGGTCGTGGCGATGAGGCCGACTTGAAAGGCCGTCAGCCCCAGGTTGAGCAGGTAGACCGGTAGCAACAAGCTGACGAAGCCGTCGCCGAATCCCCGGATGGCCTTGGCGGCAATGAGCCGGTTGAGGCTCGAAGGGGTCTTGGGAGGGATTGGATTGGACAAGCCATGACTCCTAACTGGGCAACACCCTGATCAGGAGCAGCGCTTGGATGCCGAGGCATCTTGCGGTGGCGGGGGGTCTGCTCATTCCCCCGATGGCGGGATTGTAGCGGGACCCCGGCGCCGCGCCACACTTGCTAGACTGGTCCGTGAAACCCGTCCTCCACACTGCAAGAGGAGTCCGCCATGCCCACCAAATCCTTACACCGGCCGCATCCGCAAGGCCGACTACAACCCCGCCTCGCAACAGCTTGACCTGCATTTCGACAACGGCTACATCCTCGCCTACAAGCATGTCCCCGATGAGGTCTGGCGCCGCCTTTGCAGCGCGCCGAACGCGGCCACCTACTGGGAGGACCGCATCGCGGAGGAGTATCCGAAGGGCACGCCGATGACGTCCAACGCCGACCCGGCCGGCGGGAAGAAGTGGAGCGATCTGTTCGGTGGCGGTGACGACTGAACGGTGCATCTCTCATGAAAACCATCCGCGACCTCAACGCGCCGCCGCATGTGGCCGGTCGCGTCGAAGCGATCATCGTGCGCGGCTCGCCCCGCGAGCCGGCGCGCAGCATCGAGTCCACCACGGCCCTGGCCGGCATCGGCCTCGCCGACGATCGCCTCGGAAAGCGGGGCGAGTCGGAGCTGTCGACGCGGCAGGTCACGCTGATCCAGGCCGAGCACCTGCCGGTGATCGCGCAGCTCGCGCGGGTCGATGTCGGTCGACCCGGTGCGCTTGCGCCGCAACATCGTCGTGTCGGGCATCAACCTGCTCGCGCTGCGCACCGCAAAGGTTCGCGTCGGCGATGCGGTACTGGAGATCGTCGGGCCATGCGCGCCTTGCTCGCGGATGGAAGAGGAGGTGGGCCCCGGCGGCTACGCCGCGATGCGCGGCCACGGGGGTATGACGGCGCGCATCCTCACTGGTGGCCTGATCCGGGTGGGGGACGAGGTGCGCGCGGGCGAGGGCGCACCGTCGGCCTGATCTTTACCTGCCGGAAACACGGGTAGTGCACACCGTTCAGGTTCGGTTCATGGACCGGATTGCACCATACGCTCCATCCCAACCAAGGAGCGAACCATGAAACGCATCTTCTCCGCCAAACCTCTCGTTGCAGTCGCTATCGCGCTTGGCGCGGTCGTGGCGGCCTCCGCGGCGCACGCGCGCAGCGACGTGATCGTGTCCGTCGGCTTGAATGTGCCCCACGCCCATGTGCAGTCGGCGCCGGTGTACGTCAGCCTCGCCCGTCTACGTGCGGCCGGCGCCCGGCCTACGTGCAGCCGCAGCCGGTTTACCGCGGCCACCCGCGCTACGTGCAGCGTAACGGCGCGTGGGGCGATTACGACCGCGATGGCGTGCCCAACATCCACGACCGCGATTCGCGCTTCTACGACGCCCGCGTCGCCCATCGCCATGGCGGCTGGGACGCGGACCGCGACGGCGTGCCGAACCGCTACGACCGCGCGCCGAACAACCCGTACCGCCGCTGATCGCGGCCGGCACGGCCTTACTTCACCGGCATGAACCACCCCGTGCCATCCAGCCCCATCCCCGCCTGCGTGCGGGGCAGGTACTGGTCGAAGAACAGCCGCGACACCAGTTCCGACCGGCTGTTGACGCCCAGCTTTTCGTACAGGTGCTTCAGGTGGTCCTCCACGGTGTAGCGCGAGACGAACAGCAGGCCCGCGATTTCGGGGTTGGAGCAGCCGGCCGCCACCAGGCGCGCCACTTCGGCCTCGCGCGGGGTGAGGGCGTAGGCGCCGGCCAGCACCTGGGCAATCTCGTGCGGGCGGCTGGGTTGCAGGATCAGCGATACCTCGCTGCTGCCGGCCACCGCTTCGGCATGGGCCGTGAGCCAGCGCCCCGCACGGGTGCGTATGCGCGTGACGCCGTGTCCCCGGGCGCGAGCCTGTTGCGCCACTGAGTACAGCGCATAAGGAAGATGCTCCACGGTGCTGTCTTCGATCTGCGCCAACCAGTGCGCGGCCGTGGCACTGGCGTGGCGCACGGACAAGGTGGTGTCACCCTCCAAAAGCAAAAGGGCGGGCGCCTCGGCGCCGCTGTGCGCTTCGATCTCGCCCAGCAGCAGCACCCGGCGCAGGGCGCGGGTCACCTGCTCGCTGATGCCCGCCACCAGCGCCACCTCTTCCTCGGCAAAGTCGCGCGCAGGGTCGGCGCGCAACAGGATCAGGGCGCCCCAGGGTCCATGGGCGTCGTGGAACACGGCGCGCAGCTCATGCGCCAAGCCGTCGGGCACCATCACTTCGCGGTAGCGGGCGCTGCGGCTCCTGTCGCCTTGGGTCGCGGCGGCCAGCGTGGCCACGGATCGCGGCCCACGCGCCAGGCTGGATAGCGAACTGACATCGCCGCCGCCGAACTCCATTTCCAAAAGGCGCGGCGCGTGCTCGGGGCTGAAGCCATGCTCGTGCACGCCGCCGGTCGGCAGGCTGGTGGCCGGGTCCAGCGACATGGCGCACCAGCGGTCGGCCGGCACGTCCTGCTGCAGCGCCTCTTTCACGGCCGTCAGCACGGCCGTGGGCGTGTTGCCGCGACGGCAGGCGTCCGCCACTTTGCGCTGAACATTGCCTGCCTTGTCCATGCGAAGGATTCTAGGAGCGCCTTGCCATATTCAAAACCCCAAAATTCAGGGATGGTGGATTGTTTGGCGGCCCGCCACTATCGCTGCCATGAACACGAACCTTCCTACCCCCACCCGTCCTCGCCACGGCGAGCCCCTGCAACCGCGCCTTGGCGAGATCCTGCGTCCCGGCGATGCCGGCTACGACGAAGCCCGCGCCATCTGGAACGGCGCCATCGACCGGCGGCCGGCCTTCATCGTGCGCTGCCGTACCACGGCCGAGGTGGCCGCTGCCGTCCGCTTCGCTGCCCAAAGCGGCCTGCTGCTGGCCGTGCGGGCCGGCGGCCACAGCATTCCCGGCTGGTCGGTGTGCGAAGGCGGCGTAATGATCGACCTGTCGCTCATGAAGGGCATCGAGGTGGACCCATTGCGCCGCATCGCACGTGCCCAGCCCGGTCTGCTCTGGCATGACTACGACGCGGCTGTGCAGGCCCACGGCCTGGCCTCGCCCGGCGGCGAAATCTCCCACACCGGCGTGGCCGGGCTCACCCTGGGTGGCGGGATCGGCTGGCTGTCGCGCCGCTACGGTCTGGCTTGCGACCACCTGGTCGAAGCCGAGGTGGTGCTGGCCGACGGCTCGGTCGTCACCGCCAACGAGGCCGAGAACGCCGATCTGTTCTGGGCACTGCGCGGCGGTGGCGGCAACTTCGGCATCGTCACGCGCTTCTGCTTCCGCCTGCATCCGGTCGCGCCCATGATGGCGGGCTTTTGCATGTGGCCGGCCGAGCAGGCCCCGCAAGTGCTGGCCCATTTCAATGCGCTCGCGCGCAGCGCGCCGCAAGAGCTGTCCCTGGTCGCGGCCCTGGCCAGCGCGCCGCCCGCGCCTTTCGTGCCGCCCCAACTGCAATTCAAGCCGGTGGTGGGCATTGCCGCCAGCTACGTGGGCCCGGTGGAAGAGGGCGCGCAGGCGGTGCAGGCTATCCGCGATTTCGGTGCGCCGCCCATCGACACCTTTGGCGTGCAGAACTACGTCGACATTCAGCAGTGGTTCGACGGCGGCGTGCCGCACGGACTGCACTACCACTGCCGCTCCGAATGGCTGAACCCGCTGGACGCCCAGGCGATCGATGCGCTGGTGCAGGCGGGCCGCACGATGACGTCGCCGATGTCGCAGATCCTCGTGCGCCACATGGGTGGTGCGACGGCGCAGGTCGCGCCCGATGCCACGGCCTTCCGCTTCCGCACGGCGGAGCACATGATCATGATCGCGTCGGTCTGGCAGCCGGGGGACGCGGATGCGCAGCGGCACCGCGAGTGGTGCCGCGGCACCTGGTCGGCCCTGCGGCCGTGGACGGCTGGGGGTGGGTATGTGAACCACCTGGACGGCGAGGGCGAGGAGCGAACGCGCGAGGCGTATGGCGCGCAGACCTGGGAGCGATTGGTGGCGGCAAAGCGCAAATACGATCCGGCCAACCTGTTCAGGATGAACCAGAACATCAAGCCCGATTGAATGCAACCATCGATGACGGCATGACCGCTGCCGTAATCACGCGCAGTCAATCTTGCATGCCGTCACACCCTAAGCTCCGCCCGCACCGCAGCATTTCGATTTGAAGGAGGTTTCTCATGGATCGAAAGCTAGGGTTTCTGGAATCATTCAATGCCACCGGCTCGGACGGCACGACCTACAAGGTCTGCGGCTACGAGCACTTGGTGCGCGACGAATCGGTGGCGGATGGCCTCGAACGCTGGGAATCGACGGGTGAACTTGAATACCGTCTCGCCGACGGAGCTCGGGTGGAAGCGCACCGTGACGGCTCGATGCGCATCGAGCACTCAGGCGTCGAGCTCAAGCGTGCCGTAGAAAAAACGTCCGCGT
>CAVRNE010000085.1:0-16160 GCA_963722025.1 uncultured beta proteobacterium
GGTGGAGCTGGCGGGAATTGAACCCCCGTCCGCAAGCCTTCTTCGCACAGTTCTACATGTTTAGCGGTCTGATTTGGGTCTCGCCACCTGTGTCGCGCAGTCGCACGCTACACCGGCCGCCAGCACCCTATTTTCTCGTCCCGACCCAAGGTACCCGGATCGAAACCAGCCTATGTAGATTATCTTTGCAGCCGGGAGCCCTTAGACTTGCGCTAAAGACCCCTTGCCCAGCCCATCGGCCTGCTGTTGCAAAGCTCACCGGCAATTAAGCGGCGAGTGCGAAACGTTCGTCGTTTGCAGTTAGTTTGTTTGAATCTGTTTTACGAGCGCATTCAGCTCGACATGCCCTGCTGCGATTCCGAACCCACGTCGAAACCAGTGCAGCCCCAAGACCTCGTATTTTAGGCCTGCTGCGAGTGATTTCAAGAGCGGCAGCAATTCAAGCGGGGAATGCGATGTGCGGCATGCGGCCCCCCAGAGCATGGTGTCGGCGTTGCTGCCCAGGTAGCCATAGGTGGCGGCCACCGTGCGCATGCCGGCGGCCCGGCCCGCCACCATGTCGCGCTCGTCGTCGCCCACGTAGATGCAGCGGCCGGGCGCCACGCCCAACTGCCGGGCCGCTTCCAGCAGCGGCTCCGGATGCGGCTTGGCATGGGGCGTGCGTGTCGCCGCCGATCACGGCCGCGGCCGTGGCGAACAGCGGCATGCGCTGCGTCAGCGGGCGCGGTGAAGCGCATCGACTTGTTCGTGACCACGCCCCAGGCCAGGCCCGCGCGCCAGCAACGCGTCGATGAGTTCGGCAACGCCCTCGAACACATAGGTGCGCTCCGTCATGCAGCTCTCGTAGTTGACGAAGAACTCCTCGCGCAGCGCCGCGAAGTCGGGATGCTCGGGCGTGATGCCGAAAGCCACGCCCAGCATGCCGCGCGCGCCGGCGCCGGCCATGGGGCGGTAGCGCTCCAGCGGCAGCGACGGCAGGCCGCGGTCGGTGCGCATCTTGTCGGCGGCCGCGCCGAGGTCGGGCGCGCTGTCGATCAGGGTGCCGTCCAGATCGAACAGCACGGCCCGTGATATCGCTGAACATCAGGCTCCGTCTTGCGGTGGCGAACATGTAGTTGACGCTGGTGTCGCCCGACAGCCAGTAGCGGCGCGTGAGCGGGTTGTATTCCATTCCGCGGGTGTGGACGCAGCTCGAGCCCGGCGGCGCGGCAGTAGCGCGGCCAGTTCGCTGGGCCGGATGAACTTCAGGTATTCGTGGGTGCCGCGGGGCAGCAGGTTGAGCACGTACTCGGCGCCGACGATGGCGAACAGGAAGGACTTGGGGTTGCGGTTGATCGTCGAGAAGAACACCCAGCCGCCCGGCTTGACCAGCTGGCGCAGGCCTGCACCACCGAAGCCGGGTCGGGCACGTGCTCGAGCATCTCCATGCACGTGACGACGTCGAAGCAGCCGGGCTGCTCGGCGGCCAGCGCCTCGGCACTGACCTCGCGGTAGTCGACGTTGGGCGTGTTCGCCTCCAGCGCGTGCAGCTGCGCGACCTCGCAGGGCCTTGGTCGGCCAGGTCGATGCCCAGCACCTGCGGCGCCCTTGCGCGCCATGGAGTCGGCCAGGATGCCGCCGCCGCAGCCGACGTCCAGCACGCGCTTGCCGGCCAGCGGCAGGTGCGACTGGATCCAATCCAGCCGCAGCGGGTTGATCTGGTGCAGCGGCCGGAACTCGCTCTCCGGATCCCACCAGCGGTGGGCGAGCTCGGAAAATTTGGCCAGTTCGGCCGGGTCGGCGTTGACGTGTCTGCGGTCATGCCGCGATTATGAACGGCGGATGAATGCGCACCGTATTCGGCGACGATTCATAAGAAAAAAGCCCCGCGAGCGGGGCTTTTTTCAACTTCCTTGAGGCGTTCAGGGACGTGTTGGCGCGGGTGCCGACCACTTCGATTTCCACGCGACGGTTCTTGGCGCGGCCTTCGGTGGTCTTGTTGTCGGCAACAGGCTGCTTCTCGCCCTTGCCTTCGGTGTAGACGCGGTTCTTTTCGATGCCCTTGGAGACCAGGTAGGCCTTGACGGCTTCGGCGCGGCGGACCGACAGCTTCTGGTTGTAGGCGTCGGCGCCCACCGAGTCGGTGTGGCCGACGGCGATGATCACTTCCAGGTTGATGTCCTTGATCTTGCCGACCAGGTCGTCGAGCTTGGCCTTGCCTTCGGGCTTGAGGACCGACTTGTCGAAGTCGAAGAACGCGTCAGCAGCGTAGGTCACCTTGGTGGCGGCCGGGGGAGCCGGCGGCGGGGGCGGCGGAGGAGCAACAGGCGCCGGAGCGACGATCACGGGAGCCGGGGCCGGAGCGGCGAACCAGGGCGCCATCGCAGCCCTCGGCGGCCGTGGCAGGCGTCCAGTTGGCATCGCGCCAGCACAGTTCGTTGGTGCCGTTCTTCCACGACCAGTTCGCCGGTGCCGTTTGACCAGTTGTCGATCGCGGGTGCCACCGTCGGCTGCGGTAACGCGAGTTTGCGCGCCTGCGGCAGTTGCCAGCGCAGCGACTGCAAACATCATCGCCACTTTATTCAGTTTCTTCATGGTTCTCCTCTTGGGGAAAAAGCCGCAGCCGCGCTGCGTAAACAAGACGCTTTAAGTGACCATCACCAAAAACGTCAGACTTATTGTGCCACACGGTCCTTACACAAACAACGCGTACGGCGTCCTGAAGCCACGTAGGACAAAACCGCATTCCGGCCGTTGTGTTGCGGCGTTCGCGACACGGCCCCTCAACGTAAAATCAAAGGCTTCGCGCCGCGTCAGCCTCCTCCTCATGACCTCAGTTCGCCAAAGAAACCCTGCCCATCAGTCTCGAAGAGGAAATGCGGCGCAGCTACCTCGATTACGCCATGAGCGTGATCGTGGGGCGCGCGCTGCCGGATGCCCGCGACGGCCTCAAGCCGGTGCACCGCCGCGTGCTCTACGCGATGCACGAACTCAACAACGACTGGAACCGCCCCTACAAGAAGTCGGCCCGTATCGTCGGCGACGTCATCGGTAAGTATCACCCGCACGGCGACCAGTCGGTCTACGACACCATCGTGCGCCTGGCGCAGGATTTCTCCATGCGCCACATGCTGGTGGACGGCCAGGGCAATTTCGGCTCGGTCGACGGCGACAACGCCGCGGCCATGCGCTACACCGAAATCCGGCTGGCGAAGATCGCGCATGAAATGCTGGCCGACATCGACAAGGAAACCGTCGATTTCGGCCCCAACTACGACGGCAGCGAGAAAGAGCCGCTGGTATTGCCCAGCAAGCTGCCCAATCTGCTGGTCAATGGCTCAGGCGGCATCGCGGTGGGCATGGCCACCAATATCCCGCCGCACAACCTCAACGAAGTGGTCGATGCGCTGCCTGCACCTGCTGCGCAACCCCGAGGCCAGCATCGACGAGCTGATGGAGATCGTGCCCGCGCCCGACTTCCCCACCGCCGGCATCATCTACGGCATCAACGGCGTCAAGGACGGCTATCGCACCGGCCGCGGCAAGGTGGTGATGCGCGCGAAGTGCCACTTCGAGGACATCGACAGGGGCCAGCGCCAGGCGATCATCGTCGACGAGCTGCCCTACCAGGTGAACAAGAAGACGCTGCAGGAGCGCATGGCCGAGCTGGTCAACGAGAAGAAGATCGAGGGCATCAGCCACATCCAGGACGAGAGCGACAAGTCCGGCATGCGCCTGGTGATCGAGCTCAAGCGCGGCGAAGTGCCCGAAGTCGTGCTGAACAACCTGTACAAGCAGACCCAGCTGCAGGACACCTTCGGCATCAACATGGTGGCGCTGATCGACGGCCAGCCCCGCCTGTGCAACCTGAAGGACCTGATCCAGGTCTTCCTGCAGCACCGCCGCGAAGTGGTGACGCGGCGCACGGTGTTCGCCCTGCGCAAGGCGCGCGAGCGCGGCCACGTGCTGGAGGGCCTGGCGGTCGCGCTGGCCAACATCGACGAATTCATCGCGATCATCCGCAATGCCCCGACACCGCCGGTCGCCAAGGCCGAGCTGATGAGCCGGTCCTGGGACAGCCAGCTGGTGCGCGAGATGCTCACCCGCACCCGCGCCGACGGCGGCATCATCAACGCCGACGACTACCGGCCCGACGGGCTCGAGCGCGAATTCGGCATGGGCAGCGACGGCCTTTACCGCCTGTCCGACACCCAGGCCCAGGAAATCCTGCAGATGCGCCTGCAGCGCCTGACCGGCCTGGAGCAGGACAAGATCGTCGCCGAATACAAGGAGGTGATGGCCGAGATCGAGGACCTGCTGGACATCCTGGCCAAGCCGGCCCGCGTTTCCACCATCATCAGCGACGAACTCACCTCGCTGAAGCAGGAGTTCGGCCAGACCAAGCTGGGCGCCCGCCGCAGCCTGGTCGAGCACAACGCCCAGGACCTGGCGACCGAAGACCTGATCACGCCCACCGACATGGTGGTGACGCTCTCGCATTCGCGGCTACATCAAGAGCCAGCCGCTGTCCGAATACCGCGCGCAGAAGCGCGGCGGCCGCGGCAAGCAGGCGACGGCGACCAAGGAAGACGACTGGATCGACCAGCTCTTCATCGCCAACACGCACGACTACATCCTGTGCTTCTCCAACCGCGGCCGGCTCTACTGGCTCAAGGTCTGGGAAGTGCCGGCGGGCTCGCGCGGCTCGCGCGGCCGGCCCATCGTCAACATGTTCCCGCTGCAGGAAGGCGAGAAGATCAACGTGGTGCTGCCGCTGACCGGCGAGTTCCGCAGCTTCCCGGCCGACCACTACGTGTTCATGGCGACCTCCATGGGCACCGTCAAGAAGACCGCGCTCGACGAATTCAGCAATCCGCGCAAGGCCGGCATCATCGCCGTCGACCTCGACGAAGGCGACTACCTGATCGGCGCCGCGCTCACCGACGGCAAGCACGACGTGATGCTGTTCTCCGACGGCGGCAAGGCCGTGCGCTTCGACGAGAACGACGTGCGGCCGATGGGCCGCAACGCCCGCGGCGTGCGCGGCATGATGCTCGACGAGGCCAGGGCGTGATCGCCATGCTGGTGGCCGAGGACGAGCAGCAAAGCGTGCTGACCGCCACCGACAAATGGCTACGGCAAGCGCACAAGCATCACCGAATACACCCGGCATGGCCGCGGCACCAAGGGCATGATCGCGATCCAGCAGAGCGAGCGCAACGGCAAGGTGGTCGCCGCCACGCTGGTCCATGCCGACGACGAGATCATGCTGATCACCGACAAGGGCGTGCTGGTTCGCACGCGCGTCAGCGAGATCCGCGAGCTGGGCCGCGCCACCCAGGGCGTCACGCTGATCGGCCTGGACGAGGGCTCCAAGCTCAGCGGGCTGCAGCGCATCGTCGAGAACGACGCCCAGGCGCCCGAAGGTGAGGAAGATCCCGCCGGCGACGACGAGACGCCATGAAAAAAGACCTGGCACAGCTGCGCACCGAAATCGATGCTGTCGATCGCGAGTTGCTGGCCGCCCTCAACCGCCGCGCGGCGCTGGCCAATGAGGTCGGGGACCTCAAGCGCGCCGAAGGCTCGACCGTGTTCCGCCCCGAGCGCGAGGCCCAGGTCATCAACGGCCTGCAGGCAGCCAACCCGGGCCCGCTGAAGGACGGCAACGTCGCCACCATCTGGCGCGAGATCATGTCGGCCTGCCGGGCGCTGGAGGCGCCGCAGCGCGTGGCCTACCTCGGTCCCGCCGGCACCTTCAGCGAGCAGGCCGCGGTGCAGTTCTTCGGCTCCAGCATCGAGCATGTGCCCTGCGTCAACTTCGACGAGGTGTTCCATGCGGCGACCGCGGGCACCGCCGATTTCGGCGTGGTGCCGCGTGGAGAACAACAGCGAGGGCGTGGTCACCCGCTCGCTCGACCTGCTGCTGCATTCGCCCCTGCACATCGTCGGCGAGATCAGCCTGCTGGTGCGCCACCACCTGCTGCGCCTGTCCAATTCGCTCGATGGCATCGAGGTGGTGCTGGCCCATCCCGCAGGCGCTGGCGCAGTGCCAGGGCTGGCTGAACAAGCACCTGCCCAACGCCGAGCGCCGCGCCGTGTCCAGCAATGCCGAAGGCGCCCGGCTGGCGGCCACCAATCCGGCCTGGGCCGGCATCGCCGGCGAACGCGCCGCCAGCGAGTTCGGCCTGCACATCGTCGCCCACGCGATCCAGGACGATGCCTTCAACCGCACCCGCTTTGCGGTGATCTGCCTGCCCCAGACGCTGGAAGCGCCGCAGGCCTCGGGCCGCGACTGCGTCAGCCTGGTGGTCTCGGTGCCCAACCGGCCCGGCGCGGTGCACGACATCCTGGTGCCGCTCAAGCAGCACGGCGTCTCGATGACGCGCTTCGAGTCGCGGCCCGCGCGCATCCGGCCAGTGGGAATACTATTTCTACATCGACGTGCAGGGCCATCCGTCGCAGCCCCACGTGGCCGCCGCGCTGGAGGATCTGCAAAGCCTCTGCGCGTTCTACAAGGTGCTGGGCACCTACCCCGTCGGCGACTGATGCCATCATGTTCGAACAATTAGGCCTGATCGGCTGCGGCCTCATGGGCGGCTCTTTCGCCCTGGCGCTCAAGCGCGCCGGGCTGGTCAAGCGCGTGGTCGGCTACAGCAAGTCGCCGTCCACCACCGCAGCGCGCCCGTCAGCATGGGCGTGATCGACGTCGAGGCGCCCTCCGCGCTGCTGGCGGTCTCGGGCGCCGACATCGTGCTGCTGGCGGTGCCGGTCGCGGCGACGGAAGCCACGCTCAAGGCGATCAGGCACCTGGTCACCAAGGACATGCTGATCATGGACGTGGGCTCGACCAAGCGCGACGTGATCGACGCGGCCCGGCGCGTGCTGCGTGACCACATCGGCTCGTTCGTGCCCTGCCACCCGATCGCCGGCAAGGAAGTGTCGGGGGTCGAGCATGCCGACCCCGACCTCTACACGGACAGGCAGGTCATCCTGACGCCGATCGACCGCACCCATCCGGTGCAGGCCGAAAAAGCCGTGCAGGTCTGGGAAGGCCTGGGCTGCAAGGTGCTCAAGATGACGCCCGATGCCCACGACGCCGCTTTCGCCGCCGTGAGCCACCTGCCGCACCTCATCGCCTTTGCGCTCATCAACGCAATCACCTCGCAGGATTACGGCAAGGACTTCCTGTCCCTGGCCGGCCCGGGCTTTCGCGATTTCACTCGCATCGCCGCGAGCGAGCCCAAGATGTGGCGCGACATCCTGCTGGCAAATCGGCACGAATTGCTCGAGCAGTCCAAGATCTTCCAGCGCACGCTCCATGCCATGGAACAGATGATCGAGGGCGGCAACGCCGAGGCCCTGGAGGACCTGATCAACCAGGCCAGCGAAACCCGCGCGCAATGGCGCATGGGCACCTCCAGGAAATGACGAGCGCCCTGCTCGAGACCTGATGTTCGCGACCGAGTTCCTGGATATTCCGCCGCTGGACAGCGCCGCGGGGACCGTGCTGTTGCCCGGTTCCAAGAGCATCTCCAACCGCGTGCTGCTGCTGGCCGCCTTGAGCGCCGGCACGACCACCGTCCACGAACTGCTCGATTCCGACGACACCCGCGTCATGCTCGACGCCCTGCGCGCGCTGGGCTGCGGCGTGAAACACAGCGGGACGGCGCGTCGAGATCACCGGCCTGGGCGGCCGGGCGCCGGCCCAGCACGCCAGGCTGTTCCTGGGCAACGCCGGCACGGCGATGCGCCCGCTGACGGCGGCCCTGGCGGTCCTTGGCGGCGAGTTCGAGTTGAGCGGCGTGGCGCGCATGCACGAACGGCCCATCGGCGACCTGGTGGACGCCCTGCGCCAGCTGGGCTGTCGAAATCGACTACCTGGGCGTGCCCGGCTATCCCCCGCTTCGCATCGGCCGCCCGCAACTCAAACTCGAGCAGCCCATCCGGGTGCGCGGCGATGTGTCGAGCCAGTTTCTCACCGCGCTGTTGATGGCGCTGCCGCTGGTGGCCCCCACGCTCGGCACTGACGTGGTGATCGAAGTGGTCGGCGAACTGATCTCCAAGCCCTACATCGAGATCACACTGAATCTGCTGGCCCGCTTCGGCATCACGGTGCGGCGCGAAGGCTGGCAGCGCTTCACCATTCCCGCGGGCAGCAGCTTCCGTTCGCCCGGCAGCATCCATGTAGAGGCGGACGCTTCCTCCGCCAGCTACTTCGTCGCGCTCGGCGCGATCGCGGCGCAGGCGGCGGCCGGTGCGCATTTCGGGCGTGGGCGAAGACTCCATCCAGGGCGACATCCGCTTCATCGACGCCGCGCGCCTGATGGGCGCCCAGGTAACGGGCGGCCCCAATTCACTGGAGGTGTCGCGTGGCGCCTGGCCGCTCAAGGCCATCGACCTGGACTGCAACCACATCCCGGACGCAGCCATGACCCTGGCGGTGATGGCGCTGTATGCCGACGGCCCCAGCAGGCTGCGCAACATCGCCAGCTGGCGCGTGAAGGAAACCGACCGCCTGGCCGCCATGGCCACGGAACTGCGCAAGCTCGGCGCCGAGGTGGTGGAAGGCCCGGACTTCATCACGATCACGCCGCCGGCCGGGCTCAAGGACAATGGAAGCCGGCCAGCATCCATACCTACGACGACCACCGCATCGCCATGTGCTTTTCCCTCGCCGCTTTCAATCCGGCGGGCGTGCAGGTGCGCATCGAAGATCCGAAGTGCGTCGCCAAGACCTTCCCCGACTACTTCGAGACCTTGTTCACGGTCGTGCAGACCCCCGCGCCCCGCATCCCGGTGATCTGCGTCGATGGCCCCACCGCTTCGGGCAAGGGGACCCTGGCATCCGAAGTCGCCCGCAAGCTCGGCTATCACTACCTGGATTCCGGCGCGCTCTACCGCATCACGGCATTGGCCGCCGTTCAGGCCGGGCTGTCGCTGGACACGGCCCACGAGCACAGTATCGGCAAATTGGCCGAAACCCTGCCGGTGCGGTTCCTGGGCGGCCAGGTCCTGCTGGGCGAGCAAGACGTGACGGATGCGATTCGCACCGAAGAGGCCGGAATGAACGCCTCCAGGGTCTCCGCCCTCCCCGCCGTGCGCACCGCGCTGGTGTCCCTGCAGCAGAGCTTCCGGCGCTTGCCCGGGCTGGTGGCCGACGGGCGCGACATGGGCACGGTGATCTTTCCCGATGCCCAGCTGAAGGTCTACCTCACCGCGAGTGCCGCCCAGCGCGCCGAGCGCCGCTATAAGCAATTGATTTCAAAGGGAATTCAACTACAATCGACGGTCTTAGCGCCGACCTGGAAGCGCGCGACGCGAGGGATTCATCCCGGGCAGTCGCGCCCCTGAAGCCGGCCGAGGACGCCCTCCTCCTGGATAACTCAGGTCAATCGGTTGATGAATCGGTGGCCCAGGTGCTCCAGTGGTGGGAGGGCAAACAGCCTTTCGGGTCCAACCGATAGCTGCCAGGCCCACACCGCCCTTCTCGCGCGCCAGCGCACCAGGCAGTGTGGATCGTTCAACTTAACCCGCGGCCCCAAGCCGCACAAACCGCCGTCCCAGTCATAGAAACAGCCGCGTTGAAGCGATTTTGCTTTTGCGTCTGGAAACCTGTGCGACGTGCAAGGAAACCGAATGTCTGAATCTTTTGCCGCCCTGTTTGAAGAATCGCTGCAACGCTCCGAAATGCGTACCGGCGAGGTGATCACCGCCGAAGTGGTGCGTATCGAACACAGTTTCGTGGTCGTGAACGCCGGCCTCAAGTCCGAAGCCTACGTGCCGATCGACGAGTTCAAGAACGACAAGGGCGAAATCGAAGTCCAGGTTGGCGACTTCGTGTCGGTGGCCATCGACGCCATCGAAAACGGTTATGGCGACACCATCCTGTCGCGCGACAAGGCCAAGCGCCTCGCATCCTGGATGAGCCTCGAGAAGGCCCTGGAATCCGGCGAATTCGTCACCGGCACCACCAGCGGCAAGGTCAAGGGCGGCCTCACCGTGCTGGTCAACGGCATCCGCGCCTTCCTGCCCGGCTCGCTGATCGACACGCGTCCCATCAAGGACCTGACTCCGTACGAAAACAAGACCCTGGAATTCAAGGTCATCAAGCTCGACCGCAAGCGCAACAACGTGGTGCTGAGCCGCCGCGCCGTTGTCGAAGCTTCGATGGGCGAAGAGCGCGCCAAGCTGATGGAAACCCTGAAGGAAGGCTCCGTCGTTCGCGGCGTCGTCAAGAACATCACCGAATACGGTGCGTTCGTGGACCTCGGCGGCATCGACGGCCTGCTGCACATCACCGACATGGCCTGGCGCCGCGTCCGCCACCCGAGCGAAGTCGTTCAGGCCGGCCAGGAAATCACCGCCAAGATCCTCAAGTTCGACACCGAGAAGAACCGCGTCTCCCTGGGCCTGAAGCAAATGGGCGACGACCCGTGGATGGGCGTGAACCGCCGCTACCCGCAAGGCACCCGCATGTTCGGCAAGATCACCAACATCGCCGACTACGGCGCGTTCGTGGAACTCGAGCCCGGCATCGAAGGCCTGGTGCACGTCTCCGAAATGGACTGGACCAACAAGAACGTCGCTCCCAGCAAGATCGTTTCGCTGGGTGACGAAGTCGAAGTCATGGTCCTCGAGATCGACGAAGACAAGCGCCGCATCAGCCTGGGCATGAAGCAGTGCAAGGCCAACCCCTGGCAGGAATTCGCGCAAAACACCAAGCGCGGCGACCGCGTCAAGGGCCCGATCAAGTCGATCACCGACTTCGGCGTGTTCGTCGGCCTGGCAGCAGGCATCGACGGCCTGGTGCACCTGTCCGACCTGTCCTGGAACGAGCCGGGCGAAGCCGCCGTGCGCAACTACAAGAAGGGCCAGGAAGTCGAAGCCATCGTTTTGGCCGTCGACGTGGACCGCGAGCGCATCAGCCTGGGCATCAAGCAGCTGGACGCCGACCCGTTCACCACCTTCGTGTCCGTGCACGACAAGGGCTCCGTGGTGTCGGGCAAGGTCAAGACCGTCGACCCCAAGGGCGCCGAGATCGACCTGGGCCAGGAAATCCTGGGCTACCTGCGCGCCAGCGAAATCTCCCGCGACCGCGTGGAAGATGCCCGCAACGTGCTCAAGGAAGGCGACGAAGTCACGGTCGTGGTCGTGAACATCGACCGCAAGACCCGCAACATCCAGCTGTCCATCAAGGCCAAGGACATGGCCGACCAGCAGGAACAGATGTCGAACCTCTCGCAGCAGTCCGCTCGCGAGAACGCCGGCACCACCAGCCTGGGCGCCCTGTTGCGCGCCAAGCTGGACAATACCGAGAAGTAAGAAGAGGACTGTCATTGCCGGCTCGACCCGGCATCCATGCCGTCGCGTGGAGTCCCGGGTGCTGAAACCCCGGACTTGATCCGGGGCCCGGGATGACAATCCCCAGGACCCCATGACCCGCAGTGATCTAGTCGAAGAACTGGCCGCGCGTTTCAGCCAACTGACGCACCGCGACGCCGAATATGCCGTCAAGACCATTCTTGACGCCATGGGCGACGCGCTGGTGCGTGGGCACCGGATCGAAATCCGCGGCTTCGGCAGCTTCTCGATCAACCGGCGCCCGCCGCGCATGGGCCGCAACCCGCGCTCCGGCGAAAGCGTCCATATCCCCGAGAAGCGCGTGCCCCACTTCAAGCCGGGCAAGGCCCTGCGCGAGGCGGTGGACCAGCGCACAGCCGAAATCGAGGCGCAGGGCAAGCCCTGACGCTGTCGCTAGAATCAGCCTTCCCACTGAGGAAGCCTTGATTTGAAATACCTCATGTGGCTGCTCAAGGCAGCCATTTTTTTTACCCTGTTCGCTTTCGCGCTGAACAACCAGCAGGACGTGACGGTGCACTTCTTCTTCGGCACGCTCTGGCGCGCACCCCTGGTGCTGGTCGTGCTGGCCGCTTTCGCGCTGGGCCTGGCCATCGGCGCCCTGGGCATGGTCCCGCGGTGGCTGGAAGCATCGCGCCGCCGCGCGGCGCGCACACCAAGGCATGACGGCGCAATCGCCCGCCAACGCCGAATCATCACAGCATGGACTTTGACCTCAGCTGGGTCTTGTGGGGCCTGCCCATCGCCTTCGTGCTGGGCTGGCTGGCCTCGCGCCTGGACCTGCGCCAGCTGCGCATCGAGAACCGCCAGGCTCCCAAGGCCTACTTTCGCGGCCTGAATTTTCTGCTCAACGAGCAGCAGGACCAGGCCATCGACGCCTTCATCGAGGCGGTGCAGAACGACCCCGACACCTCGGAACTGCACTTCGCCCTGGGCAACCTGTTTCGCCGGCGCGGCGAGTACGAGCGTGCGGTGCGCGTGCATGAGCACCTGCTCTCGCGCGGCGACCTGAGCCGCGCCGATCGCCACCGCGCCCAGCATGCGCTGGCCCTGGACTTCCTCAAGGCCGGCCTGCTGGACCGCGCGGAGGAAGCGCTGCGCAAGCTGGAGGGCACGGCCTACGAGAGCCAGGCCTTGCTTGCGTTGCTGGCGATCTATGAGCGCACTCGCGACTGGGGCCAGGCGTCCGAGATCGCGAAAAAGCTGGATGCATCGGGCCACGGCACTTTTATTGGCCGCCTGGCGCACTACTTGTGCGAGCAGGCCGCTGCCGCCCCACCGGCGCAAGCGGAGCAGTTGCTGCGCGAGGCGACCAAAATCGCGCCGGCGGCCGCCCGCCCCGGCATCGAACTGGCGGCGCTGCAGCGGCGCGCCGGCGACGCGGCCGGCGCGTTGAGCACGCTGTCGCAGCTGGCGCACTCGGCGCCGGCCTCCATCCCCCTGGTTGCGAAATCGTTGACGGAAGCCGCCCTGGCGAGCAACCAGCAAGCGCAGGCGATCGAAGTGCTGCTTGCCAGCTACGAGCTGTCGCCATCGCTGGACGTGCTGGAAGGCATCGTCGCGCTCGAGCCCGACGCCACCGTGGCAAGGGAATGGTATGTGAAGCACCTCGAACGCGAGCCATCGCTGGTGGCCGCCACCAAATGGCTGGCGGGCGAAAAGCTGGAGCACGAGCAGTTTCATCCTCATGTGCAAAGTGCGCTGGACCATGCGGTGAAGCCCCTGACGCGCTATCGTTGTGCGGCATGCGGCTTCGAGGCCAAGCAGCACTTCTGGCAATGCCCCGGCTGCCAGGCCTGGGACAGCTATCCCGCCCGCCGGGTAGAGGAACTATGAAGATATGACTACTCCAAGCAAAAAGCGACTCGCCGCCGCACGCGTGCTGGTGGTCGGCGACGCGATGCTCGACCGGTATTGGCATGGTGCGGTGGAGCGGATCTCGCCCGAAGCACCCGTGCCCGTGGTCAAGGTCACGCGCGAGGAAGAGCGTATCGGCGCAGCCGCCAACGTCGCCTACAACGTGGTCACACTGGGCGCGCAGGCCAGCTTCCTGGGCGTCGTCGGCGACGATGAGCCCGGACACCGGCTCGAAGCCTTGCTGCGCGAAACCGGCATCGCCACCCACCTCAAGCGCGACCCGGGGCTGAAGACGACCGTGAAGCTGCGCGTGATCGGCCGCCACCAGCAGCTGCTGCGCATGGACTTCGAGAACGAGCCTGACCACGAGGCGCTGGCCCTGCAGAACGAAACCTTCGCCCTCCTGGCGCCGCAACACGACGCCGTGCTGTTCTCCGACTACGGCAAAGGCGGCCTGGCCCACATCGGCACCATGATTGCCGCCGCCCGCGCAGGCCGCAAATCGGTGCTGATCGATCCCAAGGGCTCGGACTATTCGCGCTACAGCGGCGCCACCGTCATCACCCCCAACCGGGCCGAGTTGCAGCAGGTCGTGGGGAGCTGGCACAACACCGATGAGCTGCGCGCCAAGGCGCAAAATCTGCGCGAGGCGCTCGAACTCGACGCCTTGCTGGTGACGCTGGGAGAAGATGGAATGACGCTATTCGACGCGCAGGGCGACTCCCATGTGGAAGCCCAGGCGCGCGAAGTTTTCGATGTGACCGGTGCCGGGGACACGGTGATAGCCACACTTGCCGCGCTGGTCGGCGCCGGCATGGGCCTGCGCGATGCCATGCCGCTGGCCAACAAGGCCGGCGGAATCGTGGTGGGCAAGTTCGGCACCGCCACTGTCTCCTACGAGGAGCTTTTCACATGACAAGGATCGTGGTCACCGGAGCTGCGGGTTTCATCGGCAGCAACATCGTCAAGGGCTTGAATGCGCGCGGCATCGACGACATCATCGTCGTCGACGACCTGACGCAGGGCGACAAGTTCCGCAACCTGGCCGACCTGAAGATCGCCGACTACGTCGACGCCGACGTGTTCTACGACACTTTTCGCCGAGGGCGCCTTTGGCAAGGTCGAAGCCGTCTTCCACGAAGGCGCCTGCAGCGACACGATGGAGACCGACGGCAAGTACATGATGGACAACAACTACACGCTGTCGTGTGGCTTGTTCAATGCCTGCCAGGAACGCGGTTCCCGCCTGCTCTACGCGTCTTCGGCGGCGACCTATGGCGGCTCGGACACCTTCCGTGAAACGCCCGAGTTCGAGCGGCCGCTCAACGTGTACGGCTATTCCAAGCTGCTGTTCGACCAGAGGATGCGGCGCGAACTGGGTGATGACCTGGGCCGCGCGAAAACCGGCAAGGGCCGCCAGGTTGTCGGTTTTCGCTACTTCAATGTCTACGGCCCGCGCGAACAGCACAAGGGACGGATGGCGAGCGTGGCATTCCACCAGTTCAACCAGTTCCAGGCCGAAGGCAAGGTCAAGCTGTTCGGCCAGTACGGCGGCTACGGGCCGGGCGAGCAGAAACGTGACTTCGTCTTCATCGACGACGTGGTGGCCGTGAACCTGTGGTTCCTCGATAACCCCGGGAAATCCGGCATCTTCAACCTGGGCAGCGGGCGAGCCCAACCGTTCAATGACGTGGCCACAGCGGTAGTCAACGCGCTGCGCGCCGATGCCGGGCAGCCCGCGTTCGACACGGCCACGGCCGCTGCCAAGGGACTGATCGAGTACATCCCCTTCCCCGACGCCCTGCGCGGCAAGTACCAGTGCTACACCCAGGCCGACCTGGCGGCCTTGCGCGCTGCCGGCTGCGATCATGCCTTTGCCGACGTGCAGACGGGCGTCGGCAAATACATGGCCGAGCTGTCCGCCTAGGGTCGCTTCCGTCAACCATCCCGTGGCGGTTGCGTTGGTCAAAGGACCTGGCGCCCTTCGGCGCCGGTCCATCAACCGCCCTTAGGAGAAATCCATGCTGAAGAAACTATTGGCCATCGTGCTCATGCTGTGCGCCACCATGGCCATGGCCGCTGTGGACGTGAACAAGGCCACCGAGGCCGAGCTCGACAGTATCAAGGGCATAGGCCCGTCTACCTCCAAAACGATCATCTCGGAGCGCAAGAAAAGCGAATTCAAGAGCTGGGAAGACTTCATCGCGCGCGTCAAGGGCGTGGGTGAGGACAAGGCCGCCAAGTTTTCGGCCGAAGGCCTGACCGTGAATGGCGCTGCGTACAAGAAGGCTGCCGACAAGCCGGCCGCCAGCGCCAAGCGCCAGCGCCAAGCCCGCAGCCAGTGCGGCCAAGCCCGCTGCCAGCGCCAAGAAGTAGCGCCTCGCGAACCACAAGAAAAACCCGCCTCGGCGGGTTTTTTTGTTTTCGGTACACCAGCGCAATCAGGTCGGTGACGCCGGGGTCGATTCCCGACTGAGCCAGCAGCGTGGTGACCTGCCCGCGGTGGTGGGTCTGGTGATTGAAGAAATGGGTGAGCGCCTGCCACATCGGGTGCTCGCGCTTCACGCCCTTGCTGTTGCTGTAGCGCATGGTGCGCAGCGGGAAGTCCGCCGGCATGTCGCGCACCCATGCCTCGATGGCCTCGTCAAGCTGCTCGCGTTGGGTTCGCAATGCCGCCCACTCCTCATGAAGCACGGCGGCGTGCATGGCACCCTCGGGTAGATCCAGCAGACCGCCACCCAGCGAAGCAAACTCCACCCCCTGGGCCGCGAAACGCCTGAGCCAGGTCTGGTCGCCCCAAACCAGGTGGTTCAGCGTGTTGTGGATGGAGCCAAAGAAGGCGCCGCGCTCCCGCTTGCGCTCCTCATCTGGAAGCTGCTCGCACGCCGCGTACAACCTCTGGTTGAACCAGCGGTTGTAGCGGGCGAGGAAACGGTAGTTCTCGAGAAAGGCGCTTTCTTCCATGC
>CAVRNE010000086.1:0-7119 GCA_963722025.1 uncultured beta proteobacterium
ATTCTGCGAATCGCTACTGATGAAAGCTGCTGCGCAGCCGACCATTCCCCAGCGCATTCCAGCCTTTCTCCGTGAACCGGCAAGTTGCCCTCGCGATCAGGCGCGGAATCGCAGTGCCTCGACCACCAGCGAAAAGGCCGGAGCAGGCTGTCGCCGGCTCGGGTAGTAGAGGTGGTAGCCCGCGAACTTCGGGCACCAGTCTTCCAGCACGCGAACCAGGCGTCCGGCCTCGATGTGCGCCATCAACTCGTCCTCCGGCAGCAGGGCGACCCCGAGGCCCGCGAGCGCAGCGTCCACCTGCGGCGGCGACGTGTTGAAGATGAGGGGGCCGTCGACGCGCACGTTCACCTTGCGGCCGCGCCGCTCGAAGTCCCAGACGTACAGCCCGCCCGACGTGAGCATGCGCTGGTTGATGCAGCGGTGCGCCGTGAGGTCCTGGGGCACCTTCGGGGGCGGGCGGCTCCGCAAAGTACTCCGGCGAAGCGACCACCGCCATGCGCAGCGGCGGACCGATGGGGACGGCGATCATGTCCTTGGCGATGGTGTTGCCCATGCGCACGCCGGCGTCGAAGCGGTCCGCCACGATGTCGCGAAAGCCGTAGTTCACGTCGAACTCCAGCGTGATCTCCGGGTACTCGCGCAGTAGCGGCGTCAGCCTGGGCAGCAGGATGCTGTGCAGCGCGTGGTCGCCGCAGGTGATGCGCACCGTGCCCGCGGGCTTGTCCCGCAGCGCCGTCAGCGCATCGAGTTCGGACTCGATCTCGTCGAAGCGGTGCCCGATGGCCCGCATCAGGCGCTCGCCGGCGGCGGTCGTCGACACGCTGCGCGTCGTGCGCGTCAGCAGCCGGATCTGCAGCCGCTCCTCCAGCCCGCGGATGGACTGGCTCAGGGCCGACTGCGTGACGCCCAAGCGTCGCCGCCGCGCGCGTGAAACTGCCTTCCCGCGCCACCGTCACGAAGCCCAACAGGTCGTTGAGGTTCTTCCTGGCCATGCGGCTTCTCCTTGGATTGATTAGTCAGCCTACTAGATGCATTCAGCATTCATTATCTAGTCGCGCGCGCGAGCGCTCGGCAAACTTCCAGCCATCGCCGAAGGCGGCCTCCCGCTGCGGCCTCACCGATGGAAAGGAACCCCATGACTCTCGCGAATGTCTCGCGTCGCACGACGCTGCAAGCCGGCCTGACCCTGGCAACGGCTGCCCCTTGTCGCAGCGCCCGCTGCCGCGGCAACGCCACAGAATCGCGGCAACGCCAACATGGCCTTGACCACGCGATGGGACAAGACCTTCCCGCAGAGCAGCCGGGTGGCGCACCGGAAGGTCACGTTCAGCAACCGGTTCGGCATCACCATCGCCGCCGACCTGTACCAGCCGAAGAACCGCGGCGCCGGCAAGCTGCCGGCCCTGGTGCTCAGCGGCCCGTTCGGCGCGGTCAAGGAGCAAGTGGCCGGCCTCTACGCCCAGACGCTGGCGGAGCGCGGCTTCGTCACGCTCGCGTTCGACCCGTCGTTCACCGGCGAGAGCGGCGGCGCGGTGCGCAACGTGGCTTCGGCGGAGTTCTTCACCGAGGACTTCAGCGCCGCCGTCGACTACGTCGGCCTGCTGCCGAACGTCGACCGCGAGCGCATCGGTGCCATCGGCATCTGCGGCCTGAGCGGCATGGCGTTGACGGCGGCCAGCGGCGACTCGCGGATCAAGGCGGTGGCCACCGCGTCGATGTACGACATGTCGCGCAGCATGAGCCGCAGCTACAAGGACAGCTACACCCGCGAACAGCGCCACAAGGTCGTCGACTACCTGAGCCAGCAACGCTGGGCGGATGCCGAGAAGGGAACGTACGCGCTGGGCTACCACGAAGTCCCCTTCGACGCGAACGGCCAGATCGTGAAGGGCACCCGCGTGCTGCCGGAGCGGCTGCCGGCGGATGCGGACCCGGTGCTGGCCGCGTTCTTCAACTACTACCGCACGCCCCGCGGCTACCACGCCCGGTCCATCAACTCCGCTCGGCGTGGACCGCCACGACGCCGATGTCGTTCTTCCAGTTCCCCATGGCCGCGAACATCGACATGATCGCGCCCCGCCCGATCATGCTCGTGCACGGCGCGAACGCCCACTCGCGCTACTACTCGGAGGACGTGTACAAGGCGGCGTCCGGCCCGAAGGAACTGGTGATCGTTCCGGATGCCGATCACGTGGACCTGTACGACAACCTGAAGAAGATCCCGTTCGACCGGCTCGAGGCCTTCTTCAAGCAGAGCCTCGCCTAGTCCAACCCCGTCCACGAACTGGTCCCATGAACCCTGTCCAGACTCCATTGCCGCCCGCTGCTCAGCGCCCTGGATCCAGCATCCCTGGCCACCGCCTGGGCGGCCGTCTCGGTCCTGGGCTTGCTGGCCAGCCTGCTGGCCGGGGCCTCCTGGGACGCTGCTAACCGCGAAGATCACGACCATGAGACTCCGATCCCTGGCCGCGTCGGCCTTTTGCCTCTGGCTGCTGCAGGCGTTCGTCGTCCCGCCGGCGGCTGCCACGACGGCCAACGCGGACACGTCGGGAGAACGACGCATCTGGATGGCTGTGGGTGAACGCCGCTTCGCGGTCGCCCTCGCCGACAACGAGGCCGCGCGTGCCTTCGTCGCCCAGCTGCCTCTGACCCTCGACATGCCGGACCTGAACGGCAACGAGAAGCACGTGAAGCTGCCGAAGCCGCTCCCGGCCAACGCCACGCGGCCCGGAACGATCCGCAACGGCGACCTGATGCTGTGGGGCGCAGACACCCTGGTCGTCTTCTACCTCACATTCGACTCGCCTTACTCGTACACGCGCCTGGGTCGCATCGAGGATGCGGCGGCGCTGCCGCAGGTGCTGGGGCGGGGGCAGGTGCGGATCGTGTTCACGAAGAGCTAGCGCGGCAACCATCAAAAGCGTTCCGGAACGCTGCCCGACGCTCGGAGTTGCCTACAGCGGCCAGCGCTACTCTCCCGCACGATCGGCCTCCGGCAGGGTCGAAGGAAGCACTGGGATGAAGGTCGGCAGGCGTGCGGCATCGGCGGCCTGGGACAGTGCGCTGGCATGCCAAATCAACGGTAGCGCAGCGCCTCAATGACGCAGATCCAATGCGCGGGAAGGCGGCCGGCGAGTGGAGTAGTAGGCATGGAGGCCGGGGAACGTGGGCCACCACTCCTCCATCACGTAGCGAAGTCGGCCTGCATCAACGTGGGACACGGCCAGATCCTCTGGGAACGAATGCCAGGCCGCAACCGTCAAGCGCCGCTGTAAGCATCTGGTACACACCATTGAACTCGCCTGTCCGTCGATCTTGACCTGCAACTCGCGTTCACCGTCGTTGAGTTCCCACGCATAGATGCCGCCACTGGCCAGGCGCAGCGCAATGCAGTTGTGGTCGACCAGGTCCTGAGGTGAAGGGGCTCTGCGCGTTGGGCAAGATAGCCGGGGGAGGCAACGATGCCGTTGCGCACATCCGGGCCGATGCGCACGGCCATCATGTCTTTTGCGACCTGGTCCCCCCATCGCACCCCGAGGTCGTAGCGCTGCTCGACGATGTCAGCGAGCGCGTAGTCGACATGCATCTCGATCTTCAGGTCTGGATGGACGGGCAGCAACCGGGACCAGTCTTGGCCGAAGCACGGTATTGGCAGCATAATCCGTCGCGGTGATCCGGATGGTCCCGCCGGATTTGCCTCCAAGATCGCTCACCGCGGACAGTTCGGCCTCGATCTCATCAAACTGCGGCGCGACAGTCTGCAACAGGCGTTCGCCAGCTTCGGTAGGCGACACGCTTCGGGTGGTGCGGATCAGCAAGCGCACGCCCATCCGTGCTTCGAGGCTGCGGATTGTGTGACTGAGTGCCGACTGGGAGACGCCAAGTTTGCCTGAGGCCCGCGTGAAACTCTGTTCCCGTGCCACAGCGATAAAGGCAAGCAGGTCGCTGATGTTGTCGCGGGCCATTGTCAGCTCCGGTAGCGCAACGCATCGACCACCAGTGCTTGCGCCCGGGACTGTTGGCGGCGGCTCGGGTAATACAGGTAGAAGCCGGCCTCGGTGGGGCACCAATCTTCAAGCACCTTCTGCAGGCGGCCGGCGGCCAAGTGGGGCATGCAAGCGGCTTCGGGGTGAATGCCAGGCCCCCTCCGGCGAGCGCGGCGTTGAGAATCTGGTACGTGTTGTTGTACGTGAGCTGGCCGGCAGCGCGAAACTGGATCTCCTGCTTTCCATTCGTCAACTCCCACGGGAACAGAGCGCCGCGGGTGGCCAGTCGCATGGTGATGCAGTTGTGACGCGCCAAGTCGTCCAGGATACTTTTGGAATGCCGTGCTTTTTGAGATATTCGGGCGCCCCGACGATTGCGCGCTGGAAGTCGGGCGAAATGCGGACGGCGACCATGTCCTTGGCCACCTGAGCGCCGGTGCGGACGCCGAAGTCGAATCGCTCCGCAGCAATGTCTGTCATCCTGTAGCTGGTATTGATCTCCAGACGCAGTTCCGGATACTGCAGCAGCAGCGGCGAAAGCTTTCGGCCACAAGATCGTATCGGCCACGAAGTCGATCGCGGTAATGCGCACGGTGCCTGATGGGCTGTCCGCGAGCGCGCTCACGGCAGCAAGTTCGGATTCGATCTGGTCAAAGCGTGGCCCGATCGACCGGAGCAGCCGCTCGCCGGCCTCAGTGGGGTGACACTGCGGGTGGTCCGGGTGAGCAGCTGCACCCCCAGGCGCTTTTCCAGAGCGGTGACCGTATGGCTGACCGCCGAAGGGGTCAATCCCAACGTGCCTGCCGCCCGGGTGAAGCTGCGCTCCTTTGCAACCGCAAGGAAGGTCAGGACGTCCGTGATGGTGTCGCGGGCCATTGATGGATGGTGCAGCGGAGATGTTCTGACAGCATAACCGCACTGTTGAATGGCATTCATAGCGCCTTGCGGATTCAACGGAATACTTACGTCGGCCAGGCAACGTAAAGTCACTGCATCGTCCCAAGCGGACACTCGCCAGAGAGACTGCCATGAGATCAACAACCTTAAAGCCGCCCTGTGCATTGCCTGCGCCCATGCCTCGGTATGAGCGAAGCTCAGCCGCAAACCGAGACGGCTGCACAGGCCCAGCAGATCACTCGCGCAGGCACCCAGCCTTCGGCTGCCGGACCCGGGAATTCTTCACCGGCCGGGTGCGGGTCGATCCGGTCTGGCCAGCCGACAGAGACATCAATGCCTCCGGGCGGCATGGTGACCTTCGAGCCAGGTGCGCGTTCGGCTTGGCATACCCACCCCGCGGGCCAGCGCTGGTCGTGATGTCCGGGGTGGGCCTCACGCAGGAGTGGGGCAAGCCCGTGCAGGAGATCCGCCCCGGCGACGTGATCTGGTGCCCGCCCGGCGTCAAACACTGGCACGGCGCCGCGCCGACCACCGCAATGACCCACCTGGCCGTTACCGGCACGGTGGATGGCAAGAACGTTAAATGGATGGAGAAGGTCAGCGATGAGCAGTACAAGGCAAGCTAAGCGCCATGCCTCGCCGATGGCCTGCTATGGCGATCGGTCTCGCCAAGGCCGTATCCGGCGCTTTCCACCGACCTGCAAAAGCTCAGGCGCCTCGCCCATGACAAGCTGCGCAAGCCTGCCGAAAGCCCTGACCGCCCGCAGCAGGCCATCGTGCCGATCGCGGCCTTCGCGGCCGCTGGCGACATCCCGAGGCTCAACACCGCCTTGAATCAGAGGGCTGGACGCAGGCCTGACGGTGAGCGATGCCAAGGAAATTCTGGTGCAGCTCTACGCCTACGCGGGCTTCCCGCGCAGCCTCAATGCGCTAGGCGAACTGATGAAGGTGCTGGAGGCGCGCAAGCAGCGCGGCATCCAGGACGCCGCCGGTCGCACGCCAGCCGCGCGATCCCAAGGGCGACGCGCTGCTCGCCGCGGGCACGGCCAACCAGACCAAGCTGTCGGGTGCGCCCGTCACCGGGGCCGCTGTTCGAGTTCGCGCCGGCCATCGACGAATACCTGAAGACACACCTGTTCGGCGACATCTTTGAGCGCGACAACCTCGACTGGCAAAGCCGCGAGTTGGCTACCGTGGGCATGCTGTCTGCGCTACGGGCGCGGAATCGCAACTGCAAGCGCACATGCGCATCAGCATGAACGTGGGACTGACAGCCGGACAACTGCGTCAACTCGTGCAAGTGCTGGCTGACCGCGTGGATGCCGAGCATGCTCGCCGTGCGCGCGAAGCACTTGCCAAGCATCTGGCGACTGTGCCTGCCAAGTGAAATCGGATCGAGACCGGGCTGGCCGCTAGACCATGTCTCGCATCGCTATGGATGGTAGCGAAACAATCAGGCTTCGACTCCGGACACCTTCGATGATGACAAGACGACTTTTGATAATCGGCGCGGCCGTATTGATGAGCATGGGCGTGCCTGCTGCCGCTCAGCAGTCCCCGGGCCCCTACGTGCGATGGGCCGAACTGGAAGTCGACTCCGGCAAGACGGCTGGATTCGGCGAGGCCGCGCGCGACAATGCAGCCGCAACGCTGCAGGAACCTGGCGTGATCGCCTTCCATTCTGCGGCTGAAAAAGGCAATCCCCACCGGATCCGCGTACTGGAAATCTACAGGGACGAGACCGCCTACCGTGACCACCTGCAGACGCCGCACTTCCAGCGGTTCGCTCAGGTCGCACAAACTGCACTGCTGGCACGCCGGATCGATGACGCCGTGCCCATCGCGTTGGGCGCGAAGCCGCTCCTGACGACGACGGCACCGCACGTCCGCGTCGCCGAGCTGGACATCGCTCCGGACCAATTGGCGCTGTACAAGGCAGCGGTCATCGAGGAAATCGAGGACTCGATCAGGCTGGAACCCGGCGTCTTGGCGATCTATTCCATGTCGCTCCGGGACAGCCCGCATCGATTGCGCTTCTTCGAGGTCTACGCCGACGAAGCCGCATACCTGCTGCACATCGCGTCGCCGCACTTCAAGAAGTACGTGGAGACCACCAAGTCCATGATCACCAGCCGCAAGCTATTCGAGATGGAGTCTCCTTCTCTGGGCATGAAGGCCCGCTAACCCACGCATGCAGGCCGATTGCTGCGTATTCTGCTCGTACGGCACGCAGCGA
>CAVRNE010000087.1:0-76697 GCA_963722025.1 uncultured beta proteobacterium
GTCGTGAAGAATCGAGTCCCTAGATCGCGAATGATGGAGGCACGCGGACTTTTTTCCAGGCTATGCGCCAGGTTGCATCAGGTATTTACCACCACCTGAACTACTTGTGGCTCTGCATTGCACGATCGATGTAGATTGCGCCACTGGTACCGGGAGCGACGCGGGTAGGTGATATTGCGACAGCTTAGCCATCTGAAACCGTTAGCCCATAGGAGTGCACGATGATCGAAGTCCACCACCTGAACGAATCGCGATCGCGACGCATCATCTGGATGCTGGAAGAACTGGCGCAGCCCTATGTGGTTGTTCGCTATGAGCGTGACAATGCAACGCGTCTGGCGCCGCCCGAATTGACGCGCATCCATCCGCTCGGAAAAGCCCCGGTGCTGCGCGACAATGACTTGGTGCTAATTGAGTCTGGTGCCATCCTCGACTACCTGATTCGCCAATACGGCCAAGGGAATTTTGCTCCTGCGATGGACAGTCAAGCGTACAACCGCGATGTGCAATTTTTGCACTATGCCGAAGGTTCGGCCATGCTGCCCTTGATCCTGAACCTCTATATCGGGCGTCTGGGTGAAGTCGGTGCGCCATTGCATCCGCGCATCCAGAGCGAATTGCGCAACCACCTGGGTTATCTGAATCAATGTCTTGAGCAGCAAGAATATCTGGTGGGAAACGCGTTCAGCGGTGCTGATGTGCAGATGTCTTTCGTGGCGCAGATGGCTGTCAAGGTGATGGGGCGCGAATTCTTCCCGCACCTGACTCGCTATGTAGACCGCCTTGAGGCTCGTCCGGCCTACCAACAGGCCGTGAACAAACACGGCCCATAGCTCTCGAGAAATACTTAGACGCTCCCACGGTTCGATCGGACCATGTTGAACCCGAAACAGTGGATGGCATTCCGGAGTCCCGACTGCGCGCCACTGCTCGTACAGGGCGGGACTGCGAACTGCAAGCTTCTGCAGCAGATGATGCCACTCATACTCCACTTGGCCTGCCGTAACGAAAATGGGTACTTGTATTCGCGCGCGGCCGATCTTGGTGCGGTCAAAGGAATAGCCACGCGTTGCTGCCTCGGCGTAAATGCCATTCAGGTAGCAACTGATCGCAGAACGCGGCGCGGACTGAGAGCGAAAACGCTCTAGCTGCGGATGACTTCGATAGCCGCGAGTGTTTCCGCAGAGAACGGCGCGGGCCAGCAGTGCCTCTCGCCACAACGCAACGAGGCCTTGGGGATCGAGGTACCGCGGATGCAATGACCAGAGCCGCATTTGAGGCGCCTTATGTAATTTCACGCCGCAACGCTCAGCCACTCACGCCGATGCGTCGTCCGGCGCCGCGGCGTCTTGCCTATGTGCGCTGCGCCACCCCGCAAGGGCGGCGACCCCGTCGTCCAGCGTGGCAGCGACGCACACGCCTTCAGGCGCGGCAATGCGCCGCACCCCGCTGCCGCCGGCCCACAGCATGGTGGTGGCCGGCAACGCGTCGCGCAGTTGTCGCAGCAGGTTGGGCACCTGGCGGGCCGGAAACGCGGCCGAGAACGACAGGGCCACGATGTCCGCGCGATGCGCGGCGGCGGCATGCGCGATCTCCACCAGCGGCATCTGGGCGCCGAGCGAAATGCAGCGCGCGCCTTCCAGCGAGAGCAACGCCTCGACCATCAGCAACCCCATGGCGTGCTGCTCATTCGGCAGGCTGGTGAGCAGAACCCGCGGCGCGTGCCCGCCAGGCACTGAGCTGATCGCGTTGCGCAGCACCCTCTCGGTCAGCTCAGTGAACAGATGCTCTTCAAACACCTGCAGGCGACCCTGTGCCCAGGCAAGGCCGATCTCATCGGCTAGGGGCGCCACAGTGTCCTGGACAAACTGTCGCAGGCCCTGGCGCGCCAGCCGCTGCTGGATCGCCTGCAGATAGGCGTCCGCCTGGTGGCGCCGGATCAAGTCCACCAGAGCACTGACTTCGTCGCCATCGACGGCCAGCCTGGGCACGTTGGCCGAACTCATCGATGACAGGGATTCCAGTTCCTCCAGCGGATGGACAGCAGCCGCCCCGGCCGGTGGCCGTGGCCCATCAACCGCTTGATCAGCCGCAGCCGGACGACCTGGTCTGCCGGATAGAGGCGTTCCCCATTCGCGTCGCGCTCGGGCACCGGGAAGCCGTAGCGGCGCTCCCACACACGCAGCACGTCCTTGGACAGGCCGATGTCGCGCTCAACGGCGGCGATCGTCAGACGGGTCTCGTTCATGTTTGTCAGGACAAATGATTGACAAATGGATTTTTGAATTGCACTAGCCTAACAGCACGCCGGGTCTTGTCCAAGACAAAATGTCATTGCTCGTCAAGAGGAGGTCTTATCTTTCGATGGCTCAGTACAGAAAGACGAAGCTACAAGGACGCTAGCTCACCCCGGTTAAGGAGCGGCCAGAAGCCCTCAGGCGCGTGGGCGACGAAGTACGCAAGGGCCATCAGCCCCGACAGCACGAAGGCCACCGGCCGGATGAAAAGGCCCAGCAGCAGCCGCCGAACAACTTGAGAATTGGTTCCCGGTCCCGGAGCGGGCACGGGGTCATGGCGTAGGAAGCGGATGACGGGCAATCGTGGCGTCCTTCCCGGGGCCAGCGGACGCTGCAACGGGCCACCATGCATCTTTGCATCGGCCACCCGGTCGAGAAGGAAGTCTGATGGCCAATCCTTGGACGAAGAAGAACCCTTTCATGAGCATCTGGTTCAGTTGCGCCAACGGCGTCGTTGGAACTGCGCGCGCCCGGGCAACCGCCGAGACCAAGCGCCAGGCGGCTGCCGCCCAGGCGGACGCCACCAGTCAGATCCTCGACTTCTGGAGCGGCAAGGCGCCAGCACCTGCGAAGAAGAAGCGACGCCGCTGAGTCACCTTGAAGTACGTTCAGCTACCGGCATTCAGCCGTGCTGTTCTTGCTTGCGGCTCGCATGGATCTAGAACCCAAACACGGAGAGGCTCATGGCGCCCGGGGGTACCCGATGAGCGCGGTCGCAGCACGGGCGGTCCGATTCGTGACCGTCAAGACGTTCGAGAACCTCACCGGATACACGGAGAAAGCCGTCGAGCGCAAGCGCCACGAGGGCGTGTGGCGAGAAGGCCGCGAGTACCGACGCGCCCCGGACGGGCGCATTCTGATCGATCTTCAAGGCTTCGAGTCCTGGGTCGTAGGGGTCAAAGGAGTCAGCAACTGGGCGTGATGGCGACGGTTTGTCAGAGCACGGCGGCAAGATCCGCGTGAGCTTCCTGTACAACGACAAGCGGTGCCGGGAAACCTGGCACGGGCTGGTCGGAACGCGGCGAACATCAAGGCCGCGAAGACGGACCTCAAAACGATCCGGGAAGAAATAGCGGCCGGCACGTTCAGCTATGCGAAGTGGTTCCCCAACAGCGCGAAGGTCAAGACCGGCGCAGTTCCGAAGGCGACGGGCGCCCGGGCGCTGACGCTGGGCGAGGCGATCGCCGACTTCCGGGCAACCAAGGCGCGCTTGTCCAAAAACACCCAGAAGTTGTACCGCAACGCTGGGGAAGTCTGGAAGACCATCTTCGGCGCCGAGACAACGCTGGCGGACCTGACCCCGACGAAGGTCGAGACCACCGTCGGCCTCAAGGCCCTGGGATCGGCGCGTCGCGCGTACAACACGCGCCACACGTACGCGAGCCTGAGGCTGAGCATGGGCGCTGACGTCTACTACGTGTCCAAGCAACTCGGGCACAAGAACATCACGACCACCATGAAAACCTACGCGCTGTACATCGACGGCGCGAAGATGGAGGCCGGCCGCGTCCGGGAGCTCATGTCGAGGCTGCGGGCCAAGGCCACCGCGGAGGCGGCGGTCCCTGCCTGAGACCACAATGTCCCGGGACATTGTTCGGGACATTGCAGGGGACCTGAGGGGGCTACAGAGGGGAGGTCTCAGAGGGCCGAGACGCCTTCCCCAGAGGAGATCGTATAATTTGCGTTGGTTCGAGTCCAATCGCGCCTACCAATGAAATCAATGACTTACGGCACCTCAGGGTGCCGTTTTCATTGGCGGTATGAAAAAAAGTATGGAAATGAAGCTCGCGGAACGCCTTCGAGCGATGCCTGGGGCGCTTCTCCTGCTTCGTGTTCAGTCCGCGCGCGTTCTCAGCGCAGCGGCATGAGCCACGACACGAGAGCCACACTGACGACCATCACGATCAGCGTCAAGGGCACACCGATGCGCACAAAGTCGCCGAAGGTGTAGTTGCCGGGGGCGACCACCAGCGTGTTCACCGGTGACGAGATCGGGGTCATGAATGCCGTGGAGGCGGCAAGCGCCACGATCATCGCGAAGGGATAGCGGGACGCCTGCAAGTCGTCGGCGATCGGCCAGAGCGACCGGGGCCATCAGCACGGCGGTAGCGGTGTTGGAGATGAAGAGCCCGAGCAGGGCGGTGATAGCAAAGAGGCTGCCGAGCACCACGATAGGTTCCAGCACCGCCGGTGAGGGCTGTCAGGGCATCGGCCGCCAGCTCGACACCACCGGTTCGCTGCAGGGCGAGGGAAAACGGCAGCATGCCGACGATCAGCACGATGGCTTTTCCAGTGGATCGAGCGATAGGCGCTCGTCCAGGTCGACGCAGCCCAGGGCGCCCATCAGCAGGCATGCGATCAGGGCGGCCTGCACGTTCGGCACGAGGCCACTGACCATCAGACCGACCATGAGCACCAGGCAGAGGAGCGCATGAGGCGCTCTTGCCGGGCACAGGCAGCACTTCCTCGATCTCGGCCGGGAGGTTGAGGACGAGCAAATTGGTGGTGTCCGGACCGCAACGCGCTCGATGTCCTTCCAGGGGCCAATCAGCAGCAGCGTGTCGCCGATGCGAAGCGTCGTCGTGCAGAAGCCCGCGCTCAATCGCGACGCTGCCGTGCCGCAGGCCGATCACGGTCAGCCGATAGCGAGTGCGAAACTGGACCTCGACGATCGTCTTGCCCACGAGCTCGGAGTCGGCAGCCACCATCACCTCCGCCATGCCGATCTCCTGCGACCGGTCGCTGAAATAGGCGCCGGTGAGCGGCAACGCCTCCAGCGCCAATTGTTGTCCGGAGCGCTTCGATGTCGATCGTTGGCGCGAACAGATCGACCAGCAGGATGTCGTCGGCTTGTAGCTCGGTCTTCTTTGTCGGACCGATGACGTCTCTGGAGAACCTCCGGTTGCGCTCGATGGCGACGATGTCGGCGCCGGTGATGCCACGCAGGTCGAAGTTCGCTAGGGTCTTGCCCACGAGCGGCGACCGTTCGCGTGACGCGGAGCCGGTATTCGCGGTCCGCGAGCTTGTATTTCTCGATCCAGTCGGCGAGGCTCGGGCGTTGGGGCCTTCGCCTCTTTCTGACGTTCGCTGGCGAGCCAGCGGCGCGTGAAAAGCATGTAGACGATGCCCAGAATCAGCACCGGCACGCCGAACGGCGTAAAGCTGAAGAAATGAAACCCGTCCGCGCCATGGCGGACGAGCTCGCTGTTGACGACGAGGTTCGGCGCCGTCGCGACCAGCGTCATCATGCCGCTGATCAGCGCCGCGACGCTGAGCGGCATCATCAGCCGGCTCGGCGCCAATCCCGTGTTCTGGGCGATGCGCAGCGCGACCGGAATGAAGATGGCGATGACGCCGGTCGAGCTCATCGAAGGCGCCGAGCCCGCCACGGCGACCATGAGCAGCACGAGCAGCCGGGTCTCGCTGCTGCCGGCCTTCGCGAGCGAGCCAGTCGCCGAGCCGTCTGGGCGACGCCCGTCCGCACCAGGCCATCGCCGATCACGAACAGCGCTGCGATCAGGACGATGTTCGGATCGCTGAAGCCAGCCAGCGCCTCGCCCATGCGTGATCACGCCGGTGAAGGGCAGCGCCGTCAGCATGATCAGCGCGACCGCGTCCATGCGCGGCTTGTTGATCGCGAACATCACGATCGCTGCGGCGAGCAGGAGGAGAACAATGGCCAGGTCGGTGTTCATGGCTGGGCTCGAGGCTCAGAAGCTAGCACTCAACGATGGCATCGTCTGTAACAAGATCGAAGGAATGGTTGTATCCGCCGCGCGCATACATTGTTTGCAAACCCTTGCGCACCGCGTGCGCCACAAGGTGCGCGGCAAGATTGACCCGCTCACGCTGACCAACCATCCGAACACGGGGCCGATGTTCGTTTTGTTTCTGGGCAACAGGCGGCCGGGGACCTTCTCCTCCTACGTCGAAGCGCACCGGCGTCCGACCTGTTGCGCTTCCGCGCGGGCACGACGGGCCGTTCGTTTCCGGCAACCCTAGGGGTAAACCTTGGGTTTTTGCCATGGACGGGCTCCCTAGAATCTGTTGCACTGCAATACATACATGAGCGCTGCTCAGCCGCGCCAGGAGCCCGACCCCGTGCAAAGCAAGAAAGCCAACGCCGCCAAGCCGGCGCAGCGCGTCATCAAGAAGTATCCCAACCGGCGGCTCTACGACACGGACACCTCCTCCTACATCACCTTGGCCGAGGTCAAGCAGCTGGTGATGGACAGCGAATCCTTCGTGGTGCGCGACGCCAAGTCCAACGAGGACCTGACGCGCAGCATCCTGCTGCAGATCATCCTGGAGGAAGAAGCGGGCGGCGCCCCCATGTTCAGCGAGGCCGCGCTGGCCAACCTGATCCGCGTCTACGGCCACGCGTCGCAGACTTTCATGGGCACTTACCTCGAAAAGAACGTCCAGGCCTTCACCGACATCCAGGCCAAGCTCACCGAACAGTCCAAGACGCTGACGCCCGAGATGTGGGCGCAATTCATGAACATGCAGAACCCGCTGGTGCAAGGGATGATGGGCAACTACGTCGAGCAGTCCAAGACCATGTTCGACAAGATGCAGGAGCAGATGGCCAAGCAGACCGAGCAGATGCTGGGGGCTTTTGGTATCAAGAGGTAGCTGTCATGCCCCGATCCGATCTCGGGACAATACGGGGTATGAGCGAAGTCGCTCTCCCCCGAACGATAGCGAAACCCCGAATCAAAACCCCAAAGTCGGATTCGTCAGCCTGGGCTGCCCCAAGGCCCTGACCGATTCCGAACTCATCCTCACGCAGTTGAGCGCCGAGGGCTACCTGACCTCCAAGACCTTCGAAGGCGCGGACCTGGTCATCGTCAACACCTGCGGCTTCATCGACGACGCCGTGCGGGAAAGCCTGGACACCATCGGCGAGGCGCTGGCCGAGAACGGCAAGGTCATCGTCACCGGCTGCCTGGGCGCCAAGGCCGGCGAGGGCGGCGGCAACCTGGTCAAGCAGATGCATCCCTCGGTGCTGGCCGTCACCGGGCCGCACGCCACGCAGGAAGTGATGGACGCGGTCCATGCCAACCTGCCCAAGCCGCACGATCCCTTCATCGACCTGGTGCCGGCTGCGGGCATCAAGCTGACGCCCAGGCACTACGCCTACCTGAAGATCAGCGAAGGCTGCAACCACCGCTGCACCTTCTGCATCATCCCTTCGATGCGCGGCGATCTGGTGAGCCGTCCCATCGGCGACGTGCTGAAAGAGGCACGGGCCTTGTTCGAGGGCGGCGTGAAGGAATTGCTGGTGATCAGCCAGGACACTTCGGCCTACGGCGTGGACGTGAAATACCGCACCGGCTTCTTCGACGGCAAGCCGATCAAGACGCGCATGCTCGAACTGGTGCAGTCGCTGGGCGAGATGGCCGAGCCGTACGGCGCCTGGGTTCGACTGCACTACGTCTATCCCTATCCTTCAGTCGATGAGGTCATTCCGCTGATGGCGACGGGCAAGGTGCTGCCCTACCTGGACGTGCCGTTCCAGCACAGCCATCCGGACGTGCTGCAAGCGCATGAAGCGCCCGGCCAGCGGCGAGAAGAACCTGGAGCGCATCCAGCGCTGGCGCGAAGCCTGTCCGGAGATCATCATCCGCAGCACTTTCATCGCCGGCTTCCCGGGCGAAACCGAGGAAGAGTTCGAGCACCTGCTGCAGTTCATGCGCGAGGCGCGCATCGATCGCGCCGGTTGCTTTGCCTACAGCCCGGTCGAGGGCGCGCTCGCCAATGACATCCCGGGCATGCTGCCCCAGGAACTGCGCGAAGAGCGCCGCGCCCGCTTCATGGCCGTGGCCGAGGAAGTGTCCGCCGCCAAGCTGCGCGAGCGGGTGGGCGCGACCATGCAGGTGCTGGTCGATGCCGCGCCGGCTCTGGGCCGCAAGGGCGGCGTGGGCCGCTCGTATGCCGATGCGCCCGAGATCGACGGCACCGTGAAGCTGCTGCCGCCGGAAAAGCTGAGCAAACAGCTGAAGGTCGGCGAATTCACCCGGGCCCGTATCGTGGGCACGCAGGGCCACGATCTGGTCGGGGTTCCGATCTGAACGCTGAAGCAGCAAACCAACGACAAAGCCGGCAAAGCCGGCTTTATGATTGGTGCCCAGGAAGGGACTCGAACCCCCACGATGTTACTCGCTAGTACCTGAAACTAGTGCGTCTACCAATTCCGCCACCTGGGCATTTCAGGAAAGAAAAGGATTCTATATCAAAAATATCGGACACATCGCCAACGGGCTTCTCGACGAAATCGAGGGCGTGATCCAGGGACACCGCGACGGCCACGGTTTCGTGGCTCGCGACGACGGCGAAGGCGACATCTACCTGCCGCCCAACGAGATGCGCGCGGTGCTGCACAAGGACCGCGTCAAGGCGCGCATCGTGCGGCACGACCGCAAGGGCCGCCCCGAGGGCCGCGTGGTCGAGATCGTCGAGCGGCCGCCGCAACCCATCATCGGCCGCCTGCTGCATGAAAGCGGCGTGTGGCTGGTGGCGCCGGAAGACAAGCGTTACGGCCAGGACGTGCTGATACCCAAGGGCGCCACCGGCCTCGCGAAAGCCGGGCAGGTCGTCGTGGTCGAACTCACCGAGCCGCCGAGCCTTTACGGCCAGCCGGTGGGGCGCGTCAAGGAAGTGCTGGGCGAGATCGACGACGCGGGCATGGAGATCGAGATCGCCGTGCGCAAGTACGGCGTGCCGCACGAGTTCTCGGATGCCTGCATCGGCCTGGCGCGCGCATTGCCCGACAAGGTGCGGCCGCAGGACAAGAAGCATCGCGTCGACCTCACCGACATACCGCTGGTGACCATCGACGGCGAGGACGCGCGCGACTTCGACGATGCCGTGTACTGCGAGCCGGCGAAGGTCGGGCGCGGCAAGGGCTGGCGCCTGCTGGTGGCGATCGCCGACGTGAGCAACTACGTGGAAACGGGCAGCTGCGATCGACGTCGATGCCTACGACCGCGCCACCAGCGTGTATTTCCCGCGGCGCGTGATCCCCATGCTGCCGGAGAAACTCTCCAACGGCCTGTGCTCGCTGAACCCGGAGGTCGAGCGCCTGTGCATGGTTTGCGACATGCTGGTCAGCGCCACCGGCGAGATCTACGCCTACCAGTTCTACCCGGCCGTGATGTGGAGCCACGCCCGCTTCACCTACACCGAGGTCGCCGCGATCCTGGCCAACACGCGCGGGCCCGAGGCCATTCGCCGCAAGGACCGGGTCACGGACCTGCTTGAACCTGCACGACGTGTACCGGGCGCTGCTCAAGGCGCGCAACCAGCGCGGCGCAGTGGACTTCGAGACGACGGAAACCCAGATCATCTGCGACGAGAACGGCCGCATCGAGCGGATCGTGCCGCGCGTGCGCAACGACGCGCACCGCCTGATCGAGGAGGCCATGCTGGCCGCCAACGTCTGCAGCGCCGACTACATCCAGCAGAGCAAGCACCCGGGCCTGTTCCGTGTGCACGAAGGCCCGACGCCCGAGAAGAAAGACATCCTGCGCGGCTACCTCAAGGCCATCGGCGTGCCGTTGACCATCAGCGAGGATCCGGCGCCGGCCGAGTTCCAGCGCATCGCCGAGGCCACCAAGGAGCGGCCCGACGCGCAGCAGATCCACACCATGCTGCTGCGCTCGATGTCGCAGGCGATCTACACGCCGATCAACAGCGGCCATTTCGGCCTGGCCTACGACGCCTATACCCACTTCACCAGCCCGATCCGGCGCTACCCCGACCTGCTGGTGCACCGCGTGATCAAGGCCATCCTGGCCAACGAGCGCTACGAGCTGCCCGTGCTGCCGACGCCGGGCGAAGCGCATGAGAAGCTGGCGCGCCGCCTGGCGAGCCGCGTCAAGGCGCCCGCGAACCGGCTGAAGAAGCCGCCACCGCCCCTGAGCCGCGAAATGCAGGCCTGGGAAGCCGCGGGCCTGCATTGCAGCGCCAACGAGCGGCGCGCCGACGAGGCCAGCCGCGACGTCGAGGCCTGGCTCAAGTGCAAGTACATGCGCGAGCATCTCGGCGAGGAATACAGCGGCGTCGTCACCGCGGCCACGACCTTCGGCATCTTCGTCACGCTCGACCAGATGTATGTGGAGGGCCTGGTCCACATCACCGAGCTGGGCGGCGAATACTTCAAGTTCGACGAGGCACGGCAGGAACTGCGCGGCGAGCGCACCGGCATCCGCTATGCCATCGGCTCGCGGGTGCGGGTGCAGGTCAGCCGCGTCGACCTCGATGGCCGCAAGATCGACTTCCGCCTGGTGCGCGAAGGCGAGGAACTGGCTTCCAGGGCCATGAAGGAAAAGGGCGTGCCCGGCGGCGCCGGCCGCGGCGGTGCGTCGGGGGTGCCGGCGAAGTCGTCCACCAAGCGCGCGGCGAAAAAGGCGGCCGCGGCCGAGCCCAAATCGCCCATCCAGGCCCTGAAGGCCGCTGTCAAGAAAGCCGCGGGCAAGAGCAAGAGCCGCAAGCCGCGCCGTTGAACCAGGAGAAGACTCATGGCAAGCAATTCATCGGGCGGCAAGGTCGCCATCGTCACGGGCGGGGGCATCGGGCATCGGCAAGGCGGCGGCGCTCGCGCTGCTGGGCGACGGCTGGCGCGTGGCCATCGCCGGCCGCCGCCAGCAAGCCGCTGGACGAAGTGGTGGCCGAGGCCGGCGCGGCCGGCCGCGCGCTGGCCGTGCCCACCGACGTGACGGACCCGGCTTCGGTCGAGGCCCTGTTCGCCGCGACGGTCAAGGCCTGGGGCCGCGTCGACCTGCTGTTCAACAACGCCGGCGTGGGCGCTGCCGCGGCGCCGCTGGAAGACTTGCCGCTGGAGCAGTGGAAGCGCGTGGTGGACACCAACCTGAACGGCATGTTCTATGGCATCCAGCAGGCCTTTCGCGTGATGAAGGCGCAGTCGCCGATGGGCGGGCGCATCATCAACAACGGCTCGATCTCGGCGCACGCGCCGCGGCCGCAATTCCATCGCCTACACGGCGACCAAGCACGCCGTGACCGGGCATGACCAAGACCGCGGCGCTGGACGGCCGCAAGTACGACATCGCCGTGGGGCAGATCGACATCGGCAATGCCGATGACCGAGCTGGCGGCGCGCATGGCCAAGGGCGTGCCGCAGGCCAACGGCGAGATCGCGATCGAGCCGCTGATGGACGTGAACATCGTCGGCCAGTCGGTCCTCTACATGGCCAACCTGCCGCTGGAGGCGAACGTGCTGTTCCACACGGTGATGGCGACCAAGATGCCCTTCGTCGGGCGCGGCTGAGGCTGCCGTTCAAGTCCGGCTGCGACCGCGCGAGCGCCGAGGCGGTCAGCGGCCGGTCCGCCGGCCATGCATCCGCCGCCAGCCCGTGCGCGTAGACCGCGCCGGCCGCGGCTTCGAACGCAGGCACTGCCAGCGGCCAGCCGGGCCGCGATCATGCCCGCCAGCACGTCGCCCGTGCCGGCAATCGCCAGGCGCGCGTTGCCCGTCGGATTGATCAGCGGCAGCACTTCAGGCGCGGCGATGACGCTGCCCGAGCCCTTGAGCACCACCACGCAGCCGAAGCGCTGCGCCAGCTCGCGGCTGGCGGCCAGCCGGTCAGCTTGTACCTGCGCCGCGGTGCAGCCCAGCAGGCGCGCCGCTTCCAGCGGATGGGGAGTCAGCACAGTGGCGCGGCCGCGCCGCGAGCGCGCTTGCAGCAATGATTGCAGTTGCGTATCGGCGGCGATGGCAGTTCAGCGCGTCGGCATCGAGCACCAACGCGCCGCGAGGTCGACAACACCTTGCGGCAGCACCTCGCGCACCGCATCCCCGCCGCCGCAACCGCAAGCGACCGACATCGCCGCCAGGTCCAGCGAATCCCAGGCGCCTGAGCATCAGGTCGGGCTGCGTGGCGTCCACGCGCCAGCGACGCCGTTGTCGAGCAAGGCCGACGAATACGCGGCCGGCGCCCGCATGCAGCGCGGCCGACGCGGCCAGCAGAGCGGCGCCCGCCATGCCCGGCGCGCCGCCGATGACGGCCACGTCGCCATAGCTGCCTTTGTGGCTGGCGTGCAAGCGCGGCGATTGCGCCGGCGGCCCGGACAACCAGGCGGTGGGTGATGCCTCGGCCCGGACGCCCAGGTCGTCGAACCAGACCTGGCCGCGGCGTCGCGCCCGCCGCCGGTGAACAGGCCGGGTTTCAAGCTCAGCAAGCTCAGCGTGTATGTCGCCCGCAGTGCGGCGCCGGATGCCGGTGTCGGCGTCCAGCCCCGACGGCAGGTCGACGGCGAGCGTCGGGCCTCTCCGCCAAGGCCGCGGCCCACTGCGCCATCGGGCCTTCCAGCGGACGCGCGTTGCCCAGGCCGAGGAGGGCGTCGATGCCGAAGTCCCAATGAACGGGCGGCTCGGACAGGAACGTGCACGCCGGCCTCGCGCGCGCGGTGCAGCGACGCAGCCGCATCGGCCGGGCAGCTTGGCCTCGTCGCCCGACCAGGTCACGACCGGGTGCTTGCCCCATTGCCGCAGGTGCATCGCGGCTTCCATGCCGTCGCCGCCGTTGTTGCCGGGCCCGCAGGCGATCCAGATCGTGTCTTTGCGTGCGGCGCCAGCGCCATGGCGAGCCGCGCCACGGCCAGGCCGGCTCGCTGCATGAGCGTGTGCGGCGGCAAGAGCGCTGCCGCGGCCTGCTCGGCCGCTCGTGTGGCCGCGGCGTCGAGGAGCGGCCAGGGGCGGTCGGGCGTGATGCGCTGCATGAGCGCATTCTGTCATCGGCAGCTCGGATCCGGCGTCAAGCCCGGGATGACAGCCGTTCAGCCGCTCTATGCCCAGCCCCTCGATGTCGACTTCCGGCTCACGGCCCGCCATCAGGTCCGCCACCACCCGCGCGCTGCCGCAGGCAAGGGCCCAGCCGCTGGAGCCATGGCCCAGGTTGATCCAGATGCCGGGAATGCCGGTGGCGCCGATCATCGGCGGACCATCGGGCAGCATGGGCCGCGCGCCTTTCCATTCCTGCACGCCCGCGCCGGTGTTGGCAAGTTGCGCCGCACCCGGGAACCAGTCGTGCAGCACTTTGTAGAGCGTCTGCGATGGCGGCCGGCCGCTTTTTCTGGGGTAGCCCGCCGATCTCGGCGCTGCCCGCGACGCGCACGCGGTTGCCCATGCGGGTGATCGCCACCTTGTAGCGTTCGTCCATCACCGCACTGCGCGGCGCGTTGAACGGGTCGCGGATGGGCGCGCTGATCGAATAGCCATAGACCGCCGCGAGCGGGATGCGCAGGCCCAGCGGGCGCAGCAGCGCCGCCGAGTCGACGCCGCCGCAAACAATCACCGCCTCGAAGTGCCGCCGCACCGGTGCATCGTCGCCCAGCGTCCAGACGTGCAAGGAGCCCGGCGCGGCCGGATCCAGCGGTTCCACCGCCGTGTTGAACTCGAACTTCACGCCGCAGGCCTGGGCTTCGCTTCGCAGCAGCCATGGCGAACTGGCGGCAGTTGCCCGCTTCGTCATTGGGCAGATGGATGGCGCCGGAAAATTCGGCCTCGGGATTGATCGCCGGCTCGATCTTGCGGGCGTCTTCGGCGCCGATCTCCTTGAAAGCCACGCCTGCGTCGCGCAGGACCTGCAGGCCGGGTTCCACCAGCTTGCGGTCTTTCTCGCCGCGCAGCAGCACCATGTAGCCGCTGGTGCGCTCGTATTCGAGCCCGAAGTGATCGGTGATGTCGTGCAGCCGCGTGCGGCTGTAGAAGGCCAGCCGCTGCATGCGCGTGCGGTTGGCCACATAGCTGGCGAGATCGCAGGACTGGTACCACTTCCACATCCACGCGATGTCGTCGCGCGAGAGCGGCAGCGTCACCCGGACCGGGGCGTGCTCGCTGAGCAGGAAGCGCGCCACCTTTCCCGGCATGCCCGGCGCGGCCCAGGGGGTCACGTAGCCGGGCGCGACCACGCCCGCGTTGGCGAAGCTGGTTTCCTCGGCGACGGAGGCCCGGCGTTCGAAGACCGTGACCTCGTGTCCATCGGCGGCCAGTTCGAAGGCCGTGGTGACGCCGATGATGCCGGCGCCAATGACGGCGACTCTCATCGCCGACTTTCTCTGCTGATCGCAGCGGTCATGAATTCTCTAGTTCTAGGCGAGCGCCGCTTCCGCTTGCAGCGCGATGTTCAATACGGTGTCGTCACGCATCGCACTTTGCCAGATCATGAGGCCGGTTGGGAGTTCACCGGGCACATGGCAGGGAATGGAGATCGCGCAGCCATCCAACATGTTGACGACGCTGGGGTTGCGCAGCAACAGGGTATTGACGCGGAAGAACTCCTCGTCGTTGGCCGCGCCCGGCGCGACCTGGGCGATGGGCGGCGCCACGATGGGCACGGTGGGCGACAGCACCGCGTCGAAGCCGCGAAGGGCCGTCTCCACGCGGGCGATCCAGTCGCGCCGCGCATGGATGAGTTCGATGTACTCGTGGGCCTTGATGCCGGCGCCTCGTTCGATGCGCGGAGCGCACGCGGGGGTCGTAGCCGTCGGCCTTGCGGGCCAGCAGATTTCTGTGCCAGGCGTAGCTCTCGGCCGCGGCGAAGCCGCCGGTGGCCTGGATGCTGCCGAGCTCGCGGATTTCGTGCAGTGGAATTTCCTGGATATGGGCGCCGGCGTCGCGCAGGGTCTTGAGGCTGCGCTCGAAGGCGCGTGAGACAGCCGGGTCCAGGCCGTCGAGCATGTTGGTGCGGGCCACGGCGAGGCGATAGCCGGCCAGGGGGACGCAGCCGCGGGTCACGCTGCGCGCGGCCAGGAGCTCGTGCGCGACGATGGCATCGCGTACCGATCGTGTCATCGCGCAGACCGTGTCCAGCGTGGTGGACAGGGGCACCGTGCCGTCGCACGGCGTCAGCCGGGCGGTGTTCTTGAAGCCGACGATGCCGCACAGCGCGGCCGGGATGCGGATCGAGCCGCCGGTGTCGGAGCCCAGGCCGATGAAGGCCGCCCCAGTCGCCACGGACACCGCGGCGCCGGACGACGAGCCGCCGGGTATGCGCGGCACGGCCGCGTCCGCCGGATTGGCCGGGGTGCCATGGTGGGGGTTGATTCCCACCCCGGAGAACGCGAATTCCGTCATGTTGGTGCGACCCAGCAGGGCGGCGCCGGCGGCCCTCAGGCGGGCGACGGCCGGGCTGTCCTTGGCGGCAGCGGGCGCATCCGCGAGCACGCGCGATCCGGCCGCGGTCACCTGGCCGGCTACGTCGAACAGGTCCTTGACCGACACGGCCAGCCCGGCGAGCGGCTTGGCCGCGGCGGCCGGATCCGCCGCCTCGCGACGGGCTTGCGTGAAACAGGTTGAGATGAACGCCCGCTCGCAGGCCGGCGATTGGGCCGACGGCTATCGACGCTTCCAACTCGTCGGCGGGCCGGCTCTGGCCGGACAGTAGTCTTTCACGAGTGGCGACGAGGTCGGTGCGCATGGGCGTTCGGCTGGGTGCGTGCTACAATCTTTGGGTTTTGCTGGGTGTCGGCGCATGACAAATGCGCAGCGCATGCGCCACGCCTTGAAGCAAGACAAAACGCGAATCCAACCCAACAAGGTGTCGCTGCTATCTTCACAGCAGCAGCGATTTCGGGCTGGATTTTAGACCCAACCTTCAGGAAAAAATCACATGTCAGTCTCCATGCGCGAAATGCTGGAAGCCGGTGTCCATTTCGGCCACCAAACCCGCTTCTGGAACCCCAAGATGGCCCCGTACATCTTCGGCCATCGCAACAAGATCCACATCATCAACCTGGAAAAGTCGCTTCCGCTGTTCCAGGAAGCGACCAAGTTCGTCAAGCAACTCTCGGCGAACCGCGGCACCATCCTCATGGTGGGCACCAAGCGCCAGGCCCGCGAGACCGTGGCCATGGAAGCCAAGCGCGCCGGCGTGCCCTATCGTCGACCAGCGCTGGCTGGGCGGCATGCTGACCAACTTCAAGACCGTCAAGACCTCGATCAAGCGCCTGAAGGACATGAAGGCCCAGCAGGAAGCCGGCCTCGAAGCCATGAGCAAGAAAGAGCAGCTGATGTTCGCCCGCGAGATGGAAAAGCTCGAGAAGGACATCGGCGGCATCCAGGACATGAACGCCCTGCCGGACGCCATCTTCGTGATCGACGTGGGCTTCCACAAGATCGCCGTGTCCGAAGCCAAGAAGCTGGGCATTCCGCTGGTCGGCGTGGTCGATTCGAACCACTCGCCCGAAGGCATCGACTACGTGATCCCGGGCAATGACGACTCGTCCAAGGCCGTCACGCTGTACGCCCGCGGCATTGCCGACGCCATCCTGGAAGGCCGCTCCAACGCCGTGAACGACGTGGTCAAGGCCGTGTCCGAAGGCAGCGACGAATTCGTGGAAGTGAAAGAGGGCGCCCGCGCCTGATTTCCTTCGCCAGCCGAAGAAGGGGGCTTTCGAGCCCCCTTTTTACAACTGAATTGAACTGAACGATACGAGGTAAGAAAATGGCTGCAATCACAGCAAGCATGGTCGCCGAACTGCGCGCCAAGACCGACGCCCCCATGATGGAATGCAAGAAGGCCCTGACCGAGGCCGAGGGCAACTTCGAGAAGGCCGAAGAAATCCTGCGCGTCAAGCTCGGCAACAAGGCCGGCAAGGCCGCCGCGCGTATCACCGCCGAAGGCGTGGTCACGGCGTTCATCGACGGCACCACCGGCGCACTGCTCGAAACCAACTGCGAAACCGACTTCGTCACCAAGAACGACAGCTTCCTGGCGCTGGCCAAGGCCGCCGCCGAGCTGATCGCCAGGAACAATCCGGCCGACGTCGCCGCCCTGGGCGCGCTGCCTTACAGCCAGGACAGCTTCGGCCCCACCCTGGAAGACGTGCGCAAGGGCCTGATCGGCAAGATCGGCGAGAACATGAGCTTCCGCCGCTTCAAGCGCTTCTCGGGCTCCAGCAAGCTGGCCGCCTACCTGCACGGCACCCGCATCGGCGTGGTCGTGGAATTCGAAGGCGACGAAGCCGCTGCCAAGGACGTGGCAATGCACGTGGCCGCGATGAAGCCGGTGGCGCTGACCAGCGCCGACGTGCCCGCCGAGCTGATCCAGAAGGAGCGTTCGGTGGCGACCGCCAAGGCCGACGAGGACCGCAAGGTGGCCGAGGCCGCCGGCAAGCCCGTGCAGACGGCCGAAATCGTTGCCAAGCGCATCGAGGGCGGCGTGCAGAAGTTCCTGAAGGAGGTCTCGCTGTTCAACCAGCCCTTCGTCAAGAACGACAAGCAGACGGTCGAGCAGATGCTCAAGGGCGCCAACACCAGCGTCAAGGCGTTCACGCTGTTCGTCGTGGGCGAAGGCATCGAGAAGAAGGTCGACGATTTCGCCGCCGAAGTGGCGGCGCAGGTCGCCGCGGCGAAAGCCGGCGCCTGAAATCCCCACAAGGTCATTACACTCACCGCCAAATCCAAGGAGCCTGTCCATGTCCGATGCCCGTCCAGCCTACAAGCGCATTTTGCTGAAGCTGTCCGGCGAGGCGCTGATGGGTGACGACGCTTTCGGGATCAACCGCGCCACCATCGTGCGCATGGTCGAAGAGGTGGCCGAGGTGGTGCACATGGGCGTGGAAGTTGCCATCGTCATCGGCGGCGGCAACATCTTCCGCGGCGTGGCCGGCGGTTCCGTCGGGATGGACCGCGCCACCGCCGACTACATGGGCATGCTGGCCACGGTGATGAATGCGCTGGCCCTGGCCGACGCCATGAACAAGCAGGGCCTGATCGCCCGGGTGATGTCGGCCATCGCCATCGAACAGGTGGTCGAGCCTTACGTGCGGCCCAAGGCCTTGCAGTACCTCGAAGAGGGCAAGGTCGTGATCTTCGCCGCCGGCACCGGCAACCCTTTCTTCACCACCGACACGGCTGCCGCGCTGCGCGGCGCGGAGATCGGCGCCGAGCTCGTGCTCAAGGCCACCAAGGTGGACGGCGTGTATTCGGCGGACCCGAAAAAGGATCCGTCGGCGACCCGCTACACCAAGCTGTCGTTCGATGACGCCATGGCGCAAAATCTGGGAATCATGGATGCCACGGCTTTCGCGCTGTGCCGCGACCAGAAGCTGCCGATCAAGGTCTTCTCCATCTTCAAGCATGGCGCATTGAAGCGCGTGGTGATGGGGGAGGACGAAGGTACGCTCGTCTACGCTTGAGGAGATAAACAAGATGACAACGATCGCCGAGATCAAGAAGACCATGGAAGGCAAGATGGACCAGTCCATCGCCGCCTTCAAGAACAACCTGACCAAGATCCGCACCGGCCGTGCCAATCCGGCGCTGCTGGATACGGTGCATGTGGACTACTACGGCTCGATCCTGCCGATCAGCCAGGTCGCCAACGTGGCGCTGCTGGATGCGCGCACGATCAGCGTCCAGCCCTGGGAAAAGGGCATGGGCGCCAAGATCGAGAAGGCCATCCGCGACAGCGACCTGGGCCTGAACCCGGCCTCGATGGGCGACCTGATCCGCGTGCCGATGCCGCCGATGAGCGAGGAGCGCCGCAAGGAAATGACCAAGCTGGTGCGGCACGAGGGCGAGACCGCCAAGATCGCCGTGCGCAACCTGCGCCGCGACGCCAACGAGCACGTCAAGAAGCTGGTGAAGGACAAGCTGGCGTCGGAAGACGACCAGAAGCGCTCCGAAGCCGAGATCCAGAAGCTGACCGACCGCCACATCGCCGAGATCGACCAGCTGGTCACGAGCAAAGAGCACGAGATCATGGCAGTCTGAAGTGCCTCCACGCTTGCCGGCGGCGTTCACTTCCATGACCACCGCCAAGACCCCCGCACCGGATTCCCCACCATGTCGCCATCGTCATGGACGGCAACGGCCGCTGGGCGACCCGGCGTTACCTGCCGCGCGTGGCGGGCCACAAGAAGGGCCTGGATGCGCTTCGGGCCTGCGTGAGGCATTGCGGCGAACGCGGCGTCAAGGTGCTGACGGTGTTCGCTTTCTCCTCGGAGAACTGGAACCGTCCGGCCGAGGAGGTTTCCGGCCTGATGGAACTGCTGGCGGTGGCGCTGGCGCGCGAGGTCCCGCAGCTGAACGCGGAGGGCGTGCGCATCCACTTCGTCGGCGACCGCGCAGCAGCTGTCGGAAAAGGTGCGCGCCGGGCTGGCGCAGGCCGAGGCGGCGACCGCCGGCAATCACGCGCCTCGTGTTCAACGTCTGCTTCAACTATGGCGGGCGCTGGGACATCGCCCAGGCGGCGGCGCAGCTGGCGGCGCGCGGCGAGGCCATCACCGAGCAAAGCCTGGACGGCGCCATGGCGCTGGCCCACGTGCCCGATCCGGATCTCTTGATCCGCACCGGCGGCGAGCAGCGGCTGAGCAACTTCCTGCTGTGGCAGGCGGCCTATTCCGAGCTCTATTTCAGCGACAAGCTGTGGCCCGAGTTCGACGCTGCCGCGCTTGACGAGGCCCTGGCCGACTACGCCGCGCGCGAGCGGCGTTTCGGCAAGACGTCCGGAGCAGGTGACTTCGTCCGACCGCCAAGAGGGCGGCATGATTCCCGCGTCCTGAGCATGCTCAAGCAACGCATCATCACCGCCGTCGTCCTGCTGGCCATCCTGCTGCCGGCTTTGTTCTGGCCCTCGCCCGTCCCCTTTGCCGTCGTCACCTGGTGCTGATGCTTGCCGCGGGCGCGTGGGAGTGGGGCCGCCTGAACGGACTGGGCCAGGCCGGCTCGGTGGCGGCGGCGGTCGCATGCCTGGCCCTGTGCGCGGTGTCCTGGTCGGCGGGCCTGCTGGAGCGGCCCCTGCCGGTGCTATGGTCGGTCGCCGGCGCCGCTCTGGGTGCTGGCCGGGGCCTGGCTGCTGCGCGCCGGGGTGGCGGGCTGGCCGCACATCCCGCGGGCAGTGCGGCTCGTGGCCGGCGTGCTGGCCCTGTGGCTGGCCTGGCTGGCAGTGGTCCAGGCAAGGGTGTTCGGCATCAACTTCCTGTTGTCGGTGCTGGTGCTGGTCTGGGTGGCGGACATCGCGGCGTACGCGGCGGGCCGCGCCTTCGGCCTCAAATTCACCAAAAGCAAACTGGCGCCCACGATCAGCCCTGGCAAGAGCTGGGAAGGGGTCTGGGGCGGCATGGCCGGCGTGCTGGTGCTGGCCTTCGCCTGGACCTGGGCCGACCGGGCGTGGCAGGCCGGCGTTCCCAGCCTTTACACGCGGCTGGCCGACGAGCGGCTGGTGGTTGCTGGTGATCGCCGCTGTGTTCCTGGCAAGCATGAGCGTGCTGGGCGACCTGGTCGAATCGCTGATCAAGCGCAGCGCCGGCGTCAAGGATTCCAGCCACCTGCTGCCGGGCCACGGCGGCGTGCTCGACCGGGTGGATGCGCTGCTTGCCCACCTGCCGCTGGCCATGATGCTGGCCACCGCTGACCTCGCTGATGAAACAACGCATCGCCGTCCTGGGCTCCACCGGCTCCGTGGGTGCCAACACGCTGGACGTGATCGCCCGGCATCCGGATCGCTTCGAGGTGTTCGCCTTGAGCGCCGCGACCCAGGTCGATCTGATGCTGCAGCAGTGCGCGCAGTTCCGGCCGCAGTTCGCCGTCATGGCCAGCGTAGGGCCGCGGCCGTGCAATTGGCGCAAAAGGCTCGGGCAGCCGGGCTCTGCGACCAAGGTGCTGTCGGGCCAGCTTGCGCTGGAAGAAGTGGCGTCCCATGAGTCGGTCGATGCAGTGATGGCGGCCATCGTCGGCGCCGCCGGCCTGGCCTCGTGCCTGGCGGCCGCGCGCGCCGGCAAGCGGCTTCTGCTGGCCAACAAGGAGGCCCTGGTGGTCGGCGGCGAGCTGTTCCTTGCGGCGATGAAGCAGGGCGGCGCGAAGCTGCTGCCCATCGACAGCGAGCATTCGGCCATCTTCCAGTCGCTGCCGGAAGACCCGGCTATGCTGGGACGCGCGGGTCGAAAAGATCATCCTCACCGCGTCGGGCGGGCCCGTTCCGCACCCGCGAGCCGGCAACGCTGCGCCACGTGACGCCCGAGGAGGCCTGCGCCCATCCCAACTGGGTGATGGGCCGCAAGATATCGGTGGACTCGGCCACCATGATGAACAAGGCGCTCGAGGTGATCGAGGCGCGCTACCTGTTCGGGCTCGCCCCCGAGCGCCTGGAAGTGGTGATCCATCCGCAAAGCGTCATCCATTCGATGGTCCAGTACCGCGATGCCTCGGTGGTGGCGCAACTGGGCACGCCCGACATGCGCGTTCCCATCGCCTACGGCCTGGCCTGGCCGGACCGCGTGGCGTCCGGCGCGCAGGCGCTGGACTTCCATGCCCTGGCCGACATGACCTTCGAGGCGCTGGACAGCCGGGGCCACCGCGAGCGCTTTCCCGGGTCTGGCGCTCGCCTGGGAGAGCTCTGCGCGCGCCCGCCCGGCACCACGGCCGTCCTGAATGCCGCCAACGAGGTGGGCGTGGCGGCCTTTCTCGATCGCCGCATCCGCTTCGACCAGATCCATCGCGGTGAATGTTGAAACTTTGGAGGCGGTTGCAGCCTCCAAGCCCGAATCGCTGGAAGATCTGCTGGGCCTGGACGCCCGTTCCCGCGAGGCAGCGGGCCGGGCCATAGGCCGGCTGGGCCACTAGTGCAGCCTTAGGAGCATTCCATGCTGACCATCGTCGCTTTCATCGTCGCCCTGGGCTTGCTGATCGCCGTGCACGAATACGGCCACTACCGCGTGGCGGTGGCTTGCGGCGTGAAGGTCCTGCGCTTCTCGGTGGGTTTCGGCAAGACGCTCTATCGCTGGCAGCCCAGGAAGCAGAAGCACGGACAGGACACCGAATTCGTGATCGGGGCCTTTCCCCTGGGCGGCTACGTGAAGATGCTCGACGAGCGCGAAGGACCGGTCGCGCCCGAGGAGCGCCACCTGGCCTTCAACACCCAGCCGCTGAAGTCGCGCGCCGCCATCGTGGCCGCCGGGCCGGCGGCCAACCTGCTGCTGGCCATCGTCCTGTACGCGGCCGTGAACTGGTATGGGGTGGAGGAGCCCAAGCCCATTCTGGCCAGTCCGGTGCCCGGGTCCGTGGCGGAACAGGCGGGCCTGCGTGGCGGCGAGGTGGTGGAGAAAGCCGGTTTCGAGGGCGAAGCCTCGCAGCCGGTGCGTTCGTTCGAAGACCTGCGCTGGCTGCTGACCCGTGGCGCCCTCGATGGACAGCGATGTCCGGCTGCAACTGGCGCGGTGGGCGCGAGGCCGTGCTGGCCCTGAGCACGATCCAGTCGGCGGATGCCGATGCCCATTTGTTTCGCAAGATCGGCATCATGGGTCCCTGGACCCCGCCGACCATTGGCGAAGTGATGGCGGGCGGCGCCGCCGAACGAGCCGGCTTGCGCAAGGGCGACGTGGTGCTGGCCGTGGGCCAGACAGCCGTCGTTGACGGCCAGCAACTGCGCGAGCTGATCCGCGCCGGCGTCCAGTCCGGGCAGGCGGTACGCGAAACCTGGCGCGTGCGCCGCGAAGGCCAGGTGCTGGAATTGCCGGTGCAGGCGGACATCGTGCAGGACGGCGGCCATCGCCGTTGGCCGAATCGGCGCCTATGTGGGCGCCCCGCCCGAATTCATCACCGTGCGCTACGGCCCGCTCGAAGGGTTGTGGAAGGGGACGCAACGCACCTGGGAGGTCTCGGTGCTGACCCTGCGCATGATGGGCCGGATGGTGATCGGCCAGGCCTCGCTGAAGAATCTCAGCGGACCGCTGACGATCGCCGACTACGCAGGCAAGTCGGCCAGCCTGGGTTTGACGCAGTACCTGGTCTTCCTCGCCTTGATCAGCGTGAGCCTGGGAGTGCTGAATCTGCTGCCGCTGCCGGTCTTGGACGGTGGGCACCTGATGTATTATCTTTGGGAGGCCATCACGGGCAAGAGCGTTTCGGACGCCTGGATGGAACGCTTGCAGCGCGGCGGGATAGCGGTGCTGCTGGTCATGATGTCGATCGCGCTTTTCAACGACGTCACCCGTCTCTTTGGTTAACCTTATTTGGCTGCCGTCGCGTATTGCCCGAGGCAATGCGGGCTCAACCTTGATTCATGAAAAAACAACTAAAACGCTTTCGCGTGCGTACCGTTTCGGCCGTGGTCGCCATGGCCTTCGTGGCCAATGCCTGGGCGGTGGACCCCTTCACGGTGCGGGACATCCGGGTGGAAGGCCTGCAGCGCGTGGAGCCCGGCACCGTGTTCGCATCGCTGCCCTTTCGCATCGGTGACCTGTACAACGATGAAAAGGGCTCGGCCGCCATTCGCGCGCTGTTCGGCCTGGGACTGTTCAAGGACGTCCGGCTCGAGGTGAGCGGGGACGTGCTGGTCGTGATCGTCGAGGAGCGTCCGACGGTGGCCGACGTCGATTTCGTGGGCGCCAAGGAATTCGACAAGGACGCGCTGAAAAAGGCGCTGCGCGAGATCGGCCTGACCGAGGGCCGTCCGTATGACCAGGGCCTGGCCGACCGCGCCGAGCAGGAACTCAAGCGCCAGTACATCAACAGGAGCCTGTACGGCGTCGAGGTCGTGACCACCGTGACGCCCATCGAGCGCAACCGCGTCAACCTGACGTTCACGGTGACCGAGGGCGAGCCGGCCCGCATCAAGGAAATCCGGATCGTCGGCAACAATGCGTTCAGCGAGTCGACGCTCAAGGGCCTGTTCGACCTCGATACCGGCGGCATGCTGAGCTGGTACACGAAGTCCGACCGCTACTCGCGCGCCAAGCTCAATGCCGACCTGGAGGCGCTGCGCTCTTACTACCTGAGCCGCGGCTACCTGGAATTCCGCATCGATTCCACCCAGGTGGCGATCTCGCCCAACAAGCAGGACATCTCCATCACCGTCAACGTGACGGAAGGCGAGCGGTATGTGGTTTCCGGCGTCAGGCTGGAAGGCAACTACCTCGGCAAGCAAGAAGAGTTCAAGACGCTGGTGACCATTCGCCCGGGCGAGCCCTACAACGCCGACCAGGTGGCGCAGACGACCAAGGCGTTCACCGATTACTTCGGCAAATTCGGCTATGCCTTCGCCAACGTCGAGGCCCGCCCGGAGATCGACCGTGCCAACAACCGGGTGGCCTTCGTGCTCGCGGCGGAGCCTTCGCGCCGCGCCTACGTGCGGCGCATCAACATCTCGGGCAACAACCGCACGCGCGACGAAGTGGTGCGCCGCGCAGTTCCGCCAGTTCGAATCGTCCTGGTACGACGCCGACAGGATCAAGCTCTCGCGCGACCGGATCGACCGCCTGGGCTACTTCAAGGACGTCAACGTAGAAACCAGCGACGTGCCCGGGGCGCCCGACCAGGTCGACCTGAACATCAACGTGGTGGAAAAGCCCACCGGCAGCCTGCAGTTGGGCGCGGGCTTTTCCAGCGCCGAAAAGCTGGCCCTGTCGTTCTCGATCAAGCAGGAAAACGTATTCGGCAGCGGCAACTATCTCGGCATCGACGTCAATACCAGCAAGTACAACCGCAACATCGTCTTCAATTCGGTCAATCCGTACTTCACGACCGATGGCATCTCGCGCACGATCGACCTGTATTACCGCTCGTCGAAGCCCTACGAAGATCAGGGCGGCAACTACGAGCTGGCCACCACCGGCGCGGGCCTGCGCTTCGGTATTCCGTTCAGCGAACTGGATACGGTCTTTTTCGGCGGCAGTGTGGAGCGCACCGAAATCAGGCCCGGCACCAACATCCCGGCCGCCTACCTGGCCTACGCCAACGAGTTCGGCTACACCAGCTCCGCGCTGCCGCTTACCGTCGGCTGGGCGCGCGACGATCGCGACAGCGCCCTCGCACCCAACAGCGGGCGCTTGCAGCGGCTGGGCGCGAGAGGTCGGCGTGGCCGGCGATGCCCGCTACGTCCGCGGCAACTACCAGTTCCAGCAATACGTGCCGCTGAACAAGCAGTTCACGCTGGCGTTCAACGGCGAATTGGGCTGGGGCCAGGGCCTGTACGACCGGCCGTTCCCCGTGTTCAAGAACTTCTACTCGGGCGGCCTGGGTTCTGTCCGCGGCTTCGACCAGGGCACCCTGGGCCCCAAGGACGTGACCGGCTCCACGATCGGCGGTGCGCGCAAGATCACCCTGAATGGGGAAATCATCACGCCGTTCCCCGGCGCCGGCAACGACCGGACGCTGCGCATGTTCGGTTTCGTCGACGCAGGCAACGTCTTTGGCGAGAACGAGAAGATCCGCTTTGAAGACCTGCGCGCATCGGTGGGCGTTGGCCTGTCGTGGATTTCACCGCTGGGACCGTTGCGGCTGGCCGCTGCCTATCCCGTCCGCAAGTTCGCTGGCGATAGAATCCAGAATATGCAATTCCAGATCGGAACCTCTTTCTGATGAAGTACCTGTCCCGTCAATGCCTGGTGTTTCTTTTCGGCGCGCTGGTGCTTGCCCTGCAGGTGCAGGCGCAGGAGTTCCGGGTCGGCTTCGTCAATACCGACCGGATTTTTCGCGAAGCCAACACGGCCAAGGCCGCGCAGGCCAAGCTGGAGCAGGAGTTCTCCCGCCGCGAAAAGGAGCTCGCCGAGCAGGGCAATGCCCTCAAAGGCCTGTCCGACAAGTTCGAGCGCGAGGCGCCCACCTTGTCCGAAAGCCAGCGCGCGCAGCGCCAGAAGCAGCTGCTGGACCAGGACCGCGACTTCCAGCGCAAGCGCCGCGAGTTCCAGGAAGACCTGAACGCGCGCAAGAACGAGGAACTGCAGCAGGTGCTCGAGCGTGCCAACCGGGTCGTCAAGCAGGTTGCCGAAGCCGAGAAGTACGACGTCGTGCTGCAGGAAGCCGTCTATATCAACCCAAAGCACGACATCACCGACAAGGTGATCAAGGCGCTTAACGCCGCCAAATAGGCGGCTGTCGCTGATCGCACCGACTAAGGCGCCCTGGTGTGCAACTCCGACTAGGCTCAATAGTTGAGGCGCTCGGCGGCGAGCTTTGCGGTGACCCCGAGCGGGCCATAGACGGGCTGGCCTCGCTGGAAGCAGCCACGCCGTCCCAGCTGAGCTTCCTGAGCAACCCCAAGTACGAGCAGCAGCTGGCGGCCTCCCGGGCCGCCTGCGTGATCGTGGCGCCTGCCATGCGCCAGGCGGCGCTGGCCCGGGGTGACTGCATCGTCTCCGACCAGCCCTACCTGTACTTCGCCCGCGTGACCCAGCTGTGGAAGAAGCACCTGGCGCCGGCCGCCGGGCCGGCGATTCATCCCAGCGCCGTCATAGACCCGGACGCGGTGGTCGATCCCACTGCCCGCATCGGACGCTTTGTGCGTGATAGAGCGAGGCGCGCGCATCGGCGCCCGCACCGTGCTCAAGCAGCGCGTGAGCGTGGGCGAGAACTGCGTGATCGGCGATCGCTGCCTCATCCATCCGGGCGTCGGTCATCGGAGCCGACGGCTTCGGCTTCGCGCCCGATAGCGACGGCGCCTGGGAAAAGATCGAGCAGCTGGGGGCGGTGCGCATAGGAAACGACGTCGAGATCGGCGCGAACACCTGCATCGATCGCGGCGCACTGCAGGACACAGTGATCGAGGACGGCGTGAAACTCGACAACCTGATCCAGATCGGCCACAACGTCCACATCGGCAAGCACACGGCGATGGCCGGCTGCGCGGCCGTTGCCGGCAGTGCCACGATAGGCGCCTATTGCCAGATAGGCGGCCGCGCGGGCATCCTGGGGCACCTGACCATCGCCGACCACGTCATTATTTCCGCGACGTCGCTGGTGACGCGCTCCATCCTCAAGCCCGGCCATTACACCGGCGTCTTTCCCATCGACGACAATGCGGTCTGGGAAAAGAACGCGGCCTCGCTCAAACAGCTGCACAAGCTGCGCGAACGGCTCAAGGCCCTGGAAAAGAAGGGGACGTAGTGCAAAAAGAAAACAAGGCCGAAATCATGATGGACATCCACCAAATCCTGCAAAAGCTGCCGCATCGCTACCCCTTCCTGCTGGTGGACCGCGTGCTCGAAATCGAAAAAGGCAAGAGCATCAAGGCGCTCAAGAACGTGACGATCAACGAGCCGTTTTTCGTTGGCCACTTCCCGCACCGGCCCGTGATGCCGGGCGTGCTGATGCTGGAGGCCATGGCCCAGACCGCGGCGCTGCTGTCGTTCGCGACCCTGGACATCACGCTCGACGAAAAGACCGTTTACTACTTCGCCGGCATCGACGCCGCCCGCTTCAAGCGTCCGGTTGAGCCCGGCGACCAGCTGGTGATGGACGTGACGCTGGGCCGCGCGAAGTCGGGCATCTTCAAGTTCCACGGCGTTGCCCGCGTGGGCGAGGAGCTGGCCTGCGAGGCCGAGCTCATGTGCACCATGCGCACCGTCGCCTAGATGTGGCCCCCACGTTTGCGGCTACGCCGCTGCTCTGCCCCCCGAGGGGGCCCAGGCCTCCTAGGGGCGGCCCGTCGGAGTCCTGATGGTCGCGCCTAATATCCATCCCACGGCGATCGTCGACCCCAAGGCCGAGATCGACGGCTCCGTCACCGTGGGCCCGTACACGGTCATCGGCCCCAACGTGAAGATCGGCGCCGGCACGACCGTGGGGCCGCACAGTCGTGATCGAGGGCCACACGACCATCGGCCGCGACAACCGCATCTTCCAGTTCTGCTCGGTGGGCGCGGCCAACCAGGACAAGAAGTACCAGGGCGAGCCCTGCGAGCTGGTGATCGGCGACCGCAACACCATCCGCGAGTTCGCCACGCTGCACATCGGCACGGTGCAGGACAAGGCGAGGACCACGATAGGCGACGACAACTGGATCATGGCCTACACCCACGTCGCGCACGACTGCGTGGTGGGCAACCGCACGACCCTGGCCAACAACACCACGCTGGGCGGCCACGTGGAGCTGGGCGACTGGGTGACGGTGGGCGGCCTCACGGGCATCCACCAGTTCGTCAAGATCGGCGCCCACGCGATGGTGGGCTTCCAGACCGCCGTGTCGCAGGACGTGCCGCCCTTCATGCTGGTGGACGGCAACCCCATGGCGGTGCGCGGCTTCAACGTCGTGGGGCTGCGCCGACGCGATTTCAGCCCGGAGCGCATCGCCGCCGTCAAGCAGATGCACAAGTTGCTGTACCGCGAGGGCCGCACCCTGGACGACGCCCGCGCCGCCATCGAGGCGCTCGCGCAGTCGAAGCCCGAGGCGGCCGCCGACGTCGCCTTGATGATCGGCTTCCTGGCGGGCGCCACCCGCGGCATCGCCCGCTGACCCCGATGGAGGGCGCACCCCGCTTCGCGATGGTCGCGGGCGAGGCTTCCGGCGACCTGCTGGCGGGCCTCGTGCTGGACGCAATGCGCGCGCGCTGGCCCGCGCTCGTTGCGCAGGGCATAGGCGGGCCGCGGATGCGCGAGCGCGGCTTCGAGGCCTGGTGGCCGTCCGACAAGCTGGCCGTCAGCGGCTACGTCGAGGTGCTGCGCCACTACCGCGAGCTGGTCGGCATCCGCAACCAGTTGCGCGAACGCCTGCTGGCCGACCCGCCCGGCGCGTTCATCGGCGTGGACGCGCCCGACTTCAACCTGGACCTGGAGGCTGCGCTGAAGGCGCGCGGCATCCGCACCATCCACTTCGTCTGCCCTTCGATCTGGGCGTGGCGGCCCGAGCGCGTGGAGAAGATCCGCCGCAGCTGCGACCACGTGCTGTGCATCTTCCCGTTCGAGCCGGAACTGCTGGCCAGGCACGGCATTGCTTCCACCTACGTGGGCCACCCGCTGGCGGGCGTCATCCCCATGGAACCCGACCAGGCCGCCGCCCGGCGCGCGCTCGGACTGGAGGAGGAGGGCGGGCAGATCATCGCCCTCCTGCCGGGAAGCCGCGCGCTCCGAGGTGAAGAACCTGGCCGGCATGTTCTTCGAGGCGGCGGCCCTGCTGCGCCGCGGCCGCCCGGGCATCCGCTTCGTCGTGCCGGCGGTGCCCGCGCCTGCGCCCCGCCATCGAGGAGGCGGCCCGCGCCGCCGGGCTCGCGGACGGCCTCACGGTGCTGGACGGCCAGTCGCACCAGGCGCTGGCCGCCTGCGACCTGGCGCTGGTGGCCAGCGGCACGGCGACGCTGGAGGCGGCCCTGTTCAAGCGGCCCATGGTCATCGCCTACAAGGTCAACTGGCTGACCCACCGGATCATGCGACCCAAGCAGCTCCAGCCCTGGGTGGGCCTGCCCAACATTCTTTGCGGCGAATTCGTCGTGCCCGAACTGTTGCAGGACCAGGCCAATCCCCAGTCGCTCGCTGCGGCAGTATTGGAATGGCTGCAAGCTCCTGCCAGAATGGCGGCCGTACAGGATAAATTCAAAGCGCTGCACATACAGCTGCAGCGCGACACCGCAACACTGGCCACCAATGCCATCGAAAAAGTTATTCGCAACGCTGAGCGCTGAATGCAGGGCCGTCTGAACTGGGACCCGATCGGGCTGATGGCGGGCGTCGACGAAGCGGGCCGCGGTCCGCTGGCCGGCCCGGTGGTGGCGGCGGCAGTGATCCTGGACGACACCAAGCGCATTCGCGGCCTGGCGGATTCCAAGGTGCTCACACCCTTGCAGCGCGACCGGCTGTATGACCAGATCTGCGAGAAAGCGCTGTGCTGCTCCGTGGCCCAGGCCAGCGTCGAGGAGATCGACACGCTCAACATCCTGCACGCGACCATGCTGGCGATGAAGCGCGCGGTGGAGGGCCTGCGCCTCAAGCCTGCCAAGGTGCTGGTGGACGGCAACCGCCTTCCCCTGATCGACGTGCTGGCTGAAGCAGTGATCGGTGGCGACGCCAAGATCAAGTCCATTTCCGCCGCTTCCATCCTGGCCAAGGTGCACCGCGACCGGCTGTGCGAAACGCTTCACCAGGAATTTCCCCAGTACGGCTTCGCCTCGCACAAGGGTTACGCCACGCCCGAGCACCTGGAGGCGTTGCGAATGCACGGAGCCTGCCGCCACCACCGGAAATTCTTCAGTCCGGTCGCGGCCACGTTCACGGTCGAGGATGAGGACGGCGTCGCGGTCTCCGTCACCGTATCGTGACCGTCCGACCGATCCCCAGTTCGTCACCTCGGCGGCCAATGCCTGGCTCAAGGACCTGCGCCGGCTCGCGCAGGACGGCACCGCCTATCGCAAGCAGGGCCGTATCTGGCTGGAGGGCGATCATCTTTGCCGGGCAGCCATCGAGCGCGGCGTGAAGCCCGAAGTTGCGGTGTTTGCCGAGTCCTTCTGGCCCGTGGCGTCGACCGAATGGTCGGGACTGGCGGCCCGCAACGTTGTGATCGCCGACGCACTTTTTGCCGGCTTGAGCGCACTCGGGTCTCCCGCGCGCATGGGCTTCGTACTGGAGCTTGCACAGGCGCCGGCCTTGCAGCCTGGCCAGGCAACGGTGATCCTCGACCGGGTGCAGGACGCCGGCAACGTGGGCGCGATCCTGCGCAGCGCGTCTGCATTCGGATTTCGCCAGATCGCTGCGATCACCGGGACGGCGGGCTTGTGGAGTCCCAAGGTGCTGCGCGCCGGCATGGGCGCGCACTTCGGCCTGCGGCTGGTGGAAGGGCTTGAGCCGGCGCAACTGGAAACACTGGCCGTGCCGGTGATCGTCACCAGTTCGCATCATGGCGAGTTGCTGCACAAGCAGAAATTGCCCTGGCCCTGCGCCTGGGCATTGGGCCACGAAGGGCAGGGCGTGAGCCCGGAAATCGCGCGCCGGGCCGATCTTTCGGTGCGCATTGCCCAGCCAGGCGGCGAGGAATCGCTGAACGTCGCGTCCGCGGCCGCGATCTGCCTGCACGCGAGTGCCGTGCGAACGGGCCGGTTGAGAGTGCTTCGGCTATAATCAGCGGCTTTCCCGCAAACCCCCCGTACGCCTAGCGCATTCAGCCATCTCCCTAAAAAAGCAGCCATCGAGAGTCCGCTCTTGAAGCGCGTTTGGGCGTACCGTACATCCGGAGAACCCAGTGCTTTTGTCTCAACAGGGAACCAACCCTCCCGCCATCCTGGCGCTCGCAGACGGCACGGTCTTTATTGGTAATTCGATCGGAGCCGCCGGCTCCACCACCGGCGAAGTCGTGTTCAACACGGCCATCACCGGTTACCAGGAAATCCTCACCGACCCGAGTTATTGCCAGCAGATCGTGACGCTCACGTATCCGCACATCGGCAACTACGGCGTGAACGAAGAGGACGTCGAAGCCAGCAAGGTCCATGCCGCGGGCCTCATCATCCGTGACCTGCCGCTGATCGCGTCGAACTTCCGCACCAGCCAGACGCTCGCTGCGTACCTGCAGGCCCAGAACACGGTGGCGATCGCCAACATCGACACCCGCAAGCTCACCCGCATGCTGCGCACCAAGGGCGCGCAGAACGGCTGCATCATCGGCCTGGCAGCCGGCCAGCAAGTCACGCAGGCGCTCATCGACAAGGCCGTCGAGGCAGCCAAGGGCGCGCCCAGCATGAGCGGCCTGGACCTGGCGAAGGTCGTTTCCGTGGACCAGCCGTACGACTGGACCGAAAGCGAGTGGCGCCTGGGCTCGGGCTATGGCGAGCAGAAGAACGGCAAATACCACGTGGTCGCCTTCGACTACGGCGTCAAGAAGAACATCCTGCGCATGCTGGCCGAGCGCGGCTGCAAGGTCACGGTGGTGCCGGCCAGGACGCCCGCGTCCGAGGTCAAGAAGCTCAAGCCCGACGGCGTGTTCCTGTCCAACGGCCCCGGCGACCCGGAGCCCTGCGACTACGCGATAGCGGCCACGCGCGACCTGATCGAAGCCGGCTATCCCGACCTTCGGCATCTGCCTGGGCCACCAGATCATGGCCCTGGCTTCAGGTGCCAAGACCTTCAAGATGAAGTTCGGCCACCACGGCGCCAACCACCCGGTCAAGGACCTGGACAACGGCCGGGTGAGCATCACCAGCCAGAACCATGGTTTCGCGGTGGATGAGAAGACACTGCCGGCCAACCTTCGCGCCACGCACGTCAGCCTGTTCGACGGCACGCTGCAGGGACTGGCGCGCACCGACAGGCCGGCGTTCTGCTTCCAGGGCCACCCGGAAGCCTCGCCCGGGCCGCACGACATCGGCTACCTGTTCGACCGTTTCACGGGCCTGATGGATCAGAAGAAGATAAACATGCCCAAGCGTACAGACATCAAGAGCGTCCTCATCATCGGCGCGGGCCCCATCATCATCGGCCAGGCCTGCGAATTCGACTACTCGGGGGTGCAGGCCTGCAAGGCGCTGCGCGAGGAAGGCTACAAGGTCATCCTGATCAACAGCAACCCCGCGACGATCATGACCGACCCGGCCACGGCCGACGTCACCTACATCGAGCCCATCACCTGGCAGACGGTCGAGAAGATCATCGCCAAGGAAAAGCCCGATGCCATCCTGCCCACCATGGGCGGGCAGACCGCGCTCAACTGCGCGCTGGACCTGTGGCACAACGGCGTGCTGGACAAATACAAGGTCGAGCTGATCGGCGCCACGCCCGAGGCCATCGACAAGGCCGAGGACCGCCAGAAGTTCAAGGAGGCCATGACCAGGATCGGCCTGGGCTCGGCGCGCTCGGGCATCGCCCACTCGATGGATGAGGCCTGGGCCGTGCAGAAGACCGTGGGCTTCCCCACCGTCATCCGTCCCAGCTTCACGCTCGGCGGTACCGGCGGCGGCATCGCCTACAACCCCGAAGAGTTCGAGGTGATCTGCAAGCGCGGCCTGGAAGCCTCGCCCACCAGCGAATTGCTGATCGAAGAATCGCTGCTCGGCTGGAAAGAGTTCGAGATGGAGGTGGTGCGCGACAAGGCCGACAACTGCATCATCATCTGCTCGATCGAGAACCTCGACCCGATGGGCGTGCACACCGGCGACTCGATCACCGTCGCGCCGGCGCAGACGCTGACCGACAAGGAATACCAGATCATGCGCAACGCCTCCATCGCGGTGCTGCGCGAGATCGGGGTGGACACGGGCGGCTCCAACGTGCAGTTCTCGATCAATCCCACGGACGGGCGGATGATCGTGATCGAGATGAACCCCCGCGTCTCGCGCTCGTCCGCGCTGGCCTCCAAGGCCACGGGATTCCCCATTGCCAAGGTCGCGGCCAAGCTGGCCGTGGGCTACACGCTCGACGAGCTGCGCAACGAAATCACGGGGGGCGCCACGCCCGCCAGCTTCGAGCCCAGCATCGACTACGTGGTCACCAAGATCCCGCGCTTTGCCTTCGAAAAATTCCCGCAAGCCGACAGCCGCCTGACCACCCAGATGAAATCGGTGGGAGAGGTGATGGCCATGGGCCGAACGTTCCAGGAATCGTTCCAGAAGGCCCTGCGCGGGCTGGAAGTGGGCGTCGATGGCCTGAACGAGATGACGCAGGACCGCGAGGTGCTGGAAAAGGAACTGGGCGCGCCCGGACCCGAACGCATCTGGTACGTGGGCGATGCTTTTGCCATGGGCTTGAGCGTGGACGAGGTGTACGAGCTCACCAAGATCGACAAATGGTTCCTGGTGCAGATCGAGGAGATCGTGAAGCTCGAGCTCGAGCTGGAGAAGACGCGCCTGGAGGACATCGATGCGGCGACGCTGCTCATGCTCAAGAAGAAGGGCTTTTCCGACCGGCGCCTCGCCAGGCAGCTCAAGACCACCGACAAGGTGATCCGCGACAAGCGCCGCGCGCTGGGCATTCGCCCGGTCTACAAGCGCGTGGACACCTGCGCCGCCGAGTTCGCCACGAACACCGCCTACATGTACTCGACCTACGAGGACGAGTGCGAGGCCGAGCCCACCAACAACAAGAAGATCATGGTGCTGGGCGGCGGGCCCAACCGCATCGGCCAGGGCATCGAGTTCGACTATTGCTGCGTGCATGCCGCGCTGGCACTGCGCGAGGACGGCTACGAGACCATCATGGTCAACTGCAATCCCGAGACCGTGTCGACCGACTACGACACTTCGGATCGCCTCTACTTCGAGCCCCTGACGCTGGAAGACGTGCTGGAGATCGTGGACAAGGAAAAGCCGCTGGGCGTGATCGTGCAGTACGGCGGCCAGACGCCGCTCAAGCTCGCACTGGGCCTGGAGGCCGAGGGCGTGCCCATCATCGGCACCAGCCCGGACATGATCGACGCCGCCGAAGACCGCGAGCGATTCCAGAAACTGCTGCACGAGCTCAAGCTGCTGCAGCCGCCGAACGCCACCGCGCGCACCGAGGCGGAAGCGCTGGAAAAAGCCGCCGCGCTCGGCTATCCCCTGGTCGTGCGTCCCAGCTACGTTCTGGGCGGCCGCGCCATGGAGATCGTGCACGAACAGCGCGACCTGGAGCGCTACATGCGCGAGGCCGTGAAGGTCTCGCACGATTCGCCGGTGCTGCTGGACCGTTTCCTGAACGATGCGATCGAGTGCGACGTGGACTGCCTGTCCGACGGCAAGCGCACCTTCATCGGCGGCGTGATGGAGCACATCGAGCAGGCCGGGGTGCATTCGGGCGATTCCGCATGCTCGCTGCCGCCGTATTCGCTGTCGAAGGAAACCGTCGATGAGATGAAGAACCAGACCGCGGCCATGGCGCGCGGGCTGAACGTCGTCGGCCTGATGAACGTGCAGTTCGCCATCCAGGAAGTGGACGGCAAGGACGTGATCTACGTGCTCGAAGTCAACCCTCGCGCTTCGCGCACCGTGCCCTTCGTCAGCAAGGCGACCGGCATCCAGCTGGCCAAGGTGGCGGCGCGCTGCATGGTGGGCCAGTCGCTGGAATCGCAGGGCATCACCCAGGAAGTGACACCGCCTTACTTCAGCGTGAAGGAGGCCGTGTTCCCGTTCGTCAAGTTCCCCGGCGTGGACACCATCCTGGGCCCGGAAATGAAGTCCACCGGCGAAGTCATGGGTGTGGGCAAGACCTTCGGCGAAGCCTTCGTCAAGAGCCAGCTCGGCGCCGGCACCAAGCTGCCGCGGCCGACGGACGCGGCGCGCAAGGTGTTTCTCACTGTAAAGAACAGCGACAAGCCGCGTGCTGTCGAGGTGGCGCGCCAGCTGGACGCCCAGGGCTTCGAAATCGTGGCCACCAAGGGCACTGCCGCTGCCATTTCCGCCGCCGGCATCGCCTGTGCGAGCGTGAACAAGGTCGCGGAAGGCCGCCCCCACGTGGTGGACATGATCAAGAACAACGAGATCGTGATGGTCATCAATACGGTGGAGGAGCGCCGCAACGCCATCGCCGACTCGCGAGCCATCCGCACCTCATCGCTGCTGGCCCGGGTCACCACCTTCACCACCATCGCCGGGGCGGAAGCCGCTGCCCTGGGCATGAAATACATGGACAACCTCGACGTTTACTCGCTGCAGGAACTGCACGCCCAACTGGCATGTCAACGGCGCGCTGCCCAACTGCGCCTTGAGCGGCGCTCACTTATAATCTCCATCGAGAACAACCGCCGGTCGGCAACGCCCGGCGGTTTTCATTTGACGAAAGAGTAATTGTCATGGCTACCATTCCCATCACCAAACGCGGCGCCGAGAAGCTCAAGGCCGAGCTGCACCAGCTCAAGACCGTCCAGCGCCCCTGGGTGATCAACGCGATCGCCGAGGCCCGCGCCCAGGGTGACCTGTCCGAAAACGCCGAGTACGAAGCCGCCAAGGATCGCCAGGGCTTCATCGAAGGCCGGATCATGGAAATCGAAAGCAAGCTCGCTGCCGCTCAGGTCATCGACCCGGCCGTGGTCGAGGCCGGCGGCAGGGTCGTGTTCGGCGCGACCGTGGAACTGGAGGAAGAAGACTCCGGCGAGATGGTCAAATACCAGATCGTGGGCGAGGACGAGGCCGACCTGAAGCAGGGACTGATCAATATTTCCAGCCCCATCGCCCGTGCCCTGATCGGCAAGGAAGAGGGCGACACGGCCGAGGTGGTGGCACCCGGCGGGGTCAAGCGCTACGAGATCGTCGGCATCAACTACCTTTGATATGAGCGGCGCCTGGAGAGCGCGGGTTCCGGTGCTGGCCGCCGCGCTCTGGTGGGGCGGCCTGACGACCACGGGTTTCCTGGTCGTGCCGCTGCTGTTCGCTCACCTGCCCACCGCTGCCCTGGCCGGCCAGACGGCCGCCAGGCTCTTCACGGCCCAGACCTGGGTTGCGCTTGGCTGCGGCACTCTCCTGTTGATGGCTTCGCGCTCACGAGATGAACCCGCGCGGCATGGATTGGGCGCAAGGTGCGCCTGGTTTTCGTTTTGGTCGGCGTGCTGCTGGCGCTGTTGGCCGAGTTCGCGATAGCGCCCCGCATCCTGGCCCGGGACAACCTGAAGATGTGGCACGGCATAGGCAGCGCCATGTACCTGCTGCAGTGGCTGTGTGCGGGGGTGGTCTTGTGGAAGGTTGCGGGTCAGGCCCGCAATCACGACTTCAGGTCTGACGGCCCTTCTTGACCGACTTCTGCTTGGGCCCCTTCGTGCGCTTGACCTGGCCGCCGGGCGTCAGGCGCTGGTTGCCCAGCACGCGCAGGGTCTTGACCTCCGGCCGCTGGCCGCCGCGCTTGCTGTACTTGAGCACCTTGAACTCGCGCGGGCCGGGCATCCGGTCTTCGTCGGCCTGGGCCTTGGCCTTGGCGGGCTTGGGACGCCACAGGACCAGCAGCTTGCCGATGTGCTGGATCGGTGCGGCTCCGAGTTCGTCGGCCAGGGCGAGGTAGATCTCCTCGCGTTTGGCGCGGTCGTCTCCCAGCACGCGGATCTTGATCAGGCCGTGGGCATTGAGCGCGGCGTCCGTTTCCTTCTTGATGGCGGGTGTCAGGCCATCGTTGCCGATCATGACGACCGGGTCGAGATGGTGGGCTTCGGCGCGGTGTTCCTTGCGCTGGGCCACTGTCAGTTGAATTGCAGGCATGAACGTATTATCGGTGTGAGCCGTGAAAGCCCGTATAAGTGAAACAGAAAAGCAAGAAGGTCAACCGTGCGTGGTTGAACGACCACGTCAACGACCCCTACGTCAAACTCGCCACGCGGGAGGGCTATCGCGCCCGTGCCGCCTACAAGCTCAAGGAAATCGACGAAACCCTGGGCCTGATCAAGCCGGGGCACCTGGTGGTGGACCTGGGCTCGACGCCCGGCGCCTGGAGCCAGTACGCGCGCCGCAAGCTCTCGCCCGGCGGCGCTGCCGCGGGGGAACTGAACGGAACCATCATCGCCCTGGACATCCTGCCCATGGAGCCGGTGGAGGGCGTCCTGTTCATCCAGGGGGACTTCCGCGAGCCCGAGGTGCTGGCGAAGCTGGAGGCGGCCATGGCCGGGCGCAAGGCCGATGTGGTGGTTTCCGACATGGCGCCCAACCTGTCGGGCATCGAGTCGGCCGACACCGCCCGCATCGCCCACCTGGTCGAACTGGCCGTCGATTTCGCCTTGCACCACATGAAACCCGAGGGCGCGCTCGTAACCAAGGTGTTTCATGGAAGCGGCTACAGCGAGCTTGTCAAGCTGTTCAAGGAAACTTTCCGGGTCGTCAAGCCTCTGAAACCCAAAGCCTCGCGCGATAAATCCTCCGAAACCTTCCTGGTGGGCCTGGGGCTGCAAGCCGGGCGAGTAAGCAGTGCAACCCCTATGGAGCCCGTAGCGCAAATACATCATTCCATGCCTTGAAACGCCTAGAATGGGCAGCAACTAGACAAGTACTCTTTCCGGAGACACAGTTGAACAATCAGTGGTTTTCCAAAATTGCCGTGTGGCTGGTCATAGCCCTCGTGCTGTTTACCGTTTTCAAGCAGTTCGATACGCGTGGCGCGGCCGGCGCGGCGGTGATGGGCTATTCCGACTTCCTGGAGGAAGTGCGCGGCAAGCGCATCAAGAACGCCATCATCCAGGAAGGCCAGGGCGGCACCGAGATCATCGCGATCACCAATGAGGACCGCAAGATCCGCACCACGGCGACCTACCTCGACCGCGGCCTGGTGGGCGACCTGATCAACAACAACGTCAAGTTCGACGTCAAGCCGCGCGAGGAAGGCTCCCTCCTCATGACCCTGCTGGTCAGCTGGGGCCCCATGCTGCTGCTGATCGGGGTCTGGATCTACTTCATGCGCCAGATGCAAGGTGGCGGCAAGGGCGGCGCCTTCAGCTTCGGCAAGAGCAAGGCGCGCATGCTCGACGAGAACAACAACCAGGTGACCTTCGCCGATGTTGCAGGCTGTGACGAAGCGAAAGAGGAAGTCAAGGAAGTCGTCGATTTCCTGAAGGATCCCCAGAAATTCCAGAAGCTGGGCGGGCGAATCCCGCGCGGCCTGCTGCTCGTCGGCCCCCCCGGCACCGGCAAGACGCTGCTGGCCAAGGGCATCGCCGGCGAAGCCAAGGTGCCTTTCTTCTCGATTTCCGGCTCGGATTTCGTCGAAATGTTCGTCGGCGTGGGCGCGGCCCGCGTTCGCGACATGTTCGAGAACGCAAAAAAGAACGCGCCTTGCATCATCTTCATCGATGAAATCGACGCCGTCGGCCGCCAGCGTGGCGCAGGCCTGGGCGGCGGCAACGACGAGCGCGAGCAGACCCTGAACCAGATGCTGGTCGAGATGGACGGCTTCGAGACCAACCTGGGCGTGATCGTGGTCGCGGCCACCAACAGGCCGGACATCCTGGACGCCGCCTTGCTGCGTCCGGGCCGTTTCGACCGCCAGGTCTATGTGCAGTTGCCCGATATCCGCGGACGCGAGCAGATCCTGAACGTCCACATGCGCAAGATCCCGATCGGCCAGGACGTCGCACCGAGCATCATCGCCCGCGGCACGCCCGGCATGTCCGGCGCCGACCTGGCGAACCTGTGCAACGAAGCCGCCCTGATGGCCGCGCGGCGCAATGCCCGCGTGGTGGAAATGCAGGACTTCGAGAAGGCCAAGGACAAGATCTTCATGGGCCCCGAGCGCAAGAGCATGGTCATGCCCGAGGAAGAGCGCCGCAACACGGCCTACCACGAGTCCGGCCACGCCCTCATCGGCAAGCTGCTGCCCAAGTGCGACCCGGTGCACAAGGTCACCATCATCCCGCGCGGTCGCGCGCTGGGCGTGACCATGAGCCTGCCGGCGCAGGACCGCTACAGCTACGACAGCGAATACATGCTCAGCCAGATCGCCATGCTGTTCGGCGGGCGGATCGCGGAAGAGGTGTTCATGAACCAGATGACCACCGGCGCGTCGAATGACTTCGAGCGGGCCACCCACCTGGCTCGCGACATGGTGATGCGCTACGGCATGAGCGACGCCCTGGGCCCGATGGTCTACGCCGAGAACGAGGGCGAGGTTTTCCTCGGCCGCTCGGTGACCAAGACCACCAACATCAGCGAATCGACCATGCAGAAGGTCGACGGCGAAGTCCGCCGCATCATCGATGAGCAGTATGCGTTGGCCCGCAAGCTGATCGAGGACAACAAGGACAAGATGCACGCCATGGCCAAGGCCTTGCTGGAATGGGAAACCATCGATTCCGAGCAGCTGGACGACATCATGGCCGGCAAGGAGCCGCGTCCGCCCAAGGATTGGTCGCCGCGCACGCCTCCCTCGGGCAGCGGCGGCTCGGGCGGCTCGCCGGTGGCGGCCGATCCCGCGCCGACAGCCGCGTAACGCGCGCAGCCGAAGGAGCAGACAAGGGGGCCTCGCGGCCCCTTTGTAATTTGTGTTGAGCGAAAATCAGGCCATGCACTGGCAAACCTCCCGCTACCAGATCGATTTGTCGCGGCCCCGGGTCATGGGGATCGTGAACGTCACGCCGGATTCCTTTTCGGACGGCGGGCACTATGCCAGCACCCGCTCGGCGCTGGCGCACTGCGAGAAGCTGCTGGTCGAGGGCGCCCACATCCTGGACATAGGCGGAGAATCCAGCCGGCCGGGCACACTGCCCGTGTCGACAGAGGAAGAGCTGGCGCGGGTACTGCCCGTGCTGCGCGACGCCGTGACGCTGGGAATCCCCATTTCCGTCGATACCCACAAGCCCGAGGTCATGCGACAGGCACTCGACATCGGGGCCGACATCATCAACGACATCTGGGCGCTGCGGCAACCCGGCGCGCGCGAGACGGTAGCGGCGCACCCCAAGTGCGGCATCTGCCTGATGCACATGCACGGCGAACCCCAGACCATGCAGCGTTCGCCCATGGAGGGCGACGCCGTGCCGCAGGTCTTCGCTTTTCTGAAAGAGATTTCCGACTCCTTGCGCGAACTGGGGATAGACCCGGCGCGCATCGCCTGGGACCCGGGCATCGGATTCGGCAAGACCGTGGAGCAGAACTTCGCGCTTCTGGCGCGCCAGCATGAGCTGCTGGCAGGCGGCTACCCCTTGCTGGCCGGATGGTCGCGCAAGTCGTCGCTGGGCAACGTCACCGGGCTGCCCGTCAACGACAGGCAAGCCCCGAGCGTGGCTGCCGCGTTGCTGGCGGTGGAGCGCGGAGCGCATATCGTGCGCGTGCACGACGTCAAGGAAACATTGGCCGCACTGAAAGTGCGCCACGCCATGCATTCCATGGACAATCAATCAAGGCAGGGAATCCAATCCATGAGCAGAACCTATTTCGGCACCGACGGTATTCGCGGCACGGTCGGGCAGCCGCCCATCACCCCGGACTTCGTGCTGCGCCTGGCGCACGCCGTGGGCCGGGTGCTGAAGAAAACCGAGAGCCGGCCCACGGTCCTGATTGGCAAGGACACCCGCATCTCCGGCTACATGCTGGAGAGCGCCCTGGAGTCGGGCTTCAACTCGGCCGGCGTGGACGTGGTGTTGTTGGGGCCGCTGCCCACGCCGGGCGTTGCCTACCTGACGCGGGCCCAGCGCGCCAGCCTGGGCGTGGTCATCAGCGCCAGCCACAATCCGTTTCCCGACAACGGCATCAAGTTCTTCAGCGCGCAAGGGACCAAGCTGCCCGACGAATGGGAAATCGCGGTGGAAGCGGTATTGCAGGAGGCGCCGGTTTGGGCCGACTCGGCCACACTGGGCAAGGCGAGGCGCCTGGACGATGCATCGGGCCGCTACATCGAGTTTTGCAAGAGCACGTTCGCCAACGACTTGACCTTGCGCAACATGACCATCGTGGTCGACGCGGCGCACGGCGCGGCCTACCAGATCGCCCCCAAGGTCTTCCATGAACTCGGCGCCGAGGTCGTGGGCATCGGCTGCTCGCCCGATGGCCTGAACATCAACGACAAGGTCGGCGCCACCCATCCGGAAGCGCTGGTCAATGCCGTGAAGACCAACGGGGCGCACTTCGGTATCGCCCTGGACGGCGATGCCGACCGGCTGCAGCTGGTGGACGCGGGCGGGCGGCTCTACAACGGCGACGAACTGCTGTACCTGATGGCCGTCGACCGCCTGAACCGGGGCGAGTCACTGCCTGGCGTGGTGGGAACGCTGATGACCAACATGGCCGTGGAGGTGGCGCTGAAGGCCCGCGGCGTGGAATTCGTGCGGGCCAAGGTGGGTGACCGCTATGTGCTGGAAGAACTCGAGAAACGCGGCTGGATCCTGGGCGGGGAAGGCTCCGGCCACCTGCTGGCCCTGGACAAGCACACCACGGGGGACGGCCTGATCAGTGCCTTGCAGGTGCTCACGGCCGTCGTTCGCAGTGGCCGCAGCCTGTCGCAACTGCTCGAGGGCGTGAGCCTGTTCCCCCAGACGCTGATCAATGTGCGGCTGCAGGCGGGGCAGGACTGGAAAAAGAACGAGGCGCTGGCCGCGGAGACCCGGCGTGCGGAAGCCGAGCTCGCGGGCCAGGGCCGGATCCTGATTCGCCCCAGCGGAACCGAGCCGTTGCTGCGAGTCATGGTGGAGGCGCGCGACGAATGCGAAGGCCAAGGTCCACGGCGCAGCGCCTGGCCGAAGCGGTAAGGGCCGGGTGAGCGGCCCGGCCGCTCAATAGCTGTTGAGTACCGCGGTACCGTCGCCGCCGATCAGCCCGCCGTCGTTGCGGGTGATGACGATCGTGGCCGAACGGGGACGCGCGTTCGCGCCACCTGCGCCGTAACCCGCATTGCCGGGCCAGTGGCTCAGGTACTTGGCCGGGTCGGCGACGTTTGCCTTGCTGATGGTTTCACCGGGGTGCTGCACGTTCACGAAGAGCGTCCTGCCGTCCGGAGTTTCCGCGATGCCCGTGATTTCACAGTCCTTCGGACCGACGAGGAAGCGGCGCAGCGTATCCGCCGTGGGCTTGGCACCCATGCGCGTTTGCACGGTCACTGTGCTGCCGTCGCCCTTGGTGTACGACAGCGTCGGCGTGCTGCCGTCGCCTTGCGCACCGGGCTTGCCGATCAGCATCATGCAGTTGGTGACGTCGGTATAGGCGCCGTCATCGGTCTGGATGAAGCACAGGCCGGTCTTGGGGCTGAACCACAGGCCATCCGGGCTGGAGAAGTCCTGGTCCGCCGTCAGCGCCGACAGATTCACCTTGGCGGGGTCGGCATCGGCCTGGGCGCCGAACAGGTAAACGTCCCAGGTGAATGACGTCGCGGCGGCGTCGCCTGAACCTTCCTTCATGCGGATGATGTGGCCGTTGACGTTGCCCGGCGACGTCGTCGCCGTCGGCGAGTCGGTGTAGGAACGCGGGTTGGCCGCGTCCACCGCCATCTGCGAGGAGCCGCTCGGCTCGACCTTGCGGTTGCTGTTGTTGGTCAGCGTGTAGTACACCTCACCGGTCACCGGATGCACGGCGCACCACTCGGGGCGGTCCATCTTCGTCGCGCCCACCGCGTCGGCGGCCAGGCGGGCATTGACCAGCACGTCGGCCTGGTCGGCGAAAGCGTAGGTCGCGTAGTTGGCGATCGAGGTATTGGTGATGCTCAGCTCGATCCATTGGCCGGTGCCGTCGGCGCTGTACTTGGCAACATAGAGCTTGCCGCTGTCCAGGTACTTGTCGCCGGTGGTGATGCGGTTGGCCGGGTTGGCGTCCGCGGCATCCCAGTTGGCGGTGGACACGAACTTGTAGATGTACTCACCGCGCGAGTCGTCGCCCATGTAGACGGCCACCGGCTTTCCCGCTGCGAGTTTGCCGAAGGCGGCGCTTTCGTGGGCGAACCGGCCCAGGGCCGTGCGCTTGCGGATGGCGACGTTCTTGTCGTAGGGATCGATCTCGACCATGTAGCCGAAGGTGTTGAGCTCGTTGCGCCAGTCGTCCGTGCCGTCGGCCGATACGCCGGTCTGGGTGATGTCCCAGCGCGCGTACTTGTCGTCGGCGCCTGCGGTTTCCCAGCCGTGGCGGCTTGCGCTGTTCTTTGCGCGGCCATAGCGCGCCAGCGAGACGTTGCTGCGTGCGGTGACGCCGCCCCGGACCAACTCGTCGTCGCCGCGGCGGAAGTAGCCAGACCAGTTTTCCTCGCCGGTGACGAAGGTGCCCCAGGGCGTGTAGCCGGTGCCGCAGTTGTTGATGGTGCCGCGGCCGTCGGTGCCGGCTGGTCGAGAATTTCGTCTTCATCAAGGCGTTGCCACGGGCCGGGCCATTGATCTGGACCGGCGTCATCGGCGTGACGCGGCGGTTGTACGCGGAGCCCTTCTGGTAGGCGAACTTGCCGCCGACCTTGCTGGACTTCCACGATGGAAACGCCATGCGCGGGAATCTCCTTGTCGGCCTCGGCAGCCGGGCGCGGATTCGGCGTGCTGCCCGCGGCGTGCAGGAATTGGTCGGTCAGGGCTTCGTGATTCATGGCCAGCAGGCCGCGCGCGGAGCCTGCCACATCGCGCGCCGTTCCGGCCGCGTTCAGGCCGAAGTACTCCATGCCGTCGTGGTGGTCGCCGGCGCGATTGTCGAAGTCGGTGTCGGTGCCGTCATTCTTGAAATCGGGCGTGGTGGCCGTGAGGGGGTCGCCCAGCGCGTAGAGCACCGTGGCGGTATAGCCGGCGGAAACTGCCACCGTGTCGGCCGTGCTTTTGGCAACGGCGGGAAAGCTCAAGCTGATGGCGGTGGCCGCTGCAGCCGGGCCGGAGCCGGCGCGGGCGCTGCGGCGAGAACATTGCCGCCGCCGCAGCCGGCCAGCGGGAACGAGCCCAACACGGCGGCACCGGCCGTGCCCACGCTCACACGCAAGGCATCGCGACGGGTCAGCCGCGCGTCCAGGACGTCGTTGAAAGAGGGGTTGGAACTGTTGTTGAAGTTCTCGTCGTCGTGGGATGCGGTCATTTCTTTCCGGCCTTTCGGTGGTTGTTTGTTGTGCAAAGCAACCGCCGAGCCTAGAAACTCTTCATGACATGGCCGTTAAACCGCGGGTGAGGGGTCTTTCATCGTTTTGAAACATGAATGCTTGAGGATGACTGGGATGAATAGCCGCGCCCACCCGATCCACTTGCTTGCGCTTGGCGCCGTCGTGCTGCGCGGCCTGGCCGAGTTCTTTTCCCTGCAGCGTTGGCGGCTGCGTGAATGGAGGGCGCGCTGACGCATGCGGTGCCGGAGCTCGGTGAGCTGGAACGCGTCATCGGGCTGCTAGGCAAAGAGGTCGACGTCCGGGTAGCCGCCCGGCTCACGGCGCAGGGCTCGACATTGCCCGTCTATACCGTGGCACTCGGCAATCCCGACGCGCCGGCGGCCCTGGGTCTTTTCGGCGGCGTGCACGGGCTCGAACGCATCGGCTCCGACGTCGTCATCACCTGGCTGCACAGCCTGGTCATGCGGCTGCCATGGGATGCGTCGCTGCATGCGCTGCTGGAGCGGGTGCGCCTGGTGTTCATGCCCATCGTCAATCCCGGCGGCATGCTGCGCGGCACGCGGGCCAATCCTCAAGGGGTGGACCTGATGCGCAACGCGCCGGTGGATGCGCAGGAACCCGTGCCCTTTCTGGTGGGCGGCCAGCGCATCAGCGCGGGGCTGCCCTGGTACCGCGGCGCCCAGGGCGACGCCATGCAAAGCGAGAGCACGGCCCTGTGCGAGCTGGTGGAACGCGAACTGCTGGGCCGCCCATTCAGCCTGGCGATGGATTGCCACTCGGGCTTTGGGCTGCGCGACCGGATCTGGTTTCCGTTCGCCCACCGCCGCAGCCCGATCCGCCATCTGGCCCAGCTGCATGCGCTGCATGAAATATTTCAGCAGAGCAACAGCCACCATCCTTATGTGTTCGAGCCGCAGAGCCGCCAGTACCTGGCGCATGGCGACCTGTGGGACTACCTGTACTTGCGGGCCTGCGAGCGGCCGGGCACTGTCTTCCTGCCACTGACGCTGGAGATGGGCTCCTGGCTGTGGGTGAAGAAGAATCCCCGCCAGCTGTTCTCGCGCGATGGGATCTTCAATCCCCTGATCGCCCATCGCCAGCATCGGGTGCTTCGGCGGCATTTCCCTTTGCTCGACTTTGTCACGCGGGCTGCCGCCGCCGCCAGCCACTGGCTGCCCGCAGATGCCGCATGCGAGAGACATCGCCGGCAAGCGATGGGACGGTGGTACACATGACGACGTGGGTTTTGCTGCGCGGGCTGACACGTGAGGCTGGCCACTGGGGCGACTTTGCCCAGCGGCTGGCCGACCGTCTGGCCCCCACCGATGAAGTGGTGGCACTGGACCTGCCAGGCAACGGCACCCGCAATGCCGGCAACAGCCCCGCCAGTGTTCCGGCGATGGCCGCTGCCTGCCGGCAGGACCTGGCGGATCGCGGCCTGGAGCCGCCCTATGTGTTCGTGGGCATGTCGCTGGGCGGCATGGTCGCCCTGCATGCCGCGTATGCATTCGCCGGCGAAGTGTCGGGTTGCGTCCTGATCAACACCAGCCTGCGCGGGCACGGCGCGTTCTGGCAACGGCTTCGCCCGCTCAACTACGCGCGCCTGGGCCGGCTCCTGCTGCCTCTCCTGTCGCCGTTCGAGCGCGAGCGCCAGGTGCTGCTCATGACCAGCGCCGATCCGCAGCGTCATGCCGAGGTCGCCAGGCAGTGGGGGACGATGGCGACGCAGCGGCCCGTGAGCCGGTCCAATGCCTTGAGGCAGCTCGCAGCCGCGGCACGCTACGCTCCGCCCGCCAAGCCACCCGCGATTCCATTGCTGCTGCTCGCGTCCGCGGGGGATAGCCTGGTTTCGCCGCACTGTTCCGCGCGGCTGGCCGCGCAGTGGAAGCTTGCCGTTGCGCCTGCATCCGAACGCGGGCCACGACCTGCCGCTGGACGACCCGGACTGGGTGGTGGGGCAGATCGTGGGCTGGCCGCGGCACGGCGAGAGGCGTGTCACCGAACTGCCTTGAAACTGCCACAAACGCGTCACTGCTCAGCACCACACTGACTCCCATCGACTGACCTGAGGAGCCAGACATGAACGAACTGCCCAACCCCACGATGCCGCTGTCGCCGGTTTCTTTGCCACGGGGGTCACTTCACCGACCTGATCAAGTCGTCGCTGCGCCGGGGCGCGGCATTCTGGTTTCGTGGGCCCAGCATCAGGACGAAGTCCGCCAGGCCCAACGTCTGAGGCATCAGGTCTTCGCCGGGGAAATGGGAGCCCGGCTGGACACATGGCTGCCCGGCCACGACGTCGACTTGTTCGACGACTACTGCGAGCACCTGCTGGTTCGGGACGAAGCAGAGCCATGAGGTGATCGGCACCTACCGCGTGCTCACGCCGGCCCAGGCCTTGCGGGTCGGCAGCACCTACAGCGATACCGAGTTCGACCTGACCCGCCTTCGGGCCTTGCGCGAGCGCATGGTCGAACTGGGCCGCAGCTGCGTGCACCCGGCGCACCGCCATGGGGGCGTCATCCTCGCGCTGTGGGGCGCGCTGGCGGAATTCATGACGCGCAACCAGCTCGACACCATGATCGGCTGCGCGAGCATCCCCATGCTGCACAACGGCATTGCCAGCGGCCACGCGGCAGCCAGCATCTGGAACCAGGTGAAACAGACGCACCTCGCGGCGATCGAATACCAGGTCCGCCCCCGGCTGCCGCTGCCGGTCGAAGAGCTCGACGGCACGCTCGACGTGGAGCCGCCGGCCCTGATCAAGGGCTACCTGCGCCTGGGCGCGAAAGTCCTCGGCCCGCCGGCCTGGGACCCGGACTTCAACAGCGCGGATCTGCCGATGCTGATGCGAATCCAGGACCTGCCGCCCCGGTATCGCAAGCACTTCCTGGGCGCATGAAGCGGGTGGCACGAATGGGATTCCTAGGCTGAGATGCGCACCACCTTCGACGCCCTGGGTCCCTTTCTTTCCGGCCTGGCCGTGCCGCCGTGCCGCACGACATGGAAGAGGACGTGTTGCCCCGGCGCTACCGCGCCGTCTTCATCTCCGACCTGCACCTGGGCACGCCCGGCTGCCAGGCGACGGCGCTGCTCGACTTCCTCAAGTCCCATCCCAGCGACTACCTGTACCTGGTCGGCGACATCGTCGACGGCTGGCAGCTGCGCCGGCGCTGGTATTGGCCGCAGGCGCACAACGACGTGGTGCAAAAGCTCCTGCGCAGCGCCCGCAAGGGTTGCCGCGTGATCTACGTGCCGGGCAACCACGACGAATTCGCACGCCAGTTCGTGAACCACCAGTTCGGCGGCATCGAAGTGCTGGAAGAGGCAGTGCACGTGGCCGCCGACGGCAGGCAGCTCTGGGTGATCCACGGCGACTATTTCGACGGCGTCGTGCAATGCGCGAAGTGGCTGGCGTATCTGGGCGACAACCTCTATGAGTTCACGCTCAAGCTCAATCGGCATCTCAACCGCCTGCGCGGGCGCCTGGGGCTGCCGTACTGGTCGCTGTCGGCATACCTGAAGCAGAAGGTCAAGAAGGCGCTCAACTACGTGTCGCGAATTCGAGGTTGCCGTGGCCCGCGAAGCGCGCCGGCGCGGCTACCAGGGCGTGGTGTGCGGCCATATCCACCGTGCCGAGATGCGCCACATCGACGGCATCCTGTACTGCAACGACGGCGACTGGGTGGAAAGCCGCACGGCGCTCGTGGAGCACTACGACGGCAGCCTGCGAACTGGTGCATTGGACGCCGTCCCACGAGACCGGCGGCCTGGGACACAGCAGCACGCTTGCAGGAGCTTGCATGAAGATCGCACTGGTGACGGATGCCTGGCAACCCCAGGTCAACGGCGTCGTCACGACGCTGGTGGAACTGGTCAAGGAATTGACGCTGGCCGGGCACAGCGTGAAGGTGATCGAGCCCGGCCAGTTCGCGACGCGGCCTTGCCCCGGCTACGCGGGAATCGACCTCGCCATCTCTCCCAAGCGCGGTGTTGGCCGAGAAGCTCGATGCTTTCGAGCCGGACGCCATCCACCTGGCCACCGAAGGCCCGCTCGGCTGGGCCGGGCGCGCGCTACTGCCTGCAAGCGCAAGCTGGCTTTCACCACGGCCTTTCACACCAAGTTCCCGGAAATCCTCAACGCGGCGGTGAAGGTGCCGCTGTCCTGGGGCTATGCGCTGTTCAGGCATTTCCACCGGCCCTCGTCGGGGGTGATGGTCCCCACCCACAGCGTGCTGCGCATGCTGGAAGGCAGGGGGTTTCGCAACCTCCGGGCCTGGACCCACGGGGTGGACACCAGCCTGTTCGAGTTCCAGCTGCGGCCACGGACCTGCACCGGGATGGAATATCTGCCGCGGCCGGTCGCGCTGTTCGTCGGGCGGGTCTCGTATGAAAAGAACATCGAGGCCTTCCTGAACATGGACTTTCCCGGCAGCAAGGTGGTCTGTGGCGTTGGCCCGGTCGAGGCGCAGCTCAAGCGGCGGCTATCCCCAGGTGCGATGGCTCGGCCTGCTGCCGCGCGACGAACTGGCCAAGGTCTATGCGGCCGCCGACCTCTTCGTGTTTCCCAGCCGGGCCGATACCTTCGGCCTGGTGATGGTGGAGGCCATGGCCACCGGCACCCCGGTGGCGGCCTATCCCGTGGACGGGCCGCTCGAGGTGCTGGGCCGGCGCGATGCACAGGGCCGCAGCCTCGGCGGCGCCATGCACGAGGACCTGCAAAAGGCCTGCTTCGCGGCGCTCGCCGTGCCCCGTCACGAAGCCCGGGCAGCGCGCGCTGGATTTCAGCTGGCCGCATGCCACTGCCCTGTTCACCAGCTTCCTGGTCCCCGCGCGCCAACATTCGTCCTGGACGCGGCGCAAGCCGTGGCGGTATCCTCTGCCTCATCGATTCCATGACCGCAGTTGTGATTCCCTTCTCCACTGGCGTGGCCGAAGCCGCCTCGGCGGCCCCGGACGTCCCTTTCCTGGACCGCGACCACAGCATCCTGGCTTTCAACGAGCGGGTGCTCGATTGGGCGCGCCGGGCCGACGTGCCGCTGCTGGAGCGCCTGCGCTACCTGTGCATCGTCTCATCGAACCTGGACGAGTTCTTCGAGGTGAGGGCCGACCCGCATCTGACGGCGCTGCAGAACGGCGACCACAAGGGCGAGTACACGATCCAGTCGTTCGAGGCGCTGGCGGCGGCTGCGCACAAGCTGGTCGATGCGCAGTACGCGCTTTACAACGACGAGCTGATGCCGGCTTTCGCCCGCGAAGGCATCGAAATCGTTTCGCACGGCGACCGCAACGCCGGCGCAGAAACAATGGGTGCACGAGTATTTCGAGCGCGAGGTCCGGCCGCTTCTCATTCCCGTGGGGCTGGATCCGGCCCATCCGTTTCCGCAGGTGGCGAACAAGTCGCTGAACTTCATCGTTCGCCTGGGCGGCAAGGACGCCTTCGGCCGCGAGAACGAGATCGCCATCGTCAAGGTGCCGCGCGTGTTGCCGCGCCTGATCCGGATGCCGCCCAAGGTCGCGGGCAAGAAGGCGCTGTTCGTCTCGCTCTCCAGCGTGATCCGCGCCCACCTGGAGCAGCTTTTTCCCGGGCGCGAGGTGGGGCAGTTCTCGCAGTTCCGCGTCACCCGCCACTCCGACCTGGCCGTGGACGAGGACGACGTGCGCGACCTGCGCACGGCGCTGCGCCTGGGGCTGCAGCACCGGCACTACGGCCAGGCGGTGCGGCTGGAAGTTTCGTCAGGCTGCTCCGACTACCTGGCGGGGTTCCTGCTGCAGCAGTTCCGGCTGCCCGAGCAGGCGCTCTACCGCGTGCATGGACCGGTGAACCTGGTGCGCCTGGCGCAGCTGATCGACCTGGTGGATGCGCCGCATCTGCTGTTTCCTCCGTACAAGCCGTCGTATCCGGCGCAGCTGGTGCCGGGGCGGTCTTTCTTCGAGCAGATGAAGCGCAAGGACATCCTGATCCACCAGCCCTTCGAAAGCTTCGAAGGCGTGCTGGGCTTCCTGCGCGAAGCGGTGCACGACCCGAAGGTGCTGGCGATCAAGCAGACCATCTACCGCACCGGCACCGAGTCGGAGCTGATGGATCTGCTGCGCGAAGCGGTGCGGCGCGGCAAGGAAGTGTCCGCCGTGGTCGAGCTCAAGGCCCGCTTCGACGAGGAGGCCAATATCAACTGGGCCGAGAGCCTGGAGGCGATCGGCGCGCAGGTGGTGTATGGCGTGGTGGGCCTGAAGACCCACGCCAAGATGCTGCTGGTGACGCGCCGCGAAGGCAAGCAGCTCATCCGCTACGCCCACCTGTCCACCGGCAACTACAACCCGCGCACCGCCAAGCTGTACACCGACCTGAGCGTCCTCACCGCCGACCCGACGATGACGGCCGACATCGAGAACGTTTTCTTCCATCTGGCAAGCCACAGCCGGCTGCCGCGATTGCACCACCTCTGGCTGGCGCCGTTTCACCTGCAGCGCAAGCTGATCGATCGCATCGACGCGCTGGGCGAAGCGGCGGCCCAGAAGCGCGAGGCCCGCATCATTCTGAAGATGAACGCGTTGACCGACCGGCCGCTGATGCAGGCGCTGGTTCGCGCCGGGCAGCAGGGCGTGAAGATCGACCTCATCGTCCGCGGCGCCTGCATGCTGCCGGCGCAGTTGCCCGGGGTGACGGACAACATCCAGGTGCGCTCGGTGATCGGGCGCTTCCTGGAGCATTCAAGGGTGTTTTATTTCCGGCTGGACGGCGAGGAACAGCTCTACCTGTCCAGCGCCGACTGGATGAACCGCAACATGCTGCGCCGCGTCGAGCTGGCCTGGCCGGTGACCGATGCCAGCCTGCGCCAGCGGATCGTGGACGAGTGCCTGGTGGCCTACCTGCAGGACGACCGGGACGCCTGGGACCTGATGCCGGACGGGCACTACAAACGCGTCAAGGGAGCGGGCGAGCCCAAGGGCCACGGAGCGCAAGACGCCTTGATGGCGCGCTATACCGCGCCCGACGGTCAAGAGCAGGAGGGAACATGGACCTGATCCTGTGGCGCCATGCGGAGGCGCAAGACGAGGACGAGAGCGGCGATGACCTGAAGCGCAGCCTGACTGCGCGCGGCGAGAAGCAGGCGGCCCGCATGGCGGTCTGGCTGGACCGGCATCTGCCGGAAGGCACGCGCATCCTGTGCAGCCCGGCGCTGCGCTGCGAGCAAACCGTTCTGCCGCTGGGCCGCAAGTACAAGCTGCGGGAAGAGCTGGCGCCCGACCAGGACAGCTCACTGCTGCTGGAAGCGGCCGGTTGGCCGGATGCCCGCCAGCCGACCTTGATCGTCGGCCACCAGCCCGTACTCGGCCAGGTCGTCGCGCGACTGCTCGGTTTGAAGCAGGACACTTGCCCGGTGCGCAAGGGCGCGGTGTGGTGGCTGCGCACGCGCGAGCGCGACGGCCACCAGCAGACGGTGGTGGTTGCGGTGCAGTCGCCCGACGTGCTCTGAACTTTCATGCCGCACTCATGCATCACGCGCGCCAGATCCGGGTCAAGCCGCGATGCGCGATCGCGGCGATCCAGATGCCGCCCGACAACAACAGGCTGAGGAGCACCGCCGCGCTGCCCATGTCCTTGGCGCGCTTGGAAAGGTCGTGCCATTCGGGCCCTATGCGGTCGATGGCCGTCTCTATGCCGGTGTTGAGCAGCTCGACGATCAGGACCAGCATCACCGAGCCGGCCAGCAGGGCGGTTTCCACCCAGCTTCGCCCCAACCAGAAAGACAGCGGCAGCAGCACCATCGCCGCGATGGCCTCCTGCCTGAAGGCCGTCTCGTTCCAACCCGCCCGAAGCCCGGCCAGCGAATAGCCGGTCGCGTGCCAGACCCGGCGCAGACCGGTGCGCAGTTTCTGCGGATTGACTTCGTGAAGTGCTTCAGGAGGCGTGGACATGGTCGAATTGTGACCGACAATGATGACGGCAAAAGGACCACCGTGGTTGCGGCGAAGGGAGCGGCAATGGCAGAGTTCGAGATCAAGCTGGAGGTGCCCCGCGAGGCCGCCCGTGCGGTCCGCGCGGCACTGGAGGATGGCCCGGTGCAAAAGCAGCAACTGCACGCGATCTATCTCGACACGGATGACGAGGTGCTGCGGCGCCACCAGCTCGTATTGCGGCTGCGAAAGGAAGACGGCCTCTGGGTGCAGGCGCTCAAGGGGGTGGGCGACAAGCCGTTGGAGCGGCTGGAGCACGAGGTTCCTGTGCCCTGGCCGGCCGATGAAGAAGCCGCGCCGCCTCTCGACCTGGCCCGGCACGAGGGAACTCCCGTCGGGCGCCTCCTCATGCGGGCGTTGAAGCAGTCGCGCACGCCGGAGCTGTCACCGCGTTTCGAAACGTCCGTGCAACGGCTGACACGCGAGCAGGAGGTGGGCGCGTCACGTGTGGAGATCGCATTCGACCAGGGCCGGGTCACATCGGGCGGGCGCTCCCGCGAACTCTGTGAAGTCGAGTTCGAATTGAAGGAGGGCGAGGCCGCCGCCGCCGTTGAAGTGGCGCGCGAGTGGCGCGACCGGCACGGTCTGTGGCTGGGCACGGTGAGCAAGGCGGAAAAGGGGATGCGGCTGGCCAGTGGCAGCGTCTTCGGACCCGCCGTCACCGCTCGCCCCGCCGATTTCCCCCGCAATGCCGGCGTTCGCGAAGTCGCCGTGAAGGTGCTCGATAGCTGCCTTGAGCAGATGTTGGGCAATGCCAGCGAGATCGCCGCAGGCAGCAACGGTGAAGAGCACATCCACCAGTTGCGGGTCGGCATTCGGCGGTGGCGTACGGCATCGCGCGAACTCGGCGGCGCCCTGAAAGTGGATCTGGGCGCGCAATGGGAGGACCCCCTGATCCAGGTTTTCAGGGAGCTCGGCCGCCATCGGGACTATCACTACGTCGCCCGCGGCCTCGAGCCCCGGGTTGAACAGGCCGGCGGTCCCATCGTCGATCTCCGGCCGCTGGAGGACGACGTTCCGGATCCCGAGGCCGTGGTTCGGTCCCCTGCGTTCCAGGATGCGCTGCTCGCCTTGGTGGGGTTGGCGCACGGGGACGCTTTGGCGGGCGGCGGCGAGGGCGGGCGAAAGCCCAGGAAGCTGCTGCGACCAAGCCTGGACAAACTGCACTCGCAGTGCGTGCGCGACGGCAGAAAGTTCGAAAAGCTCGACACCACGCGGCAGCATCGCGTGCGCAAGCGGCTCAAGCGGCTGCGCTACCTGGGCGAATTCCTGGCGCCGCTGTTCGGCAAGCACGACAGCCAGGCGTTTCTTGCCAGGCTCAAGCCGGTGCAGGATGCCTTGGGGCTCTACAACGACGAGCTGATGGCCCTCGAGATGTACCGTGGCATGACGGCGAAGGACCCGAACGCCTGGTTCGGCGTGGGCTGGCTCAGCGCCCGGACGCAACCGAACGCCGCTTCCTGCCAAGAAACCATGCGCGAGTTCGCCAGGGTGCGCCCGTTCTGGGACTGAGAGCTCGGCCGGGACGGACTCAGCTCTTGGCCGGACGCCCCGTCTTGAGCGCAGGCACTGCCGCCAGCGCGGAGACAAAAGCCGCGTCGCTCATGCCGGCGAGCGCCTTCAGCCCGGCGCGCAGCAACTCGCTTTTCTTGACCGGACGGCCCAAGGCCGCGGCGCGGTCCTTGGAGTCCTGCAAGACCTTGTATTCGATCTTGGGGATGGTGAAGCTGTCGCGCACGAGCTTGGGTTTCTTCGGCTTTTCAGCCTTGGGCGCTGCCGCCGCGGCGGGCTTGGCGGTTTTAGCGGGCGCCGCTTTTTTGGCCGGCGCGGCCTTGCGCGCGGGAGCTGCGGCCTTCGTGGCCTTCTTTGCTGTTGCCATTTCAAGTCCTCCGAGTAAACGGTGTATATAGTTTATACCGTTTACCTCAGCTGTCAGGGTCCAGGCTGTCTTCTGCCAGGCCGCCACTTCCTCGCGCAACAGGTGAGCCGATTGCGGATAAGCCCTGGCCCACTCGGGCCGCACCGCCAGCGTGACCTCGCGGCCGGCGGCTCGCAACTGCAGGCCCTTCAGGTCGGGATCGCGGCGCGCATGGCACAGGACGACCGCGAGCCGCAGGCACAGCAGTTGGTGAACGAGCAACTCATCTTCCAGGTCGCCGCCTCGAGTTTGCGCAGCTTGCCACGATGCCCCAGCACCAGGAGGCTGAGCCGATGCAACTCGGTCAGTGCAAAGCCGAGCGCGTCGGTGCTGTCCAGGATGTAGGCGCCGTGCTTGTGGTAGTCGGCATGCGAGATCAGGCTGCCGATCTCGTGCAGCTGCGCGGCCCAGCCAAGCTTGCGCTCGTGGCGCGCCAGTCTGGCATGTCGCCCTGGCGCAACTGACGCAGGAGCGCACAGCCGACGCGGCCCACGCGCTGGGCCTGGACAGCATCAGCCTCGAACTTGGCGGCCAAGCGCTGCACGGTGGTCGAGCGGATGTCGGTCTCGCTATGCTCGCGATCCAGCATGTCGAACAGCGCGCCGTGTCGCAGGGCGCCTTGGGCCACCTGCATCTGGTCGATCTGGAGGATTTCGAACGCGGCACGCAGCACACTGATGCCGCCGCCGATGACGGGGCGCCGGTCTTCCTTCAGACCGTCCATGCGCACCTTGTCCGCGCTGCGGGCCGCCACCAGTTGCTCGCGCAGCCAGTCGAGGCCCTCGCGGGTGATGGTGCCGGGGGGCCAGCCGGCGGCGCCCAGCACGTCACCCACCGCACCTATGGTTCCCGACGAGCCGTAGGCCACGTCCCAGGCATCGCGGTGATAGGCGCCCAGCGCTTCTTCCAGCACGGCTTGCGCGGCGACCTCGGCCGCTTCGAACGCGGCATCGGTGAACTGGCCCTGGGGAAAGTACTTCATCGACCAGGCGACACTGCCGACGCGGTAGCTTTCCATCACCTTGGCGTTGAACTGCTCGCCCAGGATCAGCTCGGTGGACCGGCCGCCGATGTCCACCACCAGCCGGCGTTCGTCGGACTGCGGCAGCAGGTGGGCCACGCCCTGGTAGATCAGGCGCGCTTCCTCCCGGCCGGAGATCACGTCGATGGGAAATCCCAGCACCTGGTGAGCGCGCTTGAGGAACTCGTCCCGGTTGCGCGCTTCACGCAGCGTCTGGGTGGCGACGGCCCGCACCTGGGCCTTCTTGAAGCCGGCCAATCGCTCGCCAAAGCGGGCCAGGCAGCCCCAGCCCCGGGCCATCGCTTCGGGCGTGAGGTTGCGGGCCTCGTCCAGCCCGTTGCCCTGGCGGACGGTTTCCTTGATGTACTCGGTGCGGCGAATCTGGCCGTGGTCGAGCCGGCCGATCTCCAGGCGATAACTGTTGGAGCCGAGGTCGACAGCGGCGAGAAGTGTTCCGTCATTCATGCGGCGGGCAGCATAGCATTGGCGGCGCGCTCAGACCCGTTGCTCAGCTGAAGATTGAGGAGTCACCGTCATTGCGGGACAGCGCACCGCGTCCTTGTCATTGCCGTCAGAATCGTGCCCATGAACGATCCCCAACTCAAGGTCCAAGCCGTGCGGCCGGATCGCGAAGTGCTCACGCGGCAGCGGCTTCCGTACTTCATAGGCATCTCCGGGCAAACGGTTGGCGCAAGTGGCCTCTCGATGCACCTTGTGGTCATCCCGCCAGGCGCTCGCGCCGAGCCGCACATCCACTTGGGGTACGAAACAGGCATCTACGTGCTGGAGGGGACCGTCCTGACCCGCTGGGGGCCGGCGCTCGAGCATGAAGTGGTCAGTCAAGCCGGTGAGTTTCTGTTCGTTCCGCCCGGTGTTCCGCACGAAGCGATCAACCTGAGTCAGACGCAGCCCGCCCGCGCGGTGGTCGCGAGGAACCATCCCGCGGAACAGGACCTGACGGAGCCGTTTCCATCGGCGAGGGGCGACTAACCGATGCTCAAGAAATACCGTGGCAGCTGTCACTGTGGGGCCGTGAGGTTCGAGGCTGAAATCGATCTGGCGCAGAGCACCTATCGATGCAACTGCTCGATATGCAGGCGAACGCGCTTTTGGGCGGCCGTGGTCAAGCCCGAAGGCTTCAAGCTGCTGGCCGGAGAAGGCGATCTGACCCAGTACCTGTTCAACACCAGGAAGAACTACCACTACTTTTGCAAGCACTGCGGCGTGCGCGCCTTTGGCGTGGGCAACGAAACGCCGATCGGCAAGATGTACGGCGTCAACGTCGGCTGCCTGGAAGACGTCTCTGACGAAGAGTTGTCACGCGTTCCCATCACCTATGTCGATGGCCGCAATGACAGGCAGGACGCTCCCGACTTCTTCAATCATTTGTGAGCGTCAAAGCCTGAGCGGTTGGCGTCACGCAACCGTCACGAAGGCTTCATGGTTCTGTCATCGGCCGCGGCCAGACTCAGCTGTCTGTTACCCAAGGAGATGAATGACATGAATCTGGTCTCGCGCGTTCCCTCGCTCCGTGGTCACCGGCACTGTCACGAAACCGTCACGACGCGGCGCATGACATCAAAGTCCTTGCGTCTCATCATGCAACCGTAACCCTGACTTCAAGTTCTGAGCTCGCCATGCCAAATTCCACCTGTCGTATCAACGTCGATGATCTTTGGCCACCTCGGCCTTCCGCTGCTCGGCGCTGCCGCGCTGCCGGCCGCGGCCCAGGTCGTCAAGATCGACGGTTCCAGCACCGTCTACCCGGTCACCGAAGCGGTCGCCGAAGAATTCCAGAAGGCCAACAAGGGCCTGAAAGTCACCGTCGGCGTGTCCGGCACGGGCGGCGGCTTCAAGAAGTTCTGCCGCAACGAGACCGACATCTCCAATGCCTCGCGCCCGATCACCAAGTCGGAAATGGACGACTGCAAGGCCGCCGGCGTCGAGTACTTCGAGCTGCCGGTGGCGTTCGACGCACTCACCGTGGTCATCAACCCCAAGAACACCTGGCTGAAACAGGCCACCGTGGCTGAGCTCAAGAAGATGTGGGAGCCCGCGGCCCAGGGCAAGATCACCCGCTGGAACCAGGTCAACCCGGCCTGGCCCGACCAGCCGATGAAGCTGTTCGGCGCCGGTTCCGATTCGGGCACGTTCGACTACTTCACCGAAGCCATCGTCGGCAAGGCCAAGTCCAGCCGCGGCGACTTCACCGCGTCGGAAGACGACAACGTGCTGGTGCAGGGCGTGGCCGGCGACGTGAACGCCATCGGCTACTTCGGCTATGCCTATTACGCCGAGAACCAGAACAAGCTCAAGGCCCTGCCGATCGTCGAGAAGGAGGGCAAGCCCGCCGTCTCCCCGAGCGAAGCCACCGTGCATCAACGGCACCTACCAGCCGCTGGCCCGCCCGATCTTCATCTATGTGAACGCCAAGGCGATCGCCAAGCCCGAAGTCAAGAAGTTCGTCGACTTCTACATGGCCAACGCGTCCAAGATGGCCAAGGAAGTGAAGTACGTGCCGCTGCCGGCCGATGCCTACAAGACGGCAGTCGACCACATCGCCAAGGGCAAGAAGGGCACCGTGTTCGGCGGCAAGAACGAGGTCGGCATCACGATCTCCGAACTGCTCAAGCGCGAAGCCTCGATGTAATCGCACCCCGCAAGGCCAGCCTGCGCGGATCCCACCTGCAGGCTGGCCTCCTTGTTTTCCGGACGCACTTTTTCTTCAAAAACTACAATGAGAGCCGTCACCACTCCGGATCGCATCGTGTCCTCTGTTCCCATGACTGGCGCAGCGCGGCTGGCCGAGCTTGCCCGGATGAAGGCCGACCGCAAGCGCAAGGACAAGATCATCGAAACCGTGCTGCTGCTGGCGGCCTGCGTTTCGGTCTTCACCACGCTGGCCATCGTCTATATCCTGGTCAAGGAATCGGTGCTCTTTTTCAGCCACGTCCCGCTGTGGTCCTTCCTCACCGACAAGCAATGGACGCCCCTGTTCGACGACGCGCACTTCGGCATCGCCGTCCTGCTGGCGGGCACGCTCAGCAGTTCGCTGGTGGCGCTGGCCATCGCCATCCCGCTCGGGACCATCATCGCGATCTACCTGTCGGAGTTCGCGGGTCATCACACCCGTGAGGTGCTCAAGCCGGTGCTGGAACTGCTCTCCGGCATTCCGACCATCATCTACGGGTTCTTCGCGCTGCTGGTGGTCACGCCGCTGATCCAGAAGATCTACCCCGACCTGCCCACCTTCAACATCCTTTCCGCCGGCATCGTGATGGGGATCATGATCATCCCCTACGTCTCCTCGCTGTCGGAGGACGCGATGCGGGCCGTGCCCATGAGCCTGCGCGAAGGCGCCTATGCCATGGGGTCCACGCGTTTCCAGACGGCGACCCGGGTGGTCGTGCCGGCCGCCTTTTCGGGGATCGCGTCGGCGTACATCCTTGGCATTTCGCGCGCCGTCGGTGAAACCATGATCCTGGCGGTCGCCGCCGGCATGCAGCCCAATCTCACGCTCAACCCGCTGGAGCCCGCCGCCACCATCACGTCCTTTATCGTGCAGGTGGCGCTGGGCGACCTGCCGCACGGCAGCATTGGCTATCAAACCATCTTCGCCGCCGGCCTGACCCTGATGCTGTTGACCCTGATGTTCAACCTTCTGGGCTACTGGCTGCGCCGCAAATTCCGCGAGGCCTACTGATGACGGATCACGCATCCCTGTCCCCCGCCGAGAAAACGGCCAAGCTTCGCGCCATCATCCGGTCCCACAAACGCTGGGACGTGATCTTCGGCGTCGTGGGCCTGGCCGCCATGTCCGTGGGCATCCTCACGCTGGTCGCGCTCTTCGTCGCAGATGGCCATCGACGGCTTCCCCCGCCTGACGTCGGAATTCTTCACCAGCTTTCCGTCGCGCCGGGCAGGGCAGGCGGGCATCCTCTCGGCCTGGGTGGGCTCGCTGCTGGTGATGCTGGTCACGGCCTTGTTTGCCATCCCGGTGGGCATTGCCAGCGCCATCTACCTCGAAGAGTACGCGCGCAAGAACTGGTTCACCGACATCATCGAGATCAACATCACCAACCTGGCCGGCGTGCCGTCCATCGTCTATGGCCTGCTGGCCCTGGGACTGTTCGTCTACACCTTCGGGTTCGGGCAGAGCATCCTGTCGGCCGGCTTGACGCTGGCGCTCCTGATCCTGCCCATCGTGATCGTCGCCACGCGCGAGGCGCTGCGCGCGATACCGCAGGCCGTGCGCGAGGGCGCCTACGCCTGCGGCGCCACCAAATGGCAGGTCTGCAGCGACCACCTCATCCCCTACGGCATGCCCGGCATCCTCACCGGCGTGATCATCGGCCTGTCGCGAGCCATCGGCGAAACCGCGCCCATCATCACCATCGGCGCATTGACGTTCATCGCCTTCCTGCCGCCGTTGCCCTTCGTCGGCGATGCGGCGGGCGGCCCGTTCGATTGGCTGTTCTCGCCGTTCACGGTGATGCCGATCCAGATCTTCAACTGGACCTCGCGCCCGGACCCGGCCTTCCACGCCAACGCCGCTGCCGCCAGCCTGGTGCTGGTGGTGCTGACCCTGGGCATGAACGCCATGGCGATCTGGCTGCGTTACCGCCTGCGCAAGAACATCAATTGGTAAACAAAGAGAACCACAAGCCATGCCCTCCACCCTGACCCTGCCGGAGAACGCGCCCCCGCTCAAGGCCCAGTCGAAAGACCTGGACTTCTACTACGGCGACTTCAAGGCGCTGAAGTCCATCAGCATGCCGGTGTACGAGAACAAGGTGACGGCGCTCATCGGCCCCAGCGGCTGCGGCAAGTCGACCTACCTGCGCTGCTTCAACCGCATGCACGACCTGTATCCCGGCCACCGCTACGACGGCAAGATCGAGCTGCATCCCGACAACGTGGACCTGCTCGATCCGTCGGTGGACCCGATCGAGGTGCGCATGCGCATCTCCATGGTGTTCCAGAAGCCGAACCCGTTCCCCAAGTCGATTTTCGAGAACGTGGCCTATGGCCTGCGCGTGCGCGGCGAGAAGTCGGCCAGCTACCTGGAAGACAAGGTCGAGGCCGCGCTCAAGGGCGCGGCGATCTGGAACGAGGTGAAGAACCGGCTGGATGAGCTGGCGGTCAACCTCTCCGGCGGCCAGCAGCAGCGCGTCTGCATCGCGCGTGCCTTGGCGACCGACCCGGAGATCGTGCTGTTCGACGAGCCCACTTCGGCCCTCGACCCGATCGCGACCGGCGCCATCGAGGAACTCATCTCCGAGATCAAGAATCGGGTCACGGTGCTGATCGTCACGCACAACATGCAGCAGGCGGCCCGGGTTTCCGACTACGTCGTCGTACATGTACCTGGGCGAGCTCATCGAGTACGGCGTGACCAACGACATCTTCATGAAGCCCAAGCGCCAGGAAACAGAGGACTACATTACCGGAAGGTTCGGGTGAACATGATGACCGACAAGCATTTGTCCAGCCAGTTCGACAGCGAGCTCAGCGGCGTCTCCACTCGCGTCATGGAGATGGGCGGCGTGGTCGAGTCGCAGATTCGCACCGCCGTGTACGCGCTGGCGCAGTTCAACGACGACGCCGCAGGCCAGGTGTTGGAAATCGAGGCCCGCGTCAACCTCATGGAAGTCGAGATCGACCGCGAGCTCTCCTCGATCATCGCCCGGCGCCAGCCGACGGCGCGCGACCTGCGCCTCCTGATCGCGATCTCCAAGACCACCGCCAACCTGGAGCGCGCCGGCGACGAAGCGGCCAAGATCGCCCGGATGGTCAAGCGCATCATCGGCAGCGGCGGGGCGCGCACCCTGCCGGCATCCGAGTTGAGCATTGCCTGCGACCTGGCGTCCGGCTTGCTGCGCAAGGCCCTCGACGGCTTTGCCCGGCTGGATGTCAATGTCGCGCTGGCCATCCTGAAAGAGGACGATGCCATCGACAAGGAGTTCGACGGCTTCGTGCGCAAGCTCATCACCTACATGATGGAAGACCCGCGCACCATCTCTCCCAGCCTCGACCTGCTGTTCCTGGCCAAGGCCATAGAGCGCATCGGCGACCACGCCAAGAACATCGCCGAATTCATCATCTACGTGGTCAAGGGTGCGGACGTCCGGCATGCCTCCATGGAAAAGATCGAATCGATCGTCCGCTGACCCGTCCGCCATGAAGAATCTGCCCCGCGTCCTGATCGTCGAAGACGAGCCTTCCATCGCCGAGCTGGTCTCCGTCAACCTGCGGCATAACGGCATGCAGCCGGTGTGGGCCGAAGACGGCGCCGCCGCCCAGCGCGAACTGGATGCCGTATTGCCCGACGTGATCCTGCTGGACTGGATGCTGCCGGGGCAAAGCGGGGTGCAGCTGGCGCGCAAATGGCGCGCGGACGCGCGCACCAAGGGCATTCCCATCCTCATGCTCACGGCTCGCGGCGACGAGCCCGACAAGGTGGCCGGGCTGGACGCCGGCGCCGACGACTACATCACCAAGCCCTTCTCGACACAGGAACTGCTGGCCCGCATTCGCGCCGTGCTGCGGCGGCGGGCGCCCGAGCAGGTGAGCGACAGCGTCGCCATCGGCGCGTTGGCGCTGGACGCCGCGACGCATCGCGTGACCTGGCGGGGTCAGCCGGTGAAGGTGGGCCCGACCGAGTTCAAGCTGTTGCACTACCTCATGAAGCATCCCGAGCGCGTGCACAGCCGTTCCCAGCTGCTCGACAAGGTCTGGGGCGACCATGTCTTCATCGAGGAACGCACGGTTGACGTGCATGTGAAGCGCCTGCGTGAATCGCTGGGCGGGGCCGGCCTGATGATCGAGACCGTGCGCGGCGCCGGATACCGCCTGGCTGCGCACACCGATGCCGCCAGCGCGGCCTAGGGCGTCCTATGGTGAGCCGCCTGTTCAGCCTTCTCTGCTGGCAACTCGCCGGCGGGCTTGCCGGGTGGTGGCTGGGTGACCCCCAGGTGGGGCTGGTGGGCGGCGCGATGGTCTGGCTCGCGGTGGACAGCATGCGCGGAGCCCGCGTCCTGACAGTGGTTGCGGCGCGGCGACGTGACCGGCACGCCCTGCGATCGGCGGCCTCTGGGGCGAGGTGATGGATCGTGCGCGGCGCGCGCTGCGCCTGCGCGAGCAGGAGGCCGTGGATTCCGGGCGGAGGCTGCAGGATTTTCTGGCGGCCATCCAGGCTTCGCCCAACGGCGTGGTGCTGCTCGATCCCCAGGGGCGGATCGAATGGTCGAACCAGACCGCGGCCGAGCAGTTCGGCTTCGACCTGCAGCGCGACATGATGCAGCAGATCGCCAACCTGGTGCGCGACCCTGCGTTCACGGCCTACTACAACAGCGGCGGGTACGGGCACGAGATCGTCATCCAGGGCCCGCACAGCTCGCCCTCCAGGCCGGTCAAGCTTTCCGTCCATCTGCACCCCTACGGTGAAGGCCGCAAGCTGCTGCTCTCGCGCGACGTCACCGCGGTGGAGCAGGCCGAGATCATGCGGCGCGATTTCGTCGCCAACGTCTCCCATGAAATCCGCACGCCGCTCACGGTGCTGATGGGCTTCGTCGAAACCTTGCAGAACCTGCCTTTGGACGAAAAGGACCGCGCGCGCTACCTGGCCCTCATGGCCCAACAGGCCAATCGCATGCAAACCCTCGTCAGCGACCTGCTGACGCTGTCGCGACTGGAAGGAAGCCCCTTGCCCGGCGCGAGCGAATGGACTGCCCGTGGCTTTGCTGATGGCCCACTGCGAGCAGGAGGGCCAGGCGCTGTCGGCTGCCTTGGGCAAGGAGCACACGCTGCACTTCGAGCCCGCGCCGGCCCTGGAAATCGCCGGGGCGCCAAGCGAATTGCAGAGCGCGCTGTCCAACCTGGTCAGCAATGCCGTGCGCTACACGCCGCCCGGCGGAACCATCCACGTGCAGTGGCGCGAGCTGACCGACGGCCGCAGCGAGTTTTCGGTGCGCGACACCGGCACAGGCATTGCGCCCGAGCACATCTCCAGGCTGACGGAGCGCTTCTATCGCGTCGATCGCAGCCGTTCGCGGGAAACCGGGGGCACCGGCCTGGGCCTTGCCATCGTGAAGCACGTGGTGCAGAGGCACGGCGGCGAGTTGAAGATCCAGAGCACGCCCGGCGTGGGATCGACCTTCGCGATCCAGTTCCCCGCCAGCCGCCTGCGTGCCGTCAGCCGCGGTACGACCGTACCGCCCGCCACAGAATCGCTGGCAGGATAAGGCCCAGCAGCGCGAGCGCGATCGTCCCGCCGGCCCAGAAGGCCGCGGGCGAGTTTTGCGCATGCCAAGGTCCCAGGTCCTTGTAGGCCAGTGCATAGCCACCGGCCAGTCCCACGCCCCACAGCAGCAGGCAATAGGCAACCAGCGGCGCGATTGCCACGCGATAGCAGCGCAGCACGAATACGCACAGGGCCTGCGCCGCGTCGCCGATGTGGTAGACCGCGAGCCAGGCGAGCAGCCCGGCGGCCAAGGCCACGACCTCGGGGTTGCTGGAATAGACAGCGGCGATGCGCCAGCGGCCGAGCGCGACGGTGGCGGCCAGGACCAGCGCCATCACCAGCCCCAGCTTGAAACCGGTGCGGATGGCCAGGCGGGCCCGGCGCGCATCCTCCGCGCCCAACCAGTAACTGACGCGGGCGCTGGTGGCGATCGCGAGTGAGAGAGGCACCATATAGAGCACCGCGGCCAGATTTGCCGCGACCTGATGTGCCGCCGATGCCAATGTGCCCTGGCGCGCGATGAACAGCGCCATCAAGGTGAACGAGGTCACTTCGACCATCACGGCCAAGCCGCCGGGTACGCCCAGGCGGGCGAATTCCCCAATGGCGCGCCAGTCGGGGCGCTCGGGCGCACGCCAGATGGCGTAGGGCTGGTACAGGGGCTGGGTGCGCAGCAGCCATATCGCCCAGGCCAGGAACAGGTAGTTCACCACCACCGTGGCCCAGGCGCAGCCGACGGCGCCAAGCGCCGGCAGGCCCAGCCCGCCGAACACGAACCAGATCGTCAATGGAATCTTCACCAGCAACGACAGGGCTTGCAGCCAGGTCACCAGCTGCGGCTTGCCGAGGCTTTGGTTGAGCGTGCTGTACATCCGGAACAGCAGGGCGGGCGGCAAGGCCAGGGCCAGCACCGCCAGATAGCGGGTGACCTCCCCCTGAAGTGCGACGGGTACTTCGGTCCATCGCAGCAGCGCGCCCGGAAACAGCAGGGCCAGGCCGCCTGCCAGCATGCCCAGAGCGCCCAGGTACAAGGCCTGGCGAACCGACCGGCCCAGGTCTTCATGCCGCTGCCCGCCGTGCAGTCGGGCCCAGGTGGGCAGCAGGGCCTGCAGCATTCCCATCAGGGCCACGAAGACGCTGATGTAGACAGCAGAGCCCACCGAGAGCGCAGCCAGCGCCTGTTCGGAATAGCGCCCGGCCACGATGGTGTCGGTGACGCCGAAAGCCATGACGGCGAGCTGGCCGACCAGCACCGTCCCCGCATGCCGGGCAATGGTGCGCAATTCAGTCAACGGAAAGACGAGCCCCGCTCACGGAACTTTCCGGTAGAGGAGCACGTTGTCGTTGACGTTGGCCGGACGGCGCGCGTAGACGGTGGAGACCAGCTGCCAGCCGCGCATGTCCAGTGCCATCGTCAGGGCGGGCTGGAGTGGGGCGGCGGCGAGCAGCCACGGGCAGCTGCCCTCGCGGCTTGCCGGACGCAGATCCATTTGACCGTGATAGCGGAAGGCGGCGATCTGGCCGCGGTCCAGGCCGAAAACCTCGACGCAACCGGGCTTGTCCATGTGACGCATCACCCCCCGCACCACCGGCGTGTAGCTGCGCGCGAAATCCAGGACCGGCAGCCACAGCGTCATCAACAGGAGCCAGCACAAGGCAGCGCCGCCGGCGGGCAGGACCAGGCTCTTCCAGATGGCGACGCGGTGCCTGCCCGTGCGCCACCTCACCAGCCAGCCCCAAGCCGCCGTCGCGGCCAACGCGACGGCAAAAGCCAGCAGCGAAAAGCTCGGCTCGAATCCCGGCGCCAGCTTGGCGACGTTGGCGGCGGGCTTGGCCGGCACGCCCGTCTGCATGGAAACCCACACGACCCAGATGACGAGGGCGCAGCCGCTGAAAAACAGCAGCGTGAACCAGTCGATGAGCGCGCTGACACTGCGCTCCAGCGTGGGCAGTGCGAACGCCGCCAGCGCGGCAAGGGCGGGCAAGGCCAGCAGCAGGGACCGGTCGGACGATGGCGTCATCCAGGTGGTCGCTATGGCGACCAGCGCGAACCAGAGCGGCAGTGCGACATGCCGGCTGATGAGCTGGCGCCGCCAGCGCCACAAGGTCCACATCGCCAGCGGCCAGGCGGGCCACGTGAACCAGAGCATGAGCCGGCCCAGCGCCCGCCAGTCGCGCGCCAGCCCGCCTTCGCCGATGCGCCAGTGCCAGAGGTCCAGCCGCCAGGCCAGCGCCGCCGTCACGAGAAGCGCCGCGGCGAGGATGGCAGCCGACCTCCAGGCAGTGGCGCGGTCCACATCGGGGTTGGCGTCATGGTCGATCAAGCTGATCAGCAGCCCACCGCCGCCGAACAGCAGCGCCATCGCCGGGGCTCCGCTCAGCGCCAGCCCGGCCAGGCCCACCATGAGGCCCAGCGTCGCGAGGATGGGCCGATAGATGAGTGCGGCGATCGCATAGAAGCTCAAGGAGGTGAAGGCGACTTGAGCGAGGGAGGGGGTGGTCTCGTGGGACAGCTGGGCCAGCCCCAGGCAGGCGATCAGCGCGAGCAGGCCGCCGTCGGCTATCGCCCGCGCGTAGTCGGCGGGTTCGGCCTCGCCACCGAACGCAAACGGTACGGGCTGGGCCTGGGGGCTGCGCGCCAGGTAATACACGCCATACCAGGTGCCTGCCAGGGTCAGGGCCAGCAGCATGACGAAAGGGATGCGAGCGGCCAGGTCCGCCGGTATCCAGGCCGGCGCCGCCTGGATCGCCCAGGCGCCCAGCCAGTAGGGCAGCAAGGCGTCGAATTCGGGCGGCTGGCCCAGCAGCTTGGGCGCAAACCACGATGCGGTGCCGCGGGCCAGCTCGAACATGTGGCCGAAGCCGGCGATATCGGCGTTCTTCCACGGCTCGCGGCCCACGAAGCCGGGAACGACATAGGCCAGGCAGAACAGCAGCAGGGCGATGCGAGGAAGGCGCCGTACGGCGGCCTGGCTGACGATGGCGGGAGTCGGCTGGTTCACTTGCGCGCGATTATGAGGCCCGTCGGCGCTCGGGCCTGACAAAATAAAAGGCAGCGCGGTCACCCGGGCTGCCTTTGCATGGCGCAATCGCTGCTTACTTCTGGGTCTCTTCGGCCTCTTCGGCCTTGGCGCCGGCGGGCTTGCCGAACTTCTTGAAGAACTTGTCGACGCGGCCGCCCATGTCGTTCACGGACTTCTGCGTGCCGGTGTAGAAGGGATGCGACTCGCTGGACGTGTCCAGCTTGAACAGCGGCAGCTCACGGCCATCGTCGGTCTTGCCCATTTCCTTGGTGCTCACGCAGGAACGGGTAACGAATTTGAAACCGTTCGACAGGTCCACGAAGAGGACGTCGCGGTAGCTGGGGTGAATGCCTTCTTTCATGATCTTCCTTCAGTATCGTTGCGGGAGCCGCGCCGGACTATTCCGGGGTACTTTCCGCAGAGCCCATGATTATAGCATAGTGCATTGCGGGCTTGATCCGCATCCAGGAGTCATGGATCCCGGTCAAGTCCGGGATGACAGCCTTAACCGCCCCGGCGCATCATGTCGAAGAACTCGACGTTGGACTTGGTGGCCTTCATGCTCTTCAAGACCATTTCCATCGCCTCGATCTCGTCCATGTTGTACATGAACTGGCGCAGGATGCGGGTCTTTTGCAGGATCTCGGGAGCCAGCAGCAGCTCTTCGCGGCGGGTGCCGCTGCGGTTGAGCTGGATGGAGGGGAACACGCGCTTTTCGTACAGGCGGCGGTCCAGGTGGATTTCGCTGTTGCCCGTGCCCTTGAATTCTTCGAAGATCACTTCGTCCATGCGGCTGCCGGTGTCGATCAGCGCCGTGGCGATGATGGTCAGCGAACCGCCTTCTTCGACGTTTCGCGCAGCGCCCAGGAAGCGCTTGGGACGCTGCAGGGCATTGGAATCGACGCCGCCGGTCAGCACCTTGCCGGAAGAGGGCACGACGTTGTTGTAGGCGCGGGCCAGGCGGGTGATCGAGTCCAGCAGGATCACCACGTCCTTCTTCAGTTCCACCAGGCGCTTGGCGCGCTCGATCACCATTTCGGCCACGTGCACGTGGCGGGCGGCCGGCTCGTCGAAAGTCGATGCGATCACTTCGGCCTTCACCGAGCGCTGCATTTCGGTCACTTCTTCCGGGCGCTCGTCGACCAGCAGCACCATCATGTGGCTGTCGGGATAGTTGGCGGCGATGGCGTGAGCCATGTGCTGCATCATCACGGTCTTGCCGCTCTTGGGCGGAGCCACGAGCAGGGCGCGCTGGCCTTTGCCGATGGGGGCGATGATGTCGATGATGCGGCCGGTGACGTTCTCTTCGCCCTTGAAGTTATCGCGCTCGAGTTTCATCTGCTCCTTGGGGAACAGCGGCGTCAGGTTCTCGAACATCACCTTGTGCTTGTTCTGCTCCGGCGGGCCGCCGTTGACCATATCGAGCTTGGTCAGCGCGAAGTAGCGCTCGCCATCCTTGGGCGTGCGCACTTCACCTTCGATCATGTCGCCGGTGTGCAGGTTGAAGCGGCGCACCTGGCTGGGCGAGATGTAGATGTCGTCCGTGCTGGCGGTGAAGCTGGTGTCGGGGCTGCGCAGGAAGCCGAAGCCGTCGGGCAGGATTTCCAGCACGCCGTCGGCAAACACCTGCTCGCCGGCACGGGCGCGCTTCTTGATGATGGCGAACATCAGCTCCTGCTTGCGCATGCGGCCGGTGTTTTCGATCTCAAGCTCTTCGGCTTGCTTCAGGACTTCGGATACGTGAAGTGCTTTGAGTTCGTTCAGGTGCATGGCTAAAACCTGCGTAAGTGCACCCCTTGCGGAGTTGTTGTTGGTGAGCTGGGGGAGGTTGTGAGTGAGGCGAGAAAAATGCCTCACGAACCGGGAACTCGAACTGGCCCGCCCTGCAAGTGGCGGATCAGTGAACTAGGGGTGATTATGCAGGAAAACTGGGGAGATGCGGTCTGTCATGCCGGGCTTGACCCGGCATCCACGGTGGCTTGCCAGGAGCATGGATACCGGGTCAAGCCCGGTATGACAGGCTGTGACGGCACTTACGCCAGCTGCTGCTCGATGAACGCCGTCAGCTGCGCCTTGCTCAGGGCGCCGACCTTGGTGGCGGCGAGCTGGCCGTCCTTGAACAGCATCAGGGTGGGGATGCCGCGGATGCCGAACTTGGCCGGAATGTCGCGGTTCTCGTCGACGTTCATCTTGGCGATCTGCAGCTTGTCCCGGTAAGTGTCCGAAACCTCATCCAGGATGGGGGCGATCATCTTGCAGGGGCCGCACCATTCGGCCCAATAGTCCACCAGCACCGGCTTGTCGGCCTTGAGGACGTCGGCTTCGAAAGAGGCGTCGGAAATGTGCTTGATCAGGTCGCTGGCCATGTGTATTCCTTTGGGCAATTGGCGGTGCCGCTGCGGGCGCAGGGGCCGGTGCAAGTACAGTTGGGGGAATTGTGACAGAAACCAAGTCCCCGCGTCGGCGTATGGCCGACGCTTCCCATGCTATGGATGCAATAGCACAAACCCATCACGCAACCTCGGCCCTGCAGGTGTTGCTGAGCCGCGTGCGCGAGTTGATAGCCCAGCGAGGCGCGCATGAGGCACGCACCATCGTGCTGTTGCCGTACATCCAGCTCATTCCGGTTGCGACCCGGATCTGGGCACAGCAGGCGCCCAATGGTTTTGCTCCGCGCTTCGAAACCACCATGAGTTGGTCGGGCGCGGCGGGCTTCGTGCCGGCGGCCGACGACCTGGCCTTCGACCGGGGCCGCGACCTGCTCACCGCCCGCGGCTTGCTGGAGCGCGCGGGGCTCGGGTCCAGGGGCGAACTGCTCGCAGGCCGCCTGGTCGAAGCGGCCTGGCAGCTGGCCGGCGTTGCCGCTGCAGTCGCTGCGCAGGAGCGCGCGGCCTGGGCGGCCAAAGCCCGCTCCATCGTGGCCGCGGGCCTCGATGCGCCCGCGTTGGCACTGGAGTCGGCGATAGCGCGCATCGCATTGGAGTGGGCCGCTGCATCGGCGTATGCCGGCGATTCGCTGCTGGAAGACGTCGCGGCCATGGGCCTGGACTTGCTGGTGGTGCTCGAAGGCCTGCAGGCCGAGCCGTTGGGCGAAGAGCTCAAGCGCCGGCTGGCCGGCAAGGTAGTTGCGCTGCCGCTTGCCGTCGCCGGGCCTGCCGGCGAGATCCGCCTGCACGAGGCCCGTGACCCTTCGGACGAAGCCGAGCGGGCTGCGGCTTGCGTGCTGCGGCATGTCGAAGCCGGCCGCGTGCCGGTGGCGCTTGCAGCCGTCGATCGGGTGCTGACTCGCCGCATCCGGGCGATGCTGGACGTGCGCGGCGTGGCCATCCGCGACGAGACCGGCTGGAAGCTCTCCACCACGCGCGCGGCCGCAAGTGTGATGCTGGCCCTGCGCGCGTGCGCGTGGAACGCGAGCGGCGACGCTGTGATCGATTGGCTCAAGAACGCGCCCGTCGCGGGGCCCCGCGCCGTGTTGGCGCTGGAGCGGCGCCTGCGCCGTGCCGGCCTGCGCGAGTGGCGCTTCATCGGACCGGCGCACCTGGGCGATGGAACCGGCTCGCAGGCCCTGCTGAAGCAGGTCAATGGATGGCGCGAGGCCATGGGCACGGCGCGTCCGCTGTCGCAATGGCTGGACAGCGTCCGCGAGCTGCTGCAGGCCACCGGCCAGTGGACCGTCCTGGAACGCGACGCCGCGGGAGCCAAGGTGATCGCTGCGTTGCGGCTGGACGGACCGGAGCAGGACGAGTTGCTGCAATTGCCGCAGGCTGCACGGCGTTTCAGCCTCGCGGAATTCACCGCCTGGGCCGATGACACACTGGAAGGAGCGAGCTTCATCCCCGAGCCTTCCACGCACGAGCAGGTCGTGATCCTGCCGTTCAACCAGTTGCTGGGGCGGCCTTTCGCCGCGCTGGTGATGGCCGGCTGCGACGAAATGAGATTGCCGCCGGCGCCCGAGCCGCCCGGCATCTGGACCGCGGCGCAGCGCCAGGGGCTGGGCCTGCCCTCCCGGGAAGCGCTGGAGGCCGAAACGCGGGCCGGGTGGCGGCACGCGCTGCAAACGCCGCACTGCGATGTGCTGTGGCGGCGCAGTGATGAAAGCGGCGAGCCGCTGCTTGCGAGCGCCCTGGTCCAGGCGCTGCAATTCGAAGAAGCCGCACAGGCCGGGCAAGACCCGCGCGAAGCGCGCGAGGTCCCGGCGCAACCCACGCCGCGTCCGCTGGCCGTGGGGCAGCCGCTGGCCGTGCATCAGCTTTCCGCCAGCGCCTACGAGGATCTGCGCCGCTGTCCCTACCGCTTCTTTGCGCTGCGCCAGCTGGGCCTGCAGGAAGCCGACGAAATCGACACCGAGATCGACAAGCGCGATTTTGGCAACTGGCTGCACGAGGTGCTCGGCGCCTTTCACGAAAGCCTGCTCGCCACCAAGGAGCCACCGGGCGCGGGGCGAGCCCGCTTGCTGGACATCACGGCCGAGGAGGTCACGCGGGATCAGGGACTGGACGACGGTGAGTTCCTTCCCTTTGCGGCGGCCTGGCCGCAGGTGCGCGACGGCTACCTCGCGTGGCTGGCGCGGCACGAGGCGAAGGAGGGCGCCAGGTTCGAGCGGGCCGAGAGCGAGCACGAGATGCAGCTGGGACCGGTGAAGCTGGTGGGGCGCATCGACCGGATCGACAGGCTGGCGGATGGGAACCTGATGGTGATGGATTACAAGACCGAGGCGCGATCCTCCAGCGCCGACCGCGTCAAAGCAGCCCGGCGAAGACACCCAGCTCGCCTTCTATGCCGCGCTGTTGCACGACGACACCTTGCGCGCCGCCTATGTCAACGTAGGAGAGCGCGGCAAGACCGAAACGCTGGAGCAAAAGGCCGTGGTCGAGGCCCGGGACCTGCTGGTGCAGGGCATCCTCGACGACGTTCGCCGCATTGGCGAGGGCGAGCCGTTGCCCGCACTGGGCGAAGGCAAGGTCTGCGACTTCTGTTCGGCGCGCGGCCTGTGCCGCCGGGATTTCTGGTCATGATCGAAAACTCATCGTCCGCCTACGAACACAACGGCGAACGCGTGAGCCGCGAGCGCTTCTACGCCATCGCCTGCGATCCGCGCCGCAGCGTCGCGGTGGAGGCTTGCGCCGGCGCCGGCAAGACCTGGATGCTGGTCTCGCGCATCCTGCGGGCCTTGCTGGCCGGCGCCAAGCCGCATGAGATTCTCGCGATCACCTTCACCAAGAAGGCCGCGGGTGAAATGCGCCAGCGCCTGCACGAGTGGCTGGCCGAGTTTGCGCATGGCACGCCCGAGGTGCTGGCCCAGGCGCTGGCAGCCCGCGGCATCCTGCAGCCAACGGATCACGAAGTGGAGGCGCTGAGGAATCTGTACGCCAGCCTGCTGGGATCGGGACGGCCGGTGCAGATCCGCACCTTCCACAGCTGGTTTGCCGCCCTGTTGCGCAATGCGCCGCTCGCGGTGCTGGAACAACTCGGCCTGCCCGCGCACTACGAGCTGCTGGAGGACGACAGTGAGGCCATAGCGCTGGTCTGGCGCCGGTTCCATGCGGCCGTGGCCGCGCAGCCCGGGGCGCGCGCGGACTTCGAAGCCTCGGTGGCCGCGCATGGCCGCTTTCAGACCCAGAAGGCCTTGCTGGCCGCGCTGGCCAAGCGGGTGGAGTTTGCGCTGGCCGACCTGCACGGGGTTGTGGAAGCCTCGATCAAATCCTTCGGCGAGCAGTTTCCCGAGTTCGGCGGCCTGCGCGACGCCCGGCGATCTGCTGGTGCTGAAGGTGCCGCGGCAGCAACTGGCCGATGCGCGCGCGTGCGCTCGGAAGATCCAGTGCGCCGACTTTCTCGGCCAAGGGCTGTGGAGTTGGAGCGCGCATTGACCGCGGCCGCGACATGGATGCAGTCCTCGCAAGGCCTTGCTCGACGCAGAAGGGAGAGCCGCGCAAGTTCAGCGAGAAACTCGAGGGCCTGGCGCAGGTTCGCGCCGCGCAGGAACTGGCCGCTTCGCCTCGCGGCGGCCTGCGCCCAGCATGAGGCCTGGCTGCACCACCAGCGCATGGCGCGGCTGGCCCGCCTGCTGATCGCGGAATTCGCCGCGCTCAAACGCGAGCGCGGTTGGGTGGACATGAACGACGTCGAGCGAGCGGCCCAGATGATGCTTGCCGATCCCGTGCTTTCGGGCTGGCTGCAGGAGCGGCTCGATGCGCGCGTGAAGCACCTGCTGATCGACGAATTCCAGGACACCAACCCTTTGCAGTGGCAGGCGCTGTACGCCTGGCTGAGCGGCTATGCGGGGGCGGGCGGTTCCGCTCCCAGCCTGTTCATCGTCGGCGACCCCAAGCAGAGCATCTATCGGTTCCGCCGGGCCGAGCCTCAGGTGTTCCGGGCCGCGCAGGCCTTCATCGTCGAGCTTCAAGGCGATCTGCTCAGTTGCGATCACACGCACCGCAATGCACCCGAGGTGATGGCGGTCGTCAATGAGGTGATGGCGCAAGCCCAGTCAGCCGGCCAGTACGAGGGCTTCCGGGCGCACACCAGCGAGTCCCGCGAGGCCGGTGCCGTAGCCAGCCTGCCGCCCATCGCGCGCGACACGGTTCGCGCCGAGCCTGTGGAAGCGGACCAGGAGTCACTGAGTTGGCGCGACAGCCTGACGGTTCCGCGCGAGCTGCCCGAGGAAAAACTCGTCGCACTGGAGTGCCGGCAGGCCGCGGCATGGATCGCGCAGCAGCTCGAAGCGGGCGTTGCGCCGCGGCACATCATGGTGCTGGCGCGCAAGCGCGACCGGCTCGCCGCGATGGAGGAGGAACTGCGCGCCTTGCACATCCCGGCGCAGCAGCCCGAGAAGACCGACCTGTGCGAGGCGCCGGAAGTCCAGGACATCGTGGCGCTGCTCGACGTGCTGGTGTCCCCTACGCACGACCTGTCGCTGGCGCGGGCGCTGAAGTCCCCGCTGTTCGGCCTGGGCGACGACGCGCTGGTCGCGCTGGCTGTCGCGGCGCGGCAGGCGCGGGCCGACGGCCGGCCCACGCCGTGGTTCGAGCTGCTGCAAGCCAAACACGATCTCGCGCCCGGCCTGCACGAAGCCGCCGTCAAGCTGCGCGATTGGAAAGCCTTGCTGGAGCGCTGGCCGCCGCACGATGCGCTGGATGCGATCTACCAGCAGGGCGATGTTCTGGCTCGCTTCGGCGCTTGCACTCCGGCGCCCTTGCGCGAAACGGTGTTGGCCCGCCTTCGCGCCTTGCTGGGCGCGGCGCTCCAGGTCGATGGCGCGCGCTATGCCACGCCCTATGGCTTTGTGCGGGCGCTCAAGGCGGGCGGGATCCAGGCCCCCGCGCTGTCGGAGACGCAGGCCGTGCGCCTGCTCACCGTGCACGGTGCGAAGGGCCTGGAGGCGCCCATCGTGCTCATGCTCGACACCGACGGCGCGACGGCGCGCGCCGAAACCATGGGCGTGATCGTCGAATGGCCCGGCGAGGCGCCCGCTCCCTGGCGCTTTGCCTTCATCGCCAGCGAAACGCGCCCGCCCGCTTGCAGCGCCGAGGCGCTCGAGGTGGAAAAAACCGCGCGCCAGCGCGAGGAGCTCAACGCGCTCTACGTGGCGATGACCCGTGCCCGCAATCGGCTCGTGCTGTCGTCGGTGGAGCCGTACGCCGTCGGCGAGAACAGCTGGTGGCAGCGGCTGCAAGCGCTGTGCACGCCGATCGAAGCGCCTCAGGCTGCGCCGGCGCCGGCTGATAGCCCCGAAGCCGCGGGGCAGCGCTTCCTGCTGCCGCAACTTCCAACCCTTGTAGCGGCGAAGCCCGCAGACGCCCGGCAAGGCGGCGCCCGGGCACGGCCGGATTCCCATGAATCGCGTTTCGGCCAGGCGCTGCACCGCTTGCTGGAGGGCTGGGCCGGCGGCGTGCGATCCTTCGCCCAGAACCAGGTGCGGCGCGTTGCACGCGAATTCGCGTTGACCGATGCGTTGGCCGGCGAGGCCGCGGCCATGGCGCAGCGCATCCTTTCCGGCGAAGGCGCCTGGGCCTGGGACCTTGCCGCGCTGGATTGGCACGGCAACGAAGTACCGCTGCATCACGAAGGCGAACTGCTGCGGCTGGACCGCCTGGTGCGCCGCGCCGGCACGGGCGAGTGGTGGGTGCTCGATTACAAGGCGGCAACGCGGCCCGAACAGCAGGACGAACTGATCGGCCAGCTGCGCCGCTATCGTGCGGCGGTGCAGGCCGCATGCCCGGGCGCGCCGGTACAGGCCGCGTTCCTGACCGGGCGCGGCAGGCTGGTGGTGGTGCCATGACGGTGGCGGTGGTGGGCGCGGGCCCCGCCGGACTGATGGCGGCGCAAGTGCTGTCCCAAGCCGGCCTCCAGGTGGAGGTCTTCGATGCCATGCCGTCGGCGGGCCGCAAGTTCCTGCTGGCAGGCAAGGGCGGCCTCAACCTCACGCACTCGGAGCCGTTCGAGCCCTTCGCCTCGCGTTACGGCGCTCGCCGCCCGCAGATCGAGCCCTTGCTCAGGCAGTTCGATGCGCAGGCGTTGCGGGAATGGGCGCAGGGACTGGGCATCGCCACCTTCGTGGGCACGTCCGGCCGGGTATTTCCCACCGACATGAAGGCGGCGCCGTTATTGCGCGCATGGCTGCAACGGTTGCGTGGCGCGGGCGTGCAATTTCATATGCGGCACCGCTTCATCGGCTGGACGCAGCAGGGCGCTTTGCGATTCGAGTCGCCGCAGGGTGAGCGCCTGGTTCAGCCCGAGGCCACTGTCCTGGCCTTGGGAGGCGCGAGCTGGGCGCGCCTGGGCTCCGACGGCGCGTGGGTGCCGCTGCTGGAACAGCGCGGCGTGAGCATTGCGCCCTTGGCGCCCGCCAATTGCGGCTTCGACGTGCAGCGGTGGCTGGAGCGAATACTTCGCCACCCGGTTCGCGGGGCAGCCGTTCAAGTCCGTCGCCATTCGCTTCCAGCAGTTTCACCGGCAGGGCGAGTTCGTCGCCACGGCCGGCGGCGTCGAAGGCAGCCTCATCTATGCGGTCTCCGCGCAGCTGCGCGACGAAATCGCGGCACGAGGCAGCGCGACGTTCGCGCTCGATTTGCTACCCGCCCGAAGCGCCGAGCAGGTGCTCGCCGAGGTTGCGCACCCGCGCGGCTCGCGCTCGCTGTCCAGCCATCTCAAGAGCCGGCTGAGCCTGGATGGCATCAAGATGGCGCTGCTGCATGAATTGCTGCCCAAGCCGGACCTGCACGATGCCGCTCGCCTGGCCGGCGCGATCAAGGCGTTGCCGATCACGGTGGTTGCCGCCAGGCCCATCGACGAAGCGATCAGCACTGCCGGAGGCGTGCGCTTCGAAGCGCTGGACGACGGGCTGATGCTGCGCGAAGTGCCGGGCGTTTTCTGCGCCGGCGAAATGCTCGACTGGGAAGCGCCCACCGGGGGCTACCTGCTGACTGCCAGCTTTGCCACGGGACGCGCGGCCGCGCTCGGGGTGATGAGCTTGCTGCGGGCGCGGGCAGGCGGTTAGAAGTTGCTGCGATAGTAGAGCATCGGCTTGCCGCCGCTGCGGCGCACCGTGATGCGCGCACCGCTCTCCAGCTGGAAGCCGACGAAGCCGCGTTGGGCCACGAAGCCGGACTCGACGGGTGCGCGGCCGATCCTCATCTCCACGCGGGCGCCGTACGAACTCGGCTCGCGCAGGTAGATCAGCGATGCGGCATCCTGCGGAGTCACACGCCGCCAGGCGGTGACGTCGATCCGGTAGTTGCCGTCCGGCGTGTAACGCCAGATAAGGCCGACGTCCAGGCTCTGGCCGATATTGCCCAGGTTGGCCGGCACTGCCAATCCCAGGCCGTCGATGCTGGTCATGCCCAGGGACAAGCCCAGCGCCGAACGCTGCGGCTGCAACCAGGTCATGTCGATGCGCGAGGTGCGCGTGCCGCCGTCCGGCTCGAAACGCGGAAGCGATGTGGTCGAGACTTCGGGGATCAGGGCTTGCGTCGTCACTGTGGCGGAGGCTGCCTCGTCCTGCGCCCGAGCGCCGGCACCGCAGAGGTAAAGCGCGATCGTTGCGAACAAAAAAGGCCATGACCTGGTGATAGCGTTCAACCAACGCATCCGGCATACAACGACGGCGCTCATGACACCTCCGAACAGCTCGCTGGACTCTAGGCCTGCAGT
>CAVRNE010000088.1:0-308155 GCA_963722025.1 uncultured beta proteobacterium
ATGCGTTTCAGCTGGAGCTGTCCGATCACCTGCGGCGCCTGTGGGACCCGGACGAAATCATCGACGTGGCCAGCCGCATGCTGGGGCTTCATCTCAAAGTGGACCGTGTCGGGTACCTGGAAGTCGACGCTTCGGAACGAGAAGTCAAGGTCAGGCATGACTGGTCCCAAGGAGAGTTGCCGCCCTTGTCCGGCCACGTCCTGACCGGGGACAAGATCGGCCCCATGGCGATCGCGGTGCTGAAGGCGGGGCGAACGCTCAGGATCGACGACTCCCAAACCGATGAGCACGCGGCCCCGTATTCCCACAGTTATGCGTCGATCGGGGTGCGGTCGCTTCTGGCGATACCGCTGATCAAGAAGGGCCGGTTGCGCGCGGTGCTTCGCCTGCACCGCACCACCGCCCATCTGTGGACCGACGACGAGGTGACACTGGCCGAAGACGTCGCGGAGCGAACCTGGTCGGCGATTGAACGCGCCTACGCCGACGAGCGAAGGCGCATGGCGGAAGAGGAGCTGCAGCACAACGCCGCCCTCCAGGCCTTCCGGCTCGAACTCTCCGACATGTTGCGGCCACTGACCGACCCGGACGCGATCATCGCCGTTGCCACGGACCTGCTGGGCCATCAACTCGGTGCATCGCGGGTCCTGTATGCCGAGGTCGACGATGCCAAAGGGACCTTCGACATCCGGCGCGACTGGACCGACGAGGGCGTCGTCAGCGTGGCCGGCAACATCAACCGGCTCGATGAGTTCGGCGCCGAGGTCATCGCGGCCTTGCGGGCAGGCACCGCGGTGACGATCGATGACGTGGCAAAGGACGAGCGGACCGCAGCCTACGCGCAAGCCTACGCGCGTACGGGCGTACGCGCGCTTCTCGCGTTGCCGCTGGTCAAGTCCGGGCGGCTGAGCATCGTCCTGATGGTCCAGCAGGAAGAGCCGTGCCGCTGGAGAGCGGTGGACCTGCAGCGCGCGCAGGACATGGCCGAACGTACCTGGTCGTACGTGGAAGCCGCGCGCGCCCAGGCGGCGCTGCGGGCGGAACGGGACCAGAGCCAGTACGTCTTCGACAGCATGACCGAGGGTTTCGCCATGCTCGACCCCGATTGCCGCTTGCTGCAGATGAACGCCGAGGGACTGCGCATCGGCCGGCTGTCCGGCCCCGAGGTCATCGGCCGCAAGATCTGGGAGATCTGGCCCAACGTGATGGGCTCGGGCCTTGAGGACCTTTATCACCAGGTCATGGAAACGGGCAAGGGGGCTTCGGTCGAGTATCTGCACCAATCGGCGGCGACGAGGCTTCCTGGCTGGAGGTGCGCGCCTATCCGGCCCTGAATGGCGGGCTGGCGGTCTTCTATCGCGACATCAACGAACGCAAGCAGGCCGAGGAAAAGCTCAAGGAGGCCGACCGCCGCAAGGACGAGTTCCTGGCGATGCTCGCCCACGAGCTGCGCAATCCGCTGGCGCCCATCGCAGCGGCGGCCGAGCTCCTGTCCATCAAGGGGCTCAATCCCGAGGACATCAAGCACACCAGCGAGGTCATCTCGCGCCAGGTCAGCCATATGACCAGCCTGGTCAACGACTTGCTGGACATATCGCGGGTGACGAGCGGGCTGGTCACTCTGGTTCGCGCGCCGATGGACATCAAGGCCATCATGGCCGAGGCGATGGAGCAGGTCGAACCCATGATCAGGGCGCACGACCATCACCTGGAGGTTCTTCCGGCGCCGGTCCCCTTGCTGGTCTGGGGTGACCACAAGCGGCTGGTGCAGGTGCTGGCCAACCTGCTGAACAACGCGGCCAAATACACGCCGGCGGGCGGCAACATCGTGCTGCAGGTCGAGGCGCTGGAGGGTTATGTCGGCGCTGACGGTGCGCGACAGCGGGATCGGCATGTCGCCGGAGCTCGTCGAATCCGCGTTCGAGCTTTTCGCGCAGGCCCAGAGAACGTCCGACCGCGCGGAAGGGGGGCTGGGGATCGGCTTGGCGCTGGTGCGAGGGATCGTGGAACTCCACGGCGGGACCGTGACCGCGCACAGCAAAGGTCTCGGCCTGGGCAGCGAGTTCAGGGTGCTGTTGCCGCGAGCCGGAGAGATCGCCCCCGCGGTTGAAAAGCCCGGCCATTCCTTGGCCGCCCAGGCCGGTGCGGCGGAACTGAAAGTCCTGATCGTCGATGACAACGTGGACGCTGCAAAGATGCTGGCCATGCTCCTGAAAATCGCCGGCCAGCGCGTCTTCGTCGAGCATCAACCCAGACACGCGCTGGAGCTGGCGCGCGAGGCGCAGCCCGACGTCTGCCTGCTGGACATCGGCTTGCCCGAGATGGATGGCAACGAGCTGGCGCGCCGGTTGCGGGCCCAGCCGGAGACATCGAAGGCGGTGCTGATCGCGGTGACCGGCTACAGCCAGGAGACGGGCGGGGCGAGCCCTATCGGGCCGGAGTTCGACCACCATATGGTCAAGCCCATAGAGACCGGCAGGCTGCTGGCGCTGCTGCGGCAAATCGGCACACGGCGCTAGTACTTCAGGAAGAAATCAGGCCGAGTCCTCACGAGCGTTTGCCGCTCGCGACTTTGCCGCTGGGATCCTGCATTCCCGCTACCGGTAATATTGCGGTCATGAAAAGCAGGATCACGACCGGCGGCGGGCTGGTGTACTCCACGGATGCCGGGCGCATGTGTCCGGCGTGCCGCCGGCCCATCGCGCAGTGCATCTGCAAACAGGCGAAGGCCGCCGCGCCTTCCGACGGCATCGTGCGGGTTTCGCGCGAAACCAAGGGCCGGGGCGGCAAGGCGGTGACGGTGGTCAAGGGCTTGCCGCTCGCCGAGGCTGCGCTTGTCAAGCTGGGCCAGCAGCTCAAGGCCGCTTGCGGCTCGGGCGGTACGGTGAAAGACGGCGTGATCGAAGTGCAGGGCGATCACTGCGAGCGCGTGATCGGGATGCTCAAGGAGCAGGGCCACACCGTCAAGCGCGCGGGCGGATAGGCAGCCCATGGACGCGAAATCGCTGGAAATGCTGGTCACCCGCGAGATGCCCTACGGCAAGTACAAGGGGCGCATCCTGGCCGACCTGCCGGGCAACTACCTGAACTGGTTCGCGCGCGAAGGCTTTCCCGCAGGCGAACTGGGGCGCCTGCTCGCGCTGATGCACGAGATCGATCACAACGGCTTGACGTCGCTGCTGGATCCGTTGCGAAGACGCTAAGCCCCAGCCGTCAGCGCGCGATCTGGCGTTCCAGGTTGCTGTCGCGCAGGGCCCGCAGAAACCCTTTCACCGCCGGCGACGGTTCCTTCTTCTTGCGCGTGATGATGCCCAGGTTGGCCATGGGCATCGGCAGTTGCACCGCCAGGATGGCGACCATGCCGTAGTTGGCGTAATGCTGCGCAACGTCGAGCGGCACCACGGAAATCATGTTGCTGTGCTCCAGCAGGGAGGTGGTCGCAAGGATCGACGAGGTTTCCACGATATCGGGCGGCGCCAACTGGTTGGCCTGCTGCAGGGCCTGCTCGACGCGCCGGCGCATCGGGCTGCCCAGCGGATGCAGGATCCAGGTCTGGGTGACCAGGTCGCCCAAGGTGACCTCGGCCAGGTCGAACAGCGGGTGGCCGGGCCGCGCCACCACGCTCATCGGTTCGCCCTCGAGTTGTTCGATCTCCAGGTCTTCGTCGTAGAACTGGTCGGGAAGGCGGCCGAGCACCACATCCAGGTCACCACGCAACAGCGCCGGCATCAGCAGGTCGCTGGTGTCCACCTGGAGCGTGACACGAACCCGCGGATTGGCGGCCTTGAAGCGCGCCAGGCCATGGGTCAACAGTACCGGCGTGGCGCCCATGACGCTGCCGATCCGGACCAGTCCCGCCGCGCCGGCGGCCAGCGCTGCCATCTCATCGCCGGCGTACTCGAAATCGTGCAGAACGCCCCGCGCGTACCGGATCATCACCTCCCCGTAAACCGTCGGTTCCATCCCGCGGGCGTGGCGCTCGAAGAGGGTGAAGCCCAGCCCCTCCTCGAGCTGCTGGAGCAGAGCCGTGGCGGCGGGCTGGGTGGTGTGAATGGCAGCGGCCGCCCGCCTGAGGTTGTGGTGCTCATCCAGGGCGTTGAGCAGCAGGATCTGGCGGCTTTTGATGCGCAGCCGCCGAAACAGGCCGGCGGGGAGGGTAGGCGAAGCAGCGGTGGCGTCGTCCATGAGTGATCCAAAAACTTGTATCGCAATATACCAAACGACGATTGGATTCATATCGCTGCCAGCCCTATCCTTTGCCCATTCCCTCCCCATCCATCACACCTCTGCAAGGCAAAAGTGGCTACCCAAATCACCCACCTCTCTGTTCGGGACATCCGGTTCCCGACCTCCCGTTCGCTCGACGGCTCCGATGCCATGAACGCCGCGCCGGACTACTCGGCAACCTACGTCACGCTGCACACCGATTCGAAACTGGAAGGCCATGGCCTGACGTTCACCATCGGCCGCGGCAACGAGATCTGCGTGGCCGCCGTCAACTCGCTGGCACCCTTCGTCGTGGGCAAAACCCTGGAAGAGATCACCCGCGACATGGGCGCGTTCTGGCGCAACATCACCACCGGCGACAGCCAGCTGCGCTGGCTGGGCCCGGACAAGGGCGTCATCCACCTGGCCACGGCCGCGATCGTCAACGCCGTCTGGGACCTGTGGGCGAAATCGGAGCGCAAGCCGGTCTGGAAGCTGCTCGCCGACATGAGCCCCGAAGAGCTGGTGCGCTGCCTTGATTTCCGTTTCGTCACCGACGCCCTCACGCCGGAAGAAGCGCTGGCCATCCTGCGCCGCAATGCCCCGGGCAAGGCCGCGCGCGAGAAGGAAATGCTGGAGCAGGGCTATCCCGCCTACACCACCTCGGCCGGCTGGCTGGGCTACTCCGAAGAGAAGATGCGCCGCCTGGCCCGCGAGGGCGTGGCCGAGGGCTGGACGCACTTCAAGCAGAAGGTCGGCGGCAACATCGAGGAAGACATCCGCCGCGCCAGCATCCTGCGCGAAGAGATCGGCTGGGACCGCAAGCTGATGATGGACGCCAACCAGGTCTGGGAAGTGGATGAGTCGATCACCAACATGCGCCGCCTGGCCGCCTTCGATCCCTGGTGGATCGAGGAGCCGACCAGCCCCGACGACATCCTGGGCCATGCCGCGATCCGCGAGCGCATCGCGCCGATCGGCGTGGCAACCGGCGAGCATTGCCACAACCGCGTGATGTTCAAGCAGCTGCTGCAAGCCGGCGCCATCGACTTCTGCCAGGTCGACGCAGCCCGCCTGGGCGGCCTGAATGAAGTGCTGGTGGTGCTGCTGATGGCCGCCAAGTTCGGCGTCCCGGTCTGCCCGCACGCCGGCGGCGTGGGATTGTGCGAGTACGTGCAGAACATCTCGCTGTTTGACTACATCGCCGTCTCCGCCTCGCTCGAAAACCGCGTGCTGGAGTACGTCGATCACCTGCACGAGCACTTCCTCGACCCGGTGGTGATCCGCAAGGGCCGCTACATGCCGCCCCAGCGCCCCGGCTACAGCATCGAGATGCACGCCGCGACGCTCGAGCGTTTTGAGTTCCCCGGCGGCGCCGCCTGGACAGAAGACGACGCCGCATCCTCCAAGGCCAAGCCCGCTGCCGCGGGAAAAGCCGAACTGGTCGCCTGATCTTTCCCATCACTACAGAGAGAGACAACTTCATGAAGACCCTCACCACCCGCATCCTGGCCGGCCTGCTCTGCACCCTGGCCGTACAAGCTCCCGCACTCGCGCAAAACGGCGGCCTACCCGAACAAGCCCATAGAGCTGATCGTTCCCTATCCGGCCGGTGGCGGCACCGACGTGCTCGGCCGCGCTTTCGCCCAGGCCGCTGTGAAGCACCTGCCGCAGAGCATAGTCGTCATCAACAAGCCAGGCGCCAGCGGCGCCATCGGCTGGGCCGACGTGATCAACGGCAAGCCCGACGGCTACAAGATCGTGCTGCTGGCCACCGACCTGATGACGCAGCCCAACATGGGATTCACGAAGATCACCTACGAGGACTTCACGCCCATCGCCCGCCTGAACTACGACCCGGCGGCGATCACTGTCCGGGCCGATGCGCCCTGGAAGTCGGTGGAGGAGTTCGTGGCCGCGGCCAAGAAGGGCGATTTCAAGATCGGCAACGGTGGCAACGGTTCCACCTGGCACCTGGCCGCCGCGGCCGTCGAGGACAAGACCGGCGCGAAGTTCAACCACATTCCGTACGCAGGCGCGCAGCCGGCCATCCTGGCGCTTCTCGGCGGCCACCTGGACGCGATCACGGTGAGCGCGGCCGAAACCTACGCTCATGTCGCGTCCGGCAAGCTCAAGACCCTGGCGGTCATGTCGGACCAGCGCGTCAAGGGCTTCGAGCAGGCGCCCACGCTGAAGGAAAAGGGCATGGACATTTCCATCGGCACCTGGCGCGGCCTGGCGGTGAACAAGGCCACGCCGCCTGAAGTGGTCGCCGTACTGCGCGCGGCCACCGCGAAGGTCGTCCAGGAGCAGAGCCTGCGCGACGCGCTGGAAAAGCAGAACATGGGCTATGCGTATGCGGAAGGCGACGCGTTCGGCGCGGTGATGGCCAAGGATCATGCTTTCTACAAGGCCCTGATCAACAAGATCGGCTTGAAAGGCCAAACCCAGTGAGGTCCCGGGCGTGAACAAGCCATCCATCCTCGTCTGCCGCGCGGTCGATCCGAAAGTCATAGCCAGGCTGCAGCAGCATTTCGTTGTGCGGTCCAACCAGACTGACGAGCCCTGGTCCCGCGAGCAGCTGATCGCGGCGCTGGCGGGACGGCAGGGGCTGTTCGCCACCGGCAGCGAGCGTATCGATGCGGCGCTGCTGCAAGCCTGTCCGCAGCTGCGCATCTGCGCCAACATGTCGGTCGGCTTCAACAACTTCGACGTCCCGGCCATGACCGCGCGACGAGTCGTCGGCACCAACGCGCCGGGCGTGTTGACCGAGACCACGGCCGACTTCGGCTTCGCGCTGCTCCTGGCAGCGGCGCGGCGAGTGACCGAGGGCGAGCGCTACTTGCGCGCCGGCGGCTGGAAGCGCTGGGAATACAACATGCTGCTCGGGTCCGATATCCACGGCTCGACGCTGGGCATCCTGGGTATGGGCCGCATCGGCCAGGCCCTGGCCCGCCGCGGCCACTTCGGCTTCGGCATGCAGGTCATCTATCACAACCGTTCGCGACTGGCCGAAGACGTGGAGCGTGAAACCGGCGCCCGCTACGTGACCAAGGAAGAACTGCTGCGCACTGCGGATCACCTGGTGCTGGTGCTGCCGTATTCCGCTTCTTCACATCACGCCATTGGCGCGGCGGAGCTGGCACTGATGAAGCCGACGGCGACCCTGGTGAACATCGCGCGCGGCGGCATCGTCGACGACGTGGCCCTGGCCGAGGCGCTGCAGCAGGGGCGCATCGCGGCGGCCGGCCTGGATGTGTATGAAGGTGAGCCCTCTGTTCATCCCGGCTTGCTTTCCGCTCCCAATGTCGTGCTGACGCCGCATATCGGCAGCGCGACCGCCGCCACCCGCCTGGCCATGGCGAATCTGGCAGCCGATAATCTCATCGGCTTCTTCCACGGGAAGGGGCCGCTCAACCCAGTCAACCCGGAGGTATTGCATGCAGTGGCTGCCTGAAGACGGCTTTGCCGGAACATTGGTCGGCCGCGCCTGGGTGCCCGGCGAGGGCGGCCAAGCCGCGGGCCCGAGCGTGGTGGCCTTGCGCGAGGACGGCGTGTTCGATCTGTCGCAGGCCATACCCACCATGAGCGGCCTGCTCGAGATGGCCGACCCTGCGGGGGTGGTTCGCAAAACGCGCGGTCGCCACATTGGCACAGCGGACAGCCTGATGCACAACAGCCAGCGGCGCGGCGGCGATGGCCCGTACTTCCTGGCGCCTTGCGACCTGCAGGTCATCAAGGCAGCCGGCGTCACTTTCGCTGACAGCCTGGTGGAACGTGTGATCGAGGAGCAGGCCAAGGGCGACGCGTCGCAGGCCGAGGCGATTCGCGGCCGGGTGCTCGAGGTGATGGGCGGCTCGCTGGCCAACATCGAGCCGGGCTCGGCCAAGGCGCAGGAACTCAAGGCGCTGCTGGTGCGCCAGGGCCTGTGGTCGCAGTACCTCGAAGTGGGCATTGGTCCCGACGCCGAGGTGTTCACCAAGGGGCCGGTGCTGTCGGCCGTGGGCACAGGCGCACAGATCGGCATCCACCCCGGCTCGGACTGGAACAACCCCGAACCGGAAGTGGTGCTGGCCGTCAACAGCCGCGGCGAGATCAAAGGCGCGGCCCTGGGCAACGACGTCAACCTGCGCGACTTCGAAGGCCGCAGCGCATTGCTGCTGGGCAAGGCCAAGGACAACAACGCGTCCTGCGCGATCGGCCCCTTCATCCGGCTGTTCGACGCCGGCTTCTCGCTCCAGGACGTGCGCAACTGCACCGTGAGCCTGGAAGTGAAGGGCGGCGACGGCTTCGTGCTGCACGGTGAAAGCTCGATGTCGCAGATCAGCCGCGATCCGCTGGACCTGGTGGGCCAGACCGTCGGCAAGCACCACCAGTACCCCGACGGCTTCGTGCTGTTCCTGGGCACCATGTTCGCTCCCACCCAGGATCGCGGCGCCGCGGGCAGCGGCTTCACCCACAAGGTGGGCGACGTGGTGCGAATCTCCAGCCCCAAGCTCGGTGCCCTGGTCAATACGGTCAACCTGTGTGACCGGATCGATCCGTGGACGTTCGGGCTGCAGGCCTTTTTCTCCAACCTGGCGGCGCGCGGCTTGCTGCGCTGAGGTGATTTCCGTCGACGGCCCGGTCTGTGAGTTCAACGTGCTCGACGGCCTGTGGACCTCTCGGGTGACCTCACACATTGCGCACCGCGACGTGGCGGACCAGATCACTTCCGAGGGCGTGACGCGGGGCATCGAGCTGATCCACCGGGAGCTGGGTGCGCAGCGGCGTGGCCGGCCCGCGTATCGCGGTCTGCGGCCTGAATCCGCATAACGGCGACAACGGATCGTTCGGCCGCGAGGAGATCGACATCATTCGCCCGGCCGTCGATGCAGCCAGGGCTCGCGGCATTCCCGTCGAGGGCCCGTTCGCGGCCGATACCATCTTCCTGAAAGTGCAGGGCGAGCAGCGCCAGTACGACGCCGTGGTGACCATGTACCACGACCAGGGCCAGATCGCGATGAAGCTCATGGGCTTCTGGCGCGGCATCACGGTGCAGGGCGGCCTGCCTTTTCCCATCCTCACACCTGCGCACGGCACGGCGTTCGACATCGTCGGCCAGGGTATCGCCAATCCGGGCGCGATGCTGCAGACCTTCCAGCTGGCTTGCCGCATGGCGCTGGCCCGCCGTGCGCAGGAGAGCAGTGATGCCCTCGCCTGAAGCTGAAGCCAGGATCGCCTTGGTCACAGGGGCCGGCACCGGGATCGGCCGCGAGGTTGCGCTGGCGCTGATGCAGACCGGTTTCACCGTGGTGCTGGCGGGCCGGCGCAGCGAGCCGCTGGAAGCGGTGGCGCGGGAAGGCGCCGCCATCGGCGCCAGGTCCTTGGCCGTTGCCGCCGATATCAGCGACCCGGCTTCGGTTAAAGCGTTGTTCTGCCGCGTGTCCGAAACATTCGGGCGTCTGGACCTGCTGGTCAACAACGCGGGCATCTCTTCGCCGGCGGTACCGCTCGAGGAGTTGAGTTTCGAGGACTGGAACCAGGCGATTGGCATCAACCTCACCGGCGCCTTCCTCTGCACGCAGGAAGCCTTCCGGATGATGAAAGCACAGACGCCGCGCGGCGGCCGCATCATCAACAACGGCTCGATTGCGGCTACGAGCCCGCGGCCGCACGCCGCTGCGTATGCGGCGGCCAAGGCGGCGATCACCGGGCTGACCAAGGCGGCCTCGCTCGAAGGCCGGGCGTTCGACATCGCCTGCGGCCAGATCGACGTAGGCAACGCGGCGACCGGCCGCACCGAGCGCATGAAGACCGGCGTGCTGCAAGCCGACGGCAGCTTGGCCGTCGAGCCGACCATGGACGCCAGGCATGTCGGCAGCACGGTCGCCTATATGGCCGGGCTGCCGCTGGCAGCTAACATTCCTTTCCTGACCGTGATGGCCACCACCATGCCCTTCATTGGTCGCGGATGATCCTCATCATTGAAACTTCATGACCCAACACGACAACCTCATCAAGGGCGAATGGGTGCCCGGCAACGGCTACTCGCCCAACCTCAATCCTTCCAACCTGGCCGACGTCATCGGCGAATACGCCCAGGGCGACGCGAGCCACGTCGATGCGGCGGTGCAAGCAGCCACGGCGGCCTTCCCGGCCTGGTCCACCGGCGGCATCCAGGCCCGCGCCGATGCGCTGGACAAGATCGGCACCGAGATCCTCGCCCGCAAGGAAGAGCTCGGCACGCTGCTGGCCCGCGAGGAAGGCAAGACCAAGCCCGAAGGCATCGGCGAAGCCGCCCGCGCCGGCAACATCTTCAAGTTCTTCGCCGGCGAATGCCTGCGCCTGTCGGGAGAAGCCGTGCCCTCGGTGCGCCCCGGCATCGGCGTGGAAATCACCCGCGAGCCCGTCGGCGTGGTGGGGATCATCACGCCCTGGAACTTCCCCATCGCCATTCCCGCCTGGAAGATCGCGCCGGCGCTGGCCTATCGGCAACTGCGTGGTCATGAAGCCCGCCGACCTGGTGCCCGGCTGCGCCTGGGCGCTGGCCGAGATCATCAGCCGCACGCGGCATCCCGGCCGGCGTGTTCAACCTGGTCATGGGCCGCGGCAGCGTCATCGGCGACGCGCTGGTGAATCACCCCGGCATCGCACGCGATCAGCTTCACCGGCTCGCAGTCGGCGTGGGCGCGCGCATCGCCCAGGCCTGCGCCACGAGCCTGAAGAAAGTCCAGCTCGAGATGGGCGGCAAGAACCCGCAGGTGGTGCTGGACGACGCCGACCTCAAGACCGCCGTCGAGCTGTGCGTGCAAAGCGCCTTCTTCTCCACCGGCCAGCGCTGCACCGCCTCCAGCCGCCTGATCGTCACCCAAGGCATCTACCCGAAGTTCATCGAAGCGATGAAGGCAGCGCATGGCCGAGCTGAAGGTGGGCGACGCGCTGGCGCAGGGCATCGACATCGGCCCCGTCTCCAGCCAGAGCCAGCTCGAGCAGGACCTGAGCTACATGGAGATCGGCAAGGGCGAGGGCGCCATGCTGGCCGCCGGCGGCGAGCGCCTGAAGCTCGCCACCGATGGCTTCTACATGGCGCCGGCCCTGTTCAGCGAAAGCGCGGCGGCCATGCGCATCAACCGCGAGGAGATCTTCGGGCCCGGTGGCCAGCGTGATCCGCGTCAAGGACTACGAGGAGGCGCTGGCCACGGCCAACGACACCCCGTTCGGCCTGTCGGCGGGCATCGCCACCACCAGCCTGAAGCACGCGACCCACTTCAAGCGCCACAGCCAGGCGGGCATGGTGATGGTCAACCTCCCCACGGCCGGGGTGGACTACCACGTGCCCTTCGGCGGGCGCAAGGGTTCCAGCTACGGTCCGCGCGAACAGGGCCGCTACGCGCAGGAATTCTTCACCACGGTGAAGACGGCCTACACGCTGGCCTGAGCGGCCTCGCAGGACCAGAGAATCATCGGCCGTCAACCTGCCGGACGGCGGCCGGGGCACAATGGTCTCCATGAGTTTCCCGGTCAAAACCATCCCGGGCACCACCGCCGCTCGTGCTCGACTCGCCGCATAGCGGCGTGACTTACCCAGACGACTTCCGCCACGCATGCGACCCGCAGGCCCTGCGGCAGGCGGAGGACACGCACGTGGAGAAGCTCTACGATTTCGCTCCCGCACTGGGCGTGGCCTGGGTCGAGGCGCTTTTCCCTCGCAGTTACCTGGACGTGAACCGCAATACGACGGAGATCGACGTATCGCTGTTCGACGAGCCCTGGCCCGATCCGTTGGAAACCGATGCCAAGGCCCTGGCCAAGGTGCGCCTGGGCAAGGGCCTGGTGTGGCGCATCACCGACGAGGGTGTGCCCATCTATGACCGGCGGCTGTCGGTGCAGGAAGTGCGCTCGCGCATCGACAGATGCTGGCGCCCCTACCACGAGGCGGTGGGTGCGGCCATTGAAGCGGCGCATGCGCGGCATGGCTATAGCATCCACCTCAACTGTCATTCGATGCCGGCGGTCGCGGCCGTCCATTCGACCGATTTCCCCGGCCTCGTGCACGCGGATTTCGTGATCGGCGATCGGGACGGCACGAGCGCCGATCCCGCGCTCTCACGCATGGTTTGCAAACACCTGGAGTCCCTGGGCTACAAGGTTTCCTACAACCACCCGTACAAGGGCGTGGAACTGGTGCGCCGCTACGGGGACCCGGCCCGCCATCGCCACAGCGTGCAGGTGGAGATCAACCGCCGGCTCTACATGGATGAGCAGACGCTGGTGCTGCATGAAGGCTTCGAGCCCCTGAAGCGAAACCTGCGCTCCCTGGTCGAGCTGCTGCTGGGCACGGATCCGCGGCGAAGCCATTGATGGATCAGGTCGATGCCATCGTCGTGGGTGCGGGCGCCGTCGGCCTCGCGGTCGCGCGAGGGCTGGCGCAAGCCGGGCTGGAAACCATCGTTGCGGAGGCGCAGACGGCCATCGGGCAGGGCGTGAGTTCCCGCAACAGCGAGGTCATCCATGCCGGGCTCTACTACCCACCCGGTTCACTCAAGGCGCGCCTGTGCGTGCGCGGCAAGGAGTTGCTGTACGAGTTTTGCGCCAGCCACGGCGTGAACCATCGCAACTGCGGCAAGCTGGTGGTGGCCAACAGTGAAGCCGAGGCCTCGGCTTTGCAAGGCCTGCGGGAGCGGGCCGTGGCCAACGGCGTTCCCGTGGATTGGCTGGACGCGCATCAAGCCCGGGCGCTGGAGCCGGCTCTGCAGTGCGTGGCCGCCTTGTTGTCGACCAGCACGGGCATCGTGGACAGCCATGGCTTCATGCTTGCGTTGCAGGGCGACCTGGAAAGCGCCGGTGGCGCGGTGGCGCTGGGTTCTCCCGTCGACTCGGCCGTGCTCGGAAAGGGCGGCGGCTTGCATGTGGTCCGCATGGCCGATGGCAGCGAGATCGCCGCTCGCGTTCTCGTCAACAGCGCATCGCTGCATGCCTGCGCCCTGGCGCGCCGCTTCGACGGCCTCGATCCAAAGAGGGTGCCGCGCGAGTATTTCGCCAAGGGCAGCTACTACGCGCTGGCCGGCAAGGCGCCATTCACCCGCCTGGTCTACCCGGCGCCGGCCGATGCCTGGTTGGGCGTGCATCTCACGCTCGACCTGGGCGGGCAGGCGAAGTTCGGCCCGGACCTGGAATGGCTGGACGTCGCGCGGCCCGAGGACATCGACTACACGGTCGATCCAAGGCGGGCTGAGGGCTTTTATGCCGAGGTCCGGCGCTACTGGCCCCAGCTACCCGACGGTGCGCTGCAACCCAGCTACAGCGGCGTGCGGCCCAAGATCTACGGCCCCGGCGAGACGGCTCCCGACTTTCGCATCGACGGACCGGCGACGCACGGGATCGCGGGCCTGGTCAACCTGTTCGGCATCGAATCGCCCGGGCTGACCAGTTCCCTCGCGATTGCCGAGCATGTGGTGGCGCTGCTGGAGGAACCGCGGGCAGTGAGGCCTACTTGCCGGCCGCGCCGCCAGAAAACCGTGCCGCGTAGTACGCCAAGGTGTCCAGATCCTCGAGGGGAACCTGACTCACTGCCGACACCATCGCCTGTGTGTAGCCCGGACGGGTGCCCGACTTGAACCCCCGCAAGGCTCGCCTGCAGGTACTCTTCCTTTTGCCCCGCGATGCGGGGCACCTGCTGGCCACCGTCCAGGTTGGCGCCGTGGCAATAGACGCACTTGTGCTGTTCAGCGAGCGACGGTGCGCGCACTGTTGACGATGGAATGAGCGCAGCTAAATCATGCAGCTCGGCCGGACCATCGACGATGTACAGTCAAGCTCTGTAGCATGTCGGATGCGACGAAGGGTGTCGGCATGCTCTTGGGAACCGGGCTTGCCGCTCAACGATGCGCGACAACAGGAGACGATAGTGGACTTGCCTAACTACGAGCAGTTCTTCCGCCCTCGCGATTGCCGAGCACGGAGTGGCGCTGTTGGAGGATCGGCGGGCGTGAGGCCCGTGGTGCTCTTCGCCATGGGGCTGGCGGCGGGCACGGCGCTGTCGCAGACGCTGCCCCAGGTGACCGTCAGCGCTACCCGCAGCGAAGCATCGCCGTTCGATGTCCCGGCCGCGGTGGACGTGATCGACGGCGAGCGGGTGCGGGCTGCGGCGCGGCCCGAGATCAACCTGTCGGAAAGCCTGGCGCTGGTGCCCGGCCTGAACGCACGCGACCGGCAGAACTATGCGCAGGACCTGCAGTTGTCCATACGCGGTTTCGGCGCGCGTTCGACATTCGGCGTGCGTGGAGTCCGGCTCTATGTCGACGGCATTCCCGCCACCATGCCCGACGGCCAGGGGCAGCTTTCCCACATCGACCTGGCCTCTGCGGGCCGCATCGAGGTACTGCGCGGCCCGTTCTCCGCGCTCTACGGGAATTCCTCGGGCGGAGTGCTGCAGGTCTTTACCGAACCGGGCGCGGGCCCGCCCCAGGTCACGACCGGTCTTGCCGTCGGAAGCGATGGCCTGGTGCGGCCCGGTTTGCGAATCAGCGGATCTACACCGTCCTTGGGCTATGTCGTCAGCGCCAACGGCTTGAATACCGATGGCTGGCGTGAGCACAGCAGTGCGTCGCGCGACCTTCTCAACGCCAGGCTGGATTTCAACCGGACGGAGGACAGCGAATGGACCCTGGTGGCCAACGCCATGAAGCAGCGCGCCGACGATCCGCTGGGCCTGACGCGGGCGCAGTTCGATGCGGCACCCCGCAGCGCCGATGCGGCGGCCATCTTGTTCGACACCCGCAAGACCGTGACGCAGGACCAGCTGGGCCTCATCCACGAACACAGGCTCGCGAGTGGCGATCGACTGCGCCTGATGGTCTATGGCGGCGAACGGGCGACGGACCAGTTCCAGGCGATTCCGGTGGCGCCCCAGGCTAAGCCCGCTGCATCCGGGCGGTGTCATCGGCCTGGAACGCCGCTATGCCGGCACCGATCTGCGCTGGACCTCGCAGTCCACGCTGTCAGAGGGCCCGCTGGAAGTCGTGGCCGGCCTGTCCTACGACCGCATGGAGGAGCACAGGCGCGGCTGGCAGAACTTTGTCGGGACCACGCTGGGCGTACAGGGCGCACTGCGGCGCGATGAAGACAACGTGGTCTCCAATCTGGACCCTTACCTGCAAGCGGTCTGGAAGTTCGCACCCCGCTGGAGCCTGACCGCGGGTGTGCGGCACAGCAGCGTTGAGCTTCTCGTCGCAAGACAATTACGTGGTGGGGCCCAACGGCAACGACAGCGGGAGCCTGCACTACAGCGCGACCTTGCCGGTGGCGGGGCTGATGTTTGAATGGTCGCCCCAGGTGCATGTCTATGGGGCGATGGGCCGCGGCTTCGAAACGCCCACCTTCAATGAGCTGGCCTACCGGCCCGATGGGAACCCGGGCCTGAACTTCAACTTGCAGCCCTCGCGCAGCGACAACATCGAAGTCGGCGTCAAGGGGCGCACACCCGAGCAAGGCCCCTGGCGCACGGAGTGGAGCGCCGCGCTGTTCCAGACCTCGACCCGCGACGAGATCGTGACGCAGACCAACAGCGGTGGCCGAAGCACCTTCCAGAACGCGGGCACTACGCGTCGCCGGGGGCTCGAGCTGGCGTGGGGCGTCGCACTGGCGCCGGCCTGGCAATTCCAGCTCGCCCAGACCTGGCTTGAGGCGCGCTACCGCGAAGCTTTCGCCACCTGCACCGGCACGCCATGCGCGGTCCCGAACCAGGTGGTGCCGGAAGGCAACCGCATCCCCGGCACCGCACAGTCGACTTTCGCGGCGGAGCTCGCCTGGCAGCAGGCCCGCGGCTGGCAAGCCGGCGCGGAAGTCCGCCGCTCGGGCAAGGTGTACGTCAACGATGCCAACAGCGATGCCGCGGCGTCGTTCGTCACGCTTGCCGTGTATGCCGGGTATGTGTTCGATCTGCGAGGCTGGAACCTGTCAGCCGCCGCACGCATCGACAATCTGCTGAGCCGCCGCTATGCGGGCTCGGTGATCGTCAACGAAGGCAATGGCCGCTTCTTCGAATCGGCGCCGGATCGCAGCTTCGTGTTCAAGCTGGTGGGCAACTACAGCTTCTAGAGGTGCAGCCGCTTGATCGCCCGCGCCGCATCGCTCACGAGATCGGGGCCCCGGTAGATCAACCCCGTGTAGATCTGCACCACATCGGCGCCGGCCCTGATCTTCGATGCCGCGTCCTGTGCGCTCATGACGCCGCCGACGCCGATGATGGGAAAAGCTTTTCCCAGCGCGCTGCGCAGCTGCGCGATCACGCGGTTGCTCGCTTCCAGCACCGGCGAGCCGCTCAGGCCGCCGGTTTCCTCGGCGTGCGGCAATCCCTTGACCGCTTCACGGCTGATGGTCGTATTGGTGGCGACCACACCGTCCATGCCGTGACGCCTGAGGGTCGCGGCGATGACTTCGATTTGCGATGCATCGAGATCCGGCGCTATCTTGACGAAGATGGGGACGCGCCGGCCGTGTTGCCTGGCCAGGGTCTCGCGCTGCCGGGCGATGGCGCCCAGCAGCCCGTCCAGCGCTTCGTCGCTTTGCAGTGTGCGCAGGTTGCTGGTGTTCGGGCTGGAAATGTTGATCGTCACATAGTCGGCGTGCGGATAGACGCCGTCCAGGCAGACGAGGTAGTCGCTGGTCGCGTTTTCGATGGGCGTGGCGGCGTTCTTGCCGATGTTCAGGCCGAGGATGCGGCCCTTCTGGCGAAAGGAGGAACGCTTGACGTTCGCGATGAAGGCTTCCAGGCCGTCGTTGTTGAACCCGAGGCGATTGATCAGCGCATTCGCCTGCGGAAGGCGAAACATTCGTGGCTTGGGGTTACCGGGCTGCGGCTTGGGAGTGACGGTGCCCACTTCGACAAAGCCGAAGCCCATGGCGCCCAGCCCGTCGATGCAGCGCGCGTTCTTGTCGAGGCCCGCGGCCAGGCCGACCCGGTTGGGAAACTTCAGGCCGGCCAGTTCGATGGGATCGTCGACCATGCCGTTGCAGTAGGCCCACTCCAGGGGCGTGCCCTGCAGCCGGGCCAGCGATTGCATGGTCAGCTCATGGGCGGTTTCGGGGTCCAGCCCGAAGAGGAAGGGGCGGGCGAGGGAATAGGGCAGCAGCGACATGGATAATTCCGAAAGAGAAGGAATTTGTCGCAAATGACCCAGGACGAATTGAAAACGCTGGTCGGCCAGGCCGCCCTGCAGTATGTGGTGCCCGGCGAAATCGTCGGCGTGGGAACCGGTTCCACGGTCAACAAGTTCATCGACGCGCTGGCCGGCATGAAGGACCGCATCCGCGGCGCGGTGTCCAGCTCCAATGCTTCGACCGAGCGGCTGCTGGCGCTGGGCATCCCCGTGTTCGATTCCAACGAGGTCGGCCAGATCTCGGTCTACATCGACGGCGCCGACGAGATCGACCGCCAGGGCTTCATGATCAAGGGTGGCGGCGCCGCGCTCACCCGCGAAAAGATCGTGGCGGCCCAATCCAGCCGCTTTGTCTGCATTGCCGACGAATCCAAGCTGGTGGACGTGCTGGGCCGGTTTCCGGTGCCGGTGGAAGTGATCCCCATGGCAACGCAGCGGCTGCTGCGGCAGTTTGCCGGTATGGGCGGCACGGCGCGTGTACGACTCAAGGACGGCCTGCCGCTGGTGACTGACAACGGCCAGCACATCCTGGATGTGACGGGCCTGCAGATTGCCGATCCGCTGCGCTTCGAGAGCGAGATCAACCAGTGGCCCGGCGTCGTCACCGTGGGCGTGTTCGCGCACCAGAAAGCCGCCGTGTGCCTCCTGGGCACGGCGGGCGGCGTCAAGACCCTCGTGTTCTGATCAGAACCGGATGCCGGCCGGATTTTCCGCGGCGGCTGCAGGGGCGGGCGCGGCGCTGCGTGCCGCGGCGTTGCCGCCGGGGCGCGCACCGGCGCCTGCGGCTGCTGGGCGGCCACCAGGGGTGTTGCGGGCGGTTGGCGGTAGCTCGCCGGCAGCTGGGAGGTCTTCGGGTAGTCGGCAGCGTCCAGGAATTGCGACCATTCGACTTCGGAGAAGCCCTTGAGCTGCTGCCCGCCTATGGTCAGGAACGGGACCGAGGAAGTGCCCGCCAGCCGTTTGAGGGCCTCGGCGTCCTCATTGCTGGTCACTGTCTTCTCGGTGAAGGGAACGCCCCTGGCCGACAGCATGGCGCGGCCCGCGCCGCAAGGAACGCAGTCGGATGCCGTGTACAAGGTGACCGGGTAGCGGTTGACCGCGTCCCGCAGTTCGATGGGCAGCGAAGCGGTTTGGGCGCCTCCTGCGCCGCTCAGAGAGACCACCGGCGCTGCGTTGGCCTTGCCCTTGGCGTCTGGCGGGGGCTTGTCCGAAAAGGTCACACGGCCATCCGCGCCTACGATGCGGTAAACCTGTTGCGCATTTGCATCGTTTCCGCTGAATGCTGCGGCGGCGAGCAGTCCCATCAGGCCAAGGGCGCGGGCAAAAACCATCGGTATCGGCTCCAATTTTTTGTTTCTGGCTTCAGGCCATGCCCTGGTGGCGCAACAGCGCGTCCAGAGTGGGCTCGCGGCCCCGGAAGGCCTTGAACGACTCCATCGCCGGCCTGCTGCCGCCTGCCTCCAGGATGGCCTGGCGATATTTTCGCCCGGTTTCGATACTCGGCAAGCCATTTTTACCCGCGGTCTCCTCGAACGCGGCATAGGCATCAGCGCTGAGGACCTCCGCCCACTTGTAGCTGTAGTAGCCCGCGGCGTAGCCGCCGGAGAAGATATGGCTGAAAGTGTGGGCCGTGCGGCTGAACGCGGGAGGCTGGATCACCGCGATCTCCCGGCGCACCTTGGCCAGCAGCGGCATGAAGTCCTGCGCCGGGTCGTGCTCGGTGTGCAGCAGCATGTCGAAGAGCGCGAATTCGATCTGGCGCAGCGTCGCCAGGCCGCTCTGGAAGTTCTTGGCGGCGAGCATCTTGTCGAAAAGCTCGCGCGGCAGGGGCGCGCCGGTGTCCTCGTGCGCGGTCATGTGCCGAAGCACATCCCATTCCCAGCAGAAGTTTTCCATGAACTGGCTGGGCAGCTCCACGGCGTCCCATTCCACGCCACTGATGCCGGAGACGTCGCGCTCGTTCACGCGGGTCAGCATGTGGTGCAGGCCGTGGCCGAACTCGTGGAACAAGGTGATGACGTCGTCGTGCGTCAGGAGCGGCGGCTTGCCATCGACGCCCTCCGCGAAATTGCAGACCAGGTGGGCCACCGGCGTCTGCAACTCGCCGTTATCGGGGCGCAGCCAACGGGCGCGCACGTCGTCCATCCAGGCGCCGCCGCGCTTGCCGTTGCGCGCCGCCGGGTCCAGGTAGAACTGGCCGACCAACTCGGTGGAAATGCGGTCGCCTTCGCGCCTTTCGCGCTCGATGCGATAGAACTCCACGCCGGGATTCCAAACCGGGGCCACGTCGCGGCGGATGGTCACTTCGAACAGGGTCTCGACGATCTTGAACAGGCCGGCCAGGACCTTGGGAGCGGTGAAGTACTGCTTGACCTCCTGCTCGCTGAAGGAATAGCGTTCTTCCTTGAGCTTCTCGCCTATGTACGACCAGTCCCAGGCCTGCGGGTCCTTCAAGCCCAGCTTGGCCGCGGCGAAAGCGCGCATGTCGGCAACGTCCTTCTCGGCGTAGGGCCGCGCGCGCGCGCCGAGGTCGCGCAGAAAGGTGATGACCTGCTGCGGGGAATCGGCCATCTTGGGCACGACCGACACTTCGCCGAAGTTGCGAAAGCCCAGCAGCTTCGCCTCTTCCTGGCGCAGGGCCAGGGTTTCGCGGATCAGGCCGCTGTTGTCGAATTTCGGGTCGCCCAGGTCACTGGCGCGGGTGACATAGGCGCGGTAGACGCGCTCGCGCAGCGCGCTGCTGTGCGCGAACTGCATGACGGGCAGGTAGCTTGGCATCTTCAGCGTGAGCTTGTAGCCGTCCTTGTTTTCCGCCTGCGCCGCGGCCCGGGCGGCCTGGATCACGTCCTGCGGCAAGCCGGCCAATTCCTCTTCGCCGGCGTAGTACGAATACGCATCGGTGGAATCGAGCGCGTTCTCGCTGAACTTCTGGCTGAGCTCGGCCTGGCGCTCCTGGATGGCGGCGAAGCGGTCGCGGGCAGCGCCCGTGAGCTCGGCGCCGCCCAGGACGAAGTTGCGGATGGCGTTCTTGTGTGCCTGGCGCTGTTCGGCGTTCAGCGTGGCCGGAGCTATGGCCTTGTACTTGGCATAGAGCCGCTCGTCCGAGCCCAGCCGGGTCCAGAAGTCGGTCACCTTGGGCAGGGCTTCGTTGTACGCCGCACGCAATTCAGGGGTATCGGCGACGCCGTTGAGGTGGCTCACCACGCCCCAGGCGCGGCTAAGCTTTTCGGTGGCGGTATCCAGGACCTTGGCGATGTCGTTCCAGCGGCTGGGGAACTCGGGCTGCGTGACCGTTTCGAGTGCCACATCGGCCGCTGCCAGAAGGCTGTCCACCGCAGGCGCTACGTGCTGCGGTTGAACCTGGTCGAAAAGGGGAAGGTCGTTGAAGTCGAGAAGGGGATTGGTGCTCATCCCCTTATTTTGCGTCAGGTCGGGCCTGTCATGCCGGACTCCGATCCGGCATCCATGTTGGCGCGCCCAGGTGGATGCCGGTCAAGCCCGGCATGACAGCCCTACTTGCCGCGCGCTCAGCCGCTTCCAACGTGTTGACCAGCAGCATCGCCCGGGTCATCGGACCGACCCCGCCGGGCACCGGCGTGATCCAGCCCGCCACTTGGCTGACACCGGCGAAATCCACGTCGCCGCAGAGCTTGCCTTCGTCGTTGCGGTTCATGCCCACGTCGATGACCACCGCGCCGGGCTTGACCATGTCGGCGGTCAGCACGTTGCGCTTGCCCACCGCGGCCACGATCACATCGGCCTGCAGGGTGTGGGCCTTCAAGTCCTTCGTGGCGCTATGGCAGACGGTGACGGTGGCATTCTTTTGCAGCAGCATCATCGCCATCGGCTTGCCCACGATATTGCTGCGGCCTATGACCACCGCATGCTTGCCGCGCAGGTCATACCCGATGTCTTCCAGCATCTTCATGCAGCCGTAGGGCGTGCAGGGCCAGAAGCCGGGTTGGCCGACCATCAGCGCACCGGCGCTGGCCACGTGGAAGCCGTCCACGTCCTTTGCCGGCGAGATGGTCTCGATCACCTTGTGGGCGTCCATGTGCTTGGGCAGCGGCAGCTGCACCAGGATGCCGTGGACGGCGGGATCGTCGTTGAGCGTCTTGATGCGCGCCAGCAGTTGCGCCTCGCTCATGTCCGCGGGATAGCGCTCCAGCGTGGCGGCGAGGCCGGTCTCGGTGCTGTCGTTGACCTTGTGCCTGGTATAGACCTGGCTGGCCGGATCTTCGCCCACCAGGATGATGGCCAGCGCGGGCTGGACACCCTTGGCTTTGAGGGCTGCGGTGCGCCCGGCGACTTCGGCGCGGATTTTCCTGGCAAGCGCGTTGCCGTCAATCAACTTGGCTGTCATCAAGCTTTGGGTGCGTTCTGCCCGAGCGCGATCTTCAGCAGGTCGGCCACGGTGTTGGCGTTGAGCTTTTCCATGATGTTGGCGCGGTGCGCTTCAACCGTCTTGATGCTGATGCCCAGGTCGTCGGCGATCTGCTTGTTCAGGCGGCCGGCGACGATGCGCTCGAGCACCTGCGCTTCGCGCGAGGTCAGCTTGGAGAGCAGGGCGTCGCGGCTGGCGGCGCTCTGGTATTCGGCGAAAGCACCCCGGGCGTGTTCCAGCATGCGCTCGACCAGGCTGACCAGCTCGTCTTCCTTGAAAGGCTTCTGGATGAAATCCATGGCGCCTTTTTTCATCGTGTTCACCGCCATCGGCACATCGCCGTGGCCGGTGATGAACACCACGGGCAGCGGCGATTTGCGCTCGAGCAGGCGGTCCTGCAGTTCCAGCCCGGTCATTCCGCCCATGCGGATGTCCACGATCAGGCAGGCCACCTCGCGCGGATCGTAGCGCGAGAGGAAGGATTCAGCGGAGTCGAAGCACCGAACGCGGTAGTCCTTGCCTTCGAGCAGCCATTGCAGCGAATCGCGCACGGCCTCGTCGTCATCGACCACATACACGGTGCCCTTCTTCGGAATCAAGCTCATATGGTCACTCCGGCGTCCTTACTAGCTATGTTATTTGTAGCGCCGGAGCCGGAGACTGGGATCCAGAAGGAGAAACGGCAACCGGCTACTTCGGTGCCATTGTAGATGTTCTCGGCGTGCATTCGGCCCTGGTGCGACTCGACGATCGTCCGGCATAGATTCAGGCCTATGCCCATGCCCTCGACCTTGGTGGAGAAGAACGCTTCGTAGAGGCGCTCCATCACCTCGGGCGCCAGGCCGGCGCCCGAGTCGAGCACGGAAAATTCCACGACAGGCAGTTCGTCCACCAGCTTGGGTATCACCCGCAATTCAACGCTGCGGCGAGCCGCCTGCCGCCGCGCGTGCTCTATCGATTCGGCGGCGTTCTTCAAGAGGTTCACCAGCACCTGCTCGATCAGGATGGGGTCCACCATCAGCTTGGGCAGGCGTGCGGCCACGTAGTGCGACAGGCGCACATTGCGCCGGCGCAATTCGATCTCGGCCAGCTCCACCGCTTCGTTGACCATCAGCGTGATGTCGGACAGGCTGCGATTGGGTTCGCTGCGCTTCACGAAGGAGCGGATGCGCTGGATGATCTGGCCCGCGCGCTGGGCCTGGCGCGCGGTCTTTTCCAGGGCCGCAAGGAGATCGTCCTCCTTGATCTGCTTGCCCTTGATGCGCGAGACCATGCCGTTGCAGTAGTTGTTGATGGCGGTCAAAGGCTGGTTCAATTCATGCGCCACGCTGGATGCCATCTCGCCCATGGTGATCAGGCGGCTGGCGGACTGCGCGCGTTCGGCCTGGGCCGCCGATTGCTCCTCGGCATGGCGGCGCGGCGTGATGTCGGTGGCAATCACCATCTGCGCCAGGCGGCCGTCCACCCAGTTCAGGTAGCGCGAACGCACTTCGAGCCACTTGCCCAGTTCGGGCACGAAGATCTCGGCGTTCTCCGACTGCGCGGTGGTGAGCGCCCCCGTGGGCAGGCCGACCAATGAATCCACTTCGTCCAGCGACTCGTCGTTGCGCGGATGCTCGGGAACCCCCGCCTGCGCCACCATCTGCAGGTGACCGACGGTCTGGACGCCGAACCACAGGCGGTACAGCTTGTTGGCGAACAGCAGTTCCTCGCTGCCCAGCGGCGCCACGGAAACCGAGGCGTCCAGCGCCTCCAGCACCGTGGTGAATCGCTCGTAGGAGGCCGAGAGCTGCTCGCGAATGCGATTGGGCTCGGTGATGTCCGTCATCGACGTCATCCAGCCGGTCTGGTGGCCCTTGGCGTCCACCAGCGGCGAGACGTAAAGGCGCGCGTCGAAGAGGCTGCCGTCCTTGCGCTTGACGCGAACCTGGAAGCCGCCCGGCGTGGTCCGGCCATGCAGCTCGTCGTCCAGGCGCGCGGCCAGCTGTTCGAGGTCGGCCTCGGGCCAGTAGGGGAAGGGTGGGGTGCGGCCCACCAGTTCGGCTTCGCTCCAGCCCGTCATCTGGCAGAACGCCGCGTTCACATAGGTGATGCGGCCCTGCAAGTCGAGCGCGCGCATGCCGGTCAGCATGGAGTTCTCCATGGCGCGGCGGAAGCTGGTCTCGGCCACCAGTGCCTGCTGTGCCTGCATGCGGCGGCGCGTGTGGCGCCAGTTGCCGATCAGCATCCAGGCGGTCATCACGCTCAGTGCGCCGACCAGCCAGAACAAGCCGCTGCCGATCACACCCAGCGAAGTGCGGTAAGCCTGCGCGCGGATGATGAGGCCGTTGCCCACCGGCGATACCGGCACCTCGTATTCATTGGCCTGCGCCGCCCAGGGCAGCAGTTGCGTGGCCGGATTGCGGGCCGGGACCGAACTGCCGGCCAGGAGCCGGCTCTTGCCGTCCAGCAGCGCCACCGCGTACTTGGCGGAGACCTCGGCCGGCACGCCATAGCGCAGCAAGCCGTCGATGGAATACTCGCCCAGGATGACGCCGGCAAAACGGCCCTGCTCGGTCAGCGGAATGTGCAGCTGCAGCAGGCCGGTGCCGTCGCTGCCCGCGGCGGGCTGGGAATACACAGGCTGCTGGAGGTCGCGCGCCAGGCTGTAGGTGCTTTCCGTTTCGCCCGCTCGCAGGATCTCGCCGGCGCCCCGCATCTGATTGTTGGACACACTGGGAGCTGCATAGCTGGCCTTGATGCGGCGGCGCGCGTCGATCCAGGTGAGGGCCTGCAGTTCCGGGTACTGGATGACCATGGACTCCGCACGGCCCACGAATTCTTCCTCGTCCACTTCCTTGTTGGAAATGTCGCGGGCGATGCGCATCATCTGTTCCTGGCGCTCCAGCAAGCGCAATCGCACCCGCTGCTGGGTGTACTCGACGTCGCGCTTGACGGCTTCCTGCTCGCGATCCATCTCCTCGAGGCGCAGGTACCCGAACGCCGAAACGATGGCCGCGAGGAACAGCAGGACGGCCGCGAGCGGTGCCAGCATCGCGAAACGGTCCTGGCGCACGGGCGTCTGGCGTCGCCACCAGCGCCGCCACCAAAGCGAAGGCGAACGCGCCGTCGGGGCGTCGTGAAAGTCGGAGGCGGGAGCTGGGTCTTGCATCAAGCCTGCAAGTGTAGGCGCAGCCGCGGATCTGCAAGAGCTTGCGGCAGGCTCGCCTGATCACGTGCACGGTCATTTTGCGCGTTCTGGGCATGCGTGCAAACCGCATTATGAAATCACTACGCACTATTTGAAATGAGACAAAAACTATGCGACACTCGCCGCACGGTACGGGGCGCCGTACTAAATTACGTGAAGACCACAGGAGACGATGACATGTCAGCTCAGCCGGACAACGTGTTCGCATCGGCCGCCAACGACGCGGACGCCCAGGAAACCCGTGAATGGATAGACGCGCTCTCCGCCGTCATACAGGCCGAGGGCCGTGACCGCGGCCATTTCCTGTTGGAGCAGCTGCTGGAACAGGCCCGGCAGGAAGGCATCGACATGCCTTTCTCCGCGACCACCGGCTACGTCAACACCATCGAACCCAACGACGAAGAGCGTTGCCCGGGCAACCTGGAGATCGAGGAACGCCTGCGCGTCTACATGCGCTGGAACGCCATGGCCATGGTGGTCAAGGCCAACCGGCTTCATCCGGCGGATGGCGGGGATCTCGGGGGCCACATCAGCTCGTTCGCTTCGCTGGCCACGATGTTCGGCGCCGGTTTCAACCATTTCTGGCATGCCGAGAGCGAAAACCACGGCGGCGACTGCCTCTACATCCAGGGCCACAGCTCGCCGGGCATCTACGCCCGCGCCTTCCTGGAAGGGCGCCTGACCGAGGAGCAACTGCTGAACTTCCGCCAGGAGGTGGACGGCAAAGGCATCTCCAGCTACCCGCACCCCAAGCTGATGCCCGAGTTCTGGCAGTTCCCCACCGTGTCCATGGGCCTGGGCCCGCTGATGGCGATCTACCAGGCACGGTTCCTGAAATACCTGCACGCCCGCGGCATCGCCGACACCGAGAACCGCAAGGTCTGGGTGTTCTGCGGCGACGGTGAGATGGACGAGGTCGAATCGCTGGGCGCGATCGGCGTGGCCGCCCGTGAAAAGCTGGACAACCTGATCTTCGTGGTCAATTGCAACCTGCAGCGCCTGGACGGGCCGGTGCGCGGCAACGGCAAGATCATCCAGGAGCTGGAAGGCGAGTTTCGCGGCGCCGGCTGGAACGTGATCAAGCTGATCTGGGGCAGCTACTGGGACCCGCTGCTGGCCCGCGACAAGGAGGGCGTCCTGCGCAAGATCATGATGGACACCCTGGATGGCGACTACCAGGCCATGAAGGCCAACGACGGCGCCTTCGTGCGCAAGAACTTCTTCGGCCGCCATCCCAAGGCGCTGGAGATGGTCGCCAAGTTGAGTGACGAGGACATCTGGCGCCTGCAGCGCGGCGGCCATGACCCGCAGAAGGTCTATGCGGCATATCACAAGGCGGTCAACACCAAGGGCCAGCCCACCGTGCTGTTGATCAAGACCGTCAAGGGCTTCGGCATGGGCAAGAGCGGGGAGGGCAAGAACACCGCCCACCAGACCAAGAAGCTCACGGACGACGATATCCGGGCGTTCCGCGACCGCTTCAACATCCCGATCCCGGACGAGCAACTGGCGGAATTGCCGTTCTACAAGCCGGCCGAGCACACCCCCGAGATGGAATACCTGCACGCCCGGCGCAAGGCCCTGGGCGGCTACCTGCCCAAGCGCCGCGCCAAGGCCGATGAGCAATTGAAGGTGCCGGCGCTGGATGCCTTCAAGGCGGTGCTGGAGCCGACGGCCGAGGGCCGCGAGATCAGCACCACCCAAGCCTACGTGCGCTTCCTCACGGCGCTGCTGCGCGACAAGGAACTGGGCCCGCGCGCGGTGCCCATCCTGGTCGACGAAGCCCGCACTTTCGGCATGGAAGGGCTGTTTCGCCAGATCGGCATCTACAACCCCGAGGGCCAGCTGTACACGCCCCAGGACAAGGACCAGGTTTCCTATTACAAGGAAGACAAGTCGGGCCAGATCCTGCAGGAAGGCATCAACGAGGCCGGCGGCATGGCCAGCTGGATTGCGGCGGCCACCTCGTACAGCACCAGCAACCGGATCATGGTGCCGTTCTACATCTACTATTCGATGTTCGGCCTTCAACGCGTGGGCGACCTGTGCTGGGCCGCGGGCGACATGCAGGCCAGGGGCTTCCTGCTGGGCGGCACCTCGGGGCGCACGACGCTCAACGGCGAGGGCCTGCAGCATGAGGACGGCCACAGCCACATCATGGCCAACACCATCCCCAACTGCGTGAGCTACGACCCGACCTTCGCCCACGAAGTCGGCGTGATCATGCATCACGGCCTCAAGCGCATGGTCGAGCAGCAGGACAACGTCTACTACTACCTCACGCTGCTCAACGAAAACTACGCGATGCCCGGCCTCATCCCCGGCACGGAAGAGCAGATCATCAAGGGCATGTACCTGTGCAAGGAGGGGCCGAAGCTCACTCCGCGCGTGCAACTGCTCGGCAGCGGCACCATCCTGCGCGAAAGCATTGCCGCCCAGGAACTGCTTGAAAAGGAATGGGGCGTCGCCGCCAACGTGTGGAGCTGCCCGAGCTTCAACGAATTGACGCGCGAAGGCCAGGACTGCGAGCGCTACAACCTTTTGCACCCGATGGAGAAGCCCAGGGTGTCGTTCGTGGCGCAACAACTCGACAAGCACAGCGGCCCGGTCGTGGCCTCCACCGACTATATGAAGGCGTACGCCGAGCAGATCCGTCCCTTCATTCCGAAGGGGCGCACCTACAAGGTGCTGGGCACCGATGGTTTCGGCCGCAGCGATTTCCGCTCCAAGCTGCGCGAGCATTTCGAAGTCAACCGCCACTACATCGTTCTGGCCGCGCTCAAGGCCCTCAGCGAAGAGGGCACCGTGCCGGTTGCCAAGGTCGCTGAAGCCATCAAGAAGTACGACATCAAGACAGAAAAGATCAATCCGCTGTACGCTTGAAGCAACAAGAAGTCCGGAGAACAAGAACATGGCATCGATTGAAGTGAAAGTTCCCGACATCGGCGACTTCGACGAGGTTTCGGTCATCGAGTTGCTGGTCAAGCCCGGCGACACCGTGAAGGCGGAGCAATCCCTTGTCACCGTGGAGTCGGACAAGGCGTCGATGGAAATTCCGTCCTCGCAGGCCGGTGTCGTCAAGGAGCTGAAGGTCAAGCTCGGCGACAAGGTGAAGGAGGGATCGGTCTTGCTGGTGCTGGAGAGTGCAGTCGCTGCTGACTCCAAGCCGGCTGCCGCTGCACCGCCGCCCGCTGCGCAAGCTCCCGCTGCGCCGCCCCCACCCCAGCCCGCCCCCAACGGGGGAGCGAGCCAAAGCATCGAAATCCGCGTCCCCGACATCGGCGACTTCAAGGATGTGGCGGTCATCGAGCTGCTGGTCAAGCCGGGCGACACGGTCAAGGCCGAGCAGTCGCTGCTCACCGTGGAGTCCGACAAGGCTTCGATGGAGATTCCGTCGTCGGCTGCCGGCGTGATCAAGGAACTCAAGGTCAAGCTGGGCGATAAGGTCAACGCAGGAGACGTGATCGCTGTGCTCGAGGGCAGCGCGGCCAGCGCCCCTGCCGTTCAAGCCGGCGCCCCAGCGCCGGCGGCCACCCAGGCGCCTGCCCCAGCGGCCGAGCGCGCGCCACCTACCGCGGCCTTGCCACCGCATGAGCCGGGCACGCCCACCGGCCAGCTGCCGCATGCATCGCCGTCGGTGCGCAAGTTCGCCCGCGAATTGGGGGTTCCCCTCGAAGAGGTGAAGGGCACCGGTCCGAAGGGACGCATCACCCAGGAGGACGTGCAGGCCTTCACCAAGGCCGTGATGAGGGGCGAAGCCAGCACCAAGGGAGCGGGCGGGAAAGCGCCCGCGGGCGGCGGTGAAGCTCTGGGGCTGCTGCCCTGGCCCAAGGTGGACTTCGCCAAGTTCGGTCCCATCGAGCGCAAGGACGTGGGGCGCATCAAGAAGATCAGCGGCGCCAACCTGCATCGCAACTGGGTGATGATTCCGCACGTCACCAACCACGACGACGCCGACATCACGGAACTGGAAGCCTTTCGCGTCCAGCTCAACAAGGAAAACGAGAAGGCGGGCATCAAGGTCACGATGCTGGCCTTCCTCATCAAGGCTTGCGTGGCGGCCCTGAAGAAATTCCCTGAATTCAACTCGTCACTCGACGGCGAGCAGCTCGTGCTCAAGCAGTACTACCACGTGGGCTTCGCGGCGGACACGCCCAACGGCCTGGTGGTGCCGGTGATCAAGGATGCCGACAAGAAAGGCGTCCTGCAGATCAGCCAGGAAATGAGTGAGCTGGCGAAGAAGGCGCGCGATGGCAAGCTCGGCCCGGCCGACATGTCGGGCGCAGGCTTTACCATTTCGTCGCTCGGCGGTATTGGCGGGCGTTACTTCACGCCCATCATCAACGCGCCGGAAGTCGCTATCCTGGGCGTTTGCAAGAGCCAGATGGAACCCGTCTGGGACGGCAAGCAGTTCCAGCCGCGGCTGATGCTGCCGCTGTCGCTCTCATGGGACCACCGCGTGATCGATGGCGCCTCGGCTGCGCGTTTCAACGCCTATCTCGGCGCTATATTGGCGGATTTCCGCCGCACCATGCTTTGAACGCGAGGCGTTCGGCAGCCGCGGCGAACCCGGAGCGTGAATAAAAATGACAACTGTTGTGGTCGTAAGAAAAGCAGGCCAGATCGCGATAGCGGCTGACACGCTGGTCACATTCGGGGACACCCGCCTGGCCAACCGGTTCGAGGACAACACCAAGATATTCAAGGTCGATACCGACGGCGGCCCGAGCTTCCTCGGCATGGCCGGCACGGTGGCGCACTTTCCGGTCCTGCGAAAGGCCATAGGCTCCATGCCTCGCGAGTTCCTCAAGCTGGGCAACAAGGACGAGGTGTTCGACACCTTCACCAAGCTGCATCCCTACCTGAAGGACAACTTCTTTCTTCAGACCAAGGAGGAAGACAGCGACCCGTACGAGTCCAGCCAGTTCAGCGTGGTCATCGCGAATGCCACCGGCATTTACGGCCTGTACAGCTACCGTGAAGTGTTCGAGTTCAAGGAATTCTGGGGCATAGGCTCGGGCCGCAGCTTCGCGCTGGGCGCGATGCACGCCATCTACACCAAGGCCAAGACCGCCCGCGAGGTCGCCGAAGCCGGCATCGCGGCAGGCTGTGAGTTCGATCGCAATTCGGCCGCGCCGGCCGATGTGTTCACCGTAAGAATGAAAGACGCGAAATGAGGGGTTTGAAATGAGCCTGGTCGAAGTAAAGGTACCGGATATCGGAGACTTCGACGAGGTTGCCGTCATCGAACTGCTGGTCAAGCCCGGCGAAACCATCAAGCCCGAGCAGTCGCTGGTGACGGTGGAAAGCGACAAGGCCTCGATGGAGATCCCTTCGACGCACGCCGGTGTCGTGAAGGAGACTGAAGGTCAAGCTGGGGGACAAGGTCAAGCAAGGTTCGGTCTTGCTGACGCTGGAGGCTTCGGAGGCTGCGGCGACGGGCCACGCCGGGCAAGGCGGCTGCGCCCGCGGCCACGCCTGCTCCTTCAACGCCGGCGCCCGCCGCCTCCAGCTATGCCGGCGGAGCCGACCTGGAATGCGACATGCTGGTGCTCGGCGCCGGCCCAGGCGGCTACTCCGCTGCCTTCCGCGCGGCCGACCTCGGCATGAAGGTCGTCCTGGTCGAGCGCTACGCCACGCTCGGTGGCGTCTGCCTGAACGTCGGCTGTATCCCGTCCAAGGCGCTGTTGCACGTGGCCGCGGTGATGGACGAGGTCAGCCATTTCGAGTCGCTGGGCGTGAGCTTCGGCAAACCGAAGATCGAACTCGACAAGCTGCGGGCACACAAGTCCAAGGTCGTGGGCAAGCTCACAGGTGGTCTCACGGCCATGGCCAAGATGCGCAAGGTCACCGTCGTGCGCGGTATTGGCGCATTCATGGATCCGTTCCACCTTCAGGTCGAGGAGACCAGCGGGTCAGCGCAGGAAAAAACCGGAAAGAAGCAGACCGTCAAGTTCAAGAATTGCATCATCGCGGCCGGTTCTCAGGCGGTGCGGCTGCCGTTCATGCCCAAGGACCCGCGGATCGTGGATTCCACCGGTGCGCTGGAACTGGCGGGCAACCCCAAACGCATGCTGATCCTCGGCGGAGGGATCATCGGCCTCGAGATGGGAACGGTTTACTCGACGCTGGGCGCTCGCCTGGACGTGGTCGAGATGCTCGATGGACTCATGCAGGGAGCAGACCGCGACCTGGTGCGCGTGTGGCAGAAGATGAACACGCCGCGCTTCGACAACATCATGCTCAAGACCAAGACCGTGGGGGCCGAGGCGACCAAGGAAGGCATCCTGGTCAAGTTCGAAGGCGAGCAGGCCCCCAAGGAGCCGCAGCTGTACGACCTGGTGTTGCAGGCCGTGGGCCGCAGCCCCAATGGCAGGAATATCGGCGCGGAGAAAGCCGGCGTCGCCGTCACCGACCGGGGCTTCATCCCGGTGGACATCCAGATGCGCACCAACGTGCCGCATATATTCGCCATCGGCGACATCGTCGGCCAACCCATGCTCGCGCACAAGGCCGTGCACGAGGCGCATGTGGCTGCGGAGGTCGCGGCTGGAGAAAACTCCGCCTTCAACGCCCGCGTGATTCCCAGCGTCGCCTACACCGATCCCGAAATCGCATGGGTGGGACTGACCGAGGACCAGGCCAAGGCAGAGGGTATCGCCATCAAGAAGGGCCATTTTCCCTGGACGGCGTCCGGCAGGGCGATCGCGAACAACCGGGACGAGGGCTTTACCAAGTTGCTGTTCGACGCGCAAACGCACCGCATCCTCGGTGGCGGCATCGTGGGCACGCACGCGGGCGACCTGATCAGCGAGGTTGCGCTGGCCATCGAGATGGGGGCGGACGAGGTGGACATCGGCAAAACCATCCATCCGCATCCGACGATCAGCGAGAGCATCGGCATGGCTGCGGAAATTGCCCACGGCGTCTGCACGGACGTGCCGCCGCAGCGAAAGACCTGATCAGGGGCGGAGCTGGTCTACGGCTTGCCTGGGGATCGGCTGGCGCCTGGCTCAGTACGCGGCGAGCGCCGTCGAACCGCCGCTGCCAGTAGTTCTGCCCCATGTCTTCGACCCGCACCTTGGCGCCGGGCTTGGGGGAATGGATGAACTTGCCTTCGCCCACGTAGATGCCCACATGGCTGAACGCGCGCTTCATGGTGTTGAAGAACACCAGGTCGCCCGGTTGCAGGTCTTTCTTGTCGATCTTCTCGGTGGCCGCCGCCTGTTCATTGGCGCGGCGCGGCAGGACCAGGCCGATCGTCTTCTGGTAGATGGCACGCACGAAACCGCTGCAGTCGAAACCGCTTTCGGCCGTGGTGCCACCGCGCTTGTACGGCACGCCCAGGGAACCCATGGCCGTGACGACCAGGTCGGATGCGCGATCAGTGACGGTAGATCCCACCTGTTCGAGCTTCGTGCCCACCTGTTCGAGCTTGCGTGCTCACCTGTTCGAGCCTGGTGAGCAGGCGCTGATCGGCCATGAAAATGCGGCTCGCGTCCTCTTCGGCCGGGGCGCCGGGCATGGCCTGGGCGCCGGCGCAGGCAGCGAGCAAAGTAATGATGAGCCATCTGGACATTGCGCGCAGGATAACCCAAGTCAAGTTAGGTATCCTGCGTAACTCATTGATTCCACTGGTTATATGAGACCAATTGTTACGGGGGTGACTCAGCAGGCGATGTTTCAGGAAAGAATGCACACGTACGAGTCATCTCTGGGAACGGAGTAGCGCATGAGCCTCAAGACCGCTCGAAACGTCCTTGCCAGCACAGCAGTGGCCTGTTGCCTGGGTTTCTCTTTGATACCGACGGCCGGGCAAGCGCAGGAGGTGCGGGCGGAGCCGGTCGCCCGGGGCCTGGAGCATGCCTGGGCAGTGGCCTTCCTGCCGGAGGGCCGCTTTCTCGTGACAGAGCGGGCCGGGCGAATGCGGGTGGTCGATCCCGACGGCAAGCTGGGGGCCCCGCTGGCGGGCGTGCCTGCAGTCGTTGCGGGCGGGCAGGGCGGCCTGCTCGACTTGGTGCTGGACTCGGGTTTTGTCACCAACCGAATCTTCTATTTCTGTTTCTCCGAGCCGGGCCCCGGTGGCAACAGCACGGCGCTGGCCCGGGCCAAGCTGTCGGCCGACTCTTCGCGGCTGGAAGACGTCAGGGTGATCTTCAGCCAGAAGCCCAAGGTCTCCAGCAGCCTGCACTTCGGGTGCCGAATCGTGGAGGCGCGCGACGGGTCGCTGTTCCTGACTCTGGGGGAAAGGTTCAGCAGGAAGGACGACGCCCAGAAGCTGGACAACCACCACGGCAAGGTGGTGCGCCTGACCAAGGACGGGGCAGCTGCGCCGGGGAACCCTTTCTCCGGCCGGGCCGGCGCTTTGCCTGAAATCTGGAGCTACGGACACAGGAACTCACAGGGCGCAACGCTGGCTCCGGATGGGGTCTTGTGGATGCATGAGCACGGCCCCCAAGGCGGCGACGAAATCAACGTGCCCCAACCGGGGCGCAACTACGGCTGGCCCGTGATTACCTACGGCGAGAACTACGGTGGCGGCAAGATCGGCGAGGGGATCACCGCCCAGTCCGGCATGGAACAGCCGCTGCACTACTGGGTGCCGTCGATCGCGCCCTCAGGCATGGCATTTCTGACCAGCGATCGTTACGGGCCGGCGATGAAGGGCAATCTTTTTATCGGCTCGCTGAAGTTCGGCTACCTGGCACGGCTGGAGCTTTCGGGCGGCAAGGTGGTGCGGGAGCACAAGCTGCTGGGCGGCGATCGCGTGCGCGATGTGCGCCAGGGCCCCGACGGGCTGCTGTATGTGCTGACCGACAGCCAGCAAGGCAGCCTGCTGAGGTTGCTGCCGCGCTGACGCGCCGCTAGGGCTTGATCAGGCCCTTGCGCACCGCATAAAGCGTGAGGCTGGCGATGTCGTTCAGGCGCAGGCGTTCCATGATGCGGGCACGGTGCACATCCACGGTCTTGGACGACAGGCCCAGCTCGAAGGCGATTTCCTTGGATGCGCGGCCCTGCGCGATCAGCGTGAGGATTTCCACCTGGCGGTGGGTGAGCTCGTCGCTCACGGTGGGTTCGGAAGGCTGCAACAAGCGCTGGGCGATGGCGGGGCTGAAATAGCTGCCGGTGGCCATGACGCTGCGAAGCGCTTGTTCGAGCTCGAACGGCGGCGCATCCTTCACCAGGTAGCCGCAGGCGCCATTGGCGACTGCGCGCTTGACGAAATCCACGGTGTCATACATGGAAAGCACCAACAGGCGCACTTCGGGATGCTTGCCATGGATTTCTGAGATCGCCGTGATGCCGTCCATGCCGGGCATCGAGATGTCGGTCATCACGACGTCGGGGTTCAGGCGTTCCACGAGGTTGATCAGTTCACGGCCGTCGCGGGCCTCGGCAATCACCTCTACGCCTTCGATCATCGACAGCAGTGCCTTGATACCCGATCGCACCAGGTCATGGTCGTCGGCAAGCACGACGCGAATTGACTTGGCCTCGGGCGTATTTTTCATGTCGCGCAGTTATACCCTACAGCACAGCTCGAATGGCCACTCCCTGCCCGGGATAAGCGCGAATATGCAAGCGCCCGCCTGCCAGTTCAGTCCGCTCGATCATGCCGTACAGGCCCACGTTGTGCTCGCTGGTCTGGCCATCGAGGACTAGCCTGCTTGTCAAAGCCGACGCCGTCGTCGACAACCAGCACACCGATGCGCCCCTGCGGCAGGAAGCGCAGCCGCACCGTGACGTGCGCAGCATGGGCGTGCCGCACCACGTTGTTCAGCGCCTCCTGCACCAGCCGCAGCGCCACCGACGCGGTTTCACCCAGCGTGGCCGGTTCCTTGCCGCGCGCGCTGACGTTGAAGACCAGGCCGGCCGGTTCGGCGATCCGCTGCACGGCCGATTGCGTGGCGGCCACGAGGCCCAGCAGGTCGAGCTGGGCTGGGCGCAGCGCAAACGACAGGGTCTTGAGCTGTCCGACCGCACCCTGGGCCATCTCCATGGCGGTTTCGGTGTGCTTGCGCGCGACGTCAGCGTCCGTGGTCCGCTTGGCCGCATGCAGGTGGATCACCATGCCGGTGAGGGTCTGACCCAGGTGGTCATGCAGTTCGCGCGAGATCAGAGTGCGTTCGCGCTCCTGGGCCACGACCAGCCGCGCGGAGAGTTTCTTGAGGCGGCCGTAGGCGGCCTCGAGTTCACGGCCGAGTCGCTCCTGTTCCAGCAGCCGCCGCCGCTCGGTCATCACGCGCTCGATGATCTGCGGCAACGTGCCCAGCTTGTCCTTGGCCAGGTAATCCTTGGCGCCGCAGCGCAGCACGTGAACGGCGGCTTCCTCGCCGATCGCCCGGGTGACCACCACGAGCGGCGTGCCGCAGCGCCGCGCAACCAGGATCTGGAGGGCCGCGTAAGGCGAGAATCGGGGCAGGTTGAAGTCGCAGAGGATGACGTCGAAGCCGTCCTGCAGGGCGTCGACGAAGCCGGTGGCATCCTCGACCCGGTGCAACGCATAGCGGCGCTGGGGATCGGCCCGCTCCAGGGCGATGGCCATGAGCTCGACATCGTCGGGGTTGTCTTCCACGCACAGCAACCGGATCGGGATGGGGTCGGCGGGGTGCGTCACGGCATCATGGAAGCGTTGGCGGCAGTTTACCCTCTGAGTTAGCGTGGGTACGGGCGGTGCCGCGGTAGGGGATTTTCTTACCGCCATCGACCAGGCTGGAATAATCGGGCGCAACAAGATAGAAAGCCCTATATGCTGCTCGATGCCGAAGATTCCCAACTGGTGCTGGTGGACTACCAGGCCCGCCTGATGCCCGCGATCCACGAGAGCGAGGCCGTGCTGCGCAACGCGCTGCGCCTGGGCCGGCTGGCGCAACTGCTGGAGGTGCCGGCATGGGGCACGGAACAGAGCCCCGACGAGCTCGGCCAGAACCCGGCCGAGTTGCGCGCCCTGTGCCGCAAGACGCTGGTCAAGATGCATTTCAGCGGCGTGGCGGATGGGCTGACTGACCTGCTGCGGGCCCCGGCGCGCCCGCAAGGCGGCAACGCGCGCAGCCTGCCCAAGCACCTGCAAAAAGCGCCCCAACCCCAGGAGCAGCGCAACACCATCGTGGTGGCTGGCTGCGAGACGCACGTCTGCCTGTTGCAGACGGCCCTCGACCTGCTGGATGAGGAATTCGACGTGTGGGTGGTGACCGACGCCTGCAGTTCGCGCACCGAGCGCAACCGCGATGCCGCCTTCGACCGCCTGGCCGGGGCTGGCGCCGAATTGGTGACCACTGAAATGGTGGCTTTCGAGTGGTTGCGCACGGCCGAGCACGAGGCTTTCCGCGACGTTCAGGCGCTGATCAAATAAACGGAGAAAACCATGGGCTACGCAGAGTTCTACCGCCGCTCCATCGATGACCGCGATGCGTTCTGGGCCGAGCAGGCGCGGCTGATCGAGTGGAAGCAGCCGCCCCGGACGATCTGCGACCACAGCCATCCTCCCTTCACGCGCTGGTTCGCCGGCGGCACCACCAATCTCTGCCACAACGCCGTGGACCGGCACCTGAAGGACAGGCCCGACCAGCCGGCCCTGATCTATGTCTCGTCCGAGACCGGGACTGAGCGAACCTACAGCTTCCGTGAATTGCATGGCGAGGTGCAGCGCGCCGCCGCTGCGCTCAAGGAACTGGGCGTGCAAAAGGGCGACCGGGTACTGATCTACATGCCAATGATCGCGCAGGCCGCGTTCGCGATGCTGGCTTGCGCGCGCATCGGCGCGATCCATTCCGTGGTGTTCGGCGGCTTCGCGTCGGTGTCGCTCGCCTCGCGCATCGAGGACGCCACGCCCAAGGTCATCATCAGCGCCGACGCCGGCTCCCGCGGCGGCAAGGTGCTGGCGTACAAGCCCTTGCTGGACGAAGCCATCCGCTTGTCCAGTCACAAGCCCGAATCGGTGTTGCTGGTGGACCGGGGACTGGCGCCGATGGAGCGCGAGGCAGGGCGCGACCATGACTGGGCCGAGCTCACCCAGCGCCACAGTGGCGCCGAGGTGGAATGCGAGTGGCTGGATTCCACGGACATCAGCTACACGATCTACACCAGCGGCACGACCGGCAGGCCCAAGGGCGTGCAGCGCGACGTTGGCGGCTACGCCGTGGCGCTCGCCGCCAGCATGAAGCACATCTTCCTGGGCGAGCCGGGCGAAACCTATTTCTCCACCAGCGACATCGGCTGGGTGGTGGGCCACAGCTACATCGTCTACGGCCCCCTGATCGCGGGCATGGCCACCATCATGTATGAAGGGCCTGCCGATCCGCCCGGATGCCGGCGTCTGGTGGAGCCTGGTGGAAAAGTACAAGGTCAGCGCCATGTTCAGCGCCCCCACGGCGGTGCGCGTGCTCAAGAAGCAGGATCCGGCGTTCCTGAAGAAGTACGACCTGTCCAGCCTCAAGGCGCTGTTCCTGGCCGGCGAGCCGCTGGACGAACCCACCGCGCGCTGGATCAGCGATGGTTTGGGCGTTCCCATCATCGACAACTACTGGCAGACCGAGAGTGGCTGGCCGATCCTGACCATCGCCAACGGCGTCGAGAAGAAGCCCAGCAAGTTCGGCAGCCCGGGCGTGCCCATGTACGGCTACGACATCAAGCTGGTGCACGAGAGCACCGGCGAGGAACTGACCGGGCCCGATGAGAAGGGCGTGGTGGTGATCGAGGGCCCCACGCCTCCGGGCTTCATGCAGACGGTCTGGGGTGACGACGAGCGCTTCGTCAACACTTACTGGCAGACCGTGCCGGGCCGGATGGTCTACAGCACCTTCGACTGGGGCATCCGGGACGAGGATGGCTATTTCTACATCCTGGGCCGCACCGACGACGTGATCAACGTCGCCGGCCACCGCCTGGGTACGCGGGAAATCGAGGAGAGCATTTCCAGTCACCCCAACGTCGCCGAGGTCGCCGTTGTGGGCGTCGCCGATCCTCTCAAGGGCCAGGCCGCCATGGCTTTCGTCGTGGCGCGGGATGCCTCGGCCCTGACCGACGACAAGGCCAAGCTCAAGCTGGAGGGCGACATCATGAAACTGGTCGACCAGCAGCTGGGCGCGGTGGCCCGGCCGTCGCGCGTCCATTTCGTCAACCTGCTCCCCAAGACCCGCAGCGGCAAGCTGTTGCGCCGGGCGATACAGGCCGTTTGCGAAGGGCGCGACGCCGGGGACCTGACCACGATCGAGGACCCGCAAGCCCTGCAGCAAATCCGCGATTCTCTGGGTCCCGAAAAATAGGAAAGCATCCTTCAGGATTAGGTGGCACAATTCGGGTCGCAACCAAGGCCCCTTCCAGCCCCACTGTCGCATCCGCCATCCGGTTCAGCCGTGTCGCGGAAGGTTTCCTAAACCAGCTAATGTCTCCTTCAGGGAGACGGAAAGTAGCGCAAAGCATGAGTGAGACGAGCTCCGTCTATACGGCCTATTCAGGCAATTCCTATCTCTTCGGCGGCAACGCGCCCTATGTCGAGGAGATGTACGAAAACTACCTCGCCAACCCCGGCAGCGTCCCCGACAACTGGCGCGAATACTTCGACGCGCTGCAGAACGTGCCCGCCGTCGACGGCAGCACCGCGAAGGATGTGCCGCACCTGCCGGTGATCAATGCCTTTGCCGAGCGTGCCAAGCAGGGCGGCACCCGCGTTGTCGTCGCCACAGGCGCGGATTCGGAGCTGGGCCGCAAGCGCACCGCTGTGCAGCAGCTCATCGCGGCGTACCGCAACGTCGGCGCCCGCTGGGCCGACCTGGACCCCTTGAAGCGCGCCGAACGCGAGAACATCCCTGAGCTCGACCCCGCCTTCTACGGCTTCAGCGATGCCGACCAGGAAACAGTGTTCAACACCAGCAACACTTTCTTCGGCAAAGACACGATGTCGCTGCGGGAATTGATCAACGCCCTGCGGGAAACCTACGCCGGCGCCATCGGCGCCGAGTACATGTACATCAGCGACCAGCACAAGAAGCGCTGGTGGCAGCAGAAGCTCGAATCGATCCGCAGCAAGCCGAACTTCTCGCCGGAGAAGAAAAAGCACATCCTCGAGCGCGTCACGGCCGCCGAAGGCCTGGAGCGCTTCCTGCACACCAAGTACGTCGGCCAGAAGCGTTTTTCGCTGGAAGGCGGCGAGAGCTTCATCGCCTCCATGGACGAGCTGATCCAGGAAGCCGGCGTGCGCGGCGTACAGGAGATCGTGATCGGCATGGCCCACCGCGGCCGCCTCAACGTGCTGGTCAATTCGCTGGGCAAGATGCCGGCCGACCTGTTCGCCGAGTTCGACCATACGGCCAAGGAAGACCTGCCCGCCGGCGACGTCAAGTACCACCAGGGCTTCAGCTCCGACGTGACCACCCGCGGCGGCCCGGTGCACCTGAGCCTGGCATTCAATCCTTCGCACCTGGAAATCGTGAACCCGGTCGTGGAAGGCTCCGTGCGCGCCCGCATGGACCGCCGCGCCGATCCCCTGGGCCGGCAGGTGCTTCCGGTGCAGGTGCACGGCGACGCCGCCTTCGCCGGCCAGGGCGTCGTGATGGAAACGCTGGCGCTGGCGGAAACCCGCGGCTACTTCACCGGCGGCACGGTGCACATCGTGATCAACAACCAGATCGGCTTCACCACCAGCGATCCGCGCGACAGCCGCTCGACCCTGTATTGCACGGACGTGGTCAAGATGATCGAGGCGCCGGTGCTGCACGTGAACGGCGACGATCCCGAAGCCGTGGTGCTCGCGACGCAACTCGCGCTCGAATACCGCATGGAATTCTCCAAGGACGTGGTGGTCGACATCGTCTGCTTCCGCAAGCTGGGCCACAACGAGCAGGACACGCCTTCGCTCACCCAGCCGCTGATGTACAAGAAGATCGCCGCGCATCCCGGCACTCGCAGGCTGTACGCCGACAAGCTGTCGGCGCAGGGCATGGGCGAAACGCTGGGCGATGACATGGTCAAGGCCTACCGCGCGGCGATGGACGCCGGCAAGCACACGGTCGACCCGGTGCTGACCAACTTCAAGAGCAAGTACGCCGTCGACTGGCACCCGTACCTGAACAAGAAGTGGACCGACAACGCCGATACGGCAATCCCGATGGCCGAGTGGAAACGCCTGGCCGAAAAGCTCACCACGGTGCCGGAGAGCTTCACACCGCATCCCCTGGTGAAGAAGGTGCTGGACGACCGCGCGGCCATGGGCCGGGGCGACGTCAACGTGGACTGGGGCATGGGCGAGCACATGGCTTTCGCCTCGCTCGTGGCCAGTGGTTATCCGGTACGCCTGTCCGGCGAAGATTGCGGCCGCGGCACCTTCACCCACCGCCATGCGGTGCTGCACGACCAGAATCGCGAAAAGTGGGACATCGGCACCTATATCCCCTTGCAGAACGTCGCCGACAACCAGGCTCCGTTCGTGGTGATCGACTCCATCCTGTCCGAAGAGGCCGTGCTGGGCTTCGAATACGGCTACGCCTCCAACGATCCCAACACGCTGGTGATCTGGGAAGCGCAGTTCGGCGACTTCGCCAACGGCGCCCAGGTCGTGATCGACCAGTTCATCGCCTCCGGCGAGGTGAAGTGGGGCCGCGTGAACGGCATCACCTTGATGCTGCCGCACGGCTATGAAGGCCAGGGCCCGGAACACAGCTCCGCGCGCCTGGAGCGCTTCATGCAGCTGTCGGCCGACACCAACATGCAGGTGGTGCAGCCCACGACGGCCAGCCAGATCTTCCACGTCCTGCGCAGGCAGATGGTTCGCAACCTGCGCAAGCCCCTGGTGATCATGACGCCCAAGTCCCTGTTGCGTAACAAGGATGCGTCATCGCCGCTGTCCGAGTTCACCAAGGGCGGCTTCCAGACCATCATCCCCGAGAACAGGGAGCTCAAGGCCGACAAGGTCAAGCGCATCGTCGTCTGCTCGGGCAAGGTGTACTACGACCTGGCCAAGAAGCGCGAGGAGAGGGGCGACGACACGGCCGTGATCCTGCGGGTCGAGCAGCTGTACCCGTTCCCGCACAAGGTGTTCGCGGCGGAAGTCAAGAAGTATCCCAACGCCACCGAAATCGTCTGGTGCCAGGACGAGCCCCAGAACCAGGGCGCCTGGTTCTTCGTGCAGCACTACATCCACGAAAACATGGCCGAAGGGCAGAAGCTCGGCTACTCGGGCAGGGCTGCTTCGGCCTCGCCGGCCGTGGGCTACTCGCACCTGCACCAGGAGCAGCAGAAAGCCCTGGTCGACGGCGCGTTCGGCAAGCTCAAGGGCTTCGTTCTCACGAAATAGAGGTGAATGGCCCCCGAGTGTCCGCCTGACGCGGCCCAAGGGTGGCTTCGTCCGCACAAAGAATCCAGGAAAAGAAAATGTCTATCGTAGAAGTGAAAGTCCCCCAGCTGTCCGAATCAGTTGCAGAAGCGACCCTGTTGCAATGGAAGAAGAAGCCCGGCGAGGCCGTGGCGATCGATGAGATCCTGATCGAAATCGAAACCGACAAGGTGGTGCTGGAAGTGCCGGCGCCCGCAGCGGGCGTGCTGGCCGAGATCTTGCAGCCCGATGGCGCCACCGTGACGGCCGAGCAGGCCATCGCGAAGATCGATACCGAAGGCAAAGCCGAGCGCTGCGGCACCGCGCCGCTGTGCCTGCTGCGGCTCCCGCGACTGCTGCGCCGCCGCTGCCGCTGGCTCCAAAGCAGGCATTGCAATGCCTGCCGCCGCCAAGATCATGGCCGACAACCAGCTGCCCTCGGGCTCCGTGCCGGGCACCGGCAAGGATGGTCGCGTGACCAAGGGCGACGTGCTGGGTGCCGTCGCTTCCGGCGTCAAGCCGGTCACCGCGCCGGTCGCTGCGCCCACCGGCGCACCCAGGGCAGCGTTGCCGCAGATCAGCGCGCCCGTTGCCGCGCCGGACCTGGGCGAGCGCCCGGAGCAGCGCGTGCCCATGAGCCGCCTGCGCGCCCGCGTCGCCGAGCGCCTGCTGCAGTCGCAATCCACCAACGCCATCCTGACCACGTTCAATGAAGTGAACATGGCGCCGGTGATGGAGATGCGCAAGCGCTTCCAGGAGCGTTTCGAGAAGGAGCACGGGGTCAAGATCGGCTTCATGAGCTTCTTCGTGAAGGCCGCCGTGCATGCCCTCAAGAAGTACCCGGTGCTGAACGCCTCGGTGGACGGCAACGACATCGTGTACCACGGTTACTTCGACATCGGCATCGCCGTCGGATCGCCCCGCGGCCTGGTGGTGCCCATCCTGCGCAATGCCGACCAGATGAGCTTTGCCGACATCGAGAAGAAGATCGCCGAGTACGGCGCCAAGGCGCGCGACGGCAAGCTGGGCATCGAAGAGATGACCGGCGGAACCTTCTCCATCTCCAATGGCGGCGTGTTCGGCTCGATGCTGTCCACCCCCATCATCAACCCGCCCCAATCGGCCATCCTGGGTGTGCACGCCACCAAGGACCGCGCCGTGGTGGAGAACGGGCAGGTGGTGGTGCGCCCCATCAACTATCTCGCCATGTCCTATGACCACCGCATCATCGACGGCCGCGAAGCCGTGCTGGGCCTGGTGGCGATGAAGGAAGCGCTGGAAGATCCGGCGCGTCTGCTGTTCGATATCTGAACACCAAGTGTCATTGCCGGGCTTGACCCGCAATCCATGTCTGGCGCGCCGAGAGGCGTGGATTGCGGATCAAGCCCGGCAATGACAAAACAAGAGAAAACACCATGACCAAACAATTCGACGTCATCGTCATCGGCGGCGGCCCCGGCGGGTATATCGCCGCCATCCGCGCCGCGCAACTCGGCTTCAACACCGCGTGCATCGACGAGTGGAAGAACAGCAAGGGCGGCCCGGCCCTGGGAGGCACCTGCACCAACATCGGCTGCATTCCCTCCAAGGCGCTGCTGCAGTCCTCGGAACACTACGAGCATGCCGGCAAGCATTTCGCCGACCATGGCATCGAGATCAAGGGGCTGAACCTGCAGCTCGACAAGATGCTGTCCCGCAAGGACCAGGTGGTCAAGCAGAACAACGAAGGCATCCAGTTCCTGTTCAAGAAGAACAAGGTTTCGTTCTTCCATGGCCGCGGCTCATTCGCCAAGGCAGGCGAGGGTGGCTATGAGATCAATGTCGGCGAGGAAACGCTGGTCGGCAAGCACATCATCCTGGCGACCGGCTCCAATGCCCGTGCCCTGCCGGGCGCCCCGTTCGACGAGGAAAACATCCTCTCCAACGACGGAGCGCTGCGCATCCAGGGCGTGCCGAAGAAGCTGGGCCTGATCGGCTCGGGCGTCATCGGGTTGGAGATGGGTTCGGTCTGGCGGCGCCTGGGCGCCGAAGTGACCGTGCTCGAAGCGCTGCCTGCCTTCCTGGGGGCGGTGGACGAGCAGATCGCCAAGGAAGCCAAGAAGGCGTTCGACAAGCAGGGCTTGAAGATCGAGCTGGGCGTCAAGGTCGGCGAGGTCAAGATCGGCAAGACGGGCGTGTCGGTGGCCTGGACCAATGCCAAGGGCGAGGCCAAGACGCTGGAAGTGGACAAGCTGATCGTCTCCATCGGCCGGGTGCCCAACACCATCGGCCTGAATGCGGAAGCTGTTGGCCTGAAGCTGGACGAGCGCGGCGCCATCCTGGTCGACGACGAGTGCAAGACCAATTTGCAGAACGTCTGGGCGGTGGGCGACGTCGTGCGTGGCCCGATGCTGGCCCACAAGGCCGAGGAAGAGGGCGTGGCGGTAGCCGAGCGCATCGCCGGCCAGCACGGCCATGTCAACTTCAACACCATTCCCTGGGTGATCTACACCAGCCCCGAGATCGCGTGGGTAGGCCAGACCGAGCAGCAACTCAAGGCTGCCGGCGTGAAATACAAGGCCGGCACCTTCCCGTTCATGGCCAATGGCCGGGCGCGTGCGCTGGGCGACACGACCGGCATGGTGAAGTTCCTGGCAGACGCCACCACCGACGAGATCCTGGGCGTGCACATCGTGGGCCCGATGGCCAGCGAACTGATTTCCGAAGCCGTCGTCGCGATGGAGTTCCGCGCTTCGGCCGAGGACATCGCCCGCATCTGCCACGCGCATCCGTCGTTGTCGGAGGCGACCAAGGAAGCGGCGCTGGCCGTCGACAAGCGGACGCTGAACTTCTAGGAAGCTGTCATCCGGCTCGACCCGGATCCGTGGTAGCGTGCAAACGAATTCATGGATTGCGGGTCAAGCCGCAATGACGGATACCAGGAATGTCGGTCAAAGAAGTCTACGAAGCCGAACTCGCCGCGCGGGGTTACCAAAGCGACCCCGCGCAGCTGCGTGCCCTCGACGCGCTGGACCGCTGCGCCCGCGAGTGGGCGGAGTTCAAGGAGCAGCGCTCCAACGTTTTCAAGAAGCTGATCAACCGGCCCGAGATTCCGCGCGGGGTCTACATGCACGGCGGCGTGGGCCGGGGCAAGAGCTTCCTGATGGACTGCTTCTACACGGCGGTTCCGCTGGTTCGCAAGACGCGCCTGCACTTCCACGAGTTCATGCGCGAGGTGCACCGCGAGCTATCCGACCTGCAGGGGACGGTGAATCCGCTGGACGAACTGGGCCAGCGCATCGCCAAGCGGTATCGGCTGATCTGCTTCGACGAATTCCACGTGGCCGACATCACCGATGCCATGATCCTGCACCGGTTGCTGGACGCCTTGTTCGACAACGGCGTGGGCTTCGTCACCACCTCCAATTTCAGGCCTGACGATCTCTACCCGGACGGCCTGCATCGCGACCGCATCCTGCCGGCCATCGCGTTGCTCAACGACAAGCTCGAGGTGATCAGCGTGGACAACGGGGTGGACTATCGCCGCCGCACCATGGAGCAGGTCAAGCTCTACCACACGCCGCTGGGGCCGCAGGCCGACGCCCAGATGAACGAGGCTTTCACCCGGCTGGCCGAGGCGCACGATGAAGACCCGGTGCTGCACATCGAGGCGAGGGAAATCCGCGCCCGGCGCAAGGCGGGTGGCGTGGTCTGGTTCGACTTCAAGACGCTGTGCGGCGGGCCGCGATCGCAGAACGATTACCTGGAGATCGCGACACAGTTCCATACCGTGCTGCTCAGCGACGTGCCCTATATGCCGGTGCGGATGGCTTCGGAGGCGAGGCGCTTCACCTGGCTGGTCGATGTGCTGTACGACCGCCGTGTGAAGCTGATCATGTCGGCCCAGACACCGCCCGAGGCGTTGTACACCGAAGGGCCGCTGGCCCATGAGTTTCCGCGGACCGTATCAAGGCTCAACGAAATGCAGTCGGCCGAGTTCCTGGGTCTGCAGCACCGGATGGTCGATACTCGCCTGACATGAGAAAGCTGCTTGTATTCCTGGCCCTGCTGGGGCCGGCTTGGTGCTTGTCCGCGCAAGAGGCTGATGCGGTGGCCGCCGAAAGGGCGCGGATCGCCGCCGAGCGCGACCGGGCGGAGGCTGCTTTCACCGCGCAGGAAAAAATCTGCTACGGCAAGTTCGCCGTCAACGACTGCATCGACGCGGCCCGCGCCAAGCGGCGCGAAGTGATGGCCGACCTGAGGCGCCAGGAGATCGCGCTGAACGATGCCGAGCGCAGGCGCAAGGCCGCCGAGCGCGAGCGCGAAATCGAGGAGCGCAATTCGGCCGAAGCGCAGCGCGACCAGGCCGAACAGCGGGCCAAAGCCCTGGCTGAGCAGCAGGAGCGCGAGTCCCGCGCCGCCGCGAAAGCGGCCGAACGCGCCTCCCGCGAAGGCCGGCAGGAACCGGCCCCACCGGAACAAAAAGGGCAAGCAAGACGCCGCGCGCGAACAGAAAGACAGCGAGGCGGCGCGCAATCGCAAGCAGCAGGAGCAGCGGCTGGCGGAAGCGCGAGGAGCGCAGGGCCAAGCTCGAAAAGCGGCTGGCCGAGCGCAAGAAGCCCGCCGCTCAGCCGTTGCCCGTGCCGCCTTAGGCGCAGGCTCCTAGCCCAGCGGTTCCAGCTTGACGATCACCAGCGACATGTTGTCGCCGCCGCCATGGCCGCGGGAGCGGGCCTTTTCGATGAGGAACTCGGTGGCCTCGCGCGGCGACAGCGAGGACAGCACGGAGCCCAGTTCGGTCGGGCTGAAATAGTGCCAGATGCCATCGCTGCAGGCCAACAAGACGTCGCCGGGCCGCAGCTTCGGAGTGAAATGCAGGTCGGCAGGCGGATCGTCCTCGGCGCCCAGGCAGCCCATCAGGATGTTCGACTGCGGATGGACGTTGGCTTCCTCTTCGGTCAGCTCGCCCCTGTCCACCAGTGTCTGCACGTACGAATGGTCCATGGTGCGCTTGACCAGCTGGCCGCCATGGAAATGGTAGATGCGCGAGTCGCCGGCATGCACCCAGTGGCAGTCGCCCGCCGGGTTGATGATGAAGGCGGCCAAGGTGCTGTGCGGCTCCTGCTCGGATGAGACGGCGGTGAGCTTGATGACGACGTGGGCCTCCTCCACCATCTGCTTGAGCAGCGAGGGGGCGTCGTCATGGTCGGGCGAATAGCGCTCGAACAGCTGCCTGGCCGTCATCATCACCTGATCCGAGGCCTTGCGGCCGCCGCTTCGCCCGCCCATGCCGTCGGCCACGATGCCCAGCACGCAGCCCGTCGCGCGTGGGTGGCTGATCAGGGCGACCTGATCCTGTTGATATTCGCGGTCACCCTTGTGGATGCCCGTTGCTGCGGTGAGTCGGTAACCCTTGCTGGCCATGCTCGATTGATTGCCGCTCGATTCGAAACACGTATTATTGAACGAACCCGACCGTGGGCGTGCCAACGCCCAGATTACTTGGAATCCAACCTCCACTCCCCCGAGCGCCGCCTGATCGAACTGCGCATGGAGCATGCCGATCTGGACGCCCTGATCGACCGGGCCAGCCAGGAAACGCCGGTCGACGAGCTCATGATGCGCCGGCTCAAGAAGCGCCGGCTGGCGTTGCGCGACCAGATCGCCCGCCTGGAACTGGCGCTAGACCCCAAAGAACCCGCCTGATGAGCCTTGAAACCCCGGTGGCGGCGGCTTTCGCGCCCGAAGGGGTGCTGTCGCCGTGCCGCCGACGCACTTCCGTCCTCGCGAGCGGCCAGACCGAGATGGCCATGGCGGTGGCGCGCACCATTCCGCGGGTGGCGCGCTGGTCGTGGAGGCCGGCACGGGTGTCGGCAAGACCTTCTCCTATCTGGTGCCCGCGCTGCTGAGCGGCGAGCGTGTGCTGCTGTCCACCGCAACCAAGACGCTGCAGGACCAGTTGTTCGGCCGCGACCTGCCGCGGCTGGTCGAAGCCCTGGGCTTGCCGGTGCGCACCGCCTTGCTCAAGGGCCGCGGCAGCTACCTGTGCCTGCATCGCATGGAGCTCGCGCGACAGGACGCCAGCGTTGCCGGACCGCGCCTCGGTGCGCGCACTCGCCAAGATCGAGGAATGGTCGCAGGTGACGCGCACCGGCGACCTGGCCGAGCTGCCCGGGCTCGACGAGCGCTCGCCGCTGATTCCCGCTCGTGACGTCGACCCGCGAGAACTGCCTGGGCGCCCAATGCCCGAAGTTCCGCAGCCTGCCACGTCAACCAGGCGCGCCGCGAAGCACTGGCGGCCGATGTAGTGGTCATCAATCACCACCTGTTCTTCGCCGACCTGGCGGTGCGCGAGTCGGGCATGGCGGAACTGCTGCCCACGGTGCGCGTGGCGATCTTCGACGAAGCCCACCAGCTCAACGAAACCGGCGTGCAGTTCCTGGGCGCGCACCTGTCCACGGGCCAATTGCTGGATTTCGGGCGCGACATGCTGGCCGCCGGCCTGCAGCTGGCGCGCGGACTGGTGGACTGGCAGCAGGTGGTTTCGGCGCGTCGAGCGCGCAACGCGCGACCTGCGGCTGGTGGTCGGCAAGAACGCGCCCGGCGCGCGGCTGCGCTGGGTCGATGAGGCGCCCGGCCAGGTATCCGCGCACGACTGGCGGCAGGCGCTGGATGAGTTGCATCTGGCCTGTTCGCAGGCCGTGGAGGCGCTTTCCACGGTGAGCGAGATCGCGCCGGACTTCGTTCGGCTGTTCGAGCGCGCCGAAGAGCTCGCCTCGCGCGTGCAGCGTTTTGCCGGACCCGTGCGAGCCGGGTGCCGTGCGCTGGGTGGACGTGGGCACGCAGCTGCGGCTGGTCGAGTCGCCGCTGGACATCGCGCAGGCCGTGCAGGACAAGTTGCTGCCAGCAGCCAGGCCGCCGCGCAGGGCGGCCGGCGCGGAGCCGCGCGCAGCCTGGATCTTCACCTCCGCCACGCTGGGCGATGACGCGCGTCTGTCGTGGTTCACCGAGCCCTGCGGCCTCGCGCAAGCCGAGGTGCTGAAGGTCGGCAGCCCGTTCGACTATGCAACGCAGGCGGCCGTCTATGTGCCGCGCGACTTGCCCAAGCCCAACGATCCGGCCCACAGCGCCCAGGTGGCGCTGCTTGCAGCCGAAGGGGCGCGCGCGGCTGGGCGGGCGCACCATGGTGCTGACGACCACCTTGCGCGCCTTGCGCGCTATCGGCGAGGAGCTGCAGCGCAGATTCGAGGGCTCAGGCGAGGTCGAGGTCCTGGTGCAGGGCCAGTGGCCCAAGCGCCGCCTGATCGAGCGCTTCCGCGAGGGCAGCTCCGCAGGGCCGGCCGGGCTGCATGCTGGTGGCGTCGGCTTCGTTCTGGGAAGGCGTCGATGTGCCCGGCGATGCCTTGCAACTGGTGGTCATCGACAAGCTGCCGTTTCCGCCGCCGGGCGACCCGCTGGTCGAAGCGCGGGCGCAGCGCCTGGAATCGCAGGGGCGCAGCGCTTTCAACGATTACTTCGTTCCCGAAGCCGCGGTGGCGCTCAAGCAGGGTGCGGGCCGCTTGATCCGGCGCGAATCGGATCAGGGCGTGCTGGTGGTATGCGACACGCGCCTGGCGACGATGGGCTACGGCCGGCGCCTGCTGGCTGCGCTGCCGCCCATGCGCAAACTGGGGTCGAAAGAGGAATTCCTGGAAACGCTGGATGGCTTTGCAGCCGTCTACCAGATACTTCCACCACGGATCCTGCGTGGTCTTGAAGCCCTGGGTCAGGTATTCGCTTTGCGGGTAGGTCTTCTCCATCACCCGGCGGGTGTCGTCGCGCAGCTGGGTCATGCCCAGGGCGTCATAGGAGCGCAGCAGGATGAACAGCGCCTCTTCCAGCGCGGGCACGTCCTGGTAGTCGGTCACGGCGTGCTGCGCGCGATTGATCGCAGCCACATAGGCGCCGCGGGTGTAGTAGTAGCGCGCCACGTGCACTTCGTACTGGGCCAGCGAATTGACGATGTACGTCATGCGCGCCCGCGCGTCCGGCGTGTAGCGCGAATCCGGGAAACGCGTCACCAGTTCCTTGAAGGACTCGAAAGATTCCTTGGCGGCTTTCTGGTCGCGCTCGGACAGGTCCTGGCGCGTCAGGAACGAAAACATGCCCAGGTCGTCGTTGAAGTTGACGATGCCCTTGAGGTAGAGCGCGTAGTCCAGGGCCGGGCTGGCCGGGTGCAGCTTGATGAAGCGGTCGAGCGTGGCGAGCGCGGAGGCGTGGTCATTCGCCTTGTACTGGGCGTAGGCTTTTTCGAGCTGCGCCTGCTGGGCCAGCGGCGTGCCGGCGGCGCGCCCTTCCAGCTTTTCGAACAGGGGGATGGCCTTGTCGAAGGCGCCCGAATTGAGTTCGTCCTTGGCTTCGGCGTAGATCTTGTTGGGGCTCCAGGTCGCGGTTTTGTCATCCGGCGTCGAAGAGCAGGCCGACAGCACGGCGGCAGCGGCCAGCGCCATCGCAGGGACCATCGATAATTTGGCTCGGAGCATCACTTCGCAACTTTCTTGAAACAGGGCAAATTCATTATATCGGCCGACCCCCAGCCCCCAGAGGCGCAAGGAGGGCTCGAGGACGCCGCGGACGCGGGTCCCGACGCCGAATTGCGGCCATTCGTGATCGACGCGGCGCACCATGGCGAGCGGCTCGACCGCGCCCTGGCCGCCCTGGCGCCGGAATTCTCGCGCAGCTACCTGCAGCAGCTGATCGAATCCGCGGCCGTGACGCTCAACGGCAACGTGGCCACCCGTTCGGCGAGCAAGGTGAAGGCCGGCGACGAGGGTGAGATCGAGCTGCGGCCCACACCGCAAAGCCAGGCCTTTCGACCCGAGCCCATGGACCTCGAGGTGGTGTTCGAAGACGAACACCTGCTGGTGATCAACAAGCCCGCCGGGCTGGTGGTGCATCCGGCGCCGGGCAATTGGAGCGGCACGCTCCTCAATGGCTTGCTCGCGCGCGACCCCCGGGCCGCGCTGATGCCTCGCGCCGGGATCGTGCACCGGCTGGACAAGGACACCAGCGGCCTGATGGTGGTGGCGCGCACGCGTGCGACGATGGACGCGCTGGTGCAGCGCATCGCCGCGCGCGACGTGGCGCGGCAGTACGTGGCACTGGCCCATCGCGCCTGGGGTGGCGCCCGGGTACGCCATGTGGACGCGCCGATCGGCCGTGATCCGCGCAATCGCCTGCGCATGGGTGTGGTCGAGAACGGCAAGCCGGCGTCCACCGGGTTCGAGCTGCTTCAGGACGCCGCCGGCTGGCTGCTGGGTGCGCGCCACCCTGCAAACCGGCCGCACGCACCAGATCCGGGTCCATATGGCGCATATCGGCCATCCCCTGGTGGGCGATGAGCTCTACGGGGGCGCTGCCGGCTGCCGGAATGGCCCGGCAGGCGCTTCATGCCTACCGGCTGGCTTTCGAGCATCCCGCCACCGGCCGAATGCTCGAGTTTCAGGCAACGCTGCCGCCGGATTTACGGCAGGCCCTGGCTTCCTGGGGCCTGCGTTACAATGACCCCGAATGGCTCACGAGCCAGGCCCCCTAGCCAGCGGGGCATGTGTTGCACCCCGGTCGCCCGCGGCGCAGCGAAAAAGAAAATCGCCCCTGTTTAGCCCTTTGATTTCCCTTTGATTTGCGCGCCCCGATGGCGCCTTTTCCCGGAACGGCCAGACCATGAATACGACGGATGCCAAGCGCGTCCTCGAAACAGCCTTGATTTGCTCGCAGCAACCCTTGCCGGTGCGCGAGCTGCGTGTCCTGTTCAATGACGAACTGGGCGCGGATACGATCAAGGCGCTGCTCGCGGACCTTCAAAACGACTGGACCCAGCGCGGGGTCGAACTGGTGCACGTGGCCAGCGGCTGGCGCTTCCAGAGCCGGCCCCAGATGCGGGAGTACCTCGATCGCCTGCATCCCGAAAAGCCGCCCAAATACACGCGCGCCGTGCTCGAGACGCTGGCGATCATTGCCTATCGCCAGCCGGTCACGCGGGGCGATATGGAGGATATCCGCGGCGTCACCATCAACGCGTTGATCCTCAAGCAACTGGAGGATCGCGGCTGGGTCGAAGTCATCGGCCATCGTGAGGCGCCAGGCCGTCCGGCACTGTTCGCCACCACCCGCCAGTTGCTCGACGACCTGGGCATTGAATCGCTGGACCAGCTGCCCGTGCTGGATAGCCCCGGCCAGCAGGCCGCCCTGGCGGCGTCGCTGGGGCCCGTCGCCGATGAGGTTCAGCCTGGCCTCGCGATCGAAGGCAACCCGGAACCGGAAAGTAACGATGCGGCGCAAGCCGTCGAGACATAAGCATGAACCAACCCCTGCCTGGCGCCGTGCGCGTACCCGCGGACGATGAAATGCGAAGAGAAGCCGAGCGGCAGTGAGCGCGGCTGCGCCCGAACCTGCTGCTCGCCCGCGTACCGAAGAGGAGCAGGACGCCGACTTCGACGAGGACCGCGACGACGACGATTACGACGATGAGCGCCGGGACCGCGAGGCCGGCGTTGCGAAAGCGGCGGCAGAGCCGCCCGCGCCGCCCATCCGCTTCGCCGACGTGGTTTCCGGGCAGTTCGATGCCGAGATCGAAAGCCCCGAGGTCGCCAGCCCCAAGCGGGTGCTGTCGCCGCAGGCGGAAACGCCCAAGCTGCACAAGGTGCTGGCCCAGGCCGGCCTGGGCTCGCGGCTGGAGATGGAGCAGCTCATCATGGAAGGGCGCATCTCGGTCAACAACGAGCCGGCCCATATCGGCCAGCGCATCCAGTTCGGCGACCAGATCAAGGTCAACGGCAAGCCGATCCGCTTTCGCATCGCGCCTCCCCCGGCGCGGGTCATCGCCTATCACAAGCCGGTTGGCGAGGTCGTGACCCACGACGACCCGCAGAACCGGCCCACGGTGTTTCGCAAGCTGCCCAAACTGCCGCAGGGCAAGTGGCAATCGGTCGGACGGCTCGACCTCAACACCGAGGGCCTGTTGCTGTTCACCAGCTCGGGCGAGTTGGCCAACAGGCTCATGCATCCCCGCTTCGGCCTGGAGCGCGAGTACGCCGTCCGGGTGCTGGGCGCGCTCAGCAATGAGGAAAAGCAGCGCTTGCTGGACGGCATCGACCTGGAAGACGGCCGCGCGCAGTTCGGCTCGATCGAGGACGGCGGCGGCGAGGGCGCCAACACCTGGTATCGCGTCACCATTTCCGAAGGCCGCAACCGTGAAGTGCGCCGCCTGTTCGAGGCGCTGGGCCATGCCGTGAGCCGCCTGATCCGCATCCGCTACGGCGCCATGATGCTGCCGCGCGGCCTCAAGCGCGGCGCATGGATGGAACTGGACGAGCGTGATATCCGTGCGCTGATGCAGGCAGCCGGGGACAACGGCGGGCCCAGGATGCCGCGTGAAGGGGCGGGCGAAGGCGAAGCAGGGCAAGGTCCCGGCCGCAACCGCCGCCGCGGAAACCGCAATGGCGGCCGTGGCCCCGGGCAAGGAAGGCCAGCCGCGCAACCAGGGCCAGCCGGGGCAGGGCGGCAACGGCGGTGGACAGGGGCAGCAGCGCCGCAAGGATCGCGGGGGCGACCGCGGGTGACCGCCAAGGCGGCTCCGGCGCCCAGCCCGATCCGATGAAGACCTCCCTGGGGTACATCGGCGCCGACAGTTTCACCCGCCAGCGCCAGGGGCAAGGCCAGGGCCAGCGGCGCGGCGGCGGTGGCGGCGGCGGCGGCGGTGGCGGCGGCGGCGGTGGCGGCGGCGGTGGCGGTTCGGGCGGCGGCCAACGCCGTGGCGGCCGCGGCCGTTAGGCGACTGCGCCGGCTGCGCCCGGCATGACGAGGCTGCCTTCACGCAGGCTGACAGTTCACGCGCAGGGTCATCGTCTGCACGCGGTTAAAATTCGAGGCTTTGCCGAACTTTTGCCCTTCGGCGGCAAAACCTATAACTTCAAGCTCAGGAAAATCAAATGGCTATCGAACGCACCCTCTCCATCATCAAGCCCGACGCCGTGGCCAAGAACGTGATCGGCCAGATCTACGCCCGCTTCGAGGCCGCCGGCCTGAAGATCATCGCCGCCCGCATGGCCCACCTGTCGCGCGGCGAGGCCGAGCAGTTCTACGCCGTGCACAAGGAGCGCCCCTTCTTCAAGGACCTGGTCGAGTTCATGATCTCCGGTCCGGTGATGATCCAGGCGCTCGAAGGCGAGAACGCGATCATGAAGAACCGTGACCTGATGGGCGCCACCGACCCCAAGAAGGCGGCTCCCGGCACCATTCGCGCCGATTTCGCCGACAGCATCGACGCCAACGCGGTGCACGGCTCCGACGCCCCCGAAACCGCCAAGGTCGAAGTCAGCTTCTTCTTCCCCGGCATGAACATCTATTCCGCTAGCATGGGCCCCCACGCTCCACTGCGTTCCGCTGCCCCCAGGGGGCCACGGCGCGCTTGGCGGCCGCGCCGGGGAACCATGCGATGACGGCCAACCTTCTCGACTTCGACCTGGAGGGGCTGGCCGCGTTCTGCGAACGCCTGGGCGAAAAGCGCTTTCGCGCCACGCAGCTGTTTCGCTGGATCCACCAGCGCGGTGCGCGCGAGTTCGACCAGATGAGCGACCTGGCGAAGTCGCTGCGCGAAAAGCTCAAGACCAGCGCCCGCATCGAGGGCCTTTCGGTCCTCTCCCAGCATGAATCCGCGGACGGCACCATCAAGTGGCTGTTCGACGTCGGCAACGGCGATGCCGTGGAAGCGGTGTTCATTCCCGAGGACGACCGGGGCACGCTTTGCGTCTCGTCCCAGGCCGGCTGCGCCGTGGGCTGCCGTTTCTGTTCCACCGGCCACCAGGGCTTTTCGCGCAACCTCACCGCCGGCGAGATCGTGGCCCAGCTGTGGTTCGCCGAGCACTTCCTGCGCGGCCACCTCAAAAGGGACGAGCGCGTCATCTCCAACGTGGTGATGATGGGCATGGGCGAGCCGCTGCAGAACTATTCGGCGCTGGTGCCCGCCTTGCGGGTGATGCTGGACGACCATGGTTACGGCCTGTCCAGGCGCCGCGTCACCGTCTCCACCTCCGGCGTGGTGCCCATGATCGACCGGCTGGGCCAGGATTGTCCCGTGGCCCTGGCGGTGTCGCTGCATGCGCCGAACGACGAACTGCGCGACAACCTGGTTCCGCTCAATCGCAAGTACCCGCTGGCCGAACTGTTGGATGCGTGCAACCGTTACCTCGCCCACGCGCCGCGCGATTTCATCACCTTCGAGTACTGCATGCTCGATGGCGTCAACGACCAGCCGGAACATGCGCGCCAGCTGGTGGAACTGGTGCGCCACCACGCCGGCAACGGAGTGTCGTGCAAGCTCAATCTGATTCCCTTCAACCCGTTCCCGCAATCGGGCCTGACGCGTTCTCCCCACAAACAGGTGCTGACCTTCGCAAAAATCCTGGGTGATGCTGGTATCGTCACCACTGTGCGCAAAACAAGAGGGGACGACATAGACGCCGCCTGCGGCCAGCTGGCCGGCGACGTCAAGGACCGCACCCGCGTGGGCGAACGCATCGCCCAGCAGCGCACCGTGATGCTGAAACAGGTGCCGGTCCTGGCGTCCGGCACGAAGGAGACATGAACTCATGACAACGACGGCCCCGGATTACCGGGATGCCAGGAGACGCCTGGCTTGGGCGGCTATTGGCGCAACGCTGCTGCTGGCCCTGGCCGGCTGCGCCTCCACGCCGGCCGGCGAAGCCGGCGGCTCCCGGGACATAGTGACCGAATCCGATGAGACCGAGGCCCGCAGGCGCGCCCGCATCCGAATGGAGCTGGCGGTCGGCTACTTCGAGCAGGGCAAGACCAACGTCGCGCTCGACGAGCTCAAGCAGGTGATCGCATCCGATCCGACCTACCCCGATGCCTACAACCTGCGCGGCCTGATCTACATGCGCCTGAACGATTTCGGCCAGGCCGAGGACAGTTTTCGCCGGGCGGTCGCGCTCAATCCGCGCGACTCCAACGTGCAGCACAACTACGGCTGGCTGCTGTGCCAGCAGGGCCGCTATGACGAGGCGCAGCGCGCGTTCGACGCGGCGATGTCGAACAATCAGTATGGCGACGGCGCCAAGACGCTGATGACCCAGGGCCTGTGCCAGGCAAAGGCCGGCCGCATGGCCGAAGCCGAGCGCAGCCTCGCAGCGCTCCTACGAGATGGACGCGGGCAACCCCATCACCGGCTACAACCTGTCCAACCTGCTGTACAAGCGCGGCGATCTCGCGCGGGCCCAGTTCTACATCCGGCGCCTGAACAACAGCCAGTTGGCCAATGCGGAAACGCTGTGGCTGGGCATCAGGATCGAACACCGCCTGCATGACCAGGTGGCGGTGAACCAGTTGGCGCAAGCAGCTGCGCAAGCGCTTCCCGCAGTCACGCGAGACAGCCGCGTACGAGCGGAGGGCGTTCGATGAGTGAAGACGGCGTGACCGCGGGAATGCTTTTGCGTCGCGCGCGCGAAGCGACAGGCCTGCACGTGGCGGCCCTGGCGGTTTCGCTCAAGGTGCCGGTGCGCAAGCTCGAGGCCCTGGAAGAAGACCGGTACGACCTGCTCACCGACGCCGTATTCGTGCGCGCGTTGGCATCGAGCATCTGCCGCACGCTCAAGATCGATCCGCAGCCGGTGCTGGACCGCCTGCCGCAAACCACCCCGCCCCGGCTGGCCCGGGACGTCGACGGCATCAACGCGACCTTCCGCGCCCCCAATGATGCCGCACCACCCACTTGGCTGCACCAGTTGACCCGGCCGGTATTCCTGGCGGTGTTCGGCTTGTTGCTCGCCGCGCTGGTAGTGGTCCTGCTGCCCGCCCGGCAGCAGGAGAGCATGACGGCCGAGGTGACCCAGCCGGCAACGCCAAGCTTGCCCGTTGCGAACGTGCCGGTCGACCCCGCTGTTTCGCTGCCGCCCCCCGATCCGGCCGCCACCGCGGTGGCGTCTCCGGCTGTCACGGCACCGGTCGCGCCGGCACCGTCGCGCCGTGCCGGTCGCCCGCACCGCGGCCGATGCCCCGGCGTCCGACCCGGCGCCGGCCGTGGCAGCTGCCAGCACTGTGATTTTCAAGGCCAAGGCGCCATCGTGGGTTGAAGTGACCGATGCCAAGGGCGTCGTCGCTGTCAGGAAAGTCCTGGCCGCGGGCGAAGCGGCGGGCGCTTCCGGTGAACTGCCGCTGCGGGTCACCATCGGCAAGGTCGATTCCACCGAAGTGCAGGTGCGCGGCAAGCCGTTCGACCTGCGGCCGGTGTCGCGCGACAACGTGGCGCGCTTCGAGGTGAAGTAAATGACCCCCTGCCTGCCGATAGAACCCGCGTCGCCCAAGCCGCGCCGTTCGCGCCAGGCGCGCGCGGTGTGGGGCGAGCGCGTGGTCACGATCGGCGGCGATGCGCCGGTGCGCATCCAGTCGATGACCAACACCGACACCCAGGACGCCATCGGCACGGCGATCCAGGTCAAGGAACTGGCTGTTGCCGGCTCCGAACTGGTGCGCATTACCGTCAACACGCCCGAGGCCGCGGCCCAGGTGCCCTACATTCGCGAGCAGCTCGATCGCATGGGCATCGACGTGCCCTTGATCGGCGACTTCCATTACAACGGCCACCGCCTGCTCACCGACTATCCGGATTGCGCGAAGGCGCTGTCCAAGTACCGCATCAACCCCGGCAACGTGGGCAAGGGCGACAAGCGCGACAAGCAGTTCGGCCAGATGATCGAAGCCGCCATGCGCTGGGGCAAGGCGGTGCGCATCGGCGTGAACTGGGGCAGCCTGGACCAGGAACTGCTGGCCCACCTGATGGACGTCAACAGCGCGCGGCCGGATCCCTGGGACGCCAAGTCGGTCATGTACGAAGCCCTGATCAGCTCCGCCATAGCATCCGCTCACCGTGCGCAGGAGATGGGCATGGATGGCAACCAGATCATCCTGTCGTGCAAGGTCAGCGGCGTGCAGGACCTGATCTCCGTCTACCGCGAACTGGCCAAGCGCTGCGACTACGCGCTGCACCTGGGCCTGACCGAAGCCGGCATGGGCACCAAGGGCACGGTCGCGTCCAGCGTGGCGTTGGGCATCCTGTTGCAGGAAGGAATCGGCGACACGATCCGTGTTTCGCTGACACCGCAGCCGGGCGAGTCGCGCACCCAGGAAGTCGTGATCGCATCGGAAATCATCCAGTCGCTGGGCCTGCGCAGCTTCGTGCCCAGCGTCACGGCCTGTCCCGGTTGCGGGCGCACCACCAGCACCACCTTCCAGGAACTGGCCAAGCAGATCGACGACTACCTGCGCGCGCAGATGCCGGTCTGGCGCGCCAAGTACCCCGGCGTCGAGAAGATGAAGGTGGCCGTGATGGGCTGCATCGTCAACGGCCCCGGCGAAAGCAAGCATGCCGACATCGGCATCAGCCTGCCGGGCACTGGCGAGGCGCCCGCGGCGCCGGTTTTCATCGACGGCCAGAAGGCGCTGACCCTGCGCGGCGACAACATCGCCAACGAGTTCCACCAGATCGTCGAAAACTACATTGAAAAGCGCTTCGGCCAGCGTCGCCGAACACGCCTGAAGGCAACTCAACATGGCTGAGAAATTGAGTGCCGTCAAGGGCATGAACGACATATTGCCGCCCGACTCGGCGCGCTGGGAATGGCTGGAGGACAAGGTTCGCGCGCTGATGGCGCGCTACGCGTACCGCAACGTCCGCACACCCATCGTCGAGCCTACTGCGCTGTTCGTGCGCGGGCTGGGCGAAGTGACCGACATCGTCGAGAAGGAGATGTACTCCTTCGAGGACCGGCTCAATGGCGAGCAGCTGACGCTGCGTCCCGAGAACACTGCCGGCCTGGTGCGGGCCGTGGCCGAGCACTCCATGCTGTACGACGGCGGAAAGCGCCTGTACTACATGGGCCCCATGTTCCGGCACGAGCGGCCCCAGCGCGGCCGCTACCGCCAGTTCCACCAGATCGGTGCGGAGGCCCTGGGCTTCGCCGGGCCCGACGTGGATGCCGAGATCATCCTGCTGGCCGATGCGCTCTGGAAGGAACTCGGGCATCGCCGACGTGCGGCTGGAAATCAACAGCCTGGGCCAGCCCGAGGAGCGCCGGCAGCACCGCGCCGAGCTGATCGCCTACCTGGAAAAGAACGCCGACACGCTGGACGAAGATGCCCGCCGGCGCCTGCACAGCAACCCGCTGCGCATCCTGGATACCAAGAACCCGGCGATGCAGGCCCTGGTGGAAGGCGCGCCCAAGCTGATCGACTTCCTGGGTGAGGCGTCGCTCGCGCATTTCAACGGCCTCAAGGCCATGCTCGAGGCCAACGGCATCGCCTACAAGGTCAACCCGCGCCTGGTGCGCGGCATGGACTACTACTGCCTGAGCGTGTTCGAGTTCATCACCGACAGCCTGGGCGCCCAGGGAACGATCTGCGCCGGTGGCCGCTACGACTACCTCATCGAGCAGATCGGCGGCAAGCCCGCTCCCGCCGTCGGCTGGGCTTTGGGCGTGGAGCGCGTGCTGGAACTGGTCAAGGAGCGCGGGACGCAGATCCCGGCTCCCGCGCCGGATGCCTATGCGGTCGTGCCCGACGCGCCGGCCATGCCGCTGGTGTTGCGCAGTCTGCAGGCCTTGCGCGCCGCGGGCGTCAGCGTCCAGATGCACGCAAGCTCGGGCGAAGGCATGGGCAGCATGAAATCGCAGTTCAAGAAGGCCGATGCCAGCGGCGCGCGCTATGCGCTGATTTTCGGCGCCGACGAACTGGCGCAGGGGCTGGTGACGGTCAAATCGCTGCGCGACGGCTCCGGTGCCCAGGTGCGGCAGCCCCTGGCCGAACCCGGCGCGTGGGCGGCATCCTTGCTCTCCTGAGCGCCTGGGCACAGGCCCTGACTACAATCGCAGGCTCCCCTGGCAGGACAACGAACACAATGGCAAAACATCTCGACCTCGAAGAACAGGAACAGCTTGACGAGATCAAGCACTTCTGGAAGGAGTACGGCAACCTCATCACCTGGGTGCTGATCGCCGTTTTCGGCGCTATCGCCGCCTGGAATGGCTGGCAGTACTGGCAGCGCACCCAGGCCGTGCAGGCCGCGACGCTGTACGACGAGGTCGAACGCGCGGCACAGGCCGGCGATACGGCCAGGGTCGAGCGGGCTTTCTCCGACATGAAGGACAAGTTCGGCGGCACCACCTATGCGCAGCAGGCCGGCATGCTGGCGGCCAAGGTGCTTGTGGAAAAAGGCAACACCGATGCGGCCAAGGCCGCGCTCGCCTGGGTCGCCGAGAAGTCTTCGGATGAGGGCTACCAGGCGGTGGCGCGGCTGCGGCTGGCCGGCGTGCTGGCGCAAGCCAAGGCCTATGACGAGGCGCTCAAGCAGCTATCGGGCGAGTTCCCCAAGTCCTTCGATGGCGCTGGTGGCCGACCGGCGCGGCGACATCTACAACCTGCAGGGCAAGAAGGCCGAGGCCAAGGCCGAATACATCAAGGCCTACAAGAATTCCGACGAGCGCTCGGAGTACCGGCGCCTGGTCGAGGTCAAGCTCAGTGCCCTCGGCGTCGATCCGAAAGAGCTGGTGACGGCACCCGCCGCGCCCGCTGCGTCCGGGAGCCAAGCAATGATCCACCTGCGCCTCAGGCATTGCGCCCGCGCTGTTTGCGCGACCGCGCTCGCGATCGGCCTGGCCGGCTGTTCGACGCTGTCCGATCTGCCGTTCTTCGGCTCTTCGGACAAGCACAAGCCCGCCGAATTGCCGCCCAACGCGGCCCTGATTGCCGTGCGGCCGGCCTGGACTGCCCGTGTGGGCGAGGTCAAGCTGCCGTTGACGGTCAACGTCAGCGGAACCACGGTCGCTGTTGCCGGCAGCGATGGAACCGTGGCCGCGATCGATGCCACGACCGGCCGCGATCTCTGGCGCACCAGCGTCAAGGCGCCGCTGGCAGCGGGAGTCGGCAGCGACGGCAAGCTTGCCGCGGTGGTGACCAGCGCCAATGAACTGGTTGCGCTATCGGGCGGCACGGAAGCCTGGCGCCAGAAGCTCGGTGCCGTGGCATACGCCGCGCCGTTCGTGGCTGGAGGCCGGGTCTTCGTGTTGACGGCCGACCGCGCCGTCAGCGCTTTCGACGGCCAGACCGGCCGCAAGCTCTGGACGCAGCAGCGTCCCGGCGAGCCGCTGGTGCTGCGCCATGCGGGTGTGATCCTCGCGGTGGGCGATACGCTGGTGGTGGGCCTGTCGGGCCGCATGGCCGGCCTCAATCCCATGAACGGCAGCGTGCGCTGGGAGGCCCCGCTGGCGTCCCCGCGCGGCATCAATGACGTAGAGCGCCTGGTGGACCTGGTGGGCAGCGTCAGCCGGGTGGGCGACGTGGTCTGCGCGCGGGCCTTCCAGGCCAGCGTCGGCTGCGTCAACGCGGGCCGCGGCAACCTGCTCTGGACCAAGCCTGCCAATGGCTCGGAGGGCGTGCATGGCGACGACAAGCTGGTGTTCGGCAGCGAAACCGATGGCAAGGTCGTCGCCTGGCGCCGCGAAAACGGCGAGCGCGCCTGGGTGACGGACCGGCTCCAGTACCGCGGGCTCAGCGCACCGCTGGCTCTCGGCCGCTCGGTCATCGTGGGTGACAACACGGGCCTGGTCCATATGCTGTCGCGTGAAGACGGCTCCATGCTCAACCGCATGCCCACGGACGGCTCGCCGATCGTGGCAGCCCCTGTCGTTGCCGGCAACACGCTCGTGGTCGTGACGCGCAACGGCGGCATCTACGGCTTCGTCCCTCAATAAAGATACGGCCTGACTACGTGAAACCCGTCCTGGCCCTGGTGGGCCGTCCCAATGTCGGCAAGTCGACGCTCTTCAATCGCCTGACCAAGTCGCGCGATGCGATCGTGGCCGACTTCGCGGGGCTCACGCGCGACCGGCACTACGGCAACGCCAGGCACGGCAAGCTCGAATTCATCGTCATCGATACCGGCGGCTTCGAGCCCACGGCCGAGAGCGGCATCTACATGGAGATGGCCAAGCAGACCCGGCAGGCCGTGGCCGAAGCGGATGTCGTGGTCTTCGTGGTCGATGCGCGCGGCGGCTTGTCGGCGCAGGACCATGACATTGCCAGGTACTTGCGCAAGCTGGGCAAGCCCACGGTGCTGGCGGCCAACAAGGCCGAGGGCATGACCGAGGGCGTGCAGCTGACCGAGTTCTACGAACTGGGCCTGGGCGAAGTGCACCCGGTCTCGGCCGCGCACGGCCAGGGCATCCGCAGCCTGGTCGACCACGCGTTCGCGCCGCTCAATCTTCCGGACGAGGAAGAAGAGGGCGAGGCCGAGGACGCCGGCGTCATCAAGCTCGCCGTCGCCGGGCGTCCCAACGTCGGCAAGTCAACCCTGATCAATACCTGGCTGGGCGAAGAGCGCCTGGTCGCCTTCGACCTGGCGGGCACCACGCGCGACGCCATCTCCGTGCCCTTCGAGCGGGGCGGGCAGAAGTTCGAGCTCATCGATACCGCGGGCCTGCGGCGCAAGGGCAGGGTGTTCGAAGCGATCGAGAAATTCTCGGTCGTCAAGACCCTGCAGGCCATAGAGTCGGCTAACGTCGTGCTGCTGTTGCTGGACGCGACACAGGGTGTCACTGATCAGGACGCGCACATCGCCGGCTACATCCTGGAAAGCGGCCGCGCCGTGGTGCTGGCAATCAACAAATGGGACGCGGTGGACGAGTACCAGCGCGAGCAGCTGCAGCGCCAGATCGAAACCCGGCTGGCTTTCCTGAAGTTCGCGCCGCTGCATTTCATCTCGGCCAAGAAGCGCCAGGGCCTGGGCCCGGTCTGGACCGCGATCGCGCTGGCCCATAAGTCGGCCATGGTCAAGATGCCCACGCCGGTGCTGACCCGGCTGCTGCTGGAAGCCGTCCAGTTCCAGCAACCCCAGCGCTCGGGCATGTACCGCCCCAAGATGCGCTACGCGCACCAAGGTGGGATGAACCCCCCGGTCATCATCGTTCACGGTAACTCACTGGAACACGTCACCGAAGCTTACAAACGCTTCCTGGAGGGGCGCTTCCGCAAGGAGTTCAATCTGGTCGGCACGCCCTTGCGCATCGAGATGAAGACTTCAAAAAACCCCTATTCGGGCAAAGAGAATTCCTGAGCTCTTGAAGCTGCCGGGGCTGTCACCAAATAGTGTGCTGCACAGGCCTGCAGCCTACTTGCATGGCCCTGTTGCTGTGGTAAGGTGCAGTTTCCAACAACATATTCCGAATGCGGAACACGGAGAATATCGTGAGCAACAAAGGGCAGCTTCTACAAGACCCATTTCTAAACACCTTGCGTCGTGAGCATGTGCCGGTGTCGATTTACCTCGTCAACGGAATCAAGCTGCAAGGCCAGATCGAGTCTTTCGACCAGTATGTTGTGCTGCTGCGCAACACAGTGACCCAGATGGTTTACAAGCACGCCATCTCCACCATCGTGCCGGGACGCGCCGTGAACTTCTCGACGGCCGAAGGTCCCGAAGCCGGCGCGGCTTGACCTTCACGCGCCAGGCGCCCGGCGCCTACCTGATTTCCTGGACTTGAGTTCCGAATCGCCCGATCGCCCAGCCGCTCCCACCATCCTGGTGGGTGTGGACTTGGGCCTGCCCCATTTCGACGCCGAGCTGGAAGAGCTCGGCCTGCTCGCGCAAACCGCGGGCCTGCAGCCGGTCGCACGCGTTGTCTGCAAACGCAAGGCGCCGGATGCCGCACTGTTCGTCGGCAAGGGCAAGGCCGACGAGATCAAGGCCCTGGCCGAGGAGCTGGGCGCCAATGAAATCCTTTTCGACCAGGCGCTGAGCCCGGCCCAGCAGCGCAACCTGGAGCGCCACCTGGATCTGCCCGTCAACGACCGGACGCTGCTCATCCTTGAAATCTTCGGCCAGCGCGCGCGCAGCCATGAGGGCAAGCTGCAAGTCGAGTTGGCCCGGCTGCAATACGTCAGCACCCGGCTGGTTCGGCGCTGGTCCCACCTCGAACGCCAGACCGGCGGCGCAGGTGTGCGCGGCGGCCCGGGCGAAAAGCAGATCGAACTGGACCGCCGGATGATCGGCGACGCGATCAAGCGCACCCGCGAGCGGCTGGAGAAGGTCAAGAAGCAGCGCAATACCCAGCGCCGCCAGCGCGAGCGCCGGGGCGCGTTCAACATTTCGCTGGTCGGCTACACCAACGCCGGCAAGTCCACGCTGTTCAATGCGCTGGTCAAGGCGCAGGGCTTACACAGCCGACCAACTGTTCGCCACTCTCGATACCACGACGCGCCAGCTCTACCTGGCGGATGCCGAAGGCGCCTCGATACGGCGCCTGCGGGCCGGGCGATCCGTTTCCTTGTCCGACACCGTCGGATTCATTCGCGACCTGCCGCACGGCCTGATCGACGCCTTCCAGGCCACCTTGCAGGAGGCGGCCGATGCCGATCTGCTTTTGCACGTGGTGGACGCCGCCAATCCCAACCATCCCGAACAGATCGTCGAAGTCCAGCGCGTGCTGCATGAAATCGGCGCGGCGCAGGTGCCGCAGGTTCTGGTGTTCAACAAGATGGATGCCCTGGCGCCCGGCCAGCGGCCCCGCCAGGCCAGCGACCTGTTCGAGCTGGAGGGCATTGCCGTGCCCCGCCTCTTCGTCAGCGGGCGCACATCCGCCGGGGTGCCGGAACTGCGGCGCCAGCTGGCACTGGAAGTGAACCAGCGCAACGGCGACGCGGCGCCCGAACCCCGCAACCCCGAAATCCACGAAACTCCCGCCTGAGGGCACAATGCGGCTGAGAATGAAATCCCCCCAAGAAACCAACAAATAAAATGAACCTTCATTTACCCAGCCTTGCAGGGCTGAAAGGCCGGATCAGGGGCATGTTCAACCTGAACGATCCGCGCTGGGGGCGCGGCGGCGACGACAAACAGCCCGAAAACAACCGGCCCGACCCGCAGAAACCCGACAACGGGCGAGGCCAGGGCCCCAACCAGGGCCCGCCGGACCTGGATGAGCTCTGGCGCGATTTCAACCGCAAGCTGGGCGGCCTGTTCGGCGGCAAGGGCAAGCGTCCCGACAACGGCGGTTATGGCGGCGGCGGTGGCGGTTTCCAGCCCGACATGAAGAGTGCCGGCATCGGCGCCGGCCTGGTGGCCGCGGTGGTCGTGCTGATCTGGCTGGGCACCGGTTTCTTCATTGTCCAGGAAGGCCAGCAGGCCGTTATCACCCAGTTCGGCCGCTACAAGGCCACCGTGGGCGCGGGTTTCAACTGGCGCCTGCCGTATCCGATCCAGCGCCATGAACTGGTGTTCGTCACGCAGATCCGCTCCGTCGACGTGGGCCGCGACACCGTGGTCAAGGCCACCGGGCTGCGCGATTCGGCGATGCTGACCGAAGACGAGAACATCGTCGAGATCAAGTTCGCCGTGCAGTACCGTCTGAGCGACGCGCGCGCCTTCCTGTTCGAGAGCAAGAACCCCGCTGACGCCGTGGTCCAGGCCGCCGAGACCTCGGTGCGCGAGGTGGTGGGCAAGATGCGCATGGACTCGGCCCTGGCCGAGGAGCGCGACCAGATCGCCCCGCGCGTGCGCAACCTGATGCAGTCCATCCTCGACCGCTACAAGGTGGGCGTCGAAGTCGTGGGCATCAACCTCCAGCAAGGCGGCGTGCGCCCGCCCGAGCAGGTGCAGGCCGCATTCGACGACGTGCTCAAGGCCGGCCAGGAGCGCGAGCGCGCCAAGAACGAAGCCCAGGCCTATGCCAACGACGTCATTCCCCGCGCCGTCGGTTCGGCGGCGCGCCTGAAAGAGGAAGCCGACGCCTACAAGTCCCGCATCGTGGCCCAGGCCCAGGGTGATGCGCAGCGCTTCAAGTCCGTGCTGGCCGAATACCAGCGTGCGCCCCAGGTCACGCGCGACCGCATGTACCTGGACACCATGCAGCAGATCTACAGCAGCGTGACCAAGGTCCTGGTCGAGTCGCGCCAGGGCTCCAACCTGCTGTACCTGCCGCTCGACAAGATCATGCAGCAGGTGGCGCGGGGCGGCCTGGCCATGCCCGAGCCCCCTGCGGCCGCTCCACCGGTGCCCAGCGCCCCGCCGGCGCGCCCGCCGACGCCCGCACCCGTGACAACTCGCGCACCCGCGAGCGCGAAACGCGCTGAGCACGGAGAAAACCAGTATGAACAGAATCGGATTCATCGTCTCCTCGGCCCTGGTGGTCCTGGCATTGCTCAGCTCCATGCTCTTCGTCGTCGACCAGCGCCAGTTCGGCGTGGTCTATGCGCTGGGCCAGATCAAGGAAGTGATCACCGAGCCGGGCCTGAACTTCAAGCTGCCGCCGCCGTTCCAGAACGTGTCGTACATCGACAAGCGCCTGCTCACGCTCGACAGCCCCGACCAGGAACCCATGCTGACGGCCGAGAAGCAGCGCGTGGTGATCGACTGGTACGTTCGCTGGCGCATCACCGATCCGCTGCAGTACATCCGCAGCGTCGGCCTGGACGAAGCGGCCGGCGCCAACCAGCTCAACCGGGTGGTGCGCAACGCCTTCCAGGAAGAGATCAACCGGCGCACCGTGCGCGAGCTGCTGTCGGTCAGGCGCGATCAGCTCATGAACGACGTCAAGCGCGAAGTGCTCGAGGTCGTCAAGGGCGCCAGGCCCTGGGGCATCGACGTGATCGACGTCCGTATCACCCGCGCCGACTACGTCGAAGCCATCACCGAATCCGTGTACCGCCGCATGGAGGCCGAGCGCAAGCGCGTGGCCAACGAATTGCGCTCGACCGGCGCGGCCGAGGGCGAGAAGATCCGCGCCGATGCCGACCGGCAGCGCGAAGTGGCGATTGCCAACGCCTACCGCGATGCGCAGAAGATCAAGGGTGAGGGCGATGCGCAGGCGGCTGCCATCTACGCCGAGGCCTTCGGTCGCGATCCACAGTTCGCGCAGTTCTATCGCAGCCTGGAAGCCTACAAGGCCAGCTTCAACAAGCGGGGCGACGTGATGGTGCTCGATCCCTCGGGTTCCGATTTCTTCAAGGCCTTCCGCGGCAGCGGCAGCGGTGCGGCAGCGGTGGCTCCGGCTCCTCCCAAGAAATAAGCTTGGACAGCGACACCTTCTGGGCGGCGCTGGCCCTGGTGCTGGTGCTCGAGGGCCTGTTCCCGTTCATATCACCGGGCGGCTGGCGCAGCACCTTCCAGCGGCTGCTCGCCATGCAGGATGGGCAACTTCGTTTCTTCGGGCTGTGCAGCATCCTGCTGGGCTTGCTGCTGCTCTGGGTGGTTCATGAATTCCTGAGCGGCATGTCATTGCGGACTCGAATGCAGCGGTCCCGGAAGCGGATCGGCTTTGCCGGTGCCGCTTCCATGATCCGGATCTCAAGACCGCGGGTGACAGCTGCCGGGCCTGTAAAATACCTTTTTTAACAGCCTCCCCCTTTTCACATGTCCGCCTGGGTCCTGCCGGATCACATCGCCGATGTATTGCCCTCAGAGGCCCGGCACATCGAAGAACTCCGACGCGAATTGCTGGACACGGCGCGCGGCTACGGATATGAGCTGGTCATGCCGCCGTTGCTGGAGCATCTGGAATCGCTGCTCACCGGCACCGGGGAAGCCCTGGACCTGCAGACCTTCAAACTGGTCGATCAGCTGTCGGGCCGCATGATGGGCCTGCGGGCGGATACCACGCCCCAGGTCGCCCGCATCGACGCCCATCTGCTCAATCGTCAGGGGGTGACGCGGCTGTGCTACTGCGGCCCCGTGTTGCACACCCGACCGGATCGTCCCCATGCCACGCGCGAGCCGTTGCAGTTCGGCGCCGAGATTTACGGCCATGCCGGCCTGGAAGCCGACCTGGAAGCGTTGCTGCTGGCGCTGGACTGTCTCAAGGCCACGCGAGTCGACAACCTGACCGTCGACATGGCCGATGCCCGCATCGTGGTGTCGCTGCTGGCCGGGGTGGCGATTGACGCCGCGACCCTGGGGCGGTTGCATGCCGCCCTGGCAGCCAAGGATGCGAGCGAGCTTGCGGCGCTGACGAAAAGTTTTCCGGCGGCGGCGCGGGAGGGCTTGCGGGCCCTGGTGTCGCTGTACGGCGACGAGAAGGTTCTGCTCGAAGCCGAAAAATGCCTGCCGCCCGGGCCGGCGCTGCATCAAGCCCTGGCCAACCTGAAATGGCTGGCGGGTCATCTGCAGGGGCGCCAAGGTCAGTTTCGACCTGGCCGATATGCGCGGCTACGCCTACTACAGCGGCGCGCGCTTCTCGGTCTACACGCCCGGTGCCAGCGATGCACTGATACGGGGCGGCCGTTACGACGAGGTGGGCGCCGTGTTCGGCCGCAACCGGCCGGCCGTGGGATTCAGCCTGGACGTGAAGGAACTGGTGGCCGTGGTCGCCAAGCGTCCGCTCAAGGCGGTTATCCGCGCCCCCTGGCTGGACGGCACGAAGGACGCGACCGAGCTGCGTGCCGCAATCACCGCATTGCGCGGGCAGGGCGAAACCGTGGTCTGCGTGCTGCCGGGCCACGACAGCGAAATCGACGAATTCCAATGCGACCGCGAGCTGACGAAGAACGGCAGCGCGTGGATCGTCAAGCCCCTTTGAATGACGCGGCGGCTGACCCTTCTATTTTTTTGAATCGAGGTTGTGATGACGAAGACAAAGGGCCGCAATGTGGTCGTGGTCGGCACCCAGTGGGGCGACGAGGGCAAGGGCAAGCTGGTCGATTGGCTGACAGAGATGGCGCAGGGCGTGGTGCGCTTCCAGGGCGGCCACAACGCCGGCCACACGCTGGTGATCAACGGCGTCAAGACGGCGCTCCACCTGATCCCCAGCGGCATCATGCGCCCCGGCGTCAAGTGCTACATCGGCAACGGCGTGGTGCTGTCGGCGGCCAAGCTGTTCGAGGAGATCGAGGGTCTGGAGAAGGCCGGCGTCGAAGTGCGCTCGCGACTTCGCATCAGCGAGGCCTGCCCGCTGATCCTGCCGTTCCACTCGGCGCTGGACGTGGCGCGCGAGACGCTGCGAGAGCAGGGCGGCACCGAGAAGATCGGCACCACCGGCCGCGGCATCGGCCCGGCCTATGAAGACAAGATCGCCCGCCGGGCGCTGCGCGTGCAGGACCTGAAGGATCCCAAGCGCTTCGGCGAGAAGCTGAAGGTGGTGCTGGAACTGCACAACTTCGTGCTGACGAAGTTCCTCAATGCGCCGGCCGTGGACTACCAGGCGGTGTTCGACGAGTCGATGAAGCACGCCGAACTGCTCAAGCCCATGATGGCCGACGTCTCGCGCGAGCTGAACGAAGCCCACATCCACGGCGACAACCTGCTGTTCGAAGGCGCCCAGGGCACGCTGCTGGACGTGGACCACGGCACCTATCCCTACGTGACCTCCAGCAACTGCGTGGCCGGCAACGCCTCTGCCGGAGCGGGCGTCGGCCCGGGCATGCTGCACTACATACTGGGCATCACCAAGGCCTATTGCACCCGCGTGGGCGGCGGGCCCTTCCCGACCGAGCTCGACTGGGAGAAGCCCGGCACCGTGGGCTATCACCTCTCGACGGTAGGCGCCGAAAAGGGCGTCACGACCGGTCGCAGCCGGCGTTGCGGCTGGTTCGACGCGGCGCTGCTCAAGCGCAGCGCCCAGGTCAACGGCTTGTCGGGTTTGTGCATCACCAAGCTCGACGTGCTGGACGGCATCAAGGAACTGCAGTTGTGCACCGGCTACAAGCTCGACGGCGAATACACCGACATCCTGCCGCTGGGCGCCGACGAGATTTCGCGCTGCGAGCCGGTGTACGAAGTGATGGAAGGTTGGAGCGAAAGCACCGTGGGGGTCACCCAATACGAGAAGCTTCCTGTCAATGCGCGTTTGTACCTGCAGCGAATCGAGCAGGTCACCGGCGTGCCTATCGATATGATCTCGACCAGCCCGGACCGCGATCACACGATCATGATGCGGCACCCTTATTTGCCCTGAGCACAGGAGCTGGAAAATGTTGACCGAAGACGGCAAGCACCTTTACGTAAGCTACGACGAGTACCACAACCTGACCGAGAAGCTGGCGATCAAGGTCCACCAGTCGGGCTGGAAGTTCGACACCATCCTGTGCCTGGCGCGCGGCGGCATGCGGCCCGGCGACATCCTTTCGCGGATCTTCGACAAGCCGCTGGCCATCATGTCCACCAGCTCCTACCGGGCCGAAGCGGGCACGGTGCAAGGCCACCTGGACATCGCGCACTACATCACCACCCCCAAGGGCGAGATCGCCGGGCGCGTGCTGCTGGTCGATGACCTGGCCGACTCGGGCCATACGCTGCATGCGGTGATCGAGATGCTGAAGAAAAACTACAAGCTGATCACCGAGCTGCGCAGCGCGGTGATCTGGACCAAGGGCTTGTCGAAGTTCATGCCCGATTACTCGGTTGAATTCCTTCCCACCAACCCCTGGATCCACCAGCCCTTCGAAGCCTACGACAGCATGGGGCCCGAGAAGCTGCTGGAAAAGTGGAAGGTCTAAGGCTCGTCGATCCCGGGCTTGATCCGGGATCCACGCTGCGGACATGGATTGCGGGTCAGAGCCCGCAATGACAGCCTGGTGGCGTTACGATGGCTGGATGAGCAAGCCGATCACCGATCTCATCCACCATCCCTACGTTCCGCCGGCCAACTTTGGGGCGCCGCAAACGGGTGTCTACAAAGCCTCCACGGTGTTCTTCGCCAACGTCGCGGCCTTGCGGGCGCGCGACTGGAAGCACAAGCTGGGCTACACCTACGGCCTGCACGGAACGCCCACCACCTTCATCCTGGAAGAGCGCATCGCGGCGCTCGAAGGTGGCAAGCACTGCATCCTGGTGCCCAGCGGGCTGGCGGCCATCGCCAACGTCGGCATGGCCCTGCTCAAGAGCGGCGACGAGGTGCTGATCCCCGACAACGCCTATGGCCCAACCAAGGCATTTGCCGAGGGCGAATTGAAGAACTGGGGAATTTCCCACCAGTTGTATGACGCCATGAACCCCGCGGACCTGCAGGCGCGCATAGGCCCGCAGACCAGGCTGGTCTGGCTGGAAGCGCCTGGGTCGGTGACCATGGAATTCGTGCCGCTCGCGCATTTGGCGCACATCTGCCGCGAACGTGGCGTGATCACGGCGCTGGACAACACCTGGGCGGGCGGCGTCGCCTTCAACGGCTTCGACCTGGGCCACGGCGAGCGCCGCGTTGCGGGCAGCGGTGCCGATGTGGTGGTGCATGCGCTGACCAAGTATCCCAGCGGGGGCGGTGACGTGCTGATGGGCGCCATGGTCACCCGGGACGAGGAACTTCACGAGCGGCTCAAACTGACCCATATGCGCGTGGGCTGGGGAGTCGGCGGCAACGATGCCGAAGCCATCCTGCGCTCGTTGCCCAGCCTGCCGCTGCGGTATCGCGCCCACGATGTCGCCGCGCGGGAGCTGGCGGCCTGGCTGCAGCGCCGCCCGGAAATCGCGCAGCTGCTCCATCCCGCATTCGAAGGCTCGCCAGGCCATGAGCACTGGCGCGCGCTCTGCGGCGACGATGGCCTGGCCGCCGGCCTGTTTTCAGTGGTGTTCGATGAGCGCTACAGCACAGCCCAGGTCGATGCCTTCTGCGATGCCCTCAAGCTGTTCAAGCTCGGCTATTCCTGGGGCGGCCCCGTGAGCCTGGTGGTGCCCTACAACGTTGCGTCCATGCGCAGCGCGCGGCTGGGTTCCTGGACGCACAAGGGCATTCTGGTGCGGTTTTCCGTGGGGCTGGAGGCGGTGGAAGACCTGCGCGCGGACATGGAGCAGGCGCTGGCTGCCCTGGTGTAGCTGTCGACTACCCGGGAGGCCTTTTATCGCTTACATTGGCCCCATCTACAGAATAGAAACGGAAGGCCCTGTGGCGACACCCAATTACGGATACGAGAAGCGGCAGAAAGAGCTGGCCAAGAAGCGCAAGAAGGAAGACAAGCTCAAGGCCAAGGCCGACCGCAAGACCGGCATGCCCGGCGAGAGCGATGCTTTGTCCGACGAACCCGGCGAGCCCGGGCCCGGCAACCAGCTACCGAACACCCCGCCGCAGACCTAGCCCAGTTCCAGGATTTCCCGGGCCAACTCAGCCATAGCCGCCGCCGACCGGTCCACCGGTGCGATGGATTTCGCCTCGGCGTAGTGCTTGAAGTTGCGGGCTATCGACGATGCATAGCCCGGGTCATAGTGTTTGAGCAGCAGCTCGCGCACCACGGCCTCGATCTCGCCCGCCGCCACCTGTTCCTGCCAAGCCTCGACCACCGCCTTGCCGCGCAGCTGGATCAGCGCATCCAGCCGCTCGCAAAAGAGCTTCTGGTCCTTCACGAAGAAGTCGTAGTCCTCCAGCAATAGCGCCACCCGCTCGTCGTCGGGCAGTTCGAGTTGCAGGCAGGCACTGGCGCGCATGCGCTCGATCAGGGCGTCGGGCACCGCCAGGTTGCCGACCTTTCGGCTCTCGCTTTCCACGAACACCGGCCGGGCTGGATCGAACCGCCGCAGCTGGTCCCAGACCAACGTGTCGAAGCGCTTTTGCGTGGGCTGCGGCTGGCCGGGGATCATGCCCAGCACGGAGCTGCGATGGCTGGCCAGCGCTTCGAGATCCAGCACCTGGGCTCCGGCCTGCGCCAGCGCCTGCAACAGCCGTGTCTTGCCGGAGCCGGTGGGCCCGCAGATGACGCGGTATTCCAGTCGTGCCGCCAGCTCGGGCAGGGCGGCCAGCACCGCGGTGCGGAAAGCCTTGTAGCCGCCTTCGATGACGCTGACCTTGAAGCCGATCTCTCCCAGCACCAGGGCCAGCGAGCCGCTGCGCTTTCCGCCGCGCCAGCAATAAGCCAGCGGCTGCCAGCTGCGGGGCTTGTCGATCACCTCGCGCTCGATGTGCCGGGCGATATTGGCGGCCACCAGCGCGGCGCCGCGCTTCTGCGCTTCGAACGGGCTGACCTGCTTGTAGATCGTGCCTATGAGCTTGCGCTCCTCGTCGTTGAGCGACGGCCAGTTCAGCGCGCCCGGCAAATGGTCTTCCGCGTATTCGCCTTCGCTGCGCGCATCGATGATGGCGCCGAAATCGTCCAGGCGCTCGATCGCCTCCGCCGCAGGTACCTTGTTGCACATTCACTTTTGACTAAATTTCTTCAGTTCAGGCCACACGGTGTCGAGTATCAGGGGTTGCGCTGCCTCGGTGGGGTGGATGCGGTCGGCCTGGAACATGCGGGTGGGCTCCGGGCCATCGACCAGGCCCTTGAACATGAAGGGCACGACCGCCGCCTTGTGCGCCTTGGCGACTTTTTCGTAGAGGCCGGCAAAGCGGTTCGAGTAGTCCGCGCCGTAGTTCGGCGGCACCTGGATGCCCACCAGCAGCACCTTGGCCCCGGTCTTTTGCGCGGCCTGGGTCATGTGCGAAAGGTTCTCCTCGGTCATGGCCAGCGGCAGGCCGCGCAGGGCGTCGTTGCCGCCCAGCTCGAGCACCAGGATGTCGGGCTTGTGCTTCTCGAGCAGGGCGGGAAGCCGCGAACGGCCGCCGGACGTCGTCTCCCCGCTGATGCTCGCGTTGACGACCGTGGCGCCCAGGTTTTCGCTGGCCAGCCTTTTTTCCAGCAGCGGCACCCAGCCGGTGCCCCGCTTCAGGCCATACTCGGCACTGATGGAGTCGCCAAGAACCAGGATCGTTTTTCCGCCTGCGGCCATGGCCGGCAAGGCATAACAACCAGCTAACCCAGCCGCGATAAAGTGGCGGCGATTCCAATTTCCAAGCAAGCATGTCCGATCCCATCATTTCCGTCGAGCACGTCCACAAATCGGTCACAGACTCGACGGGCACGCTCGACATTTTGCGTGATATCGATTTCACCCTGGCGCCCAAGGAGACCGCGGCCATCGTCGGCGCCTCGGGTTCGGGCAAAAGCACTCTGCTTTCCATCATCGCCGGCCTGGATACGCCGAGCCGCGGCACAGTGCGCCTGGCGGGCAGCGACCTGTTCAGCATCGACGAGGATGAACGGGCCGCGCTGCGTGCCCGGCAGGTGGGCTTCGTATTCCAGAGCTTCCAGCTGCTGGGCAACCTTACGGCGCTGGAGAACGTGATGTTGCCGCTGGAACTGGCCGGCCGCAAAGACTCACGCAAGGCCGCGGCCGAGATGATGGCCCGGGTTGGCTTGTCCTCGCGCCTCGGACACTACCCCAAGGTGCTCTCGGGCGGTGAACAGCAGCGGGTGGCGCTGGCACGGGCCTTTGTGGTGCAGCCCGCCGTGCTGTTGGCCGACGAGCCCACCGGAAGCCTGGACTTTGCGACCGGGGAAACCGTGATGGAATTGATGTTCGACCTGAACCGCGAACAGGGCACGACCCTGGTGCTGGTAACCCACGACCGTGCGATCGCCGCCCGTTGCGAGCGCCGCATCACGATTGAGGCGGGACGGATCGCCTGATTTGTCATGCCGCGCGGGTCAGGCCCGGCATGACAAGGGCCTCGCCCGATAATCCTGTGATGTCCTCACCTAAAGTCCTTTTCGGATTCCACGCGGTCGGCGTCCGGCTCAAGACCGCTCCGCGTTCCATCATCGAGATATACGTCGATCCCACCAGGAAAGATGCACGAATGCGGCAGTTTCTGGATCGCGCCAACGAAGCCGGCGCCCGCGTGATCGAGGCCGACGGCATGCGCCTGGCCAAGCTGGCCGGCAGCCATGGCCACCAGGGCGTGGCTGCCAGGGTGGAGGTGCTGAAGGCCGCCAACTCGCTGGACGACCTGCTGGACGGGATCAAGGAGCCGCCCTTGCTGCTGGTCCTGGACGGCGTGACCGATCCGCACAACCTTGGCGCCTGCCTGCGCGTGGCAGACGGCGCGGGCGCCCACGCCGTGATCGCCCCGAAAGACCATGCCGTAGGCGTGAACGCCACCGTGGCGAAAGTGGCAAGCGGTGCGGCCGAGACCGTGCCGTATTTCATGGTCACCAACCTGGCGCGAACCCTGGGCGAGCTCAAGGAACGCAGCATCTGGTGCATAGGGACCAGCGACGACGCCCCCAGAACCGTTTACCAGGCGGATCTGAAGGCCCCCGTGGCCCTGGTGCTCGGCGCCGAAGGCGCGGGCATGCGCCAGCTGACTCGCAAGACCTGCGACGAGCTGGTGAGCATTCCGATGCGCGGCGCGGTGGAAAGCCTCAACGTTTCGGTGGCCAGCGGCGTCTGCCTGTACGAGGCGCTGCGGCAACGCACATGATCGAGCAGGTTCGCCAATGGCTGGGTGCGGCCAGGCGTGTCGCGGTGTTGACAGGCGCCGGCATGAGCGCGGAGTCGGGCGTGCCTACCTTCCGCGATGCCCAGACGGGGCTGTGGGCGAAATTCGATCCGCAGCAACTCGCGACCGAAGAGGCCTTCCGCGTGAATCCGGCCATGGTCTGGGACTGGTACGCCTTCCGCCGCGAAATGATCGCGCGGGTGGAGCCCAATGCCGGCCATCGCGCCCTGGCGGCTTTCGCCCAGCGCCATCCGCAGCGCCTGACGCTGATCACGCAGAACGTGGATGGCCTGCACCAGCGGGCCGGAAGCGCGGCGTGCTGGCTCTCCACGGCAGCATCACCGAGGACAGGTGGCTGGATGCGCCCAAAGCCTGCTGCAATGCAAGCCGAGCCGTCTCCGGCAGCCCGCCGTATTGCAAGGGCTGCGGCAACATGCGGCGTCCGTCGGTGGTCTGGTTCGGCGAAGCCTTGCCGCTGCAAACCCTTGTGGATGCCGAGGCCGCGGCGCAAGAAAGTGACCTGATGCTGGTGGTGGGCACCTCGGGCGTGGTCTATCCGGCGGCCGGCCTGGCGCGCATAGCCCAGGGCAAAGTGGTCATCATCAACCCCGAGCCCACCGAACTCGACGACGCGGCCGACGCCGTGCTGCGTGGCAAGGCGGCCCAATTGCTTCCGCAACTTCTGGAGGATTAGTCATGCGCTACACCATCATCTCCGCCCTGGCGGCCACGCTGCTGCTTGCCTCGTGCACGCAGGAGCAGCAAAACAAGCTGGGCCGCGATATCCAGAACTGGACCGGCACCAACGGCGTGATGGAGGTCTACTCCGGCGACAAGGTCGTGCGGCGTTGGCTGAAGGTCGACAAGCTCAGCACGGCGCTAGGCACCGACGACGGCAAGCCGCGCGCTTATCGCTTCGGCTACGGAGTCCTGGACGAGAACCTGAACTTCACCGTGGACGCTGACGGAGAAGAAGGTGTATTTCGAAGTCAGCGACTTCAGCCACTACGTGTTCTTCGAGAACCCGCGATAAGACTGCCTGGGAGGCTGTCATGCCGGACTCGATCCGGCATCCATGTCTCGCCTTCACCCCAGCTCAAAAAACGACATCACCACCTTGTCCGGATGCCGCGCCCCAGTCCCCACGAACATCCGCTCATTGATCCACCCCAGCGACGCTGACACAGTTTCGAAGCTGGGGCTGCAGCGAAAGTAGATCAAGGCCGGATCCACCGGCTCCCCGCGCACCAGCCGCGCCATCAAATCGACCGGGCCTGAGCGAATCGCACGGTTGCGCACGTAGATCATGTCGCCGCCGTCCGTCTCCAGCACGTACCGCGCATCGAGTTCAGCCAGCGTATCGCTCACCACGAGCTGGAAGTCCGCGCCGCCGGGCAGCACCCGCGCCCGCCAGCCATCGCCGATGGCTTCGCCGCCCAGGATGGGGATAAGACGGCGCAGGCCGCGCGCGGCGCGGCCGATTTCCTGCGGCTTGTCCACCAGCACGGTGAGGTCGGCGAAGAGCTTGAGAGGGGGAGGGGAGAGCGTCATGGCCGTGATTATGGGCACGCGTTTGTGGCCTAATTTAGTGGTGGCATCAGCCGCTCAAAAGGAGCCAGCATGGGCGACCTTCATCTCGAGCACATTCCAGTCGCAAAAACCGGAATGCTCATTCGTAAACCTGTCGCCGAGGTCTTTGAGGCCTTCGTCGATCCGGCCATCACCGCCAGGTTCTGGTTTACGAAAGGAAGTGGGCGACTCGAACCAGGCAAGCAGGTCACATGGCAATGGGAGATGTATGGTGCGTCGACGCAAGTGACGGCCAAAGTCATTGAGCCGAACAAACGCATCGTGATCGAATGGGATGGATACAGTGGCCGTACGACTGTCGAGTGGAAGTTCGCATCCCAGAAGGATGGCTCAACGTTCGTCAGCATCACCGAATCGGGCTGGACAGGGGATGGGGACGAGCTTGTCGGATACGCGACAGACTCGACTCAAGGATTCACCTGGACGCTTGCAGGGCTCAAAGCTCTCCTTGAGCACGACGTCCGGCTGAATCTCGTGGCGGATCGTTTTCCCAAGGGACCTGGAGAACCTTACCCCGATGAGTGAAGCCGTTTCCGTCCCTTTGCGTCAGATCTTCCCGCGGCGTATGCTTGACTGACGTGCACGCGGGAGAGCTCATGATCAAGCGGCTTCTTTTATTCGCCGGTGTCGTGGCAGTTGCGCTGCCAACCGCCGCCCCTGCAGAGTCGCTGCGGTGCCAGAACGGAATCGCAGCCGAGGGAGACTCTCGCCTCGCTGTGGCGTACAAGTGCGGTGAACCCGCTTTACGCGACAACTACTGCGCTCCGGTCTACTACAGCGGCACTCCCTACCAGGTGCCGGATCCGATCGCGAGCCTTTACGTTCCATGCATCTACACCGAGGAGTGGCTGTACGAACGCGGCCCAGGCGAGTTGCTGGCTGTCGTGCGCATCCGGGGCGGCAAGAGTGCAGTCCATCACTTACGGCCGCCAGCCGCAGTAGCGCTACCCACCCTTCATGACCAACATTCGTCGCTATCAAGAAACCGATTGGCTCACCGTCTGGCCTTTGCTGCAAAGGACGTTTTTCACTGGCGATACCTACGCCTACTCCCCCGAGAGCACCGAAGTCGAAGTACACAGCGCATGGGTTGAGGCTCCGGCCGCAACCTACGTCGCCTGTGCACCAGATGGCCGGCTGCTGGGGACGTACACCCTGAAAGCAAACCAACCCGGCCTCGGGTCACATGTCTGCAACTGCGGCTACGTAGTCGCGCCGGAGGCGCAAGGCCAAGGTATTGCTACGGCCATGTGCGAGCATTCGCAGCGAGAGGCGGTGTCCATGGGGTTCCTCGCCATGCAGTTCAATCTCGTCGTGTCCACGAATGAGCGCGCCGTTCGTCTGTGGAAGAAGCTCGGCTTCCATGTCGTCGGTTCACTTCCCCGGGCTTTCCGTCATCAACGTCTTGGGTTCGTCGATGCGTTGGTCATGTACAAAGAACTGGCCCGCGCAACCTGAGCCTTTACAGAGCCTTCCCACGAATTCGTGTTCAGTGCGGCCCGTGCTTTGATTCAACAGGAGTCTCCGTGTGCATGACGCATCGCCAGTGCGTGCCATCCTGAATCCACGTTGACGTGTCATTCATTTCCTGCGCCGTGCTGTCGCCCTTTCCCCGGGGTGCGATTCCCTGCTTGACGTGGTACGTCAGGACTGCCGTCGTATCGTTGGGGAATACCACCTCCATGTCGCTGAGCTCAAAGGACGTCAGGACCATGGAACCTTGCTCCGCCATCTTGCGATAGCCTGCGTGGTCGAACTTCATTGCCCCGTGCGAACTGACCATGAGCGCGGGCTCGGTCAGCATCTCCAGGGCAGTATCCGTATCCTGGTTGACCATCGACTGCCAGAACTTCGTTTCAAGGTCGATGAGTGTCTTGCTTGATGTCGGCATTTTTTCACTCTCCTGTGATCAGGTCTTCTCATCGTGCTACTTCCTGAGTCGCGCGTTATCGGACGTGGTTTTTTTGGGCGGTAGGGTTACTCCTACGCAACCAACCGTGTGTGGGTTGGTGCGCTGCCGGAATTTGTGGCAAAGTTTCAAGTTCGCAAGATGAGCACAAAGTGACGCACCAACGATGAACTCCGGTCGGCTATCACTGCTTCTACTCTCCCACGCAGCGGCCGCGCTTGTCGGCTTCGCCGCGGGCATCTACGTCCTGCCCATCCTGACAGCGCCGTCTTCGCCAGAGGCTTCCGCACTGCGCTCGACCGCCGAGCGCGCCGAGTACAAGGGCCAGTTCCGGCGTGATCTCAAGGACAGCGACCCGCTGCACTGGGGCGAAGGCACCGTGAGCATCGGGCGCGAGGCGATCTCGCTTCAAGGGCGGATCGCTCCCGGGCCCGACTACAAGCTGTACCTCTCACCCCAGTTCGTCGAGACCGAGGCCGACTTCTTGCGCCTCAAGCCCCAGATGGTTCGGGTGGGCGACGTGAAAACGTTCGAGAACTTCATAGTCGCGGTGCCCGCCAATGTCGATCCAGGCAAGTTCACGGCAGTCATCGTCTGGTGTGAGTCATTCAGCCAGTTCATCACGGCCGCCCAGTACAAGTGACACGACGGCAAGATGAATGAGTCGCGAATCACCGTCAGTCTTGGGGATCAAACCCTCTGCCTTTACCGGCAGGACGAAGTCGCGCGCTACTACCGGATCTCAACAGCCAGGAACGGCCCTGGCGAGCAGCAAGGCAGCGGTTGCACGCCCCGCGGCCTTCACGTCATCCGGGCCAAGATAGGAGCCGGCCATCCGGAGGGCGCGGTGTTCGTCGGCCGCCGGCCCACGGGAGAGATCTATTCGGATGCCTTGGCCCAGGCCCATCCTCAGCGAGACTGGATCCTGACCCGCATCCTTTGGCTGTGCGGCTGCGAGCCCGGCAGGAATCGATTCAGCCCCGTCGATACCATGCGCAGATACATCTACATCCACGGCTGCCCGGACAATGCGCCCATGGGTGTTCCTCTGTCTCATGGGTGCGTGCGAATGAGAAACAAGGACGTTGTCGAGCTGTTCGATCTGGTCGCGATCGGGACCGAGGTTCTGATCCAGGAATGACCGATGCCCTATCAGCTGCTTGCCGATGCCGTGCTCGCGCTGCACGTCGCGATCGTGCTGTTCGTGGTTGGCGGCCTGGTGCTGGTGATCGCGGGCAACTTTCGCGGCTGGCGCTGGGTCAACCGGCTCTGGTTCCGGCTGGCCCACCTGGGCGCTATCGCCGTGGTCGTCGCCGAGGCCTGGTTCGCCATCACGTGTCCGCTCACAACCCTTGAAATGTGGCTGCGCGCCAAAGGCGCCGAGGCCACCTACGGCGGCAGCTTCATCGAGCATTGGCTGCAGCGCTTGCTCTACTACGATGCGCCGGGCTGGGTGTTCACGCTGATGTATTCGCTCTTCGGCCTGCTGGTGCTGGCCACCTGGTGGTACTTTCCGCCGGGTGCGGGAAGGTCGCGTCGATGATGCGAAGCGTGGTCGCCGTGCTCACTGTTGCCGCTTTTGTGTACCTTGGGGCTTGCGCGGCGCTGTTCTTCTTCCAGCGTTCGCTGATCTACTTTCCGCAGCCGAGCTCGCTGGGCAGTTCCTCGCAGATCCGGCTGCCGGTGGATGGTGCCGAGCTGCGGGTTTCGGTGCGGCCCCTCGCGGGCCCCAACGCCTTGATGTATTTCGGCGGCAATGCGGAGGATGTTTCCGCCAGCCTGCCGTCGCTTTCGACGGCTTTTCCCGACCACGCCATCTTCCTGATGCACTACCGCGGCTATGGCGGCAGTTCGGGCGCTCCCTCCGAGCCGGCGCTGCAAGCGGATGCCTTGAAGCTGTTCGACAAGATCCATGCCGAACATCCCAACGTCGTCGTCGTAGGCCGCAGCCTGGGATCGGGCATCGCCATCCGCCTCGCGACCCAGCGGCCGGTGTCTCGCCTGGTGCTGGTCACGCCGTACGACAGCCTGCAGGATCTCGCGGCGGCGCAGTTCCCGATCTTCCCGGTGCGCTGGCTGCTCGCCGACAAGTACGAATCCGGCCGCTATGCGCCGCTGGTCACCGCACCGACGACCTTGATCGCGGCCGAGCACGACGAGGTCATCCCGCGATGGAGCACCGATCAGCTTCACGCCCGGTTTCGCGCAGGGAGTGGCGCGGTTCGTCGTCCTGCCCGGCACGGGACACAACACGATTTCGATGAACCCGCTCTACCTGGACATCGTGCGCGGCGCCAGAGTGACCGCAGCGCGCCTCACACCCAGCCCATCCACCCCAGCACGGCGCCGGCTCCCAGCAGCCAGAGCAGGTGCACCTTGGTGCGCCAGACCACGATGGCCGTGACAACGGCGACCGCCCAGATCGGCCAGTCGCCCACCGACGTACTTGCTGCCGGTGGCAAGAATCCAGCCGGTGGCGACCAGCAGGGCGATGACGATGGGCGCCATGCCTTGCTTGAAGGCGCGCACCGCCCGCAGCTCGCGGTTCTGGTGGCCCCAGCGGGCAGCGAGGTAGGTGAGGGTGGTGCTGGGGATCATGATGCCGACCATCGTGATGGCCAGGCCGAGCAGCGCGGTGGGCAGGCCGCCGGCATTCAGGCCCACGTTCCAGCCCAGCAGGGCGACGAACAGCACGTTGGGCCCGGGGGCGGCCTGGGCAATCGCGATCGAGGCGCTGAATTGCGGATCGGTGAGCCAGCCCTGCTGGTCCACCAGGTAGCGGTGCATGTCGGGCGCGGTGGTGATGGCGCCGCCCACCGACAGCAGCGACAGCGAGAGATAGTGGACGAAGAGGGACAGCCAGTCGGCGCCGGTCATGGTGATCGTCATGCCCGGCCTTCCCCATCTTGCGGTAGGTCATGGCGCAGGCCAGGCCGCCCAGGCCGAGCAGCACATACGCCAATGGCCAGCGCATCAGCGCGATGCCCACGAACGAGGCGATGCCGAACGCGATGCACACCGGCACGCCCAGCGGATTTTTCTTGATCGCGCTGGACAGTTTGAGGCCGGTCGCCGTGATGAGGCCCGCCGCCACCGCGCCCATGCCGCGCAGCGCGCCCGCTACCTGGGGGTTGTCCGCGAACTGGGCATAGACCAGCGCCAGGCTCAGCACCACGAGAGGGGCACGACCAGCATGCCGGCCAGGGCTGTCATGGCGCCACGCAAGCCCGAAGTAGCGATCGCCGATCATCAACGACAGGTTGACCACGTTGGGGCCCGGCATGATCTGCGCCACGGCCCATTCCTCCACGAACTCCTCACGCGTCATCCAGCGCTTCTTTTCCACCAGCTCGCGCTGCACGACGGCCAGCACGCCGCCAAAGCCTTGCAGGGCCAGGATGGTGAACGAGAAAAACAGGTCGGAGAGGGAATTGGGCCGGGGCCGCTTCTCGATGGGCGCTTGCGGCGAGCGCGTCGGGCGAGGAACTCATGCGCCGATTATCGCGCCGCGCGCCGGTCGCGTCGCCAGCCACAGCCCGGCCGCGACCAGTGCCAGCGCCCCTAGCGCGGCGGGATGCAAGGCTTCGCCGAGCAGCGCCCATCCCAGCAGCGCCGCCGTCACCGGGTTGAGCGCCAGGAACACCGTCACCCGCGTCGGCGACTCATGCTTGAGCGCGTAGAGCCACCAGAAATAGCCGATGGCGCTGGACACGCCGATGAAAACGATCGCGGCCCAGGCCTGGCCGCTGAAGGTGAGCAGGCGCGCGGGCCATTGCTCGCCCAGCGCCAGCAGCGCCAGGAACAGCACGGATGCCAGCATGGCGAACGCGGACACCGGCACGGTGGGGTAGCGCTGCAGGTACGGGCGATACAGCACGGTGCACAGGGCGCCGATGGCAGCTGCGGCTGCCACCGCCAGCTCTCCCCACCAATGCCCGGCATGGGGCGCGCCCAGCTTCGGTGCCAGCGCCATGGCCACGCCCGCGATCGAAACAAGCACGCCCAGCGCGAGCGCCCAGCTGATGCGCTCGCGCCCCAGGGCCGCCGACAGCAGCAGCGTCAGCAAGGGGAAGAGGCTGAAGATCAGTGCCGCCTGGGCCGCGCCCACGTGTTGCAGGCCGAAGTTCAAGAGGGCGATGAGCACGCCGAACTGCCCGATGCCCAGCGCCGCCATGGCCCACAGGTCGCGGCCGCGCATGCGCGCCAAGCCGCTCCAGGCGAACGGCAGCAGGCAGCAAAAGCCGATGGCGTAGCGCAGCATCGCCAGCGTCAGCGGCGGCACTTCGGCCACGGCGAATCGCGAGGCCACGATGGCGGCGCCCACCAGCACGCTGGCGCCGGCGCGGCCGAGCAGGGCGAGGTTTATAGCTTCAGCTCCCAGGTCTCGCTGACCAGGTCCTGCCCATAGGCATGGTAGCGGCTCGCTCTTGACGAGCTTGAAGCCGCGCGACTTGTAGATGGCCCGTGCCGCATCCAGGTGCCCGTTGGTCCACAGGGTCATCTTGCGATAGCCCTTGCCGCGCGCGAAGGCGATGCATTCGTCGGTGAGCCGCCCGCCCAGGCCGTGGCCGCGCGCATCGGGCGTGAGGATCAGCAGGCGCAACTGGGCGACGGTGGCCGACTTGCGCACCACGAACACCGAGCCGACCCGCTCGCCGTCGATCTCGGCGATCCAGCCCTTTTCCCAGGCGGGATCGAAGTTCCTGATGTACTTGGCGGCGATGTCGGCTACGAGCGCCTCGAATTCATTGGTGATATCGATACTCGCGGCAGTAGATCTCGCCGTGCTGCATCACCACCCAGCCCATGTCCCCGGGGCGCGGATCGCGCAACACGACGGTGCGGGTCGAGCCGGCGGGCTTGTGCGACGTGTCGAGCAATTGCTGGACGGTGTCCATGGCTTCGATCAGCTTGTCGCGCGCGGGCGCGGCCAAGCCGGCCAACAGGGCTGCCGCTTCATCGCGCGACTTCTGCTGCAAGGGTGCGAAGGCTGCGTGGCCGGCCTCGGTGAGCTTGAGCAGGCTTTGCCGGGCATCGGCCGGGGAGGGCGCGCGTGCGAGCCAGCCACGGGTTTCGAAGCGGCGCAGGATGCGGCTCAGGTAGCCGCCGTCCAATGCCAGGTCGCGCCCCAGCTCGGTGGCCGTGGGCTGGTCGCGATGCGCCAGTTCGTAGAGCACGCGAACCTCGGTGAGCGAGAGTTCGCTGCCGAGATAGGGGTCGAGCACGCCAATGCGCTGGGTGTAGAAGCGGTTGAAGCCGCGCACGGCCTTGACCTGGGCCGGGGCGATCGTGGAAGCGGTGGTCGTCATACATGACATCGTCAGGCAATTGGTTGCCGCAGTCAAGTAACTGATCAGCATTTCCTCACTGACAGCCCGCTGCGATTGGCCTATGCTGGCGGACCATTTTGGAGACCACATGACCACTTCGCCCCCCAACCTCGTCCGTCGCCACCTGCTGGCCGGCGGCGCCGGCGTGCTGGCGACTGCCGGGCTGGCAGGCGTCTCGACGGGCGCCAAGGCTCAAGCGCCGGCCGCGCCTGCCTCTGCTGCCGCCACCTCTGCCGCGAAGCCCTTGCCCGCGTACGTGAGCTGGAAGAATCCCGAGCACCTGATCCAGCACACCGCCACGACCATAGAAACCAAGCGCAGCGCGTTCGGCACCAGCGTGGTCACGCCCAACGATCGCCTGTACATCCGCAACAACCTGCCGGCTCCGGACGTTTCCATCGTCGCCAACCGCGACGCCTGGGCGCTTGCCGTCGAGGGGGTACGCGGGCCGCGCACACTCACCGTCGCCGAGCTCAAGGCCATGGGCCTCGAAACCATGGCCACGGTGCTTCAATGCTCGGGCAACGGGCGGGGCTACTTTCCCAGCAAGCCCAGCGGCACCAAATGGCAGGTGGGCGCGGCCGGCTGCGTCATCTGGAGCGGAGTGCCGGTGCGCACGGTTGTGGCTGCGCTTGGCGGCCTTGCCGGCGATGCCCGCTTCATGACGGGCACCGGCGGAGAAAAGCTGCCCGATGGGCTGGACCCCAAGAGCGTGATGGTCGAGCGTTCGGTGCCGCTGAAGACGATGGAAGACGCGCTGCTGGCCTGGGAAATGAACGGCGAGGCGCTGCCGCACGCGCACGGCGGTCCGTTGCGCCTCATCGTGCCGGGCTACAGCGGCGTCAACAACATCAAGTACATCAAGCGCCTTGCCTTTACCGCGCAGGAAACCGATGCGGCCATCCAGAAAACCGGCTATCGCATGTCGCCACCGGGCCAGAAGGGCGACCCCAGCCATCCCGCCGTGTGGGAGATGGATGCCAAATCCTGGATCAACGGGCCGGCGCCGGAAGCGGGGTCGCTCAAGGCCGGCTGGGTGCAGATCCACGGCGTCGCCATGGGCGGCATGCAGGCCGTGCGCCTTGTGGAAGTTTCCATCGATGGTGGCCAGTCCTGGCGCGAGGCCCGGCTGGTAGGCCCGGACCTGGGCCGCTTCGCCTGGCGCCAGTTCGTGTTGCCGGTCAAGCTGGAGCCGGGCAATTACGTGCTGGCTTCGCGCGTGCAGGACGTCAAGTTCGAACTGGCAGGCCGAAACCACCCCGGAAAATGCGGGTGGCTATCTCAATAGCGGTTGGCGCTCCCATGCGTTGCCGGTGACGGTGGTCTGACCATGCGCCCGATATCGCGTGCAGCCCTGCTGCTGTTGCTGGGTGCCGGCACTTCGGCCGGCGTGGCCGCCCAGGAGGAAGAAGGCAAGCGCCTGTTCAAGGGCGAAGCCTCACCACCCTGCATGGTGTGCCACACGCTCAAGGACGCGGGCGCGGAGGGCGCCGTGGGTCCTTCGCTCGACGAACTCAAGCCCGATGCCGCGCGCGTGATGAAGGCGGTGAAGAACGGCATCGGCCAGATGCCCGCCTATCCCCAGCTCACCGAGGCGCAGATCCAGGCGATGGCGCGCTACGTCGAACGGGCGACGAAGTAGCTGCTGCCAGGCATCGAAGGCTAGTAGCTCGGCTGATGCGCGCGGATGGCGTCGCGGACCTGGGAGGTCACCGCGAAGCCCGGCCCATACTTGTCCGCCAGTTCGGCCGCACGTTTGCAGAACGCGTCTATGCCCGTGCCATAGATGAACTGCATGGCGCCGCCGGTCCAGCCGGGAAAGCCGATGCCGAAGATGGAGCCGATGTTCGCATCGTGCACGGTGGTCAGCACGTTCTCCGAAAGGCAGCGCGCGGTTTCCACGGCCTGGCGGTACAGCAGGCGGTCTTTCAGGTCCTGCATGTCCCAGCGGATACCCGGCCGCTCGAACAGGTTCTTGAGTTCCGGCCACAGGTACTTCTTCGCGCCTTTTTCCTCCGGGTACTCGTAGAAGCCGGCGCCGGCCGCGCGGCCATTGCGATCGAACTCCTTGACCATGCGCTCGACCAGCAGCTCGCCGGGCGACGCTATGTAGGTGCCGCCCTCCGCCCGCAAGTCGGCGCGGGTCTGGTCCAGTACGTGCACCGATAGCGACAGCGCCGTCTCGTCCAGCACGGCCAGCGGCCCCACCGGCATTCCGGCCTGGATGCCCGCCTGCTCGACGACCGCGGCGGGGATGCCTTCTCCGACCATGGCCGCGCCTTCCATCACGAAGGTGCCGAACACGCGCGAAGTGAAGAAGCCGCGCGAGTCGTTGACCACGATGGGTATCTTGCCGATGGACTGCACATAGTCGAAGGCGCGCGCCACCGTCTCGTCGTCGGTCTCCTTGCCGCGGATGATTTCCACCAGCTTCATCTTGTCCACCGGGCTGAAGAAGTGGATGCCGACGAATTTTTCCGGACGCCGGCTGGCCTTGGCCAGGCCGGTGATCGGCAGGGTGGAGGTGTTGCTCGCGAAGAACCCGCCGGGCGCGAGCATGGGCTCGGCTTCCTGCGTGACCCGCGCCTTGAGCTCGCGGTTCTCGAACACGGCTTCGATGATGAGGTCGCATCCCTGCAAGACCTCGACCGAATCGCCGGCCGTGATGCGCGAGAGCAGGGCATCCTGGTCCTGCGGGCTCATCCGGCCCTTTTCGACCCGGGGCTGCGTCACCTTGATGCTGTAGTTGCGGCCGGCTTCGGCTTTCTCCAGGGTCACGTCCTTCAGCACGGTGGGCACGCCGCGGCTGGCCTGCACGTAGGCGATGCCCCCGCCCATCATGCCGGCGCCCAGGATGCCCACTTTCTGCGGCTTGTAGCGCGGCACGTCCTTGGGCCGGGACTGCCCCGACTTGATCGCGTTCATGTTGAAGAAGAACGTGTTGATCATGTTCTTCGCGACCGGGCTCGACGATCAGCTTGGCGAGATAGCGCGACTCGATGCGCAGGGCGGTATCGAAATCGACCTGCGCGCCTTCCACCATGGCCGCCAGCGCGTATTCGGGTGCAGGGTACAAGCCGCGGGTCTTCTGCTTGAGCACGGCGGGGGCCACGCTCAGCATGCCGGCGATCTTGGGATTGCTGGGCGTGCCGCCGGGCATCTTGTAGTTCTTGTCGTCCCAGGGTTGCTGCGCCTGCGGATGCGCTTCGATCCAGGCCAGTGCCGCCGGGCGAAGGGCCGCGGCGCCGGGCACCAGTTCATGCACCAGGCCGAGCTCCAGCGCCTCGCGCGGCGTGAACAGCTTGCTCTCCAGGATGTAGGGCTGCGCGCCCATCAGGCCGAGCAGGCGGGTCATCTTGGTGATGCCCGAGGCGCCGGGGATGAGGCCCAGCGTGATCTCGGGCAAGCCGAACTGGATCTTGGGGTTGTCCACGGCCACGCGGTAGTGGCCGACCAGCGCGACTTCCCAGCCGCCGCCCAGCGCCGCGCCGTTGAGGCAGCTGACGACCGGCTTGCCCAGGGTTTCGAGCGTGCGGAAGTTCTTTTTCGTCTGCTCGATTTCGCGGAACACTTGCGGCGCGTCGGCCGGCTGCAGGCGCATCGTGCCCTTGAGGTCGGCGCCGGCGAAGAAGGTGCTCTTGTTCGACGCCAGCACGATGCCCTTGATGGCATCCTTGTCCCGGACAACCTGGGCGGTGACCTCGGTCAGGTCGTTCTGCCACTGCGTGCACATGGTGTTGACGGGCGATCCCTCCTCGTCGAAGGTGATCGTGGCGATGCCGTCCTGCAGTTCGTACTTGATGGTCTTCATAGGTTGTCATTGCGGGCTTGACCCGCAATCCATGTTCGAGTGGTATGAGCGATGGATCCGGTCAAGTCCGGGATGACAGCCACTTAGAGGCGCTCCACGATGGTCGCGATGCCCATGCCGCCGCCCACGCACAGCGTGGCCAGGCCATACCGCAGCTTGCGGCGATGCAATTCGTCGATCAGGGTGTTGAGGATCATCGCGCCCGTCGCGCCCAGCGGATGGCCCATGGCGATGGCGCCGCCGTTGACGTTGACCTTGTCGTGCGGCACGCCCATCTCCTTCATGAACTTCATGGGCACGGCGGCGAAGGCTTCGTTGACCTCGAACAGGTCGATCTGGTCTATGGTCATGCCGGCCTTGGCCAGTGCCTTGCGTGCCGCGGGCATGGGGCCGGTGAGCATGATGGTCGGGTCGGCGCCGGACAGCGCGGCGGCAACGATGCGCGCGCGCGGCTTGAAGCCATGGGCCTTGCCGGCCGCCTCGCTGCCGATCAACACGGCGGCCGCGCCATCGACGATGCCGGACGAGTTGCCGGCATGGTGCACATGGTTGATGCGCTCGACCTGCGGGTAACGGCTGATCGCCACGTCGTCGAAGCCCATCGCGCCAAGCTGGTCGAACGCGGGCCGCAGCGAGGCCAGCGCCTCCATGGTGGTGCGGGGTTTGATGAATTCATCCTGCTCCAGGATGGCCTGGTCCAGGAAGTCCTTCACCGGCACCACCGAGCCGGCGAAGAAGCCGCCTTCGCGCGCCTTGGCGGCGCGCATCTGGCTTTCCAGGGCGAAGGCATCCACGTCTTCGCGCGAAAAACCCTCCAGCGTGGCGATCAGGTCCGCGCCAATGCCCTGCGGCACGAAAGCCGTGGCCGAGTTGGTTTCCGGGTCCTGCGCCCAGGCGCCGCCGTCCGAGCCGATGGGGACGCGGCTCATGCTTTCCACGCCGCCTGCCACCACCAGGTCTTCCCAGCCCGAGCGCACCTTCTGCGCGGCCATGTTCACGGCCTCCAGGCCGGAAGCGCAGAAGCGATTGAGCTGCACGCCGGAGCAGCGGAAGTCCCAGCCGGCTTTCAGCGCCGCGACCTTGGCGATCACCGAGCCCTGCTCGCCGATGGGCGAGACCACGCCCATCACGACGTCGTCGACCTGCGCAGGTGTCGAAGTCGTTTCGCCGCTGCAGCTCGACCAGCACGCCGGCCAGCAGGTTGACCGGCTTGACTTCGTGCAGGCTGCCGTCTTTCTTGCCCTTGCCGCGCGGGGTGCGGATGGCGTCGTAAACATAGGCTTCGGTCATGATGTTCTCCAGGCGGGACTGCAAAAAGCCAGTATATTCATTTCACCAAGCACATGCTCTGTAAAAATGGCGACAGCCGAGGAAGAAACTCGATGAGGTCTTGCTGGCCGAAAGCACTTTGAACGACATATTCATCGGCAACTACGCGCGCATCGTCAAGGCGGCGATGAACGGCGCCCAGAACCTGATTTCAAGGAGCAGTTCATGATTCCCCGCACACTCTTTTCCGCCGACCACGAGGCCTTTCGCGACGCCTTCCGCAAGTTCTGCGAGAAAGAGATCGCTCCGCACCACGAAGCCTGGGAAGAGCAGGGCTACGTGGACCGCGCGGTCTGGAACAAGGCGGGCGCCAACGGCTACCTGTGCGCGACCATGCCCGAGGAGTACGGCGGCTCGGGCGTCGACAAGCTCTATTCGGTCGTCCAGATGGAGGAGCTGGCGCGCGGCGGCTGGAGCGGCATCGGCTACAGCCTGCACAGCGAGATCGTCGCGCCTTACATCCTGCACTACGGCACCGAGGAGCAGAAGAAGAAATACCTGCCCAAGCTGGCGAGCGGCGAGATGGTGGGCGCGATCGCCATGAGCGAGCCGGCGGCCGGCAGCGACCTGCAGGGCATCAAGAGCACCGCCATCAAGCAGCCCGACGGCAGCTACCTGCTCAACGGCAGCAAGACCTTCATCACCAACGGCTGGCATGCCGACCTGGTGGTGGTGGTCGCCAAGACCAACCCGACGCCGGCGCCAAGGGCACCAGCCTGTTGCTGGTCGAGCGCGGCATGAAGGGTTTCGAGACAGGCAAGCGCCTGAAGAAACTGGGCCTGAAGGCGCAGGACACCAGCGAACTTTTCTTCGACAACGTGCGCGTGCCGGCCGAGAACCTGCTGGGCGGCGCGGCATTCGAGAACAAGGGCTTCATCTGCCTGATGGAGCAGCTGCCGTGGGAGCGCATGCAGATCGCCGTGACCGCGGTGGCCTCGGCGCAGGCCGCGATCGACTGGACCGTGCAATACGTGAAAGAGCGCAAGGTGTTCGGCCAGCCGGTCGCCAGCTACCAGAACACCCGCTACACCCTGGCCGAACTGCAGACCGAAGTCCAGATCGCGCAGGTGTTCGTCGACAAGTGCATGCGAACTGGTGGTGCAGGACAAGCTCGACACCGCCACCGCCAGCATGGCCAAGTACTGGACCACCGATCTGCAGTGCAAGGTGATGGACGAGTGCGTGCAGCTGCACGGCGGCTACGGCTACATGTGGGAATACCCCATCACCCGCGCCTACGCCGATGCGCGCGTGCAGCGCATCTACGGCGGCACCAATGAGATCATGAAAGAGGTGATCACCCGGGCGATGGGGCTGGGCGCGAAGTAGCCGCTGCAGCCCCTTCGCTTTACTCGGCGGTGGCCCGTCGATCACGGCGTTACTGGAAACCTTTGGCCGGAAAGCCGCCTTTCTCGGCGTGCTCGCGTACTTCTTTCTCGCTGTCGGCGATGTACACGCAGTAGATCTTGTCGTCGGTCACATAGCTCTGCTGCCAGGTGACTTTAGGGCCCATCTCGCGCAATACATCGCAGGATTTCTGCGCCAGGCCCTTGAGTTCCATACCAGACAGCTTGCCGGCGCCGGGGACTTCGCGCTCGATGACGAATTTAGGCATGACGGTCTCCTTCGTTGCGGTGGTTGGGAGAACAGACTATGGTTCGGAGATCGACGAATTGCCATGACGATGACACCGAACTTCATGCTCGAAACTCCGATTTTGAAGACGTCGTCGTTCGCAGGCGGTGCCGAACTGCTGGCCGACGTGCTCGGCCGCACGCACCTGGCGAGCGCTGTCTTCCTGCGCGGTGAGTTCTCCGCCCCCTGGGCCTTTGCCTCCACCGATGCAAAGACGCTGTGCCAGATCGTGCAGCCCGGCGCCCAGCGCATCGTCCTGTTCCACGTGGCCGTGGAAGGCATGTTCACAATCCGGCTCGACAGCGGCGAACGAGCCACGGCACGACCGGGCGATGCGGTGGTGCTTCCATATTGCGATCGGCATTCGATGGGATATCCCGATGACGCGCCGCCGGTGCCGATCGCCTCGCTGCTGCCCATGCCGCCTTGGCAAGAGATGCCGGTGGTCCGGATTGGGGGTGGCGGCCAGCCCACGAGAATCCTGTGCGGTTACCTGCATTGCGATGACCTGCTGTTCAACCCCGTGCTGCACGCGCTTCCGCGATTGATCCACGTGCGACCGAGTTCGGATCAGGCCGCGCAGTGGCGCGAGACGAGCCTGCGCTACGTAGTGGAGCAGGCCAGCCGTCCGGGCGCTCGGGGAGAAGCCTTGCTGGCGAGGTTGCCGGAGCTGGTGCTGGTGGACTGCCTGCGCCAGTACGCGGAAGGGCTGCCGGCGCAACAGACCGGATGGTTGGCGCGCTGAAAGATCCCGTGCTCGGCCGCGCGATCATGCTCTTGCATGCGCAGCCCGAAACCGCATGGACGGTGGATCGGCTGGCCAGCAGCGTGGCCGTGTCGCGGTCCGTGCTGGCGGACCGGTTCGTACACACCTGGGCGTTGCACCCATGCACTACCTGACGCATTGGCGCTTGCAACTGGCAGCCAATCTGCTGCGCGACCAGCCGCAACTGGGTATGGCCGCCATTGCCGAGCGCGTTGGGTACGAGTCGGAGGCAGCATTCAGCCGGGCGTTCAAGCGTCATCTCGGTGTCTCGCCGGCGGCGTGGCGCAAAGGCGGTGATACTGTTGTGTAGCAATGAACCTGTAGCGACGGCAGTTCATGCCTGGGTGCTAGTCAGCGAGCACGCTTTGCAGGCACATCAGCACCTCTTGCACGACCACGCCGGGTGCGCGCTCAACCAGGCTGGCCTTGCGCGAGGCCCAGTCCAGTGACTTGATCTGATGCGCGTGGACCTGCCCGTCGGTGCGCAAGCCCTGGCCCATCAGCGATATCAGAAAGCCCGCACTGCGTGCCACCTCTCGCGGCGCCGCCAGAAATAGGGCACACCATAGCCAGCTTGAAGCGGGCGTTGAAGGCTCGAGGGGAAACAACCAGGCAGAAGTGGTTGCCATTCATCTCCCGACCGCTTGCCGGGTCAAAGGCCAGGTGCAGGATGTCGCCCCGGTCAGGCGTCACAGTTCGGCCCCGGCTGCCCCCAGTTCGTCCCAACCCTCCGCACGGCACAGGCCGGGGGGCGTTGCTTTCAACAGTTCGGCCAGAGTCTTGCGCTCGCGCTGGGGCCTGATCTTGAGTTCATCTCCGACGATTTCTATCGCCAGGCGCGATCCCGCATCCAGATGGTTCTGTTCTACATAGGAAAGGGGCACCGTCATGATGTAAGAGCCGCCTGAGCGGCGCAAGGAAGCGTGCAACACGGCATTCTCCGTAGTTTTACAGGAGTATAACAATGGATGCGCGAATCGCAAAGCATCAGTCTGAAGTCGTTGGCCGCAAATGTCCGTCACGCGCAGGGCCCATGGGTTGCAATTGCCGCTGGATGCCGGGCCGGCGGCCTGGCGCAGGGATCGCGATACGCCGCTTAGATGGGATGGCCGCCGCGAGTCTTGGAGCGGCCCGCCCGGTGTTCCGGGTGATGCCTGGACGTGGGGAAGGGCGTGCGCATCTGTTTGCGGCGATAGTTGTCGTAGAGTTTCTTTGCCAGCCCCGAAGTGATGGCGAACATGATGAGTTTGCGAAGCATGAGGCACTCCTGAATCAATCTTGTTGCAGGCTAGCCCGCCGCGGCACGCTGCGCTGGCAGCGCGCACTGATTCGCTCGTAAGCTTCGCCTTACGTCCTACCCTATTCCGAGAGCAACCATCATGCTGCGAACCCTGAAAGACCTCTTCAATTCCGTGACGGCCCCGCCGGGCGCAAGCAGCGCGCGCAACGAACATTCCCTCCAGCTGGCCACTGCGGTCCTGCTGGTCGAGGTCATGCGCGCTGATCCGGAACTAGGACCGCAGGAGCGGCTGGCAGTGGTCGCGGCACTGCGGCAGAAGTTCTCGCTGGCGGATGAAGAGCTGTCACGGCTGGTCGAATTGGCGGAACAGACTGCACGCACGGCGTCGGACTTCCATCAATTCACTTCGGTCATCAATGATGGCTTCAGCCAGGAGCAGAAGATCCGCATCGTCGAGTACATGTGGCAGGTGGCCTATTCGGACGGGCATCTCGACGCGCATGAAAACCACCTGATCTCCAAAGTGGCCGGGTTGCTGCACGTGACGCACGGCGAGTACATCTCAGCCAAGCTGCGCGCCAAAGAATCGCCCTAGTTACCTCCCGGTTAACGAGGACCTGGCTTGACAGGCTTTCCTTCGCCTGTAAACTAAACCAACTGGTTAACTATAGGAGTTTCCATGAAGATCAGATCCAAAATCGCACCTTGCCTCTGGTTCGACAGCCAGGCCGAAGATGCCGCCAATTTCTACACCGGCATCTTCAAGGATTCGAAGATCGTTGCCGTCACCCGGTACGGCGAAGCAGGGCAGGAAATCCATGGGGGAAAGCCGGGCACCGTGTTGACCGTGGCGTTCGAGCTCGAGGGCCAGTCCTTCACCGCGCTCAACGGAGGCCCGGTGTTCAAGTTCAACGAGGCCATCTCCCTGCAGATCACCTGCGAAAGCCAGGAAGAGATCGACCACTACTGGAGCAAGCTCACCGCCGGCGGCGACGACAAGGCGCAGCAGTGCGGCTGGCTCAAGGACAAGTTCGGTGTGTCGTGGCAGGTTGTGCCTCGCGTGTTGTTCGAGATGCTGCACGACCCTGATGCAGGCCAAGTCGAAGCGCGCCATGACCGCGATGCTGAAGATGAAGAAGTTCGACATCGCGCGAGCTCAAGCGCGCGTATGAAGGCAAATAAGGAGCAAACCATGAATCCTGTCGTCCACTTTGAAATTCCCTACGAGAATCGCGAGCGCATCGCCCGCTTCTATCAAGCCGCCTTTGGCTGGCAGCTCCAGATGCTGGGCGAGGACATGGGCAACTATGTGCTCGCCACCACGGCGCAGGCCGATGCCAAGCCCGGCGCCCCGGCAGGGGCCATCAACGGCGGGTTCTATCCGCGCAACCCCGAGTGGCCCGCGCAGTACCCATCGATCGTGATCGCGGTGCCGGATATCGGTGCCGCCATGAAAACCGTGGCATCCGCCGGCGGCGAGGTACTGGGCGAGCCCATGGAAATTCCCGGCGTCGGCAAATACGTTGCGTTCTTCGACACGGAGGGCAATCGCCTGAGCATGCTGCAACCCTCGCCGACATGGCTGGCTGCAAGTGACGGAAGTACTCGACAAGGTGTTCTGGGCGCTGTCGGACGCGACGCGGCGCGACGTGCTGCGCCAGCTGGGGCAGGGCGGCGCCACCGTGACCGAACTGGCCACGCCGCACGGAATGTCCTTGCCGGGTTTCATGAAGCACCTGCGCGTGCTGGAGGATGCGGGCCTGGTGACGCGCCTGAAGGAAGGAAGGGTCGTGCGCTGCGAACTCGCGGCCGAACCGATGCAGGAGGCGGCGATGTGGCTGGCCTACTACGAGAAATTCTGGACCGCGCAGCTCGACGCGCTGGGCCGCTATCTGTACCACGAAGAGGAGGTCAACCCATGGCCCAGAGCTCCACGCAAGACAGGCCCAGCCTCAGCATCACCCGGCATTACGCCGTCCCGCCCGAAAAAGTCTGGCGGGCCTGGACCGAGCCGCAAGCGCTGAGCCGCTGGTTCGGTCCGGGCGAGCCGGGCTCGGTCACCCGGGCCGAGCTGGACGTGCGTGTCGGTGGCCGCTACGCAATCGCCTTCCGAACCCAGGACGGCGAGGAGCATGGCGTGTCGGGCATTTATCAGGAGGTCGTGGAGAACCGCAGGCTTTCCTTCACCTGGGCCTGGCAGAGCACGCCCGACCGCGTCTCCCTGGTCACGATAGAACTTCGCCCAACGGCGCAGGGCACCGAACTGGACTTCCGCCACGACCGTTTCTTCGACCAGCAGGCGCGCGACAACCACGAGCGCGGCTGGACCGCAACCTTCGCCAAGCTCGACGAATATCTTGCATGATCAACTTCATCTTTTCGGAAAGGAGCTCGAATTCATGTTGAAGCACAGCAATGCGATGGCCACCATCGCCGTCAAGGATGTAGAGGCCGCCCGCAAGTTTTATGAGGGCCAGCTGGGCCTGGAGCCTGTCGCCAGCGAGCCCGGCATGCTGATCCTGCGCAGCGGCGACTCGACCGTCATGGTTTATCAGTCGGACTACGCGGGCACCAACAAGGCGAACTCGGCCACCTGGAGCGTGACCGGGGACATCGAAGAGCTGGTGCGCACGTTGCGGGCGCGTGGCGTGCCGTTCCTGCACTACGACGACATGCCGGACACCACGCGCCAGGGCGACATCCACGTTTCGGGTGACCGCAAGGTCGCCTGGTGCCATGACCCGGACGGCAACATCCTCTGCCTGGCCCACGGCTAAGGCTATTTGCTTCTTCCACCAGCCTCAGGAGATTCCCATGGCCCGCTATGTCGATGGATTCGTCGTTCCCGTCCCCAAGGACAATATCGATGCCTACCGCCGCATCGCGCGCAAGGCGGGCAACATCTGGAAGGAACACGGCGCGCTGGAATATGTGGAATGTGTCGCCGACGACGTGAAGCCGGGCAAGGTCACGTCGTTCCCGCAAGCCGTCAAGCTCAAGCCCGACGAGACGGTCGTGTTTTCGTGGATCGTCTACAAGTCGCGCTCGCACCGCGACAGCGTGAACGCCAAGGTCATGAAGGATCCGCGGCTGGCGTCGATGATGGATCCCAAGGCCATGCCGTTCGACGGCAAGCGCATGTTCTGGGGCGGCTTCAAGACGCTGCTGGAGCTTTGAAGGCTTCGGCTGCCAGCTTAAGCATCATGCGCGCAGCGGCGTCAGTCTGCGCAGGCTGCGGCAGCGTGGTTACTGAAATATCGTTAACATCCGCGAGCACTGCCGCTACAACGGCGATAAATACATCTCACAAGGATGCTCGAATGTTTTTGCACAGCTCGCGCCTGGCGCGCCTGGCAGGGGGCGCGCTTCTGCCCGTTCTTCTTGCCGGCGTACTGGCCGGATGTGGCGAGACCCGCGGAGCGGGCGAGCCGCCCGGTTTCGGCGGGCCGCCGCCGCAGGTCCAGGTCATGGTCGTGCAGCCCCAGTCGCTGCCGGTGAGCTTCGAATACACGGGCCAGACGCAGGGCTCGCGCGAGGTCGAGGTTCGCGCCCGGGTCACCGGCATCCTGCTCACGCGCAATTACACGGAGGGTTCGTCCGTGCGCGCCGGGCAGTCGCTGTTCACCATTGACCCCGTACCATTCCAGACCGCACTGGCGCGCGCCGAGGCCGACCGTGGCGCCGCCCAGGCCCGCCATGCCAACGCCCAGCGGCAGGTGGCGCGGGTCAAGCCGCTGGCAGACCAGGGCATGTTCAGCAAGCGCGACTACGACGATGCGCTCGCGGCCGAGCAGGTGGCCGCTGCCGACGTGAAAGCGGCCGATGCGCGGGTGACGGAAGCCCGGCTCAACCTGGGCTATACGCGCGTCGTGGCGCCGGTTGTCCGGCTTGGCCGGCGGAGCGGGCAAATCCGAAGGCAGCCTGGTATCGGGGCCCGACGTGCTGCTGACCACCATCGTGCAAACCAATCCGATCAAAGCCGTGTTCGGCGTTCCCGACGCCGAGCACGCGCGCATCCAGGCCGACATCAAGGCAAAGCGCCTGGTGTTGCCGCCCGGCGGTTTCGCAGTGGAGGTGACGGGCGCCGACGGCGCGCTCCTGGCAAAGGGTGGCAAGCTCCAGTTCAGCGAGCCGCTGGTCAATTCGTCCACCGGCACCGTGCGCTCGCAGGCCGAGCTTGCCCAACGCTGACCAGGCGATCAAGCCCGGGCAGTTCGTCCGGGTTCGCCTGGTCGGTGCGACGCGGCCCGATGTGGTCCAGGTTCCCCAGCGCGCCGTGATGGAGGGCCCGCAGGGCAAATTTGTTTATGTGGCTGCGCCCAGCGACAAGCCCGAGATGAAGGGCGCCGTGGTGGCCACTGCGCGGCCTGTGCAGGCAGGCGAGTGGGTGGACCTGCCGGGTGGCAAGGGCTGGGTGATTCGCGAAGGATTGAAGCCGGGCGACAAGGTCATCGTCGATGGGCTGATGCGCATCGGCCCCGGTGCGCCGGTTCAGATTGCCCAGGGGCCTGCCGCCGCGGCGTCGGCGCCCGCGCCAGCCCGCTTCGAAGTAAGGAGGGCGCATGTTCTCGCGCTTCTTCATCGACCGCCCGATCTTCGCGGCGGTCCTGTCCATCTTCATCGTCATCGCCGGGCTGGCTTCCTTGCGCGGCCTTCCGATCGCGCAATACCCCGAGATCGCGCCGCCGGTGGTGCAGGTGCAGGCCATCTACCCGGGCGCCAGTGCCCAGGTGCTGGAGCAGACCGTGGCAGCGCCCATCGAGAACGCCATCAACGGCATCGAGAACATGCTCTACATGAGCTCCACCTCGGCCGGCAACGGCGTGGTGCAGATCCAGGTGACCTTCGAGATCGGCACCGACGTCAACCAGGCGGCGCTGAACGTCAACAACCGCGTCAAGCAGGCCGAAGCCAAGCTGCCGCTGGAGGTGCGCCGGCAGGGCGTCACGGTGGAGAAGGGTTCGTCCTCGTTCCTGCAGGTGCTGGCTTTCTATTCGCCCGGACGGCCGCTACGACGACATCTTCACCAGCAACTACGTCACGCTGAACGTGCTGGACCAGTTGAAGCGCGTGCCGGGCACCACCAACGTGCAGATCTTCGGCGCGAAGGACTACGCCATGCGGGTCTGGCTCAAGCCCGACCGCCTGGCCCAGCTCAAGCTGACCACCTCGGACGTGGTCGACGCCATCAACGAGCAGAACGCGCAGTTCGCGGCGGGGAAGGTGGGGCAGTCGCCCACCTCGACCGCGCAGGAACTGGTCTACACCATCACGACCAAGGGGCGGCTCTCGGAGGCGCGCGAGTTCGAGGAGATCATCGTGCGCGCCAACGGCGCGGGTGAAGCCGTCCGCCTGCGCGACGTGGCCCGGGTCGAGCTCGGCGGCAAGGACTACGACTTCATCGGCCGCATCAACGGCAGGCCGGCCACCCTGGTCGGTATCTTCCTGCAGCCGGGCGCCAACGCGCTGGACGTGGCGGGCGAAGTCAAGAAGACGATGAAGGGCTTGTCCAAGCGCTTCCCGGACGGCCTGAGCTATTCGATCCCCTACGACACGACCCGCTTCGTCGAGGTGTCGATCCGCGAAGTGCTGATCACGCTGAGCGAAGCCATGGTGCTGGTGTTCCTGGTGGTGTTCATCTTCCTGCAGAACTGGCGCGCCACGCTGATCCCGATCATCGCCGTGCCGGTTTCCCTGATCGGAACCTTCGCCGGGCTGTTCCTGCTGGGCTACTCCATCAACACGCTCACGCTGTTCGGCATGGTGCTGGCCATCGGCATCGTGGTGGACGACGCGATCGTGGTGCTGGAAAACGTCGAGCGCATCATGCACGAGGAGCACGTCCCGGCGCGCGAGGCGGCCATCCAGGCCATGACGGAAGTGACCAACCCGATCATCGCCATCGTGCTGGTGCTGTGCGCGGTGTTCGTGCCGATCGCCTTCCTCGGCGGCCTCACGGGCGAGCTGTACCGGCAGTTCGCGATCACCATCTCGATCGCAGTGGTCATTTCCGGGATCGTCGCACTGACGCTTACGCCCGCGCTGTGCGTGCTGATCCTCAAGCGCGAGCACAAGGGCGCCAACGTCGTATTCGACAAGTTCAACAGCGGGTTTGCCTGGGTTTCGCAGCACTACACCGAGGGCGTGGGCTGGATGATTCGCCGCGGCGGCGTGGCGTTGACGCTGTTCGTGGCGATGGTGCTGGTGACAGGCGTCCTCTGGCGCAACACGCCGGGCTCGCTGGTGCCCGATGAAGACCAGGGCTTCTACATCGCCGCCGTCATCCTGCCCGACGGCGCTTCGCTGCAGCGCACCGACAAGGTGGTCAACGAAGTCCTGGAAATCATCAAGTCGAATCCCAACAACCTGGACGCGATCTCGTTCGCCGGCTTCGACTTCCTGGGCGGCGGCTTTCGCAACAATGCCGCCACCATCTTCGTGACCCAGAAGCACTGGGATGAACGCAAGGTGCCGGTGCAGGCGCTGGTCGGCGAACTGTTCATGAAGACCGCCGGCGTCAAGGAAGCGCTGGTGCTGGCCTTCAATCCGCCGCCGATCTTCGGCCTGGGCAATGCCGGCGGCTTCGAGTTCTACATCCAGAACCGCGGCGATGGCGGCTCGGCCAAGCTGTCCGAGGTGACGCAGAAGTTCCAGGCGGCGGTGGCGGAGTCCAAGCAGCTGGCCGGCGTGCAGACCTTGTGGCGCGCGGCGACGCCGCAGCTGTACGTGGACGTGGATCGCGCCCGCGCCAAGGCGCTGGGCGTGCCGGTGGACAGCGTGTTCGATACCCTGGCCGCGACGCTGGGCTCGCACTACGTGAACGATTTCAACAAGTACGGCCGCACCTGGCAGGTGCTGATGTCGGCCGATCCGGCCTATCGCAAACAGCCCGACGACATCGGCCGCATGTGGGTGCGCTCGGACAAGGGCGAGATGGTGCCGGTATCGGCCATTGCCAACGTGCGCTACTCGGCCGGACCGGAAACGCTGGATCGCTTCAACAACCTGCCGGCAGTCAAGCTGTTCGGGCAGGGCGCGCCGGGCGTGAGTTCGGGGCAGGCCATTGCCGAGGTGGAGCGCGTCGCGGGCGAGACCCTGCCGCCCGATTTCAGCTACGACTGGGGCGGCGCCTCGTTCCAGGAGAAGCGCTCCAGCGGCACTTCCGGGCTGGCGCTGGGCCTGGGCGCGGTGATGGTGTTCCTGATCCTGTCGGCGCAATACGAAAAATGGTCCCTGCCGCTGTCGGTACTGCTGGCCCTGCCGTTCGGCACCTTCGGCGCCTTGGCGGCGGTATGGTTGCGTGGAATGACCAACGACGTCTATTTCCAGATCGGCCTGGTCACCCTGCTGGGCCTGGCGGCCAAGAACGCCATCCTGATCGTCGAATACGCCTCCCTCAAGGCGAGCGAAGGGATGAGCGCACCGGCCGCGGCGCTGGAGGCCGCGCGCTTGCGTTTCCGGCCCATCATCATGACCTCGCTGGCCTTCATCCTCGGCGTGCTGCCACTGGCGATATCCACAGGCGCCGGCGCGGGCGCGCGCACTTCGGCCGGCACGGGCGTGATGGGCGGGATGCTGGCCGCCACCTTCCTGGCGATCTTCTTCGTGCCCTGGTTCTTCCGCGTGCTGGTGGATCGCAGGCTGCAGGAGAGGCGCAGTGTCGAAGAATTGCGACAGGAAGCCCGCGCAGCCCACGCACAGGCGGCGCGCGGGCAGGCTGACTGACACTTGGCAACTACTGATGCGCTTGTAAGCACGAAAGCAACAAAGGAGTGTGGCACTCTCCCGGTGAACTTTCCTGTAGAGCTAATGAACCTCCAAGTCGCCTCCCGCCAAGACAGCCGCCACATGCGTTTCGATGTCGAAGGCCGCTGGCACAGCGGCGACGCCCTGAAGCTCGCCTATATGGTGAAGGCCGCGGTCACGCGCCTGCGCCAGGACCATGTGCTGATCGACCTGCGCCGTGTGGCCACCCCGCCTGATGCCAAGGGCAAATTCCTCATCTGTGACCGGTTGCGCCGCGCGCTTGCCCCCAAGACGCGCGTGGTGCTGGTCGGACCGCCCGATCTCGTGGACGCCGGGTTCGTGCCCGAAGGCCATCGACCAGTGCCCCGACATTGCCCTGTTCGACGCCGAGCGCGACGCCTTGCAGTGGCTCAGCCTGCAGTAGGGCCTGCTCCGGCCCCAACGAAAAAATCCCTCGGGTTTTAAGCCGAGGGATTAAAGAGCCGGGGGAAGAAACTTGAAGAAAACCCGGCTGTCAGATTGGAGTGTGCGCCATGTTGTGGGTTCCTGCCAAGTCAACCATAAATAGCTTTTGTCCTACCGAAAACATCTTGTAGCACTCACCACATTTTGGTGACGATGCCTCATCGGCCTGGATGATTTGCGCACGGCGAACTGCTGACACACAACACCGACACCTGCATGCCCCGGATCACGTAAATTTGTCACGAGACAGGCCCGACAGGAGATTTCCTTCAAACCTGTGCTGGCTTGCGCACTTGCTAATCTGTAGGATAGCGCTGACAAGAGGCTCAAGCCCGGCGCGATTCGCAATGTAAGCGGCAAGACCAACAAAAACCTGCAGCCGCGGCGGCCCCGCCTCATGAGCCTCCCCGAACTTTTTTTAGCAACCTCACGCTTACCCGTAGGCGTAGCTGGCGCATTTTGCGTTCCGAAAGACAAAGCCCATGTCGGATTTATCGGCGAACTCCCCCACCACCCCCGAAGCCGCACCCCCGGTCGAGCGCAGTCTTTGGCTGAGCACGAAAAAGGCCGCAGGCCGGCTGCAGGACTGGTTCGCCGTCCAGTCGATCGCCGTCAAGGTCATGGTGGCCGTCATGGCCGTGCTGATCGCCGGCAACCGGCGTCTATTCAGTCGTGCTCATGAAGAAGCAGGCGGCCGTGGCCGAGCAGGTCAAGCAGATGTCCGGCCGGGAAGCGGGCGAGGCAACCTCTGGACGCTCAACCGACAAGCTGCCCGTGGTGTTCGGCACCGGCTCGGTGCTGAGCTTCCTGGATGCCAACCCGGTCGACCGCATCACGGTCATCTACAAGCCGCTGATGTGGAACGTCTCGGAGCGCATCATCCTGATCGAGTCGCAGGGCAAGCAGTACGCCTATTACCCCAGCGACATGGAGACCAAGATCTTCGCCGACAAGGCCGTCACCGCGCCGTGGGGCGGCAAGCTGGGCTTCGTGCCGCGCGCCGAACTGGACAGCGACCGAGCAGCCTCGAAGTGCTGGAGCGCCTGGACAACCGCTTCGCCGGCGCCCGCCCGCAGTCCGAGAAGGACGGCTGGAAGGCCGGCGTGAGCGGCGTGCTGTCCGCCGCGCTGACCGCTGGGCCTGCTGGGCTTCCTGGCCTTCCAGCTCAAGGGCCAGTTCAAGTCGCTCAAGTTCCTCGAGCCGTCGCAGGTGCACGGCAGCATCGACGACCTGGTGGGCATGGACGACATCAAGGCCGAGGTGGCGCAGATCAAGGACCAGTACCAGCGCCGCGCGGAGTATGCGGAGTACGGCATCAGCAAGCCCTTCAACGTGATGTTCAGCGGCCCCGCGGGCACCGGCAAGACCAAGCTGGCGAGCTACCTGGCCAAGGAACTGGACCTGCCCATCCTGTTCCATTCGGCGGCCAACCTGGAAACCGGCTATCGTCGCCGGCGGCTCGAACACGCTGTCCGCATCATGTCCATGGCCAAGCGGCGCAAGCGCTGCATCGTGTTCCTGGACGAAGCGCAGGACCTGTTCATGAAGCGCGGCGGCCACCGCAAGTTCGACGACGACACGCAGAACACGCTGCTGGCGGTGCTGGACGGCGTGCGCACCAAGAGCGAGGCCGAGATCATCTGGATCGTCGCCAGCAACTTCAACAGCGAATCCATGCAGATGGACGAGGCCATGCTGCGCCGCTTCCAGATGAAGGTGGACTTCCGCATGCCCAACAAGGAAGAGCGCCTCGCCATCATCGAGCACTACCTGAGCCAGCGCGCCGACAAGGTGCTGCCCGACATGGACCTGCGCCATCTGGTCGAAGTGACCGAGGGCCGCAGCCCCGCCGACCTGGAAACCATCGTCAACCAGGCCGGCATCACCGCCGTGCAGGCGGGCGGCATGATCGGCGCCGATACGCTGATGCAGGCGGCCGAGCGCGTGATGGTCGGCAACGTCAATGCCAACACCACCAAGGAACGCGAGCGCGACCGCCGCATCATCGCCATCCACGAGTGGGGCCACTTCCTGGTTGACTTCGAGCTGGAGCGCAAGCAGGCCGGCGGCGACTGGGAGCGAGATCCAGTCCGAGATGAAGACGATCAAGATTTCGCTCAAGGCCAATCCGCGCAACAACGCACTGGGCTTCGTGTTCCACAAGCAGGGCGCCAACCTGCTCAAGACCAAGGGCGACATCGAGCACGACGTGCGCGTGCTGCTGGGCGGCATGGCCAACGAGGAACTGTTCTTCGGCGAGGAAGGCACGACCAACGGCGCGCACAACGACATCACCCGCGTCACCAAGCTGCTGCACCACGCCGTGGGGGAGATGGGCATGTATCGCAAGACCCGCCTGAACTTCGGGGCGCTGTCCAACGACGGCCATGGCCGCAACCTCGACGAGGAAACCCGCAGCATCATGGAATTCGCAGAGCGAGCGCCTGTACGGCGAGACCAAGGCACTGCTGGCGCGCCTGAAGCCGCTGACCGAGCACCTGGCCGGCAAGCTGATGGACAAGGGCGAGATGAGCCTGAAGGAAGCGCTGTTCGAGATCCGCAGCTTCGAGGCTGCCTGCTTCGAATTCAGCAACCGGGCCGGCTTGACCGGCGCCCGCTAAGCGTCCTCCAAAGAGGTGTCATCCCGGGCTTGACCCGGGATCCACGTTGGCGCGCTCCGATGGATGCCGGCATCCGAGTCCGGCATGACAGATGATGCCGTCCTACGCCCTGCGGCCCTGTTTTCGCACGGCAAGCCCGTGTGTTCTCCGGCTCTGATGGCCCTGCGCCCAGCCTAGCCTATGGGCATTGTTCAGGAGGCTGTATGTCCGAAGACAAAGGCAGGCACGGCAACGACGAGCTCATGGTGAGCCTGGATCACGAGTGGGAGCGGCGCAACTGGACCCAGTGGCTGCATTGCAGCGAACAGGAACTGCGCCACGCCGTCGAGTCGGTCGGACCCGACGCCGACAACGTCCGGCGGTTCCTGCGGCAGGCTCGCTAGGCCCCCGTTTTACTTGGATGCCGGCTTGGCCGGGGCGCGCGGTGCGGTTGCGCCGTTCGCGCCCGAGCCCTGCGGTGGTGCGGTCACGCCCAGCCGCTTGGCCACGGTCTGCTCCAGCGCGCGAATCTTGGGTTCGATCGTGCCGCGGGTATCGGCCAGCACCTTCTCCACCAGTACCCTCTGCATGTCGTCGCCCATACGCTGGTATTTGGCGTACGCCGGCGACTCCATGATCGAAACGACCTGCTTGAGTTCGTCTTCGGTGAGTTTTTCCTCCAGCAAGGCACCGATGGTGGAGGGCGCGAGCTTGACAGACCGGTCCAGCACCAACGGGGTGGCTTCATCCAGGTATTTCTGAACGTCGGCTTTTATCTCCTTGGCGACCGATTCCTGTTTCTCTTTAGGAACGCGTGCCGGCAGCGCGGCGCCGGCATTGGCCATCAACTCGGCGGCGGGCTGCTCGACCAGGCGCCGCGCCGTGGCTTCAATGCCTGGTTGCTGCAACTTGAGAATCTTGGCGACCAGCTCTTTTTTGGCGGGGCTGGCGGTGCTGGGCTGGGCCTGCGCCGCGACGGCGGCCAGCAGGATCGAAAGAGTGATGAGGGGTTTTTTCAGCATGGGCCATCTTAAACCGGTGGGCAAGCCCAACCGGGGCGAGCCGCTGCTGTAGTGAATCTCAGCCGAGCCGTACGGCACGCCATACGGCCGCAGCGGCTGAGTTCAACCGCCTTTGTGCGGGCGCTTGCCGGGCTGCTTCTTGTTGCGGGTCGAGGTGCCGCGTTCCAGGCTGATCTTCTGTCCACCGCCGTTGCGGCGCACGGAATAGCCTTCGATGGCCTTGGGGGCCGGGGTCCGCTTGCGATCCGCTTCGGTGACGATCTTGTTTCCCATGGGGTTCTCCAGTTTTAGAAGTCGTCGAGTTTAAAGGGTACGCCTCACGGGCAGGTCACCACCCCGCCGTGCATACCGCACGGCCCGCGCGGTCCCATGAGAATCGGGCCGACCTGGTTCAGCCGCTTGCCATTGTTATCCCAGCAGCCGCCCGGATCGCAGGTGGTCATGGTCGCAGGCCGCGGGATATCCAGCTGCGGCAAAGGAGCGGTGCCGGGGGAGGGCGGGGCGGGGCGCTCGGGACGGCTATCACGGTCGGGGGCACCACCTGCGCCGGGTCCGGGGCGCCCGAACGCTGCCGCTCGCCGCTGGATGCGCCCAGGCACGCCAGCGACGCCTGCTTGCGAGCGTTGGCCAGCCGTTGGGCCCGGGCCTGCGGATTCGGCGCGTTGTCGTCCATCGCGGCTTCAAGTTCCGCCCGCGCGCTCGCGCATTCGCTGGAACGCAGCGAATCGCCCGGCTGGGCCTGGGCAACCAAGGGTGCCGCCATGAGACAGCGCGGCGATGAACCGAATCATCATCATCGTCATCAAGGTTGGAGCGACTCGGCGCCTTGCAGTTCTCTCGCGGCTTTGTCTGACACTGCCGCCGCGACGGCATACCTAACCTCGGGGCAACAGATCTCCAAGCCGACATGGCCTCACGTCGCGATACCAGCCCAACCCGCGCCAAGCAGGGCGACCAGCCAACCTCGTCGGTGCCCGCGCGCAGCGATATCGGCGAAAACACCGCCAGCGAGCTGGTCGAGTCGCCGCAGGCCGCTGCGCGACCCGCTGGATGCGCACGACTTCGGGACGGCGGCGGAGGCGGCGGCGGCGAAGCGTTCAGCCGCGCGAAGCGCAAGCGCCGCAAATGACTCAGGCTTGCCTGCGTCCTGGTCTTTGACGAAGCCGGCGTTGATGTCCTTGCCGGGCTTGGCCTCGCCCTCTTGCTTCGGGCGGCGCTGCCGTTGGCGCCGACACCCTGGGGCATGCCCTCGGACGCGCCCGTGGTTTCGGCGTCGTCACGCAGGAAGTCTGCATTGGCGGCTTGGGTGCTGAATCGGATAGGCATGGTGAGCTCTTTCATGGAAACAGGATGCCAACGCGCAGTCGCGCGTTCATGTTCGCAACCACTATGCGCCGGGCCGATTTCCTCGGCTGTAGGACGGGGCCTCATGTGCATTTGTCCAGATGATGGGCGCACATGAAGATCGCGACCTTCAACGTCAACGGCATCAAGACGCGCTTGCCCAACCTGCTGCAGTGGCTGGAGCGTGAGAAGCCCGACGTGGCTTGCCTGCAGGAACTGAAGGCGCTGGACGGCGTGTTCCCGCATGGCCCCCTGCGCGAAGCCGGCTATCACGCACTGTGGAAGGGCGAGCGATCCTGGAACGGCGTGGCCATCCTGGCGCGCGGCACCGATCCGGTCGAGATTCGCCGCTCACTGCCGGGAGACCCGGCCGACGAGCAGAGCCGCTACCTCGAAGCGGCGGTGGAGGGCGTGGTGGTGTCCTGCCTCTACCTGCCGAACGGCAATCCGCAGCCCGGCCCCAAGTTCGACTACAAGCTCGCATGGTTCGAGCGCTTCATCCAGCATGCGTCGGCCCTGTACAAGTCGGGCCATCCGGTGGTGATGGCGGGGGACTACAACGTGGTGCCGACCGATTTCGACATCTACAACCCACGCTCCTGGTTGAAGGATGCCCTGCTGCAGCCGCAGACCCGCGAGTGCTATCAGCGCCTGCTGAAACAGGGATGGATCGATGCCATCCGCCATCTGCACCCCGATGAGGCTGTCTTCACCTTCTGGGATTACTTCCGCAAGCACTGGGACCGCAACGCCGGCCTTCGCATCGACCACCTGCTGCTCAATGCCGAGCTGGCGCCTTGCCTGGTCGAGGCGGGGGTGGACAGGTGGGTGCGCGGGCAGGAGCATGCGAGCGACCACGCGCCCGCGTGGGTCAGGCTGGATCTGTCGAAGCTGGGCAAGAAGCCCAGGGTCAAGGGGGCCGGCCATGGCGTATGAGCTTCACTACTGGCCCACGATCCAGGGCCGCGGCGAGTTCGTGCGGCTGGCGCTCGAGGCCGCGGGCGCGGAATACGTCGACGTGGCGCGTGGCGACGAATCGGAAGGGCTCGGCATGCGCGCCATGGAGCATTACCTGGAGGATGCGTCGGTGACCCGCCCGCCGTTTGCGTGCCCTTTCCTGGTCGACGGCAAGCGCGTGATCGGCCAAAGCGCGGCCATCCTGTTGTACCTGGGTCCGCGGCTGGGCCTGGTGGGAAAAAGCGAAGCCGACCAGCTGTGGACGCACCAGATCCAGCTGACCATCGCCGACGCGGTGACCGAGGTACACGACATGCATCACCCGATCGGCAGCAGCCTGTACTACGAGGAGCAGCTGCCCGAGGCGGCCAGGCGCGCGCGGGATTTCCGCAAGACTCGCCTGCCGAAGTTCCTGGCGTGGTTCGAAGCGGTGCTGCGCCGCAATCCCCGCAACGAAGGACGCGCGATGCCGCACCTGGTGGGCGGGCGCCTGTCTTATGCCGACCTGTCGCTGTTCCAGTGGGTGGATGGACTGGTCTACGCCTTGCCCAAGGCAAGCCGCAAGGCGCTCGACAAAGCGCCGCTGGTGTCGGCATTGCACGCGGGTGTGGCAACGCACAAGCGCGTCGCCGCGTACCTGGCCAGCGATCGACGCGTGCCGTTCAACGAGGACGACATCTTCCGCCGGTATCGGGAACTCGACGGCTAGGCAATTCGTGCCGTAGCCCGGCGACAGCCTGGCGAACCGCTGTGTCCAGGAACCGCTGCTCCTCGGGCGTGGTGGTTCGGCCCAGCACCGCATTGCGATGCGGGAACCGTCCGAATTTCTCGATGATGTCGCGGTGGATGATGGCCCAGCGCAGGGACTCATCGCCCAGCGCGCGGGCCAGATCCACCGCCAGGTCCTGGTCAGTCAATTCCTCGGAATGCGTGAACGGCAGGTAGAAGAAATTGCGCAAGTCCGGGTCTGCCTGCATGTCGTGGCGGGCTTGAATGGCGACGCGCGCGATCTCGCGCGCCTTGGCGTCGCTTTCGAACATGCGTTTCGTGCCGCGAAAGGCATTGCGCGGAAACTGGTCCAGGAGGATCAGCAAGGCCAAGGCGCCATCCGCGTCTTGCGCCCACGCGTCGAGTTCGCCGCGCTGCGCAGCCTCGTGGGCCCACAGGAAGCGGGTGCGAAAGTCGTGGTCGAAAGCCTCGTCCTTGCGAAACCAGCGAGAAGGGCCGGCTTCGCGCCAGAAGGCCAGGACGTCCTCGGGTTGAACCGTCAGCAGGGGTGAGTGGGACATCCGGCCATTTTGCTATGCCTTACCGGGCTGCCGATGCGGGCGGGCTGGCCGGCATTGCGCCCGAATCGGATGGCGGGGCGGGCGTTCCCGGTGCGCCGGCCGGGCCGGGCGGACCCGCGGGTCCCGGCGCAGGAGCGGGTACCACGGTCGTCGAGGAGGGAGCGGGAGCGGTCGTCGTACCAGGCGGATTCACCACCGTGGTCTTGCGCTCGCAGGCGCTGAGTGCGGCGGCCGCAGCCATCAACGCGGCTATATGCATGAGCTTGCTGTTCATCGGGACTTCCGGTGTCTGATTGGGATGCCAGGACTCTAGGTCGGCTAGCTGAGCCAACTTGTCGGACAGGACCTCGGACCTGTCGTAGGACGGAGCACACTGGACAAACAAGTTGTACGACAACTAAAGCTACAAGGCTATGGTTCACCCTAATGGTTCGGCCACGAGCCTGCGCTAAATTCCCGAGAGTTGTACGACAACTTGTCTCGCCCTCAATTCTTTGAATCCAAGGAGAACCGCATGTCCAATCGCTCCCGGCGTTCCCTGATGGCTGGTGTCCTTGCCGCCTTGGCCCTGGCCGCGGCACCCTTGCCGGCCGCTGCCCAGGCCTATCCGAGCCGGCCCATCACCTTGATCGTTCCCTGGGGCGCGGGCGGCGGCACCGATGCAACGGCGCGCATCATCGGCAGCTTGCTCGAAAAGGAACTGGGCCAGCCTGTCACGGTCGTCAATCGCACCGGCGGCAGCGGCGTGGTGGGCCATGCGGCGATCGCTTCGGCGCCGCCCGATGGCTACACGATCGGTATGGCCACGGTGGAGATCGGCATGATGCACTGGCATGGGGCTGACCGAACTCACGGGCGCATCCTATACCCCGATCGGCCTGGTCAACGCCGATCCCGCGGGCATCCAGGTCCGGGCCGACGCTCCGTACAAGACTGCTTCCGAACTTCTGGCGGCCATCAAGGCCAACCCCGGCAAGTTCAAGGCCTCGGGCACCGGGCAGGGCGGCATCTGGCACCTGGCCATCGCCGGCTTGCTGCGCGACCAGAAAATCGATCCGGCGGCCCTGCCTTGGGTCCCGAGCAACGGCGCCGCGCCGGGCTTGCAGGACATGGTGGCGGGCGGCGTGGAAGTGGCGCCGGTGTCGTTGCCCGAAGCGCGTTCGCTGATCGATGCCGGCAAGGTGAAGAGCCTGGCGATCATGAATGACAAGCGTTCGGCGCTGTACCCCAACGTGCCGACGCTCAAGGAAGCGGTCGGCAGCGACTGGACCATGGCGGCGTGGCGCGGCATCGTCGCGCCCAAGGGCATTCCGGCCGAAGCGCGCGACAAGCTCAGTGCGGCGGTGCGCAAAATCGCCGCGAGCAAGGACTATACGGACTTCATGGCCAGCCGCGGCTTCGGTGTCATCTATGCGGGCCCGGAAGACTTCGGCCGCATCATGGCGAAGTCGGACGCCGATCTGGGCGCGACGATGAAGGCCATCGGCCTGGTCAAGTGACGCTGTCGCATCGCGCGGCCGGGATCCAGTCCCATGACATGAAACTCAACGACGCCATCTTCGGGCTGGTGCTGCTGGTCCTGGGCGCGACTGTGCTGATCTCGGTGCAGGCCTTTCCCAAGATGCCGGGTCAGCCGGTGGGGCCGGCGCTTTTTCCGGGCCTCATCGCCGCCGGCCTGTGCATCGCAGGCTTCCTGCTGATAGTGCGCGGCGTGCGAGACCGTGCCAATCAACCTTGGCTGGTCTGGGACGACTGGGTCCGCTCGCCGCGCCATGTGGTGGCGCTGCTGGTCCTGCTCGGGTCTGTCGTGTTCTACATCGTCGCCGCTGACCGGCTCGGCTTCCTGCCCACGGCCGTCGTCATCCTGGTCGCGCTGTTCTCGGTCCTGCGCGTGCCGCTTTGGCGCGCGGTGCTCGTAGCGGTGATCGCGGCGTTGGTCGTGCACTTCGCCTTCTACAAGCTCCTGCGTGTTCCGCTTCCCTGGGGTGTGCTCACGCCCTACGCCTGGTGATGAGCGCCGTCGCCCAGGCTTTTTCGATGGTGTTCGAGCCGTACACCATCATGGTGATGGTGATCGCGTCGCTCTATGGCCTGTTCGTCGGCGCGGTGCCGGGCCTCACGGCCACCATGGCGACGGCACTGCTGGTGCCGGTGACCTTCTTCATGCCGCCGATTCCGGCCATCGCCGCGATGGTCACCGCCACCGCCATGGCGATCTTCTCCGGCGATATTCCAGGCTGCCTGCTGCGCATCCCCGGCACGCCGGCGTCGGCCGCCTACACCGACGAAGCCTATGCCATGACCCGCAAGGGCGAAGCCGAGAAAGCGCTGGGCGCGGGCCTGGTGTTCTCGGCGGTGGGCGGCCTGTTCGGCACCGCTGGTGCTGATCGTGGCGGCGCCGGCCTTGGCGGATTTCGCGCTCAACTTCAGTTCGTTCGAGTATTTCTGGCTGGTCCTGCTGGGCCTGACCTGCGCCGTGTTCATCACCTCGGACCGGCCGCTCAAGGGCGTCGTGACCTTGCTGCTGGGCCTCTTGGTCGCGTGCGTCGGCCTGGGCAATCCGGCGGGCTTTCCGCGTTTCACCTTCGGCAATGCCGAGATGACGGGCGGCATCGGCATGATCGCGATGATGATCGGCATGTTCGCCATCTCGGAAATCATCCGCTACGTGGTGGACACCAGCCCGCCCGCCGAACTGGTGGTCGAGAAGGTCGGCAACGTCATGGCGGGGCAATGGGCGCTGGCCAAGAAGTATCCGGTGCAGATCCTGCGTGGCAGCGCGCTGGGGACCGCGGTCGGTGCGTTGCCGGGAGCCGGGGCCGACATCGCGGCGTGGATGTCGTACGCCATGAGCAAGAAGTTCTCCAAGGAGCCGGAGAAATTCGGCACCGGCCACGTCGAGGGCATCGTCGAGTCGGGTTCGGCCAACAACAGCGCACTGGCCGGAGCCTGGATCCCCGCGCTGGTGTTCGGCATTCCCGGCGACTCGATCACCGCCATCGTGATCGGCGTGCTCTACATGAAGAACATGAACCCGGGGCCGACACTCTTCACCACCAACCCGCAGAACATCTATGCCGTGTTCCTGCTGTTCATCGTGGCCAACATCATCATGATCCCGCTGGGCATCCTGTGCATCAAGGTGGCCCGCCGCATCCTGCGCGTGCCCCGCGAAATCCTGATGCCGCTCATCCTGCTGTTCTGCATCGTCGGCACCTTCGCCATCAACAACACCACCTTCGAGGTGGGCGTGATGCTGGTGGCCGGCGTCATCGCCTACCTGCTCGAAGCCAACCGCTTTCCGATCGCGCCGGCCATCCTCGGTGTCGTGCTGGGCGGCATGCTCGAGGAAAACTTCATCACCTCGATGATCAAGAGCAACGGCAGCCTGGGCGCCTTCTTCTCGCGGCCCATCGCCCTGGCGCTGGCCATCGTGACCTTGCTGGTCTGGTTCACTCCACTGATCCTGCGCGGCCTGCGTTCTCTGCGTGCGCGCGCACTCGCAACCTGAATGCCATGAGCGTCCACCTATTCCGCGCTTTCCCTTACTGCCTTTGCCACCAGGCTGCTGACAGCGGCCGGTCTGTCCGTCGACAAGGCCGATGCGGTCGCGCAGATCCTGGTCGAGGGCGATCTCATGGGCCATACCACGCACGGGCTGCAGCTGCTCGCGCCGTACCTCGCCGAACTGGAGAGCGGGGCAATGACCCGCGACGGCGAACCGGAGGTTCTGGCGGATGTGCCGGCGGCCGTGACCTGGGATGGCCGTCGCCTGCCGGGTCCCTGGCTGGTGCTGAGGGCCATGGCCGTGGCAACGGAACGGGCCCGGCATTGCGGCACGGGGACAGTGGTGATCCGGCGCAGCCATCACATCGCGTGCCTGGCCGCCTACCTCAAGCGTGCCACCGACCAGGGCCTGCTCATGGTGCTGACCTGCTCCGACCCGAACGCAGCGAGCGTCGCGCCGTTTGGCGGGTTGGACGCGGTGTTCACGCCCAATCCGATCGCAGCCGGAATCCCCACGACCGGCGTGCCGGTGCTCATGGACATCTCCACCTCGGCCACGACCAATGGCCTGACCGGGCGTTTGCACAGGGAAGGCGGGCGGCTGCCCGCACCCTGGGTCATCGATGGGTATGGTCAGCCCACCAATGATCCCGGCGTGTTGTTCAAGGAGCCCAAGGGCACCATTCTTCCGCTGGGCGGCATGGATTCGGGGCACAAGGGCTATGGCCTGTCGCTGCTGGTCGAGGCCCTGACCGGCGGCCTGGCCGGCCACGGCCGCGCCGATGCAAGGGAAGGGTGGGGCGCCACCGTGTTCCTGCAGGTGATCGATCCGCGCGCTTTCGCCGGGCTGGATGCCTTCACGCGGCAGACCGGCGCGGTGGTGCAGCAGTGCCATGCATCGCGCCCGGCACGCGAAGGCTCGCCCGTGCGCACGCCGGGCGAGAAGGGGCTGGCGCTGGCGAAAAAGCAGCGCGAGGAAGGCGTCGCGCTGTATCCGTCGATCATGCCGTCGCTGGAGCCTTGGGCGAAAAAGCTGGGTGTGGCGATGCCTTAGGGCGCGGATGCACGCGGCAAAGTCGTGTCCGGGCAGGCCGCGGCGCATCGACAAGGCGGTCGGTGCTTCGCACCGACTTCCCTGGGTTTGCTCGATTTCGTGGCCCGTCGCAGAACTCGCTTCGCGCCTAAGGCCGCTCCGCTCAAACAGCTACGACGAGTCAGAGCACGAAGCGCTGCGCGCGGCCACGAAATCGAGCAAACCCAGGCGCCTCGCAACGATGCGCCGCGGCCTGCCCGGACACGCCTTTGCAGAGACATGGTTGGCGCTCGTCGCACGCACGCCCACCACGTCTGCCTCGCGGCAGGCGGTACCCGGCGGGGGCGATTTCTGTGGCGGCTGCGATGCTCGGCCTGGGGTCGGTCGCGCTTGGCGCGCTTCGTAAACTGACTCGTCGCAGCTGTTTGAGCGGAGCGGCCCTCAGCGCGCGCAGCGAGTTCTACGACGCCGACCCCAGGCCGAGCATCGCAGCGGAGTCGGAGCGAAGCGCAGACCGCCACAGTATGAGCCCCCGCCGGGTACCGCCTGCCGCGACGCGAGGAAGATCACGCCGGGTTAGGACTTGCCGGCAGCCCGCTGCCTCCAGCGCCCGTATCTGCTCGCGCGCCTCGTCGCCTTCGGGGATCGGCCGGCCGCTGTCGCGCCATTCCACCGCCGCCTTGAAGCCCTCCGCCTGCGCATAACGGCGGAACCACAGGCCCTCGGGGTTGTGGCGCGTGATGCCGTCGAACAAGGTGGCCATCTGCTGGCTTTGCTCCAGCCCCATGGCCAGCATCACCTGGTTGACCACCATCTTGTGCATGGCCAGGTGGCTGCGCGGCACGCCCGCAATGCGAGCGGCCAGTTTCATGGTCGCCGCCTCCAGCTCGGACGCCGGCACCGCCTCGTTGGCCAGGCCCCATTGCGCCGCGGTCCTGCCGTCGATGGTGTCGCCGGTGAACATGAGCTGCTTGGCGCGCGTGGGCCCGAGCCGGTAGGTCCACATGGCGGTGGTGGGGCAGCCCCAGACGCGTGTGGGCATGTAGCCGATGCGCGCGTCGTCCGCCATGACCAGGAGGTCGCAACACAAGGCGATGTCGCTGCCGCCCGCCGCCGCGTAGCCATGCACTTTGGCGATGGTGGGCTTGGGGCTGCGCCATAGGCTCATGAAGTCCTCGGTGTTGCGCTTCATGTATGCGTAGTCGATCCATCGGGTCCCAGGGATGGCGTTCCTGCTGGCATGGATGGTCGATGCGGCCTTCGCCGAACATCGTCAGGTCGTATCCGCCGCAGAAGCCTTTTCCGGCGCCTTCCACCACGATGACGTGGACCTCGTCCTCGCCGTTCGCCCAGTCGATCGCGGCGCGGATTTCCCGTGGCGTCGCGTCGTTGATGGCATTCAGGCGCTCGGGCCGGTTGAGCAGGAGGCGGGCGACGCGCGGATTGGCCGCATCCCGGTCGATTCGCAGTGTGCTGAAGTCAGGCATGGGCAGTCTCCTTTTTCATGACAGCCACAGCCTACACGCCGCTGGCTTGCCTGCCTGCAACGGCCGTGACTTCGGCCTTCTAGAGTTGATCCACCTTGATATCCAGATCGGAGCAACTATGAGCACCAACACCAGCGTGGGCCGGGGACCGGCGCATGGCGGCAATGAAAACCACGATGGCGATCCGCTCAACACGACCTTTGGAGAGACGGTCAAGCAGGAGCCGCCGGCGGGCAACGAACTGGTCGAAGAGGACGAACAGCAATCCTCCACCGAATCGCCCGCGGAGCTGCCCAAGAGCAAAGGCTGAGCTGTCGGGCGTGTCTACAGACAGCCCGGACCGGCTGTGCCCAAAATGACGGCTCATCCCGGCAATACCAAGGAGAAAGCCATGATGATGACCCGCCAAACCGTTCTTCGCACTGCCTTCGCCGCAGGCCTCGTCTCCGTTGCTGTCGCGGGCTGCGGCATGATGCAACCGGACGCAGAAGATCGACATCTATGAGGCCACGCTCACCGGCAGCCCAGGAGGTTCCGCCCAATGCGTCAGCGGGCCGGGGCATGGCGGAAATCCAATACGACAGCAGCAAAAACACGTTGAGCTGGAAGGTGACTTACAGCGGCCTCTCGGGCCCGCTCACCGGCGCCCATATCCATGGGCCGGCGGCTGTCGGCGCGAACGCGGGCATCGTGGTGCCGTTCACGCAACGTCAGTGCGCAGCCGATCCAGGGCCAGGCCACCATCACGCCCGCGCAGTTCGGCGACCTGGCCGCGAACCTGTGGTACGTGAACCTGCATACCGCGCAGGCCCCGGGCGGCGAGATTCGCGGCCAGCTGCGCCGCCGCCAGTAAGCCCTTCCGGGCAGGCCGCTGGGCCAACCTCGCCCACGGTTGTGAAGGAATTGGCACATCGCAGCATCGCTGGTGTTGGATATTCCGCCCCAGGCTGATAGCCTCGTGAGTGCCAACAAAAGAGGATTGACGTGATGACGGAAGACGACCTGGATCGCAGCTATTCGGCCCTGTGCGAATCGCTGGCCAGCGTTGGTGAGAACAAAGGCGAGCTGTTTCTCTCCATGGTGTGCCTGTCGCTCATGGCCCGCTACGAGCGTGCGGAAGACGTTCTGGTCCTGATCGACAACGTCCACGCCCAATGCGCCGCAGAGGTAGGGGACGGCGCCTGAACGGCCGAGCAGCTCCACAATACCCATGACGCTGGCTCTTTGAGGCCTTAAATCGTAAAATCGAGGGTTCCCCCTAACAGAGCCCCGATGAACGCCCCCGTCGACGTTTCCTTTTTCGCGCGCGCCGCCAAGCCGATCACCAGCTACCGCAAGTACTGGGCGAGCCGCTTCGGCACGTCGAAATTCCTGCCGATGAGCCGCGCGGAGATGGACCAGCTGGGCTGGGACAGCTGCGACATCATCATCGTCACCGGCGACGCGTACGTGGATCACCCGAGCTTCGGCATGGCCGTGATCGGCCGCGTGCTGGAGGCGCAGGGCTTTCGCGTCGGCATCATCGCGCAGCCTGACTGGCAAAGCGCGGAACCGTTCAAGGCGCTGGGCAAGCCGAACCTGTTCTTCGGCGTCACCGCCGGCAACATGGATTCGATGATCAACCGCTATACGGCCGATCGCAAGATTCGCAGCGATGACGCCTACACGCCCGGCGACGTGGGCGGCAAGCGGCCCGATCGCGCATCGCTGGTGTACTCGCAGCGCTGCAAGGAAGCCTGGAGCGACGTGCCCATCGTCATGGGCGGCATCGAAGGCTCGCTGCGCCGCATCGCGCATTACGACTACTGGCAGGACAAGGTCCGCCGTTCCATCCTGGTCGATGCCAAGTGCGACATCCTGCTGTATGGCAACGCCGAGCGGGCCATCGTCGAGATCGCGCATCGCCTGGCCGCGAAAGAGCCGGTGCATCAGATCACCGACGTGCGCGGCACGGCCTTCATCCAGCGCAACAAGCCCGAGGGATGGTTCCAGATAGATTCCACTTCGGTCGATACGCCGGGCCGCGTCGAAGAGCACATCAACCCGTACCAGACCACGTCGGAACAGGCGGCAGCGCAAGGGACGACGTGCTCGAAGGAAGAGGGCAGCGGGCATGCCGGAAGCCAAGCCGGCGATCCAGCCTCTGACCTTCGTTGCCCAATCCCGCGCTCAAGCAGAAACTGAAGGTCCCGCCGCGCGACCGCACCGTGATCCGCCTGCCTTCGTACGAGCAGGTGAAGAGCGACCCGGTCCTCTACGCCCACGCCAACCGCGTGCTGCACCTGGAGACCAACCCCGGCAACGCCCGCGCGCTGGTGCAGGCTCACGGCGATCGCGACGTGTGGCTGACACCGCCGCCCATCCCGCTGACCACTGCCGAGATGGACTACGTGTTCGGGCTGCCCTATGCGCGCAGCCCGCATCCACGCTATGCCGACGAGAACGGCAGCCACGACGCAGCCACCAAGATTCCCGCCTGGGAAATGATCCGCTTCTCGGTGAACATCATGCGCGGCTGCTTCGGCGGCTGCACCTTCTGTTCGATCACGGAGCACGAGGGCCGCATCATCCAGAGCCGCAGCGAGGAATCGGTCATCCACGAGATCGAGGAGATCCGCGACAAGGTCCCGGGCTTCACCGGTGTCATCTCCGACCTGGGCGGGCCCACCGCCAACATGTACCGCATCGGCTGCAAGAGCCCCGAGATCGAATCGGCCTGCCGCAAGCCCAGCTGCGTCTACCCCGGCATCTGCCAGAACCTCAACACCGATCACTCGGCCCTGATCAGGATGTACCGCCGCGCGCGGGCCTTGAAGGGCGTCAAGAAGATCCTGATCGGTTCGGGCCTGCGCTACGACCTGGCGGTGCAATCGCCCGAGTACGTGAAGGAACTGGTGCAGCACCACGTGGGCGGCTACCTGAAGATCGCGCCCGAGCACACCGAGCAGGGACCGCTCTCGCGGATGATGAAGCCCGGCATCGGCAGCTACGACAAGTTCAAGGCGATGTTCGACAAGTACTCGGCCGAAGCGGGGAAGAAGCAGTACCTCATCCCGTACTTCATCGCCGCCCATCCGGGGACGAGCGACGAGGACATGATGAACCTGGCGCTGTGGCTGAAGAAGAATGGATTCCGCGCCGACCAGGTGCAGACCTTCTATCCCAGCCCGATGGCCACCGCCACCGCCATGTACCACAGCAACCGCAATCCGCTGCGCAAGATCACGCGCGACAGCGAGACGGTGGACATCGTGCGCGGCGAGCGCCGCCGGCGCCTGCACAAGGCTTTCCTGCGCTACCACGACGCCAACAACTGGCCGCTGCTGCGCGATGCGCTCAAGGCGATGGGCCGCGCCGACCTGATCGGCAACGGCAAGCACCAGTTGATCCCGGCCTACCAGCCCATCACCGATGGCAGCTACCAGAGCGCGCGGCGCAAGAACTCCACGCCGACCGCTGCCAAGCCGGGCGCGCCGGTCAAGGGACGCTTGCTGACCCAGCACACCGGCCTGCCTCCGCGCGTGACCGGCTCCAGGAAGCCGCGCTGACCCTGCTTAGTCGTGGGCCTCTTCGGCCTGGCGCGCTGGTCTCGCCGCGCAAAGCGCGATAGTTTTTCATCTGCATCAGCCGTGCACGGTGTCGACGGGACGTGCCGCCTGACGTTCCTGCATCAACCAGGCGCCTCGGGATTTTCGATCAGCCTCAGCACGTGATCGGGGTTGACGGGCTTGGTGAAGTGAAAGTCGAAACCTGCCTTCTTGGCCGAGGCCCGGTCGCGCTCCTGTCCCCAGCCCGTGATGGCCACCAGCAAGGTGGACTCTCCACCCGGCGAGGAACGGATGGCACTGGCGACCTCGTTGCCTGTCATGCGGGGCATGCCGATATCCAGCAGGGCAATCTCGGGCGACCGCTCATTGAACTGCTGGAGCGCCGCTTCGCCGTCGAACGCGAGCGACACGTCGTGGCCCTCCATCCGCAGCACTTCCGCCAGGCTTTCGGCGGCGTCCCGGTTGTCGTCGGCCACCAGCACGCGGCGTGAGCGGGCGCCGTTGTTCGCGATGGGTTTGTTCGCCGGTGCATCGCTCACCGGGGGGTCGCAAAGATCCAGCCGGAGGGTGAAGGTGCTGCCGCGACCGATGCCTTCGCTCTGGGCGGTCAGCGTCGCGCCATGCATCTGCGCCAGGCCACGTGACAGCGACAGGCCGATCCCAAGCCCGGTCGAGCTCGAGTGCGGGTTTCGCACCTGGGTGAACATCTCGAACACGCGCTCGAGCGAGTCGGGCGGAATGCCGATCCCGTCGTCGGCGACCTCGATCACGGCCTCCGCGTTTTCGCGCCGCGCCGTGAGGCGAATGGTTCCTCGCGGGTGTGTGTACTTGGATGCGTTGGTCAGCAGGTTGGAGATGACCTGGGCGATGCGGATGGAGTCGATCTTGGCCCACAAGGGTGTCTCCGACCACTCGACAATCAGCTGTTGCTTGCGCGCCTCGATGACCGGCCGCGCCGCTTCCAGCGCCGAGTCGGCGGCACGGCGCAAGTCGGTGACAACCCTTCGCAATTCGAGCTTGCCGCGGGTGATGCGCGACACGTCCAGCAAGTCGTCCAGCAGCACCGCCATATTGCCGACCTGGCGCTCGATCACTTCCATGCTCCAGCGCTGCTGCTCGGGCTTCGCTCCGGGCGAGCGCGCGATCATCGCGGCCTGCCGGATCGGGGCCAGTGGATTGCGCAACTCGTGCGCCAGCGTGGCCAGGAATTCGTCTTTGCGCCGGTCGGCTTCGCGCAGGGTCTGTTCGTGGAACTTTCGCTCGGTCACGTCGGTGATCCATACCGCCAAGCCGCCTTCGCAGGGTGACGCGATGACGTGGAACCAGCCCTCGGACGCGCGGCTGGAGCGGAACTCGAACTCGACCGTCGCGTCTTTCTCGAGCGCCATCACATACTGGGACAGCACACCCGGCTCGTCCCAGGCTCCCGGCAGCACGTCGCGAACGGCGTGGCCCACCAGTTCGGGCACCTCATGGCCCAGCAGGTGCGCGGCGGCGCTGTTGAGGTACTCCCAGCACAAGTCGACGACCGTCCCCTCCGCGTCGCGTACCGGCCTGAACAGGCAGAACGCAACGGCGGAGCTTTCCAGCGCCACCTCGACTTGCCGCGACAAGGCTATGGCGTTCAGGCGCAGCGCTTCGTGCTCGATGAGGACCGACGCCATCCGGGCGCAGCAGGTCGCCCAGCTGGTCGTCGCGCGCGGTACGTTCCTTGGCCTGCGGAAAGTAGATCGAAACGACCCCGAACACGTCACCCGCCCTGTTGAACATGGGCCTGCTGTGTATGCACCGAAAACCTTCCTGGCGGCCCAGTTCGCGAAATTCCGCGAAATTGGCGTCCTGCTCGATGTCGTCCACCACGACCACGCGCTGCTCGAGGAAGGCGACACCGCAGGCGCCTTGCCCGACCGGCAGGGCGCTGAGGGCCAACTCGCCTTCCGGGCTGAACCCCAGTATTGCGGCGGCCCTGAGGGTGCCGGAATCGATGTCGCACAGCGATACCAATCCCTTCTGGGCACCCTGCAGTTCGCACAGCGATTCGCAAGATGGCGGTGAGCTGGCCTTTCAGGTCGGGCAGCAGGGCGACGCGGCTGCCGAGCTCCTGCAGAGCCTGCAGATCCTGTACCTGCGTGCTGAGGTCCTGCTCGCGCAGCTGCAAGCGGTGCAGCTTGCCGCCAACGGCCAGGAGCACCACAGCCGCCGCCACGTAGAGCGCGATCGAAACCCCGTCGTCGGTGTCCTCCATGCCGAAGCCGCGGGACTGGAGCCAGAGCATGGCATTGATGAAGCCCACCACCAGGACGATGAGCGCCGGCCGCCACCCAAACCACGTCGCGACGATCCCGACCGCGGCAAGGAAGAAGGAGAAGAAGGGAAAAGTGCGGGAAGCCAGGAGCGGCCACATCGCCCACTGCAGCGACACGGCAAGCAGCAGCAGGCCCACGGCAATCGCAACGGCGCGGCGCCGGGAAGGCCGGAATGGGCTGCTCGCTTGCATAGTGATGTGGCTGATTGTCCGGCTTTTCAGGCCGAGTGCACCGGATCCGAAGACATGCGCGGGTCGGCGATGCGAGCCAGCAGTTCATCCACCGCCTCCAGCGCGGCCGGCTTGGTCAGGTGGTGGTCGAATCCGGCCTTGCGCGAACGGGCCCTGTCGTCCTTCGCCCCCCAGCCGGTGAGGGCCACCAGCACCGCTTGGCGCGTGTGCGGCGAAGCGCGCAGCTCCCTGGCAACCTCATAGCCATCCTTGCCCGGCATGCCGATATCCAGGAAAACGATGTCAGGGTGGAACTCATGGGCGATGCGCACTGCCTCGTCCCCGTCGTTGGCCACGCGGGTGGCATGGCCGCTCAGCTCCAGCAGTGCCGCCAGGCTCTCGGCCGCATCCGCGTTGTCGTCAACCACCAGCACCCGGCGAGAGGGCGCGGCTTCGGCCGTGCCCGCCGAAAGGGCGGGGCGCTCGCGCTCCTTGGGAGCTTCGGCCAGCGGCAGCCGGACGGTGAAGGTGCTGCCGCCGCCAATGCCCGGACTCTCCACCGTCACCGTGCCGCCGTGCAGCTCGACCAGGCTGCGAACCAGCGCCAAACCGATGCCCAGGCCACCCTGCGAGCGGTCCCGGTTGCGCCCGACCTGCGTGAACATCTCGAACACCTCGGGCAGCGCTTCCGCCGCAATGCCCACGCCGGTGTCCGACACGGCGATGGCGACCCTGCTGGCTTCCCTGCGCACCGACAACTCGATATGGCCGCCGTGGGGCGTGTATTTGGCGGCATTGTTCAAGAGGTTGCTCACCACCTGGGCCAGGCGGGTGGCATCGGCCTCGATCTGCAGGGTGCCCTCTGGCACGTGCACCTTCAGCGTATGGCCGCCCGCGGTCATCAGCGGCATGCTGGTCTCCACGGCGCTACTCAGCACGTTATTGAGCGCGACGCGCTCTTTCTTGAGCTCCACCTTGCCGCTGGATATCCGCGCCATGTCGAGCAAGTCGTCCACCAGCCGCACCAGCTGCCTGAGCTGGCGCTCCATCATCTCGCGGGCCCGCTCCTGCGCCTGCGGGATTGTTCACGGCCCTTCGCATCAGCTGCAAGCCATTGGTCAGGGGCGCCAGCGGATTGCGCAGCTCGTGGGCCAAAGTCGCCAGGAATTCCGTCTTGCGCCGGTCGATTTCGGCCAGTTCGGAAGCCAGCCGCCGCAGGTCTTCCTCGGAGCGCTTGCGATCGGTGATGTCGTTGAACAGGATCGCGACCTTGTCGCTGCCCGGCCCGCCCAGGCGCGTCGCGTAGACGTCGAACCAGCGGCCCAGGCCGCTGCCGTACTGTTCGAACCGTACCCCTCCCCGGTTGAGGCAACCCGCGAGTACGTGTCGAACCAATGCGGGTCGTGGTTGGGCACCAGCTCCGTCACACGCTTGCCGGCCGCTGCCGACCAGGCCGGTGTGCTTGGCGAAAGCCGGGTTCATCTCCAGGAACCGGTAGTCGACGACCTGCCGCGACTCGTCGAATATCAGCTGGATGACGCAAAAGCCCTCGTCCATCGAGTCGAACAGTGTGCGATAGCGCTCTTCGCTGGCGCGAAGCTCCTCCTCCGCGCGCTTGCGGTCGGTGATGTCCGCCGCCGTGCCAAGGATGCGCCGCGGCGAGCCGTCCGAGCCGGGACGCAGGATGCCCGTGATTTCTATCCAGCGCACCTCACCGTCGTTGCGGCGGATGGTCCGGCCCTCGAAATTCAGGCGCGTGCCCTGCGTTGCCGTGAGCATCATGGCCTGCTCGAACGCTTCCACGTCGGCGGGGTGGACGAACCCGGCCGTGAACTGCTCTGCCGTAGCCGGCGCGTCGGCGGCTGTCATGCCGAACAGTTGGTGAACGCGTTCGTTCTCCCAGCTTATCGTCCGGTTGGTGGCGTCCCAGACCCAGACGCCCAGTCCCGCAGCGTCCGTCGCCAGGCGGACACGCTCCTCGCTGGCACGCAGCCGCTCCTCGCTTTCGCGGATCAGGGCCGCCGCCGCTTCGGCCTCCTCGCGCCGTACCTGCTCGGTGGCGGCCGCCTCGCGCGCCGATTTCGCTTCGCGGCGCGAAGTGATGTCGTGCATGGACACCACGGCGCCCAGCTTGTGGCCCGCTTCGTCATACAGCGGCTGGCCGCTGCAAGCATGCTGCGCGGCCGGCGACCCTTGGGAGCGATGACCAGTTCGGCGTTGTGCACCTGCTCGCCCGAAAGCGCGCGAAACAGCGGGATCTCCTCCTTGGGCAGCGGGGTCTTGCCGTCGGCGCGGTAAAGGCTGTATTCGCCGGCCCACTGCTCGGCGTCCAGGGAGCGCAAGGGGCGGCCGTGAAACTCGCGCGTCGCGCGGTTGAACAGGGTCAGCTTGCCATCGGGGCCGCAGGCCACGATGCCATCCTCGACCGCTTCGAGCACTGCCGAGAGGAAGACGCGGTCCTGCACCGCCTGCTGCTCGGCTGCCTGGAGTTCCTGCTTGCTGCGATGCAGTTCGACAAAGAAGGCAATCTTGGCCTTGAGCACCGCCGGCATCAGCGGCTTGGCCAGGAAGTCGACCGCGCCCATTCCATAGGCCTCTTCGATGGAAACGTCGGACGGAGCGGCCGTGAAGAAAATGATGGGCGTGGCGCGCGAGCGCCGCTGCGCGCGGATCAGGCGGGCGGTTTCGAAGCCATCCATGCCCGGCATGCGCACGTCCAGCAGTACCGCCGCGAAATCGGCATCACGCAATTGCCTGAGCGCCTCCTGGCCCGACGAGACAGGCACCAGCGGTTCGCCCAGTTCCCGCAGCACCGCCTCGAGGGCCAACAGATCGGCCGGCTCGTCATCGACAAGCAGAATCGGGGCCGGCGGGGAGGGCATTCACTCACAAACGCTACTCCAAAAACGCCGAACTCAACGTCGGAAAAACGCTCAACATGAAACACCCTCGAAAGAGGCTCGCGCCAACATAATGGGCAATGAACAAGCCACGCAGGCATGAACATGGATGAGCAAACCGCGAGGCGGGTTCTCCTGGCCCAGGCCATAGAAACCGTGGACACGCAGGGCGGGTTGCTCAGCGAGGTCGAGCGCGAGCAGATCGATCGGCAGGCGCGGCACGATGCCGGAATAGCGGGCGAGGAGCGCCAGACCGTTGCGCCCGAGCACTTCATCGATTTGCGCGCCCAGCGTGTCCTCGCAACCGCGCAGCGGCGCAATCCGGCGTTGGCAGCCATGCAGGAGCCGGGCTCGCTGAGGGGATGGCTGACGGTCGGCACGCCCCTGGCGGCGCTGGTGATGGGTGTGCTCACGGACGTCATCGCCAACCCGCACCGGGTCGATCTTGTTTCCCTGCCGCTGCTGGGGATCGTCGCCTGGAACCTCGCGATGTACCTCGTCCTCATCGGCGGGTGGTTGCTGGCGCGCCGCGGCGGGCACCGTCCCCTGCTGGCGGGCCTGGGTCGCTGGACCGACGGCCCGCGCGCTCGCAGGCGGCGTCCCGGCAACCTGCCATCGCAGGTCACGGCGCTGTTCCACCTGCGCTGGTACCAGCTGACGGAGGCGCTGCATATCCAACGCTGCAAGCGCGTGCTGCACCTGGCCGCGGCAGCTTGGGCAGTGGGCGTGGCGCTGTCGCTCCTCACGCGGGGCCTGGTGGTGGAGTACCGGGTAGGGTGGGAGAGCACGTTGCTCGACGCCGGGCAGGTCCACGCCATCCTCAGTTTCCTGCGGCTTCCAGCTCTCCTGGTTTTTCCGTTCCAGCCGTTCACCGTGCAGGAAGTGGCGCAGTTGCAGTTCACGCAAGGCGGTGGGGTGGCAAGCGCGCGGTGGGTGTACATGTACGTGGCCCTGTTGCTGGTGCTGGTCGTGGTGCCTCGGGTGCTGTTGGCAGCCGTGGCATACGCCCGCGAACAGATGCTGGCGCGCAAGGTGCCGGTCGATCTGGGCGACACATACTTCCAGCGGCTGATTTCACTGCTGAGTTCGGCTCGTGTCCATCTGGGGCTGCTGACGCACCGCGACGAGGACCGCGCCGCGGTGGCGCGCGTGCTGTCCCAGGAGCCCGACGGCGGGCGCACCCTGATCAGGTCGGGCAATGACGACGTCTTGCGCCTGATGGATCTTTCGCAGATGCAAGCGCCTGCGCGCGTCGTCGACCGCAATGGGCTGGGCTGGGCGCCTTCTGGGTTGGGTGTCGCGCAACAGGGCAAAACCCGAGGCCGGTGATCAGGCCCTGGCGGTCGCGCGTGAAGACTGCGATGTCGTGCTCCATGTATGCAGCACAGCCGGCGACCAGGCTGCCGCGCAGCCTCTGCTGCAATGGCTGGGCAAGCCGGTGCTGGTGCTCGTGAACCGGCTTGGGCCGGCCGATCCGGGTGAACTCTCCTTCGACGCATTTGCCCGGTGCTGGGTCCAGGAGAGGACGCTGCTCGACGCCATCGGGCGGTCGCTGCCGCAGGCCAAGGCAGCCGGGTTTGCGCGGATCGCTGCCGCCTGGGACGCTCGCAACCAGGCGCGCTTCGCGCGAGCCATGGCCGCGCTGGCGGAGCATTTGCTCTATGCCGCGCGCCAGGTCGAGGAGGTGGGCAGCAGCGCGTTGACGGTGAGGAACCTGATTCCCTCGGAGCGGCAGGCGCAGGCGCAAGGCAGGCAAGCGGCGATGGATGCCGTGGTCAAGCGGCTGGACGCTTCAGCTGTGGAGATGTTTTCGAAGCTGCGCAAGTTGCATGGCCTGGACGACAGCGCGGCCGGCACCCTGCAAGAGCGCATGGAGGAAAAGTTCGTTGTCCAGCAGGCGATCGACATGCCGCAAGCGGGTGTGGCGGGCGCAGCCACCGGTGCGGCCATGGGCGCTTCGGTGGACCTTCTTGTGGGCGGCCTGACTCTGGGCGCGGCCACGGCGCTGGGCGCGTTGGTGGGTGGCAGTGCCGCTTTCATCGCGGCAGCATGGAAGAACCGGGCCACCGCCGGCGGAACAACGCTCGTGCAACTCAGCGATGAGATGATGCAAGCCATGGTGGAGGCGGCGTTGCTGCGCTACCTGGCCGTGGCACATTACGGCCGTGGACCCGTCGGCGCCGAAGGCGAGTTGCGGCCATTCTGGAAAAGCGACGTCGTGGCCGCGGTGGAAGCCCGCAAGACCTTCCTGCTGCCTTTCTGGACGGCCGCCCGGACGCAGCCTGATTCGGGCAAGCTGGTGTTGGCGCTGGCGCGCGAGATCGAAACCATCGCTCGCAACGTGCTGGCAACGCTGTACCCGGATGCAGCATCCTTAGGAGCAGGCGCGCAACGCGATATCAGCGCTTTTTCTGGACAAAGGCGCGAGATGACGTCCTACATGAAAACCGCTGAGCTTGTACAAATATTGCCACTTCGTTACATGGAGTAAAGCAATGCAGGACAACAACCCCACTCAGCAGCGCCGGCTGCGCGGCTTCGCGGCGATGTCGCCGGAGAAAAAGCGCGAGATCGCCGGCATGGGCGGCCGCGCCGCCCATGCGACCGGACGTGCTCATCAGTTCAGCTCCGAGGAGGCCCGTGCCGCCGGCAGGAAGCGCCATCAACGCGATGACAAAGCCAAGGCCAGGCAACTTAGCTCAGCAACTGTTGCGGCAGTTTTTACCTACGCAGGTGTAGGAAAAGGGCCCGGTCTGGTGTAAGAGCACGTAAGCGAGGCTTTTAGACCTACAACGGTTCAGGCATGCGTATTGCAACGCTCCGTCACAAGCAACTTTGGGGTTGTGATGGACACAGTGAACCAACTGGAGGAATACGCAATGGCCCTCGCCCGCGAGAGGGCGGCGTGGAACGCGGTGCGAGGGAACCTGCCGGGCTCCCTGGGCTTCGACCAGGAGCGCTGGCAATGCTGGCGCAGCGCGGTGGACGAGGCTGACCGTGCGGCCGCAAAGGCCAGGACGACCATCAAGATGGTCCAGCCGGCCAAGCCGGCCAGCCGTTCACCTTTGTTCGCAAGGGCATGGCCCACCGCAGTGCGGCTGCCGCCTATCCTGGGCGGCTCCAAACGCGTCGGTTAAGCCGCGATCGCGCCGACTTCCTCCTGCACTTTTGCCTGCGGCATGGCTGCTCCTTTCACAATAACATTGACGCTTCGCGCTTGGCGCCTTGCTGTGCCCGGGTGGTGTGAAATGACTCCAGAGGAACAGCTTAACGAGTGGCGAATCGCAGCCAGAGCCGCGTTCGCGGCCGAGAAAGTCGTGTCCGATGCGTTTGTCAGCTACTTCAGCAACAAAGGCGCGGCACCGACGCGGGCCCAACTCGACGAAGCCGCCCGGCGCCGCGAAATCGCCAGTGATCTCTTCCACATCGTGATGGGTCGCGGCCGCATGCCACGCACGCCTGATCCCAGAACGCGGTTGTCAGACAAGGGCGCATCGCCCGGCGACGCCGGCCATCCGCCTGCGCCGGTATAGTCGCGCCAAGCTGCACCGCTCTTGCGGGACTAGATCGGCAAGTTGCCGGGCTCGTCGCCGCCCTCGAAGACGGAAACGGAATTTCGCACCATACGCACGCCGGGCATATCGGTCAGCTGCATCAACAGGCCGCTGCGTTCGTCGGCAGGTACTCGCCCGGAAACCCGCACCACGCCTGAATTGACTTCGATCTCGATCGCGTCCGGCTGGCTGACCAGGTCGGGCAACCTTGCCTTGATGCGCTCTCGCAATTGCGCATCACTGGGCCGCTCGGACGAAGTGCCTGCGCGACCTCGCCGCATCCACGCAATACATTGCCGCAGCGCCGGCGACAAAAGCTGTCACTACATTCAATAGAGTCCTCATCGATGCTTCCTTCTAGGCTGCCTTCTTGCGCGGCTTCGGCTTGACGCTGGCGGTGGCGCGGCTGGTGCCCTTGCTGGCAGCTGCGCGGCGCGGACGGGCCGCCTCTTCCTCGTCGTTCGCGGCCTTGCGGCGGGATGTTGTCTTGGGCGCCTCTTCGGCAGGTTCGTCCGCCTTTGCGCCACCCTTGCGCAGGCTGCGCTTGAGCAGTTCGGTGAGGTCGATGATGTCGGCGCTGGTCTTGACTTCCTCGCCTTCCAGCGGCTTCATGATGTGCTCGCCTTCACCGGCCTTGACCTTCTGTTCCACGACCTGTTCCAGCTTTTCGCGGAACTCGTCGTGGAAGGCATCGGGCTTCCATTTGTCCTCCAGCTCGTTGACCAGCTGTTCGGCCATCTTCAGTTCTTTCTCGCTCACCTTGGTATCGGAGTCGGGCAGCGGCAGGCCGGCGGTGTCACGAACTTCGTCCTCCCATCGCAACAACTCCAGCACCAGCCCCTCTTCGGAGGGCATCAGCGCCGCCAGATGCTGACGGGTGGAGATCACGACGCGGGCGATACCAACCTTGCCGGTGCGGCGCATGGTTTCCTGCAGCAGCTTGTAGGGCTTCTGGCCCTTGCTCGCCGGCGCCACGTAATAGGGCTTGTTGTAGTAGGCCGTGGGGATCTGGCTGCCGTCGATGAAGGCCTCGATGTCGATGGTCTGCGTCGACTTGGGCAGGGCCGCCTTGATCTCCTCGGGCGACAGCACGACGTACTGATCCTTTTCGTATTCGAAGCCCTTGACGACTTCTTCCTTGGTCATGGCTTCGCCTGTGGCCTTGTTCACCTGCTGGTTGCCCACCGGGTTCATGGTGCGCTTGTCGAGCAGGTTGAACTTCATCCTGTTCTCGGCAGTCGCCGAATGCAGGGTGATGGGAATATGGACCAGGCCGAAGCTGATCGCGCCTTTCCAAAGCGTACGGGTGCTGGAGGGTGCTGGCATCCTCTCACCCTAGCCGCTTGGGCCGCGGGCGCTGTAGGACATCGCAGAAAGGATGTGTGCGACGGCTGCCGCCTAGTCGATCAGCTTGTTCTTGAGCGCGTAGTAAGTCAAATCACTGTTGGACGTGAGGCCCATTTTTTCCATCAGGCGCGTGCGATAGGTGCTGACGGTCTTGACGCTGAGCGACAGGGCGCTGGCGATGTCGCCCGCGGTTTCTCCCTTGGCCAGCTTGAGGAAAACCTGGAATTCGCGCTCGGACAGCAGGTCGTGCGCGGCGCTGCCTTCCTTGCGATTGAGCTGTTGGGCAATCAGCTCCGCCACGGAGGGGGAGATGTAGCGTCGGCCCAGCGCGATGGTGCGGATGGCGTTGACGATCTCCATCGGCTCGCATTCCTTGTTGAGGTAGCCGCTGGCGCCCTGCCGGATGAGGTTCACCGCGTACTGCTCTTCGGGATAGCCCGACAGGATGAGGATGCCGACGTCGGGCGCCTTCGCGCGGATCATGGCCAGCGCGTCGATGCCGCTTTGCCCGGGCATGGACAGGTCCATGATGATCACGTCCATTTCGGTGGTGCGCACCAGGTCGATGGCCTCGCGCCCGCTGGACGCCTCGCCGACCACCCGAAGGTCCACCATTTCGGAAAGAAACTGCTTGAGCCCCGCGCGCACGATGGCGTGGTCGTCGACGATGGCTACTTTGACGATGGAATCATTCATGTGGATGTAACAGTGCCTCCGCAGCACGAGTGTGCGCTCCAAACAGCCGCCGCAGGGTACTGACGGCAGGGATTGACGCCAACTTTCGGCTTTGTCCTACAGCTTGGAGCGGCCCGCGACGGCGGAGTTCCGCGCGGCGGCTAAGCCATCGTGTGCAGCGGTATGTCTTTTTCCACCGCCAGCCTGTCCAGCTCCAGGCGCGTCTGCTCTGAGCATGAAAGCGGCGATGCCCTGGTGAGTCGCCGGGGCATGCATCGCGCGCATATCCGCGGCGGCCACCCCTGCTGCCGCGCACAAGGCAGCGGCAAAGTGGGGCTCGAGCGCCGCGACTGCGACCCGGCCATCCTTGCACGGATAGATACGGTAGCCAGCGTGCGCGCCGCCCACCGAGCCGCTGGGCCGCGTCAAGCCCCATTGCCACGGCAGGGCCAGATACGCAGCCGCATCCGAGAGAGCCACTTCGATGAAAACGCCGCGCTGCTGCAATGCTGCCTGGAGCACGGCCTCGCTGGCCATCAGCGAGCCGCTCATGTCGGCATACAGCGTGGCCGGCATCTCCAGGCCGGGCACCAGGCCGTTGCCTGCCAGGTAGGTGAGGTCATGGCCGGGCTCTTCGGCTCGTGGCCCCGGCGCGCCAACGATGGCTACCTGTGACAGGGCAGGGTAGAGGCGGTGCAGCTTGCTCCACCCCATGCCCAGTTTCTCCAGGGCCGACGGCCGGAACGATGTGAGCAGAACGTTGGCCTTGCCCAGCTCGCGATGCAGGATTTTCTGGCCGGCCTCGGTCTTGAGGTCGGCCACATGCACCTTCACCCCTTCATGCAGCTGTCCGTAGGCCGCCTTGTTGTAGTGGCCCATCGGGTCGCCCGACGGTGGCTCGAGCTTGACGCAGGTGGCGCCCATCTGGCGGCAGCGCATGAGCGCCGCCGGGCCCGGCATGTTGAGCGCGAGGCTGAGAACGCGAATGCCTTTGAGGACTCGGATAGGACGGGACATGTTTGTTTGCGAAGTGATACTGTGCAAGACTATCAGAGAGCCCATCCATTGCGAAGACGCATGGAGTTCCAGCCGTGATCTACGAACCAAAAGCACATCCACCGATCACCCGCGAACGGTTCGTCAGGCGAGTGCAGGTCCACGTCGCGGCCGCGTTCGCCCTGTTGTTGCTTTCACTCGCGATCGGTATGGCGGGCTACGAGTACTTCGAGCAACTCGCATGGCGCGACGCATTCCTGAATGCTGCAATGCTCCTGGGCGGAATGGGGCCTGTAGACGCGCCACAAACGAATGGAGGCAAGGTCTTCGCCGGCTTGTACGCACTCTACTCGGGCTTGATATTCCTGGTCGTTGCGGCCCTGGTCATCGCGCCGGTGGTGCACCGTGTCATGCACAAGTTCCACTGGGAGCAAGACCGGCAGTTCAGAGGCAGAGGTGACGGTATTGCCGCGCTGACGTGAAGTGAAGCGGCGCTGAAACGATGCTTACAGCGTGCAGAGTATCAAAATGGGGTTGGCATCACAGGAGCACCCATGAGCACCGATGAACAAGCTATTCGTGACCGCGTCGCTCTTTGGCACAGCGCAACCGCTACGGGTGACATCGATACGGTCATGGGTCTTATGGCCGAGGATGTCATCTTTCTGGTTGCGGGAAAACCTCCCATACGGGGCCGCGCCTCCTTCGCGCAAGGGCTTCGCACGTTTCTCACGCAGCACCGCATCGAATCGAAAGGGTGATATTCAGGAGATCGAAATCTCTGGAAACCTTGCGTATTGCTGGGCCAATCTTACGGTCCGGGTTGTCCCGCTCTCGGGCGGCAAGGGAACCCTTCGCGCGGGCAGTACGCTGTCAATTTTTCGCAAGCAGCCAACGGGTTCGTGGGTTGTAGTGCGCGACGCCAATCTATTGCCTCCAGTTCGATGACCACCTCGAATCCCGGTCCCCCTCGTCGCAGCGTATTGGCGCGATTGGTTCTCGGTGCTGCTCTCCTGGTTGGCGGGCGCCTTGCCTCATCCGCAGAACGATCCGACCCGCCACCCAAGCCGGAGCAACGTTGGTTTGAAGCCGCCGCATCCATGAGACGTCTCGCGCAATCGCGGGGCGATCAGCCGTATGGCGCCGTATTGGTGGCAGATGGGGCAATCATTGGCGAAGGCCCGAGCCGAGTGATCGAGCGAGGCGATCCAGACTGCTCATGCCGAAAGAGAGGCAATTCGCGATGCGCAGAGACGGTTGGGCCGCACGAATCTTGCGGGCAGCGTCTTGTACTCGACCTCTCGGCCATGCCGCCAGTGCGAGCTCGCTGCCGCGCAAGCACGAGTTGCACGAATGATCTACGGTGCGGAACTGAACGACGCGGGTCAACCAGGAGCATGATGTCCAATCCATGAGGAGCTACGACCATGATTCGTTCCGCTGGACGCCTATTCGCCACCTGCGTGTTGGCCGCGTTTGCGTGCGCCGCTTGCGCCGCGCGTGTGGGCCGGCACGCTGGAAGGTACGGCCGCATATCGCGAACGCATCGCGTTGCCGCCCGACGCGGTCTTCGAAGCCGAGCTGCAGGACGTCTCGCGACCCGACGCGCCGGCAGAGGTACTCGGCCGGACAAGAATCGATCCTGCGGGCCAGCCGCCGTTCCGTTTCCAGATCGCGTACAACGACGCGGCCTTGCTGCCGGGACGGCGCTATGTCGTGCGTGCCACCGTCCGGCAGCAGGGGCAGCTGCTTTTCACCACCAACCGGGCCTATCCATTGCTCCGGGGTGCCGACAGTGCGCCGCTCAGGTTGCTGCTCGTATCCACAGGCGCTGGACGCCGTCCATCACAGCCTGCACCCAGAGAGGCCCGCCTGGAGCTGACTGGAATGTTTGCCTATATGGCCGACGCCGCAACGATCACTCTATGCGCCGACGGCCGGCGGCTGCCGGTAGCAATGGAGGCGGACTACAAGGCCCTCGAGGCTGCGTACTTGAAAGCGCGCACTCAGCCGGGTCAGGAACTGCTTGTCAGCCTGGAAGGGGTGATCGCTGCGCGCCCGTCCATGGAGGCCAATCAACCTCCGCGGCTCAGCCTCGTGGTGGAACGCTTCATCAACGTCTGGCCGCGTGAGAGTTGTGGCAATCCGCGGGTCGACAGCCCGTTGCGCGGAACGTACTGGAAGCTGGTGCGCCTGGGCGAAACGCCCGTGCAGGTGGCCGAAAAGCAGCGTGAACCGCACCTGATCCTGGCGAACTTCGAGCCGCGCATTTCGGGCAGCGGCGGCTGCAACCGCGTGATGGGCGGCTTCGAGCTCGATGGCGACAAGCTGCGCCTGCGTGGCATGGCCGGCACGATGATGGCCTGCCTGGCGGGCATGGAGCAGGAGCAGCGCTTCCTGAAGTCCCTCGAGAAGGTGGAGCGCTATCGCATCAGCGGCAGCCACCTCGACATGCTGGATTCGGCGGGCGCGGTGATGGCACGGTTCGAGGCGGTGGCGCTGCGCTAGAAAAGGAGACTGCATGACCATACAACTCGATCACTTCATCGTTTCGTCGCGCAACAAGGCCGCCTCGGCGAAGTTTCTGGCCGAGCTCCTGGGCGTTCCATGGGGCGAGGCGGCAATAGGGCCGTTCACCGCCGTCTACCTCAACGACGGGTTGACCCTGGACTTCATAGACACCGATGAGGATTTCCCCATCGAACACTTCTGCTTTCGCGTCAGCGAGCAAGAGTTCGACGCCATCCTGGAGCGCATCAAGGCGGCCGGCATCAAGTACCGGAGCACAGTACGCGGCCCCATCGACATGAAAGCCGATACCCAGTTCGGCGGTCGCGGCATCTACTGGAACGAACCCGAGGGGCACCAGTGGGAGATGCTGACCGTGAGCTATGCCCGTCAGCATCTGTCATGCCGGGCTTGACCCGGCATCCATCTCTGCGTGCACACCACCGTGGATGCCGGGTCAAGCCCGGCATGACAATTTTCAGTCTGGCCGCCGTCACGCCCTCAGAGCGCGGCGGCAATGCTTTCGAGTTGCGTGAGACGCCGCGCCATGCGGCCGACGAAGTTCTGCGTGACATGGGGCAGCACGCGCTGCGACGGCACCACGATGCCCACCTGCAGCTCGTTCAGCGCCGGCAGCTCGAAGGGCCGCCAGAGCAGGTCGCCGCGCTTGAGCTCCTCGATGAAGGCGATCTTCGAGAAGCAGGAGATGCCCTTGTCGTTCATGATCAGCCGCTTGAGCAGCGGCGTCGAATTGCAGGTCGCGGCCGGCTCCATGTCGTCCCAGAAGGCGGCGAACTCGGGCGAGAGCGAGGCGCTCAGCACCGGGTGCGAGCTGGAGCGCAGGAACGGAAAGCCCGCGCAGTCCTTCAACGACACGCTGTCGTGCTTCGCCAGCGGATGCCCGGGCGGCATCACGACGCCGATCGGCAGGTGCGCCAGCGTCACCGCCACCACCCCGCCGGGCAGGCGGCTCACGAAGGTCAGCCCGACGTCGGCCTGGCCGGACATCACCAGCTGCGGCACCTCCATCGGCTGCGTCGAGGTGATGGTGTAGGTGACGGCGGGGAAGATCTGCAGGAACTCCTCGACCGCGGCCGGCAGCAGCTCCTCGAAGAACGAGTCCATCGCCGCGACCTTCACATGGCCGGTGCGTTCGCCCTTGAGCGCATCGAGCTCGGTGCGCATCACCTGGAACTGGTGCAGCGTTTCCTGCGCGTGCTTGAGCAGCCGCTCGCCCGCGGGATTCAGCCGCAGCCCGTTGGGCAGGCGGTCGAACAGCTCGACGCCCAGCTCGTCCTCGAGCTTGTGGATCTGCCGGTTGACGGCGCTGGCCGCCACGAAGAGCCGCTCGGAGGCCTTGCGCACCGAGCCGCAGCTCGCCACTTCGATGAAGTACTTCAGGACGATGGCGTGCATCAGCCGGCGCCTCCCGAAGACCCTGCGTCATCCCGCTGCCTGGCGCGCTCGGCGCCTCCTGCGCAATGCGCGGGTGGTCGCAGGCCACGCGCCGCCCGTCGGCGCCGCCGGGCGAGCCCAGGCCGCTGACCTCGGTGCCGAAGAACTCGCGGTTGATCGCGATGTAATGCGGCCAGTTCGGGCGGCAGCCGAAACTCTTCGTAGATCGCCTGCGTCGGGCAGGCGGACACGCAGACGCCGCAGTCGATGCATTCATCCGGGTGAATGTACAGAGTGCGCTCGCCTTCGTAGATGCAATCGACCGGGCAGCACTGGACGCAGGCGCCGTCCTTGCAGTCGATGCAGGCGGTGGTGATGACATGTGCCATGGAGGCTCCCTCGCTCAGCGGCCCTTGCCACTGCGGCTTGCGCTTCTGCTGGAAGGCCAGCACGCCTTCGTTCGAGTCCTCGGACTGCAGGGCCGCCACCAGCGCCGGCAGGCGCATGCCGTGGGCCTGCGCCGGCGACAGCGTGCCGGTCTGCCGCACGACCTGCTTGATGGCCTTGAGCGACAGCGGCGCGCAGGCCAGGATCTGCTGCACCCAGCGCTCGACGGCGGTGTCGAGTTCGGCGCGCGGCACGACCTCGTTGATCGAGGCCGATCTCGAGCGCGCGCTGCGCCTTGACGCGCTGGCCGGTCAGCATCATCGCCCATGGCCTGGCGGTACGGGATCTGGCGCTGCAGCAGCAGCATGCCGCCGTCCAGCGGCAGGCGCCCGACCAGCGGCTCGGGCAGGCCGAAGCTGGCTTCCTCGCAGGCCACGACGAGGTCGCAGCCCAGCACCATCTCGAAGCCGCCGCCCAGCGCGAAGCCGTTGACGCGCGCGATCACCGGCACGTTGAGCGTCTCGCGCAGCGCGATGCCGCCGAAGCCGCCGGGCCGCGACGCGGCCCAGTACTCGACGCCCTTGAGGTTCGAGGTGTTCTTCAGGTCCGCGCCGGCGCAGAAGGAGCGCTCGCCGGCGCCGGTCAGCACCACGACGCGGACGTCGTCGCGGCCGCTCGATGTCGTCCCAGATGCGGACCAGCTCGGCCTCGGTCGGCAGGTCGACCGCGTTGATCACCTCGGGCCGGTCGATGGTGACCGTGGCGACGTGGTTCGCGACTTCGTAGATGCACGCTCATGCGCTGCACCTCCTCGATCAGCGCGCGCGCCTCGGCCAGCACCTCTTCGGTGTGCTCGCCCAGCCGCGGCGGCGCGCGGCGCAGGCCGGTCTGCGCGCCGGACATGTGGATCGGGCTGGCGATGAACTTCAGCTGCGGCTCGCCGACGCGCCTCGCCCTCGAGGATCATCTCGTTGTGCAGGGTCTGCGGGTCGACCAGCGCCTCGCGCATGTCGCGCACCGGCGCCGAGAGCAGGTCCTGCTCTTCGAGCCGCGCCAGCCAGTATCGCGCGTGTTGCTCGCGAAGCGCTCGCGGAAGATCGCGTGCAGCTCGGCCTTGTGCTTGAACTGCGCCTGCCAGGTCGGCGAAGCGCGCGTCCTGCGACAGGTCGTCGATCTCCAGCGCGGTGCAGATGTCGCGCAGCGGATGCGCCTTGAACGCGCCGACCAGCACCAGCGCGCCGTTCTGCGTATCGAACACGCCCGACAGCGGCATCGCGGCCCAGTTGACCTCCGAGTCCTCCATCATGATCATCGCGGCCTCCTGCATCTGCATGGCCAGCATCGAGTTGTAGAGCGAGACGGCGACCTTCTGGCCCTCGCCGGTGCGCTCGCGCTGCAGCAGGGCGAACAGGATGCCCTGCACCATGTGCATGCCGGCCGTGTAGTCGGCCAGCGCGGTCGGGTAGATCGAGATCGGCACCGAGTCGTCGGCGCGGCGCGCCATCACGCCGGTCAGCGCCTGCGCGAGCACGTCCTGGCCGCCCTTGTGCGCGTAGGGGCCGGTCTCGCCGAAGCCGGTGCCCACCGCATAGACGATGCGCGGGTTGATGCGCCTGCAGTCTTCGTAGCCCAGGCCCAGGCGCTCCATCACGCCGGCGCGGAAGTTGTTGGTGACCACGTCGGCATCGGCGATCAGCGCCTTCACCAGGTCCACCTGCGCCGGATCGCGCAGGTCGATCTCGACGCTGCGCTTGTTGCGGTTCAGGCTGCAGAAGATCGGGTTGTCGTGCCCGGCGACCGGCGCGAAGGTCGAGCGGCTCAGGTCGCCCGCGCCCTTGCGCTCGATCTTGATCACGTCGGCGCCATGGTCGGCCAGCATCTGCGTGCAGACCGGGCCCATCATGACCTGCGTGAAGTCGATCACGCGGATGCCGGCGAGCGGCAGGTCGTTGCGTCGTGCGCTCATGCGGCCTCCGCGAACGAGCGGGCGATCGCCGGCACGTCGGCGTTCGGGCCCTTCTGGTCGCCGGGGTCGGCGCCTTGGGCGCGCAGCGTGCGCTGCAGCTTGCGCGATGTCGACGTTGCGCACCGGCACGCCGGCGTCGAGCGCCAGCGCGGCGGCGACGCCGGCGGCCTCGCCCATCGCCATGCAGGGCGGGATCTCGCGCGAGATCTTCTGCGCCGCCGAGGTCGCCGAGTAGTGGCGGCCGGCGACCAGCAGGTTCTCCACGCTGCGCGGCAGCAGCGTGCGGTAGCGGGTAGTAGTAGTCGCGGCCGCGCGCCACGCTGTCTTCGAAGCGGGTGCGCTGCGCCACGTCTTCCTTGGTCATGACGTACTCGCCTTCGAGCAGGCGGGTCTGGCGGATGCCGGTCTGCGGCGCCATGTCGACCAGGTAGCAGTTCTTGAAGCCGGGCAGCTTGGCGCGGACGAACTCGACCACCTTGTGGATGGTGCTGCGGCCCTGGACCTCGGCGCGCGTCAGGTCGGCCACCTTGAGGCCGTCGAGGCCGGCCATGTGCGGGCAGTTGCACCACACGACGCCGGGCAGCGGCGTCTTGAGCCACCAGTCGTCCCAGGCGCCGCCGAGCATGTGCTTGACCTCGCGGTCGAGCGCCGCGAAGGCCTCGGGCTCCTCGCGCTCGAAGCGCTCGGCCTCGTCGGTGTCGACGCCGCCGAGGCGGAACACCGTGGTCACGATGTAGGCGCCGCTGATGTGCGGCGCGCCGGCCGATGCGGCGACGTCGAGGTCGCCGGTGGCGTCGATCACCACCTTGCCCAGGATCGCTTCGCGGCCGCTCTTGGACTCGCAGACCACGCCCTTGACCTTGCCGTCTTCCACCAGCGTGCGGGAGAACCACGAGTGCAGGCGCAGGTCGATGCCGGCCTGCTGCACCATCTCGAGCGAGGCGCGCTTCCAGCGCATCGGGGTCGAAGGCCGCGGCGAAGCAGATCGGGTGCGGCTTCTCCTTGCTGTGGAAGTCGAAGGTGCCCCAGCGCTTCCAGCGCCGCACGGATTCGGGCAGCGCTGCCCCAGTCGTTCTGCTTCGGGTACTCGGCCAGGCCGAGCGCGGCCATGCGCTCGATCATCTCGAGGCAGATGCCGCGCACCGAGATCTCCTGCTGGTGGCTGTCCCACATGTCGTCGAGCACCAGCACCATGCCGCCCGAGGCGAGGCCGCCCAGGTGGTTGTAGCGCTCCAGCAGCGTCACGCTGGCGCCGTTGCGCGCGGCGGCAAGCGCCGCGGCCTGCCCGGCGGGGCCGCCGCCGACCACCACCACATCCGATTCGGCTGCCACGCGCACGTCGTGCGCGGACTCCTGCATCCAGTCGCCAATACGGCTCATAGCTACTCTCCTGTGAAATTTCGAGGTGGGCGGCGCGCGCGGCCGCACTGCGTGTTCAGTGCGTGCTCTCGGGCTGCCAGCGGATGATCCAGCGCTCGGCCAGCGTGACCAGCAGGAAGAACAGGCCCGACAAGGTCGCGCTCATCACGATCGCGGCGTACAGCAGCGGCGAGTCGAAGTTGAAGGTGGCCTGAAGAATCATGGCGCCGATGCCCACCGTGGCACCCACCCATTCGCCGACCACCGCGCCGATCACGCACATCGACGCCGCGATGCGCAGGGCCGAGAACAGATAGGGCAGCGCGTTCAGCAGCCGCAGGCGGAAGAAGATCTCGGTCTTGCTCGCCGACAGCACGCGCATCAGCTCCATCGCCTGCGGGTTCACCGATTCGAGGCCGCGCACCATGTTCACCAGCGTCGGGAAGAAGCACACCAGCGCCGCGATGGTGATCTTCGGCTCCATGCCGTTGCCCATGATCAGCACCAGCACCGGGGCCTTGGCGACCAGCGGCATGGCGTTGAACATCAGCACGACCGGGAAGAAGATGTCCTGCAGCGTCTTGTTGTGCACGAACACCGTCGCGATCGCGATCGCCGCCAGGTTGCCGAGCAGGAAGCCGCCGGCCGCCTCCATCGCCGTCGGGATCAGGTTGTCGAGCAGGACGGCGCGCTTGGCGTAGAGCGTCTCGACCACCGCCCATGGCGTGGGCGCGATGAAGGGCTTGACGTCGAAGAGCACGATCACGGCCCACCACATCAGGATGAGCCCGCCGATGCCGAGCGCCGGCAGGATGCGGCGGCGCCAGATGCGCCGCTGCCGCGCGGCGGCCCAGGCGAGGTATTCGGGATCGGCCGGCGATCGGCGCCAGGCCGGCCACCGGCGTATCGATGGAACTCGTGGTCATGGCATGGCCTCGCTCAGCAGGTTTCCAGCACGCGCCGCAGATGGGCGGTGAGGCGGACGAACTCGGGTGTCTCGCGGATGTCGAGCGTGCGGTCTTCGGGCAGCTCGACCGGCACGATCTCGCGCACGCGGCCGGGGTTGGCGGCCAGCATCAGCACGCGCTGGCCGAGGAAGGCCGCCTCGTGGATGCTGTGGGTGACGAACAGGATGGTCACGCCGGTTTCTTTCCAGACGCGGCGGATCTCCTCGTTGAGCCGGTCGCGCGTGATCTCGTCGAGCGCGCCGAAGGGCTCGTCCATCAGCAGGATCTTCGGATCGCTGGCCAGCGCGCGCGCGATCGACACGCGCTGGCGCTGGCCGCCCGACAGCTCGTGCGGCCAGGCGTTCGCCTTGTCCTTCAGGCCGACCAGCTCGAGCAGTTCCTGCGGCGAGCGGCGGCCCTTGCGGCTCGCGCCGCCGCCCACCTGCAGCGGCAGCTCGACGTTCTGCAGGGCGGTGCGCCAGGGCAGCAGCGCCGCATCCTGGAACACGAAGCCGATGTCGCGGTTCTTGCGCGCGGCCTGCGGCGTGGTGCCGAGCACGTCGATCTTGCCGCGGCTCGGCTCCAGCAGGTCGGCGACGACGCGCAGGAAGGTGGACTTGCCGCAGCCCGAGGGGCCGAGCAGCGTCAGGAACTCGCCCTGGGCGACGTCGAGGTCCAGGCTCTTGATCGCGGTGACATCGCGGCGCTCGGTGAAGAAGCGCATGCCGATGTCGCGGCAGGAGATCGCGGGTGCGTGCAGACGGCGTTCATGACGTCAGGCCTTCATCGCGCACGCCGGCGCGTCGCCTTGAGCGCGTCGAGCCACATCGACGTCCTCCACCTTCGGCGTGCGCGCGGTGAACTGGCCCAGCTCCGAGTACAGCGAGATCTGCGACTGCCAGACCGCCGGGTCCATCGCGCCCCAGCCCTGCGTCTGCGCCAGGCCGCCGAGGGCGTACTCGAGCATGACGTCGACCGCGACGCGCTCGTCCTCGCGCTTGAGGTTGGGGTACTCCTTGACCAGCAGGTCGACCGCCTCGTCGCGGTTGGCCTTCACATGGTGCCAGCCGCGGGCGGTGGCGCGCAGGAAGGCCTCGATCACCTTGGGCTGCGTCTCGAGCGTCTTGGTCGACGCGTAGTAGGGCAGCGCGTAGAGCTGCACGCCGGCATCCCACAGCGTCAGGTCGACGCGGTCCGGGCCAAGCGCCTTGAGCGCGGTGGTGCTGGTGAGCCAGCCGGTGACCACGTCGACCTGGCCGGTCAGCAGCGGCGCCATGTCGGAGCCGATGGTGACGACCGTGACGTCCTTCTCGGCGATCTTGTTCTTCGCCAGCAGGGCGCGCAGCAGGATGGCCGCGGTCGACGGGATGCCCACCTTCTTGCCGACCAGGTCGGCCGGCTTGCGCACCGGGTTCTTGGCCAGCGAGAAGAAGGTGAAGGGATGCTTCTGCGCGCCGACGGCGAAGCACTTGATCGGCAGGCCCTGCGAGACCGCGAGCATCACGGAGGGGCTGGAGGAAACCTGCCCCACCTCGTAGCGGCCCGAGGCCACGATGGCCACGCCGTCGATGTTCGGGCCGCCGGGCTGGATCGCGAAATCGATGCCTTCCTGCTCGTAGAAGCCCAGGCGCTTGGCCGTCACTTCGCCGATCTGGTTGACGCCGGGGATCCAGCCGAGCTGCATGTTGATGCGTGCCTTGCCCTGGGCGAAGGCGTCGATCGACAGCAGGCCGCCGGCCGACAGGCCGCCGGCAATGAGCGAGGTCTTGAGAAGGCTTCGGCGACCGGGGTCCCGGAGATTGGCCATGGCAGATTCCTTTTTTGATGCAAGGGATGAAAGCGGAGACCTTGGCCTTGCGTGTTGTCTACGTCACGTCGAAGGCCAGTGCAGATATGCTAGGAGGCGGAGGCGTTGCCTCCAAGCATCGTTTTTCGAGCCGGGCGCGCTAAAAATTAGGTCTCGGGGTTTACCCCGGGTGCGCAGACTGGGTTGTCATGCCGGGCGGGCGTGACCCGGCATCCATCGCTACTCTCCAGCGATGACCTCACGCCAACATGGATGCCGGATCAGGTCCGGCATGACAGCCTCTTATGGCGGCGTCAGTAGCATGCCGAGGTTCACCTCAGAGCGGCAAGCCCACGTAGTTTTCCGCCAGGACCGTGGAAGCCGCCGTGGAGCCGACCAGGTAGTCCAGTTCGGCCTCCTGCAGCCTCTGCCCGAAGTCGCCGGTTTCCGGAAACTTGTGCATGAGCGAGGTGAACCACCACGAGAAGCGCTCGGCCTTCCAGACGCGGCGCAGGCATAGCTCGGAATAGTGGTCCAGCGCCGGCGCTGCTGTTTTCCCGGTAGTGCTCGATCAGGGCGCGAGGAGAGGTACTTCACGTCCGAGGCCGCCAGGTTCAGCCCCTTGGCGCCCGTCGGCGGCACGATGTGGGCGGCGTCGCCGGCCAGGAACAGCCGGCCGAAGCGCATCGGCTCGGCCACGAAGCTGCGCAGCGGCGCGATGCTTTTTTCCAGCGGAGGGCCCCGTGACGAGGTGCTCGCGCGCTTCGGGGTCCAGGCGGCTGCGCAGCTCGTTCCAGAAGGCCTCATCCGACCAGTCTTCCACCTTCTCGTCGGAGCGGACCTGCACGTAGAAGCGGCTGAGGGTGGGGCTGCGCATGGAGCACAGCGCAAAGCCGCGCTCGGTGTTGGCATAGATCAGCTCGTGGGACACCGGCGGCACGTCGGCCAGGATGCCCAGCCAGCCGAAAGGGTAGACCTTCTCGTAGGTCTTGAGGGCGCCGCGCCGGCACGCTGGCGCGGCTGACGCCGTGGTAGCCGTCGCAGCCGGCGATGAAGTCGCATTCGATCTCATGGGCCTGCGCCGTCCTTGACGTAGCGCACCTTGGGATGGGGTCCTTCGAAATCGTGCAGGGTCACGCTGTCGCCCACGTCATAGATGGTGGTCAGGCCCTCGGCCTTGCGCGCATCCATGAGGTCGTGCGTCACCTCGGTCTGGCCATACACCGTCACCGTCTTGCCGCCGGTGAGGGCGCGCATGTCGATGCGGTGCCGCGCGCCCTTGAAGAGCAGCTCGATGCCGTCGTGCACCAGGCCCTGCTGGTGCAGGCGCGCGCTCACGCCGCACTCGTCCAGCAGGTCGGTGGTGACCTGCTCCAGCACGCCGGCGCGGATGCGGCCCAGCACGTACTCGGCGCTCTGGCGCTCGATGATGACGTTGTCGATGCCGGCCTTGTAGAGCAGCTGGCCGAGCAGCAGGCCCGAGGGGCCGGCGCCAATGATGGCGACTTGAGTGCGCATGAGTGTCTCCTGTCGTAGTTCGCCTTTAAGCTTAGGCGGCCACAGGGTTTTCGGCGAGGGCGCAAGCGCCGCGCTGTGCGATGATTGCCCGAGCTGCGCGATGATCGCGCAGCACCTTCACATGACGATTGCCAAAGCGGACTTCATCGAAGGCATGGCCAAGGGCATGGCCGTGCTGGAGAGTTTCGACACCGAGCGCCAGCGCCTGAACGCGACCCTGGCCTCGCAGCGCGCGGGCATCACGCGGGCAGCCGCACGCCGCCATCTGCTCACGCTGACGCACCTGGGCTACCTGGAAACCGACGGCAGCTACTTCTGGCTGGCGCCCAAGGTATTGCGTTTTTCCGGCAGCTACCTGGCCTCGGCCCGCCTGCCGCGGGTGCTGCAGCCCACGCTCGACCGGCTGGCGGCGCAAACGGCCGAGTCTTTCTCGGCGGTGGTGCTCGACGGCGATCAGGTGGTCATCGTCGCGCGCAGCGGCTCGACCCGGGTGCTGGCCTACGGCTTGCACCTGGGCGCACGGCTGCCGGCGCACACCACATCCACCGGGCGCGTGCTGCTGGCCGCCAAGAGCAAGGCCGAGTTCAATGCCTGGATGAAGGGCAGGGAGCTGGCTCGGCTGACCGCGCACACGACCGTCGAGCCGCGCAAGTTCAGGGCGCTGATAGAAGAGGTGCGCACGCAGGACTACTGCGTCGCGAGCGAAGAGCACGAGTTGGGCGTCCACGCGCTCGCGGTGCCGCTGCGCAACATGCAGGGCCAGACCGTGGCCGCCCTGAACGTGGTGGCGGCGCCGCAGCGCCTCGAGATGCGGGCGATGAAGCGCGATCTGCTGCCCCTGCTGCTCGATGCAGCCGGGGAACTGCGACCTTTGCTGTAGCCCTTATGCGTCATTCGCATAAATTAACAACTATATAGTCGTTGGGGTTTTAAAGCTTGGTCCCAAAATGCGTCCTTCATAGAAACAGCGACTCCTGGGTCGTGTTGTTCTCGCATGACCGACAATCACAAGGTGGCGACGCCCGCCAACTGGAAGGACGGCGACGACGTCGTCATCATCCCCAGCCTGCAGGACCCGGCCGAACTGGCCCAGCGTTTCCCGAAGGGATACAGGGCGGTGAGGCCCTACCTGCGCATGACATCGCAACCCGAACAAGTGAGACAGGCCTGAAGGCCCTGGAACTTCTATGAAAAAACTGAAACTTCTCCTGGCCAGCGTCGCGCTGGCCGCCAGCGGCATCGCCGGCGCCCAGCAAACCACCCTGCTCAACGTCTCCTACGATGTGGCGCGCGAGTTCTACAAGGACATCAACGCGGCTTTTGTCCCGGCCTACAAGAAAGCCACGGGCAAGGACGTGAAGATCGACCAGGCCCATGGCGGCTCCAGCGCGCAGGCACGGGCCGTGGCCGACGGCCTGGATGCCGACGTGGTCACCATGAACACCACCACCGATATCGAGTTCCTGGCCGAGAAGGGCGTTGTGGCCAAGGATTGGGCCAAGCGCTTCCCGGACAACGCCGCGCCCACCACCTCGACCATGCTGTTCCTGGTGCGCAACGGCAATCCCAAGGGCATCAAGGACTGGGATGACCTGATCAAGCCGGGCGTGCAGGTGATCGTGGTCAACCCCAAGACCGGCGGCAACGGGCGCTACACCTACCTGGCCGCCTGGGGCTACGTGAAGAAGAAGGGCGGCACCGACGCCCAGGCGCAGGAGTTCCTGTCCAAGCTCTACAAGAACGTGCCGATCCTGGCGCGTGGCGGCCGCGACGCGACCTCCGCCTTCCTGCAGCGCAATACCGGCGACGTGCTGGTCACGTTCGAGTCGGAGGTCGAGTCCGTCAACAAGGAATTCGGCAAGGACAAGGTGGACGTGGTCTATCCGTCCGCCAGCATCATTGCCGAGAACCCGGTGGCCGTCGTCGAGCGCACGGTGGCCAAGAAGGGCACGGCGGACCTCGCCAAGGCTTACTTGCAATTCCTGTACTCCGAAGAGGGCCAGGAAATCGCCGCCAAGCACTCGATCCGTCCGCGCAGCCAGGCGGTCCTGAAGAAATACGCCGACACCTTCAAGCCGATCAAGCTGTTCACCGTGCAGGAGCTGTTCGGGTCCTTGTCCGAAGCGCAGAAAGTGCATTTCAACGACGGCGGCCAGTTCGACAAGATCTACACGGTGAAATGACGCGATGACGGCTGCAGTTTAGGGGTGCCACTGCCCGGCGCGGCGGTGCCCGCCCGAGGCGGGAGCAAGAGGGTCTTGCCCGGCTTCAACCTGACGCTGGGCTACACCCTGCTGTACCTGAGCTTGATCGTGCTGATCCCGCTCTCGGCGCTGGTGCTGAAGACTTTCACGCTGAGCTGGGACCAGTTCTGGGCGGCCATCAGTTCGCCGCGCGTGCTGGCTTCGTATCGCCTGACGTTCGGCGCATCGCTGATCGCAGCGCTGGTCAATGTCGTGTTCGGCCTGCTGGTGGCGTGGGTTCTGGTTCGCTACAGCTTCCCGGGCAAGAAGGTTGTCGATGCGCTGGTGGACCTGCCGTTCGCGCTGCCCACCGCCGTGGCCGGCATTTCCCTCACGGCGCTGTTGGCGGGCAATGGCTGGATCGGCCAGTACCTGGAGCCGCTGGGCATCAAGCTGGCTTTCAACCCCAACGGCGTGGTGATCGCACTGATCTTCATCGGGCTGCCGTTCGTGGTGCGCACGGTGCAGCCGGTGCTGGAAGACACCGAGAAAGAGCTGGAAGAGGCCGCGATGTGCCTGGGCGCGACGCGCTTGCAGACCTTCACCAAGGTGATCTTTCCATCGATCGCTCCGGCGCTGCTCACGGGCTTCGCCATGGCTTTCGCCCGGGCGATCGGTGAATATGGCTCGGTGATCTTCATCGCCGGCAACATGCCCATGGTGTCGGAGATCACGCCGCTGATCATCATCGGCAAGCTCGAACAGTACGACTACGCGGGCGCCACCGCCGTGGCCGTGGTGATGCTGGTCATGTCCTTCGTGCTCCTGCTCATCATCAACGCGCTGCAAGGCTGGCAGCGCCGGCGATCGGGGGGGCAATGAGCACCGCTCTCGACCTCCCTCGCTACCAAAAGGGTCGTGACCACCGAAGCGCGGTGGGTGCGCTACACGCTGATAGGCCTTGCGCTGGGGTTCCTGCTTTTGTTCCTGGTGCTGCCGCTGGCGGCGGTATTCGCCGAGGCGCTGCGCAAGGGCTTCGGCGCCTACCTGGAAGGCTTGCGTGAGCCCGACGCCTGGTCGGCGATCCGGCTCACGCTGATCACGGCCGCCATTGCCGTGCCTTTGAACCTGGTGTTCGGCATCGCGGCCGCCTGGTGCATTGCCAAGTACGAGTTTCGCGGCAAGGCGTTCCTCACCACGCTGGTGGATCTGCCGTTTTCGGTTTCACCGGTCGTGGCCGGCCTGATCTATGTGCTGATGTTCGGCGCCCAAGGCTGGTTCGGGCCCTGGCTGGCGGAGCACAACATCAAGATCATCTTTGCCGTGCCGGGGATCGTGCTCGCAACCGTTTTCGTGACCTTTCCCTTCATCGCCCGCGAGCTCATCCCGCTGATGCAGGCGCAAGGCAACGACGAGGAGCAGGCCGCCATCGTGCTGGGCGCCACCGGCTGGCAGACCTTCTGGTACGTCACCTTGCCCAACATCAAGTGGGGCCTGATCTACGGCGTGATCCTGTGCAATGCCCGCGCCATGGGCGAATTCGGGGCCGTGTCCGTGGTGTCCGGCCATATCCGCGGCCAGACCAACACCATGCCGTTGCACGTGGAGATCCTCTACAACGAGTATCAGTCGGTGGCCGCGTTCGCGGTGGCCTCGCTGCTGGCACTGCTGGCACTGGTCACGCTGGTCATCAAATCGGTGGTGGAGTGGCGCCATGAGCGCGAGATGAAGGCCGCCGCGGAGATTCCGCCGGAACGGCCGATGGCCATCAAGGAAGCTAGTGTGATCGCAGCGCAGAACCGCTTCAAGCAAGATCGCGCCCCCTCGGGGGGCAGTGCAGCCGCCTTGGCGGCAAACGTGGGGGCCAATGAGCATAGAGATTCGCAACGTCAGCAAGAGGTTCGGCGAGTTCCACGCCCTGCGCGACGTATCGCTGGACATCGAATCGGGCGAGCTGATCGCCTTGCTGGGCCCCTCGGGCTGCGGCAAGACCACGCTGCTGCGCATCATCGCCGGCCTGGAAACCGCCGACGCCGGCAGCATCCTGTTCGCGGGGGAAGACACGACGGACGTGCACGTGCGCGAGCGCCAGGTGGGCTTCGTGTTCCAGCACTACGCGCTGTTTCGCCACATGACGGTGTTCGAGAACGTGGCTTTCGGCCTGCGGGTGAAACCACGCAGCCAACGCCCCAGCGAAGCCGAAATCCGCAGGAAAGTGCACGACCTGCTGGGCCTGGTCCAGCTGGACTGGCTGGCCGACCGGTTTCCCTCGCAGCTGTCCGGCGGCCAGCGCCAGCGTATCGCCCTGGCCCGGGCCTTGGCCGTGGAGCCCAAGGTGCTGCTGCTGGACGAACCCTTCGGCGCGCTCGACGCCAAGGTGCGCAAGGAATTGCGCCGCTGGCTGCGCCGGCTGCACGATGAACTGCACGTCACCAGCATCTTCGTCACGCACGACCAGGAAGAGGCCCTGGAGGTTGCCGATCGCGTGGTGCTGATGAACGCGGGCAACGTGGAGCAGGTGGGGTCGCCGCAAGACGTCTGGGATCATCCGGCCAGCCCCTTCGTCTACGGCTTCCTGGGGGACGTGAACCTGTTCCATGGCCGCGCCCACGAGGGCGAGGTGCACCTGGAAGGGATGCAGCTGCAGTCACCCGAACACGCCGACGCCCAGAATGCCAAGGCTTTCGCCTACGTACGGCCCCATGACCTGGACGTGCGCCGCTATTCACCGGGCGAAGGCGTGGACGCGTCCGGCCGGCCGCGCGGTATCGTCGTCCAGTTGAGCCGCGCCATCGTCGTCGGGCCCATTGCCCGGCTGGAACTTATTCCCGTGGAAGACAACAAACCAGCGGGAGACAATCAGGATTCCATCATCGAAGCGCAGATTCCGGCGCAGCAGTACAAGGATATGGGATTCCGCGAGGGCGAGACGCTGGTGGTGACGCCGCGCCGCGCCCGTGTGTTTGTGGAATAGGTTGGGGAAAGAATTTTGATCAGATGGTTTGATACGGCGCCGCGCCGCGTGCTCGCACTAGTCAGCGCGGCCTGCGTGGGCATGCTGGCTTTCGGGCTTTATTTGCAGCACGTGGTGGGCCTCGAGCCTTGCCCCATGTGCATCGTGCAGCGCTATGCCCTGGTCCTGGTGGCGCTGGTGTCCGGCATCACGGCTCTTGCGCGGGGCCGCGGCGCGCTGATGGCCGGCAGCGCGCTCATGCTGCTGATCTCGGGTTTCGGCGCTTTCGTTGCCGCGCGCCAGAGCTGGCTGCAGTGGTATCCGCCTGAAATCGCGTCCTGCGGGCGCGATTTCTACGGGATGATCGAAACCTTCCCGCTCAAGCGCGCCATCCCCATGATCTTCAAGGGCAGCGGCGACTGCACCAAGATCGACTGGACCTTCCTGGGCGGCTCCATCGCCAACTGGTCATTCCTGTGGTTCTGCTTTTTCGCGGTGGTGGCGTTGATCCTGCTGCTGCGGCAGGGACGGCGCCGGTCCGTTCAGGCTTCATACGCCTGAGGGTAGGGGTGCCCCCATAGCCAGGCCTCAGTGAACGGATAAGCCGTGTTCGCGCCGCGCCTCTTCCAGCAGTTCATGCACTTCGTCGTCACTGGCCTGCGGGAAGTCCCGGTACCACAAGCCCACGGCACGGAACGGGCGGGGGGTTGCAACACAAACCACCTCGTCGGCCTCGGCGCGCAACAGCTCGCAGGTGTCGTCCGCGCCAACGGGGACGGCCACCACGACACGGGCGGGGTTCTGCTTGCGGATCGCCTGCACGGCCGCGCGCATGGTCGAACCTGTCGCCAGCCCGTCATCGACCACGATCACGTTGCGGCCGCGCAAGCTCACCGCCGGGCCGTTGCCGCGGTAGAGCCGCTCGCGTCGCACCAGCTCGGCCTGCTCACGCTCCACCACGGCGGCCACTTCTTCGGGAGACGCGGTCGCGCCGGGCATGGGGTTCATCACCAGCACACCTCCACTGGCGATGGCGCCCATCGCGTATTCCTCCTGCCCGGGAAAACCCAGCTTGCGAACCACGAACGCTTCCAGCGGGGCTTGCAGCGCATGGGCCACTTCGAAGCCGACCGCCACCCCGCCGCGCGGCAGGGCCAGCACCAGCAGGTTGGGGCGGCCGCGGTAGTGCTCCAGGTGTTCGGCCAGCACCCGGCCGGCTTGCCGGCGGTTCTTGAACGGAAGGCGCTCCTCGTTCATCCGAAACCTCCGCTCATGCGGCATGCTCCACCGTCACCATGTGCCGGACGAACCAGGAAGCCGCCGCCTGCGCCACTTCATCGAGTGCGCCGCGCTCCTCGAACAGGTGGGTCGCACCAGGAATGACGATGAGTTCCTTCTCGCATTGCAGGCGTTGCAAGGCCTCCTGATTGAGTTCGATCACGCCGTGGTCTGCCCCGCCAACGATCAGCAGCGTCGGGGCCTTGACCGCCGCCAGCGCGGCCGGGCCCGCAAGATCGGGACGGCCGCCCCTCGACACCACGGCCTTGATGCGATCGCCCAGCCGCGCCGCGGCAATGATGGCGGCGGCGCTGCCCGTGCTCGCGCCAAAGTAGCCGATGGGGGCGTGGTGCAATTCCGGCTGGGACCAGGCCCATTCGGTTGCATCCTGCATGCGCCGCGTCAGCAACGGGATGTCGAAGCGGTGTTCGCGGGTTTGCAAATCGACCTGCTCCTCCTGGACGGTGAGCAGGTCGAACAGCAGCGTGGCGATGCCGGCTTGCTGCAGACGCTGCGCCACCTGCCTGTTGCGCGCGCTGTGGCGGCCGCTGCCGCTGCCGTGCGCGAACAGCACCAGGCCCGCGAAACCGGGTGGTGTCACCAGGTCGCCGTAAAGCCAGGCGTCGCCCGCGGAAATGCGGACCTCCCTGGCGGTCGATTGAGTGGTGGTATTCATCATCGGACCTCAGCCAATACAAACTAGGCGCTCGCGGGGCGGCGCGCTGTCGGACCGGGTCGATTCCTGTGTAGGAGGCGCCGCGCGTCAGGGAATGGCTCGGCGGTAGAACGTAATTGATGAGCCCGGCTGTCAGGCCGAGACTCGACCGGCATCCATCGCCGCCATGGATTGCGGTCGAGCCCGCAACTGACCTCACACCAGCTTCTTGACGAACACCATGCTCTTGCGGTCCCAGTTGTACTTGCGCTTGCGCGCCTCGGGCAGCCAGTCGGCGTCGACCTGGACGAAGCCGCGCTTGAGGAACCAGTGCATGGTGCGGGTGGTCAGCACGAAGATGCTATCCAGGCCCATGGCGCGGGCGCGTTGCTCGATGCGCTTCAGGATCTTCTCGCCGTCGCCCTGGCCCTGGCTCTGCGGCGACACGGTCAGGGCCGCCATCTCGCCGGTCTTGGCTTCGGGATAGGGGTAGAGCGCGGCGCAGGCGAAGATCACGCCGTCGTGCTCGATGATGGTGTAGTTGGCGATGTCGCGTTCGATCTCGGTGCGGTCGCGCTTGACCAGCGTGCCGTCCTTCTCGAACGGTTCGATCAGCTGCAGGATGCCGCCCACGTCGTCGGCCGTGGCTTCGCGCAGGCTTTCCAGCTTTTCGTCGATCACCATGGTGCCGATGCCGTCGTGCACGTAGACCTCCAGCAGCAGCGAGCCGTCGGTGGCGAAGGGAATGATGTGGCTGCGCTCGACGCCGGCCTTGCAGGCCTTGACGCAATGCTGCAGGTAGAAGGCGGAGTCGGTGGGCTGCTGCGCGCTGGGCAGGCTGGCCAGCAGCTGTTCGGCCGCCGCCAGCGGCAGCTCGGTGTCGATGGGGTTGTCCTCGCCTTCGGGTTCCAGCGGCTTGACCCGCACGCCGGGAATCTCGGTCAGGAAGATCAGCTTGTCGGCCTGCAGGGCGATGGCGACGCTGGTCGCGACTTCTTCCATGGTCAGGTTGAAGGCCTCGCCGGTGGGCGAAAAGCCGAACGGCGACAGCAGCACCATCGCGCCGAAGTCCAGCGTGCGCGTGATGCCGGCCACGTCCACCTTGCGCACCAGGCCCGAATGCTTGAAATCCACGCCGTCGAGCACGCCCACGGGCCGCGCGGTGATGAAGTTGCCGGAGATCACCCGCACGGTGGAGCCGGCCATCGGCGTGTTGGGCAGGCCCTGGCTGAAGGCGGCCTCGATCTCGTAGCGCAGCTGGCCGGCGGCTTCCTGGGCGCAGTCCAGCGCCACCTCGTCGGTGATGCGCATGCCGTGGGAGTACTTGGCCGCATGGCCCTTGGCGCGAGCTGCTCGTTGACCTGGGGCCGGAAGCCGTGCACCAGCACGATCTTCACGCCCATGCTCTGGATCAGCGCCAGGTCTTGCGCGATGTGGGGCAGCTTGCCGGCCGCGATGGCCTCGCCCGCGATCCCCACCACGAAGGTCTTGCCGCGGTGCATGTGGATGTAGGGCGCCACCGAGCGGAACCATGGCACGAAGGTGAAGTTGAAGACGGTGGACATTGGCGGTGGGGAGGGGTTGGCGGAAAGTGTAAGGGATGAGCGGGGATAATCACGGGCTTTGAGCTGCGCTGTCTTGTCGTCCCTGAGCATCACCTTCCCCGAATCCCTGCCGGTCAGCGCCAAGCGCGAGGAGATCACGGCCGCGATAGAGGCCAACCAGGTCGTCATCGTCTGCGGCGAAACCGGCTCGGGCAAGACCACCCAGCTGCCCAAGATCGCCCTGGGCATGGGGCGGGGCAAGCTGAACTACCCGCCAGGGCAAGGGCCGCCTGATCGGCCACACGCAGCCGCGCCGCATCGCCGCCTCCAGCGTCGCCAAGCGCATCGCCGAGGAGCTGAAGACGCCGCTGGGCGAGGTGGTGGGCTACAAGGTGCGCTTCCAGGACCGGCTGTCGCGCGATGCATCGGTCAAGCTGATGACCGACGGCATCCTGCTGGCCGAGACCCAGACCGATCCGCTGCTCAAGGCCTACGACACGATCATCATCGACGAGGCGCACGAGCGCAGCCTGAACATCGACTTCCTGCTCGGGCTACCTGCGCGAAATCCTGCCGCGCCGGCCCGACCTGAAGGTGGTCGTGACCTCGGCCACCATCGATGCCGACCGTTTTGCGCAGCATTTCGCGTCCGCGAAGGGGCCGGCGCCGGTCATCTACGTGTCGGGGCGGATGTTCCCGGTGGAGCAGCGCTGGCGGCCCTTCGAGGAGTCGCGCGACTACGGGCTGAACGAGGCCATCGCCGACGGCGTGGACGAACTCTGGCACGGCGGCGCGAGGCGGGCGACATCCTGGTCTTCCTGCCGGGCGAGCGCGAGATCCGCGAGGCGGCCGACCATCTGCGCAAGCACCTGTCGCACCAGCCGCTGACGCGCAACGCCGAGGTGCTGCCGCTGTTCGCGCGGCTGTCGCAGGCCGAACAGGACCGCATCTTCGACAACCACAGCGGGCGGCGCATCGTGCTGGCCACCAACGTGGCCGAAACCTCGCTCACCGTGCCCGGCATCCGCTACGTGATCGACGCCGGCACGGCGCGCGTGAAGCGCTACAGCTTCCGCAGCAAGGTGGAGCAACTGCTGGTGGAGCCGATCAGCCAGGCGGCGGCCAACCAGCGCGCCGGCCGCTGCGGCCGCGTGGCCAACGGCATCTGCATCCGCCTCTACGACGAGAAGGATTTCACCGGCCGGCCGCGCTTCACCGATCCGGAAATCCTGCGCTCCTCGCTGGCCGGCGTCATCCTGCGCATGAAGTCGCTGCACCTGGGCGATCGGTGGAAGACTTTCCGTTCATCGAAGCGCCTTCGCGCCGCGCCATTGCCGACGGCTACCAGCTGCTCAACGAGCTGGGCGCGGTGGACGACGCCAACGAGCTGACCGCCATGGGCCGCGAGCTGGCCAGGCTGCCGCTGGACCCGCGCGTTGGCCGCATGATCCTGGAAGGCGCGCGAGCGCGGCGCGCTCGACGAGGTGCTGGTGATTGCCTCGGCGCTGTCGGTGCAGGACGTGCGCGACCGGCCGATGGAGGTGCAGGCCCAGGCCGACCAGCAGCACGCGAAGTTCGACGACGAGAAGAGCGAGTTCTCGGGCTACCTGCGGCTGTGGAAATGGCTGGACGAATCGCGCGGCGGCCATGACAAGCAACACAAGCTGAGCAACCGCCAGTACGAGCAGCTGCTGCGCCAGAACTTCATCAACGTGCGGCGGGTGCGCGAATGGCGCGACATCCACAGCCAGCTGCACACCGTGGTGGCCGAGCACAAGTGGCCGCTGAACGCCGCGCCGGCCAGCTACGAGGAGCTGCACAAGTCGATGCTGGCCGGCCTGCTGGGCAACATCGGCTGCAAGCTGGAGGAGGAGGATGTGTACCTGGGCGCGCGCGGCATCAAGTTCTACCGCCATCCCGGCGCGCACCTGAAGAAGAAGCCGGGCCGCTGGATCGTCTGCGCGGAGCTGGTGGAAACCACGCGCCTGTTCGGGCGCGGCATCGCCAACATCGAGCCGCTGTGGATAGAGCAGGTGGCCGGGCCACCTGCTCAAGAAGCAGCTGCTCGATCCGCACTGGGAGAAGAAGGCCGCCGAGGTCATGTCGCTGGAGCGCGCCACGCTCTACGGCCTGGTGATCTACAGCGGCCGGCGCGTGGCTTTCGCCCGCGTCGAATGCAAGGCGGCGCGCGAGATCTTCATCCGCGAAGGCGCTGGTGGCGGGCCAGTGGGAAACGCAAGCTGCCCTTCCTGGCCGCCAACCAGAAGCTGGTGCGCGCAGGTCGAGGAGCTGGAGCACAAGTCGCGCCGGCAGGACGTGCTGGTGGACGAGGAGCTGATCTACGCCTTCTACGACAAGCTCAGTTCCCGCGCGACGTGTGCAGCGGCGCCAGCTTCGAGCGCTGGTACCGCGAGGCCGGCCGCGGACAGCCGCGACCTGCTGAAACTGACGCGCGACGAGCTGATGCGGCACGAGGCCGCGGGCATCACGACCGAGGCCTTTCCGCAGACCATCCGCCTGGGCGGCGTGGATTGCGCCGCGGCCTACCTGCACGAGCCCGGCGACATCGCGCGATGGCATCACGGTGACGCGTGCCGCTGTTCGTGCTGAACCAGGTGAGCGAGGAGCGCGCCGAGTGGCTGGTGCCCGGCATGCTCAAGGACAAGGTGCAGGCCCTGCTCAAGAGCCTGCCGCAGAGGCCCGCGCTCGCGCTTCGTTCCGCTGCCCGAGTCGGCGACGCGGCTGGCGGCGCAGCTGTCGCAACCGCAAGCCTGGGCCAACGGCTCGCTGACCGATGCCTTGCTGAAGATCGTGCGCGCCGAGACCAGCCTGGACGTGAAGCGCGCGGACTTCAAGCTCGACATGCTGCCCGCGCATCTGTTCATGAATTTCCGCGTGGTGGACGAGCACGGCCGCCAGCTGGGCATGGGGCGCAACCTGGGCGCGCTGAAGGCCGAGCTGGGCGCGCAGGCGCGAGGCGCGTTCCAGGCGCTGGCCGGGCATGAAGGGCGTCTCTGCTCCCGCCGCCTCCGCCGCGACGCGCCGAGCGCCCAGCCGCAAGCCGTCCCCCAAGGCGGGAAGCGACGCCAGCGCGCTGCCGGCCGGCCAGCGCTACACCGCCTGGACCTTCGGCGAGCTGCCCGAGCTGATGGAAATCCGCAAGGGCGGCACCAGCCTGATCGGCTTTCCGGCGCTGATCGACCAGGGCGATGCGGTGACGATCGAGGTGTTCGACGAGCCCGACGTGGCGGCGGCAAAGCACCGCGCGGGCTTGCGCCGGCTGTTCGCCCTGCAGATCAAGGATGCGCTCAAGTACCTGGAAAAGAACATCCCCGATCTGCAGAAGATGGCCGTCGCCTACATGCCGCTGGGAACGCTGGAGGAACTGCGCGAGCAGATCATCGAGGTCGCGCTGGAGCGCGCCTTCATGCTGGATCCGCTTGCCCGCCGACGAAGCCGCCTTCAAGCGCCGGATCGAGGAAGGCCGCGGCCGCCTGACCCTGATCGCCAACGAAGTGGCGCGCCTGGCCGCCACCGATCCTGGTCGAGTACGCGGCCGCGGTGCGCAAGATCAAGGACACGAAGAACCAGCCCGAAGCCACGGCCGACGCCACACAGCAGTTGCAGCGCCTGATGCCCAAGCGCTTCCTCGCCGCCACGCCATGGGCGCAGCTGCAGCACCTTCCGCGCTACCTCAAGGCGATCACGCTGCGCCTGGACAAGCTGCGCAGCCGACCCGGCGCGCGACGCGCACGAGGATGGCCGAACTGCGGCCGCAGGAGCAGCGCTATTGGCGGCTGGTGGCCGAGCGCAAGGGGGCGGTGGACGAGCGCATGCAGGAATTGCGCTGGCTGCTCGAAGAGCTGCGCGTGAGCTTCTTCGCGCAGGAATTGCGCACGCCCCAGCCGGTGAGCGTCAAGCGGCTGGACAAGCTGTGGGCTCAGCTCAACAGCTGACCTCATCATGGCTACTTTGTTCTTCGGTACAAAGCCCCTTTGACAGCCGCAGTGCGCGCGTGGTGTACTTCGGCCACCCATGGACCGACGCAGTTTCATCGAGTCGTGCACGGCCGGCGCGGCGTGCATATCGGCCGCGGCCGCATTGCCCGCTTTTGCGGCGGACGCCAAGCCCAGGGCCTATCCGCGGGCCTTGCTGGTGAACGAGCGGGGCGAGCCGCTCAAGGCTTCCAGCCTGACGCCTCTCACCAACTATGTCTTCCACTATCCGTTCGAAGCCACGCCGGTGTTCCTGCTGGAACTGGGCAAGCCCGCGCAGCCGCAGTCGCTGAGCACCAAGAGCCACGACGCCTATGACTGGCCGGGCGGGGTCGGGCCCCGGCGCAGCGTGGTCGCCTATTCGGCGATCTGCGCCCACCAGCTGGTGTATCCGACCCTGAGGTGAGTTTCATCAGCTTTCGCAAGACCCGGGCCCAGCGCGGGGTGCAGGACGAACTGATTCATTGCTGCGCCGAACACAGCCAGTACGATCCGGCGCGCGGCGCCCAGGTCCTCTCGGGCCCGGCACCGCAGCCGTTGTGCGCGGTGCTGCTCGCCCACGACCCCAAGGCCGACACGCTGACGGCTTACGCCACGCTGGGGGGCGAGCTGTTCGACGACTTCTTCAGGAAGTACGAGATGAAGCTGAGCCTGGAGGTGGGCCCCAAGGCCAAGAACCAGGTTGGCGGGGAGGCGGTGGTTCGCGAACTCGAGAAGTTCTGCCGCAACCCGATCCGGTGCTGACTGTCAGCGCTCGACCGCCTGCCATGGATGCCGGATCAGTCCGGCATGCAGCTCTACAACTTCGCCAGCCGATCCAGCGCCGTATGGAGCGTCTCTTCCTTCTTGGCGAAGCAAAAGCGCACGACCCGCTGGTCGAAGCCGTTGCCGTAGAACGCCGATAGCGGAATGGCCGCGACGCCGATCTCGGTGGTGAGCCACTTGCAGAATTCGGCTTCGCCCAGCGTCGCTGACGTCGGAGATGTCGACGCATTGGAAGTAGCTGCCTTCGCTGGGCAGGATCTTGAACTTGGTCCGCTCGAGGCCCTCGCGGAACAGGTCGCGCTTGCGCTGGTAGAAGGCGGGCAGTTGCAGGTGCGGCTGCGGGTCTGCCATGTACGCGGCCAGCCCATGCTGCACCGGCGTGTTCACGGTGAACACGTTGAACTGATGGACCTTGCGGAATTCCGCCGTGAGCGGCTGCGGGCGCCGCCACATAGCCGACCTTCCAGCCGGTCACGTGATAGGTCTTGCCGAAACTGGAGACGATGAAGGTGCGCGCCGCCAGGCCCGGGAAAGCGGGCCGCGCTCTGGTGTTCCTGGCCGTCGAACACCATGTGCTCGTAGACCTCGTCGCTGATCAGCAGCACGTCGGTCGGGCGCCAGCAACTCTTGCAGCCGGAGCATGTCCTGGCTCGACCATACGGTGGCGCTGGGGTTGTGCGGGCTGTTGATCAGCAGGGCGCGGGTCTTGCCGTTGATCGCCGCGGCGATCTTGTCGAAATCGGGGCGGAAGCTGCCGGGCGTGAGCGGGACGCGCACGACGGTGCCGCCGGCCAGCTCGATGTTGGGCACATAGCTGTCGTAGCAGGGCTCCAGCACGATCACCTCGTCGCCGGGCCGCACCACGGCGAGGATGGCGGTGATGATGGCCTGCGTCGCGCCGGCGGTGATCGTGATCTCGGATGCCGCGTCGTAGCTGTGGCCATACATCGCCTCGATCTTGGCCGCGACGGCGGCGCGCAAGCGCGGGCACGCCGGGCATGGGCGGGTATTGGTTCAGGCCCTGGGCCATGGCCTCGGTCACGGCCTGCGAGCAGCCGCGGGTCGCAGTCGAAATCCGGAAAGCCCTGGCCCAGGTTCACCGCGCCCTTTTCGGCCGCCAGGGCCGACATGACGGTGAAGATGGTCGTGCCGACGGCGGGCAGCTTGGTCTGCAGATGGCGGGGTGCGTGCGATCGACAGTGCTCAGAGCTCATAGTCGTTGACGTGGCCGCGTCATGGCCTTGGCGATCAGGTTGCGGTCGAGCCGGTCGGAGAGCAGCTCGGCGAACTTGTAGACGAAGTTGCGCAGGTAGGCGCTGCGCTTGAAGGCCACGCGCGCGACGTTCTGGCCGAACAGGTTGCCCAACGGCCGCACCGCCAGGTCGCTGTTGCTGCCGTCGTCGCGCACGGCCATCTCGGCCACGATGCCGATGCCCAGGCCCAGGCGCACATAGGTCTTGATCACGTCGGAGTCGATGGCTTCCAGCGCGATGCGCGGCTCCAGCTTTCTCTGCGCGAAGGCATGGTCGATGCGGGTGCGGCCGGTGAAGGACGGGTGGTAGGTGATGATCGGCTCGGCCGCCAGGTCTTCCAGGCGTGATGCGCTCCTTCTTGGCCAGCGGATGGGCCAGCGGCAGCACCAGCACGTGCTGCCATTCATAGCAGGGCAGGGTGACCAGTTCCTGGTAGTCGGACAGCGATTCGGTCGCGATGCCGATCTCGGCGACCTCGTCGATCACCATGCGCGCCACCTGGTCGGGCGAGCCCTGGTGCAGGCTGACGTTGACCTTGGGATAGGCCTCGCGCAGCTTGGCCACCGGCACGGGCAGCACGTAGCGCGCCTGCGTGTGGGTGGTGGCGATCGACAGCGTGCCGCTGTCCTGGGCGCTGAACTGCTCGCCTATGCGCTTGAGGTTGCCCACCTCGCGCATGATCAGTTCGATGCTTTGGAGCACGTGCTGGCCGGGTTCGGTCACGCGCTTGAGGCGTTTGCCGTGGCGGGCGAAGATTTCCACCCCCAGCTCCTCCTCCAGTTCGATGATGGCTTTGGACACCCCGGGCTGCGAGGTGTGCAGCGCCTTGGCCGCCTCGGTCAGGTTCAGGTTGCGGCGCACCGCTTCCTGGACGAATCGGAATTGATGAAGATTCATACCGAATTTCTTCTAAGAGAGAAATTCATTATGCCTTCGAGCCGTCTATAGCAAGGCTATTCGAGCGCAATCTTGGCCAGCAGGTCCAGCACCGCGGATCTTCGCCCACGGGCTGCTGCAAGCTGAAGGCGAACCTGCGGGTGTGCGCGGCGCAGAGCCTGCGACCAGCGCGGCAGGTCTTCGCGCGCATGCTTGCCGGTGCCCAGGAACATCGGCACCACGGTGACTCGGTTGCGCCCTGCGCGGCCAGTTGGCGCTGCCGCGCAGGCAGGTCGGGCTGGTCCAGCTCCAGGTAGGCGCAGCGCACCAGCAACGCAGGCTGCTGCGCTGCCAGCCGGGCGGCCACCGCCTCGATCGGGCGGCGCCAGCAGCGGGTCGCGCGAGCCGTGCCCGAACAGGATGATGGCCTTGCGCTCGCTGCATCGGCCTACCGCCGCAGCACCAGCCAGCCGAACGCGCCCAGCGAAAACATGCGAATAGATCAGCCCGGGCGCGGCCGCGGTCAGCCACGGCCGCCAGTTCTGCAGGTTGCCGATGTAGCCGAACACGTTGTTCAGCAGGAAGAAGCTGATGCCGATCAGCACGCCGCCGAACACGTAGCTGGTGATGCCGCCGGAGCGGAAGTGCAGGTAGGCAAAGGGCAGGGCCAGCACCACCATCACCATGCAGCTCAGCGGATAGAACACCTTGCGCCAGAACTCGATCTCGTAGCGCTGCGAGGTCTGGCCGTTGGCCTCCAGGTGGCGGATGTACTCGGAACAGGTCGATGGTGCTCATGCGGTCGGGCTTGAGCAGGGCCACCGACACCATCTCGGGCGTGATCTCGGTCGGCCAGCTCAGGCTCGGCAGTTTCAGCCGTTCGACCCGGCGCTTCGGTGCCGCGCGTGCTGAACTCGCTGCGCTCGACGTCTTCCAGCAGCCAGGCGCCGCCGTCGGTGAAGCGGGCCTTGGCGCGCCTGCGTCACGGACACCAGGAAGCCGCGGCTGTCCGACCTCGAAAATGCGCACGTCCTGCATGTCGCCGTCGGGGGTGAGCGCCTTCACGTTGACGTTGTACGTGTGATAGGGCTGCCGCTCCTTGAGCCAGGCGCCGGTCTGGCCGATGCTGATGCGGCCCTCGCAGGCGCGCCTTGAGCAGCTGGCGCCGTCCGGTCGGCCACCGGCGCCAGGTAGTCGCCGGCGGCGAAGGTGAGCAGCGGCGAATGCCAGGCCCAGCGCCAGCAGCGTGCGCAGCGCGCGCCACGGCCCCAGGCCGCTGGTGCGCAGGATGGTGTATTCGGAGCTCTGGGCCAGCCGCGCCATGACGAAGATCGTGCCGATCAGCACCGCGATCGGCAGCAGCTCGTACAGGTGGCTGGGCATCATCAGCGTGACGTGCGCCAGGGCCTGCGTCAGCCGGTAGCCGCGTGACGCCCTTGCCGACGTTCGGCAGCTCGTCGACGAAGTCGAAGAAGAAGAACAGCGCCAGGAAGCCCGACGGCCACGAACAGGACCGAGGCCAGGACTTCCCGATAGATGAGGCGGCGGATCGTTCTCATGCGCGTCGTGCGGGCGCGGCGCCGCGGGCTGGCGCAGCAGCTGGCGCCAGGTCCAGTTGTTGTGTTGTTTGGCCAGCCAGAGCGCGCCTGCCAGCAAGCACGCCGCCGTGCAGGGCCAGCACGAAGGTTGCGAAGCCCACGCGCCCCGAGCTGATCCAGCTTTGCCCCAGGTTCAGCAGGTTGAAATAGACGACGAAGGCGAACAGGGCGAACACCAGGTTGCCGCTGCGGCCGGCGCGCGGGTTCACGCTGGACACCGTGATGGCGATCACCACGAAATTCAGCGCCGCCAGCGCCAGGCCCAGGCGCCAGGCCAGCTCGCCCAGATGAGCCCGCGTGGGTTCGCATCAGCAGGTCGAAGGTGGAGCGCGTCTTGGCCGGCAGGTTGTCGCGCGCGCCACCAGCTCGTTGACCCCGACGCGGTTGCCGTATTCCTCGAACTCGCTGATCTTCAGCTGCCCGGCTTCGGTGGTTTCGAGCCGCTGGCCGTTCGCAAGCACCAGGAACTGGTCGTCGCCCGATGGTCTCGATCCGGCCGCTGCGCGCCGAGGTGACCGTTTCCTTGCCGTGCTCGTTGGTCGAGATGAAGATGTTCTTGCCGGACTTGTTGTCGGGCGTGTCCTTGTCCAGGAAGAACACGCGCGTTGCCGCTGGCCGACTCCTGGAACTGGCCGGGCGCCACGCGCTCGAGGTCGCCGCGCTTGCCGTAGCGGTCTTTCAGCTCCTGGGTCTGCTGGTTGGCCCAGGGCCACACGACCAGCGCGAGCGCGGCGACGACCAGCAGTATCGGCCAGGCGAAGCGGAACAGCGGGCGCGAGGAAGGCCGAGAGCCCGCGGCCGGCGGAGAACCAGATCACCATTTCGCTGTCGCGGTACATGCGCGACAAGCGTGCCGACGATGGCGATGAACAGGGACAGGCGTCAGGATGGGCGGCAGGTAGCCCAGCACCGTGTAGCCCATCACCATCAGCACTTCCTGCGGATTGACGCTGCCGCGGCTGGCCTGGCTCAGCGTGCGGATCAGCGTCATCGTCATCACGATGGTCACGAGCACGACCAGCGTCGCGCCGAAACTGCGGGCGAGCTCCTTGCGGAGGGTCGAATGGAATAACATCGGCGCGTTTGCAGTTGCGAAAGAAAAACAGCGAATTATGGACTTTGAACTCAAGACCCTGACCATGGCAGGCGCCGCCGCCGAGAAATGCGATGCGATCGTGGTGCTGGTCGGCGAAACCTTCAAGCCGGGCAAGGACCCCCTGTCCAGGCTTGCGGCCGACGCCCTGAAGGCGCGCGACCTCGAGCCCAAGCCCGGCAAGCTGCTGCAGGCCTACCGCAGCGCGGGCATTGCCGCGCCGCGCGTCGTGCTGGCCGGCGTCGGGCGATGGCTCGGGCAAACGGGTGCAGACCGCCGTGCAGGCGGCCGTGGGCAGCTTGCGCACCTCGGGAGCCAAGCGCCTGGTGATCTGCCTGCCCGCCGACGCCGGCGACGACGCCGTGCGGGCCGCCGTGGCCGCGACGGCCGAGGCCAGCTATGTCTATGTCGCGACCAAATCCAAGCCCGAAGGCCGCGAACTGCAACGCGTGACCATCGCCGTGGCCGACGCCGCGCGCTACAAGGCCGGGTTCGGCGCGGCCAAGGCCGCGGCCAACGGCATCGAGTTCGCCCGCGAACTGGCGCAACCTGCCGCCCAACCTGGCCACGCCCACGCGTCTGGGCGACGAAGCGAAGAAACTCGCCAAGACGCATGGGTTCCAGTGCGAAGTGCTGGGCCCCAAGGAAATCGCCAAGATCGGCATGGGTTCGTTCCTGGCGGTGGCCCAGGGCTCGGAGCAGCCGCCGCGCTTCATCGTGCTGCAGTACCAGGGGGCCGCCGCCGAGCGAGCCGCCGCTGGTGCTGGTCGGCAAGGGCATCACCTTCGACATCGGGCGGCATCTCGATCAAGCCCTCGCAGGACATGGACGAGATGAAGTTCGACATGGGCGGCGCGGCCAGCGTGCTGGGCACCTTCCGCGCCATCGGCGAACTTGAAGCCGGCACTCAACGTGGTCGGCCTCATCCCCAGCTGCGAGAACATGCCCGACGGCAGGTCGGTCAAGCCGGGCGACATCGTCACCAGCCTCAGCGGGCAGACCATCGAGATCCTCAACACCGACGCCGAGGGCCGCCTGATCCTGTGCGACGCGCTGACCTATGCCGAGCGTTTCAAGCCCGGCGCGGTGATCGACATCGCCACCTGACGGGCGCCTGCGTGGTGGCGCTGGGCGGCGTGCGCAGCGGCCTGTTCGCCACCGACGACGGGCTGGCGCAAGCGCTGCAAGCCGCCGGCGATGCCGCGCTGGATCCCTGCTGGCGCATGCCGCTGGACGACGAATATGCCGAGGGCCTGAAGAGCAACTTCGCCGACGTGGCCAACGTCGCGGGCCGCGCCGGTGGCGCCGTGAATGCGGCCAAGTTCCTGCAGCGCTTCACGGACAAGTATCCCTGGGCCCACCTGGACATCGCCGGCACGGCCTGGAAGGGCGGTCCCGCCAAAGGATCGACCGGGCGCCCGGTCGGACTGCTGGTGCAATTCCTCGTGAGCCAGCAGGGCGGCCGCGCCGGCCAAGACGGCGCGCCGCGTTGCCAAACGCAAGTAGCAGGGCCATGACGGAAGTCGCCTTCCATTTCAATGCGCCGGACAAGCTGGGCTATGCCTGCCGGCTGCTGCGCAAGGCGGTTGCCAATGGCGCCAAGGTGGTGGTGACGGGCGAGCCCGGAGTTGCTGCGCGAGCTCGACATGGCACTGTGGACCTTTTCGCCGCTGGACTTCGTGCCGCATTGCCATGGGGCCACCACTGCACCGGCGGTGGTGGAAGCCTCGCCCGTCGTGCTTGCGGACTCCGCCCGCGCCGCGCCGCACCAGCAAGTGCTGGTGAACCTGGGAGCGGCGGTGCCCGAAGGCTTCGAGCGCTTCGAGCGGCTGATCGAGGTCGTCACCGCTCGAGGAAGACGACCGGCAGCAGGCCCGCCAGCGCTGGAAGCACTATGCCGACCGGGGCTATGCCATCTCGCGCCACGACCGCGCCAGGGAGGCCGGCTGATGTCCGAACCGCACCCCACCGCGCTATGTGCCGACCCTCACTGAAGTGGTCAAGCCAACGACCGGGTCCGAGTCCGCGGCCCCTGCCGGCTTGTCGCAGGAGCAGCTCATTGCCCGCGTGATGCAGCGCGTCGATCTCACCCTGGAGCGGCGGTTGCGCGAGGCCATCGCCAGCACCGTCCTGGAGCAGACGCGTTCCATCGCGCCCCTGCTGCGCGACGAGATCGAGTCGGTCGTGCGCCAGACCGTGTCGCAGGCCTTCGCCGACGAACTGGCGGCGGGCAACGCACGCAGAAATAGGGCCTGCGATTGCGCCCATCATTAGTGCCGCCGCGACTGGGGTATTCCCCCTTATCGGCTCCTACCTAGACCTTTCCCTATGGTTCGGGTGCGGAAATTGCGATATGTTCGCCGCCGTTGAGCCTAAAAAGATATCTCAACCCTTTTCCCTACTCTGGAGGTTAGTTATGAAAATGAAGATGAAATTGACGGTGGCCGCGGCCATCGCCGCAGTTGCGGGAATCGCATCCGCCCAGGACATGGTGGTCAAGATCGGCCACGTCGCCCCGATGTCCGGTGCCCAGGCCCACTACGGCAAGGACAACGAGAACGGCGTGCGCATGGCCATCGAGGACCTGAACGCGCAAGGCGTCACCATCGGCGGCAAGAAGATCAAGTTCGAGATCCAGGCCGAAGACGACGCCGCTGATCCGAAGCAGGGCACGGCTGCTGCACAGAAACTGTGCGACGCGCAAGGTCGCCGGCGTGGTCGGCCACCTGAACTCGGGCACCACCATCCCCGCCTCCAAGGTCTACAACGACTGCGGCATTCCCCACGTCACCGGCGCGGCCACCAACCCCGACCTGACCAAGCCCGGCTACAAGACCACCTACCGCATCATCGCCAACGACAATGCGCTGGGCGCGGGCTTGGCTCTGTACGCGGCCGACACGCTCAAGCTCAAGAAGGTCGCCATCATCGACGACCGCACGGCCTACGGCCAGGGCGTTGCCGAAGTGTTCAAGAAGACGGCAGAGTCCAAGGGCATGCAGGTCGTGGACGCGCAGTTCACGACCGACAAGGCCACCGATTTCATGGCCATCCTGACGTCCATCAAGTCCAAGGCACCCGACGCCATCTTCTTCGGCGGCATGGACGCGCAGGCCGGCCCGATGCTGCGCCAGATGGATCAGCTCGGCCTGTCCAACGTCAAGTACTTCGGCGGTGACGGCATCTGCACGGCCGAGATCATCAAGATCGCCGTCGGGCGCCAAGAGCCTGAACAACGTGGTCTGCGCGGAAGGCGGCGCTTCGCTCGCCAAGATGCCCGGCGGCACGGCCTGGAAGGCGAAGTACGACGCCAAGTACCCCGGCCAGTTCCAGATCTACAGCCCGTTCACCTACGACGCCACTTTCGTGCTGGTCGACGCCATGAAGCGCGCCAACTCGGTGGACCCCAAGGTGTACACCGCCAAGCTGCCCGAGACCAACTTCAAGGGCGTGACCTCGACCATCGCGTTCGAGCCCAACGGCGAACTGAAGAACCCGGCCATGACCCTGTACACCTACAAGGACGGCAAGAAGGCGCCGCTGAACTAAGCGTAAAAGCTGTATGAAAAAGCCGCCCTCCGGGCGGCTTTTTTCATGGGGCTGGAACGAAGGCGCCGCGCACTTCCGTCCCAAGCGGCTTGTCAGGTCTCCGCCGATTGTTGGTGTAGGTCCGGTCCTACAGAGCGCACGGGCTGTGCGTTTGCCGCAGGTCGGTATTCCCTCCGGCTTGTGGCGCCTGTCCGAAAACAGTACTCTGCTTCAGACTTGTAGCCGCGTTACGGCTGCTTACGCATGGGGAACAACAATGGAAGTAGTGGCGAAATTGCCTTCCGCGGATCAGCGCGACAACGAGCTGAAACAGGTGTTGAAGGCACTCGGCGCATTCAGGCGTGGCGAGAGCGGCGTGACGCTGCCCACGGAGTGGGACGGGGTTTACGGCAAGATTGCCGCTGAGTTCAACGAACTCACCGCGCAGACTGCGCGCACCTCCCACAAACTCAAGGCCGTGGAATCGGCGCGCGGCACGGCCAAGACCCCGGCGTGTGAGCGACGAAAAGCTGACCGGTTTCTGGCAGAACGACGTGGCCGTCGTGAATTCGGTCCTGGATGAGGTCGATTCGCTGTCGGAGCATACGCGTACCTTCCTTGCCGCCCTGACTGACCTGAAGAAGGGCTACGCTTCAGCCCAGTTGCCGCAGGACTGGACCGGCGTCTTCGGCAAGGTCGCGGACGCGTTCAATGATGTGGTGGCCGAGAACCTGCGCATGTCGCACGAGCTGGCGCGCCTGTCCCGCGTGGTCGGCAAGGAAGGCAAGCTCAAGGAGCGGGCCTTCGTGCCCAATGCCAGCGGTTTCTGGCGCGATTCCGCCGAATGCATCAACTCGCTGATCGCCGACCTGGTGCACCCGACGTCCGAAGTGGCGCGCGTGATCGGTGCGGTGGCCCAGGGTGACCTGTCCAAGAGCATGGCGCTGGAAGCCGACGGCAGGCCGCTGGAAGGCGAATTCCTGCGCACCGCCATGATCATCAACAAGATGGTGCAGCAGCTGGGCACCTTCTCCGCCGAAGTGACGCGGGTGGCCCGCGAAGTGGGTACCGAAGGCAAGCTGGGCGGCCAGGCCGACGTGCAGGGCGTGGCCGGCACCTGGAAGGACTTGACCGACTCGGTGAACTTCATGGCCTCGAACCTCACGGCCCAGGTGCGAAACATTGCCGGCGTGACGAAGGCGGTGGCGACCGGCGACTTGTCCAAGAAGATCACGGTGGACGTGAAGGGCGAGATCCTGGAGCTGAAGAACACCATCAACACCATGGTGGACCAGCTGCGGTCCTTCGCGTCCGAAGTGACGCGGGTGGCGCGGGAAGTGGGTACCGAAGGCAAGCTGGGCGGCCAGGCCGACGTGCAGGGCGTGGCCGGCACCTGGAAGGATTTGACCGACTCGGTGAACTCCATGGGCTCGAACCTGACGGCCCAGGTGCGAAACATCGCCGAGGTGACGAAGGCGGTGGCGGCCGGCGACCTGTCCAAGAAGATCACGGTGGACGTGAAGGGCGAGATTCTCGAGCTGAAGAACACCATCAACACCATGGTGGACCAGCTGCGGTCCTTCGCGTCGGAAGTGACGCGGGTGGCGCGAGAAGTGGGTACCGAAGGCAAGCTGGGCGGCCAGGCCGACGTGCAGGGCGTGGCCGGCACCTGGAAGGACTTGACCGACTCGGTGAACTCCATGGGCTCGAACCTCACGGGCCAGGTGCGAAACATCGCCGAGGTGACGACGGCCGTGGCGGCCGGCGACCTGTCCAAGAAGATCACGGTGGACGTGAAGGGCGAGATTCTCGAGCTGAAGAACACCATCAACACCATGGTGGACCAGCTGCGGTCCTTCGCGTCGGAAGTGACGCGGGTGGCGCGGGAAGTGGGTACCGAAGGCAAGCTGGGCGGCCAGGCCGACGTGCAGGGCGTGGCCGGCACCTGGAAGGACTTGACCGACTCGGTGAACTTCATGGCCGGTAACCTGACGTCCCAGGTGCGAAACATCGCCGACGTGACGACGGCCGTGGCGGCCGGCGACCTGTCCAAGAAGATCACGGTGGACGTGAAAGGCGAGATCCTGGAGCTGAAGAACACCATCAACACCATGGTGGACCAGCTCTCCTCGTTCGCATCCGAAGTGACGCGGGTGGCGCGCGAAGTGGGTACCGAAGGCAAGCTGGGCGGCCAGGCCGACGTGCAGGGCGTGGCCGGCACCTGGAAGGACTTGACCGACTCGGTGAACTCCATGGGCTCGAACCTCACGGGCCAGGTGCGAAACATCGCCGAGGTGACGACGGCCGTGGCGGCCGGCGACCTGTCCAAGAAGATCACGGTGGACGTGAAGGGCGAGATTCTCGAGCTGAAGAACACCATCAACACCATGGTGGACCAGCTGCGGTCCTTCGCGTCGGAAGTGACGCGGGTGGCGCGGGAAGTGGGTACCGAGGGCAAGCTGGGCGGCCAGGCCGACGTGCAGGGCGTGGCCGGCACCTGGAAGGACTTGACCGACAACGTGAACTTCATGGCCGGTAACCTGACGTCCCAGGTGCGAAACATCGCCGACGTGACGAAGGCCGTGGCGGCCGGTGACCTGTCCAAGAAGATCACGGTGGACGTGAAGGGCGAAATTCTCGAACTCAAGGACACCATCAACACCATGGTGGACCAGCTGCGGTCGTTCGCGTCGGAAGTGACGCGGGTGGCGCGGGAAGTGGGTACCGAAGGCAAGCTGGGCGGCCAGGCCGACGTGCAGGGCGTGGCCGGCACCTGGAAGGACTTGACCGACAACGTGAACTTCATGGCCGGCAACCTGACGTCCCAGGTGCGAAACATCGCCGACGTGACGAAGGCCGTGGCGGCCGGCGACCTGTCCAAGAAGATCACGGTGGACGTGAAAGGCGAAATCCTGGAGCTGAAGAACACCATCAACACCATGGTGGACCAGCTGTCTTCGTTCGCATCGGAAGTGACGCGGGTGGCGCGCGAAGTGGGTACCGAAGGCAAGCTGGGCGGCCAGGCCGACGTGCAGGGCGTGGCCGGCACCTGGAAGGACCTGACCGACAACGTGAACTTCATGGCCGGCAACCTCACCTCGCAGGTGCGAGGTATCGCCAAGGTGGTGACCGCCGTGGCCAACGGCGACCTGGAACAGAAGCTGACCGTGGAGGCCAAGGGCGAAATCGCCGCGCTGGCCGACACCATCAACTCCATGACCGACACGCTGGCCACCTTCGCCGACCAGGTGACCACGGTGGCGCGCGAAGTGGGTGTGGAAGGAAAGCTGGGCGGCCAGGCCAAGGTGCCGGGCGCCGCGGGCACCTGGAAGGGCCTGACGGAGAACGTGAACCAGCTTGCCGCCAACCTGACGACCCAGGTGCGAGCCATTGCCGAGGTGGCAACGGCCGTGACGCAGGGCGACTTGACCCGGTCGATCACGGTGGAAGCGCTGGGCGAGGTGGCGGCCCTGAAGGACACCATCAACGAGATGATCCGCAACCTCAAGGACACGACGCAGGTGAACACGGAGCAGGACTGGCTCAAGACCAACCTGGCCAAGTTCTCGCGGATGCTGCAGGGCCAGAAGGACCTGGTGGCGGTGGGTCACCTGATCCTGTCGGAACTGGCGCCGGTGGTGGGCGCGCAGCAGGCCGAGTTCTACGTGCTGCGCTATACGCACGAGCTGCCCAAGCTGCGCCTGATGGCCAGCTACGCCTCGGATGGCCACGGCTCCTACGGCAAGGAAGTGGATCTGGGCCAGGGCCTGGTCGGCCAGTGCGCCTATGACAAGAAGAAGATCCTCCTGACTTCTTCCATCCCCGACAGCCTGAAGATATCGTCGGGCCTCGCACCAGGTGGAGCCGCTGAACGTCCTGGTGCTGCCCATCATCTTCGAAGGCCAGGTGCGCGGTATCGTGGAACTGGCTTCGGTGGAGCGCTTCAACCCGACCCACCAGGCCTTCCTGGACCAGCTGACCGAATCGATCGGTATCGTGATCAACACGATCGAGGCCAACATGCGCACGGAAGACCTGCTGACCCAGTCGCAGTCCCTCGCGCAGGAATTGCAAAGCCGCCAGCAGGAACTGCAGCAGACCAACGAGGAACTGCAGGAAAAGGCGCGCCTGCTGGTGCACCAGAACCACGAGGTGGAACGCAAGAACCAGGAAGTGGAACAGGCCCGCCAGGCCCTGGAAGACAAGGCCAAGCAGCTGTCGCTGACCTCCAAGTACAAGTCGGAGTTCCTGGCCAACATGTCGCACGAGCTGCGCACGCCGCTGAATTCGCTGCTGATCCTGTCGGACCAGTTGTCGAAGAACCCCGACGGCAACCTCACGCCCAAGCAGGTGGAATTCGCCAAGACGATCCATTCGTCGGGCAACGACCTGCTGATGCTGATCAACGACATCCTGGACCTGTCCAAGATCGAGTCCGGCACGGTGATCGTGGACATCAACGAGCTGCGCATGTCCGACCTGCAGCTGTACGTGGAGCGCACCTTCCGCCACGTGGCCGAGGCCAAGAGCGTGGACTTCATGATCCACACCGGCGTGAGCCTGCCGAACTCGATGGTCACCGACGTGAAGCGCCTGCAGCAGATCCTGAAGAACCTGCTGTCCAACGCCTTCAAGTTCACCCACCAGGGCAACGTGACGCTGACGGTGGAGGAAGTGTTCACCGGCTGGACGCCGGACAACGAAGACCTCAACCGCGCCCCGCAGGTCCTGGCCTTTGCCGTGTCCGACACCGGCATCGGCATCTCCAGCGACAAGCAGCAGATCATCTTCGAGGCCTTCCAGCAGGCCGACGGCTCCACCAGCCGCAAATACGGCGGCACCGGCCTGGGCCTGGCCATCAGCCGCGAACTGTCCAAGCTGCTGGGCGGTGAAATCCGCCTGTCGAGCGCCCCGGGCCAGGGCAGTACGTTCACGCTGTACCTGCCCCTGGTGTACTCGGGCGCCCGCTCGACGCGCCGTGTGGCGCAGGCCTCGAACGAGGCCCGCGGCGAACAGACGATGCCCGCCCTCAAGCGCATGCCGCGGCCCGAACCGGTGCAGGTCGAAGACGGCGGTGCGCAGGTCGGCGACCCGGTGCTGAACGAGGCAGGTGACGACCGCGACTCGATCCAGCAGGGAGACCTGGTGCTGTTGATCGTGGAGAACGACCTGGCTTTCGCGAAATTCCTGCTCGACGCCGCGCGCGCCAAGGGATTCAAGGGGCTGCTGACCTCGATGGGCGCCGGCGCCCTGACACTGGCGACACAGTACAAGCCCTCGGCGATCACGCTGGACATGTACCTGCCCGATATGGACGGCTGGCGCGTGCTGGACCGCCTCAAGCAGGACATGGGCGCCCGCCACCTGCCGGTGTGCGTCATTTCCACCGACGATTCGAAGGACCGGGCGTTCCGCTCGGGCGCAATGGCCTTCGTGGAGAAGCCCATCCAGTCCAAGGAAGTCCTGGATGCCATGCTGGACAAGCTGCAACGCTACCTGGCGCGGCCGCACAAGAGCCTGTTGGTGGCCATGAAGGACGTTGCGGCGCGGCGCGAGTTCCTGGCCCAGATCGAGGAAAACGAGATCAAGGCCACGGTGGTGAAGAGTGCCGAGAAGCTGCAGGAAGCGCTGGAGGAAAGCTGCTTCGATTGCGTGGTGCTGGAGGATGGCTTCCCCGGGACCGAGGGGGCTGAATTCCGCCGCCTGCTCGCGGCGCAGGCCGAGATCGGGCCGCTGCAGCTGTTGATCTTGCGCGGTGCAAGCAAGGATGCCGGCAAGTTCGCATGGCACTCCGACGACACCATCACCGTCCAGGAAGCCCATACGGTTCACAAGCTTTTCGACGACGCACTGCTGGCGCTGCACCACAACCTGGCCCGGCTTCCGGAGGCCAAGCGCTCGCTCATCAACGACATCCACGAGTCGAGCAAGCCGCTCACAGGCAAGCGCGTGCTGATCGTCGATGACGACATGCGTAACATTTTCGCCCTGGCCACGGTGCTGGAGGAGCACGGCATGGATATCGTCTGGGCCGACAATGGCCGGGATGCGATCTCCCGCGTGGCGACGGATCCGCAGATCAAAGTAGTATTGATGGATATCATGATGCCGGAGATGGACGGCATGGCGACCATGAAGGAAATCCGCAAACTGCCGGCGGGCAAGAACCTGCCGATGATTGCGGTAACGGCCAAGGCCATGAAGGGCGATCGGGAAAAATGCATCGAAGCGGGCGCTTGGGACTACCTGTCCAAACCGGTCAACACGCAGGACCTTCTGACGGTCCTGCGCGCCTGGCTGCATCAGTGAGCCAGGTGGTGTGGCTTTGAAGATGCCGCCGCCAGCTCGAGCAGGAGAAAGTCAACATCCTGGTGGTCGACGACCTCCCGGAAAAGCACGTCGTCTTCGGCAGCATCCTGGAAGAGCTGGGGCAGAACATCGTCAGCGGCCCGCTCGGGGCAGGAGGCCCTGCGCTACATCCTGGAGCAGGAGTTCGCCGTCATCCTGCTGGACGTCAACATGCCGGACATCGACGGCCTGGAAACGGCCAGCCTGATCCGGCAATACAAGAAGTCGTCCCAGACGCCTATCGTCTTCATCACCGCCTATGTGGACGAGGTCCAGGCCAAGCGGGGCTACGCCTTGGGCGCGGTGGACTACATCCCGTCGCCCGTCGTGCCCGGAGGTGCTGCGCTCCAAGGTGAGGGTGTTCGTCGAGCTGTTCCGCATGAACCGCCAGCTGCAGCTGCAGGCTGCCGCACGCGAAGCCCTGGCGCGTTCCGAGGCGGCGCGTGCGGCCGCGGAAGAGGCCATCCATCGCGCCGACTACCTTTCCGAAGCCGGCCAGCTGCTGTCGCGCTCGCTCGACATCGAAGACACCATCAAGGCGCTGTTCGACGTGGCGGTCCCCATGCTCGGCCGACAAGGCCGTGCTGGCTTTGGCGAACGCGGACGGATCGCTGGGGCGCATCGAAACCCATCCCTCGCTCGGCTGTCGAGGCACCCGAAGCCATGCCGCAGGGCCTGCGCGACGTGCTCACGCAGGTGCTGGAGAGCAAGCAGTTCGACCTCTGGCGCGATGGCGACCAGGCCGCCGCCGTCTGTCCGCTGCTGGCGGGCGGCCGTGCCCTGGGGGCCTTGATCCTGCTGGCTCCGGCGGCCCGTATGGATTCGTCGCGGGTCGCGCTGGCCAAGGAAATCGTCAGCCGCGCCTCGATTGCCATGGAGAACGCGCGGCTCTACACAGCCGTCCAGGATGCCGACCGGCGCAAGAACGAGTTCCTCGCGATGCTGGCCCATGAGCTGCGCAACCCGCTTGCCCCGATCCGCAACGCCGTGCACATCATGCAGGGCGACGACGTCTCGCAACCCACGATGAACTGGGCCCGCGATGTGATCGGCCGCCAGGCCGATCACATGGCGCGCCTCATCGACGACCTGCTGGACGTCTCGCGCATCGTGCAGGGCAAGGTAGTGGTCAAGCCCGGAGAAGCTCAGCCTGGCGTCACTGGTCGAACGCTCCGTGGAGGCCAGCTTGCCCCGCGTGGCAGCCCGTGACCAGGAGCTCAACGTGGAACTGCCGGCAACAGCCTGTCGACCTGAACGGTGACGCCGTCCGGCTGGCCCAGGTGCTGTCCAACCTTATCAACAACGCGTCGAAATTCTCGGAGCCGAATACGCAGATCATCTTGCGCGCCGCCTACGACGACGGCGAGCTGAAGATCTCGGTGAAGGACCAGGGCGCGGGTATCGACCCGGCTTTCCTGCCGCACATCTTCGACCTGTTCGCGCAGGCCGACCAGTCGCTCGATCGTGCCCAGGGTGGCCTGGGCATCGGCCTGACGCTGGTCAAGCGTCTGGTGGAACTGCACGGGGGCAGGGTGACCGCCCACAGCGAAGGAGTGGGGCGGGGCACGGAAATCGCGGTGTATCTGCCGGCACAGCTCGGCGCCGGCGGCGAAGAGCCCATCCGCGCGCCGGGTATCCGCGCGCCGATGGCCCATGAGAAAGCGCCCGCGCGCATCCTGGTGGTGGATGACCTGGCCGCCTCGGCCGAGACGCTGATGACGTTGCTGGAGATGGAAGGCTTCGAGGTGAAGATCGCCAGCGAGGGCATGGCCGCGCTCAAGATTGCCGAGGAGTTCCGTCCGGACGTGGTGCTGCTGGACATCGGGCTGCCTGGCATGAATGGCTTCGAGGTGGCGCAACCGTCTGCGCACCCTGCCCGAGTGCCGCGACGCGCTGCTGATTGCCTTGACGGGCTATGGGGAGGTTGAGAGCCGCTCGCGCTCGGTTCAGGCGGGCTTCGACTTCCACATGGTCAAGCCGGCCGACGTGAACCTGCTGCTGTCGATGCTGGCCAACCCGCAGAAGGCGCGCAAGGCGAAAGTCGCGTAGCGAGGAAGCGGCTTACCCCCTGCTACAATGGCGGGCTCGCAGGAGAGGTGGATGAGCGGTTTAAGTCGCACGCCTGGAAAGCGTGTGAGGGTTAATAGCCCTCCGCGGGTTCGAATCCCGCCCTCTCCGCCACGACGCAAGCACTGGGGCGGCTTACGAGCCGATCCGTTTTCCATCCCACCAACTCGCCCACCCAAGACTGCTGCGACCTGAGCGCGGGGAGGGGGCTTCGGCCGTTTTCCAGGACCCAGGGGGGATCAATCGGCGGGCGGGGGCGGGGGGCGGCGAGAATTTTGGGTCTGCGAACTGGCGTAGTCCAGCAGGTCGGGTATCGGGTCTGTCACGGTCCTGCATCAACCCGTCATTGGCCTGGTTTCGTCCCTTGCGGCATCGCCTTTGGAATTGGGCGGTCCAGCGTGATGTGAGACAGCCTGGCAACGTAAATCCGCAGCGCGGTCGGCTCGACTGAGCGTGCCAGCTCCACATACAGGGTGACTTCGCTGCCGCCGAGGTCGGGCGACCAGTAGGTTCTTGCCGCTTCGTCGCTTTCTCCGGCCTTGAGATTGTTTTCAACGAGCGAGCTTATTTCTTCCCCGGACACTGCAATGCTTTGCCCTCCCGCAGGGGAAGAAAATCGAAATACCGTGCCCGGGGGAATCTCAAGCACTGTGATGCCGAGTCTGATTCCCGATGCCCCCAGCGAACTGAAACGAAGCACGGCAACCTTGCCTGCTCCGGGCAGGTCGCGCCACTGAAGTTGCGCTGCGGTCAGCGCAACGGTCGCGGTCTGGGGAAGGCTTCGGGCCTGTCCGATTTGCAGCGCTTGCACAGCGTGAAGGTGCGAGTCTTCAATCCGCGTAACGCCGCTGATAAGTAGATCAGCATGACCCCCATCGCTTGGGCCTGCAACAAGTGGCATTTCAGTATGAGAACACGCCCATGTATTGATAAGCAAGACAGATGCAAGCATCAGGCGTTTCAAAATGCCGCTCCCTGGTTATGGAGCAAGTGCGATTCATGGCGCGCTCCAGACGTAATAACCCACGCCTTCGTACGAAAATTGCGGATAGGTATTCATGATCCAGTCGCGTTCGCTCAGGTTGACGGTGTAGAAATGCGTCCCTGTGATGTTGTTGTAAAAACGATAAAGCGGCGTCGGTCCTATGCCGAATACAGTGCTTGCAAACCAACTCACACCTTCATACGAAAACCAGGGAAAGGCAGACAGCACATGGTCACGCTCCGAGGAGTTAATTGTGTAGAAATGGGTCGCAGTGCGATTGTTGTAGAAGCGAAATACCGGACTGGTCCCGCTCACGTTGCTGCCGTGGGCGTAAAAGGCAATGCCTTCATAGCTGAATTGAGGGTACGTTGCTGAAACATAGTCACGCTCGGCCGCGCTTGGCGTGAAAAAGTGGGTGCCAGTCACGGTGTTGTAAAACCTGTATACGGGCGCGCGCTGAATGGTCGATGGAGAAAGCCACTGCCACAGCGCTGCCCCGTAGGCAATGTCAAAACGTCCGTAAACGTCGACCCCGAAGGATTCAGGCACGATGGTTACCCGCGTGGAGTTGACCGATCAGGTAGCGGTTGCCATTGCTGGTCATGAACAGGCCTGAACCACTGCTGCCGCCCTCAATAGTGCCGCTTGACCAGCGAACATCGAGGTGATTCGCAGCTTCGGGGGTCGACGAGGAGCAGCTTGTGTAAACATTAGAGGCAGGGCTGCAGAATGCAAACCCCGCCGTGCTGCCTATGCTGTACTTTTGCAGATCCCCGCTCGGATTGTGCAAGCCAAGAACAGCCATTCCAACGGCTGGCTGCCCGGAAGCCCAGCCAGCAAAGACGACGCCGGGAGGAGGCGCATTGTTCAAGCGCATGAAAGAGGTATCGGTCCCGGACGCGCCATACAACAGCGCCGCACCGCCGGTCAGCGTTCTGGCGGCGGGGCTAAGGGTGCCGCTGTTACAGGCAGAGCTTCGATAAAACCAGTCGGTGGTGAGGGTAGATGCAACAGTCTGCGTCGAAATGCAGTGGTAGGCACTCAGAAAATAGGGAATACCGTCAGCTGCTCTGTTGTTGAGCAAGGTTCCGTTGCATAGATAGGTGTTGCCTCGCGGACACAAAGCGCATCCGCGCCACCGAGCGGCTTTCGAAGTCATAGGCCGGATTGCAGGACACGTCAAGATTGCACGATGCCGACTTCACCGACCATGGGGACAAACTCGTCCTTCTCAGGCAATTTTTTAAAAATATGCGAAATACGAGGAACCGAAATTTGCACTGATTCCGTGCTCGCGCCCGAAGGCAACTCGATTTCCATCGTAATCTCATCACCGCCGAGATCAGGCGCCCAATAGGTGCGGGCCTCGTCGCTGCTGTCTCCGGCATCCAGATTGCGCTGGATGATGGCTTTGATTTCCGCCGAAGAAATTTCCAGCGCGGTAGGGCTGCCAGGAACGTGGAACCGCAACACGGCAGCCAACGGAAGGCTCACGATCCGAACGCCGAGCCGTATGCCTTTTGCACCAGTCGATCTGAAGCTGAGGGCGGAAATCTTGCCGCCTCCCGCCGAGGCGGTCCAGTGCAGCCGGCTTGACAGGTCTTTTTCGTGGGCTGTTGCCGGGACCTCCCGTGCAGTGCCTATCTGGATGGGTTTTCCCGCCGTCAGCGCGCTCGCCGACTGTTCGAGCAAGGCGCTGGTGTCCGTGGGGGCAAGCGCTACAGAAAATGGCTGGGGTGCAGCCAGCTTGTTGTAAGCCTTGATGGGCGAAATGTCCTGAACCCGCGCCTCGGGCGACGCCAGGGACTCCATGGTGGCCACGATGGGTTGCGCTTGCTCCCTTGCCGGAAGCGACGGGACTTTCGCAACGTTCTGGTTGTTGTCCGCATTCGCGATTGGCGCTGCGTTAGGCGCGGTGACCAGTGCTGTCTTTATTGCGGCGAATGTTTCTTGAGCGGTGTCCCTCCCCCGCCGCCGCCGCACGCGGTGAGAACCGCTGCCGTAATGAAGCCGAACGTCGCCACGACGAGCTTACCTAGCAGTGGTCGCGTTGCCCGCTTGAGGCGTTCTGTCGCTCGGTGTCGACGCGACAGTGCGTCCAACTTGAAATTTAGAAATCATGCTTCCGGTACCTGAGTTTGAGCTGCGACGACCTTAGACGAGGCGCTGCAGCCGCTTCCAATGTTGTTGGCTGGGTGTGTTAAACTAACTGACGGGGAGAACTGTAGAGCTTGAACTTGCAAAATGCCCCTCCCTCCCGGGGGGCAGATGTAAGCATACCAACTAGGCACAAATGCACGCCTGGCGATCAGGTTTGTTCAGTGCCGCCGAGCTTACCTAACATGACGTTACGTATGACATTCGGTGTTACCCTATAGCAGTGTCGCGAAGGCGGAAAGCCCCTAACCACGGGGCTTTTTTGTTTTCTGTCGTCCAAGGATGAGTATTGCAAGCCATGGTACTCACGACACACCAAAAATCTGCAGAAAACGTGATAGTCGTTCGTTCTCTGTAAAAGCACGGCCATCATCAAAGCCCAAATAGTGCCGTAGACGCCAGGCAAGTTGAGCACTACGAAGATGATGAGAATCGGTGTGAAATGGTATGAGTACAGGAAGGGTGACACATCGCCATAGACCAGGTGCAGCAGGAACTGGAAAACAATGAACACGGCGACGAGGCTCCTTATCTGACATCCAGGTGACCTGATATGTCTCGACAGTGCCACCACATACCCCAACGAAATACCCAGAATCGCAAGACTCATCGGAAGCCACTCGCGTACACCGTACCTGCCACTCACGACAGAATCGATGAAGTCATTCCATAGAGCATGATTACGCCATTCCTGTAGTTGCGCCTGCAGGGGTAGTGCAAAGCCAGAAAAGAAGAAGTCAAATGGCCTGAATAGCAGTGAATCCAATGTGACACCAACATACTTTCGCTCTCGCGCATTGCAAAAATGTCAAAGAACAGACCGGAAGTGGGATACAGCGCCTTCTGCATTACCGCTGTGGCAACGGCAATGAGAAGCGCACTGCCAAGCAGTTCTTTTGCGCGCTTCTTTCCTGATCGTTCGTAGCTGCTGAAGAAAGTAATGAACCCCCAGCGCTGCATTTGTGATGGTTCCAGCCGAAAGCTCGTCAATAAAACCCAGCGAACATCGGCGGTTCGGCAGGCCAGAACGAGCGCACTCATGAGAGTGAAGAAGCCGAACACAAAGGTCTCGGGAAAGACTGCTCCACACGCGTACGGTTGCTGTCGAAAGAAGCAGTGCAAGAGCTGCGTACGCACATAGCATCGACGTTTTCCGATAGAGACTGAGAAGCCAGAACAAAAAGCTGCCCAACACACCTGAAACCCGTTCTGGTACACAATGAACGGTGCAGAGTCGCTTCCAGAGAGGTTCCCCAGCCGTGCCACCGTGACTGCCACGAGCGAAAAATAGAGTATGCACGTACGCGATCCCGGTACTGATTCGCGTCTGTTGAATTTTTCAAACCCTCGGAGACCCGCCAGGTGTCCGCGCCAAAGAATATGTCCATCGACTCCCATGAAGCGTTCTCACTGGCATATGGCAACTGGAGGAAATCGACAACCAGGAGGATAAACGTCGCTATGCAGGCGAACAGCTGAACAGGCTGCCGCGTCAGTCGAAACGTGGGCGACATTCTTGCCGCTTCAGTTGAAGACGGAATCGTTTGTCCAGCACATATTTTGCATAGAAACTGACTGCAAGACCCACCGCCCCTGCAACGTATTGAGCCGAACGTGTCTGAAGAAGCCGCCAGGCTGCGAACTCGAAGCTCCAGAAGATGGCTACAGTGAATACGCTCGCAGAACTATACAAAGCAAGACGACAGAAGGTCCTTCGCCGGCGAAGGAGCCGTGAAGTTGAAAATGAAACGTTTGTCTGCTACGTACTTGAAAGGCAGCACGATTGCCGTCGCCACGATTGCGGCAAACTCAACGGAAAGAGGGCCGCTGTACGCGAGCAACAGCATGCTTTGGAGCGCGAGGTTGATGGCGCTCGCTACCACGGCGATCGTCGCATAGCGTGCCGCTATGTTGACGGGCCGCACGTCACATTACCTTCGCGAGGACGAAGCAGAGAATGAAGAGCAACCCCACGAACAAACTTGTACGGTCACTTGCGGCAAAGACAACCGGGTTGTCATCTACGTCCCCTCTGTTTGCTTTCAGCCAGATCCAAGTGACCCAGAACATCATCATGAGTACGGCGCCCCACATGAACTCCGGTCGAGCGTAGCTCGCAACGACGGCTTCGCTCTGCAGATAGAGGGCGAGAATCACAACCGAAGCATACCCAGACGCGATCCCGATTGTTTGGAGCACTTGTGCATCCTGAGCAGCATACCCACGCCCACGACAATGGAGTTCGCCCTTGCTCGCCACCTACTTTCAATTCAACGACCCGCTTGACGAAAGCGAGGGACAGAAACAGGAACACAGAAAATGCGATTAACCAGAAGGAGAGCACAATATCTGTTGCCGCCCCGGCCCGCAACCAACCGGATCGTATAAAAAAGCGCCAGCACAACGCAGTCCACCAGGAGCATTTTTTTCAACTGGAAGGAATAGGCGAGGGTCAGCAAGATGTACAGGCAAAGCCAGCTTGCAAAGTGCGGGGCAATCAGCAGGCCCAGTAGCAAGCTGGCTGAGAGTAGCAAGGCCGAGCATAAGCGCCCCCACCCAGACCTTTACGCTGCCACTGGCAAATGGACGCGTCTTCTTGCGCGGATGCGCGCGGTCTTGACTCAATATCCAATAGATCGTTGAATATGTAGACACCCGACGCGCACAAGCTAAAGCTGATGAAGGCGAGCAGCGCATGCCACAAAACATCAGGATCGCCCAACTGGTGCGCAGCAATTGCTGGAACGAACGATAAGCAGGTTCTTCAGCCACTGATGCGCCCGGAGCGCCCGCCATGCCTCTGCGGGATTGACAAATCGTTCTCTGAATACCTTGGCGACAGTGGCGACGCGGGAAACCCTTTTCCGGACGTGATGTTGACGAACTGACGACAATGGGCGTGGTTTGCGCCACGCCACACGTCGAGATCAGCAGATGAGTTCCCCACATAGTCGAACCCCTTAGGCCCAAATCTCGCTTCCAAAGCGACTCTCTTGTCGATCCCGCAGAGATTCAAGTTGCAAATGCTGGCGATCACCTCATCAAAGATCCCGACGATGATCCGCCACCGCGAGCGCAACGCGCTCGTCGGCTCCAGTGCAAAGAATCAGTCTCCGGCCGGCTTTCTCTCTGCGCAATCAGCCAGGAGATGAGTTCGACGTTGTACGGCAATGAACGCGTGTCGAGTTGAGCCCTGGCGGCTAACTCGCGTTTTAACGTCGCCTTCCGCGGTCATCAGCCACACGGGCCATTGGAACACCGCCAGGGGATGAGTGCTAAGTGATGAAAACGCAGAGCTCATGGAGCGTGTCGGTCCTGACCAGAGAGCCATCAAGATCGACGGCGAGCGGCAACTGGAGGACATCGTCGTAGGCGGTTACCGAAGGGTGTTCAACTGCCCCGCCGAACGATGGTGATAAGTCAGGAGCGACGGGCGGAACTCGCATGCCTGAGGTTCCCGTCAGTTCCAACGACGAAGCCTCCCAACTTCCGGTTGAGGCGCTTTGCGGAGCATCGCCTACGGTCCTCATTGGATTTCCATGCAGTTGTCGTCGAATGAAATCAGCATGCTAAGTGCGTGGCGGGGCAACACAGTGAGCTAAACCTCCTACGAGCGCTGGGACCTTTCTTCCTATCGCCGACGGGATGCTGAGAGTACGGATGAGCCCGCAGGCCGCACCAAGGACTCAGTCGTGTGCCCTGGCACGCGCCTCGGTGGAAGGCGACGTGGCCGCGGCCATGCTGCTCAAGGGATGGCGCGGGAACATTCGGCCGCCCGGAACTTCAGAAGTTCGCTAGGCGCACTTCAGGCGGGCAACGGTTGGGCCATGTTGGAGGCGGCGCCTAGCCGCTGATCCGCACAATACTCCCGACGGAAGGAACACCATTGCCGTTGACGATGAACAGCATGTAGTGCCCGGGCGGCGCCAGATTCGCATTGGCCGGCGTCGTGATGTTCACCGTGCCCGCGCCGCGCGTGAACTGCAGCACGTTCAAGCGCTGGTTCATGTCGAACGCATGCGTGGGGGCTCCCAGCCGGATCAGCGTCACCTTGCTGATGTTGGCCGCATCCGGGCTCTGCACGGTAAATCCCTGACTCCATCCGATGGACGCCGGCACGCCACTCATGGTCGGGCGTGCGCCCTTGAACAGGTATGGCGGGGAGAAGACTTCGACCTCCGCCATACGGTCGCTGTATTCCTCTCGCCGCCATTCGTCATCACGCGGCCGTCGGGCAGAAGCATGGCCGAAGAGTGGTACAGCCGGGGCACCGATGCGCTGGCCAGAGTGGTCCAGGTCTCGGTGGCGGGGTTCCACAACTCCGCCGCGAAGACGGGTGTCCCCGCATTGTTATGCCCGGGGCCGTAGGTGCCACCAGTTACCAGCACGGTGCCGTCAGGCAACAGCGTGCTGTTGAGGTGGCGCCGGGGAATGCTCATGGACGCCACGGAACGCCACGACGGCGTCGCCGCGTTCAAGTCGATGACCTCCGCGGTGGCCGTCGGCGGGTCGGCGCCTCCCGCCACCAGGATCTTGCCGTCCGCGTACATAGCGGCGGTGCCGTAGTCGCGCCATCCGAATTTGCGCATAGCCACCATGGACCATGAGCCCGTTCCGGCCGTGTCCAGCCAGCGGGTGAAGTTCGTCGGGGCGACATCGATGACCTTGCCGTTCGGCGCGAGAAACATCATCGGGTACATTTTCTGGTTCAGCTGCGCCCCGGTCAAATTGCGCCAGGTGTTCGTCGCGGTCTGGTATACCTGCGGAAGCGGGTTCGCGCCAATGGAAGTGTCGATATGGCCGGAAACCACCAGCACGTCGCCATTCGGCAGGGTGGTCAAGGTCGGGTACCAGCGCCCCGCGTTCATGTCGGGCACCGCGGTCCAGCTGTTCGTGGCCGGGTTGTAAATGCTGGTCTTCGCAAGCCCGACGAAGTCCGCGATATGGCCGCCGGCGATGAGCACCCGTCCGTCGTGCAAGAGCGTGTGCCCCGCACAGAACAGGTTGTAGCCGACATGGGGCAGGACGGTGACTGCCTGCGTGACCGGGTCCCACACCCGCTCGACCTCGTCGCGGCCGAATATCAGGACCTTGCCGTCGGGCATCACGACATTGTGTACGGGCGACTCGGGAAGACTCTGCAGTTTTGTCCATTGGCCGGTGACGCTGCCTGGAACGGGCGCAGCGCCGGAGGAGTAGAAGGAGCGGGGGCGGAAGCTGGAGCAGCAGGCGCCGGAGCAGTCACAGGGGGCTCAGGCGCGGGCGCCGGAGCAGTCACAGGGGGCGCAGGCGCGGGGTCGGAGCAGTCACAGGGGGCTCAGGCGCGGGTGTCGGAGACACCGGGGCTGGAGCGGGGACCTGTCCGGTTCCTGGTGCTGGTGCGGGTGGCATTAGAGGCCGGAGTGGCAATCCCGCCCCCGCCCCCGCCGCCGCCGCAGGCACTGATCACAAGCACTGACACCAGGCCGACGATGCGCAATCTGTTGATGTTCCGCACTTTGCGCTCCCTGTGCGAACGTATTATTGAGCCACGGAAGTGCGAGCTTGCCTCAATGTGTAAGAGGGGACGCGACATGGGCCTTGCGATCAGGGTACAAACGCGCCCGCGCCCTCGGTGTCATGATTTCGCCACGCAGCGATACCACACGTTGCTCGAAACAAAACCTGCTCCGTGTTGCGTCTGAAGCTGGAGAACTTGCAGAAGAAACACACCCTCACGCAAGGGCCGTACAAGCTGTTGGCGCGCGAAAACATTGGCGACTCGACCGACATCGACAAAAGCGCAGTGGTTTGTAGTGGCGCCACTGTCGGAAACAGCGTCAGAATGTTCAAAGACGTGCTGATCCAGACCAACGGGGTCGTCCCGGACGCCCGGCCGGAGATGCAGCCCACAAACCGGATCAGTGCACGCCCTAAGTGTGATCGGTCTCAGGCTACAAGATTGTAGGATTCTGTCCCCTGCAGTGCCTTCTCGTTGGGGAAGAGCCCGCTCTTCCAATACGCCCGGTCTAAACTGGATGTTTACTGAGCGACACGGCGTCGCAAATGAGCAAACCCCACGACATGACCCACAGCGTCCACACAGGGCGACTGGCCTACCTGCCGGTCAGCCTGTTCGGCTCGGTCATGGGTTTGTGCGGCCTGGCGCTCGCGTGGCGGCTCGCGGCGACCGAGTTCGGTCTGCCCGCGTGGATCGGCGAGGTGCTCGGCCTGGTCGCGGCCGGCGTCTTCGTCGCCATGACGCTGTGCTACGGGATCAAATGCGTCGAGTCGCCGGCCGCCGTGCGCGCCGAATTCGCGCATCCCGTCGCGGTCAACTTCTTTGGCACCCCGATCATTTCGCTGTTGCTGCTGCCGGCGGTGGCCGCACCTTATTCGGTTGCACTGGCCACTGTCCTCTGGGTGGCCGGCACCGTGTCCATGCTGGGCTTCGCGTGGTTGATCGTGAGCCGATGGATGAGCGTGCGGCAACAAGTCGTGCACGCCACGCCCGCCTGGATGATTCCTGTCGTCGGAACGCTCAACATCTCGATCGCCGGCGTCACGCTGGAGTTGCCGGGCGCACACGCGGTCAGCGCCTTCGGGTTGGCAGTGGGCCTGTTCTTCGCTGTTCCGCTTTTCACGCTGATCCTCTCGCGGCTGATCTTCGAGGAGCCAATGCCCCAGCCGCAGCGGCCTTCATTGCTGATCCTGGTGGCGACGTTCGCCGTCAGCTTCTCTGCGTATCTCAGTGTCGTAGGGCGGGTCGACCTGTTCGCGAGCTCGCTTTTCTATCTCGCCGTATTCATGTTCGCGGTGTTGGCGCCCAAGCTGCTGCGCCTGCGCAGCGACACGCCTTTCCACGTTTCGTGGTGGGCGGTGAGCTTCCCGCTGGCGGCGATGGCGAACGCCGCGCTGAAGTTCGCCGTTCACCAGCCATCCTGGCCGGCACAGGCGTTCGCACTCGCGATCCTGGCCTTCACGACGTTCGTGATCCTGTCGCTGAGCGTGCGCACCATCGCGGGCATCGCCCGAGGCGAGCTGCGCGCTTTGACGCTATGACGGGTAGCGGGCGCAACCGTCAAGCTCGCGGCGAGCGCGCGATAGCCCGGCATCGCACCGACGGCCATGTCAGCTGCACATTCAGCTTGGAAATTGCAGGGGCTGTAGAGGAGGGACTCCATCAGACGGCAGTGGACTAGTCCTCCGACGCCAGCAGCCACTCCATCGCGTCCTCGTAGGAGAGGAAGGCGCGAACGTGGCGGAAGCCGTGACTCCCCGCGAGCAGGCTGAATAACTTGGCGTTATCGAATCGTTCGCGCGGGCAAAGCACCGCGGTCTTGCGCAGGAAGGCGCTGCGGAACTGATCAAGGGACCCGGCGAGTTCGCAGACTTCGTCTGGCGTGAGCTGGCCCACCACGTCGCGGATGTCGATCAGTATGTCGTACTCGTCCAGAGGGGCGGCGGCCTCGGCCACCTGCGCCAGCAAGGACTTGGCCATGTCCAGATCCACGCGGCCGTCGGTCCGGGCGCGCAGGAAATCCGAGGGGTGGATGACGCGGACGTTGGTGCTCATGCACGCACTCCCTGGTCGCAAACAAGCCCGGATTGTTCCGCTGCGAAGGTCCGGGCGCAATGGACGAAGGTCCCATCCCGCGGCGCGGTCGGAATTGCAACTGCCGCTATGAGCAAGATGCTGCGGAGCATGGCCTTGGCTATTTTGCTCGACAAGGAGCACAAGCAAGCCGAATACCCTGCAGCACTGATGGGATCCGAGAAAAGCCGATGAGCTGGCAGTACGGCCCCGCTCGTGTCCTGCCCCTTGTCCTGGATAGGGACAGGACAAACCTCCAATAAAACAAGGACGAACCTCCTTATCGGTGCTGCCAGCTTCGCCGGAGACTCTATTGCATCAATTGCGCATCGGCCAAGCCTTGCGCACGGCTGCAGCTCTGTGGAACCAGGGAGCAACAATGCATATATCTAAGGTCGAGTCATGCTGCAGATGCGATATTCGAACAAGAAAACGCTTCGTTAACCATGCGAGAAATGTATGCGTCGCCTGAGTACGGACAGGGCTGTATTTTCAAACGTGCTTATCGCCAGTTTGTCGCCTTAGGGCGTCGATCAATGCATCTTGAGCAAAAAGATCGCCGGAAAATTTGTCCCGGAAGACAACGACCGTCTCGCACAAGACGTATGAGAATCTACCGTGACACCTTGCCGCCAACCACCTCCTGCTAGGGAAGCCATGGTGGCTTGTGCGATCGGCGCTCGATCCGCTCGTGGCTGTCGCGATTTACCTCGCGGTCCTGAGCGCCTGGAAAAGACCCCTTACACAGGACGATTTCGTCCTGCTTTGCTTGAGCTTCGTGCTCGTGTTCCCGGCATACGTTCCCTTCAGGCGGTTTTCCTCATTGGTTGTGCGCCAATATCCTGCTGAGGTGGCTCAAGGTCGTGTCGGGGGTCGTCTTGTTCTGGGCTGCCAAGGCAGCTGCTGCACGCGGAGTTCCGAGGCCGACATGAACATAGTCGCCACGTGGTTGATTGCCACTCCGCTTGCGCACTGGCATCCTGCATTTCATTTCCCCGCGGATCGCTCCCTTTCTGCTTCCGTTTTACCCCAAGGCGAAGGTCATCATCGTGGGCGCCAATCACGTCGCGCGCCGGCTTCGCAAGTTGATCAACGAAGGGGAAGTAGAGGGGCAGCACTTCATCGGTTACTTCGAAGACCGGGAGATTCATCGCCTCGACGGCGTTCGGCGCCCAGTGCGGTCATCGGCCGAATCGATGAGGTGAGCGACTACGTCAAGACTCACCACATCGACGTCATCTACATCTCCATGCCGATGGCCAGCCAACCCAGGATCGTGAACCTGCTGGAAGCCCTGCGGGACACGACGGCATCCATCTACTTCCTTCCCGATGTCTTTGTCGCCGACCTGATACAGGGGAGAGTGAGCACCCTGGCCGGGCTGCCCGTGGTCTCCGTATGCGAGTCACCGTTCGACGGTACCGACGGGGGCGATCAAGCGATGCCCTGGACCTCACGCTGGTGCGTGGCGGCCTTGCCCCTGATCCTGCCGCTGATGGCGGTTATCGGATCCTCGTGCGTGCCACTTCCCCGGGACCGGCGATCTTCAAGCAGCGCCGGTACGGCCTGGACGGCAAGGAGATCATCGTCTGGAAATTCCGCACCATGACCACGCAGGAGGACGGCCAGTCGACCTACAGGCAAGTTACGCGCGGGGACCCACGCGTGACGCGTCTCGGCAGATTCCTGCGCAGGACTTCGCTTGACGAGCTGCCCCAGTTGATCAATGTCATGTCCGGCTCGATGAGCCTGGTGGGCCCTCGCCCTCACGCGCTGGCGGTGAATGAGCAGTACCGCAAACTGATTCCGGGCTACATGGTGAGGCACAAGGTCAAGCCAGGGATCACCGGCTGGGCCCAGGTGAACGGGTGCCGTGGCGGCGACGACCTGGATTCAATGCGCAGGCGCACCGAGTACGACCTGGCTTACCTGCGGTCCTGGAGCCTGTCGCTCGATCTGCTCATCGTCACCAAGACAGTGAAGATGCTGATCGTCGGTGACGAGCGGGCGTATTAGCATGCTGCTTGACGAATCCATACGCGCCACTGGTGACCTGTGTCACGATCACATCGGCGCTCATTCCGATTGCTTCCATCTCGGTGGGGACGCTTTCGTGTGGTGCTGCCCGACATCCATGCCCGCCTGTTTCTGGGCTTGAAGATGCACTGGCTGGTGCCGTTTCGTTATGGAGCCGGTGGACGCATCGCCAGCTCTCTGCGAATGGCGAATCAGGCGATCCGGCAGATCTGGAGGTGGCGCCCCGAGGTGGTGCACTTGCATTCCACTTTTGCCGGACTTGCATGAGGTGAAAGGCATCGACGTTTTTTACCAGGCCCTGCGCGAGCTGGGTGACAGCGTGTTCGGTGTAGTGGTGGGGCGATGAGGCATCGGAGCAGCCGCCTCTCAATGCGCGGGCACTAGGATGGCGCACGCGGGCCGAGACAGCGAGTCTCTACGCCGCGGCGGACGTCCCGGTTGTTCCTTCCCGATGGGAGGCGTTCGGACTGGTCGCCATCTTCAAAACGGGTCAGAACGCCTTCGAATCGCCGAAGATCAGCATCTTGGCCGTACGCAGCAGGATCAGCACGTCCAGTGACAGGCTCCAGGACCGCAGATAGGCCAGGTCGTAGGCAGTGCGGTTGCGCATCGACTCGAGGTCGTCGCCGCCGCGGTAGCCGTTCACCTGCGCCCACCCGGTGATCCCGGGCTTGACCTTGTGCCGCACCATGTAGCCGGGGATGAGCTTGCGGTACTGCTCATTGACGGCAAGTGCGTGTGGCCGGGGGCCCACCAAGCTCATGGAGCCAGTCAGCACATTGAGCAGTTGCGGGAATTCGTCCAGCGACGTTTTGCGCAGGATCCGCCCTAGCGGAGTAACGCGATCGTCGTCCCGCGTGACCTGCCGGTAAGTCTTGTCGCCATCCTCCGCGCACCGCATCGTGCGGAACTTCCAGACCAGAATTTCCTTGCCGTCCAGGCCATAGCGGCGCTGCTTGAAAATGGCGGGGCCCGGCGACGTCAGGCGGATTGCCACGGCGATGACGGCCATCAAGGGCAGCAGTACCGGGAGGGCTGGCGAGCACGATGATTATGTCGAGGGCGCGCTTGACGACGCCCGCCGTTCCCCGCAATGGCGTGTCGCAGACGGACAGCACCGGAAGCCCTCCGATGGTATATACGCGTCCCTGAATGAGGTCGGCGACGAAGATGTCGGGGATGAAGGAAATCGACGCAGTGGTGTCGCGCAGCTCGCGCAGAAGCGAGAGCACGCGCGGCTGCGAGGACATCGGCAGCGAGATGTAGATGATCTCTACGCCATGCCGCTTGACGTAGTCGGCCACATCGGCCAGGCCGCTGATCACTTTCAGCGTGTCCGGCGCCTGGGTGCGCTGCACGCTTCGGTCATCGAAGCACCCGACAAGTCGCTGCCCTTCGGCCTCGCCTCGGCTGATCGCGTCCGCAAAGCGCACAGACGCATGGGTCAGGCCGACAATGATCACCGCGGTGTCGTTGTAGAGGCGTCGCAGATGTGGCTCGATCAGAGGCGACGCCGCGTGAATGCCGATCAGAACGAGAGGCATCGTGATGCACCATACAGTCCCGGCATCAAGCTGGAAGTCGAGCGCGCCCAGCGGCAGGCGCGATTGGACGAGGCGCACCGCGAAGAACAGGACCACAACGGCGGCACATGACAGCGCGATGTTGGTGGCCACGGCCGCTGAGAAACGGTTGAAGGGCGCCTTGCCCGGATACAGCAACAGGAAAGTGCCGATCAGCAAGACCACGTCGGCTTTCTCCCAGTCTTCACCGAACGCCAGCACGGTCAGGACATAGGTGCATATCGCGGCCAGCGGATCGACCAGCGATCGCAACGTAGACCAGGGGCGACCAGCGCGCAGAACAGTATCCGGCAAGTCGTCTGCGTAAATCCTCATTGCTGTGCCTTATTAATACGTCGGCCGTTGCATTTGTGAGTTGCTCCTGCTGACATTGAAGCGAGCTTCGCGCGGGGCGTATATAGGAGCTTTGTCCTTCAATCCGACTAGGAGCTTCGTGAACTGAGCCGCATCGAATCGAGCCGGCGGGGTATGCGCCACGCTGCTGTGCGGCCTGACCTCGTTGGAGACCTGCAGCCAGGCGAAGCCGACGAAGAAGTCTTGCAGTTTCGAATCGAATACCCCGAACTGGCGTCATCGAAGCGTGTGGCCGGCGCCCGAGAACCGCGGGAGAGTTGCCCTGTCGAATGCGCGGCCCACCAAGTGTCGACGTAGCTCGGCTACAAGTTTCATGTCCTGGCTGGAACGAGTCAGTCCAGTCGGCAACTGTCCAAGCAATGCCTCGTCTGTCTAACCGTATGATTGCGATAATTAGACAGTCTTGACATTTCAAATAGTCTGTCTAATAATGTAATTAGACAGACTAAATGTCGAGGCCGACTTGTTGACAAGCAAAGAGGTATTGGAGGCAACCGGGATCTCCCGGGCCACGCTCAACAACTACATCAGTTGTGGAATCGTGCCCCGGCCCGAGGTCCTGCCACCGGAGCCGAGTGACGGCGCCGCGCCTCGCATCGGCTATTTCCCGCCCGAGACGATAGCCCGCATCGAAGAGATTCAGCGCCTGAAACGGGAAGGCTGGAGCATCACGAGGATCACGCAGCATTTCACGGGCGCGGCGGGGCCGGCTCCAGACGAGTCTGTGGTCGAAGCGACTGGGGCTCCGGTGATTCCCGCAGCCCAAGGGACGGGCGGTGCGATGCCGAGCCTGTCCTCTGGAGATCCCGGCGGAGCCGGCTTGCCGGAAGTGTCCACGCCGGCACAACCGGAGCAGGCAGGCAGTGCCGCGGGGCACAGGCAGGCGCCGTCCCTGACGCAGGTTGCGGTGCTGGTCACCCAACTGCAAGACGCCGCCCGCTTGTGGTCCGAACTCCCGCCAGAGGAGTACTTCGAACTGATCAACGAGATCTGGCTGGCCGTCGACCCCATCTTCAAGCGCCACCAGGGTACGAACGGCAAGCACCCTGGGGAAGGGATGGTCTGCTATTTCCTGCCCCGGCCCGGCTCGAACTACCTGTGGAATGCGCTTCTTGCGGCCCAACAGGTGCGTGAGGCAATGCGCCGGGTGAGCAAGCAATGGCAGCTGCGAAAAGGCTGGACCACCGAGCTGTACATGAACATGGGCATAGCCGAAGGGCAGGAGTGGCATGGCACCTTGCGGCCAGGATCGCAAGAGGTCACGGTGCTCGGCGATGCAGTCGATCATGCGGTGCGCATCTCGAATTTCGCCAGGGGCGGGGCGGTCTGGGTCACCAGGAACCTGGTGGGCAAGCTGCGCACCGACGAGCGCCGGCGCCTGAAACACGGGGTGCGCCGGCTGGGCAAGGAAGGTCGGGACGTCCTTGTCGCGTCGACCTTCTCCCGGGTGGAGAACCTCGCCGACATGACCGAACGGGCAGCGCAGGCCTGACGGCGATCGCCCGGCTGCCCATCACTGAAGTTTTCGACGTCGCGGCGCAAGCCGGCGGCGAGCCTGACCGGGCGTGCCGGTCTCCAGCCACTTTGACGTTCACGAAGAGAGGCGACCTATGCGTTCGTTCAAGCCGAATCTCAGAAGCAGCATCTATGCCATATTCTCTCTAGGCCATCCATCGGTGCCGCCGTCGGCGACGGAATTCAGCATCGAGGACATCCGCAGCGCGATGCTCGAGCTGATGACGCCCGTCGAGGAGGCCCGGTTTCCACATGTCATGCGACGTGTCCGCTATGCAGGGGACGTGCAGGGCCTTTGGTTTCTCCGGGGCGATCTGATGGCCGCGCTGGCAAGCAGCCACGGAGAAGTCGCTGCCCGGGAAAAGCTCGAAACCCTGAGCGAGATGTTCGAGGACCTGCTGCCTGGCGGATTGCGATCGCGGCCTAGCCCCTTGAGCGCGATATCCCGCGACTTCGACGCGCCGGACTCCGGTTTCAAGCCGTCCTAGCGCCCTGAACCATACGCATCGCCGAGCCGATGAGCGCCGACACCTCGGTCATGTTGCTTGGAACGATGAGCGTCGTCGTCGAATCCGAGGCCACCTTGCTGTAGGCATCGACCGCGCGCTCTGCCACCTTCAGCTGCACCGCCTGTTCGCCGCCGGGCTGGCGGATCGCGGCGGCGATCCGCTCGATGGCCGAGGCGGTGGCGTCGGCCACCGCCGTGATCGCGGCCGCTTCGCCCTGCGCCTGGTTGATGGCCGCCTGCTTCTCGCCTTCGGAGCGGGCAATGAAGGCCTCGCGCTCGCCGGTGGCGATGTTGATCTGCTCCTGGCGCCGGCCTTCGGAGGCTGCGATCAGCGCGCGCTTCTCGCGCTCGGCCGTGATCTGGGCCTGCATGGCATGCAGGATTTCCTTGGGCGGCGTCAGGTCCTTGATCTCGTAGCGCAGCACCTTCACGCCCCAGTTCAGCGCCGCCTCGTCGATGGCCTGAACCACCTGGGCGTTGATGATGTCGCGCTCCTCGAAGGTTTTGTCCAGTTCCAGCTTGCCGATCACGCTGCGCAGGGAGGTCTGCGCCAGCTGCGTCACGGCCACGATGTAGTTGGACGAGCCGTAGCTTGCGCGCATGGGGTCGGTCACCTGGAAGTACAGGATGCCGTCCACCTGGAGCTGGGTGTTGTCGCGCGTGATGCAGACCTGGCTGGGCACGTCCAGCGGGATCTCCTTGAGGCTGTGCTTGTAGGCGACCTTGTCCACGAAGGGGATGAGGAAGTTCAGGCCCGGCGTCAGCGCCGCATGGTACTTGCCCAGGCGCTCGACCACCCAGGCGTTCTGCTGGGGGACGACCTTGATGGCCCGTACCGACGAAGATGACGGCGATGACGAACAGGACGAGTGCGATTTCCATGAAGTTCTTCCTTTTGTTTTTCAGATTTGTTCGACGACCAGGCGATTGCCGACGACTTCGCGGACGCGATGCGGGCCCGCGACGGGAATGGCGCCCTCGACCGGGATGGCGGTCCAGTTGGCGCCCCGATACTTGATCGAGGCCGTGCCGTCGCGATTCCAGGCGTCGATGTGGACGACCTCGCCGATGTCCAGGTTCACGTCGCGGTTGGCCGAGGCGACGGGTTCGTCCGGGCGCTTGCCGCGCTTCAGGTGCCAGCCAGCACCGCGCCGCCGCCGACCAGAGCCGCCGCGATCAATTGCGCAGCCAGCGGGGCCCCCGCATGGGCCGCGAGAGCGCCGGCCGCCAGCCCGATGGCCAGCATCAGCAGGTAAAAGGTGCCGGTCACCAACTCGACGGCAACCGCGGTTCCCGTCAAAAGCCACCAGATGGTCGATTCAGCCATGGCAGGGCTCCGACGGGGGGCGGTGCCGCGGCTTGGGCGCAAACGTGGGGGCCATCATCTCTCTCCTCGTTCTGTGTTTAGTGTTTATGTATTGAAGCCACTACATTTTGGGTGAATTCCGAGGCTGCGCAACGAGGGTGCCTCCGTATTTGCATACACTTCGCGCCTGTTTTCCCATTTTCGGCTGCTGTACCCAAGGCCCTGCCCATGAAATTCCGCTTTCCCATCGTCATCATCGACGAAGACTACCGCTCGGAGAACACCTCCGGCCTGGGGATCCGCGCGCTGGCGCAGGCCATCGAATCCGAAGGCTTCGAAGTGCTGGGCGTGACCCGCTACGGCGACCTGTCGCAGTTCGCCCAGCAGCAAAGCCGCGCCAGCGCCTTCATCCTGTCGATCGACGACGAGGAGTTCACGCCCGGTCCGGACCTCGACCCGGCGGTGCTGAACCTGCGCACCTTCATCGAGGAGGTGCGGCGCAAGAACAGCGACGTGCCGATCTACGTGCACGGCGAGACCAAGACCTCGCGCCACATCCCCAACGACATCCTGCGCGAGCTGCACGGCTTCATCCACATGTTCGAGGACACGCCGGAGTTCGTGGCGCGCCACATCATCCGCGAGGCCAAGAGCTACCTGGAGGGCGTGCAGCCGCCGTTCTTCAAGGCGCTGCTCGACTACGCCGAGGACGGCTCGTATTCCTGGCACTGCCCGGGCCACTCGGGCGGCGTGGCGTTCCTGAAAAGCCCGGTGGGGCAGATGTTCCACCAGTTCTTCGGCGAGAACATGCTGCGCGCCGACGTCTGCAACGCGGTGGACGAACTCGGCCAGCTGCTGGACCACACCGGCCCGGTGGCGGCCAGCGAGCGCAACGCCGCGCGGATCTTCAACGCCGACCATTGCTTCTTCGTCACCAACGGCACCAGCACCTCCAACAAGATGGTCTGGCACCACACGGTGGCGCCGGGCGACGTGGTGGTGGTGGACCGCAACTGCCACAAGTCCATCCTGCACGCGATCATCATGACCGGGGCGATCCCCGTGTTCATGAAGCCCACGCGCAATCACTTCGGCATCATCGGACCCGATCCCGCAAAGCGAGTTCGAGCCGGCCGCGATCAAGGCCAAGATCAGGGCCAACCCGCTGCTCAAGGGCGTGGATGCCGGACAGCGTCAAGCCGCGCGTGATGACGCTGACGCAGTCCACCTACGACGGCGTGATCTACAACACCGAGACCATCAAGAAGATGCTCGACGGCTACGTGGACACGCTGCACTTCGACGAGGCCTGGCTGCCGCACGCCGCCTTCCATCCGTTCTACGGCTCCTACCACGCGATGGGCAAGCACCGCGCGCGGCCCAAGGAGTCGCTGACGTTCGCGACGCAGTCCACCCACAAGCTGCTGGCCGGCATCAGCCAGGCCAGCCACGTGCTGGTGCAGGACTCGCAGAACCGCAAGCTGGACCGCGCACCTGTTCAACGAGGCCTACCTCATGCACACGTCCACCAGCCCGCAGTACGCGATCATCGCCAGCTGCGACGTGGCCGCCGCCATGATGGAGCCGCCCGGCGGCACCGCGCTGGTGGAAGAGAGCATCCTGGAAGCGCTGGACTTCCGCCGCGCCATGCGCAAGGTCGACGAGGAATACGGCAAGGACTGGTGGTTCAAGGTCTGGGGGCCGGACAAGCTGGTGGAAGAGGGCATAGGCCGCGCCGACGACTGGATCATCAAGGGCGAGGCACGCACGGCCAAGTGGCACGGCTTCGGCAACCTGGCCGAAGGCTTCAACATGCTGGACCCGATCAAGTCCACCATCGTCACGCCGGGCCTGGACCTGAACGGCAAGTTCGCCAAGACCGGCATCCCGGCTTCAGCATCGTGACCCGCTTCCTGGCGGAGCACGGCATCATCGTGGAGAAGACGGGCCTGTACAGCTTCTTCATCATGTTCACCATCGGCATCACCAAGGGCCGCTGGAACACGCTGCTGACGGCGCTGCAGCAGTTCAAGGACGACTACGCCCGCAACCAGCCGATGTGGCGCATCCTGCCCGAGTTCTGCCAGCAGTTCCCGCGCTACGAGCGCATGGGCCTGGCCGACCTGTGCCAGCACGTGCACGAGCTCTACGCCAAGTACGACATCGCGCGCCTCACCACCGAGATGTACCTGAGCGACCTGACGCCGGCGATGAAGCCCAGCGACGCCTTCGCCTACATCGCCCACCGCAAGACGGAGCGGGTGGCGATCGACGAACTGGAAGGCCGCATCACGACCTCAGCTGGTGACGCCGTACCCGCCGGGCATCCCGCTGCTGATCCCGGGCGAGGTCTTCAACAAGAAGATCGTCGACTACCTGAAGTTCTCGCGCGAGTTCAACGCGCAGTGCCCGGGCTTCGAGACCGACATCCACGGCCTGGTGGAAGAGGCCGGGCCGGACGGAAAGCCGAATTACTTCGCGGATTGCGTGAGGGAGGATTGAGCTGTCATCCCGGACTTGATCCGGGATCCATCGTCGAGCCATCGAGGATTGCGGGTCAAGCCCGCAATGACAGCCTTATTCGGCGATCCGCCACAGCCGACGTGGCTGAAGCCGCCGTCGACGTAGGTGATCTCGGCCGTCACGCCCGCGGCCAGGTCGCTCAGCAGGAAGGCGGCCACGTTGCCGACGTCCTCGATGGTCACGTTGCGGCGGATCGGCGAGGCCTCGGCCACCACCGACGAGGATCTTGCCGAAGCCCTTGATGCCGCTGGCCGCCAGCGTCTTGATCGGCCCGGCGCTGATGCCGTTGACGCGCATGCCCTTGGGGCCCGAGCGATTCGGCCAGGTAGCGCACCGAGGCCTCGAGCGAGGCCTTGGCCAGGCCCATGGTGTTGTAGTTGGGAGCGCGCGCATCGCGCCCAGGTAGGTCAGCGTGAGCAGCGCCGACTTGTCGTTCAGGTAGGGCAGGGCGGCCTTGGCCATGGCCGGGAAGCTGTAGGCGCTGATGTCGTGCGCGATCTTGAAGCCCTCGCGCGACAGGCCGTCCAGGAAGTCGCCGGCGATCGCCTCGCGCGGCGCGATAGCCGATGCTGTGCACGAAGCCGTCGAACTTCGGCCAGGTCGGCCGACAGGTCCTTGAAGAGCTTGTCGATCTGCGCGTCGTCGCCGACGTCGCAGTCGAAGATCAGGTTGGAGCCGAAGTCGGCCGCGAATTCGGTGATGCGGTCCTTGAAGCGCTCGCCCACGTAGCTGAAGGCGAGTTCCGCGCCCTGTGCGTGGCAGGCCTTGGCGATGCCATAGGCGATGGAGCGGTTCGACAGCACGCCGGTGATCAACAATTTCTTGCCAGTGAGAAAGCCCATAAGTCTCTCGATTCGGTAAAAAGTCGGCAGAATTGTCGCATGCGAGGTTTGCTGCTTGTCCTGGCGTCGATGCTGGCTGTGCCGTGCTGGGCCGCGCATGGCTATGCGCTCTGGGGCGACCTCAAGTATCCGCCCGGCTTTCCCCACTTCGACTATGTCAACCCGGACGCGCCCAAGGGCGGCGAGCTGCGGCTGGTCAGCAACCTGCGGGTCTCCACCTTCGACAAGTACAACCCGTTCACCATCAAGGGCTCCGCGCCGGCCTACCTGGCCGGCCTGATGTTCGACAGCCTGCTGATCGGCGCACTGGACGAAACCGGCCTCGGGCTACGGCCTGCTGGCCGAGGACGTGCAGGTGGCGCCCGACGGGCTGTCGGCCACCTTCCGCCTGCGCCAGGAGGCCCGCTTCCACAACGGCGACCCGGTGCTGGCCGCGGACGTGAAGCACAGCTATGACACCCTGATGGGGCCGTTCACCTCGCCCGCCTACAAGACGGCGCTGGAGGACGTGGCGGGCCTGGACGTGCTGGACGAGCGCACCGTGCGCTTCCGCTTCAAGCGCCTGAACCGCGAGCTGCCGCTGACCGTCGGCGGCCTGCCGGTGTTCAGCCGCAACTGGGGCATGGAAACGGCAAGGCCAAGCCCTTCGACCAGGTGGTGATGGACATCCCGATCGGCAGCGGCCCCTACAAGATCAGGCCCGGTGCGCTTTGGCAAGGACATCACCTACGTGCGCGACCCCGCCTACTGGGCCCGCGACCTCAACGTGCGCCGCGGCAGCGCCAACTTCGAGCGCATCACCGTGAAGATCTACAAGGACAACACGGCCCGGCTCGAGGCCCTGAAGGCCGGCGAGTTCGACCTGATGCGCTTCTTCTCCGCCGGCGACTGGGCCCGCCGGGTACAATGGCAAGCGCTTCACCACGGGCGAGCTGGTCAAGGGCGAGTTCGAGCACAGGCTGCCGTCGGGCTTCCAGAGCTACGTGCTCAACACCCGCAACGACAAGCTCAAGGACGTGCGCGTGCGCGAGGCGCTCGGCCTGGCGATCGACTACGAGTGGATGAACCGCCAGATGTTCTACAACTCCTACCAGCGGGTGGCGGGCCTCTTCGGCAACACCGACTGCCAGGCCGACGGGCTCGCCCGGGCCGGAGGAACTGGCTCTGCTGGAGCCCTGGCGCGGCAAGGTGCCGCCGGCGGTGTTCGGCCCCATGTACCAGCCGCCGCGCACCGATGGCCGAGTCGTCGCCTGCGCGACAACCTGCGGCGGGCACGCGACTGCTCGAGGAGGCGGGCTGGGAGGTGCGCGACGGCGCCTTGCGCAACGCCAAGGGCGAGCCGCTGGTGCTGGAATACCTGGACAGCAACGAGAGTGGCGCCCGCGTCGTCAGCCCCTGGATCCGCAACCTGGAGAAGCTGGGCAGTCGCAGCTGAACTTCCGCCCGGTGGACTTCGCGCTGTACCAGCAGCGGCTGCACAAATTCGAGTTCGAGATCACGTCGCTGGCTTACCAGGGCACGCACACGCCGGGCCAGGAGTTCGCCGACCTGTTCGGCAGCAAGGCGGCCGACATCGAGGACTCGGGCAACCACGCGGGCGTGAAGAATCCGGCGGTCGATGCGATGATCTCGCGCATGACGGGCGCGCGAACCAAAGCGGAACTGCTGCCGGCCTGCCGGGCGCTGGAGCGGTCATCGCGCACAGCCACTACCTGATTCCGCAATGGACCGCGGGCACGCCACCGCATCGCGCTACAACGCCTGGCGCCTCGCGCTGCCGACCCACGATGCCGCCCTATGCGCAGAGCGAGGCCTGGGCCATCGACACCTGGTGGGCCAAGCAGGCGGCACTCGACCACGGCGCCAGCCGCTGCGCAACCCTGACCGCATGGCCTCGCTACATCCTCAAGCGCCTGCTGCTGATGCTGCCGACGCTGCTGGGCGTGCTGCTGGTGACCTTCGTGGTCACCCAGTTCGTGCCGGGCGGGCCGGTGGAGCAGTACCTGGCCGAAGCCAAGGCGGGCGCAGGCGGCGCAGCCGAAGGCGGGCGGCATCGAGCTACCGCGGGGCACAGGGCGTGGACCCCAAGCGGGTCGAGCAGATCAAGGAGCTGTACGGCTTCGACAAGCCGCCGCATCGAACGCTTCTGGCAGATGCTGGGCCAGTTCGCGCGCTTCGACCTGGGCCACAGCTTCTTCCAGAACAAGGACGTGTGGCAGCTGGTCCACGAGAAGCTGCCGGTCTCCATCAGCCTGGGGCTGTGGACCTTCTTCATCAGCTACCTGATCGCCGTGCCGCTGGGCGTGGCCAAGGCGGTGCGCGCGGGCACGCGCTTCGACCTCGTCACCACCTTGCTGGTGCTGGTGGGCTATGCCATTCCCGGGCTTCGTGCTGGGCGTGGCGCTGCTGGTGGTCTTCGGCGGCCAGTTGCAGTGGTTCCCGCTGCGCGGCCTGACTTCGAGCCAACTGGGACGAACTGAGCTGGGGCGCGCGGATCGTGGACTACCTGTGGCACATCGCGCTGCCGGTGACGGCGATGGTGCTCGGCAGCTTCGCCGTGACGACCATGCTGACCAAGAACTCCTTCCTGGAGGAAATCCGCAAGCAGTACGTGCTGACGGCGCGCGCCAAGGGCCTGGCCGAACGCCAGGTGCTGTGGAAGCACGTGTTCCGCAATGCGCTGATCCCGATCATCACGGGCTTCCCGGCCGCCTTCCTCGGCGCGTTCTTCACCGGCTCGCTGCTGATCGAGACGCTGTTCTCGCTCGATGGGCTGGGCCTGCTGAGCTACGAGAGCGTGATCCGGCGCGACTATCCGGTGGTGCTGGGCACCTGTACCTGTTCACGCTGATCGGCCTGGTGACCAAGCTGATCAGCGACCTCGGCTACGTCTGGGTGGACCCGCGTGTCAAATTCGACTGAAGCCGCCGCACCCTTCCTCGTGCCAGGGAGCTTGCCACCAGCGGCGAGCGAAGCCGATCCCCGGTCGTCGGGCCCCACCTGTCGCCCGGCCGGCGAGCCTGGCTGCGCTTCAAGCGCAACCGGCTGGGCTTCTGGAGCCTGGTGCTGTTCTGCACGGTGCTGGTGCTGAGCCTGTTCGCCGAAGTGATCTCCACCGACAGGCCGCTGATCGTGCGCTACGAGGGCCGATCTATTTCCCGGTGCTGCGACGACTATTCCGAGAAGACCTTCGGCGGCGACTTCGAGACGCCAACCGACTACCTGGACCCGTTCATCCGCGAGCAGCATCACACAGGGCGGCAACTGGGCGGTCTACGCGCCCAACCCCTATGGCCCGAAGACGCTCAACTACTTCGCCAAGTCGCCCAACCCCGCCGCGCCCGACGCGCGACAACTTCCTCGGCACCGACGACCGCGGGCGCGACCTGCTGGCGCAGCTGATCTACGGCTTTCGCGTGAGCGTGCTGTTCGCGCTGGCGCTCACGGCCATCGGCGTGGTGCTGGGCATCGTCGACGGGCGCCATCCAGGGCTTCTTCGCGGGCAAGACCGACCTGGCCTTCCAGCGCTTCATCGAGATCTGGGGCTCGATGCCCGAGCTGTACCTGCTGATCATCTTCAGCGCGATCTTCGCGCCCAGCGTGGCCTTGCTGCTGATCCTGCTGAGCCTGTTCGGCTGGATGGGGCTGTCGGACTACGTGCGCGCCGAGTTCCTGCGCAACCGGCAGATGGACTACGTGCGCGCGGCGCGCGCGCTGGGCGTGGGCAACGGCCGCATCATGTGGCGCCACATCCTGCCCAACAGCATGACGCCGGTCGTCACCTTCCTGCCGTTTCGCATGAGCGCGGCCGATCCTGGCGCTGACGTCGCTCGACTTCCTGGGCCTGGGCGTGCCGCCCGGCACGCCATCGCTGGGCGAACTGCTGAGCCAGGGCAAGGACAACATCGATGCCTGGTGGATTTCGCTGTCCACCTTCGCGGTGCTGGTGATCACCTTGCTGCTGCTGACGTTCATGGGCGATGCGCTGCGCGATGCGCTGGATCCGCGAAAGGCCGAGACAGCGAGTGAGCGCTCGCGCCCAGCTTGCTGCGACGTCAAGGGCCTGCGCGTCGCGTTCGGCGGCAAGGAGGTCGTGCACGGCGTCGACTTCAGCATCGGCGCCGGCGAGAAGCTGGCGCTGGTGGGCGAGTCGGGCTCCGGCAAGACGGTGACGGCGCTCAGCCTGCTGCGGCTGGTGCAGAACGCCGCAGTCGCGGGCAGGGCGCGACTTCGCCGGGACCGGGGCGCGCGACCTGCTGGCGCTGCCCGAGCGCGAGCTGCTGCGGCGTCCGCGGCGCGAGATCGCGATGATCTTCCAGGAGCCGATGACGGCGCTCAATCCGCTGTACACGCGTGGGCGACCAGATCGCCGAGGTGCTGCAGCTCAGGAGGCGCTGTCGGCGCGCAAGAAGCGCAGCGAGGCGGCGGTGCAGTTGCTGGCGGACACCGGCATCCCCGAGCCGGAGCGGCGCGCCGATGCCTACCCGCACCAGCTGTCGGGCGGCCAGCGGCAGCGCGCCATGATCGCGATGGCCCTGGCTTGCCGGCCCAAGCTGCTGCTGGCCGATGAGCCGACCACGGCACTGGACGTGACCCTGCGGGGCCAGATCCTGGACCTGCTGGCCGATCTGCAGCAGCAAGCTACGGCATGGCGGTGCTGCTGATCACCCACGACCTGAACCTGGTGCGCAAGTTTCGCCGACCGCGTGGCGGTGATGGAAGACGGCTGGCTGGTGGAGCAGGGCAGCGTGGCGAATGTCTTCGGCAATCCCCAGCATCCCTACACCCGCAAGCTGATCGAAAGCCGTCCGGCGCGCGAGATCGAGGAGGCGCCGCACACAGAGCCTCGAGCCGGTGATGCGTGCGAGCGAACTGCGCGTGAAGTACCCGATTCCCATGCCGGGCATCCGCGGCTGGTTCAGGAAGGGCGAGTTCGTCGCGGTGAAGAGCGCCGGCTTTGCCATTGTCGCCGGGGCGGACCCTGGGCGTCGTGGGCGAATCGGGCTCGGGCAAATCCACGCTTGGCGCTCGCCGCGCTGGGGCTGATCCCGTTTGGCGGCGAAATTGAAGTGGTGGGCCGTCGCTGGGGCCCCGACGCCGCGGGCAACAAGGCGATCCGGCGGCTGGTCCAGGTGGTGTTCCAGGACCCGTTCTCCTCGCTGTCGCCGCGCATGACGGTGGACGAGATCGTCGGGGAAGGGCTGCTGGTCCACGAGCCCGGCCTGCCCCTTGAGAAGCGGCGCGAGCGCGTGATCCAGGCACTGGCCGACGTCGGCTTGGGCGAAGCGCAGTTCCCCGGTCTGCTGCAACGCTATCCCCACGAGTTTTCCGGCGGCCAGCGCCAGCGGCTGGCCATCGCGCGCGCTCTGATCGTCCAGCCCCAGCTGCTGGTGCTGGACGAGCCGACCAGCGCGCTGGACGTCACGATCCAGAAACAGGTCTTGAAACTGCTGCAGAAACTGCAGAAAGAGAAGGGGCTGAGCTACCTGTTGATCACCCACGACGTGGACGTGATCCGGGCCATGGCCCACGACGTCATGGTGATGAAGGACGGCGACATCGTCGAGGCGGGCCCCGTTCTGCAGGTGCTGGATGCTCCGCGCGACGAGTACACCCGCACGCTGGTCGCCGCTGCATCCTGAAATGATTGCCCCAAGCCGCCCGCCACCGTGATTCCCCAGGCCGAGGTCGAAATCACGGCCATGCGGGCCCAGGGGGCAGGGGGCCAGAACGTCAACAAGGTCTCCAGCGCGATTCACCTGCGCTTCGACATCCGCAACTCATCCTTGGCGCCGGATCACAAGGAGCGCCTGCTGGCCCTGGCCGACCAGCGGATCACCCGGGACGGCGTCCTGGTCATCAAGGCGCAGACCCATCGCAGCCAGGACATGAACCGGGCCGAGGCAATGGGGCGGCTGCAGGAACTGGTGGACAGTGTCGCCGTGCCGCCGCGGCCGCGCCGCGCCACCAAGCCGACGCTGGGCTCGAAAAAACGGCGGCTCGAAGCCAAGAACCTGCGCTCGCAAGTCAAGCTGCTGCGCGGCAAGGTCAGCGAATAGGCGGGCGCGGCGACCCCCGGCGCGGCGTTCCGTCATGCCGTTGGCCACGGCGATCGGCCATCCCATGGCGGGATTGAGGCCGTGATAGAGCCCGATTGCGACAATCGCGAGCCAGAGCGCCGCGGTCGCGTTCAAGCCGACGGGTAGCAGAACGAATCGGTCGAGCAGTCGCCGCCCTGCAGGCGGATCTGGTGCGCGCCGTAGTCCGGCCCGAAATCGACGTGGAAGCCGGGGTCGATGGCTATGCCGCCACTCGCGCTCACATTGCACATCGCCAGCACCCGGGCACGCCGTCGGGATAGAACTGCGGGTCCCAGGTGCTGTAGAGCGAGTTGGTGAAATAGACGCGCTTGCCGTCCCGGCTGATCTCGGTCATCTGCGGGCCGCCGCCGAAAGGCCGCCCGTTCGGATGCTGTGCGTGCTGTGCGATGCCGCCGATGCGCACGCGACCCGGCCAGCACCGGCTTCATCGGGTCGGTCACATCGTACTGCCGCAACTCGCCGGTGCCCCAGCACGCGACGTAAAGGAAGCGATCGTCAAGCGAAAGGTCGATGTCACTGATCAGCGGCGGCACTGCGCCAAAGCCCTTCAGCAGCGCCGGAAGTTTCGCTGCGTCGGCCGGCTCGGGCGGGATGGTGGCCGTCTTCCTGATGTGGAACTTGCCCTTTTCGCGGTACCAGGTCCAGACCGACCCTTCCAGGTTGGTGGTATCGACCACCACGCCGATGAAACCGTACTCGCGCGTCGGGTCGTGCGCGGGGCGGATCTCGAGCGCCATCTGGTGGTTGGCGCCCAGGTCGATGGTCTGCACGTGCGTGCGGGCGCGCAGATCCCAGAAATGCACCGCGTGGCCGTACTTGTTGGCGAGCAGGTCCTCCGCAACGATGCCGTTCTCGAACTGCGGCGGCAAGGCCCATTCGCTGGACACCATGTAGTCACGCGGCAGATTCCACCAAAAGTCGTAGTGCAGCTTTTGCGGGCCGCGGTCGATCTCCCAGCGCCCCAGGATCTCGAAGGTCTCGCAGTCCATGACGAACACGCCTGGCGGCCGTGAGCCGCTGTCAAGCGGGCCTGGCGGCCGGAGTAACTATTTATTGACCGCGCCCGGCAAGCAATTTGCCTTTTGAAGCTCGGCCGTTCTACTGCCGACAGAGAGGCACAACGCCTTGCAGAACAATGAGTTACGCGGTACAATCCTTGCTTCACGACCAAACGGGCGGGTAATCACCGCCCGTTTTTTTTGGTCGATCGCATTTCGATGCGTATTTCAAGGGAAATCGCACAACAGTGGCACTGCAGGACATCGTAGAGCAAACCGTGACCGGCCTCGGTTACGAATTGGTGGAGATCGAACGCTCCGCCGGGGGCCTGCTGCGCATTACGATCGACCTGCCGTGGAACCCGGGCGAGGAGCAGTTTGTCAATGTGGAAGACTGCGAGAAGGTCACGCGGCAATTGCAGTTTGCCCTGGAGGTCGAGGGCGCCGAGTACAAGCGGCTGGAAGTGTCGTCGCCGGGCATAGACAGGCCGTTACGTAGCGACAAGGATTTCGAACGTTTTGCCGGCCAGGTGGTCGACATCACGCTCAAGGCGCCGATGGGCGCCGCGGCGGACGGCCAGGTGGCCGCCAATCGCAAGAAGTTTCGCGGCACCCTGGAGCGCGTTGACGCGGGCGGCTGGCAGATCGTCTGGAGCGATGAGCCGCCGGCCAAGCCGGGTCAGAAGGTGAGCAAGAAGAGGGAGCCCGCACCGCTGCGGGCATTGGGTTTTGCGCTGGACGAGCTGAAGGAAGCCCGGCTGGCACCGGTTGTTGATTTCAAGGGCAGGAAGCCCAAGGCAGTAGGAGAGTCGTGAAATGAATCGCGAATTGTTGATGCTGGTCGAAGCGATCTCGCGCGAGAAGAACGTCGAGCGTGACGTGGTTTTCGGCGCGGTGGAGTCGGCCCTGGCGCAAGCCACCAAGAAGCTGTACGAAGGCGACGTGGACATCCGCGTCGCGATCGACCGCGACAGCGGCAACTACGAAACCTTCCGCCGCTGGCACGTGGTGCCGGACGAGGCCGGCCTGCAGCTGCCCGAACAGGAAATCCTGCTGTTCGAAGCCAAGGAGCAGATCCCCGACATCGACGTGGACGACTACATCGAGGAATCGGTGGATTCGGTGCCGATCGGCCGCATCGGCGCCATGGCTGCCAAGCAGGTGATCCTGCAGAAGATCCGCGACGCCGAGCGCGAGATGCTGCTCAACGACTTCATGTCGCGCGGCGACAAGATCTTCGTGGGCACCGTCAAGCGCATGGACAAGGGCGACATCATCGTCGAATCGGGCCGCGTCGAAGGGCGCCTGCGCCGCGGCGAGATGATCCCCAAGGAAAACCTGCGCAACGGCGACCGCGTCCGCGCCATGATCATGGAAGTGGACCTGACGCTGCGCGGCGCGCCCATCATCCTGTCGCGCTCCGCCCCCGAGTTCATGATCGAGCTGTTCCGCCAGGAAGTGCCCGAGATCGAGCAGGGCCTGCTGGAGATCAAGAGCTGCGCCCGCGACCCCGGTTCGCGCGCCAAGATCGCCGTGCTCTCGCACGACAAGCGTGTCGACCCGATCGGCACCTGCGTGGGTGTTCGTGGCACGCGCGTCAACGCCGTCACCAACGAACTGGCCGGCGAGCGCGTCGACATCGTGCTGTGGAGCGAAGACCCGGCGCAATTCGTGATCGGCGCGCTGGCGCCCGGCCAATGTGTCTTCCATCGTGGTGGACGAGGAAAAGCACGCCATGGACGTGGTGGTGGACGAGGAAAACCTCGCGATCGCCATCGGCCGCGGCGGCCAGAACGTGCGCCTGGCTTCCGACCTGACGGGTTGGAAGATCAACATCATGGACGCCAACGAATCGGCGCAGAAGCAGGCCGAGGAAACCGACCACATCCGCAAGCTTTTCATGGAAAAGCTGGACGTGGACCAGGAAATCGCCGACATCCTGTTTTCCGAGGGCTTCACCAGCCTGGAAGAAGTGGCCTACGTGCCGATCCAGGAAATGCTGGAGATCGAGTCCTTCGACGAAGACACCGTCAACGAGCTGCGCTCACGCGCCAAGGATGCCTTGCTGACGATGGAAATCGCCCGCGAAGAGAGCGTCGAGGAAGTCTCGCAGGACCTGCGCGACCTCGAAGGCTTGACCCCGCAACTGATTGGCAAGCTGGCCGAGGCCGGCGTACACACCCGCGACGACCTGGCCGACCTGGCCGTCGATGAACTCACCGATATCACCGGCCAGTCCGCGGACGAGGCCAAGACCCTGATCATGAAAGCGCGCGAGCACTGGTTCACCAGCGCCACCGCCGCTCACGAGTAATGTGATGGAAGGCACCACAACACATGTCAAGTACCACCGTCGCCGAGTTTGCCGCCGAACTCAAGAAATCTCCGGACACGCTGCTTGAGCAGCTTCGCAGCGCAGGCGTGGCCAAATCCGCCCCGACCGACGCCCTCAGCGAGGCCGACAAGCAGAAGCTGCTGGGTTACCTGCAGGCCAGCCATGGCACTGCGGCGCCTGAGCGCAAGAAGATCACCCTCGTGAAGAAATCCACCAGCGAGATCAAGCAGGCCGATTCGTCCGGCAAGGCCCGCACCATCCAGGTGGAAGTGCGCAAGAAGCGCACCTTCGTCAAGCGCGACGAGGGCGGCGACACGGCCGTGATCGAAGCGCCCGAGCCCGAGGTGCAAGCACCGGCGCCCTCGCGTGCCGAAGAGGCCGAACTCACCCGCCGCGAGGAAGAGGCCCGCCGCCAGGCCGAGCTGATCCGCCGGCAGGAAGAAGACCTGGCGGAAAAGCGCCGCCAGCGCGAAGAAACCGAAAGGCGCGAACGCGAAGCCGAAGAGCGCGCCGCGAACTACGCCGCCAGCGAAGACCAGAAGAAGATCCAGGCCAGCACCGAGAAGGCCGAGGCGAACAAGGAAGCTGCTGACGCTGCGGCCGCGCGTGCCGCCGCCCAGGCCGAGGCGCGCGAAAAAGCCGCCGCCGAGTCCAAGGCGCGTGCCGACGAGGAAGCCGCCCGCGCGGCCGACCTCGGCGATCGCCGCCGCAAGGCCGAGGCCGAGGCTGCCGCCATTCGCTCGATGATGTCGGCGCCGAAGAAGGTGCTGGTCGCGCACAAGCCGCCGGAAAAGATCGTGGTCAAGGCCGAACCGGCCAAGCCTGCCGCCAAAGGCACGCTGCACAAGCCGGCCGTCGGCACTGGCACCGGCCGTCCGGCCGCCGGCGCTCCGGCGCCGGCCGGTGCACCGGGTGCGGGCAAGGAAGTCAAATCGGCCAAGCTGTCTTCCAGCTGGGCCGGCGATCCCGCCAAGAAGAAGGCCATCCCGACCCGTGGCGACGCCACCGGCGGCGTGGGCCGCAACAGCTGGCGCGGGGGCCCGCGTGGCCGCCGTGGCAACGAGCGCGACCATCGCGACGACCAAGTGCAAGCCGCACCGGTCGAAGCGCGGGTGATCGAAGTGCACGTGCCCGAAACCATCACGGTCGCCGAGCTGGCGCACAAGATGGCCGTCAAGGCCTCCGAGGTGATCAAGTCGCTGATGAAGATGGGCCAGATGGTCACCATCAACCAGCCGCTGGACCAGGACACGGCCATGATCGTGGTCGAGGAAATGGGCCACAAGGCCATCACGGCTGCGCTGGACGATCCGGAAGCCTTCACTGAAGAAGACGTCGGCGCGACCGAAGGCGAAGCCCTGCCGCGCGCCCCGGTGGTGACCGTCATGGGCCACGTCGACCACGGCAAGACCTCGCTGCTGGACTACATCCGCCGCGCCAAGGTGGCGGCGGGCGAAGCCGGCGGCATCACGCAGCACATCGGCGCGTACCACGTGCAGACCGAGCGCGGCATGATCTCGTTCCTGGACACCCCGGGCCACGAGGCGTTCACCGCCATGCGTGCCCGTGGCGCGCAAGCCACCGACATCGTGATCCTGGTGGTCGCAGCCGACGACGGCGTGATGCCGCAGACCAAGGAAGCCATCAAGCACGCGAAAGCGGCGGGTGTGCCGATCGTCGTCGCCATCAACAAGATCGACAAGCCCGATGCCAACGCCGACCGCGTGAAGCAGGAACTGGTGGCCGAAGAGGTCGTGCCCGAAGAATACGGCGGCGAATCGCCGTTCGTGCCGGTGTCGGCCAAGACCGGCGAGGGCATCGACGCCCTGCTGGAGCAGGTTCTGCTGCAGGCCGAAGTGCTGGAACTCAAGGCGCCGGTCGATGCCATGGCCAAGGGCCTGGTCATCGAAGCCCAGCTGGACAGGGGCCGCGGCCCGGTGGCCACCGTGCTGGTGCAATCCGGCACGCTCAAGACCGGCGACGTGGTGCTGGCCGGCCAGACCTTTGGCCGCGTGCGCGCCATGCTGGACGAGGACGGCAAGCCGATCAAGACGGCCGGCCCGTCGATCCCGGTGGAAATCCAGGGCCTGACCGAAGTGCCGCAGGCCGGCGACGAGTTCATGGTGATGACCGACGAGCGGCGCGCCCGCGAAATCGCCACCTACCGTGCCGGCAAGTTCCGCAACACCAAGCTGGCCCGCCAGCAGGCCGTCCAAGCTGGAGAACATGTTCACCGACATGACCGCCGGCGAAGTGAAGATGGTTCCCATCATCATCAAGGCCGACGTGCAGGGTTCGCAGGAAGCGCTGGGCCAGTCGCTGCTGAAGCTTTCCACCGACGAGGTGAAGGTGCAGCTGGTGTACTCGGCTGTGGGCGCCGTCAGCGAATCGGACGTCAACCTCGCGATTGCTTCCAAGGCCGTGATCATCGGCTTCAACGTGCGCGCCGATGCGGGCGCGCGCAAGCTGGCCGAAGGCAACGGCGTGGACATCCGCTACTACAGCATCATTTACGACGCGGTGGATGAGCTCAAGGTGGCCATGTCGGGCATGCTGACGCCGGACAAGAAGGAAGAAGTCATCGGCACGGCCGAGATTCGCCAGGTGTTCAAGGTCAGCAAGATCGGCTCCATCGCCGGCTGTATGGTCACCTCGGGTGTGGTTCGCCGCTCGGCGCGCCTGCGCCTGTTGCGCGACAACGTGGTGGTGTTCACCGGCGAGCTGGAGTCGCTCAAGCGCTTCAAGGACGAGTGCCAAGCGAAGTCAAGGAAGGCTTCGAGTGCGGCATGAACTCAAGGGCTACAACGACATCTCCGAAGGCGACCAGCTGGAGTTCTTCGAGATCAAGGAAATCGCCCGGACGCTGTAACGACGCGTCAACGGACCGCCTAGGGCGATCCGTCCTCCAAGATGTTCGCAAAGCCGCCACCCCCAACCGCGCCTTCAAGGTTGCCGATCAGATCCAGCGCGATCTGACGGAGCTGATCGCGCGCGAGCTGAAGGATCCGCGGGTGGGCATGGTGACCATCCAGGCCGTCGAGGTGACGCCGGACTACGCCCACGCCAAGATCTTCTTCAGCGTGCTGGTGGGTGATGCCAAGGAATGCGAGGAAGCGCTCAACCAGGCGGCAGGGTTCCTGCGCAACGGCCTGTTCAAGCGCCTGCACATCCACACCGTGCCGACGCTGCACTTCCAGTTCGACCGCACGACCGAGCGCGCGGCCGACATGAACGCCTTGATTGCCAAGGCCGTTTCCTCGCGCGCAAAAGAAGACTAGCCATGAACGCGCCACGCACCAGGGTGCAGCGGCGCCCTGTGCATGGGGTGTTGCTGCTCGACAAGCCGCTGGGTCTTTCCAGCAACAACGCGCTGCAGAAGTGCAAATGGCTGCTGCGCGCGGAAAAGGCGGGCCACACCGGCACGCTCGATCCGCTGGCGACCGGCGTCCTGCCGCTGTGCTTCGGCGCGGCGACCAAGTTCAGCCAGCTGCAGCTCGATGCCGACAAGACCTACCAGGCGACCGTGCGCCTTGGCGTGAAGACCGCGACCGGCGATGCCGAAGGCGAAGTCATCGAGGAACGGCCGGTTCCGGCGATCACGGCGCAGCGCCTGGCCGAGGTGGCCAGGCAGTTCACCGGTGCGATGCGCCAGATGCCGCCCATGCACAGCGCCTTGAAGAAGGACGGCAAGGCGCTGTACGAGTACGCGCGGGCCGGCGAAGAAGTCGAGCGCGAGGCGCGCGACGTGGTGGTCTGGACGCTGGAACTTGGCCTTGGCGAGGCGCCGGATACCCTGAAGCTGCTGGCCAAGGTCAGCAAGGGCACCTACATCCGGACACTCGGCGAGGACATCGGCGAGGCCCTGGGCTGCGGCGGGCATCTGACGTCGCTGCGCCGGATCGCCACGGGCCATTTCGACTTGTCGGGATGCATCACGCTGGATCGCCTGGAAGCATTGAGCGAACAGGAACGGCTGTCCTGCCTCAAGCCCGTCGATTCCTTGCTGCCCGACCACACGCCCGTCACATTGGACGCGGACAATGCAGGCCGATTCCTGAGCGGCTTGCGCCGGCGCGGGAGCTGGCAGGACAACGAACACATCGCCGTATTCGGCGAACAACCCCGGGCACTGCTCGGCACGGCCCACATCAAGGGCGGCGAACTCATTCCTGGTCGGCTGCTGAGCCCGCCGGAAGTCGCACAGATTTTGGAAAGCAACCTATGAGCAACAAGCAAATCCGCAACATCGCCATCATCGCCCACGTTGACCACGGCAAGACGACCATGGTCGACCAATTGCTGCGCCAGTCCGGCACCTTCGCCGAGCACGAGAAAGTGGTCGACACCGTGATGGACAACAACGCCATCGAAAGAGAGCGCGGCATCACCATCCTGGCCAAGAACTGCGCCGTGAGCTGGAAGGGCACGCACATCAACATCGTGGACACGCCCGGCCACGCCGACTTCGGCGGCGAAGTGGAACGTGCGCTGTCGATGGTGGACGGCGTGGTGCTGCTGATCGATGCGCAGGAAGGCCCGATGCCGCAGACGCGCTTCGTGACCAAGAAGGCGCTGGCCCTGGGCCTGCGGCCCATCCTGGTGGTGAACAAGGTCGACAAGCCGGGCGCGCGGCCCCAGCACGTGGTCAACGCCGCCTTCGACCTGTTCGACAAGCTGGGCGCCACCGACGACCAACTGGATTTCCCCGTGGTCTACGCCTCGGGCATCAACGGCTGGACCTCGATGGAAGAGGGCGAGCCGGGCGAGCAGTGGGGCCCCGACATGTCGGCCCTGTTCGATACCGTGCTCAAGCACGTGCCTCCCCATGAGGGCGATCCGGAAGCGCCGCTGCAACTGCAGATTTCCGCCATCGACTTTTCGAGCTTCGTGGGCCGCATCGGCGTTGGCCGCATCAATGCCGGCACCGTCAAGCCCATGATGGACGTCGTGGTGATGGAAGGCCCGGACGGCAAGTCCGTCAAGGGCCGGGTCAACCAGGTGCTCACGTTCCAGGGACTGGACCGCGTGCAGGTGACCGAAGCCGGCCCAGGCGACATCGTGCTGATCAACGGCATTGCCGACATCGGCATCGGCGTCACCATTACCGACCCGATCAATCCGGCGCCGCTGCCCATGCTCAAGGTCGACGAGCCGACCCTGACCATGAACTTCTGCGTGAACACGTCGCCGCTGGCCGGCCGCGAGGGCAAGTACGTCACCAGCCGCCAGATCTGGGATCGCCTGCAAAAGGAACTCCAGTCGAACGTGGCGCTGCGCGTCAAGGAAACCGACGAGGAAGGCATCTTCGAAGTCATGGGCCGCGGCGAACTGCACCTCACCATCCTGCTGGAAAACATGCGCCGCGAAGGCTACGAACTGGCGGTGTCCAAGCCGCGCGTGGTGTTCAAGGACGTGAACGGCGTGCGCCACGAGCCCATCGAGCTCGTCACCGCCGACATCGAAGACCAGCACCAGGGCGGCGTCATGCAGGCACTGGGCGAGCGCAAGGGCGAACTGGTCAACATGGAGCCGGACGGCCGTGGCCGTGTGCGCCTCGAGTACCGCATCCCGGCGCGTGGCCTGATCGGATTCACCAACGAATTCCTGAACCTGACGCGCGGCTCGGGCCTGATCTCGAACATCTTCGACAGCTACGAGGCGCACAAGGGCGAGATCGGCAGCCGCAAGAACGGCGTGCTGATTTCCATGGACGATGGCGAGATCTTCACCTACGCGCTGGGCAAGCTGGACGACCGCGGCCGCATGTTCGTCAGGGCCAACGACCCGGTGTACGAAGGCATGATCGTCGGCATCCACAGCCGTGACAACGATCTCGTGGTCAACGCCACGCGCACCAAGCAGCTGACCAACTTCCGCGTTTCCGGCAAGGAAGACGCGATCAAGATCACGCCGCCGATCGAGCTCACGCTCGAATACGGCGTCGAGTTCATCGAGGACGACGAGCTGGTCGAGATCACGCCCAAGAGCGTGCGCCTGCGCAAGCGCTACCTGAAGGAGCATGAGCGCAAGCGCTGCCTTGCCGCGACACCGTGCGCGTGCCTGCAGCTGCATGAAACTCACGCCACACCAAGGCGGTCTTCCTGATGGTGGCGGTGACCCTGATGTGGTCGATCGCCGGCGTGGTCACGCGCCACCTGGAGCACGCGCGCAGCTTCGAGATCACGTTCTGGCGCAGCTTCTTCACCGTGCTGTCGCTCCTGGTGATCCTGCCGTTCTTCCAGGGGCGGCAGGTGTTCGCCAAGATCCGCAATGGTGGGCCGGCGCTCTGGATATCGGGCGTCTGCTGGAGCGTGATGTTCACCGCCTTCATGGTGGCGCTCACGCTCACCAGCGTCGCCAACGTGCTGGTCACCATGTCGGTGGGGCCCTTCCTCACGGCACTGATGGCCCGCGTATTCATCGGCTACCGCATTCCCATGCGTACCTGGATCGCGATCCTGGTCGCCGGCTGCGGCATCGCCTACATGTACGCGGCCCAGGTGTCGGGCGGGCAGCTCGCCGGCACGCTGGTGGCGCTGTGCGTGCCGCTGGCCGGCGCGGTGAATTGGACCGTGGTCCAGCGCTCGCAAGCCCGAGGGCTGAACGTCGACCTCGTTCCCGCCGTGCTGGTGGGCGCGGTGATTTCGTCCTTGACCACGCTACCCCTGGCCATGCCGTTCCAGGCATCGGGCCATGATGTCGGCTTGCTGGCCCTGCTGGGCCTGGTCCAGCTGGCGATTCCCTGCGCGTTGTCGGTGGTGTGCGCCCGCGTGCTCAAGGCGCCCGAGATCGCGCTCCTGGCGCTCGCTGGAGGTGATTTTCGGGATCCTGCTGGCCTGGATCGGCGCCGACGAAGTGCCGAGCCAGACGGTCCTGGCGGGCGGGGCGCTGGTGATCGGCGCCCTGGTGATCAATGAACTGGTGAGCTGGAGGTTGAGGGCATGAGCGAGATCCTGGTCGAAATTCGCAGCTGGCGTGGGCCTGATCACGCTGAATCGGCCCAAGGCGCTGAACGCGCTGTCGCTTTCCATGATCCGCGAGCTCACGGCCACGCTGCTGGCTTGGCGTGATGACCCGGCCGTCCAGGCAGTGGCGATCCGGGGGCAGGGCAAGGAAGGCCCGTTCGGCGCGTTCTGCGCCGGCGGCGACATCCGCTTTTTCCACCAGGCGGCGCTTGCGGGCGATCCCCGGCTGGAGGACTTCTTCACCGAGGAGTACAGCCTCAACTACCTGTTCCACCAGTACCCGAAGCCCTATACGGCATTCCTGGATGGCATCGTGATGGGCGGCGGGATGGGCATATCGCAGGGCGCCAATCTGCGTGTCGTCACCGAGCGCACGAAGATGGCCATGCCGGAAACCAACATCGGCCTGTTTCCCGACGTCGGCGGGGGGTACTTCCTGTCGCGCTGTCCCGGGCGGCTGGGCGAATACCTCGCGCTGACCGGCCACATGATCAGTGGCGCCGACGCGGTGGCCGCCGGGCTGGCCGACGTCTTCGTCATGTCAGGCGAGCTTCCTGGCTGGTGGGACCGGCTGGCGGCCCAGGGCGTGTCAGCCGCGCCGGCCAGGCAGGCGCAGGCCGGCCAAAGCCAGTTGGAGCTGGCCCGAGACCAGATCGATGCCGTATTCGGCCTGGACAGCGTGGCCCAGATCATTGCGGCGCTCGAGAGCGATTCGTCGTCCTGGGCCGTGGAAACCGCGGCCGTGTTGCGCAAACGTTCACCGCTGATGCTGCATGTGGCTCTGGAGCAGGTGCGGCGCGGCCGCGGCATGAACCTCGCCGACGACCTGCGCATGGAGCGCGACCTGGTGCGCCACTGCTTCCACCTGCGTCCGGGTGCCGCGAGCGAAACGGTGGAAGGCATCAGGGCGCTGGCCATCGACAAGGATCACACCCCTCGGTGGAACCCGGCGCGGATCGAAGAAGTACCGCAGGAGCTGGTCCAGGCCTTTTTCGAGAGCCCCTGGCCGGCTCACGCACACCCGCTGCGCGACTTGCGCTAGGCTAGCGGTTGCGGCTCTTCATGGCGCGTTCGACCTCGCGCTTGCCTTCCCGGTCCTTGATGGTGTCGCGCTTGTCGTGCTCGGCCTTGCCCTTGGCCAGGGCGATCTCGCATTTGACCTTGCCGGCTTTCCAGTGAAGGTTGAGCGGGACCAGCGTATAGCCCTTCTGCTCGACCTTGCCAATGAGGCGGCGGATTTCATCCTTGTGCAGCAGCAGCTTCTTGGTCCGCACCGCATCGGGGTTGACATGGGTGGACGCCGTCTTGAGCGGATTGATCTGGCAGCCGATCACGAACAGCTCGCCGCCCTTGACCACCACGTAGCCGTCGGTCAGCTGCACCTTGCCTTCGCGCAGGGCCTTGACCTCCCAGCCCTGCAGCACCATGCCGGCTTCGAACCTCTCCTCGAAGAAGTAGTTGTAGGCCGCCTTCTTGTTGTCGGCAATGCGGCTTGCGGTTTCAGGTTTCTTGGCCATGGGCTTACAAATGGGGTGCGTGGCCGTATCTACAATGCCTCGCGGGCCCCGCATTCTCTATGAAAACCGTTCACAAGTCCGTTCTCATCTGGTACAGCGCCGAGGAAATGTTCTCCCTGGTCGTCGATGTCGCCCGGTATCCCGAGTTCCTGCCATGGTGCGACCACGCGGCAGTCCTGGCGCAGGACGAGCATGGCATGAAGGCCGAGATAGGCATCGCCTTCGGCGGAATCCGCCAGGTTTTCAAGACGCGCAACGAACATGTGCCGGGGCGCCGGGTGAAGATGAAGCTGGTCGAGGGGCCTTTTTCCCGGCTGGACGGCCAGTGGAAGTTCATTCCCCTGGGCGGGGACGGGAGCAGCAGCGCGCCTGCAAGGTTGAACTGGAACTGCACTATGGCTTCGAGAGCGCCACCCTGGGCTCCCTGGTGGGGCCGGTCTTCGACAAGATCGCGGGCAGCCTGGTCGATGCGTTCGTGAAGCGGGCGGAGCAGGTCTATGGCTGAGGGCCCGGTTGTGCGCGTGAGCGTGCTGTATTCGCCGGCGCCGCGTGAAGTGCTCGAATGGGAAGTCGTGCTTGCCCCGGGCGCCACCGTGCTGCAGGCGCTGCAGGCCAGTGGCCTGGCTGCGGCCGTTCCGGACTTGGACTTGCGCGAGGCCGCCGTGGGTATCTGGGGCCGCAAGGCGCGGCTGGAGCAGCTGGTTCGCGACCGCGACCGCGTCGAGGTTTACCGGCCGCTCAAGGTGGACCCCAAGCTGGCTCGCCGTGAGCGCTTTCGCCGGCAGGGCGTGCGCGCTGCCGGCCTTTTCGCCCGCAAAGCCTTAGCCGGCCGGCTTGCAGTCGCTGGCGACGATCCCGTCGAGGCGCTTGGATTCAACTGCGCGCGCGGCGTCGTCCATGATCTCCCGCTCGCCCTTGTCGTTGGTTCGGGCGATGCGGACGCCCGAGTCGAATCCGGCCTTCGCACGCTTGGCGCGATCGCAGTTGTCGGCACGCGACCTTCGCCAGCTTTTCTTCCTCGGCTTTCTTCTTCTCGGCCTCGGCGGCTTCGGCCTGCTTCTTCTTTTCTTCCAGCTGCTTGTCCTTGCCGGTGATCTTCGGGCGCGCTCGCCTGCGCCTTTGCGGGTTCGGCTGCTCGCCTCGGCGCCGCGACCGGCGTGCCCTTCACGCCCGGCTGGCGCAGGATGTTCTTGGCCGGGATGCTGGCGGGAGGAGACTGGTCGCTGAAGACCTTGCGGCCGTTGTTGTCGATCCATTGCCACTGGGCAAAGCCCACGGCGGGCAAGGTGCACGCAAGGCCAAGCAGGGTGAGGCGGAGCAGTTTCATTTCGCCAGTTTAGCGCTGCCATATCGAGGCACGCCAGCTTCCTGTGCGTATGCGTTGCCGCCACGTCACGAACCCGTTCTCGTCCCCGCACAGGGTAAGTACCGGGGCGCCACGGGTACAATCCGTCTTTTGGAGCTTCAGACATGCGCCTCTTAGGAAAAGCGCTCACCTTCGACGATGTGTTGCTGGTGCCGGCGTTCTCCCAGGTCCTGCCCAAGGACACCTCCCTCGCGACCCGCCTCTCCCGCAACATCACCCTGAACCTGCCGCTGGTGTCCGCCGCGATGGACACGGTGACGGAAGCGCGCCTGGCGATCGCGATCGCGCAGGAGGGCGGCATGGGCATCGTGCACAAGAACCTCACGGCCAAGCGAGCAGGCAGCGGAAGTGGCGCGGGTCAAGCGCTACGAATCGGGCGTGCTGCGCGACCCGGTGATCATCACGCCGACGCACACCGTGCGGCAGGTGATCAGCATGCAGGAGCAGCTGGGCATCTCCGGCTTCCCGGTGGTCGACGGCGGCAAGGTGGTGGGCATCGTCACCGGCCGCGACCTGCGCTTCGAGACCCGCTACGACGTGCCGGTGAGCCAGATCATGACGCCGCGCGAAAAGCTCATCACGGTCAGGGAAGGCACCAGCCCGGCCGAGGCCAAGGCACTGCTGAACAAGTACAAGCTCGAACGCCTGCTGGTGATCAACGATGCATTCGAGCTCAAGGGACTGATCACCGTCAAGGACATCACCAAGCAGACCAGCTTCCCCAACGCCGCGCGCGACGCCGTCGGGCCGCCTGCGCGTGGGCGCGGCGGTCGGCGTGGGCGAGGGCACCGAGGAACGCGTCGAGGCGCTGGTGAAGGCCGGCGTGGATGCGATCGTGGTCGACACCGCGCACGGCCACAGCAAAGGCGTGATCGAGCGCGTGCGCTGGGTCAAGCAGAACTACCCGCAGGTCGACGTGATCGGCGGCAACATCGCCACCGGCGCGGCGGCGCTGGCGCTGGTCGAAGCGGGCGCCGATGCGGTCAAGGTCGGCATCGGCCCCGGGCTCCATCTGCACCACGCGCATCGTGGCGGGCGTGGGCGTGCCGCAGATCATGGCCATCGACAACGTGGCAACGGCGCTGCAGGGCACGCGGCGTGCCCGCTGATCGCCGACGGCGGCATCCGCTACTCGGGCGACATCGCCAAGGCCATCGCCGCCGGCGCGCAGCACCGTGATGATGGGCGGCATGTTCGCCGGCACCGAAGAAGCGCCGGGCGAAATCGTTCTGTTCCAGGGCCGCAGCTACAAGAGCTATCGCGGCATGGGATCGATCGGCGCCATGCAGCAGGGCAGTGCGGACCGCTATTTCCAGGAAGCCACCACCGGCAACCCCAACGCCGACAAGCTGGTGCCCGAAGGCATCGAGGGCCGCGTTCCCTACAAGGGCTCGCTCGTCTCCATCGTGTACCAGATGGCGGGCGGCCTGCGTGCCAGCATGGGCTATTGCGGCTGCGCCACCATCGAGGAATTGCGCAGCAAGGCCGAGTTCGTGGAGATCACCACCGCCGGCATCCGCGAAAGCCACGTCCACGACGTGCAGATCACCAAAGAAGCGCCGAACTACCGGGCAGACTGACGCCAAGCGCATGCAACACGACAAGATCCTCATCCTCGATTTCGGCTCCCAGGTCACGCAGCTGATCGCGCGGCGCGTGCGCGAAGCCCATGTGTTCTGCGAGGTCCATCCTTGCGACATGCCGGACGAATGGGTTCGCGAGTACGCCAAGGACGGCAAGCTCAAGGGCGTCATCCTCTCGGGCAGCCACGCCAGCTTGTGGGAAGACGAAACGCTGCGCGCGCCTGGCGCGGTGTTCGAACTGGGCGTCCCGGTGCTGGGAATCTGCTTCGGGATGTACGCCCTGGCGGAAGCCTTGGGCGGCAAGGTCGAAGGCGGCCACAAGCGCGAATTCGGCTATGCCGAAGTGCGGGCCCGCGGCCACACGCGCCTGTTCGACGGCATCCAGGACTACGCCACGGCCGAAGGCCACGGCATGCTCCACGTCTGGATGAGCCACGGCGACAACGTGACCGAGATGCCGCCTGGCTTCAAGCTGATGGCGTCCACCGAATCGTGCCCGATCGCGGGCATGGCCGACGAGGAGCGCAGGTTCTATGGCGTGCAGTTCCACCCCGAAGTGACGCATACCACGCAGGGCAAGGCGATCCTCGATCGCTTCGTGCTGGATATTTGCGGCGCCCGCCCCGACTGGGTGATGCGCGACCATGTGGCCGAGGCGGTGGAAGCGATCCGCAAGCAGGTGGGCGACGAGGAAGTGATCCTCGGCCTGTCGGGCGGCGTCGATTCCTCGGTGGCCGCGGCCCTGATCCATCGCGCCATCGGCGACCAGCTGACCTGCGTGTTCGTCGACCACGGCCTGCTGCGCCTGAACGAGGGCGACATGGTCATGGAGATGTTCGCCGGCAAGCTGCACGCCAAGGTGATCCGGGTCGATGCCAGCGAGGTGTTCCTCGGCAAGCTGGCCGGCGTCAGCGATCCGGAAGCCAAGCGCAAGATCATCGGCCGCGAATTCGTGGAGGTGTTCAAGGCGGAAGCCGCGCGACTGAAGGCCGGGCTGGACGGAGCGCACAAGGGCGCGAAGTGGCTGGCCCAGGGCACCATCTACCCCGATGTGATCGAGTCGGGCGGCGCCAAGAGCAAGAAAGCCGTCACCATCAAGAGCCACCACAACGTCGGCGGCCTGCCCGAGCAGCTGGGATTGAAGCTGCTGGAGCCGCTGCGCGATCTGTTCAAGGACGAGGTGCGCGAGCTGGGCGTGGCCCTGGGCCTGCCGCCGGAGATGGTCTATCGCCATCCGTTCCCCGGGCCCGGCCTGGGCGTGCGCATCCTGGGCGAGGTGAAGAAAGAGTACGCCGACCTGCTGCGCCGCGCCGACGCGATCTTCATCGAGGAGCTGCGCAACTTCAAGGATCCAGCCACCGGCAAGAGCTGGTATGACCTCACCAGCCAGGCTTTCACCGTGTTCCTGCCGGTCAAGAGCGTGGGCGTGATGGGCGATGGCCGCACCTACGACTACGTGGTTGCCTTGCGCGCCGTGCAGACCAGCGACTTCATGACCGCGGACTGGGCCGAGCTGCCTTACGCCTTGCTCAAGAAGGTTTCCAGCCGGATCATCAACGAGGTCCGCGGCATCAACCGCGTCACCTACGACGTGAGCAGCAAGCCTCCCGCGACCATCGAGTGGGAGTGATTTGCCGCGCTTCGCGGCCGATACGCCTGTAACAGGCTGATCGGGAACCGCGGTCGATGCCCGGCGTCCAATCGGGCAGGAATTGAAGGAGCGCGGCATGCGGACACTCACGAGCTTCATGGGGGTCGGCCTGATTGCGATGGCCGTGCCCGCGACGGCGGCCGATGTGTCGGTCGCCTTTGTCCAGCCGGAGAAGTACACCGACGCGGGCTATTCGCACTCATTCGCCACCGAGCGCGACCGCGCGGAGATCCAGCGCGGCATCGAGCAGCACCTGCAGCGCCTGGCCGAGCGCGGCCTGCCCGCAAGCGACACCCTCAAGATCGAGGTGCTGGACATCGATCTGGCCGGCCGCTTCGAGCCATGGCGCCGCTTAAGCTCGGACGTGCGCATCGTGAGCGATATCAGCTGGCCGCGCATCAAGCTGCGCTACACGCTGACCCGCGGCGACCAGTTGGTCGCCGGCGCCGAAGAACAGATCGCCGACCTGAACTACCTGGTTTCGGTCAACCGCTACCCGGAGGGCGACCGGCTGCGCTACGAGAAGGCCATGCTGGACGATTGGTTCGAGAAGCGGATCGCCAAACGCTAGTTCGCCCGTGGGAATAGCGGGCAAGCGCGGGCCGGGCACAATCTGGCCCATGTACCAGCCTCCCCAATTCAGGTCTACGGACCGCGCGCTGGCGGCGCGGCTGATGCGCGAGCACCCCTTTGCCAGCCTGATCTCCAACGACGACACCGGCCTGCCGTTCGTCACGCACCTGCCTTTGCATCTGGAAGATAGAGCCGACGGGTTCGTCCTGCTGGGCCACTGCGCACGGCCCAACCCGCACTGGCGCTATCTCGAGGCGCGGCCCACGGCGGTCGTGACCTTCCTGGGGCCTCATGCCTACCAGTCGCCCAAGATCTATCCGGACCTCGCGCGCGTGCCCAGCTGGAACTACCTGGCGGTGCATTGCACCGTGTCTGCCACGCTGATCGACGATCCGACGGCCAAGGACGGGCTCCTGAAGAAACTCATAGGCGACCATGAGCCGCCGTACGCGCAGCAGTGGCGTGGCCTTGGCGAAGACTTCGCGCACAAGATGCTGGCGGGCATCATGGCCTTCGAACTCAAGGTCGTGGACCTGCAGTGCAAGCTCAAGCTGAACCAGCACCGTCCGGAGTCGCATGCGGCCCTCAAGGCCGGCTATGCGCAGGGCAACGAGCAGGAGCGCGAACTCGCCCGCTGGATGGATAGCCTGGGTATCGGCGAACAGGAGAAATAGAAATGCGAATGGTATTTGGCGTATTGAGCCTGCTCATCGTCGTGGCGGTGATCGGCGTGCTGGCCAAGAAGCAGTTGGGCGCCGCGGCCCCGGTTGCATCTGCGGCGTCGCCGGGCTCCGCCGAGACGATGGCACGGCCCACCGGCACACCGGCGCAGCAGGTGCAACAGTTCAAGCAAGCGGTCGAGGGCACGATGCAACAGGCCCGGCCCATGCCCGACGAAAAGTGAGCGACGCCCAATTCATGGGCCTGGCGCTGGAGCAGGCCCGGCTGGCCGCGGCGGCGGGCGAGGTCCCTGTCGGTGCCGTGGTGGTGAAGGACGGCAAGGTCATAGGGACCGGGCGCAATGCGCCGGTCGGCAGCGGCGACCCGACCGCTCATGCTGAAATCGCCGCCCTGCGTGCTGCCGCGCAAGCCCTGGGCAACTACCGCCTGGATGGCTGCGAACTGTACGTGACGCTGGAGCCCTGCGCCATGTGCAGCGGCGCCATGCTGCACGCGCGGCTGGCGCGGGTCGTCTATGGCGCTGCCGATCCGAAGACCGGCGCCGCGGGCTCGGTCGTGGATATCTTCGGCGAGCCGCGGCTCAATCACCGCACGCAAGTGCAGGGCGGCGTCATGGCGGCGGACTGCGCCGCGCTTCTGACTGAATTCTTCAAGGCCCGCAGGCAGCAATCGCGCATGGGCAGCCATCCCTTGCGCGAGGATGCCTTGCGCACGCCAGACGAGCGTTTCGCCGGCTTGCCCGGCTACCCCTGGGAAGCCCGCTATCTCAGCGATCTGCCATCGTTGGACGGCTTTCGCATGCACTACCTCGACGAAGGTCCGGCCGATGCTCCACTGACCTGGCTATGCCTGCATGGCAATCCGGCGTGGAGCTACCTGTACCGCAAGATGATCCCGGTTTTCCTGGCCGCCGGCCATCGGGTGGTGGCACCGGATCTGGTGGGCTTCGGCAAAAGCGACAAGCCCAAGAAGGAAAGCGCGCACGGTTTCAGTTGGCACCGCGAGGTGCTGCTCGAATTTGTCGAGCGGCTCGACCTGCGCAATGTGGTGCTCACCGTACAGGATTGGGGTGGCCTGCTCGGATTGACCTTGCCCATTGCGGCGCCCGAGCGCTACCGCGGCCTGCTGGTGATGAATACCGCGCTCGCTACGGGAGATGCGCCCCTCAGCCCAGGTTTCCTCGCATGGCGCGAGATGTGCGCCAAGAACCCGGAGTTCGACGTGGCCCGCCTTTTTGCCCGAGGCAATCCGCAGATGGGCGCCCAGGAGTGTGCAGCCTACAGCGCGCCCTTTCCGGATCGCGGCCATCGCGCGGCACTGCGGGCGTTTCCACCCATGGTCCCCGAAAGGACGGATCAGGACGGAGCGGCGGTGTCGCGAGCGGCCCGCGAATTCTGGTCCAAACAGTGGGCTGGCCAGACCATGATGGCGATCGGCGCGCAAGACCCGGTCCTGGGCCTTCCGGTGATGCAGGGCTTGCGCCAGATCATTCGCGGCTGCCCGGATCCTATCGTGCTCGATCAAGCGGGCCACTTCGTCCAGGAGCATGGCGAGCCGATCGCGCGCGCGGCGGTGGGATACTTCCGCCCGTGACAAAAAACATATCTACATCTATTCGCCCTCCAGCGCCGTGCGCGACAAGTCCGTGATCCGGCGCGGCGTGGCGCGGCTCGAGGCCCTGGGTTACGACGTCGAACTCGACGAAGCGGTTTTCGCGAAGCACATGCGATTTGCGGGCGACGACGAAACCCGCCTGGCGGCGATCCACCGCGCGGCGGACAGCGGAGCGGACATCGCCCTCATCACGCGGGGCGGCTACGGCCTGACGCGCCTGCTGCCGGGCATTCGCTACAAGGCAGTGGCCAAGGCGATCGGCAAGGGCATGCGCTTCGTCGGATTGAGCGACTTCACCGCTTTCCAGAGTGCCGTGCTCGCGCAAACCGGTGCGGTGACCTGGTCGGGCCCGGCCCTCGAAGAGGATTTCGGGGTGGAGGGCGAACCCGACGACATCATGCAGGCTTGCTTCGAGGATCTGGCGAGCGGGCAGGGGGAGGGGACCGGCTGGCAATTGCCGCGGCTGGAGGGCGCCAGCGAGAGGCCATGGAGCTCAAGGGCGAGCTGTGGGGCGGCAACCTGGCTGTCCTCACCACGCTGGTGGGCACGCCGTGGATGCCCAATATCAAGAACGGCATCCTGTTTCTCGAGGACGTGCACGAGCACCCGTACCGCGTCGAGCGAATGTTGACGCAGCTGCTGTACGCGGGGGTGCTCGGCCGTCAAAAGGCCATCCTGCTGGGGCACTTCACCAACTACAAGCCTTATCCCCATGACAAAGGCTACCGATTGCAGACCGTCGTCGATTGGCTGAGGCGGCAAGTCAAGGCGCCGGTCTTCACCAAGCTTGCCGTTCGGTCACGTGGCAACCAAGGTAGCCTTGCCGGTGGGTGCCAAGGTTCACCTGGCGGTGGAAGGCCGGGATGCGTTCGTGCTTTGGGGCCACCGCCACTAGGCGGCTTGGCCGGGGGTCAGGGGACGAGAGAGCTGGGGCGCGAATTCAGTCCGTTGGGCAGCAGGCCCCGGAACTGGCTCGTGATGGAAGCGATCTTCTCCCGGGCCGCCAACTCGCCATGCATCGCGGCCAAAGCTGCCATGAGGTCGCCTCGCAGGTACCACAGCGCCTGGATGTCGCTCGCATAGCGGATGCGGCGGGTGATCTGCGGGAATTGCTTGGGACCCGATTCGCCGAGCACGACGAGCATCGCTTCGCGAATGTCTTCTGTCCCGTTCTCAAGGATGGATTCCGACGGAGCGACCGGATTGCCCAGCAGACCGTAGATGCTTCTTTTGAGATTCGGTTTAAGCCAACGCATGGTTTAGTTTTTCGATCCCTGGCGGAAACAAATCGCCCTCTGGCTGCAAGGTATAAGGAGAATGACAAAATTGCAAGACAAAAAAGTCATGCAGTTAACGAAAAACAACATTCAGAATCAACAGCTTGGCGCCGAACAGTGAAGCTGTTTCGTAGATTGTCCAGCGAGTTTGACTAGCGCTCTCCGCCGGCGCTGGCCTTGCCGGCGTAAAACACCGAAACCTCTTCGATTTCCGCATCCGTCATGGCCCGAACCACATTGCGCATCTGGGCTTGAGAATCGTTGCGCCGGCTGCCGCTGCGAAACGCCTTCAACTGTTCGACCAGATAGTCCTTCGGCATGCCCTCGATCCATGGCGCCCCCAGCTTCTGGTCGACCCCGCCGTGGCATGAAATGCAGGGTGCAATGTTGCGCAGCGGCGCGCCCACTCGCACCAGCGCGGGCAGCGATTCATCGTAGGTCGTCGGCGCGGTGCGCGCCTTCGGCAAGTACGCGTAGTAGGCTGCCAGGTCAGCGATGTCTCGCGCGGCCAGGTTCTTTGCGATGGCCACCATGATGGGGCTGGCGCGCTTGCCCTCCCTGTAGTCCTCGAGTTGCTTGATGACGACCTCCGGGTACTGGCCTGCCAGGTTCGGCGCAGTTCGAAGTGCTCATGCCCTGGCCGCCGTGGCACATCGTGCAATTCAAGGCCAGGGTAGCGCCACGTCCCACCGACGCACTTCCGCCGACCCGGGTCATGCTGCGCTCGAGCACGACATGGGTTGCCTGCGGCACGCTCTTCGCGCTGGCAGCACCGTCTGACCAGGTCATTGGCACGCCGGCTGCGCGGCAGATGCTGGCCCAGAGCCCTTGCGCCGAGAAATCGCCGTGCACGGACGGCAGCCACACGAAGCCCACGAGCACGGAAACCACCGTCAGCGCCGCGAGCGACACCACGCTCCATCGGAACCATGGGTTTCCCCAGGAGTACATGCCTTCCTCGCGCATCACCGGCTCCCCACGGGAATGACGGGGACGTACGCGTCCTTGAGGGAGGCGAGTTGGGCAATGGGGTAGCCATAGTTGACGAGTGTCAGGCCAATCATCATCGCCACCCAGAGGCCGAAGCCATTCAAAGCGACCGGAGTGTGGGCGCCGGGATGCGCCGCCCGGCTGAAGGTGAACGGCTCGACCACCCCGCTGCGCCGCCTGCGTGGCCGTCGCGAGGATGTACACCAACAGGATGCCGGACGCCAACAGGATGAAGCCGCCGATGGCCGAGGCGGTGACCGTCCACGCTTGTGACTGCAAATCCGGATGCGTGAAGTCGTAGTAGGCCATGCGGCGTGGCATGCCCAGCAAACCCACGAGATGCCACGGCATCGACAGCACCATCATGCCGATGAACCACAGCCAGATCTGCGCCTTGATGAGCGCGCGTGACAGCGGTGCGCACCCTGTGAGCTGTGGCCACAGCTCATACGCGGCCATGAAGTACATCAGCACGATGGCGCCGGCAAAAATGAGGTGGAAATGCCCGGTGACCCACTGCGTGTTGTGAATGGTTTCGTTGAGCTGGTAGCTCATGTTGATGATGCCGCCGGCGCCACCGAATCCAAGCATGATGAAGGAGAAGGTGACGGCCAGCATCATCGGGTTGTCCCAGGGAAGCGCCTTGACCCAACCAAAAAGGCCCGTGCCTCCACGCAGCCTGCCGGCAATCTCGACCGACGCAACGATGGTGAACACCGTCAGCAGGGTCGGTACCGACACCATCGCCGTCATGGCGGCGTGAACGAACTTGAAGCCGGCGCCGACCTGCGGGTCCGCGAAGAGGTGGTGAATGCCGATGGGCATCGAGAACACCAGGAACAGCACGAACGCTATCCGTCCCATGGTGTCGCTGTACAGGCGTCCGCCGATGGCGCGCGGCACGATGGTGTAGAAGACGATGTACGCCGGCATCAGCCAGAAATAGACGATGGCGTGCAGCGTCCAGGAGAACAGGACGCGAGCAAGGCCGGCGTTGATGGTGTCGGTCAGGCCCAGCGATGCCGGAAGGATAAGGACCAGGACTTCGACGGCCGCGCCAACCGACGTCCACGCCCAGAGGTAGGCGCCTGCAACGTTGCCGAACATCGCCAGCGGGACAGGCGCGCCTGGGTTTTCCTTCTTCCAGGCGTGCAGGTTGACCGACATGAGCGCTACCCATATCCATGAGCCGACCACGACCAGCACGACACCGATGTAGTAGAAAGAGCTGGCGAGCATCGGCGGGTAGAAGGTGTACAGCACCGATGCCTTCCCGAGCCCCATGGTGACAGCCGCCACGGCTGTGCCGGCAATGACAAGCCAGAAGCCGCCCCAGGCCCAGCGCACTCCTATGAGCGGCTTCTTCAGCGCAAGCTCCGTGATGGCGTAGCCGAACCCCATGGCCACCAGCGTGGGCAGCACGTAGGCCATGACGGTTCCGTGCGCGGTGACGGACCGGTAGTAGTGCTCCGGGTTGTTGACCCAGGGTGACAACGGGCTGCGAACGTACATCTGCCAGGCGCCGAGTACCAGCGCGCCCAGGAACGCAATGAAGGCGACCCAGAAGTGGGCCAGGACCAGTTTCTTAGCGAGGAACACAGCTCAGCCTTTCTCCGCCGCGTGCCTTCGACAGGAATTCCTGCGGCGGCAGCACCTGGACGCGAGCCCACATGGCTTCATGTCCTGTTCCGCAGTATTCGTGGCAGGGCATCAGCTGTTCCCCGGCCCGGGGAAAGGTCGTCGTGAATGTGGCCACGAAACCGGGAATCAGCATGGTGTTCGCATTGGTCCTTCCGACCATGAAGCCGTGAATCGCGTCGGTGGAGGTCCCGCGGAACGTCACCGGCATCTCGGCCGGAACCACGATGCACTGCGGCTCGAACGAGTACTGCTGCGCAATCAGGCGAACCATGACCTTGCCATCGGGCGTCATCGTCGTGCCCAGATTCGACTCCACGAACTCACCCTTGATGTGCACGGTCTTGACGTCGATCGTTTCCACGCGCGACGGCGGCATTGCCGCCCAGTGCAGGCCAGTAACCACCATCATCGCCACCAGCAGCCCCATGAGGGCCACGACGATGATTGCCCAGCGGCGTTCCGCCGCGTCGGCGACGGCTTCCGCGGCGCTCACTGAACGGCTCCCCGGGGCAGGTACACCAGAAAGTAGAAGATGAAGTAGATGGCCATCACGATGGCCGTGGCGACGCCGGCCACCGCAAACGCGCCCGCGGGACCCCGGCCGACGATTTCATCGACTCGCCGGTCTTCGGTGTTGCTGGGTCCGTTTTTGAAATCTTCGCCATGGAAGCCTCCTCATTCCGGCAGCAGCTTGCGCAATTCGTTGGCCTGCGCGGGAGCGACAGGCGTGCCTGTGTTATCCCAGGCAACCCGGATGTACGTGACAACAGCTGCGACCTCGTTGTCATTGAGGATGTGGCTGAACGGCGGCATCCCGTGCGGCCTCGGGTTCTTCTTGGTTCCCGGCGGGTAGCCGCCGTTGAGCACCATGCGTATGGCGTTGACGGGCGACGACATGGTGATGGACTGGTTGCCGGCGAGGGGAGGGAAGGCCGGCGGGGTGCCTTTTCCTTCGTTACCGTGGCACATCGCGCACTGGGCCGCATAGACCTTGCGCCCCGTTTCCATCACGGTCGGGTTGACCAGACGCGCCTGGCTGGTAGGCGGTGCCTCCGAATCGCGCTGGGGCAGGGCCTTCAGGTAAACGGCCATGGCCTTGACGTCTTCGTCGGTGAGGTACTGCAGGCTGTTGTAGACCACCTCCGCCATGGGTCCGTACGTGGTTCCGCGGTGCGACACCCCTGCCTGCAGCAAATCGGCGATCTCCTTGTTATCCCAGTTGCCCAGGCCTGCTTCGCGATTCGACGTGAGGGAAGGGGCATACCAGTTCTGGTTCGGAATCATGCCGCCTTCGAAGGCCTTGGATTCGCTCGATCCGCCCAAGACGTTGATGGCCGTGTGGCACATCGCGCAGTGGCCCAGGCCCTGCACCAGGTACGCCCCGCGATTCCATTCGACCGATTGCTTGGGGTCGGGGACGTATTCCCCCTCCTTGAAGTACAGAGTGCGCCAACCCACCAGCAGCTCACGGTTGTTGAACGGAAACTTCAGTTCGTGCGGCCGGTTCGGCTGCTTCACGGGAGTTACCGACATCAGGTAGGCGTAGATGGCGTCGGAGTCGGCGCGGGTCACCTTCGTGTACGAGGCGAACGGCATCGCCGGGTACAGCAGCGTGCCGTCCCTGGATACCCCCGTATGCATCATTCGATAGAACTCGTCCGCGGTCCACTTGCCGATACCGGTCTCGTCGTCGGGCGTGATGTTCGGAACGTACAGCGCTCCGAAAGGTGTCGCCATGGCCCGACCTCCAGCGAAGGGCTTGCCGGTAGGGGTGGTGTGGCAGGCGACGCAATCCCCGGCCCGGGCCAGGTATTCCCCGCGATTGATGACCTGCGTCGTTGCATTGGGAGCTGCCGGCGCGTTGGGGTTGATCGGCAGTGCACCCGGCTGCATCCAGAGGAGCACGCCAACGGCGACCACGGCCAGGGCGGCCGCCCCCAGGAGGATTTGCAGCGGTTCGGTTCATCGTTGGCTGCCGCACGCCAATGGCATGCGCACGAGGTTGGACGATTCGGGCGAGTGGTCCTTGGGCGGGGGCACCTGCGACAGCCAGGCGGCGACCGCCGTGATGTCCGTATCGGACAGTCGGGTCGCGATGCGCTTCATGCAGTCGGGCTCCGCGGCATGCCGATCGCCGACCCGCCAGCGGGTGAGCTGGGCAACGATGTAGGTTGGCTGCAGTCCAACGAGGCCAGGGATGCCGGGCTCCATCCCCGTGAGACCCGCGCCATGACATGTGATGCAGGCCGGGACGCCCTTTTGCGGATCGCCGGCGGTCACAAGGGCCTGCCCGCGGGTCATGGTATTGGCATTGGTCGATACGGCCGGTCTTGGGGCGAAGGGCGGGCGCTGCTTGGCGAAGTGCTCCGCTATTTCCCGCAGATAGCTGTCGGGCAGATAAGCGACGAGATAGTTCATCGGCGGGTAGTGCCTGGTTCCGTCGCGAAAAGCCACCAACTGGTTGTAGAGGTACCCCGCAGGCTTGCCGGCAATTCGGGGAAAGTACTCGTTGTTCGTGCCCTGGCCACTCTGGCCGTGGCACGTCACGCAGCCCTGCACACGTGCCTCCATGGAGTCGACTTCCTTGAACGCAGGTATTGCGTCCGACTGTGCGAAGCAGACGCCGGCCACGAGCGTCGACGCCGCAAGGAGGAACACTGCCTTCACCCTTGTCATTGCGGAAGAAAAAAGGACTCCTCGCGAGGGCATCGGCCCATCGAGCGGCGGCAGGGCTGACCGGCAACTCGCAGCGAAGTACGGGGAGCAGCGTCATGGGGCCATGAGTTTGTCAGAAACTCGCGGCGTCGTGTGGGGTTCAAGAGTAACTGCGACGGCTCGGCGGAACTCTCAGTCGCACCCGCAGCACGGGTACCGGCTTTCGCGGTACCGGGAACCTTGGTACAGCTTCTGTTACCAAGTAGTGCGCCAGCGGTGCTGGCCGCGCGGACAAGAGACAGAGGCAGCCTTGCGCAGGTCCCGATATGATGGAGACTGTGATGAGTATGACAATTGGTCAACGAGAGCAACACCACGCAGTCAACCACTGCGACGGCCGGGCCAGGCACGGCCGACCCCGCCGCAGTCGACTGCATTCAATGCGCAGATGGGCATCAGTCCCGCAGGCACCGCCGTGAAGCAGGCTACAGACAAGCAGATCGCAGCGCTGCCGCAGGCCGACGTGCAACGGCTGCGTGAGAAGTGGGGCACCGACGAGGCCCACTTCCGTGAAGAGGCCTACGAGCTCTGGCTCGGCAAGAAGTCCCAGGACACGATCATGCGGCAGATATTGCAGGACTCGTTCAAGCGCACGCAGGAGTTGCAGCGCGTCATTGAAGGACGGGAGTAAAGCTGGCATCCGGCGTTACCGCCGAGCATCGGGCGGACAGCGGAGCTTCAGCCTCTGCGGTTGTCATTTGACATAATATACATCGTATTAAGTCACCACTTTCCCTTTGGCTGAGCCGCACGCATGGATGCTGCGATCAGTTCCACCGAATCCTTGCGGTTGCCGCGGCGGGCAAAATCGATAGCCGTCAGGCCCAGCTGGTTCTTCAGGGTCGGATCCGCGCCGGCCTCCAGCAGCAGCTTCACGGCGGCCGGTGTGCCGTAATGCGCCGCCATCATCAGGGGCGTCGAGCCGTTCGGGGACTCCGCGTCGATGTACGCATGGTTTTCGAGCAGCAACTCCATGATGGCCAGATGCCCGTTCGTGGCGGCGTAATGCAGCGGCGTCCAACCGGTCTTGTTGACGTCGGCGCCACGCTCCACGAGCTTCTTCGCCAGATCCAGATGGCCCTTGAGCGCCGCCATCATCAGCGGGCTCTCGTCCTGGGGCGTGCGAGCCTCGACGTTGGTCTTGGGCCAGACGATCAGCGCTTCGGCCGCCTTGAGGGACGCGTTCACGCAGGGCCAGGTACAGCCCAGGCGCGCCTTTCGCATTGGGCGTGTTGGGATCGAAACCGCGCTTGAGCAGGCTCGTGATCGCACCGGCATTGTCTTGCTTGATGGCTACGAAGAAGTCGTCATAGGAGCCAGCATGCAGCAAGGAATATCCAAGCAGGACAACAAGATAAACGATATTTCTAAAGTAATTTCTCATGTCTGAACAGCCGGAAACAAGCGCTCGAAATTGGCGCTGGTCAGCCTGGCTACGTCTTCCACGGGTATTTTGCGCAGGTCGGCCAGCTGCCGTGCAACATATGGAACATAGGAGGGATTGTTGGTTTTGCCGCGGTAAGGCACGGGCGCCAGGTAAGGGCTGTCGGTCTCGATGAGCAACCGGTCCAGCGGCACAAAAGCCGCCACGTCGCGCAAATCCTGCGCGCTCTTGAAAGTCAGGATTCCGGAGAACGAGATGTAGAAGCCCAGGTCCAGCGCGGCGCGCGCCACCTCGGCAGTCTCCGTGAAGCAGTGGAACACCCCGCCGGCCGAACCGGGCGATCCGTCTTCGCCCTCCTCCTTGAGGATGGCGATCGTGTCGGCCGAGGCGGCGCGGGTATGGATCACCAGCGGCTTGCCGACCTGCCGGGCCGCGCGGATATGGGTGCGAAAGCGTTCGCGCTGCCATTCCATGTCGGCCACCGTGCGGCCGCCCTTGCGCTCGTCCATCTCGTAATAGTCGAGCCCCGTTTCGCCGATCGCCACCACCTTGGGCAGGGCTGAACGTTCCACCAGATCCCGCAGGCTGGGCTCGGTCACCCCTTCGTTGTCGGGGTGCACCCCGACGGTGGCCCAGAAGTTGTCGTACTGCAGGGCCAGGGCATGCACCGCCTCGAATTCTTCCAGCGTGGTGCAGATGCACAGCGCACGATCCACCTGCGCCTCGTCCATGGCTTGCCGGATCTCAGGAAGCCTGGACGCCAGTTCAGGGAAGGTCAGGTGACAGTGGGAATCGACAAACATCGGCGCCGGCGGGCCGCTTCAGATGGTTTGGGTCGGGCGTTCGGAGGCCAGGTGGCCGCCCAGGATCTCTTCGATCTTGAGCTTGAGCAGGCGTGACTTTTCGTCCGCGGGGAATCTGATGCCCACGCCCTGCGTGCGATTGGCCGCCGCGCGGGCCGGCGTGACCCAGGCGACCTTGCCGGCCACCGGGTAGCGCTGGGGGTCGTCGGGCAACGACATCAGCACGTAGACATCGTCTCCCAGCTTGTAATCGCGGGTGGTGGGAATGAAAACGCCACCGTCCGCGAACAGCGGAATATAGGCCGCGTACAGCGCTGCCTTTTCCTTGATGGCGAGCTGGATGACGCTGGGGCGGGGGGTGGTGGGCGAGGGATTGCTCATGGGAGGAGTACTGCTCAAGTCCTGGAGTTTAGGGCCGAGCGGGCCTGGCTCACAAGGGCTTCGAGCATCAAACCGGCATTGAAGGGGTGTTCCACCGTTCGCGCCATGCGTGTCAGCTCGCGTGACCACGCGCTCAAAGCCGCAAACGAGGCCGGGGCAGGCAGGTCGGCCAGCTGGAAGAAACGCGGTTCGGCACCCGCCTTGACGGCCAACAGGTCATGGCAGAGCTTGAGCAGCGCATCGATGGCCTGGGCGGGCGTCCAGTCGGCCAGCGCAGCGTTGTCGCCACGAGCCAGGGCTTTGGGCAGGAGCGCCCAGACCTTGGGGTCGCGGCCTGCGTTGAAAGACGACAGCGCATCGTCGGGCCGGCCGCCGGCCGCGCGCAGCAAGGCCCCGACCTCGGCGGCCTTGACGCCCTGCTCCTGCAGCCAGGCGATTGCCTCGTCTTCGACGGGCCAGGCCATGGTGTGGCCCAGGCAGCGGCTGCGGATGGTTGGGAGCAGTTGGTGCGCGGCTTCGCTGGCCAGCACGAAGTGCAAATCACCCGCCGGCTCCTCCAGCGTCTTGAGCAGGGCGTTGGCCGTGACGTGATTCATGCGCTCCGCCGGATAGACCAGCACGACCTTGCCACGCCCTCGCCCGCTCGTGCGTTGCGCAAACTCGACAGCATCGCGCATGGCCTCGATGCGGATTTCCTTGCTCGGCTTGCGGGCCTTGTCGTCGATTTCCTTCTGGGCCTTTTCACCCAGCGGCCAGCCCAGCTCCAGCATGATGGTTTCCGGCATCAGCACGCACAGATCCGTGTGCGCGCGGACCTCGATGGCGTGGCAACTGGGGCACTGGCCGCAGGCGCCCGTCCGGACCAGGCTGGTCGCAGAGCCAGGCCCGCGCCAGTTCCAAGGCCAGACCGTACTGGCCAAGGCCGGACGGCCCTTGCAACAGCCAGGCATGGCCGCGTTGGGCCAGCAGCTGCCGGGCTTGCCTGGCGATCCAGGGCGCTTGCGCGGTCATCGCAACCAGCCTCGGCTGCGCAGCGCTGCCAGCACGTCGTTCCATACCGCTTCGCGCGGCTGGTCTGCATCGATTCGTGCAAAGCGCGCCGGGTCCTGCTTGACGCGCAGGTCGTACCCGGCGGCCACGCGGCTGAAGAATTCGACGGGTTGCGACTCGAACTTGTCCGGCACGCGGGCGCCCGCCAGGCGGCCGGCCGCGATCGATGGGTGGAGCTCGAACAGCAAGGTAAGGTCGGGTTCGCGTAGCGGCTGGGCGGGCGTCTTCTGCACCCACGATTCCAGTTGTTCCAGCACTGTCCAGTCGAAGCCGCGCCCTCCTCCCTGGTAGGCGAAGGTGGCGTCGGTGAACCTGTCGCACAGCACCGCGTCGCCCCGGGCCAGCGCCGGCTCGATGACTTGCAGCAGGTGGTCGCGGCGGGCCGCGAACATCAGCAGCGCCTCGGTCAGCGGGTCCATGGCTTCATTCAGGACGAGCGCGCGCAGTTTTTCGGCCAGCGCAGTGCCGCCGGGCTCGCGCGTGATGGTCACCGCCCTGCCCTGCGCGCGGAACGCATCGGCCAGGGCCTGGACGTGGCTGGATTTTCCGGCGCCGTCTATGCCCTCGAAACTGATGAAAAGGCCGTCATGCCGCTCATTGCCCGCGCTGGTACTTGTTGACGGCGCGGTTGTGCTCGTCCAGGTTGGCACTGAAGTGGCTGGTGCCGTCGCCGCGCCCGACGAAGTACAGCGCCTTGCTTTGGGCCGGCTGCACCGCGGCGAGCAACGAAGCCTTGCCCGGCATGGCGATCGGGGTGGGCGGCAGACCGGCGCGAATGTAGGTGTTCCACGGCGTGTCGGTCTGCAGGTCCTTCTTGCGCAAATTGCCGTCGAACGCCGTGCCCATGCCATAGATCACGGTCGGATCGGTCTGCAGCGGCATGCCGACGCGCAACCGGTTGTTGAAGACTGCCGCGACCATCGTGCGGTCGGCCGCCTTGCCGGTTTCCTTTTCGATGATGCTGGCCAGGATCAGCGCTTCGTCCGGCGTCTTCACGACCGCCTCGGGTGAGCGCTGGGCCCAGGTTGCCGCCAGCCGCTTGTCCATCGCACGCAAGGCGCGCCTGAGCACGGCGACGTCGCTCGAGCCCTTGGCATAAGTGTAGGTGTCGGGGAAGAAGCGGCCTTCCGGGTGCTGGCCGGCGCGGCCCAGCAGATTCATCAGGGCCTCGTCGGTCAGGCCCTTGGTGTCGGGCTTGAGTACTTCCTCTTTCAAGAGCGCGGCGCGGACCTGGCGGAAGTTCCAGCCTTCCACCAGGGTGACGGCGCGCAGGCTTTCCTCGCCTCGCGCGAGTTTGGCCAGCAGCTTGTGCGGCGTGATCCCGGTTTCCAGCTCGTAGCTGCCGGCCTTGATGGCACGGTCCTGGCCGGAAATGCGGAACCACAGATAGAGCAACTCGGGGTTCACGTCGACCCCGGCGTCCTGCGACGGCCTGGGCGACCCCGCGCGGCAAGGTCCCGGGCTCGATCGAGAGGTCCACCGTCGGCGCGGGCAGGCGCAGCGGCTGGTGCACCCACCACAAGCCCCAGCCGCCCGCGCCCAGGACGACAAGGGATACCAGCAGGAACACTGTCAACAGGAAACGCCGCATCGACTGCTGCCCCTATGCCATGGAGTGAATTGGAACGACGATGATAATTCACGCCATGAGCCATCCATTCAACGGTGTAACCGCACTGCCCCACCTGGGGGTCATCGGCGTGCAGGGCGATGACGCAGCCAGCTTTCTGCAAGGCCAGCTGACGCAGGACTTTGCGTTGCTGGGCCTGTCCGAGGCGCGCCTGGCGGCCTATTGCACAGCCAAAGGCCGCATGCAGGCCAGCTTTGTCGGCTTCAAGCGCAGCCACGGGGACATCCTGCTCGTTGTGAGCCGCGACGTTCTTGCGCCTACCCTCAAGCGCCTGTCGATGTTCGTGTTGCGCGCCAAGGCCAAGCTGCGCGACGCGACGGCCGAGTTCGACCTGTATGGGTTGGCGGGCAATGCGGCCGGCGAACTGGCACCGGGCTTGTCAGGGCCCTGGAGCAAGGTGGACGTCGGCAACGCCAGTGTCGTTTCGCTCTATCCTGCCGACGGCCAGGCGCGTGCCCTGTGGCTGGCTCCCGCAGGCGAGGCAGCGCCGCCGGGCCCCGCCATGGGCCACGAGCTTTGGCTGTGGGGCGACGTGCGAAGCGGCATCGCGACAATCACCGCGCCCATCGTCGAGGCCTTCGTGCCCCAGATGCTGAACTACGAGTCGGTGGGCGGCGTGAACTTCAAGAAGGGCTGCTATCCCGGCCAGGAAATCGTGGCGCGCAGCCAGTTCCGCGGCACGCTCAAGAAACGGGCTTACCTCGCCCACTCTCAGGCGGCCCTGCAGGCGGGGCAGGAAGTCTTCCATGAATCCGACCCTGACCAGCCGTGCGGCCTGGTGGCCGAGGCCGCGCCCGCACCCGGCGGCGGCTGGGACGCGATCGTCTCGATCCAGATCGCGGCCTCGCAGGGAGGCGCCCTGACGGCCGGCAGCCCGCAGGGCCCGGCCATCAAGGTGCAGGGTCCACCCTATCCCTTGCTGGCCGACGTCTGAGGTGTCGCGGGCTCGGTGAGCCTGGCGCGGTACTCAGGTGGTATCTGCGCCATCAGCGCAGGCCGCTCCGAGTCTGACGCCAGCGCGATGGCCTGCTTGAAGGCGCCAAGGGCCTTGTCCGGGTCTTTCGCGCCTGACGCATACATGTTTCCCAGTTGGACATGGCCTTCGGCGCGGCTCGCCGGCCAGGCGGTCATTCGTGACTCCATCGCCTTTGAAGCCAAGGCGTAGTCGCCCGCCCGCCAAGCCAGGACGAAAGTGGCGTTGGCGAGGTCGTAGTCGAAGACGTTGTCGTCGATGGCCTCGCGGCCCAACTCGAGTGCCCGCGCCGCCTGTCCGGCGCGGCTGAGCAGGATGACCTCCAGCGACCGAACCGCCGCGGCTCGCGGCTGCAGCTTCTTGGCCCGCTCCAGGTACTCCATGGCCTTGTCGGTGTTGCCCATCGTCGTATAGCCCCGGGCGACATTGGTCAGGATGGCCACGACATAGGGGCGCGAGCCGAGCACGCTTTCCCAGATCCAGGTGGCGTTCCTCCAGTCGCCCCACCGAGCCAGCTCGTCCGCCACCATGGGCGTGATCTTGCGGTAGTGGGGATTGATTTCCACGCCCTCCCTGATCAGGTTGAGCATTTCCTTCTTGGCCTTGTCCCACTTGGGATGGTTGGGGTTGCCGGACGCGGAGATGGTCAAGGCGAGCTTGGTGGCCCTGACGATCTTCTGTTCGCTTTCGGCCGCCAGCTGGCTGATATGCATGGCCAGGGCAAGGCCGGCCACCGCCAGGGCGGCGGCGGCGCGTGAAAAAGCCGGCCTCCACGCCAGCCGTGCGGCCGACCAGGGCGCCGCACTGCCGAGCCGCGCGTCGGAGGCGGCCAACGCTGCGAGGCACAAGGCGAAAAGCGCGCCGGTCGTGGCCATGCGCCACGGGAAACCGATATTGCTCACAACCATCAAGGACAGCAGGCTGCACAGGAACACCGCGCGCCAGGGTGCCTCGGCCTGTGCCTGCGGCCCCTTGCCCAGCAGGGTTCGCCAGAAAGCGGCCAGCAGGTAAGCCGCCAACGCCAGCAGGAACAGCCAGCCCACCAGGCCATACTCGGCCACCAGCTGCAGGAACTCGTTGTGCACGTAGTAGTCGGTTTCCAGCTGGGACGCCTTCGGCCTGGTACAGCGGAATCTCGCTTTCCCACGCGCCTGCCCCAACGCCCGAAAGCGGCCGCTGCTCGATCAACCGGTTGGTCGCTTTCCACATGATCATGCGCACGCCCAGTGACTCGTCCCTGGGGGAAATCGATGCCCGTTCGCTTGAACCCGCGTTCCAGCGCGTTGGTTCCCCGGCCTTCCTCGACGATCCTCGGATTGCCCGTAGGGATCAGCCCCAGCCCTGCGACCGCGGCCAACAGAACACCTGCCGCCAGCAACCGGGTGCTCCGTTGCCAGCCTGAGAAGGCAAACTGCCGACGGTACATCCAGCCGATGCACGGCAGCACCACGAGCAGCTGCAGCCACAGCGCGATCAGGGCGGCGCGGGTGCCTGTCATCAGGATCGCCACGATGATGAGCCCCGTACTGGCCGACAGCAACGCAACCTGCGCACTTTGCCGTGCCCGCGCCAGCAGCAAGGCCGCAAAAGGCAGGGTGCAGACTGCGAACTCCGCGAAGAAATTGCGGTTGACGAACGTGGAGGCGGGATGCGGCCCTTGCGGGAAAAACTGGAAATCGACCCAGAACTGCAGCGCCGCCCAGAGCGAAGCCACGACTGCGCCGGCGTGAATGCCCCAGAGCCAGCGTGGGCAGGCGCTCCCGCGACAAGGTATTGACGCCCAGCCACAGCAGCAGGCTGAAGATGAACCAGCGGATGGCCTCGACCCCGCCCAGGTAGGTGTGCGACCAGGCCATGCTGCCCAGCGCATAGGCCATCAGCAGCCAGCGGCAGCCACATGACGGCGTGCCAGCGCAACGGCTCGCGCCGGTCCGCGCTGCCTGCCAGAAGAACAGCAGGGCCGCGCCCAGCGCGCAGAACGACACGACGATGGACTTCAGCGTGTCCTGCAGCATCTCCTCATGCGGCACGCCCAGGGCCGGCGCCAGGAACATCATGAGGGCCAACATGGCAACCGTGCTGCTGCCATCGGCTTCGGCCGGCAAGGTGCCGGGTGCAGCAACCGCAGGCGCGATCGGCCTGGGCGCGGCGCCGACGGCCGGTTCCAGTTGGTTTCTTTTCTTGCGGGCCATGGCTAGCGCGCGAGCGCCCGTGACATCTCGATATGGGCGATTCCCGCTTCCTCGAACGCCGCGCCGCGCGGCTTGAATCCCAGGCCGAGATAGAAGTCCTCGGCGCTGCGCTGGGCATGCAGAACGGCTTCCTGATCGCCCCGCGCGGCGGCCGCGCCAGCAACTTCTCAAGTACCTGGCGGCCTACGCCGGAGCCGCGCAGCACCTTGTGAACCGCCATCCGGCCGATCTTCGCCACGCCGGGCCTGGGTTGCAGCAGCCGCCCGGTGGCCACGGGCTGGCCCAGCCGGTTGTAGGCGACCGCGTGGACCGCCGCGGCGTCGGCCTCGTCCCATTCCATGTCGGCGGGAATGCGCTGTTCCTCGACGAAAACTTCCGTGCGGATCTTCTTCGCATCGTTTCCGAGGTCGGCCCAACTGCCGGTCTTGACCTGGACCATGCCTTCGCCCGCCTCATAGCCGGACAGGATTTCGCGCAACAGCGGCGGCACCGGCCTGGACGTCTGGCTGGCCGGGTCGGCGAACACGTAAATGAGCTCGCAGGTGATCAGCAACTCGTCGCCGCGGAAAATGGCGCCGGTGAAAGCCATCGAGGAGTTGCCGATGCGGCCGCACTTCATCCCCACGTCCAGCTGGTCGTCCATTCGCGCCGAGGCGTTGAATTCGACGGTGGCCTTCTTCACGTACAGGTCGCCGCCCAGCTGGTGCATCGCCTCCTCGATAGGGCAGGGCCAGCGCGCGCCAGTAGTCGGTGACCGCCGTGTCGAAGTACATCAGGTAGTGCGCGTTGAACACGATTTTCTGCATGTCCACTTCGGCCCAGCGAACGCGCAGGCGGTGGAAAAAACGGAAGTCTTGTCGTTTCATTGTTCAGGGTTTCAGGGCGCCGGCCAGGGCGCGGGCTGCATCGGCATGGGCTTGTCGCGCCTCGTGGATCGCGCGCCCCATCTTGATGAATTCATGGGTCACGCCGCGATAGATCTCCAGATCGACCGCGACGCCCGCGGCACGAAGTTTATCCGCGTACGCCAGGCAGTCGTCGACCAGCGGGTCGCACTCAGCCAATCCGAACCAGGCGGGAGCCACGCCGTCGACGTCGTCGGCGTTGAGCGGGGCGAAGCGCCAGTCCTCGCGCTCGCCGCCGGTCGATGTACTGGTCGAAGAACCATTCGATGTGCGGCTTTTCCAGTATCAGGCCGTGGCCGAAGCGCTCGTGCGAAGGCGCGCCCTGCCCGGCGGCGCAGCCCGGGTAGAACAGCAGCTGCAGGGCGAGAGGCAGCCGGGCATCGCGCGCCAGGATCGCGCAGACTGCCGCCAGGGTGCCGCCGGCACTGTCGCCGCCCACGGCCATCCTGCCGCTGTCGATACCCAGTTCGCCGCCCATGCGCGGCCAGCCATTGCGTGGCGTCCCAGGCGTCGTGAACGGCGGTGGGGAAACGATGCTCGGGCGCCAGCCGGTAGTCCAGCGAGACCACGGCACAGCCGCTCAGCCGGCTGAGCTCGCGGCAGAGCACATCGTGCGAGGCGATGCTGCCGATGGTGAACCCGCCGCCATGAAAGTAGAGCAGCACAGGCAGCGCCGCGTCGCTCGGCGCATACAGGCGAGCTCCCAGCGCATGGCCGTCACGAGCCGGAATGCGGAAGTCCTCGCACCCGTGCCAGCGGCGCCTTGGGCACTTCCAGCACGCCCGCCCCGGCTTCGTACGCGGCCTTGGCCTGCTGGGGCGTCTGCGTGTAGAGCGGCGGATAGCCGGCCCGCGCCATGCGCTCGAGGACAGAGCGCATGGCAGGGGTGAGCTGGGGATATTGGGGCAGGAAGCTCACTGGAGGTTGCGGAACGGCTTAAAGTTGGACTTTTCCATCGTAATCGGAATCGCGAACATGGCCTTCATCTACTACGTGACCCAGATCCAGTTCGATTTCGGCGCCGTCAAGCTGCTCAAGCAGGAGTGCGAACGCGTCGGCATCACGCGGCCGCTGATCGTCACCGACCCCGGCGTCAAGGCGGCGGGCGTGCTGCAAAAGGCGCTCGATGCCTTGCCCGGCCTGCCGGTCGCCGTGTTCGACCAGACCCCGTCCAACCCGACCGAGGCCGCCGTGCGCGCCGCGGTGGAGGTGTACAAGGCCAACCGCTGCGACGGCCTGATCGCCGTGGGCGGCGGATCGGCCATCGATTGCGCCAAGGGCGTTGCCATAGCGGCCACCCATGAAGGACCGCTCACCCACTACGCCACCATCGAGGGCGGCTCGCCGCGCATCACCGACAAGGCCGCGCCGCTGATCGCCGTCCCCACCACCAGCGGCACGGGCAGCGAAGTGGCGCGCGGCGCCATCATCATCGTGGACGACCACCGCAAGCTGGGCTTCCACTCCTGGCACCTGGTGCCCAAGGCCGCCATCTGCGATCCCGAGCTGACATTCGGGCCTGCCGCCCAAGCTCACCGCCGCCACCGGCATGGACGCGATCGCGCATTGCATGGAAACCTTCATGTCGGCGGCGGTGAACCCGCCGGCCGACGGCATCGCGCTGGACGGACTGGAGCGCGGCTGGGCGCACATCGAGCGCGCAACACGCGATGGCAGCGACCGCGAAGCCCGCTTCAACCTGATGAGCGCCTCGATGCAGGGCGCCATGGCCTTCCAGAAAGGCCTGGGCTGCGTTCATTCGCTCAGCCACAGCCTGGGCGGTGTGGACCCGCGCCTGCACCATGGCACGCTCAATGCGATGTTCCTGCCGGCCGTGGTGCGCTTCAATGCGCAGGCCGAGTCGGTGATAAAGGACAGGCGCCTCGAACGCATGGCGCACGCGATGGGCTTGCAGTCAGCAGGCGACATCCCCGAAGCGATCAGGGACATGAACGCGCGCCTTCGACTGCCCACCGGCCTTGCCGCCATGGGCGTGCAGCGCGACTGGTTCGACCAGATCATCCAGGGCGCCCTGGCCGATCACTGCCACAAGACCAACCCGCGTATTGCTTCCGCGCAGGACTACGAGGAAATGCTGGTGGCATCGCTCTAGTCAGAGCGCTTCCACCCGGCTCAGGTCGGGACGCGCCAGCCAGGCCTGGAATTCATCGGCCAGTTGCCGGCTGGCGGACACCGCGGTGCTCCAGGCCTTGACGCGGCCTTGCAGATCGGTGCCAAAGCGCTGGAAATCCGTGCGGTCGGGAAGTTTGCCGCCCGGCAATGACTTGATCCATTGCGGATCGGGCGCCAGCACCACGGTGTTGTCCAGGAAGTGGGTTGCGCCATGCCTCCACCTCAAACCCTTGTCGAGCCAACCCGGCACGACCGACTTCTGGAAGTGCGGATAGAGCACCAGGCCCTGCCCGGCGCCCGCGTGGTAGTTGAGGTGCAGGTGATAGTCCGTGATGCCGCCATCCCAATAGGCGCCCGGCGGCGCATGCGGAATGTTGTGGATGGCCTTGAGGACGAACGGGATCGAGCAGCTGGCCTGCAACGCCGCGTTGAAGTTGGCTTCGTTCAGCGGCACCTGGCGTGTGCGGTAGTCGGTGGTCGCGAATGGCAGCGGTGCCGGCGCCACCCTCCCCCGCGCTGGAAAACACCACCCGTTCCAGCCAGGCGCCCATGGCCCGGCGATGCACGCTATTGGTCAGGAAGGCGCCCAGATACCCTAGAGGCGTGCGCAGCTTGTGTTCGCGCCCCAGCACATGCCGGCCGCGCGAGGTGACGATGTGCAGCCGATAGCGGGGATGGGCGAGGACCTCGGCCACCCGGCCGCCGTAGAAGGACTTGAGGCTCTCGCCGAACCGGTCGCTCACGTGCTGGGCCGTGGGCGTCTTGCGGCCGGGTTCCAGTTCGTAGTCCTGCGAGATGTAGTCGCGCTCCAGCCGCTCGAAACCCGCCCGCGGGTTTTCAAGGCAGGCCGTCGCCATGCGCCACGCGCCGATCGAGGCGCCCACCAGGTGCACCGGTTGGCTGCTTTGCGCCAGCCATTCGCCGAAGATGAAGCGGTCCAGCGGCCCGAGGATCAGGCCCTTGGGCCCGCCGGCGGCGCCGGCACGACGCCCACGGCCTGCGGCTGCAAGCCCTGTTGTTCGATGTGCCGCCGTGCCTTGGGGCCGGCGTAGATGCGCAGCGCAGGCATCGCCTATTTTCTAAGGCCCTGCAGCTTGGCGAAGGCGCCCGCCATCGCGGTGGTATTGGCCGGCTGGTTCTGGGGCGCCCGCTGCCCTCGCCCGGCGCCTTCGAAACGGTTGTCCCTGGGACCATCGCGCCGCGCGGGCGCATCGCCCAGCTTCATGGACAGCGCGATCCGCTTGCGCGCCACGTCCACTTCCACGACCTTGACCTTGACGATGTCGCCGGTCTTGACGATCTCGCGCGCATCGTTGACGAACTTGTGCGCCAGCTGGCTGACATGGACCAGCCCGTCCTGGTGCACGCCCAGGTCCACGAAAGCGCCGAAGGCGGCCACGTTGCTGACGGTGCCTTCCAGCACCATGCCTTCGCGCAGGTCGGCGATGTCTTCCACGCCATCGTTGAACCGCGCCACCTTGAAATCGGGACGCGGGTCGCGGCCGGGTTTTTCCAGCTCGCCCAGGATGTCCCGCACGGTGATGACGCCGAACTTCTCGTTCGCGAACAGCTCCGGCTTCAGCGTCTTGAGCATCTCGGCCCGGCCCATGAGCTCGGTCACCGGCTTGCCCGTGGTGGCCATCATTTTCTCCACCACCGGATAGGTTTCCGGGTGCACGCCCGTCATGTCCAGCGGGTTGTCGCCGCCGCGGATGCGCAGGAACCCCGCGCTCTGCTCGAAGCTCTTGGCGCCCAGGCCGCTGACATCCATCAACTGCTGGCGGCTGCGGAACGCGCCGTTCGACTCGCGCCAGCGCACCACGGCCTTGGCCACGCTGGCCGACAGGCCCGAAACCCGCGTCAGCAACGGCACGCTGGCGGTATTCAGGTCCACGCCGACCGAGTTCACGCAGTCCTCCACCACGGCCTCGAGCGTGCGGGCCAGCTCGCTCTGGTTCACGTCATGCTGGTACTGGCCCACGCCGATGGACTTGGGATCGATCTTGACCAGTTCGGCCAGCGGGTCCTGCAGGCGCCGCGCGATGCTGGCGGCGCCGCGCAGGCTCACGTCGACGTCGGGCATTTCCTGCGAAGCGAACTCGCTCGCCGAATAGACCGAGGCGCCGGCCTCGCTGACCACGACGCGTTGCATTCCCTCGTGGCGCTTCATGAGATCGGCCGCCAGCTTGTCGGTCTCGCGGCTGGCGGTACCGTTGCCGATGGCGATCAGGTTCACGCCGTGCTTGCGGCACAGCAGGCCCAGCTGGTGCAACGATCCTTCCCAATCGCGCCGCGGCTCGTGCGGATAGACGGTCGAGGTGTCGACCAGCTTGCCCGTGGCATCGACCACCGCCACTTTCACGCCGGTGCGGATGCCCGGGTCCAGGCCCATCACCACGCGCGGCCCGGCAGGCGCGGCCAGCAGCAGGTCGCGCAGGTTGTCGGCGAAGACCTTGATCGCCACTTTCTCCGCCTCCTCGCGCAGGCGCGCGAACAGGTCGCGCTCGGTGGACAGGGACAGCTTGACGCGCCAGGTCCAGGCGACGCATTTGCGCAGCAGATCGTCCGCCGGGCGAGCCTGATGGCTCCAACCCAGATGCAGGGCGATCTTGCCCTCGGCGAGCGATGGTTTGCCCGGCTCCGGCTCTACCGGCAGCACCAGCTTGGCGTCCAGGATTTCCAGCTGCCGCCCGCGAAACACCGCCAGCGCCCGATGCGAGGGAACCCGGCCGATCGGCTCGTCGTAGTCGAAGTAGTCGCGGAACTTCGCCACCTCGGCGTTGTTCTCGTCCTTTCCGGCCATGAGCTTGGACTTGAACAATCCCTCGCTCCAGAGCCACTCGCGCAATTGCTGAACCAGGGCCGGTGACTCGGCCCAACGCTCGGACAGGATGTCGCGCACGCCATCCAGCACGGCCGCCACAGTCGTGAAGTCCTCGCCGCCCTCGCCTTTTTCCGCTTTGACGAAGGGCGTCGCGGCCTCGGCCGGATTGAGCGACGGGTTGGTGAACAGCATATCGGCCAGCGGCTCGATGCCCGCTTCGCGCGCGATCTGGCCCTTGGTGCGGCGCTTGGGCTTGTAGGGAAGGTACAGGTCTTCCAGTTCCTGCTTGGTGGGTGCGGCCTCTATGGCGGCGCGAAGCTCAGGCGTCAGCTTGCCTTGTTCGTCGATGCTCTTGAGCACCGCTTCGCGCCGGTCCTCGAGTTCGCGCAGATAGCCCAGCCGGTATTCCAGCTCGCGCAACTGCACGTCGTCCAGGCCACCGGTGGCCTCCTTGCGGTAGCGGGCGACGAAGGGAACTGTGGCGCCGCCATCGAGCAGATCGACCGCGGCCTTGACCTGGTTTTCCTGGACCCGGATTTCGGCAGCGATCTGCCGGATGATTTTTTGCATGCTGGTACTGCTGAGAAGATCGAGGACGCGGAAGTTTGCCACAGGCTGCGGACACAAAATCGGCGCAATTGCTTACACCCGAGCCGCAATCGTGCTTCGCAAAATGAGCTGATCCCATCCAAGGAGACAGAACATGCGCGCCCGACTTATTTTCATAGTTGTCGCCATTGTGTTGCTAGCAGCATTCTCAGCGCTGAACTGGTCCGAAATCAATCGCACCGCGCCACTGAGTTTCGGCGTGATCACGGCCCAAGCCCCCTTGGGTTTGATCTTGCTGGTCGTGCTTGGGCTCACGCTCGCGGTCTTTCTTATCAGCAGCGCCACGCAGGAAGCGCGATACCTGATGGAGCACCGCCGCCACGCCAAGGCGCTGGAAGCCCAGCGGGTTCTCGCCGACACGGCCGAGGCCTCGCGTTTCACCGACCTGCGCCAGTACCTGGACACCCACCTGCGTGAAAACCGCCAGCGCGAGGCGATCGCCGCAACCGAATTCGAGAAGGCCATGGTGCAAAGCCAGCGCGAGCTGCGCACCCAACTGGAGCAGATGAACCGTACGCTGGCGGCGCGGCTGGGCGAGATCGACTCGCGGCTGGAGAGGTTCAATCCGCCGGTGGACGTAAGCCCCCGGCCTGCCGACGTGCCGTTGCGCGACCGCGTGAAGGTGTAAGAAGCGACCTTTTGGCACGACCAAGGGGCGTCCCGAAGGAGCGCCTCATGCGATTTCCAACCGCTATCTCCGCCGTTTGCCTGGCTCTGGGCGCAGGCATGGCACGCACGCTTCCACAGCCGCCTGCAAGGCCGACTCACCAGCGACATTGACGCCGGTGATCGAGCTGTACACCTCGGAAGGTTGCAGCTCCTGTCCGCCGGCCGACCGCTGGCTGTCCAGCCTCAAGGGCACTGCGGCGGAGGGTGGCGCCGTGGTGCAGGCCTTCCACGTGAGCTACTGGGACTACATCGGCTGGATCGACCGCTTCGCCAGCCCCGCTCACACCGTGCGCCAGCGCGAGGTAGCGGCCCAGAACGGCAAGTCCGGCATCTACACGCCGCAGCTGGTGCGAAACGGCCAGGATTGGCGCGACTATTCACGTGCGCTGGATGGCGCGCAGCCCGCTCGCGCGCGCATCACGCTTGAGAAAAGCGCCGATGACGCGTTCGAGGCGATGGTGACCCCCGCCGAGGGCGTGGCTGCCTGGGCTGCCTATTGGACCGTCACGGAGCATGGTCACAGCAGCAAGGTCAAGGCCGGCGAAAACGCGGGAGAGTTCCTGCAGCATGACTTCGTCGTGCGCCAGTACGTTCCCGCGGGGGGATATCGGGGACCGTCGAAGCTCACTTTGCGTGCGGTGCCACGGCAAGCGGCTCATCCGCGCCAAGTCAACCTGGTGGTGTTCGATCCCAAGTCGGGAAGGCCGCTGCAGGCGTTGAGCCTGGGTTGCTGAAACTGTCATGCCTGGGTTCGGTCATCGGCCCTGTGGCGAACGGCCGCGGCCTAGAAAGCCCAGGTGCGTAGCTGGTGGCAGGCTTTTCGCCAGGGACTCTAGTCGAACAAGCCCGGCTCCGGGCCGAGTTGGGCCTTTTCGATCTGCAGCATGCGCAGCTTGGTGGCCACACCGCCTTCCGCCGAGAAGCCGCCGGCGCCGCTGCCGGCGGCCAGCACACGGTGGCAGGGGACCACCGGGGCGAAAGGATTGCGGCCCAAAGCCTGCCCCACCGCGCGAGCCGATCCCGGCTCACCCAGCTGCTGCGCCACCTCGCCGTAGGTCATGGTGCGGCCCGGCGCAATGGCACGGGTGACCTCATAAACGCGCCGGTGGAATGACGGAATGCCTTCCATGTCCAGCGGAATGTCGGCCAGGTCGTCGGGCTGCCCTTCAAGGAGCGCCTGGATGCGAACCATGGCCGCCTGCACCCAGCCGGGTGGAACGGTTTCAGCCAGGAGCGGAAAGCGGCTGCGCATGCGTGCCCGGCCGGAAGCTTCATCCCCTTCGGGCAACTGCACGCCCACCAGGGCACGCTCGTTCCAGGCGATGCCGCAGGCGCCCAGGGCCGTCTCGAACAGGCAGAAACCGGATTTCGGCTCCATGTCGAAAGCCTGACCGCGCTCAGGTGCCCTCGGCCTTGCGCAGCACATAGCCGACCCGCGGGAAGTGCACGTGCACGGTGCCCACGCGAGGATCTTCGCGCTGCAGCGTGTAGTGCGTGCGGGTGGCGGCGATCAGCACGCCTGCGGTGGGCTCGGGGCCGAAGGTTTCGGCGGTGATGGTCACCGCGCTGCCCAGCGCGATGCCATGGTCGTCCTGGAACGCGCTGTCGATCAGCAGATTCTGGCCCGACGGCATCGGCTCGGCTGCCTTGGCCACCGTGATCGCATCCGCGGAGTTGAACTTGTCCATGGCGCCGTGCCCGATGGCCGCCATGCGGTCCATCCATTCGGCCACCGCGGGCGTAGCGTTCAGGATGTCGGCCATCACCGGGACCTGCACGCGCGTGTACCAGAGCCCGTGGTAAGCGGCGAAGTCGGCGACGCAGGGCTCCGTGCCGAACAGGAAATCGTGCTCCTCCGCCATGTGGGCGATGCGCCGCAGGTAGGAGCGATAGGCCGATGTCGCGTCGCCCGGGCGCAAGCCGCACCATGTTGCTGCTCATCGCCTTGCGGTCCTCGGCGAAGGCCTTGGCCAGCCTCCGGCGGCGCCTTGGCGAACACGTGGGCCGCTCCCTTGGGCTGCAGGTTGTAGGCCATGGCCGCCCAGAACAGCGTGGTGTCGGCCCATTGGGCGAATACGCGCGCGACGCCCTTGAGATGCGGGGGATAGAGCGGCGGATCGGGCTGCACATGCTCCAGCACGTCGCAGATCAGCGCGCTGTCGCAATAGATGTCGGCGCCGACCTGCAGCACCGGCGTCTTGCGATAGCCGCCGGTGAGCGCCAGCACGTCCGGCTTGGGCATGATCGGCGGAATGATCACCGACTTCCAGGCCAGCTTCTTGTAGCCCAGGACCAGGCGCATCTTCTCGGAGAACGGCGAGCTGGGGTAGTGGTGCAGGATCAGGTCGGGCATGGTGTCCTTCGCTTGTGCGTTCAGCGCGGCATGGCTCGCGCAATGATCGTGTCGAAATCGGTGCCGGCGCCCAGCGTGCCGAAGGCCTGGCCCCAGTTGCCGCGCCAGCCGCGAATCGCAGAACGCGGCGAACACGGCACTGCGGCGCGGTCTGGTACAGCAGCGCGCCCTGCACCGCCAGCGCGACGTCCTGCGCCAGGCGGCGCGCCTCGAGCTTCGGTGGCCATTTCCTCTACCCGCGCCGGCAGCGCGGCGACCAGGCGGTCCAGTGCCGGATGCGCGCCTTGCGCCGGCGCCAGTTCATGCGCCAGCGCCGCGGCCACGTCGGCCTTGCGCAGCGCGCGCAGCAGGTCGAGCGCCATGATGTTGCCGGCGCCTTCCCAGATCGAGTTGAGCGGCATCTCGCGGTAGATGCGCGCCATGATGCCCTCGCCGCCCTCCTCCACGTAGCCGTTGCCGCCCAGGCATTCCATCGCTTCCTGCGCGAAATGCGCTGCCGCGCTTGCAGATCCAGAACTTGGCGATCGGCGTGAGCAGGCGCGCCATCACGCGCTTCGTGCGCGTCGCCGGGCCGATCGAAGGCGCGCGCAAGCCGGATCGCGAGCGCGGTGGCGGCCTCGCTCTCCAGCGCCAGGTCGGCCAGCACGTTGCGCATCAGCGGCTGGTCGATCAGCCGCTTGCCGAAGGCATGGCGCTGGGCCGTGTGGTTCAGGGCGATGGACAGGGCCTGGCGCATCAGGCCGCTGGTGCCCAGCGCGCAGTCCAGCCGCGTCATGGTGCCCATCTCGAGGATCTGCGGGATGCCGCGGCCTTCGTCGCCCACCAGCCAGGCGCTGCGCCTGGTGGAACTCGACTTCGGAGCTGGCGTTGGCCTTGTTGCCCAGCTTGTCCTTCAGGCGCTGGATGCGGATCGCATTGCAGCGAGCCGTCCGGCAGCACGCGCGGCAGGAAGAAGCAGGTCAGCCCCGCGGGCGCCTGGGCCAGGATCAGGAAGGCGTCGCACATCGGCGCCGAGAAGAACCACTTGTGTCCGGTGACGCGGTAGCGCTCGCCCCAGCCGTCGCTGCCGTCGGCCACGGCCTGCGTGGTGTTGGCGCGGACGTCCGAGCCGCCCTGCTTCTCGGTCATGCCCATGCCCATGGTCAGGCCGGGCTTGTCGCGCCAGGGCTTGCAGCGCCGGGTCGTAGCTGCGGCTGGCGAGCTTGGGTCCCCAGTCGGCGTAGATCGCCGCATTGCCGCGCAGCGCGGGCGTGACCGCATAGGTCATGGAGATCGGGCACAGCACCGAGGGTTCGAGCTCGGTGAAGAGCATGAAGCCGGCGGCGCGCGCAACGTGGGGCGACTGCCCCTGGCGCGTCCAGGGCGTGCCATGCAGGCCGGCCCCGGTCGCCGCCGTCATCAGCGCGTGATAGCTCGGGTGAAATTCGACCTGGTCGATGCGCCGGCCGAAGCGGTCGTGGCTGTGCAGCTGCGGCGGGTGCGATGTTCGCCAGCCGCGCATGCGTCTGCATCTCCGCGCTGCCCAGCATGGCGCCCAGCGTGGCCAGCGGCGCGTAGTCGCAGCCCCGGCGCGTTGAACTTCAGCGCGTCGCGCAGGCCCTGGTTGCCCTCGAACAGGTTGTAGTCCGACCAGCGGCTCCGGCTGGTTGACGACCTCGTGCGTCGACGTCCATGCGAGCTTCCCTCGCGGGAGTTCAGATCAGCTTCACCAGTTGCTTGCCGAAGTTCTTGCCCTTGAGCAGGCCCAGGAAGGCCTCGGGCGCCGACTCGATGCCCTGGGCGATCGACTCGCGGGGCTTGCAGCTTGCCGGTTGCCGACCAGCGTGCCCAGTTCCTTCAGCGCCTCGGGCCACACCTCCATGTGTTCGCTGACGATGAAGCCCTGGAGCTTGAGGCGGTTGGTCAGCAGCAGCTGCGGATAGCTCATCGGCACCGGCTGCCCGTCGTAGCCCGCGATCATCCCGCACAGCGCGATCGCGGCCGAAGGCATTCATGCGCAGTCATCACGGCGTCCAGCACCATGCCGCCGACGTTCTCGAAGTAGCCGTCGATGCCATCGGGACAGGCTTCCTTGAGCGCCTTGGACAGCGACGCGGCGTCCTTGTGCTGCTTGTAGTCGATGCACGCGTCGAAGCCGAGTTCGTCCTTGACGTACTTGCACTTGTCCGCGCCGCCCGCGATGCCCACGGCGCGGCAACCGCGCGCCTTGGCCAAGCGCGCCGAACGCGCTGCCCACGGCGCCCGAGGCGGCGCTCACCACCATGGTCTGGCCCGCCTTGGGTTCGATGATCTTCACCAGGCCATACCACGCGGTGACGCCGGGCATGCCAACGGCGCCCAGGTAGTGCGACAGCGGCACGTGGGTGGTGTCGACCTTGCGCAGCGCGCCCGGCTGGTCCACGGTCGACCACGCTGTATTCCTGCCAGCCGCCCATGCCCACCACCTTGTCGCCGACCTGGTACTTGGGCGAGCGGCTTTCCACCACCTCGCCGACCGTGCCGCCGCTGCATCACCTGGCCCAGCGGCTGGGGCACGGCGTAGCTCTTGGCATCGTTCATGCGGCCGCGCATGTACGGGTCCAGGCTCAGGAAATGGTGGCGCACCAGCACCTGGCCGTCCTGCAAGGGCGGCGTTTCGGTGGTGACCAGCTTGAAGTTGCTCGCGGTGGCTTCGCCTTGCGGGCGGTTGTCCAGGTGGATCTGCTTGTTCTGTGGCATGACGGTTCCCTTAATCGGTGGAAATGACGTTGAGCGCATTCGCGCTTTTGGGCCCGGTGGGCAGGCGCTTGACGTACTTGAAAGTGCCGGTGGCGTGCGCGCACGCGCGGCCTTCGCTATCGTAGATCGGTGCCTTCGGTGAAGGCCATCGTGGCGGTGCGGTGCATCAGGTGGCCCTTGCGCGCTGAGCTTGCCGCGCGCCGGCTGCATGAAGCTGGTCTTCATCTCGATGGTGACCACGCCCATCTCCTTGTCGACGCTGCGCGCGGCCACGGCCATCGCCACGTCCAGCAAGGTCATGCAGGCGCCGCCGTGCGTCACGTCGAAGGAGTTGAGGTGCTCGGGCTTGGCTTCGAAGTGGATCTCGGAATATCCGCCCTCGAACAGGATGAGTTCGAAGCCCAGGTGGTGGACGAAGGGAATGTCGACGCCGAATTTCATGTCGCCCATCGGCTCAGCCGCCGGTGATGACGCTCACGCCGCCGTCGACCGCCAGCCATTGGCCGGTGATGTGCTTGCCGGCGTCCGAGGCGAACAGCAGCGTGATGCCCTTGAGGTCCTCGTCGTCGCCCAGGCGCTTGAGCGGCGCATGCGCGGCCAGCTTGTCCTCGCCCAGGCGATCCAGCGTGCCTTGCGTCATCTTGCTCGGGAAGAAGCCGGGGCAGATGGCGTTCACGGTGATGTTGTACTTGCCCCATTCGCAGCCCAGGGCCTCGGTGAAGCTGATCACGGCGCCCTTGGAGGTGTTGTAGGCCAGCGTCTGTCATCTCGGGCGGGTTGCCGCCCAGGCCGGCGATGGAGGCGATGTTGATGATGCGCCCGGACTTGCGCGGAATCATGCTGCGCTTGGCGATCTGCTGCGACAGGATGAAATAGCCGCGCACGTTCAGGTTCATCAGCTTGTCCCACGCCTCGACCGGATGGTCTTCGGCCGGAGCGCCCCAGGCCGCGCCGGCGTTGTTCACCAGGATGTCGACGTCGCCCATGCGAGTCAGGGTCTCGTCGGCCAGCCTGCGGATGTCTTCTTCCTTGCGCGCAGTCCGCGGCGATCCAGCGTGCGTCGATGCCCGCGGCCTGCAGCTCGGCCGTGGCTTCTTCCAGGTCGGCGGCCTTGCGCGAAGTCAGCATGATCCGCGCGCCGGCCTCGCCCAGCGCATGGGCCATCTGAAGGCCCAGGCCGCGCGAGCCGCCGGTGACGAGCGCGGTCTTGCCCTTGAGGTCGAACAGTTGCGAAACGGTGCGTGTCATGCGTCTCTTTCCTTGTGGGTTGTGCAACCGTCCATTGTGCGTTCGCCGCCGGGCTTTGTGTGTCCCGACAGCGATATGCCCCCTGGGCCCTAGCCGGTTTGGTCGAGCCGCGAGCGAACCCAGATCAGGACCACGCCGGCCGCCGCCACGCACCCGCCCAGCACGATCATTGACCAGGCGACGGCGGGTTCGACCGGCAAGATCACCAGTCCCAGGATCAGGACAAACAAGCCGCCGTAGATCAGGATCCAGATAAGGCGCTCGATCCGCACCAAGGTCTTGGCCGAGGCCATCAGAACGCCTCCTCGGGCATCTGGGCGCAGGTGGGGTCGCGGTTGGCGACGACGCCGAGCCAGGCGCCGATCTTGGGCAATTCGTAGTGGTAGAAGTAGCGCGTCGCGGCGAGCCGTCCCACGTGGCGGCAGCATCGCGGCTGTCAGGTGGGATCGCCAGCGCCACATCCAGCCAGATCCAGGCCAGCACCATATGGCCGAAGGCCTGCATGTACGGCACGGCATTGGCCAGCGCCTCGCCCGGATCGCCCGTGGCCCAGGCCGCCTTGGTGGCGGCGCCGACCTGCTGCAGGGCCTTGCCCAGCGCGTTGGCGTATTCGGCCAGTTCGGGCCGCTGGATCGCGCGTTCTATCGTGCCGTTGACGCGACCGGCGAGCAGTTGCAAGCCCACGGCCGCCTTCCATCAGCACCTTGCGGCCCAGCAGGTCCGCCGCCTGGATGCCGTGCGTGCCCTCGTGGATCATGTTCAGGCGGTTGTCGCGCCAGTACTGCTCCACCGGAAAATCGCGGGTGTAGCCGTAGCCGCCATGGATCTGGATCGCCAATGAATTGGCCTCCAGGCACCACTCGCTGGGCCAGCTCTTGGCGATCGGCGTCAGCACTTCCAGCAGCAGGCGGGCCTCGTCGGCGGCCTGGGGTTGCCCGGTGTGTTGCTCGTCCACCAGCCGCGCGCAGTACAGCTCCAGCGCCAGCGCGCCTTCGCAATAGGATTTCTGGGCCAGCAGCATGCGCTTCACGTCGGCGTGCTCGATGATGCGCACCTGCGGCTGGGCCGGGTCCTTGCCCGCGGGGCCCACCGGGCGGCCTTGCGGGCGGTTCTTCGCGTAGTCGAGCGACGCGTAGTAACCCGCCATGCCCAGCATGACGGCCGCCGTGCCGACGCCGATGCGCGCTTCGTTCATCATGTGGAACATGCAGCGCAGGCCTTCATGGGGACGGCCCACCAGGTAACCCACGGCTCCTGCCTCACCATTCACGGGGAATTTGCCCTCGCCGAAATTGAGCAGCGTGTTGGTCGTGCCGCGCCAGCCCAGCTTGTGGTTCAGGCCCGCCAGCGCCACGTCGTTGCGCTGGCCCGGTGAGTTCGCCCTTCGGGTGTCGACACCAGCTTCTTCGGCACGATGAAAAGCGAGATGCCCTTGGTGCCGGGAATCAGCTTGCCGTCCGGTCCGGGGATCTTGGCCAGCACCAGGTGGACGATGTTCTCGGTGAGCTCATGCTCGCCGGCCGAGATCCACATCTTGTTGCCCTTGATGCGGTAGCGCGGGCCGAGCGGATCGCTTTCAAAGTCTTCGCCATCGGGCACTGCCCGGGTCACGACGTCGGACAGCGACGATCCCGCCTGCGGCTCGGACAGGCACATGGTGCCCGACCAGCGGCCGGAGAACTCGTTGAGCGCAAACACCTTCTTCTGCATCTCGGTGCCATGCACCATCAGCAGGTTGGCATTGCCCACGGTGAGCAGGCCCGAGCCCATGCTGACCGAAGCCAGTGCGAAGAAGGAGTTGGCGGCAGCCTCGATCGTATAGGGCAACTGCATGCCGCCGATCTCGTAGTCCTGCGCCGCGCTGAGCATGCCCGACTCGGCATAGGCCTTGTGGGCCTCGTGCGTGACCTGGGGCAGGATCACCTTCTCGCCGTCGAAGCGCGGCTCCTCGATATCCAGCGTGCGGTTGTGCGGCGCGTATTTCTCGCGGGCGATCCGCTCGCAGGTGTCGAACACGGCATCGAAGGTTTCGCGCGAATGGTCGGCGAAACGCTCTCGCGCCGTCAGCTCCTGGGCCTTGAGCCAGTCGTACAGCAGGAAATCCAGGGTTGGACGAAGCGACATTGATTACTCCAGCAGGCTGTCATTGCGGGCTTGACCCGCAATCCATCTCGCGCCGGTCAAGCCTTCTCCATCGAGGCATGGATCCCGGGTCAAGCCCGGGATGACCGCCTCTGATGCGGGTCCCCGCATCCATCTCGCCCGCAAGCCTCAGAGTACTTCGAAGATGCCGGCCGCGCCCATGCCGCCGCCGATGCACATCGTCACTCCGACGCGCTTGGCGCCGCGGCGCTTGCCTTCGATCAGCGCATGGCCGGTCAGGCGCTGGCCCGACACGCCGTAGGGATGGCCCAGGGCGATGGCGCCGCCGTTGACGTTCAGGCGGTCGTTGGAGATGCCCAGCTTGTCGCGGCAGTAGATCACCTGCACCGCGAACGCTTCATTGAGTTCCCACAGGTCGATGTCGTTGACCTTCAGGCCCAGCTTCTTCAGGACCTTGGGCACGGCAAAGACGGGGCCGATGCCCATCTCGTCGGGCTCGCAACCGGCCACGGCAAAGCCCAGGAAACGGCCCAGGGGCTTGAGGTTGTGCTTGCTCGCGTACTCTTCGCTCACCACCACGCAGGCGCCGGCGCCGTCGGAGAACTGGCTGGCGTTGCCCGCGGAGATCACGCCACCCGGCAATGCGGGCTTGATGCCGCTGATGCCTTCCTTGGTCGTGCCTTCACGCGTGCCCTCGTCCTTGCTGACGGTCACTTCCTTGGTGCGCAGGCCCATCACCGGGTCGGCCACGCCGGCCTTGACGGTGATCGGCGCGATCTCAGCGTCGAATCTGCCTTCGGCCTGTGCGGCGCAGGCCTTCTGCTGGCTGGCCGCGCCGTACTCGTCCATCACGTCGCGGGCGATGTTGTAGCGCTTGGCGACCTGCTCGGCGGTCTGCAGCATGGACCAGTAGATCTCGGGCTTGATCTTGTTCAGCTCAGGGTCGATCATCATGTGCATGTTCATTTCCTGCTGCACGCAGGAAATGCTTTCCACGCCGCCGGCCACGTACACATCGCCTTCGCCGGCGATCACGCGCTGGGCTGCCATGGCGATGGTCTGCAGCCCCGAGGAGCAGAAACGGTTCACGGTGACGCCCGACACGGTGACCGGCATGCCGGCCATGATGGCGATCTGGCGCGCGATGTTGGCGCCCGTGGCGCCTTCAGGGTTGGCGCAGCCCATGATCACGTCTTCAACGGCAGCGGCATCGATGCCGGCGCGCTGGATCGCATGCTTCACGGCATGGCCGCCCAGGGTCGCGCCGTGGGTCATGTTGAAGGAACCCTTCCAGCTCTTGGCCAGGGGCGTGCGGGCGGTGGAGACGATAACTGCGTTGGACATGGCGATGGTCTTTCTAGGGAGATACTGAAGTCGTATGAGAGCGTCTGGATCCCGGCTTCGCCGGATGACGCCGGCGGCCTGCTCGCGGAGCCTTCGCTCAGTTGAAGGTCTTGCCTTCGGCTGCCAGACGGGCCAGCAGGGGCGCCGGTTCCCAGAACTTGGCGTCGTCGCGCGGGTTCTTCTGGAAGCGCTTCATCGCCTGGACCACATTGAACAGGCCGACCTGGTCCGCGTAGAGCATGGGGCCGCCGCGGTGGATCGGGAAGCCGTAGCCGGTGAGGTAGACCATATCGATGTCGCTGGCCTTGGAGGCAATGCCCTCTTCCAGGATGTGGGCCGCCTCGTTGACCAGGGAGAACACCAGGCGCTGCACGATCTCGTCGTCGGAAATCTTGCGCGGCGTGATGCCCAGTTCCTTGCGGTGGTCCTCGATCATCTTGTTGACCAGGTCGGACGGAATCGCGTCGCGCTTGCCGGCCTGGTAGTCGTACCAGCCCGCGCCCGTCTTCTGGCCGAAGCGGCCCAATTCGCACAGCTTGTCGGCGGTGCGGCTGTACAGCATGTTGGGCCGTTCTTCGGCGCGGCGCTTGCGGATCGCCCAGCCGATGTCGTTGCCGGCCAGGTCACCCATGCGGAACGGGCCCATGGCGAAGCCGAACTTCTCGATCGCGCGATCCACCTGCTGCGGCGTGGCGCCTTCGTCCAGCAGGAAGCCGGCCTGGCGGCTGTACTGCTCGATCATGCGATTGCCGATGAAGCCGTCGCACACGCCCGAGACCACGGAGGTCTTCTTGATCTTCTTGCCCGTGGCCATCACGGTGGCCATCACGTCCTTGCCGGTCTTGGCGCCGCGCACCACTTCCAGCAGCTTCATCACGTTGGCGGGGCTGAAGAAGTGCAGGCCGACCACGTCTTGCGGGCGCTTGGTGAACGAGGCGATCTTGTTCACGTCCAGGGTGGAGGTGTTGGAGGCCAGGATCGCGCCGGGCTTCATCACTTCGTCGAGCTTCGAGAAGACCTTCTGCTTGACGCCCATTTCCTCGAACACGGCCTCGATCACCATGTCGGCGTCCTTGAGGTCGGCGTAGTCCAGCGTGGTCGACAGCAGGCTCATGCGCTGGTCGTACTTGTCCTGCTTGAGCTTGCCCTTCTTGACCTGCGACTCGTAGTTCTTCCTGATGGTGGCGATGCCGCGGTCCAGCGCTTCCTGCTTCATCTCGAGCATCTTGACGGGGATGCCGGCGTTCAGGAAGTTCATCGCGATGCCGCCGCCCATGGTGCCCGCGCCGATCACGGCCACGGACTTGATCTCGCGCTTGGGCGTGTCTTCCGGCACGTCCGGGATCTTGGAAGCCGCGCGCTCTGCCATGAAGATGTGGCGCAGGGCCCGGCTTTCCGGCGTGAACATCAGGTTGGTGAAGACCTCGCGTTCCAGCGCCATGCCTTCGTCGAACTTCTTCTTGGTCGATGCTTCGACCACGTCCACGCACTTGACCGGGGCCGGGAAATTCTTGGCCATGCCCTTGACCATGTTGCGCGCGAACTGGAAGTACGCGTCGCCCAGCGGATGCTTGGAAGGCAGGTTGCGCACCAGCGGCAGCGGACGCGCGTCGGCCACGGAACGGGCATAGGCCAGAGCTTCCTCGGCCAGGGCTTCAGGCGAAGAGGCCATCTTGTCGAACAGCTTCTGGCCGGGTTGCTGGGCCAGCAGCTCGCTCTTCACCGGCTCGCCGCTGACGATCATGTTCAAGGCGGTCTCCACGCCCAGCACGCGCGGCAGGCGCTGCGTGCCGCCGGCGCCGGGAATCAGGCCCAGCTTGACTTCGGGCAAGGCAACCTGCGTGCCGGGCGCGGCGATGCGGTAGTGGCATCCCAGCGCCAGCTCCAGGCCGCCGCCCATGCAGACCGAATGGATCGCGGCGATCACGGGCTTGGGCGATGCTTCGAGCGCCAGGATGACGGACAGCAGGTTGGGTTCGGCGAGCGCCTTGGGCGAGCCGAATTCCTTGATGTCGGCACCGCCGGAGAACGCCTTGCCGGCGCCGGTGATGACGATGGATTTCACGGACGGATCCGCGTTGGCCTTTTCCAGGCCGTTGGTCAACCCGACGCGGGTTGCGTAACCCAGCCCGTTGACGGGCGGGTTGTTCATCGTAATCACTGCCACGTCGCCGTGGACCTTGTAGTCAGCGGTCATGCTGGAGGCTCCTGGAATGAAAAAGTACGGTCGTTCTTTTTTGATTGTAGGGGGAATATGTTGCGGTGCAATGGGCTCTGTCTCGATCGGGACAACGGGGCGCATGTCATGCCGGCGCCTGTCGATGCGCCACTGATCAGGTGATCTTGCTATAGGCCTCGGCGCTTGCCCAACAAGAGCGTCGTGCCGCTTTGACACGGCCCGTGCAAGCTCGTTGCAGACGCACCGATTGCGTCGCGCATGACGGCCTCAGACCTCCAGCCATTCCTTGCGAACATAGGCGTCCGCGCGCAGGCTGTCAGGCGTGCCTTGAAACACGATGCTGCCGTGGCCCATCACCAGGGCGCGATCGGAGATCGCCATGGCGATCGTGAGCTTCTGCTCGATGAGCAGCACCGAGATGCCGCGCTCCTTGAGCTTTTTCAGGTACTGCGCCGACCAGCTCGACAATCTTCGGCGCCAGCCCTTCGGTGGGCTCGTCGATGATGATCAGGTCGGGATCGCCCATCAGCGTGCGGCACAGGGTCAGCATCTGCTGTTCGCCACCCGAGAGCACGCCGGCCTCGGTGTGCTGGCGCTCCTTCAGGCGCGGAAACATCTGGTACATGTCGTCGAACGACCAGCGCCCCGAGCTGCGCGTGCTCTTCTGGCCGAGCATGAGGTTCTGGTGCACCGTCAGCTTGGGAAAGATGTCGCGGTTCTCGGGCACATAGCCGATGCCCAGATGGGCGATCTCGTAGGGCTTCTTGCCCAGCGTGCGCTGGCCTTTCCAGTCCACGGTGCCGGTGCAATCCACCATGCCCATGATGGCCTTGGCGGTGGTGGAGCGGCCGGAGCCGTTGCGTCCCAGCAAGGCGACGATCTCGCCCTCGCCCACTTCGAACTGGACGCCGTGCAGCACGTGGCTCTTGCCGTAGTAGGCGTGGAGATTTTCGATATTCAGCATGTCAGTGCGTCCTACCTGGGCATCGGCCACGTGCGATCCCAGATAGGCTTCCTGCACGCGCTGGTTGGCGCGCACGGCTTCGGGCCTGTCGAAGGCGATCACCTCGCCGTAAACCACCACCGCGATCTTGTCGGCCAGGCCGAACACCACGCCCATGTCGTGCTCGACGGTCAGCAGGGTCTTGCCCACGGTCACTTCCTTGATGAGCTCGATGAAGCGCCGGGTTTCGCTCTTGCTCATGCCGGCCGTCGGTTCGTCCAGCAGGATCACGTTGGCGCCGCCGGCGATGGTGATGCCGATCTCCAGCGCCCGCTGCTCGGCATAAGTCAGGTTGATGGCCAGCACGTCGCGCTTGCGGTCCAGCTTGATCATGTGCAGCAGCTCCTCGGCGCGCTCGTTGGCGTCATCCAGGTCGGCCAGGAACTTCAGGAAGGTGTACTTGTAGCCCAGGCTCCAGAGCACGCCGCAGCGCAGGTTCTCGAACACGCTGAGCTTGGGGAAGATGTTGGTGATCTGGAAGCTGCGCGACAGGCCCATCCGGTTGATCTCGAACGGCCTTTTGCCGTTGATGCGGTGGCCATTGAGCAGCACCTCGCCGCTGCTGGGCGCGAAGCGCCCGCTGATCAGGTTGAACAGCGTGGACTTTCCCGCGCCATTGGGTCCGATCACGGCGATGCGCTCGCCCGGCGTTCACCGCCAGGTTGGCGCCGCGGATGATCTCGGTCTTGCCGAAACTCTTGCGCAGGTCTTTCAGCTCCAGCGCGTAGCTCCCGGCACTGCGCTCATAGTGCTTCCCTCCTCTTCATTTCCTTCTCGATGTACTCCTGGATCTCGCCCCACTGCCGCACGAAATGGCGGCGGGTCACCTCGAACAGTCCCAGCCCGGTGAGCATGACGAACGCGCAGCCGAACCAGCTGTTGAGGCCGTGGGCATTGAGCGTTCGCGCCCAGGAATTTCAGTTCAGGGCCCAGCGCGGCATTGAGCTTGAGGTGATAGACCATCTCGATCATCCCGGCCGCTCCCAGCAGCACGATCAGCGCCGTCACCGCCAGCGCCAGGTAACTCACCCACAGCTCCTTGAGCCGCCCGAACGCCGCCACGCGCAGGTTCATCATGATCAGGCTGGCGATGCCGCCGGGTGCGTACATCACCATGAACAGGAATACCAGGCCGAGGTACAGCAACCAGGCCTTGGTCAGCTCGGACAGCAGCACGAAGGCCAGCACCATCAGGATGGCGCCGATGATCGGCCCGAAGAAGAACGTCGCTCCGCCCAGGAAGGTGAACAGCAGGTAGGCGCCGGAGCGCGGGCCGCTCACGACCTCGGAAGTGACGATCTCGAAGTTGAGCGCGGCCAGGCCTCCGGAGATGCCGGCGAAGAAGGCGGCGATGATGAAGGCGATGTAGCGCACCTTCTGCGTGTCGTAGCCCACGAACTCGACGCGCTCGGGGTTGTCGCGCACCGCATTGAGCATGCGGCCCAGCGGAGTGCGCGTGAAGGCGAACATCAGCCCGGTGCAAATGAACGTGTAGACCGCGATCAGGTAGTACAGCTGGATTTGCGGGCCGAAGGTGATGCCCAGCGGCTTGGGCCCGACCACGCGGTTGCCCGAGATGCCGCCCTCCCCGCCGAAGAACTCGGGGAACATCAGCGACATCGCCCACACCAGTTCGCCGATGCCCAGCGTGATCATCGCGAAGGTCGTGGCGGCCTTCTTGGTCGTCACCCAGCCGAACACCACGGCGAACGCCACGCCCGCCAGGCCGCCGACGATGGGAATCAGGCTCACGGGCAACGGCAGGCCCTTGGCGACCATGTTGAGCGTGTGGATCGCCAGGAAGGAACCCAGGCCCGAATACACGGCGTGGCCGAAGCTGAGCATGCCGCCCTGCCCCAGCAGCATGTTGTACGACAGGCAGACGATGATGGCGATGCCCATCTGGCTGAGCATGGTCTGCGACAGGCTGCTGGTGAACACCAGGGGCGCCACCAGCAGGATCAGCGCGAACAAGCCCCAGACGATCCAGCGGCCGATGTTGAACGGCTTGAACTGGTAGTACGGCACGGCGCCGAATGGCCGGCGGCACGCCTGGGCATGGCAGCGCCAGGCGGCCTCCCTGACAGCCGGCGAAGACTGGGTGTCGGTCAATGTACTCATGGTTTCAGCCCTCCCGCGTGCCGAGCAGGCCCTTGGGCCGGAAGATCAGGATCAGCACCAGGAACAGGTAAGGCAGGATGGGCGCGATCTGGCTGATCTTGAGTTTCCACAGCGCGTAGCCGAAGGTCTTGTCGCGTGATGTCCAGGCCGATCGACGAGGCCGCGCCCATCAGCGAGCTGTCGATGCCGACAGCGAAGGTCTGGATGATGCCGATCAGCAGCGATGCCACGAACGCGCCCGAGAGCGACCCATGCCGCCTACGACCACCACCACGAAGATCACCGATCCCACCGTGGCCGCCATGCCGGGCTCGGTGACGAAGGCATTGCCGCCGATCACGCCGGCCAGGCCCGCCAGCGCGGCGCCGCCGCCGAACACCAGCATGAACACGCGCGGCACGTTGTGGCCCAGCGCCTCCACGGTCTCCGGATGGGTCAGCGCGGCCTGGATCACCAGGCCGATGCGCGTGCGCGTGAGCAGCAGCCAGATGGCGATGAGCATCAGGATCGCCACGAACATCATGAATCCCCGGTAGGCGGGAAACTGGGTTCCGTACAGCGTGAACAACGGGCCTTCCAGAAGGGACGGAACGCGGTAGTCCACCGAGCTCGTGCCCCAGACCAGCTGGACCATCTCCAGGATGATGAAGGACAGGCCGAAGGTGATGAGGAGTTCGGGCACATGGCCGAACTTGTGCACCCGGCGCAGGCAGTACTTCTCGAACACCGCGCCGAGCACCGCCACCAGCAGCGGCGCGACGAACAGCGCGGGCCAGAAGCCCACCAGCTGGGTGGTCGTGTAGGCGAAGTACGCCCCCAGCATGTAGAAGCTGGCGTGAGCGAAATTGAGCACGCCCATCATGCTGAAGATCAGCGTGAGGCCGGAACTCAGCATGAACAGCAGCAGCCCGTAGCTGATGCCGTTCAGGAGCGAGATGGTGAAGAACTCCATGGCTTACCCGGTTTGGCTTGGAAAACGCGGAAATAAAAACGCCGGGCTGGCGCTTGACGCATGACCCGGCGTTGATCGAGGCGCGCTCTCAGGAGGCGTTGGCGGGCCGCTTCATCTGGCAGCTGGTGGGCGTGCTGGACACATACGGGTCCATCTGCTTGATCGGAACGAAGGTGTAGCCGGTGTTTTCCACGCTGTACGCGTACTTCTTGTCCGCCTTCTGCCACTTGGTGATGAACATGCTCTGCTGCAGCTGGTGGTCGGATGCGCGCATCGTGACCTCGCCGGCGAAGCTCTTGACGTTCAGGTTTTCCAGCGCCTTGGCCACGGCCACCGGGTTGGTGGTCTTGGCCTTGGCCATGGCCGACGACAGCAGCTGGATGCCGTTGTAGGTGGCGAAGGTGTAGTAGTCGTCGTTGAACTTCTTCTTGAAGTCGGCAGCCGAGCTCGCCCAGCTCGCCCGTGTGGTTGGCATGGCCATAGGCCACCACGTACACCTCGCTGTCGCCGCCTGCGGCCAGCGCCGTGGGCGTGCCGGTCACGCCGGCGTAATAGGTGTACATCGGGATCTTCAGGCCGGCGTCGTTGAGCGCCTTGACCAGCAGCGTCAGGTCGGCGCCCCAGTTGCCGGTGACGATGGTGTCGGCGCCGGATTGCTTGATCTTGGCGACGTAGGGCGAGAAGTCCTTGACCTGGCCGATCGGGTGCAGGTCTTCACCCACCACCTTCACGTCGGGGCGCTTGCGCGCGATCGCGTCCTTGAAGTACTTGGCGACCTGCTGGCCGTGCGAGTAGTTCTGGTTGAGCAGGTAGACCTTGCTGACCTTGGGCTGGTCCTTCATGAAGGAGGTCAGCGCCTCCATCTTCATGCTGGTGTCGGCGTCCAGGCGGAAATGCCAGAAGTCGCATTTCTCGTTGGTCAGCGCCGGGATCCACGGCCGCGTAGTTGAGGTACACGCACCTCCTTGCCGGGGTTGCGCTCGTTGTGCTTGGCGACGGCGTCCAGGATGGCGGTGGCGGCGCCCGAGCCGTTGCCCTGGGTCACGTAGCGGAAGCCCTGGTCGATGGCGGCCTTGAGCGTGTTCAGGCTTTCCTGCGGCGAGCCCTTGTTGTCGAAGCCCACGACCTCGAACTTCACGCCGGCCGGATTCTTGCCCGAATAGCGCTCGGCGATGAATTGCCAGCTCTTGAGCTGGTTCTGCCCGACGTTGGCGAAGGGGCCGGACAGCGGATCCATGAACGCGATGCGGACGGTTTCGCCCTTCTGCGCGAGGGCTGCGCCCGATACGGCGATCAGGGCGGACAGGGCAATTGTTTTGATGGCGAATTTCATGGATGTCTCCTGGTGGGTCAACACCGCGCAGGGTACAAGTTATTGTGCAGAGCAGCGCTCAGGGTTGCCCCTAGGACAGGGGCATTTCTATCGCGGATGTGACAGGCCTCAGCGTGCATCATGGTGGCAACTTGTAGTCCTTGAGCATCTCGCGCAAGCGCGTCTTGAGCATCTTTCCGGTGGCGCCCAGCGGGATCGCATCGACGAACACCACGTCGTCCGGGATCTGCCATTTCGCGGTCTTGCCCTCGTAGAACTTGAGCAGCTCCTCGCGCGTGACCTCGGCCCCGGGCTTCTTGACCACGGCGACGATCGGCCGCTCGTCCCATTTGGGGTGCCTCATGCCGATGCAGGCGGCCATGGCCACGGCCGGATGCGCCACGGCGATGTTCTCCACGTCGATCGAGCTGATCCATTCGCCGCCGGACTTGATCACGTCCTTGCTGCGGTCGGTGATCTGCATGTAGCCATCGGCATCGATGGTCGCCACGTCGCCGGTGGGGAACCAGCCGTCCACGAGCGGGTCGCCGCCCTCGCCCTTGAAGTACTCGCCAACGATCCACGGGCCCTTGACGTACAGGTCGCCGGGTGCCTTGCCGTCCCAGGGCAGTTCCTCGCCGTCGTCTCCGATGATCTTCATGTCCACGCCATAGACCGCGCGGCCCTGCTTGAGGCGGATCTTCATCTGCTCCTCGGCCGGCATGGTGAGGTGCTTGTTCTTGAGCGTGCACAAGGTGCCCAGCGGGCTCATCTCCGTCATGCCCCAGGCGTGCAGCACCTCCACGCCGTACTCCTCGCGGAAGGCGTCGATCATGGCCGGCGGACAGGCCGAGCCGCCGATCACCGTGCGCGTGAGCGTGGAGAAGCGCAGCTTGTTGGGCTTCATATGGCCGAGCAGCATCTGCCATACCGTGGGCACGCCGGCGGCGAAGTTCACCTTTTCGGCCTCGATCAGCTCATAGACCGATTTGCCGTCCAGCGCCGGGCCGGGGAACACCAGCTTGGCGCCCACCATCGCCGCCGAATACGGAAGGCCCCAGGCATTGACGTGGAACATGGGCACCACGGGCAGCACCGAGTCGCGCGCCGACAGGCACATGACGTCGGGCAAGGCCGCGGCATAGGCGTGCAGGACGGTGGAACGATGGCTGTACAGCGCCGCCTTGGGGTTGCCGGTGGTGCCGCTGGTGTAGCACATGCTCGAAGCCGAGTTTTCGTCGAAACTGGGCCATGTGTAGGTGGTGGGCTGGCCGCCGATCCAGGATTCGTAGCTCACCAGGTTGGGGATGCCGCTGTCCTTGGGCAGCTTGTCCGCATCGCACATCGCAACGTATTGCCGTGATGGTCGGGCAGCGCGCGTGCACCGCCTGCACCAGCGGCAGGAAGGTCATGTCGAAAGCCAGCACCTGGTCCTCGGCGTGGTTGGCGATCCAGGCGATCTGGTCCGGATGCAGGCGCGGATTGATGGTGTGCAGCACGCGTCCGGAACCGCTGACGCCGAAGTACATTTCCAGGTGGCGATAGCCGTTCCAGGCCAGGGTGGCGACGCGGTCGGAGAACAGCAGGTTCATCCCGTCCAGGGCGTTGGCCACCTGCCGTGCCCGGTCGGCGACGTCGCGCCAGGTGTAGCGATGGATGTCGCCCTCCACGCGGCGAGACACGATTTCGGCGTCGCCGTGGTGGCGCTCCGCGAAGTCGATGAGGGACGAAATCAGCAGCGGTTGGCTTTGCATCAAACCTAGCATGGGTGCTCCTTGGAAAGGATTTCTGGCGGATCGCTATCGTAGTAGCTTGCGGCTCCGGGCAACAGAGGGTGCTGCGGTCGCGGGTGTCCTGGATGAGTACGAGCCGGCCCCTTGTCAGCCGGCGAAGCTGCGCTGAGTAACGGATGAGCGGACTGCTTTCTTCAAACTGCAGGCGACATCCGGGCGTAAGCCTTCAGCGCTGCCTGGGTCTGGTTGGTGGTTGCACTGATCTGCTCCAGCCAACCGAGCTGTGCCGGCCAGCTTCGCGCCTCGACCATCGGCACGTAGATCGTCCGTACCAGCCGGTACAGGGCCGATGCGCCGGCGTCACCGCTCATGCCAAGAAGCGAATGCAGGGCATCAAGGGCCTGGGTCAGGTCCTGGTCGGCTACGCCTTGTTCCAGCCGCTCGACCAGCTGGGCAATTTCCGCCATGTAGTCTTCCAGCAGCTCTTCCAGCATGCCGATGCGCCGATAGCTTTCCAGCCGGTTCAGGTCAAGCAGCCGGCCCTCATGGTCCGGTGCGGCGGGCAGCGCCGCCGGCATGGTGGGCGTGACGGCCGTTGTGCCACGGAAGAAATCGCTCAGTGTCCGGTAAAGCGCACCCGCCTCGACCGGCTTGGTGATGTATCCGTTCATGCCGGCCGCCTGGGCTGCCTGGACCGTCGCCTGGTCCGAATGAGCGGTCAGCGCCAGGATCGGAACTGGCTGCAGGGCATGGCGCCGGCGCGGATGGCCCGCGTGGTTTCAAGCCCGTCCATGCCTGGCATGTTGATGTCCATCAGAACGGCGTCCCAGACGCCTGGTGCCTGCAATTGCTCCAGCGCCGCCCGGCCATGGGCTGCTTCGATGACCGTGGCTCCGGCGTGCTTCAGGTAAGCGGCCACCGCCTTGCGGTTGAAGGGGTTGTCGTCGGCGAGCAGCACTCGCCGCCCCGCCAGCGCCCCGGCGGCCTCGGCCCTGGGACGATCGAGCGCCTGGTGCAGCGCCTCCACCAGCGGCAGTTGCGCGCAAGGCTTGCTGACGAAGCCGTCCATCCCGGCCTTTTGCGCCTTGACGCTTGCCACGTGCGCCGGCTCGCTGCTATAGGCGACGATGCGCACTTCGCGATTGGCGGGTACCTGGCCCTGCCGTACTTCGGCCGCAACCGCATAGCCGTCGAGCACGGGCATCCTCAGGTCGAGCAGGACCAGGTCGTAGCGCTGCCGGGCGAGCGCCTCGAGGGCCCGGTGGCCGTCGGCCGCCTCGTCGATCTGCGCTCCCAACGGCGCCAGTTTGTTGCGCGTTGCCTTGCGCTGGGTGGCGTCATCGTCGACGACGAGCAGCCGCTTGCCGGCGAAGGCGGCGCGCGCGCGTTCCATGACCGCGAGATGATGGCTCTGGCTTTCCAGCAGGTCTGACCTTCGGGAAACGCAAGGTGAACTGCGTGTATTCACCCAGAACGGATTCACACTCGATCTCTCCGCCGAACGCCCGCATGACGCGGCGGCAATAGGCCAGGCCCAGGCCGGTGCCGCCCGCCTTGCCCACCGAGGCGAACGGCTGGAACAGCCTGGCCAGCGCGTCGGGCGCGACGCCCGGCCCCGTGTCATGGACCTTGACCTGGTTGTCGGCGACCGTGATGGTGATGCGGGCGCCGGGATCGAGCGCCATGTAGTAGAGCGCGTTCTTGATGAGATTGAAGAGCACGAACAGATAGGCGGTTTCGTCGCCGCGGAAGTCGAAGTCCTCGATCACGTGCACGCGGACCCTGCTGCGTTCGGCGTCGCTTGCGAATGCGTATTCCTGGACGGCCTTCTCGGTCGTGGCCGCGGCGGAAAGATAGGAGAACGCGCTGGTGTCCACGGGCTTGGCGCTCACTTCGTCCAGGGTCATCGCGATCACCTGCAAGCCGCGCTTGACGGCCATTTCACTCTCCGCCAGATGCCGGTACAGGGTGTCGATCTGGGGCGCCCCCAATGTCTGGGCCTGCGGCGTGGTCGTCGGTGGCGGCAGGGCTTGCTGCATGCTCTCCAGGTTGTGCCTGATCTGGCCGAGCGGATTGCGCATTTCGTGGGCGATGGAGCCGGCAAGGGCTGTTGCGCGCAGCTTGCGTTCGGCATCGATCTGCTCGGTGGAAAACTTGAAGAGATTTCCGCCGATCACGATGAGCGCAAAGGCGGGCAGCTGCGCGACCAGGTCCATGGGGAGCCTTGGGATTGGGGCTGGTGGCCGCGTAGATGGCGGCCGCGATACCGGTGCCGGCGAGCAGCATCACCAGAGTGTTGCGCCAATCGGTCAGGAGCACGAGAAAGAACAGGACGATGAACGAGTTGGAAATCGCCGGAACACCCCCGCCGCCGTTGCAACGCGACCAACACGGTGAAGCAAGGGAGGCAATAGAGCAGGACCAGGTATGAGTATCCGATGTAGTAGGGTCTGGCCTTCTCGGGCCATCGGTCCTTGAGCGCAAGGCCCGTGAACAGCACGACGGCAATGAGGCGCAGCACAAGGTCGTCATAAGGGCTGCGGATTGGGCCTGGTGAATCGGAGGAGGTAGAACAGCGCGAAGGCAAGCGGCACCGACATATCCCATGTATTTGAGACGCGACGGGCCGTGGGCGTGGTACGCCCTGTAGTGTTCGAACAGCCGGCTGAAAATGGTCATCGTTATTTTCGCTGTTAGGCAGCCGAAAGGCTGGCAGGTTCGTATTCGGCCAGCGGGCTTACGGCTTCGCTGCGGGCCAATGCCCGCAGCACCACCGGCACGCAGCCATGAATTAGCAAGAAGTTGTGCGCAGGTCGCGAAGAGTTCGCGATCTCGCTCTTTCGCACCAGGTACAACAGCGTCAGGAACTGACGGGCGCGAGCACGAGCCGCCTTGCGGCGGCCAGGCGGCGAATGGAATAAATGCTGCAGCGCCGACGACTCAGGCGCCGATCTCGTCTCCCGCAGCGATGACAGTTCACTGCGTGGCAATAAGGTTGTCCATAATATTTAGTCTCCCTTGAGGCCGTGTACTTACGTATCGATCGGCTGGGCCGCATTATCGACATTTGGCTCAACAACGCAAATGCCCTTTGTCCCTCAGGCCGCCGCAGGACCAAGGACAATCGAGCCCATGGATCAACTCGTCGACACCCCGCCGCGCCAGCTCGACCTGAACCTGGCCTGGCCCAACAGCTTCGCCGGGCTGGGGGCGGCGTTCTATACCGAGCTGGCGCCGAAGCCCCTGCCCTCCCCCTACCTGGTCGGGCTGAACCGGCGCCTTGCCGCCGAACTGGGCCTGTCCGCCGAACTGCTTGCCGGGCCCGAAGGCGTGGAGGCTTTCACCGGCAATCTGCCACTGGCCGGCTCCCGCCCGCTGGCCAGCGTCTACAGCGGCCACCAATTCGGCGTGTGGGCGGGGCAGCTGGGCGATGGACGGGCCATTCTTCTGGGCGAGGCGCAAACCGCCGCCGGCGCGCAGGAGTTCCAGCTCAAGGGCAGCGGCCGCACCCCCTACTCGCGCATGGGCGACGGGCGCGCCGTGCTGCGGTCCAGCATCCGCGAATTCCTGGGGTCCGAGGCGATGTACGGGCTGGGCATACCCACCACTCGCGCCCTCATGGTCACCGGCTCGCAGGCGCCCGTGCGGCGCGAGGAAATCGAGACCGCCGCGGTGGTCACGCGCGTCGCACCCAGCTTCATCCGCTTCGGGCATTTCGAGCACTTCTCGGCGCGCGAGCAGCACGACGAGCTGCGCAAGCTCGCCGACTACGTCATCGACAGGTACTACCCCGAATGCCGCGGGACCCAGGCGTTCGCCGGCAACGCCGTACGCGGCGTTCCTCGAACAGGTCAGCGAGCGCACCGCGGCCATGGTCGCGCAGTGGCAGGCCGTCGGCTTTTGCCATGGCGTGATGAACACCGACAACATGAGCATCCTGGGCCTGACCATCGACTACGGCCCGTTCCAGTTCCTGGACGCCTTCGACCCCGGCCACATCTGCAACCACAGCGACGAGCAGGGGCGCTACGCCTACAACAAGCAGCCGAACGTGGCCTACTGGAACCTGTTCTGCCTGGGCCAGGCGCTGCTGCCGCTGATCGGCGACCAGGAACTGGCCCTGGCCGCCCTGGAGTCGTACAAGACCGTCTTCCCGCGCGAACTGGAGGCGGCCATGCGTGCCAAGCTGGGTCTGCTCGAAACGGCAGCCGGGCGACCGCGAGCTGATCGAGGGCATCCTGCAAGCTGCTGGCCAAGGACCGCGTGGACTACACCATCTTCTGGCGCCGCCTGTCGCGCCACGTTGCGGGTGAGCCGGCCGAAGCGGTGCGCGACCTGTTCCTGCAGAGAGAGGACTTCGATGCCTGGTTGCTAAAATATTCGCAGCGGCTGGGCAAGGATGAGATTGAGAAAGCCGCCGGCCTGATGCTCAGGACCAACCCCAAGTACGTGCTTCGCAATCATCTGGGGGAACTGGCCATTCGCCAGGCGAAGCTAAAGGACTATTCGCTGGTCGAAGACTTGCTGGCGCTGGTCCAGGCCCCCTATGACGAACATCCGGGGCATGATGAAAAGGCCGGATTCCCGCCGGACTGGGCCACCCATATCGAAATCAGCTGCTCCTCATGACCTACAAGATCCAGAAGACCGACGCCGAGTGGAAAGCACTGCTGGCGCAAAAAGGCGCCGAGCGAGGCGCCTTCGAAGTCACTCGCCATGCCGCGACCGAGCGGCCCTTCACCGGCAAATACGAGGCGGTGTGGGACGACGGCAGCTACCACTGCATCTGCTGCGGCGCCAAGCTGTTCGATTCCGCCACCAAGTTCGACGCCGGCTGCGGCTGGCCGAGCTTCTCCGAGGCGGTGCCCGGGGCCATCAAGGAAATCACCGACACCACCCACGGGATGGTGCGCACCGAGACCGTCTGCGCGCAATGCGGCGCGCACCTGGGCCACGTGTTCCCGGACGGGCCCACCGACACGGGACTGCGCTACTGCATGAATTCAGCTTCCCTGGATTTCAAAGCCGAAGAACAAGACTGAACAAGACCTCATGAAACTGCTGATCGATTTCTTTCCCATCATCCTGTTCTTCGTTGCCTTCAAGGTCGCGGGCATCTATGTGGCAACCGGCGTCGCGATCGTCGCAACGATTGCCCAGATCGCCTGGCTGCGCCACAAGAACGGCAAGGTCGAGCCCATGCAATGGCTCAGCCTGGGGGTGATCGTGCTGTTCGGCGGCGCGACCATCGTGGCCCAGAACGAAACCTTCATCAAATGGAAGCCCACTGTTCTGTACTGGCTGATGGCCGGCACGCTTGCGGCCGGGCAGCTCTTCTTCAAGAAGAACCTGCTCAAGTCCCTGATGGGTTCCCAGCTCGATCTGCCCGAAGCCGCATGGCGCGTCACCAACTGGAGCTGGATCACCTTTTTCGGCGGCCATGGGGGTGATCAACCTCTGGGTGGCCTACAACTTCGACACGGACACCTGGGTCAACTTCAAGCTGTTCGGCGGCCTGGGCCTGATGGCGCTGTTCGTGATCGGCCAGGCGCTCTACCTGGGGCGCTACATGAAGGCCGACGAAGCGCCAAAGCCGTGAGGTTTTTTGCATGAGCCCGTGGGCGCATGAGCACGGGCATTACGGCCGAGGCGTTGCAGCAACGGCTGGCGGAACTCCTTGCGCCGACGGTACTCGAAGTACTCGACGAAAGTGCCGCCCATGCAGGCCACGCCGGGGCCGATGGCAGCGGATATGGCACCCATTTCCGGGTGCGGATCGCCTCTCCCATGTTCGCCGGACGCACGCGCGTGGCGCGTCATCGCCTTGTGTATGATGCGCTGCAAGATTTCGTAGACAGGGGGCTGCACGCTCTCGCGATCGAAATCCTCTGACCACCTCTCCTGACTCTCAAGGGACTCCCCAATGAAGCAAGTAATCCTGTCCGCCCTGGCGGCGGCCATCCTCAGCATCGCCCTGCCCGCCGCGGCGCAGAACGTCGCCATCGTCAACGGCAAGCCCGTGCCCAAGGCACGCGTGGATGCGCTGGCGGCCCAGCTGGCCAAGGCCGGCCGGCCGATCTCGCCCGAGGTACAGGGCCAGATCAAGGACGAAGTCATTGCGCGCGAGATTTTCATGCAGGAAGCGCAAAAGCGCGGCCTGGACGGCAGCGACGACTTCAAGGCCCAGATGGAACTGGCCCGCCAGACGCTGCTGATCCGCGAGCTGTTCGCCGACTACCAGAAGAACAACCCGGTGACCGACGCCGACATCCAGGCCGAGTACGACAAGTTCGCGGCGGCCAACAGCGGCAAGGAATACCGCGCGCGCCACATCCTGGTGGAAAAGGAAGACGAGGCCAAGGCCATCATCGCCTCGCTCAAGAAGGGCGGGAAGTTCGAGGATATCGCCAAGAAGCAGTCCAAGGACCCGGGTTCCGGCGCCAATGGCGGCGACCTCGACTGGGCCAACGCGGCGAGCTACGTGCCTGAGTTCTCCGGCGCCCTGACCAAGCTGAAGAAGGGCCAGACCACCGAAGCCCCGGTGAAGACCCAGTTCGGATGGCATGTGATTCGCCTGGACGACGTGCGTGACGCGCAGTTGCCCAAGCTGGAAGAGGTCAAGCCGCAGATCGCCCAGCAGCTGCAGCAGCAAAAGCTGGCCAAGTTCCAGGAAGACCTGCGCGGCAAAGCCAAGGTCGAATAAGTCTTGTCAGGTGTCATCCCGGACTTGATCCGGGATCCACAGCGGCCCATGTGGCCGCTTTTTTTTGGCTGAAAATAGCAAGATGAGACAGTTGCCGGTTCCTACAATCTCCAAGATAGGTACGACAGGTGTCCTGGCCGCGTTACACGCCATGTTTCATGGCAAGCTCCCGCTGACCGGTGCTACTGAGCAGCCTTTCGCTGTGCACGGGAACGAATACGTAGCAGCAGCATCTCGAAACCTTGAAGCATGACGTAGCACATCTGTGCATAATGAGAGATTCAGCCGTGTTCAGCCGCATCGTGCCAGCGCTGCTGCCGATCGACCGCAAGCTGGTGCGTTCGACGAGCACACTGCCGGCGAACGCTGTGAAGAAAGACTTTGTGGTGCTCTTCTTCATGCTCCACGAGCATCCCAGCGATATGTTCAGCGGAAACACTTTCCTTGAAAGTGTCAGGAGCTTCTTCCAGATTGGCTTGCCCGACATGGTCGCGCTGATGGAAAAGGTAGATATTTTCATCCCTGCCAGCGTTAACCCGAACAGCTCTGAGAAGGAGGTGGAGGATTGCCGCTCTTCGGGTCATGGATGCGAGGTCGGGCCAGATGACGGTCATCAGCCCTCGAGGGCGTTCATGGATTGCGGGTCAAGGCCGCAATGACAGTCATCGCCCCTATCAACACCGGCTGGTGCAGCATGTACCAGGAAAGGCTCCAGCGCCCCAGCCACGCCAATGGCGCAGCGGCGCGCGGGATGGCTTGCTGCACCATCGCCCGCCGGCGCGCCAGCAGCCACTGCCCGGCCGCCATGCCCCACCACATGACACCCAGCCAGGGGATGAGCGGAACGTAGTCCTCGGTGATGGGCTTGCGGCTGATCAGGCCCAGCCAGTTCCAGGCGGGCGCGTTGAGAAACTCCAGCTCGGGCCAATAGCTGTGCGCGACGGCCGCCAGCGGCTTGGCCGCGATGGCGATCGCGCCCGCCAGCCAGAGTCCGCGGCCCCAGCCCGCCGTCAATCGCACGATGATCAGCATCACGGCGATCCCATGCAGGACGCCGAAGTAGATGAAGCTCTTCGGATACATCCAGTAGGAAGCGGCGGTTACCAGCAGGGCGCAGCCCGCCACCTGGGCCCAGCGCTTCCAGAAGCGCGCCCAGCTCTGGCCTTGCTCCACGGCCACGGCCTGGCCCAGGCCGGCGCAGAACAGGAACAGGCTGACGATGGCTGTGCGCTGCCAGGTCCAGAACGGGTCGGTATAGAAGTCCTGCTTGAGCCAGCCGAAATGGTTGAGATCGAAGCAGAAGTGGTACACCGTCATCCAGACGATGGCGACGCCGCGAAGGGCGTCGATGGTGTCAAAGCGCTGGCGGGGCATGGGCTGGGAGTGTAGAGCCCCGCACTCACGGCTGTCATGCCGGACTTGATCCGGCATCCATCGCCGCGATGGATTGCGGGTCAAGCCCGCAATGACAGCCGGCTGCTAACCCACCCACTTGCGCGCATTGCGCCAGATCCGCATCCAGGGGCTGAACGTGCTCTTGTCGCCGCCAGTCCAGCTCATCTGGACGTTGCGGAACACCCGCTCCGGGTGCGGCATCATGGCCGTGAAGCGGCCGTCGGCCGTGGTCACGGCGGTCAGGCCGCCCGGGCTGCCGTTCGGATTGAAGGGGTAGGTTTCAGTGGCCTTGCCATGGTTGTCGGTGAAACGCATTGCGGCAATCACCTTGTCCTTGTCACCTCGCATCGCAAAGTTGGCGAAGCCTTCGCCATGCGCCACCGCGATCGGCAGACGGCTGCCCGCCATGCCCGCGAAGAACAGGCTGGGCGACTCCAGCACCTCTACCTGCGACAGACGAGCCTCGTAGCGCTCACTGCGGTTGGTGGTGAAGCGCGGCCAGGCCTGCGCGCCGGGAATGATGTCCGCCAGCTCGGCCAGCATCTGGCAGCCGTTGCAAACGCCCAAGGCGAAAGTGTCCGGGCGGTCGAAGAAGGACTTGAACTGTTGGGCCAGTTGCGCGTTGAACATGATGCTGCGAGCCCAGCCGATGCCCGCGCCCAGCGTGTCGCCATAGCTGAAGCCGCCGCAGGCGACGAAACCCTTGAAGTCCTCGAGCCGCGCGCGGCCGGACTGCAGGTCGGTCATGTGGACGTCATAGGCTTCGAAGCCGGCTTCGGTGAAGGTGTAGGCCATCTCCACATGCGAATTGACGCCCTGCTCGCGCAGGATCGCCACCTTCGGGCGGGCCAGATTCAGGTAGGGTGCCGCCACATCTTCAGCCGGGTCGAAGGCCGGTGCGAACTGCAAGCCCGGGTCGGCGGGGTCGCCCGCGGCCGCGTGTTCCGAGTCGGCGCCCGCGGGGTTGTCGCGCTGCTGGCAGATCTTCCAGCTGACGCTGTCCCAGACCTGGTGCAGGTCCGACAGCTTTGCCGAGAACACCGCCTTGGTGTCGCGCCAGACCTGCACCTCGCCCTTGCCCATCTCGATGCCCGACGAGGCGGGCCGGGTCATGCCGACGAAATGGCTGAACTTCGACAGGCCATGCGCGCGAAGGACCTGCATCACCTCGTTGCGTGCTTCGGTGGGCACCTGCAGCACCACCCCGAGCTCTTCGTTGAACAGCGCCTTGAGCGTGAGCTCGTCCCGGCGCGGCCCGATTTGCGATGCCCAGTTCTTGGCATCGCCAAAATCGGCGCGGCTGTCGCTGATGCCGTCACCTTCGGTCACCAGCAGATCGACGTTGAGTGACACCCCGACGTGGCCGGCAAAAGCCATCTCGCAGGCCGCTGCAAACAGGCCGCCATCGCTGCGATCGTGGTACGCAAGGATCCTGCCCTGCGCCCGCAGCGCGTTGACCGCGTTGACCAGATTCACCAGGTCCTGGGGGTCGTCCAGGTCGGGCACCTCATCGCCGACCTGATCGAGCACTTGCGCCAGGATGCTGCCGCCCATGCGGTTGCGGCCCTTGCCCAGGTCGATCAGCACCAGGGTCGTATCCTGGTTTGCTTCCAGCTGCGGCGTCAGCGTCCCGCGAACGTCGCCCAGGGTGGCGAAGGCCGTGACGATCAGGCTGACCGGCGAGGTCACCTTCTTCTTCGCGTCGCCTTCACTCCACTGCGTGCGCATGGAAAGGCTGTCCTTGCCCACCGGAATCGAAATGCCCAGCGCCGGGCACAGCTCCATGCCTACCGTGCGCACGGTCTCATACAAGGCGGCGTCTTCGCCCGGCTCGCCGCATGCGGCCATCCAGTTGGCCGAGAGCTTGACCCGCGGCAACTCGATAGGTGCGGCCAGCAGGTTGGTGATGGCCTCGGCCACGGCCATCCGGCCGGATGCGGGCGCATCGATGGTGGCCAGCGGCGTGCGCTCGCCCATGCTCATGGCCTCACCGGCGAAACCCTTGTAGTCGGCCAAGGTGACGGCGCAATCGGCCACCGGCACCTGCCAGGGCCCGACCATCTGGTCGCGATGCGACATGCCGCCCACGGTGCGGTCGCCGATGGTGATGAGGAAGCGCTTGGAGGCCACCGTCGGATGGCTGAGCACCTTGATGGCCGCGTCCTGCAGGCTGACGTCCGTCAGATCGACCGGCTTGAACTGGCGCGCGACGCTCTTCACGTCGCGGTGCATCTTCGGCGGCTTGCCCAGCAGCACGTTCATGGGCATGTCCACGGGCGCCGGCGCGCCTTCATCGGCGACCACCAGCTGGCGCTCTTCGGTGGCAACGCCGACCACGGCAAACGGGCAGCGTTCGCGCTCGCAGAAGGCCTTGAATTGCGCAAGCGATTCAGGCGCGATCGCCAGGACATAGCGCTCCTGGCTTTCGTTGCACCAGATTTCCTTGGGGGCCAGACCGGATTCCTCGAGCGGAATCTTGCGCAAGTCGAACCTGGCTCCGCGGCCGGCGTCGTTGCTCAGCTCGGGAAAGGCGTTCGACAGGCCGCCCGCGCCCACGTCATGAATCGCCAGGATGGGATTCGCATCACCTTCGGCCCAGCAATGATTGATGACTTCCTGGGCGCGACGCTCGATCTCGGGATTGCCGCGTTGCACCGAGTCGAAGTCGAGCTCGGCTGCGTTGGCCCCCGTCGCCATCGAACTTGCGGCGCCACCGCCCATTCCGATGCGCATCCCGGGTCCGCCCAGCTGGATCAACAGGGTGCCGGCCGGGAACTCGATCTTCCTGGTCAGCCCCGCGTCTATCGTGCCCAGGCCGCCGGCGATCATGATGGGCTTGTGATAGCCGCGCATGACGTCGCCCGCCTGCTGCTCGTACTCGCGGAAATAGCCCAGCAAATTGGGCCGGCCGAATTCGTTGTTGAACGCGGCGCCGCCCAATGGGCCCTCGATCATGATCTGCAGCGGGCTGGCGATGTGCTCCGGGCTTGCCGCCCGCCTCGTCCGACCAGCCGCCCCACAGCCTGGAAACCGTGAAACCCGTGAGGCCGGCCTTGGGCTTGGAGCCGCGGCCCGTCGCGCCCTCGTCGCGGATCTCGCCGCCGGCGCCGGTGGAAGCGCCGGGAAACGGTGAAATCGCCGTCGGATGGTTGTGCGTTTCCACTTTCATCAACACGTGATGAAGGGCGTCCTGCTTGCGATAACGCGAGGCCTGCGCCGAGGTGGCGACGAAGCGCTCGACGGCGGAGCCTTCCATGATGGATGCGTTGTCGGAGTACGCCACCACCGTGTGCTGCGGGCTCACCTGGTGGGTGTGCCGGATCATCCCGAACATGCTGCGTTCCTGCGGCACGCCGTCGATGGTGAACGAGGCGTTGAAGATCTTGTGGCGGCAGTGTTCGCTGTTGGCCTGGGCGAACATCATCAGTTCCACGTCGCTGGGGTTGCGCCCCAGGCCCTTGAACGACTGGACCAGGTAGTCGATCTCGTCGTCGGCCAGTGCCAGGCCGAACTGGATGTTGGCTTTCTCCAGCGCGCCCCGGCCGCCCGCCAGAACGTCCACATATTCCATCGGTGCCGGCGCCAGCTCGGTGAACAGGCCGCGGGCAGCGGCGCGGTCGAACATCGCGCTTTCGGTCATCCGATCGTGCAGCAGGGCTGCGATCGCCAGCAATTGCGCTGCGTCCAGCCCGCCCTTGCCCAGCAGCCCGCTCTTCACGCCGATGCGAAATTCGGTGATGCGCTCCACCCGCTTGAGCGCGATGCCGCAGTTGTGGGCGATGTCCGTGGCCTTGGACGCCCAGGGCGAAACGGTTCCGAAGCGCGGCGTCACCACGATGAGAGGCCCATCGCCGGAAGGCCGGTGGGGGTCGCCGTAGGTCAGCAGTTCCGCCAGCCGCTCATTCTCGGCTGCGCTGGGCGCATGGTCGGCGGCAACCAGGTGGACGTAGCGGGCGCTGAGGCCGTTGACCTTGTCGTGGACAGCTTGCAGGCGCGGGAGTAATTGCTGGACTCTAAAATCGCTAAGGGCATTGCCGCCCTCGAACTCGGTGATGTGCAGGGTCACAATGGCGGGCTCTCGGTGTTAACCCGGCATTTTAGCTGCGGCATAACAAGCCCTTCGGGCAGTTGTTAGCCTGCGCTGAAACCGCGCGGTTCTACGTTTCGCCCTCTGGGATAATCGGGGCCATGAGCATTACGTACAAAGACGCCGAGGGCATCCAGGGCATGCGGGTGGCCGGAAGGCTGGCCTCGGAAGTGCTGGACTACCTCACGCCGCACATCAAGCCGGGCATCACCACCAGCGAGATCGACCGGCTGGCTGCCGAATGCATGAAAAAGCAGGGCACGATCTCGGCCACGCTGGGCTATCAGCCCGCGGGCTATCCGCCCTACCCCGCCTCCTTGTGCACCTCCGTGAATCACGTGGTGTGCCACGGCATCCCCAACGACAAGCCGCTGAAGAAGGGCGACATCGTCAACGTGGACGTCACCGTCATCAAGGACGGCTGGTACGGCGATACCAGCCGCATGTTCATGGTCGGCGAAGTTTCCATCGCGGCCAAACGGCTGTGCGCACTGACCTTCGACGCGATGTGGCAAGGCATCATGCGCGTTCGGCCCGGCATCCACCTGGGCGACATCGGCTTCGCGATCCAGAAGTTCGCCGAGAGCAATGGCTTTTCGGTGGTGCGTGAGTTCTGCGGCCACGGCATCGGCCGCAACTTTCATGAAGAGCCGCAGGTGCTGCACTACGGCAAGCCCGGAACGCTCGAGGAGCTCAAGCCCGGCATGACCTTCACCATCGAGCCCATGATCAACGCCGGGCGCAAGGATGTGAAGGAGTTCGGCAGCGATGGCTGGACCATCGTGACCAAGGATCATTCCCTGTCGGCGCAGTGGGAGCACACCGTGCTGGTCACCGAGACCGGCTACGAGGTGCTCACGCTCTCGGCCGGCAGCCCGCCTCCGCCGCCGTTCGTGAATGCATGACGAATGACGAATGACGAATGACTGGAGCGCGTTTGTCATCTGTCATCGAGGCGGCGCAGCCGCCGAGTCACTTGTCATTGGCCGAACTGCGCGAAGGGCATCGGGCGCGCAAGAACGCGCTGCTGGCTTCGCTGCAAGCCCACTCGACACGGGGCATTCGCAGCCTCCTGCAACGCCTGGCCCGCGAGGCCGATGACACCCTCAAGATCCTGTGGGACACAGCCGGCTTGCCCGCCGGCTTCGCGCTGCTGGCCGTCGGTGGCTTCGGACGCGGGGAGCTGTTTCCCCATTCAGACGTCGACGTATTGGTCCTGATGCCCGACGGCACCTCGCCCGACCACGACCCTGAACTCAAGCGCCGGATCGAGGCCTTCATCGGCAACTGCTGGGATACCGGCCTCGAGATCGGCTCCAGCGTGCGCACCGTGTCCGAGTGCGTGGCGCAGGCCGAAACCGACGTGACGGTGCAGACCTCGCTGCTGGAATCGCGGCGCATCACCGGCGACGGCAAGCTCTACGCGGCTTTCCACAAGCGCTTCCTGGCCACCGTCGATCCCAAGGCCTTCTTCGTGGCCAAGACGCTGGAGATGCGCCAGCGCCACACCAGGTTCGAGAACACGCCCTACTCCCTGGAACCCAACTGCAAGGAATCGCCCGGCGGCCTGCGCGACTTGCAGGTGATCCTCTGGGTGGCGAAGGCCGCGGGCTTCGGCAAGAGCTGGGACGAACTGGCTCGCAACGGCCTGGCAACGCACTTCGAAGCGCGGCAGATCAAGCGCAACGAGGCGCTGCTGAGCCTGATTCGCGCGCAGCTTCACGTGATCGCCAACCGGCGGGAAGACCGCCTGGTGTTCGACCTGCAGACGGCTGTGGCCGAAGCCTTCGGCTACGAAACCGTGGTCAACGACCGTGGGCGAGTGATCTTGCGCGCCAGCGAAGCGCTGATGAAGCGCTTCTACTGGGCGGCCAAGGCCGTGACCCAGCTCAACCAGATCCTGCTGCTCAACATCGAGGAACGGCTCAATCCCAACGTGCACGAGCCGCAGCCGATCAACGAGCGCTTCTCCAACAAGGCCGGGATGATCGAGGTCGCCAGCGACGACCTGTACCTGAAGAATCCGCACGCCGTGCTGGAGACCTTCCTGGTCTACCAGACCACCGTGGGCGTCAAGGGCCTGTCGGCCCGAACCCTGCGGGCGCTCTACAACGCCCGCGTCGTGATGGATGGCAAGTTCCGCAGCGATCCGGTCAATCACGCCACCTTCCGGGCCATGCTGATGCAGCCCGAGGGAATCACCCACGCCATGCGCCTGATGAACCAGACATCGGTGTTGGGCCGCTACCTGTGGGTGTTCCGCAAGATCGTGGGCCAGATGCAGCACGACCTGTTCCATGTGTACACCGTGGACCAGCACATCCTGATGGTGCTGCGCAACGTGCGGCGCTTCTTCATGGCCGAACACGCGCACGAATACCCGTTCTGCTCGCAGCTGGCCGCAGGCTGGGACAAGCCATACATCCTCTACATCGCCGCGCTGTTCCACGATATCGCCAAGGGCCGCGGCGGGGATCACTCGGACCTGGGCGCGCGGGAGGTGCGCCTGTTCTGCCGCCAGCACCACATCGAGCCGGAGGATGCCAAGCTGGTGGAGTTCCTGGTCAGGGAACACCTGGCCATGAGCCGCATCGCCCAGAAGCAGGACCTGAGCAACCCGGACGTCATCGCCGCGTTCGCCAAACAGGTGGGTAACGAGCGCAACCTCACTGCCTTGTACCTGCTCACCGTGGCGGATATCCGCGGCACCAGCCCGAAAGTGTGGAACGCCTGGAAGGGCAAGCTGCTGGAGGACCTGTACCGCTATACGCTGCGCGTGCTGGGCGGTCGCGCGCCCGACCCCGACGCCGAGATCGAGGCTCGCAAGCGCGAGGCCCTGGTGCAGCTGGCACTGTATGCCCTGCCCTTCGAGGGCCACAAGAAGCTTTGGGACACACTGGACGTGGGCTATTTCATGCGCCACGACGCGGCCGACATCGTCTGGCACACCCGGCACCTCGCGCGCCATGCCGGCAAGGCCAAGGCCATCGTGCGGGCGCGCCTGTCGCCGGTGGGCGAAGGCCTGCAGGTGCTGGTCTACACGCCCGACCAGCCTGACCTGTTTGCCCGCATCTGCGGCTACTTCGACCAGGCCGGCTTCAGCATCCTGGATGCCAAGGTGCACACCGCCAACAACGGCTACGCGCTGGACACCTTCCAGGTGGTGAGCTCGATGCTGCCGGAGCACAACCGGGAACTGATCAGCATGGTCGAGTCGGAGCTGCAGCACACCATCGAGCAGGCCGGGCCGCTGCCGCCGCCCAGCCGCGGCCGCGTTTCGCGCCGGGTCAAGAGTTTCCCGATCGCACCGCGTGTTCATCTCGCGCCCGACGAGAAAGCCCAGCGCTGGCTGCTCTCCATTTCGGCCAGCGACCGCGTGGGCCTTCTCTATTCCGTGGCCCGGGTGCTGGCCCGGCACCACATCAACCTGCAACTGGCCAAGATTTCCACTCTGGGCGAGCGGGTCGAAGACACCTTCCTGATCGACGGGCCCGAGTTGCAGCAGAACAAGCGCCAGATCGAGATCGAGACCGAACTGCTGGAGGCGCTGGCCGCCTGATCAGGGCCGCGCCAGCTGCGGCAATACCGACCTCCAGAATTCCAGCAGCCGCCGGGCCGCTTCCTCGCGGCGGATACTCGTGAGCCGTGCGCTGTGCCGGACCTTCCACCATGCGCGTGGTAGGCCGATGATCGCGGTCGATCGCCAGCTCGCACCGCCCGGGCGAGCTTGATCGACACAGCCGTCCAGATCGTCTTCGGCCGCCCAGAAACCGATTGCGCACGGTCGCGGTGTCCGTTCCCCCCGCCACGCCGCTGTAGCCGGCCAAGATGCAGCCGCTCGCCATGGCCTCCAGCGTGGTCATGCCGATGCGGCTTGCGAGGTCGCGGCCAGCGAGAGGAACACGGCCGACTGCTGCCCATGACCTTGGCCACCTGCGCTTCACTGGCCTGGTGCAGATAGACCCAAGTCCAGGCCGCGGTGCTGGGGATACGACCGCGCGAAAAAGATCGACGATCGCACGCGAATTCATTGGGCCGTTTGCGCGGCACGCAGGCGATCTGCAAGTGTCTTGTCTGGGGTGGAGGTGAACCGCGAGTGCGTCCACATAAAAGGGCGTGTAGCCCAGTTTCACCCCCGGAAAGCGGCGCCGGCAATAGTGCAGGACTGGTGTGGCTGGCGGCACATGATGTGGCTGATGCCGCGCATCGGCGCAGGAGGACAAGGTGCCCATGCCTTGCCGACGCCAGCAGGGGGCTCTGGCAGAACACGAGCCTTGGGGTTGGGGGAGCCGGCGAGAAGCCTTGAACAGCTCTGCGCTGTTTTCGGGGAACACCAGGATGTCCCCGGCACCCACCTGATCCAGACCCAGGATCTTCGCGCCGGTCTCGAACCAGCCGGGCGCACGGGTGTCCCTGGACGCAATGTGAGCGTCCAAGCCGGCCTCGGTCAGCATTTCAACGTGCTGGAAAGCAGCCTTGATGCCGCCCGAAATCTCGGTGGCGGGCCAGGAAACATAAACGATACGCGGCAGTCGCCCAGAGTCACTAGCGGTTGACCCGGCGACCGTCATCAAGCCCAGGTGGACCCGCAAAGTTACCAGCCTTAGGGAAAATTCTGTGTCCCAGCCCCGCAACGCCTCCAAAGACAGGCTCAAGCTTATCAATTGGTTCTCAATTTCGAGTGCCGAGCCCGACAGTCAGATGCGTCTGATTGTTGCTGCCAGTGAAAAATCGTGACAAGGCATGCCTGTTGACGGCGGACCCCCCTGTCAAAGTTGACAGGGGTCGACCGGCTCATGCGTTTGACCAAACCGATCGCGGGTTCATAGATTCCTCCCAGAGCTGGCTCTGCAAAGCCGGCCCAACAAAAGGGAGAAAGAATGAAGAAGAAAGCCAACCCGGCTGCGGTGTCACCGCAGCCCGCTTCACCGGCCCGCCGGCAACTGTGCAATGTGCTCGGCCTTGGGCGCCCTGCTCGCTTCCGCGCCCGCCCTGGCCCAGGCCCCCGCCAGCAAGAAGCCCTCCGGCATCCCGTGGCGCTTGATGGTGAACGAGGCTGTCACAGGCGACACCAACATTTTCCTGCTGACCAGCCGCTACCAGCCGCTGGCTGATTTCGTCACCCAGCACAGCAAGGGGAGGCAGATCGGGATCGAACCGGTGGTGAACATCCAGCGCTTCATGTCGCTGGCCCAGGGCTCGACCAAACCCGACCTGGTGTTCGGAAAGTCGGTGAACCAGCTGGCCAAGCTGGTGCGCGACAACGGCTATCAGCCGCTGGTGCGCCGGGCCGACCCCTACAAGGCGGCTTTCATCGTTGCCAGCGGCTCGCCCATCAAGAGCCTCGCCGATATAGGCCAGGCCAAGATCATCATGCCCGATGAATACGCCGCCACCACCGCGGTGGCCCGCGCGGAGCTGCGCCGCCAGAACATCGCCAATCCGGTGATCGTCCACGTGCGCTTCCAGGAATCAGTGGCGCAGCAGATCAAGGGCGGCTTTGGCCAGGTCGGTGTCGTCAACCCGACGGTCGCCCGCAAGTGGGCGGCCGAAGGTGGCCGCGTCCTCGCGGAGACCCAGCCGGTCGTCAACTGGTCGGTGCTGGCCGCGCCCGATATGCATGCCGATGCGGTGCAGCAGCTGCGTGAAGTGCTGCTGAGCATGAACACCCAGGCCGCCCCCGTGCTGGGCGCCCTGGGCGTGAAGGAATGGGCCAAGGCCGAGCGCCAGGAGTACCTGGCCTTGCTGGATTACACGAAGGAGTAAGGGATGGAAAAAACGATCGCAAAGACCGGCGTCGGTTCGCCGCGGTCGCAACGATAGCACTGCTCGCCTTGGCCGGCTTGGCGCAGGCCCAGCCGGCCGCACCGGTACCTCCGGCCATCGAGAAGGCGGCGCGCGAGATCGCAACCGAATTGGCGCGGCATTGCCCGGTCGCGCCGGCCGGCGACACTCCCGCGTACAACGCTTGCAGGCGCGCCCTGTTCGGCCCGAGCGCGTTGCGCTCGCACCTGCCGGACGTTCTGCTGTGGGGACGCCAGAGCAAGGCCGCCGGAGCGACGCTGCGGCAGACCAACCTGACCCAGTTCGCACCGGACGTCTGGACCAACATGTACGCCCCTTTGTTCATGTTCAACGGCCGCCATACGGTGGAGTGGGTCCCCGAGGAGCGCCTGTATCGCGTCCAGCTGGAAGCCGCCTTCCGCAACCGGCTGGCCCCCGGGCAATTCCCCTATCCCTTCTGGCATGAGGAATCCAAGTGGGCGATGTACGAGAACGCGAACAGCTTCATGCTGTGGATGGCCCCGGATACCGCGAAGATCCGCGCCGCGCAATTCACCGACCGCGCGCCCAATGCCATGTTGCAGCCGGTGCAGCCGGTGCGCCACGCGAAACACGAGGGCCAATGGCTGTGGACCGACGAGAAGGGCATCACCCAACCGGCGGTCACACTGTTCGATGGCGTGTACCGGCCCGAGAACCCCCACATCAAGGCCATGGACCGGCAGTACCGCGACCTGGCCCTTCAACTGCGCGAATCGCAGTGCAGCCAGTGCCACGTGCCCAACAACCCCGACAAGATGAGCCGCCTGGTGCTGCTGTCCACGCCTGCGCATGCCGCCGGGGAAATCGAACGCCTGATCAAGTCCGTGCGCGAGGATCGCATGCCGGTTGACGAGTTCCGGCTCGCCACGCCGCTGGCTGCGGACAAGAAGGAATGGTTGCTGCAAAGCGCGGAGGCCTTCCGCGCCATCGTGAAAGCAGCGCAGGACTGGGAGAAGAACGCCTCCCCGGTCTCCGCCAGCGCCTCAACCCAGCAAAGGTGATCGAAATACACGGGGGAATGACCATGCACATGCGACTCATCGTCTACTTTCACACTGGCCGCCGCGGTCGCGGCCCCCGCTGCAGCCCAGTTCGCCCGGGCGGAGGATGCGGTGAAGTACCGGCAGGGCGCCTGGTACGTGCTGTCGCAGCACTTTGCGCGCATCGGTGCCATGGTCAACGGCCGTGCGCCCTACGATGCCCGCGGCGCGCTGGAAAACGCCGAGCTGGTTTCGGCCCTGGCCAGGCTGCCCGCGACGGCCTTCGGCCCGGGCACCGAGCGACTTTCCCAAAAGGCCAAGCCGGAGATATGGACCGAGCAGGCCCGCTTCAAGGAACACAACGAGAAACTCGTCAGCGAGTCGGCCAAGCTGCTGGCAGCTGCCCGGACCAACAACATCGATCAACTCAAGGCCGCCTACGCTTCCACGGCCGCAACTTGCAAGGGCTGCCATGACGCCTACCGCAACAACTGAACGACGTTATGCGGGTGCCGCCATCCCGGCGGCGCCCATCAGGGCTGCCGTCCCGCGAGTTTGGACCGGCTTGCGCCGGGTGCGGGTCTGGGACTTGCCCACCCGGCTGTTCCACTGGAGCCTGGTCGCCTGCTTCGTTGGGCTGGTGGCCACCGGTTACGCCGGTGGGGCTGCCATGCATTGGCACGCGCGCCTGGGCTATGCCGTGCTGGCCCTGCTGATGTTTCGCGTGGTTTGGGGGTTCATCGGCGGCCGTTGGTCGCGCTTCACTTCGTTCCTGTATTCGCCTGCCCGCGTGATCGCCTACCTGCGCGGCAAGGACGGTGGAAAGCAGGACACCGGCCACAACCCCCTCGGGGCGCTTTCGGTGTTTGCCATGCTCGCGCTGCTGCTGGTACAGGTGGGCACCGGCCTGGTCAGCGACGACGAAATTTCATTCACCGGCCCGCTCAGCAGCTTCGTTACCGCCAGCCAGTCGCTGAGCGCTACCTGGTTTCACAAAGAGGTAGGCCAGTGGACGATCGTCGCGGTGGTGCTGGTGCATATCGCCGCCGTGGCCTATTACCTCGTGCGCAAGAAGAAGAACCTGATCAAGCCCATGCTCGACGGGGACAAGACCATGATGCACGCCGGTGCCGCCCTCGCGCGACGACGCCCACTCACGCACGCTGGCTGCGGCGGTGTTCGCCGTTTGTGCGGTGGCAGTGACCTGGATCGCGGGCCTGGGCTGAACCGCCAGACGGACCCTAGAGTCTTCGCGGCAGTTCATCCGAGCGAAGGGTTCAGGGCGCTCTTGCCGATGTGCCGATTCTCTGCAACTGACGGTCGTGAAGGCGCGAAAGCAGTGCCAGCGCGGTCACAGCACCGATCAAAGCGCAGCGAACATATCCGACTGGGTGTCCCAGGGATCGCCCTGCGTGCCAAGAGACACTCGTCCGCGCCTTGTCCGTAGACGCGAGGCGGCAGCGCCCCGATTCGATGAACTTCGTAGGTTGCACTGATGGCCAGCACGATGCACACGACCACGGAAGGCCAGCATTCGGAGCGCCGGCGAACGTAGTTCCCGCGCAGCAGTATCTCGCGTGCGATGAGCTGCCGGCACAAAGCCTTGAAAGAAGTGGCCGATCTTGTCGTATGGCATTGCGACTCAGGTGGAAGACCTCTTGAAGTTTGAAAGACGAAGCGGTCACCCGCGCGTACGTCATACGCGCCCCCAAGCGATGAGCACCACCGCGTGCACGAAGATGCAGACGTACAGGAGCCTCGTCAATGGATACCGCCGGTGAGGTCGCACACAGCAGAGGAAGCGCGATGCATCACCGTGCAGCACTTCCATGAGCAAGGTGGCGCGGTCGAAGGGAGACCATCCGGACACCACGAGGAGCAAGAGGTCGCGACACGATGCAAGCAAGAGCCACGTGCGTGCGAGGTGAATGCATCCTGCGGGACCATAGGTTGTTGGCTGCCAGGCCTTGATACGCTAGCGCGCCTCGGAGTTCGCTGAGGTGACAGCCGCACGGTGCTGCGACGGGGCGCAGCCACCGGCCGAAGCGCGACGGCCGGATGGGTCCGAGGCATGTGCGCAACGCCTGTGCGCGTAGCAAGCCTGCTCGACGCATGCTATTACGAAGCCTCGACCGCTGCGTGACGAGCCAGACGTCGTAACGGGACCATGGACGACGGCAGGCGCTACGGCCCTTGTGCAGGGTAGCCGAAGTGAGGCAACCTGCTGGGTCGTCGAGCAGGGATCTGAGCGTCGAGCGGCTTGGGAGCGATTCCAGTGTCGGGGCGTAGGGGCGTGTTCTGACGCTGTCTAGCTCGACGCAGGCGCCTAGTCGTCCTGCCCGGCGTCCAGTCCCGGGAACAGGACTTCAGTGAACCCGAATTTGCTGAAGTCGCGCACCCGCATGGGGTACAGCTTGCCGATCAGGTGGTCGCATTCATGCTGCACCACGCGGGCGTGGAAGCCATCGACCGTGCGATCAATGGGGTCGCCGTACTGATCGAACCCGGTATAGCGAATACGCGACCAGCGCGGCACCACGCCGCGCAGACCGGGGACGGACAGGCAGCCTTCCCAGCCCTCCTCTTCCTCGTTGCCGACAGGCGTGATCACCGGGTTGAGCAGCACGGTGCGCGGGACCAGGGGCGCCTCGGGATACCGTGGGTTGACGGCGTCGGTGCCGAAGATCACCAGCTGCAGATCCACCGCGATCTGGGGCGCGGCCAGGCCGGCGCCATTGACGGCGCGCATGGTGTCGAACATGTCCGTCACCAACAAGTGAATCTCGTCGGTGTCGAACTGGGTCACGGGCTGGGCCACGCGCAGCAGGCGCGGATCGCCCATCTTGAGGATTTCACGCACCGCCATTGAGCAATCCCTTCAATCCTTCTTCGTCCAGCACGGCGACGCCGAGTTCCCGCGCCTTGTCCAGCTTGCTGCCCGCCTCGGCCCCCGCGATCACATAGTCGGTCTTCTTGCTGACCGAACCGGCGACCTTGGCGCCGGCGGCTTCCAGCATGTCCTTGGCCTCGTCGCGGCTGAGCGTCGGCAGGGTCCCCGTCAGCACCACCGTCTTGCCGGCCAGCGGCTTGGGCGTCCGCGCGGCCGGCTCGCCTTCTTCCCATGTGACGCCGCAAGCACGCAACTGCTCCACCACTTCGCGATTGTGCGGCTGCTGGAAGAAGGTATGGATGCTTTCGGCCACCACGGGGCCGACATCGGGCACTTCGAGCAGCCGCTCCACGCTCGGCGTCCATGATCGCGTCGAGCTTGCCGAAATGGCGCGCAAGGTCCTTGGCCGTCGCCTCGCCCACATGGCGTATGCCCAGGCCGAAGAGGAACCGGGGCATGGTCGTGTGCTTGGATTTCTCCAGCGCCGCCAGCACGTTCTGCGCCGATTTCTCGGCCATGCGGTCCAGGCTGCTAAGGGCCGAAAGGCCCAGCCGGTACAGGTCGGGCAGTGTCTTGATGACATTGCCCTCCACCATCTGGTCGACGAGTTTTTCGCCCAGGCCCTCGATGTCCATGGCCCGGCGCTGCGCGAAATGCAGGATGGCCTGCTTGCGCTGGGCGCCGCAGAACAGCCCGCCGGTGCAGCGGTAATCGGCTTCGCCCTCCTCGCGCACCGCCGCGGAGCCGCAGACGGGGCAGTTGCGCGGCATGGTGAAAAGCTGCGCCTCGTGCATGCGCTTCTCAGGCACCACCGCGACCACCTCGGGGATGACGTCGCCGGCCCGGCGAACGATGACGGTGTCGCCGACCCGCACGTCCTTGCGGCGCGCTTCATCCTCGTTGTGCAAAGTCGCATTGGTCACCGTGACGCCGCCCACGAACACCGGCACCAGTCGCGCCACGGGCGTCAGCTTGCCGGTGCGGCCCACGTAGACATCGATGGATTCCACCGTGGTGATCTGCTCCTGGGCCGGGTACTTGTGCGCGACGGCCCAGCGCGGTTCGCGCGAGACGAAGCCCAGCTGCTTTTGCAAGGCCAGGCTGTTGACCTTGTAGACGACGCCATCGATGTCGAACGGCAGGCTGTCGCGTTCCTTGCCCACGGCCTGGTGGAAGGCCACCAGCTCATCGGACCCGGTGGCAACTTGCGTGCGCGTGGAGACCGGAAAGCCCCACGAGCGCAATGTCAGCAACATCTCGAAGTGCGTCGCGAAAGCCGGCCCGCCCTGCTCCGGCGGCGTCACCTCGCCCCAGCCATAAGCGAAGAAACTCAGCGGCCGTTGCCGCGCGATCGCCGGGTCCAGCTGGCGCACCGCGCCCGCTGCCGCATTGCGCGGATTGACGAAGGTCTTCTCGCCTTTGGCGCCCTTGGCGATCTTCTCGCGCTGCTGCTCGTTGAGTTTCTCGAAGTCGTCGCGGCAAATGAAGACCTCGCCGCGCACCTCCAGCACCGGCGGCGCATCCTTGGGCAGCCGCAACGGGATCTGGCCGATGGTGCGGATGTTCTGCGTGACCTCTTCGCCGATTTCGCCGTCGCCGCGCGTCGCCGCCTGGACCAGCACGCCGTTTTCGTAGCGCAGGTTGAGGGCCAGCCCGTCGAACTTGAGCTCGGCCACGTACTCGATGGGCGGGGCCGATTCGGCCAGGCCCAGCTCGCGGCGCACCCTGGCGTCGAAGCTGCGCGCGCCGCTGGCCTCGATGTCGGTCTCCGTGCGGATCGACAGCATGGGCACCTTGTGGCGCACCTTGGTGAAAGCGTCGAGCGCCTTGGCGCCCACGCGCTGGGTGGGCGAATCCGGGGTCAGCAGTTCGGGGTGCTGCGCCTCCAGCTCCTGCAATTCGCGGAACAGCTTGTCGTACTCGGCATCCGGGATCTCAGGCTCGTCCAGCACGTAATAGCGATGCGCATGGTGATGCAGCAGTTCGCGCAGCGCATCGACGCGTTCCTGGACTTCGGTGGTGGCGGGCATGGCCTTAGGAAAACAACCTGCGGGCCAGCGGCGAGCCGGCGGCCAGGTCGCGCGCGTCCAGCGTGTCGTAGAGCTGCTCGAGGTCGGAGCCGATCACGTCCATGCCCTCGGCGCGAATCACCTCGCCGTTGTCGTCGGTGATGATGCCTTCCATGGCGGCCGCCAGGGCGACGGCGGCATCGCGCATGCGAACGAAGGGCTGCTCGCTGCGGTGCACCTGCGGCACGTCCAGGCTGAGCGTCAACTCGCGCAGCGCCGACTGGGCGGGATCGTCGGCCAGCGCGGCCTGGGTGTCGAACGACAGGCCCAGCATGGGCGGCGCTCCAGGCGAGGCGGCCGGCAACACCATGCGTCCCGGGATCGCGCCGGGCACGAAGCCCAGGCGAGCCGCGTTCTGCTGCACGTAGCCCGGGCTCCAGGCGGCATTCGTCGCGCGCAGCGTGAAACCGAGCTGGGCGTCGTGGCCGCTCGCGAATTGGTCCATCTCGCGGGCCCGCGCCACCTCGTCCAGCATGTCCGGGAAATCGGGCGCGCCATTGATGGCGTCGGCAAAGGCTTGCGCCTTCATCACGAACTCCGAGAACTCGATCTCGTTGAGCGCGCCGGTGCGGTTGGCCAGCTGAACGCCGGCCTGGAAGCCGCTGTAGCGCTGCCCGGCGTGCGGGGTTTCCCATTGCCGCGTCGCCTCATTGAAGCCTTCGATGGCAAAGGGCTTGCTGCCGGCGCGGCGCGTAGGCGGCATGGCTGCCAGCGCGGCGTCGCCGGAGACCGCGGCTTCCACCGCGATCGGCGCCAGCACGTCGATCAAGGCGTCCAGGCCGGGCTTTCGCTCCATGGCGGGCAGCGGCGGGTCCAGGCTGGAGTCGAACACCGGGTCCTGGCGTTCAGCCGAAGACCTGGGGTTCGGCCACCACGGCGACCTCCGGCTGGCGCGGCGCGTTCCTGCGCGAGGTCCAGGCGTTGTAGGCCACCAGGATGGCCAGCACCAGGCCGCCCAGGATCGCCAGGCCCAGCGTAAAACTGCTCAAGCTGCTTCGGCCATGGACACGGCCGACTCCATGTCAACCGCCACGATGCGCGAAACGCCCTGCTCCTGCATCGTCACGCCTATCAGTTGCTCGGCCATTTCCATGGCGATCTTGTTGTGGCTGATGAAGAGGAACTGGGTCCCGCGGCTCATGCTGGTCACCAGTTTGGCATAGCGTTCGGTGTTGGCGTCGTCGAGCGGCGCGTCCACCTCGTCCAGCAAGCAGAAAGGCGCCGGGTTCAGCTGGAAGATGGCGAACACCAGCGCGATCGCCGTCAGGGCCTTTTCGCCGCCGGACAGCAGGTGGATGGTCTGGTTCTTCTTGCCGGGCGGCTGGGCCATGACCTGCACGCCCGAATCCAGGATCTCGTCGCCGGTCATCACCAGCTTGGCGTTGCCGCCGCCGAACAGCTCCGGGAACATCTTGCCGAAGTGCTCGTTGACGATATTGAAAGTGCCGGCCAGCAGTTCGCGCGTTTCGCCGTCGATCTTCTTGATCGCGTCTTCCAGCGTCGCCATGGCTTCATTCAGGTCGGCTGACTGCGCGTCCAGGAACTGCTTGCGCTCGCGCGCCGTGGTCAGTTCGTCCAGCGCCGCCAGGTTCACCGCGCCCAAGGCGGCAATGTCGCGATGCAGGCGGTCGATGTCGCCCTGCATGCCGGACAGCTTGACCTTGCCTTCCTCGATCGATCTGGCCAGCGCCTCCAGGTCGGCCTGGGCATCGACCAGCAGCTGCGTGTATTGCTCGAAGCCCAGCCTTGCGGCCTGCTCCTTGAGCTGGAACTCGGTGATGCGCTGGCGCAGGGGATCGAGTTCGCGCTCCAGTTGCAGCCGGCGCTCATCGCTGGCCCGCAGCTTGGCGGTGAGGTCGTCGTATTCGCTGCGCTTGGCGCCGAGCGACTGCTCGCGCTCCAGCTTCAAGGCCAGTGCGCTTTGCAGGCCGGCCTGGGCCGCCGCATCCGTCAGGCGCGAGAGTTCTTCCTTCGCGCGCTCTTCCTCGGTGGCGATCGACTGGGCCTGCTGGGTTGCGGTTTCGATGGCGCGCTGCAGTTCGGCCTTGCGCGCCTCGACCGAGCGCTGCGAGAACTGCGCTTCCTGCGCCTGCCGCTCCAGGCTGCGCTGCTGCTCGCGGCATTCGGCCAGCTTGCGCTCGGCCTCGATGACGCGGTCGCCCAGCTGGGCGTGGCGCTCCTGGCTGTCGGCCAGCTGCATGTCCAGCTCTTCGAAACGCGCCTCCGCCGTGACCCGGCGTTCCTGCAGTTCTTCCAGCAAGGCATCGATTTCCGCCAGGTCGCCGGCGATCTGCTCGCTGCGCGCGCGGGTCTGCTCGGCCAGCTGCGTCAGGCGCAGGGTTTCGACTTGCAGTTCATGGGCACGGCTTTGTGTCTCGGCAGCCTCGCGCCGCACGGAAACCAGGCGCTGCGAAGCCTCGGTGTAAGCGGCCTCCGCACGAACCAGCGCCGAGCGCGCCTCTTCGGTGATGAGGGCCTGGGCGCGCAGCTGCTTTTCCAGGTTCTCGATTTCCTGCTGGCGCGCGAGCAGGCCGGCCTGCTCGGAATCCTGCGCATAGAAGCTCACGCTGTGCGCCGTGACGGCGTGGCCGCTCTTGACGTAGATCACTTCGCCCGCTTGCAGCTTGTCGCGCGCGGCCAGGGCATCTTCAAAACTCTGCGCCGTGTAGCAGCCATGCAGCCAGTCGGTCAGCAAGGCCTTCTGCCCCGCATCGTTCAAGCGCAGCAGATCCGACAAGCGCGGCAACGCCGATTGGCTTTCCGGCGCGGCCGCTTGCGGCAGGCTGTAGAAAGCCAGCTTGGCCGGCGGCGCATCGCTGCCGAACGCCCGCACCATGTCCAGGCGCGAGACCTCGAGCGAATTCATGCGCTCGCGCAGCGCCCCTTCCAGGGCGTTTTCCCAGCCCTGCTCGATGTGGATGCGGCTCCACAGGCCCTGCAGTCCATCCAGGCCGTGCTTCGCCAGCCAGGGCCGCAGCTTGCCGTCGGTCTTGACCTTTTCCTGCAGCGCCTTGAGGGCTTCCATCCGGGCCGACAGGTCAGCCTGCTTGTGGCTTTCGCTGTTGACGGCTTGCTGCCTGCCGCGGCGGTCTTCGTCCAGCTGGGGCACCTGCTCCTGCAACTCGTGCAGGCGGGCGTCGGCGGTTTCGGCGGCTTCCTGCGCCGCGGCCAACTGCGCCTGCAGGTTGGTCAGGCGCACTTCGTCGGGCGCCGCGAGGGCGTTGCGGTCGGCAACCAGGCGCTCGCGACGCTGGTTCAGCTGGCGCGACTGCTCCTCGATGTTGCGCTGGTCTGCTGCCAGCACCTGGATCTGCTGCTGCACCTGGGCCACGCCGGCGCGCTGCTCGGTGGATTTGGCCTGCGCCTGGCGCAAAGCCTCTTCCAGATCGGGCAGCTGCTGCGCCTGTTCTTCGACCTGGGCTGCCAGCAGCATCGCTTTTTCTTCGGCGTCCACGCCCTGTGCGGCCAGGTTCTCGGTTTCGGCGGCCGCATCGTCCCTGCGGGCGGCCCATTGGGCGGTCTGTTCCTTCAGCTGGACCAGACGCTGCTCGACGCGCTGGCGGCCCTCGACCACGAACCGGATCTCGGCCTCGAGCCGGCCCACCTCGGCGCTGGCTTCGTACAGTTGGCCCTGGGCCTGGTTGACCTGGTCGCCGGCCGCATAGTGCGCCTGGCGGATCGTCTCGAGGTCGCTTTCGACGCGGCGCAGGTCGGCCACGCGCGATTCGAGATCGTTGACGGACTTCTCGGCGTCGGCCTTCACCTTGGCCTGGTCGGCCTCGCTCTCGGAGCGCTTCAGGAACCACAGTTGCTGCTGCTTGAGCGTGACCTCCGATTGCAGCGCGTTGTACTTCTGCGCGACCTCGGCCTGCTTTTCCAGCTTGTCGAGGTTGGCGTTGAGCTCGCGCAGGATGTCCTCGACCCGCGTCAGGTTCTCGCGCGTATCCGTGAGCCGGTTTTCCGTTTCGCGCCGGCGTTCCTTGTATTTGGACACCCCCGCGGCTTCCTCGAGGAACAGGCGCAGCTCCTCGGGCTTGGATTCGATGATCCGGCTGATCGTGCCCTGGCCGATGATGGCGTAGGCGCGAGGGCCCAGGCCCGTGCCCAGGAACACGTCCTGCACGTCGCGCCGGCGCACCGGCTGGTTGTTGATGTAGTAGCTGGACGTGCCGTCGCGCGTCAGCACGCGCTTGACGGCGATCTCCGTGAATTGGGCCCATTGGCCGCCCGCCCGGTGGTCGGCGTTGTCGAACACCAGTTCGACCGACGAACGCGAGGCCGGCTTGCGGCTGGTGGTGCCGTTGAAGATCACGTCCTGCATGGACTCGCCGCGCAGTTCGCTGGCGCGCGATTCGCCCAGCACCCAGCGCACGGCGTCCATGATGTTGGACTTGCCGCAGCCGTTGGGGCCCACCACGCCCACCAGCTGGCCCGGCAACATGAAGTTGGTGGGTTCGGCGAAGGACTTGAACCCGGATAACTTGATGGAATTGAGACGCACGCAATAGCCTGTGGTTTGAACTGTCCGCCGCGGCCTGGCCGCGTGAACGCACGATGTTACCCGAGCATTCGGGCAACCCTGGCTAAGCGCAAGCCTGATGTAATGCTTTCTTACGGACGCACCGCAGCCTGCGGCATTTCTACTGGTGGAGTCCGGACGCCTGCGATAGACGCAGATGTCTCGGGTGGCGCTCATGCGCCTTCTAGCGCGAGCAAGCTGTCTATCCCGAGATAGCTCTGCCGCGGCCGCAGCTCAGCAGTAGCCTTCGAATTTCCGTAAAATACGGGCTGCCTTGCTCTACGCCTTGCCGCGCTGCTCGCACTCGCAGCCTGCCTGACCTCCTGGCCACCGATGTCCAGACTGAAGCATCCACCGGCAATGCGCGACTGGCCTTCCAGAACCTCGCGCTGAACCGCGCAACGGCGAGCCGTATTGCGTGAGCGCTCCGGACTTGCGGCAACTGGGGACATCATCCTGTCAGTCAACGCAATGGCATCAGTTCGGTGGGCGTCCGGCTGTTGACGCTGTCTCCTGTCAGCCATGTGCGCTCTATAGGACGGGCCGTCGCCGAGGCCGTGGGCCAGGGGATCGCCGGCGCAATGTGGCGGACCTGCTGGACGACGGAAGCTGTCGTGGTGGCCTTTCGCCATCCCGGCTTCAAGACCGAGCATGTGCCAACATCGTCGTTCGCAGCAGCACGTCGGCCAGAAGTACAACTTCGTCGGCGTTGCTGCCGCCGTCTCGCTGGACGGCGCCTGTGCGAGCTGCCGATGGTGCCCTCGCCGGTGCGCGTTTCTGCGTGCAGGGCGTGGCCGCGGTGCAGCTCGGAATCGGGCGCAACGACCAGTTCTTCTGTTCGCAGTTCGTGCTCGAAGCCTACCGGAGGGCCGGACTGCCCTGACCACGGCCGATCCGCGCCTGATCAGCCCCGGGGACCTGCTGCACATGCGCGAGGGCGACGTGCCTTCGGTGCGCATCCACTCAGGCCCTGCAGTACGTCGGCCATGAAGTCAGCCTGCGAAGGTTCTGGAATGGGACTTGTCATGCCGGACTTGATCCGGCATCCACCGCCGCCATGGATTGCGGGTCAAGCCCGCAATGACAACTAGACTAGCTGCCCACATGCATGCTGAACACCGCGCCGTTGGAGAGGCGGCAGGTGCCGGTGCCGAGCGTCGGCGAGTTCATGGTGTAGCGGCAGTTGATGTAGCTGCCACGTTGGCCTGCGCCATTGGCCACGCCATCGCGCGAGGAACCCGCCACCCGCGTGGCCTCACCCGAGAAGCTTTCGCCGTTGATGTTGGTGCTGAAGTGGCCGCGGCCATTCAGGTCATTCGTGACCGACGCCATCACCGTGCCATACACAGCCGCCGACTCGTTGACCGGGTACAGGCGCGCCGAGAAAGTGACTGGCCCCGGTGCAGGCGCCGACGTCGGCCCGGGGACGACGGTCGAGGGTGAGTGCGGGTGGATCGGCACCACATAGCAGCCGGTCAGCGCGCCGGTTGCGACGACGATGGCCGCGAGCGAGGCGCAACGGGCAAGGCGCGAAGAGGTATTCATATCGATCTCACGTGACCCAAGCACATGCTTGTGGCCCGGATTCTGTCGCCGCCGAAGCAAAAGTATCAAATTGTCGACGATGTACCAGCGAGCAGTACCAAAAGGATCGAAATCAGATACTCCGGGCGGACGGGATAATCGAAGCATGAATCCCCTTTTGTCCCGGCTGCAGCCCTATCCCTTCGAGCGGCTGCGGCAACTTTTCGTGGGCGTGAAGCCCAATCCCGCCTATCGGCCCATCAGCCTGGGCATCGGCGAGCCCAAGCACCCCACGCCCGAATTCATCAAGCAGGCCCTGGTTGGCTCGCTGGACGGGCTGGCGACCTACCCGGCGACCGCTGGAGAGCCGCATCTGCGCGAGGCGTTTCGCCACTGGCTTGCAGGCCGCTACGGGCTGATGGCGGTGGATGCCGACACGCAGATGCTGCCGGTGAACGGCTCGCGCGAGGCCCTGTTCGCGTTTGCGCAGACCGTGATCGATCCCGGCAAGAAGCCGATCGTCGTGTCTGCCCCAACCCGTTCTACCAAATCTACGAAGGCGCGGCGCTGCTGGCCGGCGCCGAGCCCTACTACGCGCCCAGCGATCCCGCGCGCAACTTCGCCGTGGACTGGGACAGCGTGCCGGTCGAGGTCTGGGCCCGCACGCAGCTGCTGTTCGTCTGCTCGCCGGGCAACCCCACCGGCGCCGTGATGCCGCTGGCCGAATGGAAAAAGCTGTTCGAGCTGTCCGACCGCCACGGCTTCGTCATCGCTTCCGACGAGTGCTACAGCGAGATCTATTTCCGCGACGAGCCGCCGCTGGGCGGCCTGCGAGGCCGCCGCCAAGCTGGGCCGCGCCGATTTCCGCAACCTGGTGTCCTTCACCAGCCTGTCCAAGCGCAGCAACGTGCCCGGCATGCGCAGCGGCTTCGTCGCCGGCGACGCGGCCATCATCAAGCAGTTCCTGCTGTATCGCACCTACCACGGCAGCGCCATGAGCCCGGTGGTGCAGAAGGCCAGCATCGCGGCCTGGGGCGACGAGAAGCACGTCGTCGAAAACCGCGCCATGTACCGCGCAAATTCGCGGAAGTAACGCCCATGCTGGGCGCGGTGCTGGACGTCAAGCTGCCCGACGCGGGCTTTTATCTGTGGGCCGGCGTGCGCTGGAAGCGACATCGAGTTCGCCCGGGACCTGCTGGCTCAATACAATGTCACGGTGTTGCCGGGCAGCTACCTTGCCCGCGAAAGCGGTGGCTCGAATCCCGGCGCCGGCCGCATCCGCATGGCCCTGGTGGCCGAGACCGCGGAATGCGTGGAAGCCGCGCAACGCATCGTCCAGTTCGTCCAGTCCAGACCGAAGTAATCCAATGACCCAACAGCTCCAGCAAATCATCGACACCGCGTGGGAAAACCGCGCCAACATTTCCGCCAAGTCCGCTCCCAAGGAAGTGCGCAGACGCCGTGGAGCACGTGATCGCCGAGCTGAACAAGGGCCGGCTGCGCGTGGCCACCCGCCAGGGCGTGGGCCAGTGGACGGTGCACCAGTGGATCAAGAAGGCCGTGCTGCTGTCGTTCCGCCTGCAAGGACAACGAGATCATGCGGGCCGGCGACCTGGGCTTCTACGACAAGGTGCCGACCAAGTTCGCCCACCTCTCGCCCGAGGACATGGCCGCCACCGGCGTGCGCGTGGTGCCGCCCGCCGTGGCGCGCCGCGGCAGCTTCATCGCCAAGGGCGCGATCCTGATGCCCAGCTACGTGAACATCGGCGCCTACGTCGACGAGAGGCACCATGGTCGACACCTGGGCCACCGTCGGCTCCTGCGCCCAGATCGGCAAGAACGTGCACCTCTCCGGCGGCGTCGGCATCGGCGGCGTGCTGGAGCCGGTGCAGGCCGGCCCGACCATCATCGAGGACAACTGCTTCATCGGCGCCCGCTCCGAGGTGGTCGAAGGCGTGATCGTCGAAGAGAACTCGGTGATCTCCATGGGCGTCTACATCGGCCAGAGCACCAAGATCTACGACCGCGCCACCGGCACCGTGACCTATGGCCGCATGCCCGCGGGTTCCGTGGTGGTCTCCGGGCAATCTGCCCAGCGCGGATGGCAAGTACAGCCTGTACTGCTGCCGTGATCGTGAAGCGGGTCGATGCGCAAACCCGCGCCAAGACCAGCCTGAACGACCTGCTGCAGAGACTGATCTGACTGAACGAGATTGAGGAGGGGCTCGATGTCCACGATGGAACGGATTCTTCGCCTGATGGGCGAAAAAAAGGCATCGGACGTCTACCTGTCGGCCCATGCGCCGGCGCTGATCAAGATCAACGGCCAGTGCCTGCCGATCAACAACCAGCTGCTGCCCGCGGACGCGCCCAAGGCCCTGCTGGCCGAGGTGCTGCCCGCCAGGCGGATCGAAGAGCTCGAGGAAACCGGCGAGCTGAACATGGCTCATCGCGCTCGCCGGCGTCGGCAATTTCCGGATTTCGCGCCATGCGCCAGCGCGGCACCTACGCCGCGGTGATCCGCTACATCACCACCGACATCCCGCCCTTGGCCTCGCTGTCGGTGCCGATGATCCTGGGCGACCTGATCATGGAAAAGCGCGGACTGCTGCTGATGGTGGGCGCCACGGGCGCCGGCAAGAGCACGACGCTGGCTTCGATGATGGACCACCGCAACGAGCAGGTGTCCGGCCACATCCTCACCATCGAGGACCCGGTCGAGTTCCTGTTCACCAACAAGAAGTCGGTGGTCAACCAGCGCGAGGTGGGCAGCGACACCAAGTCCATGCAGACGGCGCTGAAGAACGCCCTGCGCCAGGCGCCGGACGTGATTCTCGTCGGCGAGATCCGCGACCGCGAAGACCATGTCGGCCGCCATCGCCTACGCGCAGTCGGGCCACCTGTGCCTGGCCACCATGCACGCCAACAACAGCTACCAGGCCCTGAACCGCATCCTGTCGCTTCTACCCGGTCGAAGTGCGCCCGACGATGCTGGGCGACCTGGGCGCCGCCCTCAAGGCCGTGGTTTCCCAGCGCCTGTTGCGCACGGTGCACGGCAGCCGCGACGCCCGCGGTCGAGGTGCTGCTGAACACGAAGCTGATTTCCGAGCTCATCGAAAAAGGCGACTTCTCCGGCATCAAGGAAGCGATGGAGAAATCCATGGCCGAAGGCTCGCAGACGTTCGAGCAGGACATCGCGCGGCTGATCATCGAGGGCACCGTGGACAGGAAGGAAGGCATGGCCTACGCCGATTCGCCTACCAACCTGCAGTGGCGCCTGCAGAACGACTTCGCGGGCAAGGACCGGGCGAAGCCGAAGACGGCGCCTCGGACGACGACATGGCCGAAGAGCCGTCGTTCACCGAAATCACGCTCGACGTCAAGCATTAGGCCTCAGTCCGATGAGCCGAGTCCTGCACCTGACCGAACAGCTGATTTCGCGCCGCTCGGTCACGCCCGAAGACGCGCAGTGCCAGCAGATCATCGGCGAGCGGCTCAAGCCCCTGGGCTTCGCGTGCGAAACCATCGAGAGCGGGCCGGGCGACTTCCGCGTCACCAACCTGTGGGCAAAGCGCCGCGGCCGGCTCGAGGGCCAAGCGGGCGCGGGCCGCACGCTGGTGTTTGCCGGACACACCGACGTGGTGCCCACGGGTCCGCTGGAACAGTGGACCAGCGACCCCTTCACGCCTTCGCATCGCGACGGCAAGCTCTTTGGGCGCGGCGCGGCCGACATGAAAACCTCGATCGCCGCTTTCGTCGTCGCGGCCGAGGAATTCCTGGCCGCCCATCCCGATCCCGCGCTCTCTCTCGCGATGCTGATCACCAGCGACGAAGAAGGCCCGGCCGTGGACGGCACGGTGGTCGTTTGCGACCAGCTCAAGGCGCGCGGCGAGCGGCTGGACTACTGCATCGTGGGCGAGCCCAGCAGCGTCGAGCGGGTCGGCGACATGATCAAGAACGGCCGGCGCGGCAGCATGAGCGGCAAGCTCACCGTCAAGGGCGTGCAGGGCCATATCGCCTATCCCCAGCTGGCGAAGAACCCGATCCACCTGGCGCTGCCGGCGCTGGACGAACTGGCGACCGTCGAATGGGACTGGGGCAACGACTTCTTCCAGCCCACCAGCTGGCAGATCAGCAACATCCATGGCGGAACCGGCGCCAGCAACGTGATCCCCGGCACGGTGGTCGTCGATTTCAACTTCCGCTACAGCACCGAATCCACGCCCGAGAGCCTGCAAAAGCGCACGCACGAAGTGCTGGACCGTCACGGCCTGGACTATCAGACTCGACTGGGTGGTCGGCGGACTGCCCTTCCTCACGACGCCCGGCGAACTGGTGGGCGCGATCCAGGATGCGATCCGCGCCGAAACCGGGATCGAGACGGAGCTGTCCACTTCCGGCGGCACCAGCGACGGGCGCTTCATCTCGCGCATCTGCCCGCAGGTCATCGAATTCGGGCCCATCAACGCCACCATCCACAAGATCGACGAGCACGTGCGCGTGGCGGACATCGAGCCGGTGAAGAACATCTACCGGCGCACGCTCGAGAACCTCGAAACGGCGCTCGGGTCATGCACCTGATCGAACTCGTCGAGGCGAGCGCGGCGCAGCTCACCGATGCCGGCGTCGCCTTCGGCCACGGCACGAACAACGCATTCGACGAGGCGGCCTGGCTGGTGCTGTGGCAACTGGGGCTGCCCCTGGACGACCTGGATGGCGTCGCCGACATGGCCGTCTCGCCGCAGCAGCAGGACAGCGTGCGCGAGCTGGTCGCCGAGCGCATCCGCAGCCGCAAGCCCGCCGCCTACCTGACCCGCGAAGCCTGGCTGCAAGGCGTGCCCTTCTATGTGGACGAGCGCGCCATCGTGCCGCGCAGCTTCATCGCCGAGCTGCTGGCCGACGGCGCCATCGACTACTGGCTGGGGGAACACACGCATCCGCGTGCTGGACCTGTGCACCGGAAATGGCAGCCTTGCCGTGCTGGCCGCGATGGTCTACCCCGACGTGACCGTGGACGCGGCCGACATTTCGCCGCAGGCACTGGAAGTCGCCCGCATCAACGTCGACAAGCACGGCCTTTCGGATCGCATCCGCCTGATCGAGTCCGACGGACTGCAATCGGTGCAGGGACCGTACGACCTGATCCTGTGCAATCCGCCCTACGTCAATGCCCAGAGCATGGCGCAGCTGCCCGCCGAATACCAGGCCGAGCCCGAACTCGCCCTGGCGGGCGGTGCCGACGGCATGGATTTCATCCGCGCACTGCTGCGCGACGCGCCCCAGCACATGACCGAACAGGCCGTGCTGGTCCTGGAGATCGGCAACGAGCGCGCGCATTTCGAAGCCGCGTTCCCGAGGCTGGAGGTGGTCTGGCTGGAGACCAGCGCGGGTGAGGACCAGGTCCTGCTCGTCACCCGCGAGGCCCTGTCATTGCGGGCTTGACCCGCAATCCATGGCATGGCTGCGTGGATGCCCGGATCAAGTCCGGCGATGACCCGCAATGACAAGCGCGACAATACCGAAATGCCAAAAGACATCATCACCCGCATCCTCCACGCCGACCGGCTGGGCTCGGTCGAGCACGGCGCAGTGCTCAAGCCGCTGCATATCGCCACGGCCTATGGCTATTCCACGGCCGAGGAACTCACGGCCGTGTTTCAGGGCGAGCGTTCCGGCCACGTCTATGGGCGCCAGGGCAACCCGACGACCCAGGCGCTGGAAACCAAGATCAGCCTGATGGAAGACGCCGTGGGCACGGTGTGCTTTGCCACCGGCATGGCCGCGATCTGTTCGACCATGATGGCGCTGCTGAGAAAAGGCGATCACGTCGTGGCCAGCCGCTACCTGTTCGGCAACACCGCCAGCTGGATGAACACCCTGGCAGAGCTCGGCTGCGAAGTGAGCCTGGTCGACGCAACAGAAGCCGCCCACGTGCAGGCGGCGCTGCGTCCGGAAACCCGCATGGTCTTCGTGGAGACCGTGGCCAATCCGCGCACCCAGGTCGCGGACCTGGAGGGCATCGGCAAGCTCTGCGCCCAGCGCGGCCTGCTGTACGTGGTGGACAGCACCATGTCCACGCCCCACCTGTTCCAGCCCAAGGCGGTCGGCGCATCGCTCGTCGTCCACTCGCTGAGCAAATCGATCTGCGGCCATGGCAATGCGCTGGGCGGCTCGATCTCCGATACCGGCCTGTTCGACTGGAGCCGCTACCCCCATCTGCTTGCGGCCTACCGCAAAGGGCCGCCCGCGGGCTGGGGCTTGCTGCAAATCCGCAAGAAGGGCCTGCGAGACATGGGCGCCACGCTCAGCGCCGAACACGGACATCGCATTGCCGCCGGCGCCGAAACGCTGGCGCTGCGCATCGAGCGGGCCTGCGCGAACGCGCGGGCACTGGCCGAGTGGCTGCAGGCCCAGCCCCTGGTGGCCAAGGTTCACTACCCGGGCCTCGCCAGCCACGCCCAGCATGAGCGGGCCAAGGCCCTGTTCAAGGATTTCGGTGCCCTGTTGAGTTTCGAGACCGTCGATGGCGTCGATCCGTTCGATGTGCTGAACGCGCTGGAGCTGGTGATCAAGTCCAGCCATCTGGGCGACAACCGCACCTCGGCCCTTCCCGTGGCTCGCACCATCTTCTGGGAAATGGGCGCCGAGCAGCGCGCGAGCATGGAGATCGCCGACTCGCTGATACGGGTGTCCGTGGGCATCGAATCCAGGGACGATCTGCTGGCAGACTTCGAGCAAGCCTTGGGCCGGCTCGCGCAAAGGGGATAATCGAGGGTTTTCCCTTCACCTGAGCGCCCGCATCCCATGAGTTCATCCACGCCCGTGCCGCCCTTGACCTACGAGCAGGCCGGCGTCAACTACGACCTGATCGATCCGCTGAAGATCGCCGCCCAGCGAGCCGCCGCCCAAACCGGTGCTCACCTGGGCACCACATGGTTTTGCCGAAGTTGCCGCATCCCGCGGTGAGTCGGCCTATGTGGTCGACGTGGGGCCCATGTACCTGGCCTCGATCGTCGAATGCCTGGGCACCAAGACCCTGGTCGCCGACGACATGGCCCGGATCACCGGCAAGAGCTATTACGACAGCATTGCCCAGGACACCATCGCCATGGCCGTCAACGACCTCATCACGGTCGGCGCGACGCCGCTGGTCGTGCAGGCGTACTGGGCCGCCGGCGGCTCCGACTGGTTCAAGGACGCGGCCCGCGCCCAGGCGCTGGTAGCCGGCTGGAAAAAGGCCTGCGACACCTGCCGCGTGGCCTGGGGCGGCGGCGAGACGCCGGCGCTGGCCGGCATCGTCGCCGATGGCCGGGTCGACCTGGCGGCCTCGTGCACCGGCATCGTCAGTCCCAAGACACGCCTGTCACTGGGCGACAAGCTGGGTGCCGGTGACGCCATCGTGCTGCTGGCTTCCAGCGGGATCCACGCCAACGGCTTGTCGCTCGCCCGCAAGCTTGCCGAGCGGCTGCCTGATGGCTACAACACCGACATCGGCGCGCGGACTGAAATACGGCGAGGCCCTGCTCGCACCCACGGTGCTGTATTCGCCCGTGACCGAAGCCCTGGCTGCCGCGGGCATCGTGCCGCACTACAGCGCCAACGTCACCGGCCATGGCTGGCGCAAGCTGATGCGCCATCCCAAGGCGCTGACCTACCGCATCACCGCCCTGCCCCCCAAGACCGCCGTGCTTGATTTCATGCAGCGCGAATGCGGCCTGGATGACCACGAGGCCTATGGCACGCTGAACATGGGCGCGGGCTTCGCCCTGTACCTTCATGCTGCCGACGCGCCGAAAGCAGTCGAGATCGCCCAGGGCCTGGGCATTCCGGCCCTGATAGCCGGCCATCTCGAGCAGGGCGCCAAGCGCGTCGTCATCGAGCCACTCGGTGTGGAATTCGCAGGCGACGAGCTGCAACTGCGCTGACCCCATGATCTTCCTGAAGAATCTCACCCTTCGCCGCAGCGCGAAGGTGCTGCTGGACAACGTGTCCGTCACCCTGAACCCCGGCGAAAAAGTCGGCCTGGTCGGGCGCAACGGCGCGGGCAAGTCCACGCTGTTCGGCCTCATCAACGGCACCCTGCACGAAGACAGCGGCGACTTCTCCATGCCCGCGCAATGGCGGCTGGGCCAGGTCGCGCAGAACATGCCGGAGACCGAGGAGTCGGCGACCGATTTCGTGCTGGGCGGCGATACGCGCCTGGTCGAACTGCGCGAGGCTTTGGCGCGCGCCGAAGAGCGCCACGACCAGGACATGGACAACGCCGAGCTCGGCATGGAGATCGCCCACCTGCACTCCGACCTGGCCGACGCGGGCGAGCACGATGCCGTGCCCCGCGCCCAGTCGCTGATCCTGGGCCTGGGCTTCACGACGGCGCAGCTGTACGAACCCGTCAACAGCTTCTCGGGCGGCTGGCGCATGCGGCTGCAATTGGCACGGGCGCTGATGTGCCCGTCCGACCTGTTGCTGCTCGACGAGCCGACCAACCACCTGGACCTGGATGCCCTGGTCTGGCTGGAAGCCTGGCTCAAGCGCTATGCCGGCACCATGATCGTGATCAGCCATGACCGCGAATTTCTGGATGCGGTGACCAACGTCACCCTGCACATCGAGCGCCAGCAGCTCACGCGCTACGGCGGCAACTACAGCGCCTTCGAGACCTTGCGCGCGCAGCAGCTGGAGCTGCAGCAGTCGGCCTTCTCCAAGCAGAAGGAAAAGATCGCCCACCTGCAGAAATTCATCGACCGCTTCAAGGCCAAGGCTTCCAAGGCCAAGCAGGCGCAAAGCCGGGTCAAGGCGCTGGAGCGCATGGAGAAGATCGCGCCGGTGCTGGCCGACGCCGAGTTCACCTTCGAATTCAAGGAACCGGCCAACCTGCCCAACCCCATGCTGGCCATCAACGAAGGCCAGTTCGGCTACGTCGTGGACGGCCAGCCCAAGCTCATCGTCGGCGGCGTCAGCCGCTCGGTCATGGCGGGCCAGCGCATCGGCATCCTGGGCGCCAACGGCCAGGGCAAGTCCACGCTGGTCAAGACCATCGCGCGCGATATCGCGGCCCTGGGCGGCACCATCACCGAGGGCAAGGGCCTGAACATCGGCTACTTCGCGCAGCAGGAACTGGACGTGCTGCGCCCGCAGGACACGCCGCTGGAGCACATGTTCCGCCTGGCGCGCGACGCCGGGCCGAACTCCGGCGAATCCAGCCGCGAGCAGGACCTGCGCAATTTCCTGGGCACCTTCAATTTCACGGGCGACATGGTCAAGCAGACCGTGGGCACCATGAGCGGCGGCGAAAAGGCCCGCCTGGTGCTGGCCATGATGGTCTGGCAGCGCCCCAACCTGCTGCTGCTGGACGAGCCGACCAACCACCTGGACCTGGCGACGCGCGAGGCCTTGTCGATGGCGCTGAACGAGTTCGAAGGCACGGTCATGCTGGTCAGCCACGACCGTGCCCTGCTGCGCGCGGTGTGCGACGAGTTCTGGCTGGTCGGCCGGGGCAAGGTCGCGCCCTTCGACGGCGACCTGGACGACTACCAGCGCTACCTGCTGGACGAATCCAAGCGCCTGCGCGAGCTGGCGCGGCAGGAAAGCGCAGCGGCCGCTGCGCCTGCGCCGGCACCGGCGCCGGTGCCGGTCAAGCAGGATGCCCAGCTGCGCCAGCAACTCACCGCCCGGGCCAAGCCGCTCAAGCGCGAACTGGAACAGGCGGAAAAGCGCATGGCTGAGCTGAACGCCGAGAAAGCCGGACTCGAAGCGCGCATGGCGGCTTCCTTGCCGCCGGCCGAAATTGCCCAGTCAGGCAAGCGCCTGAAAGCCCTCACCGACGAACTGCATCAGCTCGAAGAACGCTGGCTGCTGCTTTCGGGTGACATCGAAGCGATTGAAACAGCGCGCTAGGGCCACTTGAACCACACTGGGGCCATCACCAGTTGAAAACGATGGCTACCTCCCTGCAACTCGCCGAAGGCAACACCGATCCTGATGGACGCGGTGCGCCGCAGCCGCAAGCTGCTGAATCGCCGGGCCCTCGTGGGCGCCGTTGCCAGCGCGGTTCCGGTGGCGGGCCTGGACTGGGCCGTGGACGCGGCCTTGCTGTCACAGCTGGTACCCGCCATCAACGCCCAGTTCGGCCTGACCCCGGCGCAGCTCGACTCGCTGCCCGCCCACAAGCGCGAGCAGGTTCAAAAGGCGTTGGCGATGGTCGGTTCGGTGGTGATCGGCAAATTCATCACGCGCGACCTGGTCATGCGCATGGCCCAGACCGTCGGCAAGCGCCTCACCGCCAAGCAGGCCGCCAAGTACGTGCCCCTGGCGGGCCAGGCCGTGGCGGCGATCATGGGCTACACAGCCATTCGCTACCTGGGCGAGGAGCACATCAAGGATTGCGTGCGCGTGTGCCAGACGGCGCAGCTGGCGCTGCCGGCGATCAGCGCTCCCGAGCCGCGTGACGCATGACCTGGGTGACCGGCTCTACCAGGTATTGCAGCGGCGTGCGTTCCTCGCCCTTGATATACACCTCGGCGGGCATGCCGGCCTGAAGTTTCATGTCGCCCGCCCTGGCCAGGGATGACGGATCGGCCTCGACCAGCACCGAGTAATACGGGACATTGGTGGCGCGGTCCAGCAGCCGGTCCGCCGATATGTAGATCACCTTGCCCTCCACGAGCTTTGTGGTCCGGTACTTGAACGCGGTAAACCGGATGTCGGCCGCCTGGCCCTTCTGGACGCGATTCATGTCCTCGGTCCGGATGCGCGCTTCCGTCACCAGCCGGGTGTCCCCCGGCACGATATCGGCGATGGTTTCCCGCGGCGCGATCACGGCGCCGGGCGCCGAGTACTTCAGGTCGATCACCTCGCCGCTGGCCGGCGCCGTGATCACCTGGCGTGCCGAGGCGTCGACCGACTTGCGCTGCTCCTGCTCGATCTCCGAGAGCCGAGCCGCCGTCACCTTGAGCTGGTCGCTCGCCTGCTGCCGGTATTCGCTCTCCAGGGAGCGGATGCGCAGGTCCGCGTCGACCGTTCGCTGCTGCGCCCGGGCCAGCTCCGAGCGCCGTTCCTCGAGCTTGACGCCGTAGTCGGCCACGACGCCTTCCAGCTGGGCGATGCGAGTGGCGGAGATGAAGCCGTCGTTCAGCAGCTTGCGGTTGGTTTCCAGTTCGACCTTCTGGAACTTGATCGATTCGGTGGCCTGCTCCACTTGCGCGCGCAGCGCACGAATCTCATCCGCCACTTTTTCGCGCTGCGCATGCAAGAGGCGAACCTGACCGACGAGCGCGTCGCGCCGGGCGTCGAATAGCGCGCGCTCCTTGGCCATCTGCTCGGCAAGGCGCGAATCGTCTTTGGCGCTCTCGGCCACGTCGGGCGGGAACACGATCGCGGGCGCCATGGCCTGCTCGGCCTCGAGCCGCGCCAGGCTTGCACGCTCGATCTTGACGCGCAAGTTCAACCGGTTCTTGTCGGCATCGACCGATACGTCGCCCAGCACCAGCAGCGGTTCTCCCTGCTGCACCTGCTGGCCATCGCGTACCAACACCTCGCGCACGATGCCGCCTTCGGCATGCTGCACCGGGCGCCGGTTCAGGTCCACCTTCACATGGGCCTGTGCCACCACGGCGGAGGACAGGGGGGCGAGCGCCATCCAGGCCACTATGGGCAGCAGGCCGGCGAGCAACACGCCCATGCCCCAATAAGAAAGGCGGCGCAACTCCTGCAGGTGCGGTTTCAGGTGAGCGTCGGTCGGATCAGCGAGCATAGAGCTGTTCATGACACGTGCTCCTCAGAGTGACGCACCGGCCAGCGCGGCATGGCCACCACCCGGCCGGACTGCTGGCATGGCCTGCCTGACTTCGGCCTGCGTGCCGTAGTGCTGCACCCGGCCCGCCTCCAATACCAGCATCTTGTCCACGTGCTGCACCAGCGTGCTGCGGTGCGTGACCACGACCACCGTGACCTGCCCTTTCAGCGCCTTGAGCGCCTCGCCCAGGGCCAGTTCGCCCGCGCCGTCCAGATTGGAATTGGGTTCGTCCAGTACCAGCAGCTTTGGATCGCCGTACAGGGCCCGGGCCAGCGCGATGCGTTGGCGCTGACCGGGCGAAATGACGGCGCTCTGCGGATCGACCATCGTGTCGTAGCCTTCAGGCAGCGAGAGGATGAGCTCATGCACGTGGGCACGCTGCGCGGCCCGCACGACCTGTGCCGAATCCACTTGGCCCAGCCGGGCGATGTTCTCGGCCACGGTGCCGGGGAACAACTCGACGTCCTGCGGCACATAGCCCAGCCATGGACCCAGGTCTTCGCGCGGCCACTGCGACAGGTCGGCCTGGTCGAGCCGCACCACGCCGGCGGTGGGCTTCCACACGCCGGTCAGCAGCCGCACCAGTGTCGATTTGCCGGCGCCGCTGGGGCCGATGATGGCCAGCGATTCGCCCGCATCGAGCTGCAACGACACGCCGGCGATCAGCATCCGTTCGCCCTGCGGCGCCCGGAACATGAGGTTTTGCGCGAGAAGCTGTCCGCTCGGCGCGGGCAATGCCATGCGCGCCGGCTGGGCGTCGGCGGCCGCTAGCAACTCGCTCAGGCGGTGGAATGCGGCGCGCCCTTCGGCCAGGATGCGCCAGCTGCCGACGATCAACTCCACCGGCGCGAGCGCACGACCGAGCAGCGTGGTGGTGGCGATCATCACGCCCGCCGTGGCCTCACCGGTGATCACCAGGTAGGCGCCGAGTGCCAGCATCAGCACCTGCACCGACTGCCGCACGGTGCGCGTGAGCGCGGCCATCGCGACCGTCTTGGTGGCGGTGGGCTGCTGCAACGCCGTAACCTCACCGTTCTTCTGCCGCCAGCGCGCGATGAGCGCATCCGTCATGCCCAGCGTCTGCGCGACCTCCGCGTTCTGCAGCGAGGCCTCGAGGTAGCGAGTGGCGCCGGCAGCGGCTTTCTGCAACGCCTCGATCTCCCTGCGGGTGGCGAAGGCGTTGATCAATGCCAGCGCGAGCATCACCACCGCCGCTGCGGCCGCGGCCATCCCGAGCAGCGGATGGGCGATCCAGATCACGGCCACATAGACGATCACCCATGGCGCGTCGAAGAGCGCGAGCAGGCCTTGCGCCGAGAAGAGCGCGCGCAAGGATCCGACGTCGCGCAGACTCTCCGAGTTGCCCCGGCCACTGCGTCGAGCGCCCTGCGCTACGACGATCTTCGTCACGGCAGGCGACAGCGATTCGGCGACGACGTTGCCGACCACACCCTGCAAGCGGGCGCGCAGGTAGTCCAGCGCGAGGAGCAAGGTGAGCGCCACGCCGACGCCGATCATCAACACCAGCAAGGTTTCGCCGCTCTGGCTGGCCAGCACGCGGTCGAAGACCTGCAGCATGAACAGCGCGGGGACGAGGAGCAGCAGGTTGACGAAGAAGGACAGGCCCGCGACGTGGAGCAGCGGGCGTTTGAGAAGTTGGAGCAGGTGACTTCATGCTCGGCTCACGGGCCGACCTTGATGTCGTTGTAGTCGAATGTGCCGCCGTCGTTGATGGTCACGTTCGCGAACAGCGTGCGGTTCACCGAATCCCCGCCGTTCGAGTCGTAGTAGAGGTTGCCGGTGGTGCTGTCGTAGATGACGTTGCACATCCGCGCCCACCACGCGGAAGCATCGCCGCCGGCGAAGTTCGCCGTGTCCAGCGTGCCGCTGGTTCCGATCCCGCTGAAGATACTGCTCGACAACTCAATCATGTCGAGCGCCGTTCGGCACTGAAGTCCTGGATCGTGTCGACCGCGTTCGGTGCGGTATCGAAGAGGAAGGTGTCGTTACCGGTCCCGCCGTTGAGCGAGTCGGCGCCCTCGCCGCCTGCAAGCACGTCGTTGCCGTCACTGCCGGAAATGACATCGTTGCCCCCGCCGCCGCGCAGCACATCGGCCGAGCCGAACCCGTCAGCGTGTCGGCGAAAGCGGTGCCGATGACGCCCTCGAAGCCGGAGTAGGTGTCGGTGCCGAGCCCGGCCGCGCCGTGATGAAGACGTGTTGGCGCCGTTGTTGACGAGCGTGAAGATGATCCCGGCGGTGCCGTCCGAAAAATCGATCAGATCGGTGCCGCCGGCACCATTGAGCGTGTCGTTGCCGCCGCCGCCGCGGATGATGTCGTTGCCACCGCTGCCGGTGATGGTGTCAGCCAGGTTCGTTCCGATCACGCCTTCCATGTTTCGATAGATGTCGTTGTTGCCAAGCCCGCCTGTCCCGTTGGCAATCGAGGTGTCGGCAGCGCTTTGCACCAAGGTGAAGTTAATAGCCGCTCCATCCGAGAAATCAAGGAGGTCCTCGGTGCCGGCCCCGCCGTCCATGCTATCGTTGTTGCCGACGCCGCCGCTCAGAATGTCGTTGCCGTGCCCCTCCCACCAGTGTGTCGTTGCCATCGCCACCAACGAGGAGATCGTTTCCACTGGAGCCGACAAAGTCGTCGGCTCCAGTTCCGCCCAGAAACACATCGCCTGGAGTGCCGCCGGTCAGATTGTCCTTACCCCCACGGCTATCAACGAAGGACGCTTGGTAGCTCCCAGCAGCGCTGAGATCAATGGATTCTGCTGTATTGCCTGTGTCAATTGCTCTGATATCGATCGTCACCGTCGCAGTCGTGATGCCGCCGGCGCCGTCCGAGACCGTGTATTGGAAGCTGCCGGCGGTGGCGCCGGCGGTGCTGCCACTCGTGAAGCTGATCGTGCCGTTTGCATTCAAGGTCAAGCCGGTGATTCCGACGGCGCCGCTGACACCGGTAATTGTCAAGGCCAGCCCGTCGATGTCCGTATCGTTCGCCAGCAGTGCACTAGCCGCAATCGTGACCGCCGTGCTGTTGGAGACGATTATCCTGTCTCCGGTCCCTACCGGCGCGTCGTTGACCGCCGCCACCGCCACCGTCACCGTCGCCGTGTTGGAGGTGAGGCTGCCGTCGGTCACCGTGTAGCTGAAGTCGGCCGGGCCGTTGAAGTTGGCGTTCGGCGTGAAGGTCACCGTGCCGTCGCCGTTGAGCGTCACCGTGCCGCTGTGCCGCTGGCGATCGCCAGGCGCTGGCCGTCAGCGTGTCGCCGTCGACGTCGCTGTCGTTGCCGAGCAGCTGCGCCGCCGTGATACGTGCACGCGGCGTGTCCTCGTCGATCGCCGCCAGCTGTCGCCGGCCGCCACCGGCGCGTCGTTGACCGGCGTCACCGTGACCGCACCGTCGCGGGTCGCGTCAGCGCTGCCGTCGGTCACCGTGTAGGTGAAGCTCGGCCGGCGCCGTTGAATTGGCGTCCGGCGTGAAGGTCACACGGTGCCGTCGCCGTTGTCAGCATCAGCGTGCCTGCCCGTGCCGCGGTACCAGGCGCTGCCGTCAGCGCGTCGCCGTCGACGTCGCTGTCGTTGGCCAGCAGCTGCGCCGGCGTGATCGTGCGCACGCCGCTATCTTCGGCGATCGCCGCCAGGCGTCGGCGTGGCCACCGGCGCGTCGTTGACCGGCGTCCACCGTCCAGCGCACCGTCGCCGGTTGCGGTCCGCAGACTGCCGTCGGTGACCGTGTAGGTGAAGCGCGGCCGGGCCGTGTGAAGTCGGCGTCCGGCGTGAAGGTCGCACGGTGCCGTCGCCGTTGAGCGTCACCGTGCCGCTGCCCGTGCGCTGATGACCAGGCCGATGCCGACAGGCGCGTCGCCGTCCACGTCGCTGTCGTTGCCCAGCAGCTGCGCCGCCGTGATCACGTGCACGCGGCTGTCCTCGTCGATCGCCGCCAGTCGTCGGCGCGGCCACCGGCGCGTCGTTGACCGGCGTCACCGTCGAGCGTCGACCGTGGCCGGTTGGAGGTCGAGGCTGCCGTCGGTCACCGTGTAGGTGAAGTCGGCCGGCGCCGTTGAAGTTGGCGTCCGGCGTGAAGGTCCACCGTGCCGTCGCCGTTGAGCGTCAGCCGTGCCGCCGGTGCCGCTGGTCGACCTGGCGATCGTCAGCGTGTCGCCGTCGACGTCGCTGTCGTTGCCCAGCAGCTGCGCCGCCGTGTACGTCACCGGCTGTCCTCGCGTGGCCGCCAGCGTCGGCCGCCGCCACCGGCGCGTCGTTGACCGGCGGTCACCGCCACCGTCACCGTCGCCGTGTTGGAGGTCGGCTGCCGTCGGTCACCGTGTAGCTGAAGTCGGCCGGGCCGTTGAAGTTGGCGTTCGGCGTGAAGGTCACCGTGCCGTCGCCGTTGAGCGTCAGCCGTGCCGCCCGTGCCGCTGGTGACGCTGGCGATCGGTCAGCGTGTCGCCATCGACGTCGCTGTCGTTGCCCAGCAGCTGCGCCGCCGTGTACGTCACCGGCGTGTCTTCGGTGGCCGCCAGGCTGTCGGCCGCCGCCTCCGGCGCGTCGTTGACCGCGGCCACCGCCACCGTCACCGTCGCCGTGTTGGAGGTGAGGCTGCCGTCGGTCACCGTGTAGCTGAAGTCGGCCGGGCCGTTGAAGTTGGCGTTCGGCGTGAAGGTCACCGTGCCGTCGCCGTTGAGCGTCGCCGTGCCGCCCGTGCCGCTGGTGACGCTGGCGATCGTCAGCGTGTCGCCATCGACGTCGCTGTCGTTGCCCAGCAGCTGCGCCGCCGTGTACGTCACCGGCGTGTCTTCGGTGGCCGCCAGGCTGTCGGCCGCCGCCACCGGCGCGTCGTTGACCGCGGCCACCGCCACCGACACCGTCGCCGTGTTGGACGCAAGCGCGCCGTCGGTCACCGTGTAGCTGAAGTCGGCCGGGCCGTTGAAGTTGGCGTTCGGCGTGAAGGTCACCGTGCCGTCGCCGTTGAGCGTCGCCGTGCCGCCCGTGCCGCTGGTGACGCTGGCGATCGTCAGCGTGTCGCCATCGACGTCGCTGTCGTTGCCCAGCAGCTGCGCCGCCGTGTACGTCACCGGCGTGTCTTCGGTGGCCGCCAGGCTGTCGGCCGCCGCCACCGGCGCGTCGTTGACCGCCGTGACGCTGATGGTCGAGGTGCCCGCCACGCTCGTGACAGCGCCGGCATCCGTCACCTTCCATTCAATGGTGCGGCTGGTGCTGCTGGCCGTCGGGTCGTCCGAGGTGCTGTGGTAGGTCACCGATTCCAGCGCCGCCTCGTAGGCCGCCTTGGTGTCCGGGCCACTGAGCGTGAGCACGCCCGTAATGGGGTTGTAGCTGCCGGTGATGGTGGCCGTGTTGGTAAAGCCCAGCACGTCCCCCGTGGTCAAGCCGGCTTTGATCGTCACCGTGGCCGAGGCCATCTGAGTATTGTCTACATCGGTCAGTGTGATAGCCCCATCGATCACAGTTCGCCGCGGCGTTTTCTGTATAGGCCAGCGTGCCGCCCAGGGCTGAGAGCACGGGAGCACGGTAATTGATCGCAACGCCATCCACCCAGACGTCCAGGTTTTCCATCATCGACACTGTCAGTGTCGTCCCGCCACCAAAGTCGAAGGTGAAGTCGCTGGCCCTGACATTCGAAACCTCTCCGGTATTGACATTGGCCTTCACCGTTGCCAGGTGGTCCAGGTAGCGTGCGATTTCCGCCTGCACGGTCGCACTCAGCCATTCCGCGCTCGTCAGCTGGAGCCGAACCGTATCGAGGCCGGACCCGCCGGTGTACAGGTCAGTGCTCCCCGAGTTTTCCCCCAGTGAGTACACCAGCGTGTCGGTGCCAGACCCACCGTTCAACGAGTCGTCACCGCCGCCACCATCGAGCGTATCGCTGCCCGAACCTCCAGTGAGGCGATCGTCGCGGCGAGGCGTGTCCCCGATTCGCCAATGAGGATGTCATCACCGCTTACGGAGGCCATGGGCATTTCCTTTCTTGCTGCGCATTCATTGCGAACAGAAACAGTTTGCTGCGTTTGGTTTCAGCGCCCATGGGAGGTTTCAGTGGATTTTGTGTGTCCGCTGTTGAGTAAGTACCAGGAGGATTGTCCTAGGACCGCTTTGGCGTGAATGCCCCATGAGCCGGGAGCTGCGCGACAGCCTGACGAAGCCGAGCGACCAGTCGGCCGTCTGACATGGTGGGGTGCCGCGCAACCGGGCGGGCGAACCACCCGGTGGGGCAGAGGTTGCGGCCGAGCTTGCCGGCCGTGGGTCGAACAGGCGGGGCTGCTGGCCCACCGAAGGCACGTACGCCCGCGTTCTGGCCAAAAAAAAAGCTCGCAGCTTACGCCTACGAGCCCGAGAACCTGACTACGCTGTCAAGGATGAGCTGACTGCAAGCCGGCTGCACGACGCAGCGGCAACATGCTCTGGGCCGGCAGCAGCACCTGTGCCAGTTCCATGCGGTTCGACAGAATGTCTTCCAGCGAGTAGCGGTCCAGCACCGCGTAGAAAGCCTTGAAGGCCTCGTCCAGCACGCCATGCAACCGGCACACCGGAGCGATGCAGCAGTGGCCGCCTCCAGGCTCGAAGCACTCGACGCCTAGCGAATCGCCCTCCGTCTGCCGCACAACCTCCCCCACGCGAATCTGGCCGGGCAACACGGCAAGCGACAGGCAGGCCGCACTTGCCGCGCACGTTGGCAAGCCAGCCGTTCTTTCCCAGGAAGTGCACCACCTTCGTCAAATGATGCTCGGACACGCCGAACACCGTGGCGATCTCGGCGATAGTCGCGCGCCGGTCCTTCTGCAGGCCCAGGTACATCAGCACGCGCAGGCTGTAATCGGTGAAGGTGGTGAGCTTCATCGAGATATAAGCTGCGGGCCGTGGCGACCGGCGTTTTCAGTTGCGTGACCGGCACGCGCTGGCGACGCAGGAGCTTCAGAACGTACACCGCGAGCAGCACGGCGCCAACGGCAAAGACCACGTCTCCCGGAACGCGCAGCCACACCAGGTTTTCCATCACGGCGGAATGCACGATCTCCGGCGAGCGGGCGAACCACAGGCCATTGCTGACACTCACCCAAGCCTGGTAGATACCCGCCGGCAGCAGCGACATGAACACCATCATCGCCAGGCCGATGTTCAGGCCCCAGAACGCGGGCTTGAGCAGGCCATCGGCATGCAGGTGGCGAGCGTAGAGACCGCGCAGGCAGAACAGCATGAGGCCAATGCCCAGCATGCCGTACACGCCGAACAACGCCGCGTGCCCGTGCGCCGCCGTCATGTTCAGGCCTTGCACGTAGTACAGCGACGCTG
>CAVRNE010000089.1:0-238391 GCA_963722025.1 uncultured beta proteobacterium
ACCAGCACGTTGCGCGACATCGCGTCCTCGCTGCGATTGGTGGCCACAGGCCCTGTCGAGCCGGTCAAGGCCGTTTGTTGAGATGGGAACATTGTGCACGCCGCCTTATGCCGTCGCATGCCGAAACGATTCGCCGGCATTACATTTGAAATCGCGCTAGCATGGTCAGTCTCTTCGATAGAGGCGTTTTCATGCAAGCCGACTCGCATTGGCAGCCGCACGTCGTCGCGCTCGACGACGACCCCGCGGTGCGCGAACTCCTGAGCGAATACCTGTCCGCGAACGAACTGCGCGTGACGACGCTGGCCACCGGGCGCGAACTCGACGCGACCCTGGCACGCGAACCCATCGACCTGCTCGTGCTCGACCTCAAGCTCGGCCGCGAGGACGGCATGCAGATCGCGCGGCGCCTGCGCGACAGCAACTCGTCGCTGCCGATCCTGATGCTCACCGGCCGCTCCGAAGAGGCCGACCGCGTGATGGGGCTGGAACTCGGCGCGGACGACTACCTGACCAAGCCCTTCAGCCCGCGCGAACTGCTGGCGCGGGTGCGCGCCTTGCTGCGCCGCGCCGGCGCGCAGGCCACGGTGGCCGACGCCATCGCGCGCGTGCGCTGCTACCGCTTCGGCAGCTGGGAACTCAACATCGGCCTGCGCAGGCTGAAGGCGGTCGATGGCACGCTCGTCGAGCTGACGAACGGCGAATTCGGTTTGCTGACTGCATTCCTGTCCGCGCCCCAGCGGGTGCTCACCCGCGATCAGCTGCTCGACCTCTCACGCCTGCACAACGCCGAGGTGTACGACCGCTCGATCGACGTGCAGATCCTGCGGCTGCGGCGCAAGATCGAGCCGGACCCTGCGAACCCCACCTACATCAAGACCGAGCGCGGCGCCGGGTACCTGTTCGACGCCGACGTGCAGGCGGTGCTGCGCTGAGACTGGGACCTGTCATGCCGGGCTTGACCCGGCATCCACGGTGGTGTGCGGCAGAGATGGATGCCGGGTCGTAGCCCGGCATGACAACCAATCAGCGCACCGACGAAACCTGCCATCCACCGCCTAGCGCGCGAAACACATTGGCCTGCGCCTCGGTCAGGGCGCGCGCCGCATCGGCACTCTGCGCCTGCGCGGTCAGCGCCAGCCGGTCGGCGTCGATCACGTCGAGCCGGCTCGATTGGCCGCCGTCATAGCGGGTGCGGGTGAGTTCGGCGGCGCGCACCAATGCCTGCGAGCGGCGCTGCGCGCTCTGCAGCGTGAGGTTGGCCTCGCTGTAGGCACCGAGCGCATCCCGCGTCTCCTTGAAGGCGACCGCGACGCTATCGCGGTAGTCGAGCTCCACCTGCCTGCGGCGCGCCTGCGTGGCGTCGTATTGCGCGCCGATGCGCCCGCCGTCCCAGATCGGCTGCGTCAGCCCGGCAAAGAGGCTCCAGGCCAGCGACCGCCCATCGAACAGGTTGGACAGCTCCGTGCTCTCGAAGCCGTAGGCGGCGGTCAGCGTGATGCCGGGAAAATACGCCGCGCGCGCTGCGTCGACGCGCGCACCGGCGGCGCGCAGCCGCGCTTCGGCGGCCTGCACGTCGGGTCGCCGAAGCAGCAGGTCGGACGGCAAACCTTCGGGCACGCCGCTGGCGCGCAGCGTCGGCGTCTCGCTGCGCACGACGCCTTGCTCGACCAGGTCTTTCGGCGAGCGGCCGAGCACCAGTGCCAGCGCGCGCTCGGCCTCGCCACGCGCGCGGTCGAGCTTGGGCAGCCGCGCTTCGTTGTCGATCAGCTCGGCGTCGAGCTGCTGGATGTCGAGCTCGGAGATGTCGCCGGCGCTGAAGCGCATGCGCTGCAGGTTCAGGCTGTCGCGTTGCGCCTGCACTGCCTGGCCGAACAGCACCACCTGCGCGTCGAGCGACTGCAGCGTGGCGTACGACTGCACCACCTGCGCCGCCAACGCCGTGCGCAGCGTGTCGCGCGCGTATTCGCTGGCCAGCAGTTCGTCGCGCGCCGACGCGCTCAGGTTGGCCGCGCGCGACCACAGGTCGACCTCGTAGGCCACGCTCAGGTTGGCGCGAAAATCGTTGAAGGTCAGCTGGTTGCCGCCGATCGTCAGCGGTGCGTTCTCGCCGAAGCGATTCCGGCTGCCCGACACATTGGCGTCGACTCTGGGCAGTTGGTTGGCCTTTGCCGAGCGCAGCACGGCGCGTGACTCGTCGATGCGCGCCATCGCGCGCGCCAGGTCGCGGTTATTGGTCAGCGCCTCGGCTACCAGCGCGTCGAGCCGCTGGTCGTTGAAGCTCTTCCACCATTCGGCCGGCACGTCGGGCACCACGGCCGCGGCCACGGGTAGCTCGAGCTGCGGCGTCTCGTGGCGCTCGGCCGGCGGCGCGGCGCAGCCGGCCAGCACAGCGGCCGCAAACGCGACAGCGCGGGTCGTGATGTGGCGGGACTTCATGCCGGCTCCCCGCCCGCGCCGGGCAGCGCGGGCCCGCCGGGCTGTTCGTGATGCGGATGATGGTGCGGCCCGGGCGGGCTGCGGTGCGGGTGCGCGTGATGCGCCTCGGCCTCGGCCTGGATCTCTTCGGTGCTGCGCTGCTCGCGCAGCCTGCGCGCCGTGATGACCCTGAAGAACATCGGCACGAAGAAGATCGCGAGGAAGGTGGCGGCGAGCATGCCGCCCATCACGCCCGTGCCGACCGAGCGCCGCGCGCCGGCGCCCGCGCCGGAGGAGAACGCCAGCGGCAGCACGCCGAGGATGAAGGCCAGCGAGGTCATGATGATCGGCCGGAACCGCAGCCGCGCCGCCTCGAGCGCGGCGCCCGACGCGCTCATTCCCTCGTGGACCTTGTGAGACGCGTACTGGACGATCAGGATCGCGTTCTTTGCCGCCAGGCCCAGCAGCGTGACCAGGCCAATCTGGAAGTACACGTCATTGGTCATGCCGCGCAGCCACACCGCCGCCAGCGCGCCGAACGTGCCGAACGGCAGCGCGAGCATCACGGAAAGCGGCAGCGACCACTTCTCGTACTGCGCCGACAGGATCAGGAACACCATCAGCGCGCCCAGCACCAGCGCCAGGCCCGAGGTGCCCGACGCGCGCTTCTCCTGATACGAAGCGCCGCCCCAGTCGAACCCGAAGTCCGGCGGCAGCACTTCGCGTGCAATGCGTTCCACCTCGGCGATCGCCTGGCCGGAGCTGACACCCGGTGCCCCCTGGCCGATCAGCTTCACCGCGGGCTGGTTGTTGAAGCGATCGAGCATCTCCGGCCCCGACGAGTACTTCACGCTTGGCCAGCGCCGACACCGGCACCATCTCGCCCGAGCCCGAACGCACCCACATGCGACCGATGTCATCGGGGCGCTTGCGAAAGCCGCTTTCGGCCGACATCAACACCTGCCAGGTGCGGCCATACTTGTTGAAGTCGTTCACGTAATAGCTGCCGAGCGTTGCCGACAGCGTATTGAACAGCTCGTCCACCGGCACGCCGAGCGCCTTGGCGCGCTCGCGGTCGACGTCGACATGCAGTTGCGGCACCGTGGCGCGCCACAAGGTCTGGGCGCCGCCTGCGAGCAGTTTGCTCTTCGCGAGCGCGCCCTGGAGTTGCTGCGACACTTCCGCAAGGCGCTTGGCACCGCCCTCGCCGCGTTGCTGCAGGTAGAACTCGAAGCCGCCCGCGGTGCCGAGGCCGAAGATAGGCGGCGGGTTGAAGGCCAGCACCAGTGCCTCCTTGATGTGCGCCGTCTTCATGAAGACCTCGCCCACCAGCGCCGGCACCGGCTGTTTGCGTTCGTTCCAGTGCTTTTGGGTGACGAAGATCGTCGCCGCGTTGTTGCGGTACCCGCCGCCGAGGAAGTCGAAGCCGGTGAAGGCGATGACGTCCTGGTTGGCGGGGTTGGACTTGATGATCTCGCTGACCTCGCGCACCACTTTGTCGGTGCGCTCCAGCGATGCGCCGTCGGGCAGGATCACGGCCGAGAAGAACCAGCCCTGGTCCTCGTCGGGCACCAGGGACCCTGGCGTGATGCGCCACAAGCCAACGGCCAGCAGCCACCATGCCGGCGAACAGCGCCAGCCCGATGCCGGCGCGCCGCACCATGAAGCCGACGCCGCCGACGTAGCGGTGGGTGACGCGCGCGAAGAAGCGGTTGAACGCCTGGAAGAAGCGCCCCGGGTTGCGGTGCTCGTGCTTCAGGATCAGCACGCACAGGCTCGGCGTGAGGCTGAGCGCGACGATGCCCGAGATGATCACGGCCATCGAGATCGTCACCGCGAACTGCCGGTACAGCTCACCCGACAGGCCGCCCAGGAAGGCGATCGGCACGAACACCGCGCACAGCACGAGCACGATGGCAATCACCGGGCCCGAGACTTCGCGCATCGCCTTGAGCGCCGCCTCGCGGGCGCTCAACTTCTCCTCGTGCATGATGCGTTCGACGTTCTCCAGCACGACGATCGCGTCGTCGACCACGATGCCGATCGACAGCACCATGCCGAACAGCGTCAGCGTGTTGATCGAGTAGCCCATCAGCAGCAACCCGGCCAGCGTGCCGATCAGCGACACCGGCACCGCCACCACCGGGATGAACGTCGCACGCCAGTTCTGCAGGAACAGGTACACGACCAGGACCACGAGGATCATCGCCTCGGCCAGCGTGATGATCACTTCCTCGATCGACACTTTCACGAAGCGTGTGGTGTCGTACACCACCGACTGAACGATGCCTTTGGGGAAGCTCTTGCTCAAACTCTCGACCGTGCGCTCGACCTCCTCGCCGACCTTCAGCGCATTGGCGCCGGGCTGCAGGAAGATGCCCACCAGCGTGGCGGATCTGCCGTTGACGCGGCCGATGAAGTCGTAGTCTTTCGAGCCGAGCTCCACGCGGCCCACGTCTTTCAGGCGCAGCGTGCTGCCGTCGGGGTTGGTCCGCAGGATGATCTCTTCGAACTGCCTGGGGTCCGCCAGCCGCCCTTGCGTGGTGATCGTGTAGACCATCTCCTGCTCGCCGCCGGTGGGCGCCTGGCCCACCTTGCCGGCAGCGAACTGCGCGTTCTGCTCATTGATCGCACGCGCGATGTCGCTGGTGGTCAGGCGCAGCTGTGCCAGCCGGTCCGGCCGCAGCCAGATGCGCATCGCGTAGTCCTTGGCGCCGAAGATCTGCACGTTGGTCGTCCCCGGCACGCGCTTCAACGAGTCGAGCACGTTGAGCGTCACGTAGTTGCTGATCGTCAGGTCGTCCTTGCTCCCGTCGTCGGAATAGAAGGCCAGCACCTGCAGGAACGCCGACGAACCCTTCTCGACCGTGACGCCCTGGCGGCGCACCTCTTGCGGCAGCTTGGTCTCGGCCTGCTTGACCCTGTTGTTCACGAGCTGGGCCGCCTGGTCGGCATCGCTGCCGATATCGAACGTGACCTGGATCTGCACCACGCCGTTGCCGGTGGACGTGGAGCCCATGTAGATCATGTGCTCCACGCCGTTGATGGCGTTTTCCAGCGGCGCGGCCACCGTCTGCTCGATCACCTCGGCGCTCGCGCCGGGGTAGACGGCCGTGACGGTGACCACCGGAGGCGCGATCTCGGGGTATTGCGCGATCGGCAGCGAACGGATGGCCGACAGGCCGGCGATGACGATGAAGATCGCCAGCACGGCCGCGAAGATCGGCCGGTCGATGAAGAAACGCGAAAACATGCGCGGTCCCCTTGACGGTTCGATGGGCCCTTACTTGAGCCTGGGGGGCCGCCGCAGGTGCCGGCGCACCACCCGCAGGCGCGTTCGCGCCGCCCGCAGGAGCCTGCGCGATCTGGATCGGCGCACCGGGGAAGAAAATGCGCGCCATGCCGTCGACGATCACCTGATCACCCTCGGAGAGGCCGGAGTTGATGATCAGTCGCCGCCGATCTGGTCACCCACCTGCACCGGCTTGGGTGCAGCCTTGCCATCGGCCGCCACATAGACGAACTTGCCCTGCGGCCCCTCGAGCACCGTGCGCGTGGGCACCAGCAACGCATGGGGCCTGGTAGCGCCGGTCAGGCGCACCCGCACGAACTGGCCGGGCTTGAGCACGCCGTCCGGGTTGGGCACCTCGGCCTCGGCCTCTACCGTGCCGGTGTTGCCCGACACCCGCGTGTCGGAGAACAGCAGCTTCCCCTTGCGCGGGTACACACTGCCGTCCGCCAGCTTGATTTCGATCGTGAACGCCTCGTGCGGCGGCAGCTGCAGCTGGCCCGCGGCCACTTCGTTGCGCCACTTCATCTGATCGGTGTCGGCGATGCCGAAGCGCACTTTCACCGGGTCGGTCTGCGTCAGCGTTGTCAGCAGCGTGCCGGGGCCGGCCACCAGCGTTCCCTCGCTCACCTGCGAGCGGCCCGCGGCGCCGGAAAGCGGTGCCTCGACCTTGGTGTAGCCCAGGTTCAACGCGGCCTCGGCGCGGCGCGCCTGCGCGCCCTTGAGGTCTGCGCGCGACACCTGCTCGGCCGACGCCGCATCGTCGTATTCGCGCCGGCTCACCGCGCTCTTCTCCCACAGCGGCTTCAGGCGATTCAAGGTGCGCGTGGCCTGCGCAAGCTTGGCTTCGGCGGCGGCCACGTCGGCGTCGGCGCGATTGAACGCGGCCTGGAACGGCGCCGGGTCCAGGCTGTACAGCGACTGGCCCTTCTTGACGCTGCCGCCCTCGGTGAAGTTGCGCGTCAGCAGGATGCCTGCGACTCGCGCACGCACTTCCACGTCGCGCGAGCCGGCCGTCTGGCCCACGTATTCGTAGTTCATCGCCAGGTCGGTGGCAACCAGCGACGTCACAACCACCGGCGCGGGCGGCGGCCCGCCCGCGCCGGCGGGCCCCTGCGCGTGCGAAGCGCTGGGGCCGCAGGCGACCAGCGTGACGGACGCGGCGATGAGGCTCGCCAGCACGACCGCCGCGTGCAGCAATACCGCGCGGACCGTACTCGCCTTCCAGCGGGTTGATGGTTGTCTAGCGGGTGCGGGCATGTGATCGACCTCTTCCAGGTGGTGTGCGGGGGCGAACACGCTGCGAGCCACCGGCAGGCGTTGACCGCTGACGCACGGCAGGTTCGTACTCCGCTGGCTATAGCGTCGATTCAACCGGTTGCCCGATCGTTGCAGCGGCGGCGGGTATTCATTTCAGATGAAACAGCGGCGCGCGTGGAGGGTCCACGATCGGCCTGGTTTTCGCGCAGAGCCGACGAGGCTCAGGTCGCCAGCGCTCAGGGCGTGACGGCGCCGCCCTGGAACCACTGCCCTATCAGGGCGCGCTCCGCCTCCGTGATGCCGGTGGAATTGTTCATCGGCATGAGCTTGGTCACCACCGCCTGCTGGTACACGGCCTGCGCATGCTGCTTCACCGCGGCGGGCGTGTCGAGCCGAACGTTCTTCATCTGCACCTGCTCGCCGTGGCACATGTAGCAGCGCTGCTCCAGCACCTTCTGCACGTCCTGGTAGCTCGCGGCCTGCGGCGCTGCGGCCGCTGGCGAAACATCCGGCCGCAGCCATGCGACCACGCCCACGATGGCCACCACGCCCACCAGGGCATAGGGGAACGGATGCCGGTTGCGCCCGAGCTTGTAGCCATGGCGCATGACGAAGAACTGGCGGATGGCGGCGCCGGCGAACATCATCAGGATGAGCACCAGCCAGTTCCGCGGATGGCTCCAGGTGAAGCTGTAGTGATTGCTCAGCATCGAGAACAGCACCGGCAGCGTGAAGTAGGTGTTGTGCACGCTGCGCTGCTTGCCGCGCTGGCCGTGGATGGGGTCCACCGGCAGGCCTGCCTTGATGGCGGCGATCACCTTCTTCTGGCCGGGGATGATCCAGAAAAACACGTTGGCACTCATCGCGGTGGCGATCATCGCTCCCACCAGCAGGAAGGCCGCGCGCCCGGCGAACCAATGGCAGGCCAGCCAGGAAGCCACGCAAACGAGAACCAGCACCAGCGCGCCGACGATGGCATCGCCGTTCTTGCGCTGCCCGAAGATCCGGCAGATCGCGTCGTACAGGATCCAGAACACCACCAGGAACGAAAGCGCGACGCCGATGGCCGCGCCGGGCGCCCAGTTCATCAAGGACTTGTCGATCAGGTAGGTGCTGGCGCTCCAGAGGTACGAAACCGTGAAGAGCGCAAAGCCCGTCAGCCAGGTCGTGTAGCTCTCCCAATAGAACCAGTGCAGGTGCTCGGGCAGCTTGGGCGGCGAAACGCTGAACTTGACCGGGTGGTAGAAGCCGCCGCCGTGGACGGCCCAGAGTTCGCCGCTCACGCCCTGCTTCTTCAAGTCCTCGTCGACCGGCGGCGTGAGGCTGGAATCGAGGAATACGAAGTAGAAGGAGGAACCGATCCAGGCGATCGCGGTGATGACGTGAGCCCAGCGCAGCAGCAGGTTGGCCCAGTCCAGGAGATAGCTTTCCATGTTTCTCTAACGGTGGAAGGCCTGCTCACCACTGCGGGCGCTCTGAGCAGTTGGGACCGCGAACAACAGGAATCGGATTCGATCCCCGGGCTCCGCTGCGGCCTGTCCACCGAAGTGTATACACGTTTTCAAGGCGGCGCCAGTTGCAGGATCTGCGCCGCGACGCTCGCGGCGATCACCTCCGGCTCCTTGCCGGTGATGCCGGGCAGGCCGATCGGGCAGGTCACCCGCGCCAGTTCGCCCTGCGTGAAGCCGCGCTCTTCCAGCCGGTGCCTGAAGGTCGCCCATTTGGTCTTGCTGCCGATCAGGCCGATGTAGGGCAGGTCGTCCCGCTCGCGCAGGCGCCGCAGGCAAGCGGCGACGACGTCCAGGTCTTCCGCGTGGCTGAAGCTCATGATCAGGACCCGCGAACCCGCGGCCAGCTGGGGCACGGCGCCGTGCACCGGATCGGAGTGTTCGCACACGACGTTGGGTGCGGCCTGCGGCGGGAAGATCTCGTCGCGGCTGTCGATCCAGGTCACGGCGAAGGGAAGCGGCGCCAGCGCGTTGACCAGCGCCTTGCCGACATGGCCGCCGCCGAACAGGGCCAGCGGGGACAGGCGAGGCGCCAGGCGGACAGCCAAGGCGGGGACATCGGCCGCGCCCACGCGCTCGAAGCGCAAGTGAACGACGCCGCCGCAGCACTGGCCCAGGCTGGGGCCCAGGGAGTATTGGCGGACCGGCTCGCCCGCAGCTCCGGCGAGGCGCCGCCGGGCCTCGTCGATCGCCTGGAATTCCAGATGGCCGCCGCCGATGGTGCCGGCCACGTCGGCGGAAAAAACCATCATCCAGGCGCCCGCATCGCGCGGCGCGGAGCCCTGCGTTGTTTCAACGGTTACCAACACGCCGTCTTCGTGAGTCAACCTTTGTGTGACAACATTCATGATTAGTCAAGGCGATTTGGCATCCAATCGAAAGAATCGTATTGATTGGATAACGGAGGTCGTCAAAATCGATGGCAAGGCGTTCAATAGCTCAGCGGTTCATGCACATGAGTAAAAACGACAAGGAGAGACATCATGAAGCACACTTTCGGTTTGCGCTATCGGGTCCCAGGCACGTTGGCGGCCCTTGTCGCCGCCTTCCTGGCCGCCTGCACCTCCACCCCGGTGCCACCCCCTGCCCCGGCACCCGCCCCCGCGGTCCAGCCGCCGGCCCAGGTGGAAGTGTCGCCCGCTCACAAGTCGGCCGCACAGACCCCCAGAGCGTACCGCTCGGACGCGGCCACGCACCTGTATGGGTTGAACAAGGAGCGCATCTACAAGGGCCGGATGCCGCCGCTGCTGTACGCCATCGGCGTGCTCCAGGTCGAGGTGGACGGCCGCGGCAACGTGCGCGACCTGAACTGGATGCGCGCGCCCAAGCACGCGCCTGAAGTGATCGCCGAGATAGAGCGCACGGTCCGCGCCGCCGCGCCCTTCCCCGCGCCCGTTCGCATGGGCAAGGTGGTCTATACCGATACCTGGCTGTGGCACAAGAGCGGCCGCTTCCAGCTGGACACCCTGACCGAAGGCCAGGACTGATCTGCCCGTCATCCCGGGCTTGACCCGGGATCCACGCGGCCGACATGGATTCGCGGATCAGATGAGTCCGCGGATGACAGCCGTTCACGAGCCCCGGTAAGTCGAGTAGCTCCACGGGCTCACCAGCAGGGGCACGTGATAGTGCTGCTCGGGGTGCGCCACGCCGAAGTCGAGCGTGACCTTGCCCAGGAAGCTCGGCTCCGGCAGGGCCACGCCCCTCGCCCTGAAATACGCCGGCCACGTCGAACACGAGCCGATAGGTGCCTTTCTTCAGGCTGCCGCTGTCATAGAGCGGCCCGTCGGGGCTGCGCCCATCGCCGTTGAGGTTGAAGCGCTTGACCAGGGCGGCTTCGCCGCCGTTCGTGGTGTACAGCTCCACCGCCATGCCCGCGGCGGGGCAGCCGTGCATGGTGTCCAGTACGTGTGTGCTCAGGCCCATGTGATGTCCTTCTATTCGGTGGACAGAAGTGTATACACTTTTCTGATTTGCGACTATCATGAAGTCCCATGGAGTCGTCCACCACCAGTTTCATCGTCGAGTCCCTCACCCGCGCCATCGTCGAACACCGGCTGCAGCCGGGCACCAAGCTGGCCGAGCAGAAACTGGCCGATCACTTCGGCGTCTCGCGCACGCTGGTGCGCCAGGCCCTGTTCCAGCTCACGCAAAACCGCTTGATCAAGCTCGAGCCTGCGCGAGGCGCTTTCGTTGCCGCGCCCACCGTGGAGGAAGCCCGCCAGGTCTTCGCGGTACGCCGGATGCTCGAGGCCGAAATGACGCGGGCGTTCGTGCGGCAGGTCACCCCGGCCAGGGTGCGGGCGCTGCGCGAACACATCGCCCAGGAAAAGGCCGCCGTCGACAAGGAGGACGCCGCCGGCCGGGTCGAACTGCTGGGCGACTTCCACGTGCGCATGGCCGAGCTCATGGGCAACGAGGTGCTGGCGCAAATCCTGCGCGACCTGGTCTCGCGCAGCTCGCTCATCTCCCTCATGTACCAGCGCGCCGGCGCTGCCCGCCATTCGCAGGAAGAGCACGTCGAGATCGTCAAGGCCATAGCCGCCAAGGACGAGGAGCGCGCCGTGCAATTGATGACCGAGCACCTGGATCATGTGGAAGAGAGCCTGGCGTTCGATCGCCATGTGCCCACGCAGGACATCGCCCTCGCCCTTTCGTGAACACCAACGATGACCTACGACAGCACAGCCCCCTACCCGCGCGACCTCACCGGCTATGGCCGCAACCCGCCCCATGCGCAGTGGCCCGGCAATGCGCGCATCGCCGTGCAGTTCGTCCTGAACTACGAGGAAGGCGGCGAGAACTCGGTATTGCACGGCGATGCGGGCTCGGAGCAATTCCTCTCCGAGCTGTTCAACCCCGCCAGCTACCCGGCGCGGCACCTGAGCATGGAAGGCATCTACGAGTACGGCTCGCGCGCCGGCGTCTGGCGCATCCTGCGCGAGTTCGAAAAACGCAGCCTGCCGCTCACGGTGTTCGGCGTGAGCATGGCGCTGCAACGCCATCCCGAACTCACCGCCGCCTTCAAGGAACTGGGCCATGAGATCGCCTGCCACGGCTGGCGCTGGATCCACTACCAGAACCTCGACGAAGCCACCGAGCGCGAGCATATGCGCCTGGGCATGGAGATCATCGAGCAGCTGACCGGCGAGAGGCCGCTCGGCTGGTACACCGGGCGCGACAGCCCCAACACCCGCCGGCTGGTGGCCGACTATGGCGGCTTCGAGTACGACAGCGACTACTACGGCGACGACCTTCCGTTCTGGATGAAGGTGAAGAAGAGCGACGCCAGCGTGGTGCCGCATCTCGTCGTGCCCTACACGCTGGACACCAACGACATGCGCTTCTCGCTGCCGCAGGGCTTTGCCCAGGCCGAGGATTTCTTCGTTTACCTGCGCGACAGTTTCGACGCGCTCTATGCCGAGGGCGAGGTGTCGCCCAAGATGCTCAGCATCGGCATGCACTGCCGGCTGCTCGGGCGGCCGGGCCGCATCGTGGCGCTGCAGCGCTTCCTGGATCACGTGCAAAAGCACGACCGGGTCTGGGTTTGCCGGCGCATCGACATCGCACGGCACTGGAAGCAGGTCCACCCTTATCAAGGCTGAAGATGGCTCTTACCCTGGAAACACTCAATGCCGCCTCCCGCGAGGAAGCAGCCAGGATGCTCGACGGCCTGTACGAGCATTCGCCCTGGATCGCGGAAGCGGCGCTGGCGCAGCGGCCGTTCACAGTCGCTGCCGCAGCTCAAGCACGCCATGGCTCGCATCGTGTCGGACGCGGGGCGGGAAGCGCAGCTCGCCCTGATTCGCGCCCACCCCGAGCTCGCCGGCAAAGCCATGGTGAGCAAGACACTCACGGCCGAATCCACCAACGAGCAGAGCAAGGCGGGCCTGACCGGCTGCACGCCCGAAGAGTTCGCGAAGATCCAGAAACTCAACGCCGACTACAACGCGAAGTTCGGCTTTCCGTTCATCCTGGCCGTCCGCGGCCCGCGCGGAACGGGCCTGAGCAGGAAGGACATCATCGACACCTTCGAGCGCCGGCTGGACAACCCGCCCGATTTCGAAATGGCCGAATGCCTGCGCAACATCCACCGCATCGTGGAACTGCGCCTGAACGACAAGTTCGGCGTCGAACCGGCACTGGGCAACCTCGTGTGGGACTGGCAGGAAGCCCTGAGCGAGTTCAGCGATCCCGGCTACAAGGAAAAGGGCCAGTTGACGGTCACCTACCTCACCGATGCGCATCGCGCCGCGGCAGCGCGCATCGCTCAGAACATGAAGGACAGCGGCTTCGACGAAGTGGCGATCGATGCCGTCGGCAACGTGGTGGGCCGCTACAAGGCAGCGCAGCCGGGCGCGAAGACCCTGCTCACCGGAAGCCACTACGACACGGTGCGAAACGGCGGCAAATACGATGGCCGCCTGGGCATCTTCATGCCCATGGCCTGCGTTCGCGAGCTGTCGCGCCAGGGCCGGCGCCTGCCGTTCGACTTCGAGGTGATTGGCTTCGCCGAGGAAGAAGGCCAGCGCTACAAGGCCACCTTCCTGGGCTCGGGTTCGCTGATCGGCGGCTTCAATCCCGCCTGGCTGGACCAGAAGGACGCCGACGGCGTGACCATGCGCGAGGCCATGCTGCAGGCGGGCCTGCCCGCCACGCTGGAGGCCATCGCCGCCCTGCGCCGCGACCCGGCCCGGTACCTGGGTTTCGTCGAGGTCCATATCGAGCAAGGGCCGGTGCTGAACGAGATGGATCTGCCGCTGGGCATAGTCACATCGATCAATGGCGGCGTGCGCTATCAATGCGAGGCGATCGGCATGGCCAGCCATGCCGGCACCACGCCGATGGACCGGCGCCGCGACGCGGCCACCGCCGTTGCCGAGCTGGCTTTGTATATCGAGCAACGCGCCGCGCGCGACGGCGATTCGGTCGGCACCATCGGCATGCTCAACGTGCCGGGCGGCTCGATCAACGTGGTGCCCGGGCGCTGCCAGTTCAGCCTGGACCTGCGCGCCCCGACGGATGCCCAGCGTGACGCGCTGGTGAGCGACGTGCTGGCGCAACTCAAGGCGATCTGCGAACGCCGCGGCGTGAGCTACAGCACCGAGGAAACCATGCGGGCCGCGGCCGCGCCCAGCGCGCCCGATTGGCAGAAGCGCTGGGAAGGGGCCGTGGATGCGCTCGGCGTTCCGCTGTACCGCATGCCCAGCGGCGCCGGCCATGACGCGATGAAGCTGCACGAAGTCATGCCCCAGGCCATGCTGTTCGTGCGCGGCATCAACTCCGGCATCAGCCACAACCCGCTGGAGAGCAGCACCAGCGACGACATTCAGCTGGCCGTCGATGCTTTCCAGCTGCTCCTGGCCAACCTCGCGAACGAACTTCAATGACGGATTACGACAAGCTGGACGCCTGGATCGATGCGCACTTCGATGAGGAAGTGCGCTTCCTGCAGGAGCTGGTCCGCGTTCCGACCGACACGCCGCCGGGCAACAACGCGCCCCATGCCGAGCGCACGGCCGAGTTGCTTCAAGGCTTTGGCTTCGAAGCCGAGAAACATCCGGTGCCGCAGGCCGAAGTGCAGGCCTATGGCCTGCAATCCATCACCAACCTGATCGTGCGCCGCCGCTACGGCGAGGGCCGCACCATCGCCTTGAATGCCCACGGCGACGTGGTGCCGCCGGGCGAAGGCTGGACCCATGATCCCTACGCCGGCGAGATCGTGGACGGCAGGATCTACGGCCGCGCCGCGGCCGTGAGCAAGAGCGACTTCGCCACGTTCACCTTTGCCGTGCGCGCGCTGGAGTCGCTTCAAGCCAAACTCCAGGGCGCGGTGGAACTGCACTTCACCTACGACGAGGAGTTCGGCGGCGAGATGGGCCCGGGCTGGCTGCTGCGCAACAAGCTCACCCGGCCCGACCTGATGATCGCGGCCGGATTCAGCTACGAGGTCGTCACGGCTCACAACGGCTGCCTGCAGATGGAAGTGACGGTGCACGGCAAGATGGCCCACGCGGCCATTCCCGATACGGGCGTGGATGCGCTGCAAGGGGCGGTGCAGATCCTCAACGCGCTCTATGCGCAGAACCGGCTCTACAAGGAGATCACGTCCAAGGTGCCGGGCATCTCGCATCCCTACCTGAACGTCGGGCGCATCGAGGGCGGGACCAACACCAACGTCGTCCCCGGCAAGGTATCGTTCAAGCTCGATCGCCGCATGATTCCCGAGGAGAACCCGGCCGAGGTCGAGGCAAGCATCCGGCGCGTCATTGCCGACGCGGCGGCGCTATGTCCCGGCATCCAGGTCGAGATCAAGCGCCTGCTGCTGGCGAATTCCATGAGGCCCCTGCCCGGCAACCAACCGTTGGTGGAGGCCATCCAGAAGCACGGCCAGGCCTTGTTCGGCGAGCCTATCCCGGCCATGGGTACGCCGCTCTATACCGACGTCCGCCTGTATGCCGAGGCCGGCATCCCGGGCGTGATCTACGGCGCGGGCCCCCGCACCGTGCTGGAGTCGCATGCCAAGCGGGCGGACGAGCGGCTGGAGCTGGAAGATTTGCGGCGGGCGACGAAGGTCGTTGCGCGAGTACTGCTCGATTCTTGGCTCTGAGGATTATTTCGTTTCTCATTATTGACCATTACATCATCAATTGCCTCGACATCATGAGAAACATGGTGCCAGCGCAAGAACCGCTGCCGTCGCGGCTACCTTGCCGCGCGATCAGGCTCGCGCGCCCTTGGTCGAGCAGATTCGCGATCATCGCAAGGCACTGCGCATCAACGCCGTGACGCGCTGCCGAGGCGGTCACGGGATGTCGCCGCGCGACATCGCAGCGAGGCATCCGAGCATGCGCAGGCCGCCGTACATGCCGGGTGCCATCAGCCGGAGTGACACGTCCTGTGGCGTGAACCGCGCGGGCCAACTGTCTGAGCGTGCGATGTCGGCGCAACGCACGCGTCGCAACGAACGCAGCGCCTGGGCCATGCCCGGCGCTCGTGGCGAGGCGCTTGCGCGTTTCGTGGATTCTCGTGGTCGTTGCGAGGCGCCTGGGTTTGCTCGTTCGTGGCTCGCGCGCGCGCTTCGTGAACTGACTCGTCGCATCTGTTTGAACGAAGCGGCCTCAGGGCGCGATAGTGAGTTGCGCGACGGGCCGCGAAATCGAGCAAACCCAGGGGAGTCGGTGCGAACGGCACCGACCGCCTTGTCGATGCGCCGCGGCCTGCCCGGACACGACTTTGCCGCGTGCCTCCGCCTGCCCTCACCCCAGCCCTCTCCCAGAGGGAGAGGGAGCAAGTCGCGCGCTGTCAAGTAGCGGGTCAAGCCCGCAATGACAGCCGTTTCAAGCCTTAGGCAGCGTCTCCCACCACCGCGCTCCGAACCGCCCCTGCAGGAACGCGACAAACGCCTGCACCTTCCCCGGCACCAGCTTGGGCGACGGAAACACGGCGTGGATTTCCTGCTCGGGCAGCGCATAGTCGCGCAGCAGTTCGACCACATGGCCCGATGCGAGCGAATCGCCGGCCACATAACGCGGCAGCGCCGCGACACCCAGGCCGCTGCGGGCGGCCGCCAGCACGGCGGAAAGATTGTTGGACCGCAGCTTGCCCGTCACAGGCACCGTCACCGGCTCGCCCTTGAGCGAGAACAGCCGCCACACATCATCGCCCTGCACGCTGCTGTAGATCAGCGCGTTGTGCCCGCTCAGGTCGGCGGGCCGTTTGGGCGTGCCCTGCTTCTTGAGGTACTTGGGCGCGGCCACCAGCACCCAGGGATTCATGCCGAGGAAGCGCGCGCCCAGCGTCGAGTCGGCCAGCTTGCCCATCCGCACGGCCAGGTCCAGCCCCTGCGCCACCAGGTCCGTGTAGCGGTCCTCGAAGCTCAGGTCCACCTGCACCTGCGGGTGCTTGGCCATGAAGTCCAGGGCCAGCGGCACGATGACGCGGCGGCCGAACGCGACCGAAGTGCCTATGCGCAGCAGCCCCTGCGCCTGCGTCTGGCGCAGCTGGACGATGTTCTCGGCCTCGTCGGCTTCGCGCACGATGTTCTTGCACTTCTCGTAGTACAGGGCGCCGGATTCGGTCAGGCTCACGCCGCGGGTATTGCGGTTGAGCAGCCGCACCTTCAGGCGCGCCTCGGTCGCGGCCACCTGCTTGGTGACCGTGGGCTGGGTGGTCGCGAACTCCTTGGCCGCCTTGGAGAAGCTGCCGGTTTCGACCACCCGCACGAACATTTCCATCGCCTGCAACCGATCCATCGCCCGCCTTCAGTTATTCCGCCATGGAATGAATGTTATGGCCGCCGGCCGCCTTCCGCAATGAGCCCCTGATTCCTACAGTCGTGACTCAAAGACAAGGAGTCCGCTATGGCAAGAATGACAGCCGCCCAGGCCGCCGTCTGGGTGATGGAAAAGGAAGGCGTGACGCAGGCCTTCGGCATCCCGGGCGCCGCGATCAACCCGCTCTACTCCGCCTTGCGCAAGCAGGGCACGATAGGCCACATCCTGGCGCGCCACGTCGAGGGCGCCTCGCACATGGCCGAGGGCTACACCCGCGCCGTGGCCGGCAATATCGGCGTGTGCATCGGGACCTCCGGCCCGGCCGGCACCGACATGATCACGGGCCTGTATTCGGCGCAGGCCGATTCCATCCCCATCCTGTGCATCACCGGCCAGGCGCCGCGCGCCCGGCTGTACAAGGAGGACTTCCAGGCGGTGGACATCGAGTCCATCTCCAAGCCCGTCACCAAATGGTCGGTCACGGTGCGTGAACCGGCGCAGGTGCCGGGCACCTTCCAGCAGGCTTTCCACCTGATGCGTTCGGGCCGGCCCGGGCCGGTGCTGATCGACCTGCCCTTCGACGTGCAGATGGCCGAGATCGAGTTCGATCCCGACACCTATTCGCCGCTCCCGGTCTACAAGCCGGCCGCGACCCGCGCCCAGATCGAAAAGGCGCTGGACATGCTGGAGCAGGCCGAACGCCCGCTGATCGTGGCGGGCGGCGGCATCATCAATGCGGATGCGAGCGATCTGCTGGTGGAGTTCGCCGAACTCACCGGTGTCCCCGTGATCCCGACATTGATGGGCTGGGGCACCATCCCCGACAACCACCCGCTGATGGCCGGCATGTGCGGCCTGCAGACCAGCCACCGCTACGGCAATGCCACCATGCTGGCTTCGGACTTCGTGCTGGGCATCGGCAACCGCTGGGCCAACCGCCACACCGGATCGGTGGAGGTCTATACGAAGGGCCGCAAGTTCGTGCACGTGGACATCGAGCCCACCCAGATCGGCCGCGTCTTCGCCCCCGACTTCGGCATCGTCTCCGACGCGAAGCTCGCGCTCGAGCTGTTCGTCCAGGTAGCACGCGAGCGCCAGGAGCAGCGCCGGCTGCGCATCCGCGCCGACTGGGTCGCGCAGTGCCAGGAGCGCAAGCGCACGATGCACCGCAAGACCAACTTCGACACCGTGCCCATGAAGCCGCAGCGCGTCTACCAATGCATGAACCGGGCATTCGACGAAGACACCTGCTACATCAGCACCATCGGCCTGTCGCAGATCGCGGGTGCGCAGTTCCTGCACGTCTACAAGCCGCGCCACTGGATCAACTGCGGCCAGGCCGGCCCGCTGGGCTGGACGGTGCCGGCGGCGCTGGGCGTGCGCGCGGCCGACCCGTCGCGCAAGATCGTGGCCCTGTCCGGCGACTACGACTTCCAGTTCATGATCGAGGAACTGGCCGTGGGCGCGCAGTTCAAGCTGCCCTATATCCACATGGTGGTGAACAACTCCTACCTGGGCCTGATCCGCCAGTCACAGCGCGGCTTCGAGATGGACTATTGCGTCCAGCTCGGCTTCGACAACATCAACATGCCGGACGACGGCCAGCCCGAGCGCGCTTACGGTGTCGATCACGTCAAGGTGGTCGAAGGCCTGGGCTGCAAGGCCATCCGCGTGCACCGGCAGGAAGAGCTGCGCCCCGCCATTGCCCAGGCCGAGGCCTGGATGAAGGAGTTCCAGGTGCCGGTGGTCATCGAGGTGATCCTGGAGCGCGTGACCAACATCTCCATGGGCACCGAGATCGACAAGATCAACGAGTTCGAGGACCTCGCCACTTCCCCCGCCGATGCGCCCACCGCTATCGCCGCCATGCTCGACTGAGGAAGACGCCATGCCCCAATTCGCCGCCAATCTCACCATGCTCTTCACCGAGCTGCCGTTCATGGAGCGCTTCGCCGCCGCCCGGGCCGCGGGCTTCGACGCCGTGGAGTACCTGTTTCCCTATGCCTTTCCCAAGGAAGATCTGGTCGCGGCCCTGCGCGCCAACAGGCTGAAGCAGGTGCTGCACAACCTGCCCGCCGGCCATTGGGAGGCGGGCGAGCGTGGCATCGCCTGCCATCCCGACCGCGTGACCGAGTTCCGCGACGGCGTAGCGCTGGCCATCAGCTACGCGAAGGCGCTGGGCTGCCCGCAGGTCAACTGCCTGGCGGGAAAGCTGCCGGCGGGCGTCGCGCGTGAGCACGCGCACGCCACGCTGGTCGGCAACCTCAGCTTCGCGGCAGCCGCGCTGAAGGAAGTCGGCATCCGCCTTTTGATAGAGCCGATCAACAGCTACGACATCCCCGGCTTCTTCCTCACCCGCACCGACCAGGCGCTGGCCATCGTGGATGAAGTCGGCTCGGACAACCTTTTCGTGCAGTACGACATCTACCATGCCCAGCGCATGGAGGGCGAACTCGGCGCGACCCTGCGCAATCACCTCGATCGGATCGGCCACATCCAGCTGGCCGACAACCCCGGGCGCGGCGAACCGGGCACCGGCGAAATCAACTACGCCTGGCTGTTCAGGCACATCGACGCGCTGGGTTATCGCGGCTCCATCGGCTGCGAGTACAAGCCACGCACCACCACCACTGCAAGGCCTGGGCTGGATGCAAGCCCTGGCCCGATCACGACAAGGAAACATGACATGACTCAAACAGGACTCAAGATCGGCTTCATCGGGCTGGGAATCATGGGAGCACCCATGGCGGGCCATCTGCTCAAGGCCGGCCATACGATGTTCATCCACACCATCGGCAAGCCGCCGGCCGATCTCACCGACGGCGGCGCCACGGTCTGCGCCACCTCCCGCGGCGTTGCCGAGCGGGCCGACATCATCTTCATCATGGTGCCGGACACGCCGGACGTGCAGGACGTCCTGTTCAGCGAATACGGCGTAGCCTCCGGGCTCGCCAAGGGCAAGACCGTCGTCGACTGCAGCTCGATCGACCCGATCGCCACCCGCGGCTTCGCCAAGCAGATAGCGGCCCTGGGCTGCGACTATCTCGACGCCCCGGTCTCCGGCGGCGAAGTCGGCGCCAAGGCCGCGAGCCTCACCATCATGGTGGGCGGAGAGCCGGCGGCCTTCGAGCGCATCCGGCCGCTGTTCGAGCTGATGGGAAAGAACATCACGCTGGTCGGCCCCGCGGGCGACGGCCAGGTCTGCAAGGTGGCCAACCAGATCATCGTGGCGCTGAACATCGCCGCGGTGGCCGAGGCGCTGGTCTTCGCCTCAAAAGCGGGGGCCGACCCGGCCCGGGTGCGCCAGGCCCTGATGGGCGGATTCGCCTCGTCGCGCATCCTGGAAGTACATGGCGAGCGCATGATCAAGCGCACATTCAACGCCGGGGTTCCGGATCGCGCTGCATCAGAAGGACCTCAATCTCGCCCTGCAAGGCGCCCGCGCGCTGGGGGTGGCGCTGCCGCAGACCGCGGGCGCGGCGCAACTGATGCAGTCCTGCGTGGCCCTCGGCCACGGCCAGGCGGATCATTCCGCGCTGGTACGCGCGCTCGAATCGATGGCGCAGCACACGGTGATGCCTGAGTAGGGCTGTCGCTAGGTCTGTTCTGTCATGCCGGACTCGATCCGGCATCCATCGCCGCCATGGATTGCGGGTCGAGCCCGCAATGACAAGCTCAAACGCAAAAACGGCATCCGGCGTGAGCCGGATGCCTGAAATGCTTGCCTTCGGAGCGCGCCTTAGCGCACGCGCCCGCGGCGGAACAGGTTGACGATCGCCAGCAGGATGATGGCGCCGATCAGCGACACGACCACTGAGCCGATGCTGAACCCTTCATTGATGGTGCCCGTGCCCAGCAACGGGGAGATCAGCCAGCCACCGACGAATGCGCCGACGATACCGACGATCACGTTCAAGAGGATGCCCTGCTGGGCGTCGGTCTTCATGATCAGGCTGGCCAGCCAGCCGACGACGCCACCTACGATTAACCAGAGGATGAAATTCATCTGTGACTCCTTTGCCGCGAACGGCGTGTTGTTGCCAGCGGACCAGCCCTCTCGGTTCCGGCCACCCGCCGCCAAAACAACGGCCGGTGAAAGCAAATATGGTCTGCGGCCCACCGGCCACGCGTAGTCACAAATAAAGGCTCAGCGTGCGCGCTTGTCGCATGGCGGCGTCGGACTGGCCCTACCTCCGGATGGGCATGTTCTTGGGGGTAAGTCCGCAGCAGGGGCGGCGCACGGTCCAGCGAAAATAGCTCCTCGGTGCCCCGCCACCCGCGCGGCGGCACCTTTCTTGCTTGGCCTATCCTCATCCTTTCATCCTGCCTTGGAGCTTTCAATGAAGAAACGGGTCGCTCCTCCAAACCGCCGCCATGATCGCGCTGGCCGCAACCCTGGGCACTGTCCAGGCCCAGACGACACCGATCAAGTTCCAGCTGGACTGGCGCTTCGAAGGCCCGGCGGCCCTGTTCCTCACCCCCGCGGCCAAGGGTTATTTCAAGGACGCCAAGCTCGACGTGACGCATCGATGCGGGCAACGGCTCGGGCGGGGCCGTCACCCGGGTGGCTTCGGGCACCTACGACATTGGCTTCGCCGACCTGGCGGCACTGATGGAATTCCATGCCAACAATCCCGACGCGCCCAACAAGCCGGTGGCGATCATGATGGTCTACAACAACACGCCTGCCTCGGTCATGGCCCTGAAGAAATCGGGCATCAAGGCGCCGGGAGACCTCAACGGCAAGAAGATGGGTGCGCCGGTGTTCGACGCGGGCCGCCGCGCCTTCCCGATCTTCCAGAAGGCCAACGGCATCGGCAACGTGACCTGGACCTCCATGGATCCGCCGCTGCGCGAGACCATGCTCGCCCGCGGCGACGTGGATGCGATCACCGGTTTCACCTTCACCTCGCTGCTCAACCTGGAAGCGCGCGGCGTCAAGGCCGAGGATGTGGTGGTCCTTCCCTACTCGCAGCACGGGGTCAAGCTCTACGGGAACGTGATCATCGCCACGCCCAAGATCATCAAGGAGAACCCGGCGGCCGTGAAGGCCTTCCTCGCCGCCTTCACAAAGGGTGCCCGGGACGTGATCAGCAAGCCCGAGGCGGCGATCGCCGACGTCAAGGCGCGCGACGGCATCATCAACACCGAGCTGGAAACCCGCCGGCTCAAGCTCGCCATCGACACCGTGATCAACAGCCCCGACGCGCGCGCCGAGGGCTTCGGCCAGGTCAACGCCGGCCGCCTGGCGCTGATGGCCTCGCAGGTTTCGGACGCTTTCGGCACCAAGACGCGCGTCAATCCCGACGTCGTCTGGAACGATTCCTTCCTGCCGCCCAAGGCTGAATTGAACGGGGTGCTGCCCGCGGCGAAGAAATGACGGCCCAGGACGGCGCCGCGGGAAGCGGCGACGTTTTCGTCAGTTTTCAGGACGTCTGGCTCGCTTACAACGAAGACCTGCTCGCGCAAGGCCAATACGCGGTCGAGGCCATCGATCTCGCGGTTGCGCAGGGCGAATTCATCGCCATCGTCGGGCCATCGGGCTGCGGCAAGTCCACCTTCATGAAGCTGGCCACTGGCCTGAAGATGCCTTCGCGCGGCCGCATCCTGATCGACGGCCGGCCGGTCACCGGGCCGCTGAAGATCTCGGGCATGGCGTTCCAGGCGCCTTCGCTGCTGCCCTGGCGGACCACGGTGGACAACGTGCTGCTGCCGCTGGAGATCGTCGAGCCCTACCGCAGCAGCTTCAAGGCCAGGCGCGCCGAGTACGAGCAGCGGGCGCGCAAGATGCTGCAGAAGGTCGGTCTCGGCGGCTATGAGGACAAATTCCCCTGGCAACTCTCGGGCGGCATGCAGCAGCGCGCCAGCATCTGCCGCGCGCTCATCCACGAGCCCAAGATGCTGCTGCTGGACGAGCCCTTCGGCGCGCTCGACGCCTTCACCCGCGAAGAGCTGTGGTGCATCCTGCGCGACCTCTGGGAAGAGCATCGGTTCAACGTGATCCTGGTCACGCACGACCTGCGCGAATCGGTGTTCCTGGCGGACACGGTGTACGTGATGAGCAAGAGCCCCGGCCGCTTCATGGTGAAGAAAGAGATCGAGCTGCCGCGCCCGCGCGACCTGGAGATCACCTACACCAAGGAATTCAGCGACATCGTGCTCGAACTGCGCGGGCACATCGGCGCCATTCGCCGGCAACAGGCGGAAAAGGCGGCGCCATGAAAACGAGGCAGCTGGAGCGCTGGTCGCCCTGGATCCTGCTGGTCGCGGTGATCGGCTTGTGGCAGTTCGTCTGCTCGGTGTTCAACGTCTCCGAGTTCATCTTCCCCAGCCCGCTGCGCATCTGGAACCAGATGGTCGAGTACAGGGGCATCATCGCCGCGCACGCCTGGCGCACGTTCTGGGTCACCATGGCGGGCTTCGGCCTGGCCATCGTCGTCGGCGTGCTGCTGGGATTCGTCATCGGCAGTTCGCGCATGGCCTACGCCGCGGTGTATCCGCTGATGACCGCCTTCAACGCGCTGCCCAAGGCGGCCTTCGTGCCCATCCTGGTGGTCTGGTTCGGCATCGGCGCGGGGCCGGCCATCCTCACGGCTTTCCTGATCTCGTTCTTTCCGATCATGGTCAATATCGCCACCGGGCTGGCGACGCTCGAACCCGAGCTGGAGGATGTGTTGCGCGTCCTGGGCGCGCGGCGTTGGGACGTGCTGGTCAAGGTCGGCCTGCCGCGATCCATGCCCTACTTCTACGGCTCGCTCAAGGTGGCGATCACCCTGGCCTTCGTCGGCACCACGGTGTCCGAGATGACGGCGGCCAACGAAGGCATAGGCTATCTGCTGATCTCCGCCGGCTCGGCGATGCAGATGGGCCTGGCCTTCGCGGGCCTGGTGGTGGTGGGTGCGATGGCCATGCTGATGTACGAGTTGTTCAGCAGGATCGAAATGCACACCACGGCTTGGGCGCATCGGGGGTCGCAGGGAAGATGAGGGCCCCGGCAGTAGTGCCTTGTCATGCCGGACTCGATCCGGCATCCACGTGACGTGCGGCATCCTCGCGTCGCGGCAGGCGGTACCCGGCGGGGGCTCATACTGTGGCGGTCTACGCTTCGCTCCGACTCCGCTGCGATGCTCGGCCTGGGGTCGGCGTCGCAGCAACTCGCTACGCGCCCTGAAGGCCGCTCCGTTCAAACAGGCTGCGACGAGTCAGTTTACGAAGCGCGCAAGCGCGCCCGCCCCCAGGCCGAGCATCGCAGCCGCCACAGAAATCGCCCCCGCCGGGTACCGCCTGCCGCGAGGAACATGGTGGGCGTGCGACCGTCGAGCGCCAACCATGTCTCTGCAAAGTCGTGTCCGGGCAGGCCGCGGCGCATCGTTGCGAGGCGCCTGGGTTTGCTTGATTTCGTGGCCGCGCGCGAGCGCTTCGTGATCTGACTCGTCGCACCTGTTTGAACGGAGCGGCCTTAGGGCGCGAAGTGAGTTGTGCGACGGGCCACGAAATCAAGCAAACCCAGGGGAGTCGGTGCGAAGCACCGACCGCCTTGTCGATGCGCCGCGGCCTGCCCGGACACGACTTTGCCGCGGGCCCTGCATTTCTCGTCATCTCGCGCCTGGACTAACCATGCCCTGGCACGCGCGCCTTTCACTCAAGCTGCGCCTGGAAGCCGGCCGCTGCGTCGCGCGCTTCGAGCATGAGGGGCCGCTGCGAATCCTGCAGACGCTTTATCCCGAAGGCGATGCCATCTCGCACAACGTGCTGGTGCATCCGCCGAGCGGCCTGGTGGGCGGAGACACACTGGAGCTCGACGTGCACGCGGGCGCCGGCGCACATGGGCTGGTGACGACACCAGGGGCGTCGCGCTTTTACCGCTCGCAAGGCGAACCCGCGGTGCAGCGCACGCGCATCGCGCTGGAGGAAGGCGCGCGCTTCGAGTGGCTGCCGCTGGAGGCGATCTGCTACAGCGGCTGCATCGCGCAGAACCATGTCACGCTGGACCTTGCTCCTGGGGCCGAGTTGATCGGCTGGGACGTCGCGGCCCTCGGCCTGCCCGAAGCACAACTGCCCTTCGAGCAGGGCAGCCTGCTGCAGCATCTGGAATTGCGCGATGCCTGGCTGGAGCGCGGCCGGATCGCGGCATCCGACGCGCGGCTCATGAATGGTCCGCTGGGCCTGGCCGGCCAGCGCTGTATCGCCACGTTGTTCCTGGCAGCGGAAGCGACCTCAGCCGCGCGCGCCGCGACCAGGCATTGGAGCTGGCGCGCGAAGTCATCGCGGCTCACCCATTGAGCACAATGGCCGGCGCCACGGCGCCGGGGCCGCGCGTCGTGGTCGTGCGCGTGCTCGCCCCCTTGGTCGAGCCCGCCCTGGGCTTGCTGAAGGCCATCCGCAACGCGTGGCGCCCGGCCTTGTGGGACCTCGCCGCAACCCAGCCGCGTACCTGGGCGCTTTGAGCGGCGAAATTCCCGCGGTCGCGCTGTAGTCCCACACCTGCAATCCACATCCTACGGCGCGAGCAGCATCAAGCCGCCGCCAAGGGGGTGTGCTCTCCGGCATGGCCGGGCTGTTGCCATGCCTAGACTTCAGTCATCCAAGCAGATTGCAAGGAGGTCCAAGTGAGAACACCCGATATCGCCCGACTCGCCTCGTGTCGATCGGTGTGGCCGCGTTGCTGGCGATGACGGCTGCCACCGCCCAGGTTGCCACCGGAACCACGGGCATCGACGCCTCGGGCAACTACCAGCAGGAAGTCAACGCCTGCATGACCGGCAAGACCCAGCAAGACCGCGACACCTGTCTCAGGGAAGCCCGCAATGCGCAGGCCGACAAGAAGCGCGGCGCGCTCGACAACGCGGGTGCCAGCTTCGAATCGAACGCAGCGGCACGCTGCGATGTCTTCATGGGCGAGGAAAAAGCCGCCTGCCAGGCCCGCATGATGGGCTACGGCAGCACAAGCGGCAGCGTTGCCGGCGGCGGCCTGCTGCGAGAAGTGGAAACCGTGGTGATGCCGCCCGGTGACAGCTCGGTGACGATCGAACCGAAGACCTCCGATCCGGTGGTGCTGGTTCCGCGCCACCCAGGCTCCACTCCAACCAATAATAAGCAGTCCGAACAGGGAGCAAGCGGGCCTGCGGGCCCGCTTTTTTATACGGGAGAACCGACCATGAGAAAGCTCGTTGCAATTACCTATGTCACGCTCGACGGCGTCATGCAGTCCCCGGAGCGCCTGAGGAGGATCGCGCAGGGTGGTTTCGCCTATGGCGGATGGATCGTTCCTTATTGGGACGACATGATGATGAACGAACTCGTCGCCGACAGAATGGCCAAGCCTTTCGATCTTCTGCTCGGCCGCAGGACCTATGAGATTTTCGCCGCGCATTGGCCGACGCGGCGGGCGACAATCCCATCGCCGAACGGTTCAACAAGGCGACCAAATACGTCGTGACGCGCAGTCTCGATCACTTCGACTGGGCGAATTCCGAACGAATCGATGGCGATGTCGCGAAGAAGGTTGCCAAGCTGAAATCCGGGGAAGGGCCGGACATCCAGATCTACGGCAGCTCCGAACTGCTGCAAGCGCTGACGGCCGCCGGGCTGATCGACGAGTACAGCGTCTGGATATTCCCGCTCGTGCTGGGGCGCATGGCAACACGAGCGGAAGCGTCGCCGGCGGCGGCCTGCTGCGAGAAGTCGAAACCGTGGTGCATGCCGGCCGGTGACACGCTCGGTGACGATTGAACCGAAAACTCTCCGATCCGGTGGCTCTGGTGCCGGAGTCGCCTGCTCAAGCACCGGCGCGTGACACCTGAACGTCGAAACAGGAAGCAAGCGGGCCTGCGGGCCCGCTTTTTTTGTGGCGCCGATGCGCCCGAGGTTGTTGCAATTCAATGGCAATCGTAAGCATTAGAGACTGAAAGGCCTCCAAGCTCATCCTTTGTCACTTTTGTTTACATCACTGCCGCGCCGTCCATCAGGATGGGGGGCCTAACAACCAAGGAGCGACAGTGATGACAACTGAGAAAACAATCGTGGGAGGCTGGGCCAAGGCCCTGCGTTGGGCCGGTGTGGTGGGGACCGCCGCCGTGTTGGCCGCTTGCGGCGGCGGTGGCGGCGATTCCGCTGGCAACGGCGCCCTGCGCGTAGCGCTGACGGACGCGCCGAGTTGTGGCTACGACCACGTCTTCGTCACCGTGGAAAAAGTGCGGGTTCACCAAAGCGCCTCGGCAGCTGATTCCGAGGGTGGTTGGAGCGAACTCGCCGTGTCGCCGGCCCGCCGGATTGACCTGCTCGACCTGACGAACGGCGTCATGGAAGAGCTCGGCACCACGCAGCTGGCGGCCGGGCACTATTCACAGATCCGCCTGGTGCTGGCGAGCAACACCGGCACCGGCACTTCCAGCGTGGCCAACGCGGTGCAGCCCACGGGCGGCGACCTGGTCCCGCTGGATACGCCCAGCGGCCAGCAAAGCGGCCTCAAGTTGCAGGCCCACTTCGATGTGGCAGCGGGCCAGACGGCCGATATCCTGCTCGACTTCGACGCCTGCAAGTCCATCGTCAAGGCCGGGAATTCAGGCAAGTACAACCTCAAGCCGGTGCTTTCGGTCGTGCCGCGCGTGAACACGGGCATCCAGGGCTTCGTCGCCACCACCTTGAACTTGAGCAGCACCACCATCGCCGCACAGCAAGACGGCGTGACCATCAGGTCGACGGCGCCGGACAGCACGGGCAAGTTCAGCATTCCGTTCCTGTCCACCGGCACCTACACCCTGGTCGTGATGTCTGACGGGCATGCCAATGCGGTCGTGACCAGCGTTCCAGTCGGCACCGGCACCACCGTGGTCAATGGCACCGCAACGGCCATCGTGCCGCCGGTGTCGAGCATGGCGGATGTGACGGGCACCGTGACGGTGACCTCCGGCGGCACGACGACCACCGCGCTGACCGATGCGACGGCGCGCGCACTGCAGCCGCTCACCGGCGGGCCGACCATAGAACTTGGCAACCAGAACGTCGATAGCGTTCTGGGAACCTATCGTTTCCGTTTGCCCGTCGGCGCCCCGGTGAAAGCGGCGTTCGTATCAGGCTCGGCCTTGTCGTTCGCGGCCGACTCCGCGGTTGCAGGCAAGTACACGATCCAGGTTCAGTCGCCGGGACGTACCACGCAGGAGAAACCAGCCGACATCACCGGCGGCCCGGCCACGGTGGACTTCAACTTCGGGCCTTGATGAGAATCGGGTAGCGACAACGGCCGCTGACGCGGCCTGCCTTGTCCTATAGGCAGGCGCGCGCGTTGTCCGCTACCCTCGGCTCATGAGCAACAAGGCACCAGCAAAAGGCCCGGAAGCGGGCAAGGCCGAACACGGCGCGCAAAGCGAAGTGACCTGGGAAAGCGGGAAAGGGCGCCAGCCCTATGCCAACCAGGAGGTGGCGAGGCCGGAACCCACGGCGGCGAATTCGCCGAGGGTGACCGCGGCGAACTGTCCGGCCGAAACCAGGAACAGTTCGAGCAGGTCAAGAAGAAACCGTAGGCCTCGGCGCGGGCAAAAAATCGGATCCAGGACTATCTGGAGAACTGCTGCATCTAAGGAGGTTCGCCGGCTGCACATGCTGACGGCGTCCTGCTGCGGGAACTAATTGAGCGAGGATGTTACTGAATGGTACTTTTCTCGACCCTTGCCCGATGCAGATCTTTCATCATGGTTTACAACACCGAACCTCCTCCCTTTCCCCATAGTTACCCGACGTCCTCATCATCCTCATCATCCTCGTCGTCCTCAAGCAAAGACCTCAGCGTCGATTTCGAAGAGGTTTCCGAACCCGAGAGTAACGACGACGAGGACTCACTGGACACACGGCTGGATAGAAGACTGGCCAAAGCGCACCTGGAGAGGAACGCGCTGATCCGGGTGGATGTGGAAGGCGCCCACTTTCAGGCGAAGCTTATCCACGATTTGAAACTACCACCAGACACTGGAGGCTCACGCATACAACGTCGCCAATAAGCTCGCACAGAATACACGCCGTGCGGTCATCGAAGCCCAAGCGCCCGCGCGCCCCGCAGCCCCAGTTCCCGCCGGGGACCCCGACAACGAGACACTCTCACCATGCGCAATCAAGGCCGCCACGACCTTATTGATATCTACACTAGGCGGATTCCTCGGGCTCGGGCTCGGTCTTGGACTTCGCGCCAATACTGAGGACGCGATCATTGTGGGGGCCGTCAGCTTTGGGGTTGCGGCAACTACGTGTGCCTTACTGTTCGGTGCGTTCAAGATGTGTCATACGTATTGCCCGGATTGCTTGTAGTTGAAGCGCATGCTCAAGCTGGAGCTCCCATGCAGACACTTCCCGCATTCACGGCCGCTGAACCTTTCGTCGACACAATCGTCCGCGCCTGCTCGAGCTCTCTCAAAGACATCCAACAGCAACCCGATCTGCTCGAATCAGCCGCGCGATCCAACCTCAGCCTGGGCGACTTGCGCAGCCTGACGCCATCGGACTATGACCTGCTGTACGCCACCGCTCAATCGCTATTTGCCGCCCAGGAGTTTCGGCAGGCCTTGGCGGTTGCGCTCACCCTGGTCATGCATCACGGCCGCGAGGCGAAGTATTCGTACCTGGCCGCAACCTGCCTGCACCAACTGGGTCAACCCGAAGAAGCAGCAGTCATGTATGCCCTGGCTTTGCACCAGGATCCATCGAGCGCAATGACGGCCTACCGGATGGGGCAATGCCTGAGCCGGCTCGGTCGCGCCGACGAAGCGCGCCAATCCTTCGAAGGCGCCATCGAGCTGAGTCGCGGCAACGAGGCTCTTCGTCAAATGCAGGACGCCGCTTTTGCGCGCTTGCGAAATCAGCAAGCAGGGCACTTGATTTGCGCAGTCTGCGCCGCAGCGCCAGGAACGATCAGAACACGCCGAACAGCATCAGCAGCAAGATGACGGTGAGCGGAACACCGAGAAGCCAGAGAATGACAGGCATTTGGATTCTTCCAGGTTGGAAAGTTACCTGGAAGCTTAGGCGGCGCCCGCCGCGGCGCCTGAACGCCGCCTGCCCCAATGGCGGTAGGCACTTGCCTACAGCCTGCTCGTATCTCAGATCGCCACAAGCTGGCGCACGCCCTGGGTTTCCATGTCCTTGCCCAGGCCGCGCGCGATGAATTCGCCGCGCTCCATCACCAGGTAGTCGTCCGCCAGTTCACGCGCGAAGTCGTAGTACTGCTCCACCAGCAGGATCGCCATGTCGCCCCGGTCGGCGAGCATGCGGATCACCCGGCCGATGTCCTTGATGATGCTGGGCTGGATGCCTTCCGTGGGTTCGTCCAGGACAAGAAGCTTGGGCTTGGCCGCGAGCGCACGCGCAATGGCGAGTTGCTGCTGCTGGCCGCCCGAGAGGTCGCCGCCACGCCTGCCCAGCATCTGCTTGAGTACGGGGAAAAGCTCGAACAGCTCGGCGGGAATCCGCGTTGACGCGCTCTTGTAGGCCAGGCCCATGCGCAGGTTCTCTTCAACCGTGAGGCGCGCGAAGATCTCACGGCCCTGCGGCACGAAGCCGATACCGGCCCGTGCGCGCTGGTAGGGCGTGGCGTTGTGGATGGCCTTGCCCTCGAACTCGATGCTGCCTGTCTTGATCGGCACCAGGCCCATCAACGACTTGAGCAGGGTCGTCTTGCCCACGCCGTTGCGGCCGAGCAGAACCGTCACCCGGCCGAGGTGGGCTTCCAGGCTCACGTCGCGCAGGATGTGCGAGCCGCCGTAGTACTGGTTGATGTTCTTGACTGTCAGCATAGTTTCCCTGTCATTGCGGACTTGATCCGCAATCCACCGCTCTGGATCCCGGGTCAAGCCCGGGATGACAACCATTAGCGGCCAAGATAAACCTCGATCACCCGTTCATCGTTCTGCACCTGCTCCAGCGTGCCCTGTGCCAGCACCGATCCTTCGGACAGCACCGTGACGATTTCCGAGATGCTCTTGATGAAGCTCATGTCGTGCTCCACCACCATCAGCGAATGCCGGCCTTTGAGCTTGAGGAAAAGCTCGGCGGTGCGCGCCGTTTCCTCGTCGGTCATGCCCGCCACCGGCTCGTCCAGCAGCAGCAGCTTGGGGTCCTGCATCAGAAGCATGCCGATTTCCAGCCACTGCTTCTGGCCGTGACTCAAGGTGCCCGCCATGCGCGTTACGGCGTCTGCCAGATGGATCGTATGCAGCACTTCGGCAAGGCGATCGCTTTGGCCCGAGTCCAGCCGGAAGAACATCGAGGGCTTGACGCCCTTGTCGGTCTTGAGGGCCAGCTCCAGGTTTTCGAACACCGTGAGCTGCTCGAACACCGTCGGCTTCTGGAACTTGCGGCCAATGCCCATCTGCGCGATCTGCGGCTCGCTGTAGCGCAGGAGATCGATGGTGCTGCCGAAGAAAACCGTGCCTTCGTCGGGCCGTGTCTTGCCCGTGATGATGTCCATCATCGTGGTCTTGCCTGCGCCATTGGGGCCGATCACGCAGCGCAGCTCGCCGGGCGCGATGTCCAGCGACAGCTTGTTGATGGCCTTGAAGCCGTCGAAGCTCACGCTCACGTCCTCCAGGTACAGGATGCGGCCATGGGTGACGTCCACTTCGCCCGCGATCGCCAGGCGGCGGAAGCCGGCCTGGCGGCCGCCGGACTCGGTCTTGTGCGGCTCGGATGCGGCCCTGTGGGCGCGGATGCGCCGCTCGCCCTCTTCCAGCAGGTCGGGAGTCATTTCAACCGCTCCCTGACCTGCTTGACCAGGCCGACAACGCCGTTGGGAAGGAACAGCGTGACGGCGATGAACAGCGCGCCCAGGAAATAAAGCCAGAACTCAGGCGCGGTCACCGTGAGCCAGCTCTTGGCCCCATTGACGATGAAAGCGCCGACGATGGGGCCGATGAGCGTGGCGCGCCCGCCGACGGCGGCCCAGATGGCGATCTCGATCGAATTGGCGGGGCTCATTTCGCTGGGATTGATGATGCCGACCTGCGGCACGTAGAGCGCACCGGCAACCCCGCACATCATCGCGGACAAGGTCCAGATCGTGAGCTTGTAGCCCAGGGGCGAGTAGCCGGAGAACATCACGCGCGACTCGGCATCGCGAATGGCCTGCAGCACGCGGCCGAACTTGCGCTGTGACCAGCCAGCGCGCGAACAGGAAAAATGCCTAGCAGCGTGAGGCCCGTCAGCACGAACAAGGTCATGCGCATCGAAGGCGTGGCGATCGGAATGCCCGCGATGCGCTTGAAATCGGTGAAGCCGTTGTTGCCGCCGAAGCCGGTCTCGTTGCGGAAGAACAGCAGCATCGCGGCAAACGTCATCGCCTGGGTGATGATGGAGAAATAGACGCCCTTGATGCGCGAGCGGAAGGCGAAGTAGCCGAACACGAACGCCACCAGTCCCGGCACGGCCACTATCAGGATCAGCGTCGCGACGAAGCTGTCGCTGAAGCTCCAGTGCCAGGGCAAGGCCTTCCAGTCCAGGAACACCATGAAGTCCGGCAGGTCGCTCTTGTAGTTGCCGTCGCGCCCGATCTGGCGCATCAGGTACATGCCCATGGCATAGCCGCCCAACGCGAAGAACAGGCCGTGGCCCAGCGACAGGATGCCGGTGTAGCCCCAGATCAGGTCCATCGCCAGCGCGCAGATCGCGTAGCACATGATCTTGCCGACCAGCGCCACGGCATAGTCGCTCATGTGGAACATGCTGCCTTGCGGAACCACCAGGTTGAGGATCGGCGCGACCGCGCACACGAAGATGAGCGCGGCGAGGAAGGCCGTCCAGCCCGCGCCGGTGAGCAGGCGTGCGCGCTGCCCTCGTCGCCGGGAGGATTCGGGCAACGTGACGGCAGGCATGGCGTCGATGTCCCGCTTCATCATGCTTCCGCGCTCCGGCCCTTCATCGCGAAGATGCCTTGCGGCCGCTTCTGGATGAAGATGATGATGAACACCAGCACGGCTATCTTCGCCAGCACCGCGCCGGCCCAGCCTTCGAGGAACTTGTTCAGCACGCCCAGCCCCAGCGCGGCGTACACGGTGCCGGCGAGCTGGCCGACGCCGCCGAGCACCACCACCATGAAGGCGTCGACGATGTAGCTCTGGCCCAGGTCGGGACCGACGTTGCCGATCTGGCTCAACGCGCAGCCGGCCAGGCCGGCAATGCCGGAGCCCAGGGCGAAGGCATAGGTGTCGATGCGTGCGGTGTTCACGCCCATGCAGGAAGCGATGGGCCGGTTCTGGGTGACGCCGCGAACGAACAGGCCCAGGCGCGTGCGGGCGATCAGGAAAGCCATTCCCATCAGCACGGCAAAGGCGAAGCCGATGATGACGATGCGGTTCCAGGGCAATTGCAGATTGCCCATGACCACGACGCCGCCGCTCATCCAGCTGGGGTTCTCGACGCCGACGTTCTGCGCGCCGAACACCGATCGCACCAGTTGCATCAGCATCAGGCTGATGCCCCAGGTGGCGAGCAGCGTTTCCAGCGGCCGGCCATAGAGGAAGCGGATCACGCTGCGCTCCAGCACCGCGCCCATCAGCGCCGAGGCCGCGAACGCCACCGGAACCGCGGCCACCAGGTACCAGTCGAAAGCGCCGGGAAGATATTTCTGGAACAGGCCCTGCACCACATAGGTGGCATAGGCGCCGATCATCATCAGCTCGCCGTGGGCCATGTTGATCACGCCCATCAGGCCGTAGGTGATGGCCAGGCCCAGCGCGACCAGCAGCAGGATGGAGCCCAGGCTGATGCCCGCGAACAGGGCGCCGACCTTGTCGCCCCAGGCCAGCGACGCTTCGACGGTGCGCAGGCTCGCCTCCAGCGTGGATTTGACGTCGCTCTCCGTCTCCACCTTCAGGCGCTCGATCAGCAGCGTCTTGGTCGCGGGATTGTTGCTCTGCGCCAGCAGCTTCGCGGCCTCGATCCGCTTGGCCTTGTCCGCGCTCCCCAGAAGAACCGCGGCGCGCACCAGGCCCAGTTGTTCCTTGATCTGCGCGTTGGTTTCCGCCGCGTAGGCTTTCTCGATCAGGGGCAGCCGGGATTCATCGCTTTCGTTGCGCAGCGTCGCCACGGCCTCGGCGCGCAGCTTTTCGTCCTTGGAGAACAGCTTGAGCGCCGCCATGCGCGGTGTCGAGTTCGCCGCGCATGCGGTTGTTGTTGATCACGTCCTCGGCATCGGCCGGAAGGGGCATCTCGGCGCCGGTCACGGGATCGAAGCCCTTGCCGTCCTTGACCACGAGGACTTTTTCCCCGGCGACCTTCACGGCGTCGTCCGCCATCGCCTGGATGAAGGCCGCCGTCTTGTCGTCCGCCGTCGGCGACGGCCTTGTTCAGGGCTTCGATGCGCGCGTCGGTCTCGCCGGTTGCGATGGCGCGCGCTTCGTCTGCGGTCAGCGCGTGGGCGTGGCCTGACAGCAAGGCGGCCAGAAGGAAGATACTGCGAATCAACATGAAAGAACCTGTAGGGTGGGCAGCACGCTACCCACCTGCAGAGCCTGCAGTCTGTCATTGCGGGCTTGACGCCGCGATCCATGCCGCGCCGGCCAGCGTGCTGGCCAACGCGCCGTGGATCCCGGATCAAGTCCGGGAGTGACACTTCGTGTCACTTCTTCGCCGGCTCGTCGGGCTTCTTGTCGTTGCCTTCGATGTAGGGGCTCCAGGGCTTGGCCTTGACCGGGCCCGGCGTCTTCCACACCACGTTGAACTGGCCGTCGGCCTTGACTTCGCCGATGAACACCGACTTGTGCAGGTGGTGGTTCTTCTCGTCCATCTTGGACACGATGCCGCTCGGGGCCTTGAAGGTCTGGCCGGCCATGGCGGCGATCACCTTGTCGACGTCGGTGGACTTGGCCTTCTCGACGGCCTGCTTCCACATGTTGATGCCGATGTAGGTGGCTTCCATCGGGTCGTTGGTCAGCGCCTTGTCCTTGTGGCCGGGAATGTTCTTGGCCTTGGCGTAGGCGGCCCACTTCTTCAGGAACTCGTCGTTGCTGGGGTTCTTGATCGACTGGAAGTAGTTCCAGGCGGCCAGGTGGCCCACCAGCGGCTTGGTGTCCACGCCGCGCAGTTCTTCCTCACCCACCGAGAAGGCGACGACCGGCACGTCCTTGGCCTTCAGGCCGGCGTTGCCCAGTTCCTTGTAGAAAGGAACGTTGGAGTCGCCGTTGATGGTGGAGACCACCGCGGTCTTGCCGCCGGCCGAGAACTTCTTGATGTCGGCGACGATGGTCTGGTAGTCGCTGTGGCCGAACGGCGTGTACTTCTCGTCGATGTCGGTGTCCTTCACGCCCTTGCTCTTGAGGTAGGCGCGCAGGATCTTGTTGGTGGTGCGGGGGTACACGTAGTCGGTGCCCAGCAGGACCCAGCGCTTGGCGCCGCCGCCGTCCTTGCTCATCAGGTAGTCCACCGCGGGGATGGCTTGCTGGTTGGGCGCCGCGCCGGTGTAGAACACGTTCTTGGAGAGCTCTTCACCTTCGTACTGCACGGGGTAGAACAGCAGGCCGTTGAGTTCTTCGACGACCGGCAGCACCGACTTGCGCGACACCGAGGTCCAGCAGCCGAAGATCACGGCGACCTTGTCCTGCGTCAGCAGCTGCTTGGTCTTTTCGGCGAACAGCGGCCAGTTGGAGGCCGGGTCGACGATCACGGGCTCGAGCTTCTTGCCCAGCACGCCGCCCTTGGCGTTGATCTCGTCGATGGCCATCAGCACCGTGTCCTTGAGCACGGTCTCGGAGATGGCCATGGTGCCCGACAGGCTGTGCAGGATGCCGACCTTGATGGTGTCGGCTGGGCATGGGCCGGCAAGGCCGAAAGGCCCGCGAGCGCGACGGCGGCTGTGAGCGCCTTGAGGGTGAAACGACGTTGCATTTGAGGCTCCTTGCGAAATGGAACCCCATGCTAGGTTTGGGTGTGCCCGCGTGAAATACGGCACATGGCGTACGCCTGAGCCATGCGGCTGGAGGGCCCTTACGGACAAGCTTGCGTCCGACAGACAGCAACCGGGCCCAGGCTTTCCAATAGGCGGTCACCATCAGGAGGCCGCCCATGAACCAACTGCTGAGCCGCTTGTCTCCCAGCATTACCAACATGATCCGGATGGATCACACCCATGTCCTCACCACTTTCCACCAGTACGAAATCGACACGCCCCTGCGTGCGAAGAAGGGGCTGGTCGATACGGTCTGCATTGCGCTCGAGATCCATGCCCAACTGGAAGAGGAAATCTTCTATCCGGCTTTGCGCGCGCAAACCGACACCAAATTCCTGGCAAAAAGCGTTCCCGAACACGACCAGATGCGCCGGCTGATCACGCAGCTGCGCAATCTGGAGCCCGCCAACGCCACTTACGACGAGACGTTTTACGAGCTCATGAACAACGTCATGCACCACATGGCGGACGAGGAAACCTTCCTGCTGCCGCTGGCCGAACGCGTGCTGGCGGACCGGCTGGGCGAGCTGGGCGCGCAGATGACCAAGCGCCGCCTGCAGTTGACCGTGCCGCGCGGCGGAGAAATTGCGGGCGGCATGGCGCGATCTGCCGGCGCAGGAGGCCTGGTCATGGGCGCCGGCGCCTTGCTGGCTGCCAGTTACCTGCTGAGCCGGCCGCGCCTGCGCGGGCCGGCGCCTCCGCGGAGCTAACGTGGCTCACCACTAGTGGGCACTTGCAGTCACTCGTCCCAGGTTGACGCCAGAGGCGCGGCACGCGAGAGCGCGGCTTGCGGAGTGCGTTGATCAGAATCGCTGGCCCACGAACAGCTGCACTGCGCTGCGGTCGCGTTGGTTGTTGTAGGTGCCACCCCAGGTCGGGATCCAGGCAATTTCGGCCACGAACCCGCGGTGGAAGTTGGCGCGCAGCGCCGCATACGCGAGTTTGCGCCCCTCGAGAAGGCCCCCATCGCCGGACCAGCCTTTGACGTCGTGGCCGAAGAGCACGGAGGGAACAAGATCGACGCCCTCGGTCACATTGGCGTAGCGCAGCGCGCCGTACAAACGATAGCCCCACGAATGACGCGAGACGTAGCCATCGCTCGTGCATTGGGTCGGCACCGCAGGCGGCGGGCACACTCCGTTGACCGGTCCCTGCCCGAAGATGTCGGCGCGGCCGAAACGCGTCACTGCAGGGTCCGGCAGGTCCGGCACGCCCTTGTAGACCACCTCGGCGCCAAAGTTGAGGCCCGCCGCGCCGAGCACATTCGGCACCTGCCTGACTTCGCCCAGTTGCAGTTGCACGTTCTCGTGTCGCTCGAACCCGGTCAAGGTGCCCCCTGGGCCCAGCGCGTTCATCTTTCCCCGCAGCGGCGTGGGCGCGAGGTTCGAGACGGCCGCCGCAATGAGATCGGCCGCGTTGTACTGCAGCGGCTGGTTGGGACGATAGGTCAGTTCGCCGAAGACGATACCGCCCTTGACTTTGGTCTCGAAGGTGCCGCCGTACATGCGGATCGCCTCCGGCCACTCGGTGAAATAAGTCGGATTCAAGCCGCCGGGATCACCTGGCACGAATGGGTCCGCGGTAGTGCGCAGCGAATTGGTCACGCCGCTGTAACCGGCACGCGAGTGGAATTCGGTGGCGTAGAGTCCGAACTTGGTGTCCCAGTCGTGCACCGTGTGCAACAGGGCCAAGCCGCCCTGGCCGGAATTGGAGGGCATCACGCTGGGCGCGCGTGCCAGGAAATTTCTCGTCGCGAGCGCCGTGCGATCGGAGTCGTTGCCGACCGTCACTGCATTGCAGCCGTCCGAGAGGTAGTCCCCCCCCGTATAGAAGGCTCCGCACTGGCTCGACGCATTGCGTTCGAAGTGAAACTGGTAGAAGCCCTCGACGCTCGTGGCTTTCGAGAGGCCGAGCCGGGCGAAGATTTGCGGCACCGGGATGCGCGTCTCCTGCTCCCGCAGCAGCGTGCCGGGCCGGGTGAGCGCTGGAACGTCGATCGGATTGAGGTCGCGTAGGCCACCGAGCACCAGGAAGCGATTGCCCCAGTCGAGCTTCTGCCAGCCCAGGGTCCAATCGAGCGGCGCTCCGCCCATTTCGATTTTCCCGAAGGCCTTGAGGTTGTCGAGCGCGACGCCGGTGAACTGGGTGCGCGGCTGGGCGCCCCCGTCGCTCAGTGGTGAATTGGGCGTATAGCCATTCGGGACGTTACCCCAGGGGCGGTCGGCGTTTTCCAGCGCATAGTCGTACCAGGCCTTGCCGCTCGCCGCCAGTCCGTAGCCGCCCGCCCTGTACTCCAAGGCCAAGTAGCCGTTCACCACCTGCGAGATCGGGTCGCCCTTATTGAAATTGAGATTGCCGTCGTCCTGGTTGCGACCGGCGGCTGGGGTGATGGCGGTGCCGGTGATGCCCACCTGCGAGCTGTTCACGTTGGGCAGCAGCGCAGTGTCCTGCGATGTCGTGCGCCAGGCGCTGCCGGCCGTCACCGATCCTGTAACAGTAAGCTTGCCGCCTTGTACCTCGTATTCGACGGCGTGGACCGGCAGGCCTGACAGCACTATCCACAGGGCGACAGGAATGCGCCTGAACTGACGAGGCGGACGCTCGTGCGGCTGGGCTCGTGTTCGTGCCATGCGACACAACGAAGATTGGCGCAGAACGCACGCACGCGCACCATGCTGGCTCGCCGCAGGCGGTATCGCGTGGGCGATTTCGGTGGCAGTGGTGATCGAGAGCGACGCTGTAGACCGCCACAGTATGAGCCCCCGCCGGGTACCGCCTGCCGCGACGCGAGGATGATCGAACGCAGCCGTGGATGCCGGATCGAGCCGGCATGACAGCCCTTATTGCGAGGCAAGGTCCCGCCACACTAACCCTCGAACTGCGGATGCAGCTGCCGGATGCGATTCATCGCCATCCCGGCGGCCGCCGTCCGCGTCTCGACCCCCAGCTTGGCGAACACCCGTTCCAGGTGCTTCTTCACCGTGGCCGGGCTGGACGCCGAGGATGTCGGCGATGTCGCGGTTGATCTTGCCCTTGACCACCCAGTACAGCACTTCGGCTTCACGCGCGGTGAGCTTGAACGACAGGCTCATCGCCTCGATCACCGCGCTGTCCGATACCTCGCGCATGACGATCAGCCAGTCGTCGTCACCGGTTTGCTGGTGCAGACGGAAGGTCAGGCGGCGCGCGCCCAGTTCGGCGGTGAGGCGCGGCGGCTCGATCTGCTGCCTGGCGCCCTCCAGATGGCGCTGCAGCCAGTCGACCACGGGCTTGGGCGTCTCCGGCGCCGCGGTGCCGTAGTAGGTCATCAGCAGTTCGCGCGCCAGCGGCGTCTGCCACATCAGCTTGCCGTCGCCGGCCCGCACCGTGATGCTGGCGTAGCCGAAGGCATCGAGCGCATTGCGGGTCTGCCGCGCCTGGCGCGCGCCCTGCATGTGCACGCCCATCCGCGCCAACACTTCCTTGGGCTTGATCGGCTTGGTGACGTAGTCCACGCCCCCGGCTTCCAGCGCGGCCACCAGGTGCTCGGTTTCGGTGAGCCCCGTCATGAAGATGATGGGAATGTGCGCCGTCCTGGGTGACGCCTTCAAGCGCTTGGCAACTTCGAAACCGTCCATGCCGGGCATCATCGCGTCCAGCAGCACGATGTCGGGCAAGGCCTGGTCCGCGCGTTGCAGGGCCGCCTCGCCCCCCGTCGCGACCAGGACCGTGTAGCCCGATTCGTCCAGGGCATCGTGCAGCACCGAGAGGTTGTCGGGCACGTCGTCGACGATCAGCACCACCACGTCGCTGTTGGCGCGTTCAAGGATCGAGGTAGGCTGGCGTGCACTCATGGAAGCTTCTCCTGTACGGCGCCCCCGGCCTCAGCGAGGTGGCGGCTCATGGCCTCGAACTGGAACTGTCGCGCCAGCTCGCGCATTGCAGCGGCAAAGGATGCGCACTCAGGCTGCGCGGCTTCGATTTCATCCAGCTGGTTCAGGATGCCGCGGTAGTAACCCAGCTGCACGACGTCCTGCAGCGATCTGAGCGCTTGCGCGTGCGGGCCACGACCATGTCGGCGCCACCGGCGCCGGGCGGCTGCGACGGCGCCTGTGCATAGCTCCAGCGCAGCCCGAGCTGGCGTTCGAGCCAGTCGAGCAGCTCGGTGTGGCGCACGGGCTTGAGGATGAAGTCTTCGGCGCGCACGCCGGCGTCGTTGTCCAGGTTCTTGTCGAAGGCGTTGGCCGAAACCACCGCAACCTTGGCGCGTTCAAGGCCCAGGCGGCGCAGGCGGCGGATCGTTTCCCAGCCGTCGATGCCGGGCATGGCCAGGTCCATCAGGATGGCGTCGGGCGCGAGCCCGGCGGCCAGCAGGTCGAGCGCGTCGTGGCCGCTGGCGGCGGTGCGCAGCTCGAAGCCCAGGGGCTCCAGCAGGTGCACCAGCAGCTCGCGGTCGGCCTCCTCGTTGTCCACGACCAGGATCTTGCGGCGCGGGCCTTCGTAGCCACGGCGCGGGCGACTGGGCGCGGCGGGGCCCGCCACCGCGGCACTGCATTGCTTCGGGCAGGAACAGCTTGATGCGGAACATCGAACCCACGCCCGGGCGTGCTCACCACCTTGAGCTCGCCGCCCATCAGGTCCGTGAGCATCTTGGCGATGGTGAGGCCCAGGCCGGCGCCGGGCGCGGCGTGGCTGCCGGCCGTGGCGCCGCGAGCGAAGGGCTCGAAGATCTGCTCCAGCTCCTCGGGTGCCAGGCCGGGGCCGGTGTCCTCGATGTCGATATACGCCATCTCGCGGGCATGGCGGACGCGGAAAGTGACCTGGCCCTGCGCCGTGAACTTGATGGCGTTGCCCAGCAGGTTGATCAGGATCTGGCGCACCCGCTTCTCGTCGGCGCGCACGACCTCGGGCAAGGCACCCTCCACCTCGAAGCGGAACGCCAGCCCCTTGCCGGCCGCCTGCAGCTCGAACATGCCCGCCATTTCGTGCACGCAGTCGGCGAACTGCATGGGCTTGACGTTCAAGGTGAGTTTTCCGCTTTCGATGCGCGCGATGTCCAGCGTGCCTTCGATCAGCGACAGCAGGTGCTCGCCGCCGCGCTTGATCACGTTGACGGCCTGCTTGCGATGCGGCGGCACGCCCGCGTCCTCGCCCATCAACTGCGCATAGCCCAGGATGCTGTTGAGCGGCGTTCGCAGCTCATGGCTGATGGCGCTGATGTAGCGGCTCTTGGCCTGGTTGGCCTGCTCCGCCGCGCGCATCGCTTCCTCGGCCAGCAGCCTGGCGGTCTGCAGGGCTTCGTCGGTCTGGCGGTGCGAGTCGATCTCGCGCATCAGCAAATGGGTCTGCCGGTTCGACTCTTCCTGCGCGACCTGGCGGCTCTTGTGCGCCAGCACCAGCCACCAGGCGACGATGCCGGCGATCACCAGCAAGGCCATGTAGGCCTTGAGGAAACCCGAACGCAGCGACCCTTCGGAGAGCTCGGCGCTGTCCAGCATGTGCGCCACCGCGCGCAGCTCCTGGTAGTACAGCAAGCCGAACACCGTGGCCAGCAGCGGCACGACGATCAGCATCAGCAGCAGGAAGTGCCCCAGGCCGGTGTCGAGGTAGGGCCAGGCGCGGCGGGGCAACAGCCAGCGCAAAGCCCCTGACCATTGCGCCGACAGGCTGGCTTGCGGCTTGCACAGGTCGCCGCAGCGGGCGTCGAGCGTGCAGCACAGCGAGCAGATCGGGCCCTGGTAGGCCGGGCAATGCGCCATGTCGGGCGCCTCGTACTCGCGCTCGCAGATGACGCAGCGCTTGAGCGTGGTGGCCAGGTAAGCGCCGGAAGGCCGGCAGCCCTCGCCTTCACGCGCGATGTAGTAGCGGCCCTTGGTGCCCCAGGCGATCAGCGGCGCGGTGACGAACGCCACCCCCAGCGCGATCACGGCGGAGAAGGCTTGCGCCGTGGGGCCGAACACCCCCAGGTGGGCGGGAATCGACAGGGCCGAAGCCAGCGCCATGGCGCCGACGCCCACCGGATTGATGTCGTACAGGTGGGCCCGCTTGAACTCGATGCCCGGCGGCGACAGGCCCAGCGGCTTGTTCACCACGAGGTCGGCCACCACCGCCATCATCCAGGCGATCGCGATGTTGGAGTACAGCCCCAGCACGTCGCCCAGCGCCTGGAACACGTTCATCTCCATCAGCATGAAGGCGATGGCCGTGTTGAACAGCACCCAGACCACGCGGCCCGGGTGGCTGTGGGTCACGCGCGAGAAGAAGTTGGACCAGGCGAGCGAGCCGGCATAGGCATTGGTGACGTTGATCTTCAACTGCGACACGACCACGAACAGGGCCGTGGCCGCCACCGCCCAGCCGTAGTGGGGGAACACGTACTCGTAGGCCGCCAGGTACATCTGGTTCGGGTCCACGGCGCGGTCCGGCGGGACCATGTGCATGATCGCCAGGTAGGCGAGCAGCGCGCCGCCCAGCATCTTGAGCACGCCCAGCACCACCCAGCCCGGGCCGCCGGCCAGCACCCCCAGCCACCAGGCCTTGCGGTTCGCCTGCGTCTTGGCCGGCATGAAGCGCAGGTAGTCCGCCTGCTCGCCCATCTGGGTGATGAGGGCGATGCCCACCGTGAGCGCGGCACCAAACAAGTGCAGGTCGAAATTCGCGCCGCCGCCTTTATCACCGGCGTAGTGCATCACTCCCGCGAACGCACCAGGATCGCGCACCAGCACATAGGCGAAGGGCACCACCAGCATCACCAGCCAGAGGGGCTGGGTCCAGACTTGCAGGCGGCTGATCGCCGAAACCCCGTGCGTGACCAGCGGAATCACCACCAGGGCGCACACCAGGTAGCCCCAACTCGGTGGAATGCCCAGCGCCAGTTCCAGCGCGTAGGCCATCACGGCCGCCTCCAGCGCAAAGAAGATGAAGGTGAAGGACGCGTAGATCAGCGAAGTGATCGTGGAGCCGAGGTAGCCGAATCCCGCGCCCCGGGTCAGCAGATCCATGTCCACGCCATAGCGGGCGGCGTAGATGCTGATCGGCAGGCCGGTCAGGAAGATGATCACGCCGGTGGCCACGATCGCCCAGAAGGCGTTGAGGAAGCCGTACTGCACCAGCAGCGTGGCGCCGACGGCCTCCAGGATCAGGAACGAGGCCGCGCCGAAGGCGGTGTTGGCCACGCGGAACTCGGACCATTTGCGAAAGCGCTGCGGGGTGTAGCGCAGCGCGTAGTCTTCCATCGTCTCGCTGGCCACCCAGCTGTTGTAGTCGCGCCGCACCTTCACGACGCGCTGGGGCGCATCGAGAGGGACCGGCAGGATGGGGATGGTTTCGGCCACGGATTGAGCGAGCTGCAGGTTCCGTGCCGTGTTCGCCTTCTGGCGTATAGCCGGGCACGGGGTTTGCACTAAGATGGTTCAGCCATGGAACTCACCCCCCGCGAAAAAGACAAGCTGCTGATCTTCACGGCCGCCCTGCTGGCCGAGCGGCGGCGGGCCCGCGGCCTCAAACTCAACTATCCGGAAGCCGTGGCCCTGATCTCCGCCGCCGTCATGGAAGGCGCACGCGACGGCAAGTCGGTGGCCCAGCTCATGAGCGAGGGCCGCACCGTGCTCACCCGCGACGACGTGATGGAGGGCGTGGCCGAAATGATCCCCGACATCCAGGTCGAAGCGACCTTCCCCGACGGAACCAAGCTGGTCACCGTGCACCAGCCCGTGGTCTGAACAACACCTTCTGCGAGGAGCGAGAACCATGCGATTTGCCAAACACCTTGCAACCGCCGGGACCCTGCTGGTGGCGAGCGCCCACTCACTGGCCCATGACGGCCATGGATTGACGGGCAGCCACTGGCACGCCACGGACACGGCGGGCCTGGTCCTGGTCGCGGTGCTGGCCGGGCTCGCCATCTGGTTGTCGCGCGGCAAGTGAGCACCACGTGACGCCCGGAGAACTCTTCACCGACGCCGGCGACCACCCGCTCAACCCCGGCCGCCGCACCGCCACGCTGGTGGTGCGCAACACCGCCGACCGGCCGATCCAGGTCGGCTCGCACTACCACTTCGCCGAGACCAACGGCGCACTGCAGTTCGACCGCGATGCCGCGCGCGGCATGCGCCTGAACATCGCCTCGGGCACCGCCGTGCGGTTCGAGCCGGGCCAGCAGCGCACGATCGAACTGGTGGACCTGAGCGGAGAGCGCAAGGTGTTCGGCTTTCGCGGCCTGGTGCAAGGGAAACTCTAAAGATGGCAACCATTGGACGGCGCGCCTATGCCGAGATGTTCGGCCCCACCACCGGCGACCGCGTGCGCCTGGCCGATACCGAGCTGGTGATCGAAGTCGAGGATGACTACACCCTGCGGGCCGGCGGCTACGGCGAGGAAGTGAAATTCGGCGGCGGCAAGACCATCCGCGACGGCATGGCGCAAAGCCAGCGCACGCGCGCCGAAGGGGCGATGGACTGCGTGATGACCAACGCCCTCATCGTCGACCACTGGGGCATCGTCAAGGCCGACATCGGCATCAAGGACGGGCGCATCGCCGCCATCGGCAAGGCCGGCAACCCGGACACCCAGCCGGGCGTGGACATCATCATCGGCCCGGGCACGGAAATCATTTCCTGCGAAGGCAACATCGTCACCGCCGGCGGCATCGACAGCCACATCCATTTCATCTGCCCGCAACAGATCGAGGAAGCGCTGGCCTCGGGCGTGACCACCATGCTGGGCGGCGGCACCGGGCCGGCCACCGGCACCTTCGCCACCACCTGCACGCCGGGGCCGTGGAACATCGAGCGCATGCTGCAGGCCGCGGATGCCTTCGCCATGAACCTGGGCTTCCTCGGCAAGGGCAATGCCAGCCTGCCGGCCGCCCTGCGCGAGCAGATCGACGCGGGCGTGATCGGCCTGAAGCTGCATGAAGACTGGGGCACCACGCCGGCGGCCATCAGCAACTGCCTGGACGTGGCCGAGGAAACCGACACGCAGGTGGCCATCCACAGCGACACCCTGAACGAATCCGGATTCGTCGAGAACACCATCGCGGCGACCAAGGGCCGCGCGCTGTGCGCCTTCCACACCGAAGGCGCGGGCGGCGGCCATGCGCCCGACATCCTGCGCGTGGTGGGCGAGGCGAACTTCCTGCCCTCCTCCACCAACCCGACCATGCCGTACACCGTGAACACGCTGGACGAGCATGTGGACATGCTGATGGTGTGCCATCACCTCGACCCCGCCATCGCCGAGGACCTGGCCTTCGCCGAGAGCCGCATCCGCCGCGAAACCATCGCCGCCGAGGACATCCTGCACGACCTGGGCGCCATCAGCATGATGTCCAGCGACAGCCAGGCCATGGGCCGCGTCGGCGAGGTCATCCTGCGCACCTGGCAGACCGCGCACAAGATGAAGCTGCAGCGCGGCAAACTGCCCGGCGACGGTGAACGCCACGACAACTTCCGCGCCAAGCGCTACATCGCCAAGTACACGATCAACCCCGCCATCTCGCACGGCATCAGCCACGAGGTGGGCAGCATCGAGCAGGGCAAGTGGGCCGACCTCGTGGTCTGGAAGCCGGCATTCTTCGGCGTCAAGCCGGCGCTGATCCTCAAGGGCGGTTTCATCGCCATGGCGGCGATGGGCGACCCGAACGCGTCCATCCCCACGCCGCAGCCGGTGCACTACCGGCCGATGTTCGGCAGCTTCGGCAGCGCCATCGCGCGCGGCTCGCTGACCTTCGTGTCGCAGGCCGGGCTGGCAGCCGGCATCAAGGAGCGCTTTGGCCTCGCGAAGAATCTCAGCGCGGTGAAGAACATCCGCAACGTGCGCAAGGGCGACCTGATCCACAACAGCTACCTGCCCAAGATGGAGATCGACCCGCAGACCTATGCGGTTCGGGCCGATGGTCAACTGCTGACCTGCGAGCCGGCGACCGTGCTGCCGATGGCGCAGCGCTATTTCCTGTTCTAGGGCTGCCCATGCTGCAGGTTTCCAAACTCCTGGCCAGCGGCCAAGGCCTCGCGCCGGTTTTGCTCAAGCGCGCGGCCACGGTGGAGCTGGACTGGGACGTTCGCCAGAAGAGCCGCTTCGACTGCACCGATTCGCAAGGCCGCCATCTCGGCGTGTTCCTGCCGCGCGGCACCGTGGTGCGCGGCGGCGACGTGCTGGTGGCGGAAGATGGCTCGCTGATCAAGGTAGTCGCCGCGCCGCAGCCGGTGCTGGTGATCACGCATTGCAAGGAGCATGGCACGCTCTTCGATCTGACGCGTGCTGCCTATCACCTGGGCAACCGGCATGTGGCCATCGAGCTCAAGCCCGACCACCTGAAGATAGAACCCGATCACGTGCTGGCCGAGATGCTGCGCAACATGCACCTGATCGTCTGGGCAACGCAAGGCCCGTTCGAGCCCGAAGGCGGGGCCTATGGCGGGCACGGCGCGCATGGCGGGCATTCACATGATGGGCACGACCATCACTGATGCGGACCTCCTGGGCCTGGTATGGCTGGCGTCGCCGGCCTTGCCCGTGGGAGGCTTCTCGTACTCCGAAGGCCTGGAGGCCGCCGTGGATCGCGGCTTGGTCAGCGACGAGCCAACCGCCGCCCACTGGCTTGTCGAGCAACTGCACCTGACCTTGTCGCGGGCCGACCTCGCCGTGATGGCGCAGGCCATTGCCGCCTGGCGCGCCATGCGACGATGAACGCGTCGCCGCGCTGAATGCCTGGGTGCTGCAGACCCGCGAGACCGCCGAGCTGCGCCAGCAAACCGAGCAAATGGGCCGCTCGATGGTGGAGTGGCTCAAGTCCGTCCAGCCCGAGCAGGCTGCGCGGGTGCGCGAGCCCTTGACCTATCCGATTGCCTGCGCACTCGCCGTGTCCGGCACCCAGGCGCCGGTGCGCCAGGCGCTGCTGACCCTGGCCTTCGGCTGGGCCGAGAACATGATGCAGGCGGCCATCAAGTCCGTTCCGCTGGGCCAGAGCGCCGGCCAGCGCATCCTGTTGCGGCTGGCTGCGGAGATACCCGCGGCGGTCGACAACGCCCTCGCCTTGGGCGACGATGAGCGCCAGGCTTTTTCCCCGATGCTGGCGATCCTGTCGGCCCAGCACGAAACCCAATACTCGAGGTTGTTCCGGTCATGAGCATGCATCACATTGCGAACCGCACGAAGAAACTGCCGCCGCTGCGCGTCGGCATCGGCGGTCCCGTCGGCTCGGGCAAGACCACCTTGCTGGAAATGCTGTGCAAGGCCATGCGCGACAAGTACGAGCTGGTCGCCATCACCAACGACATCTACACCAAGGAAGACCAGCGCCTGCTCACCGTCAGCGGCGCGTTGCCGGCCGAGCGAATCATGGGCGTCGAGACGGGCGGTTGCCCGCACACGGCGATACGCGAGGACGCTTCGATCAACCTGGAAGCCATCGACCGCATGCTGGTGGACTTCCCCGAGGCGGACATCGTCTTCGTGGAATCGGGCGGCGACAACCTGGCCGCCACCTTCAGCCCCGAGCTGAGCGACCTGACCATTTACGTCATCGACGTCGCCGCCGGCGAGAAGATCCCGCGCAAGGGCGGCCCCGGCATCACCAAGAGCGACCTGTTCGTCATCAACAAGACCGATCTGGCGCCCTACGTGGGCGCCGACCTGGGCGTGATGAGGGCCGACACCCTGCGCATGCGGCGTGACAAGCCCTTCGTCATGACCAACCTCAAGACGCGCGACGGCCTGGCGGAAGTGGTGGAGTTCATCGAGCGCAAAGGGCTGCTGGCGCAGGGGTGACGGGGGTCCGTCACAGGTCAGCTTGAGCTGCGCGGTAAAATCCGCGTTCCGGAGAGTTGGCAGAGCGGTTGAATGCACCGGTCTTGAAAACCGGCGATGTCGCAAGACATCCGTGAGTTCGAATCTCACACTCTCCGCCGGATACCTGGATTTCATGCGGGCCGATACCCCGCCTTACCCATCAAAGTACCCACCAATCGCAAAGACCAGGCCTGCGCGCGAACTAGCGCGCCGGCGCGCTGAAGGTCTTGAGCTCGCTGTCGCGCCGTCCCGGGCCCTGCGCATGCTTGTCAGTGCGCTGCAGCGCCTGTTTCAGGAATATGCCGTGCTCGGGACTGAACCAGTGCAGGTTCTCGTTGCCAAGGGTGTCGCTTGTGCGCATGCGAAAGACCTTGAACGTGCCGGCCGGCACCGTGACCTCTTCGTGCGCCTCGACGGTCTGCCGCGCCTCAAAGGCCGTTTCCTGATTCTGCGCGTGAACCTTAACCTTGTACTGGCGCGTCCAGGACTTGCCAACTTCCAGCGGCCAGTCCCAGGAGAGCGGCGGGTCCCAGCTGACCGCCGGCTTGCCATCCCTGCCGAGCATGGTGACCCAGTTGCCATTGGGCATTGCCAGCAGCGTCGTTTGCGGCCCTTCGAACGCGATCATCTCCCGGCCCTCCCAGATGCGCTGCGCACGGCGGCCGGGCACATCGGAGCGGCCATTGCCGTAGCTGCCGCTGTCCTGATGCTGGTAAATCCAGGCGGCGCCGACAGATGGCGCCACGTAGCGCTCGGCGCGAGGCGACGAGGCGCAACCGGCCACCAGCGCCAGGACCAACGCGGCGCCAGCCGTCCAGAGAGCGTGGTTGTTGTTCATTGTTCGCTCCTTTCCATCAGCAGCGAAGAATAGTCAATGCAGGCCCGATTTCAAGGAAGGGCTTCAGTTGGCCGAGGATGCCTGTCTGAATGCCTGCACTAACGCACCACGCGACCGCTAGAGGTCGCCGGGGTATCGCAAAACCTCGCCCAGTCGCTCATCATGCGGCGCCGCTTCTCGAACATGTCACCGCTCCGGTAGGCTGCTTCAACCTCCTCGAACCTCGCCTGAACGCTGCCGCCAAGATGGCGATCCAGAGCCTTGGCACCTAGGCCGTTTCGCGCACTCTCCGCCAGTTGATCGCCTAACCGGCTCGCGAGATCAAGCCGGAACGTAGGTCAACCTGATCACATCCTCGCCAATCCGATCATTAGCCATAAGGCGGAGCGGCGGCCGGGGTCCGGCGAAATATGGCTTGCCGTGACCAAGCACGACGGGGTGCAGGTAGATTCGATACTCATCGATCAGGCCAAGTTCGGTGAGGCTTTGCGCCAAGTTCGGGCCAGCAACTTCGATCTCCCCGTCGCGCTCGGCCTTCAGCTCGCGGATCGCGCCCTCAAGATCATCCTCAACAAGCCTGGCGTTGGGGCCGACCGACTTCAACGAGCGCGAGACGACCCATTTCGGCTGGTTCCGCCACGCCGCCGCGAAGGCGCGTTCCTCTGCATCCCATTCAGGATGATCGTCGTCCCAGTAACGCATGACCTCATACATTTGGCGACCGTACACACTGCCCGCCTGCCCCTGAGCCTCCTCGATGAAGTGGCGGAAGAGCGTGGGGCTTGGCGCAAACGCCATATGGTCGACGTAGCCGTCCAAGGACTGGTTCATTCCGAACACGAGCTTAGCCATAACCACGTCCTTTTCTGCGGCGCTGGGATTTCAGCCGACGGATGGCGTCATCTCAGCGTGACGGATGCTGGCCAACCGTTGGTCAAGCGCGCCGGAGAATCGGCATTGTTGAGTGTCACGCGCCTCTGAACGAGGTCCGACTCGTTCGTCGTCCGTCAGCCTGAACAGTTCGACGCACCCGGCATCAAAGGCGTCCACCCATGAGTAAAAGCTTCCGGACTCGACCCAATGCCCGCCCACGCTCCCCCATCCGCCCCGCGCTCGAGCAGGAACCAGTCGAAGTGCCCAATTCAGCTTCGTCGACATGCGATCGAGATGCAGCGAAGGCGGGGTCATGCTGAGATTTTCTGAGCGCAAGCGAGTCAATTGATAGCGATGCTCAGGCGGTCAACAATGGGATTTCGCGACAGCTTGGCAAAGCCGATCGGCACTCTAGCCGTAGCTCCGCTCTCAATCTCTACCGCGAGAGCGTTCATCCTCTCCATGGGCTCTGCTGCCAGATCCGGTGGCGGCTTAAGCGCGACGCACCTCGCCGCAATAGATCACCTGATCGCCGTCCGCAGGCGCAGAGCGAAGGGCGATCGAGAATCGACCGCTCAAGAGCTCGTTCATTGGCAGCGGCGTCGTGTGAGCGAGCTTGAAGGGGCCGGCCCAGCCGCCGGTGTCGTTTCCTTGCGAGCACCCTCTCGTTCAAGGCATACGCGGGCTTGGTCGGCAGCGCGCCGCAGCCGGCCTCGTAAATGTAGGTGTAGACATGAACCGGCAGGGTGGTGCCTCCCGGCACACCGGTGAAGTCGAGCAGGATGCTGGTATTGCCGTCCAGCGGCAGCAAAGTTGCTTGACCCACGTTGCCGGCATTGATGCGTCGTCGCCTGAAGCGGTATCACGACCGCATCGGCCGCTGCACTCCGCGCGTCGGCGAGCCCGTGCCGGCACAGCCGCTGATGACGAATGGGGCAATGGCAAGAGCTGCCAGCAAGCGCGAGTTCATGGCGCCTCCGATACGGACAAGGTGGAATCACGCAGAATACGCCGGCCGGATACAAGGTCAAGCTGTGCCGCAATGGATGCCGGGTCGTAGCCCGGCATGACAACTCTAGTCGCAGGCCTGTTGTCCAACTCCACCTTGATCAACTGCTGCAGGATCGCCATCAGCGCCGCGCTGGTCATTCCGAACATCAGGACCCCATTCGCAGCCTCGAGGGGCCCCATCAGCTTCCATCGCTTGCTCATCACGATGTCGCCGTAGCCCAGCGAGGTGAAGTTCACTGCCGAATGGTAGACCGCCTCGTACAACGTCGCTGAACTCGCCCAGGAAGATGAACAAGACACCCCAGATCACGATCTGGACAAAGTTGCCGAGCATCATGACGATCATCACGACCAGGAGCGGGCGGACATGCGCAAACAGCCCGTGACCGGATGGCATCCGGCCGGATTGCCGCAGGTAGTACTGGACGCTCCAGAACGTGAACGGCAGCCTGCAACGCCAGGCACAGCAGCGTGATCGGCAGCCCGATCATCAGGTTCATCAGCATGGTGCGACTCCTTTTGTTCAGTTGCGCTTGAAGAACAGTGCCCTGGCTCCCGAGGCACGCCAGCGCTCGAGCACCCAGACCGTCGCCCAGGCGTAGAACGCCACCGCGATGAACAGGCTGATGCGAACGGCGGAAGCCTTGTAGACATCCTTGCCGTTGGCGCTGTCCTCGATGGCGGGACCCAGCAGGATCAGCATGGTCACCAAGGCATTGCTCCAGAACGACGGCGGGAACGACGTGGCCTTGAGCCCGTACAGCCGTGCGCCGGTCCAGAGCGCCGCCGCCACCAGCCACAACATCAGCATCCACAGGTTCGGCTGCAGCTTCAGGGCGAACCAGGCCACCGCAGCCATGACTGCCCCCATGAGCGTGGAGCCCACCAGCTCCTGCCCGGCTGAACGGGCGGTGGTGGAACAAGCCTGTTGGCCCAGCATCGTCGTCTTGATGACGGCCGGCAGATAGAGGGCCGGGTTGGTCAGGGCCACCACGAAGACAGGCATCACCACCAAGGTCGCCCGCAGGGCCTCCCAGCTTGCGGTCTCCGCACTGACGGGGGCCGGCGCCGCAGCCGTGCCGCCTGCGCCGGGAGCGTCCGGAAAAAGGGCGTGCGAGATGCCACTGACAAAAATCCCGGTGGCGATCCCCACGACAAAGGCGACGGCGAACTTGGAGACCAGGGCCTGATCCGCCACGCCCGCAATCGGAATGATGGTGACGGCGACCACCATGATGATCGTCAGCGGGTTGGCGCTGCGCGCACCAGCGAAGAACACCACCCAGAGCAATACGCCTGTCAGCAGCACGCCGGTCACCGCGTAGTGTTTCCAGCAGCGGCACCATCAGCACTCCCGCGACCAGCAACGCGCCGACAATGAGGGACAGCACGACGCCCTTTCCGAACGGAATCGGCGGCCCCGGCTTGCAAAGCATCAAGACGGTCATCACGCAAACCACGAAGGGCGCCGGCAGCGATAGTCCGTAGGCGATCAGCACCGCCAGGCCGAGGCCGATGGCCAGCCGCAGTACCGCCTTGTCAGACCGGTGCATGCTCACCCAATCAGTAGAGGTAGGAGAGATAGCTCATCACGCGGATGAACAAGGCACCCAGCCAGTTCATCAGGACATTGTCTCCCGTGTAGACCATGACGTCGGCCTGTCCACCGATGCGCACCCCGCGCAGATGCTCGCGCTCGGAAGGATCGACTTCGACGGCCACCGGGAAGCGCTGCGCCTGCCGCAGCCAATCGCGGCTGTTCTCGACCGTGGGCAGGGTTCCGGGCTGTGCCTCCTTGCCGGAACCGACCCCGCCGCCGACGCTGCGCACACGCCCCTTCAGTATCTGGCCGGGCATGACGTCGAGCACGATGGCCGCCTCGTCACCGGGGTCGATGTTGCCGAGGTTGTTCTCGGTCATGTCCGCATAGATCCAGAGGTCGTGCTGGGCGATCAGGGTCATGGCGGGCGATCCGGTCTTGCATATCGCCCGACATCCGTTCGAAGGTCCGTCACCATTCCGCCGGCGGGAGCGATCACGACGGTGCGCTTCAGGTCAAGCTCGGCTTTCTCGACCGCCGCGCGGGCACTGAGCAGTTGCGCGTTGCGTTCGCCCTTTTCACCCGCGGCCTCCTCGGCTTTGCGCAGATCGGCCTCGGCCGCCTTCACGCCCGCTGACGGCCTTGAGGAGGGTGGCCTGCGCATTCTGGACGCGACGCAGGGAGATCGCGCCTGGATCTTCCTTGAAGATCTGTTCGAGACGCGTCGCATCCTGGCGGGCGTAGACCTCGGTGGCCACGGCCGCCTGCACCCCGGCCCTGGCCGCCACCACCGCCGAGTTCGCGCCATTGATCGAACGTCGAACCGTCTCGAAGTCCGAGCGGCTTTTTTCCGCGGCGATGCGGTACGGCGTCGGATCGATGTCGAACAGGGGCTGGCCCTTCTGCACTTCATCGTTGTTCTTGACGTACACCTTCAGCACCAGGCCCGGCACCTCGGCCGCCACCGGGACCACGAAGGCCTGGACCCGAGCCTGGGAGGTGTACGGGGTCAGGCGATCCGCGACGAAATACCAGAGCAGGCTGACGATGATCAGCACCAGGACGACGATCGCGCCCACCCGGGCACCCTTGCCGGGCTGGGGCGGCGCAGGCGCCGGCGGTGGCTCGCTCACGGGAGCCGGTGGCTGCGGCTTTGCAGGTTCCCTTGCAGGTTCTTGGCTCATGGTCTTACCGCTCCGGAAGAGGGTGGCAGATCGTCGACGCCGGGCGCCGGCAGCGGGGACTGCGAGTATGTCCTTTCCAGTCGCTGCGCCGTCCCATGGTTTCGCGCGTCGCGTCATCCAGCACCGGCCGGCTTCGCCCCTGTTCCCAGCCGCCACCCATGGCCTTGTAGAGGGCGATCAGGCTCTGCGTCAGACTACCGCGAGCGCTGACCAGAATCTCCTGCTGGCTGAAAAGCGTTCAGCTGCGAGTCGAGTACGCGCTGGAAGTCGGTCAGCCCTTCCTTGTACTGGAGGGTGGCAAGCTCGAGCGAGCGCCGCGCGGCCGCCTCGGCTTCTGCGAGCAGCGCGATCTGCTCCTTGGTCCGGGCAAAGCCTACCGCGGCGTCGTCGACCTCGCGGGCCGCCCGCAAGACCGCGTCCTGGTACTGCTCGTAGAGCTGCTGGAAACGGGCGTCCTGCAGCAGCACGGTGTTGGTGAGCCGGCCATGGTCGAACACGTTCCAGACCAGGCTGGGCCCGAGAGCCCAATTCACCACCGTTGACGACCCGTTGAGCGACGTGGCCGACAGGCCCACCGATCCCAGCAGCGAGATCGACGGATAGAGGTCCGCCGCGCTCACGCCGATCAGGGCGGACTGGGCGGCCATCTGCATTTCCACGGTCCTGACGTCCGGGCGGCGGCGCAGCAGATCAGCCGGCATGTCGACGATGACGTCCAGCTCGGCCTGCGGGATCAGCTCCTTGCCTGCAGCCATCTCGGGCAAAGGGCCCGGGGGCCTGGCCAGCAATGTGCTCAACGCGTTCTGTGTCTGACGCAGGGTGATCTCCAGCTGAGGGATGGTGGCGAGCGTGCCGAGGTACTGGGCCTTGGCCTGCTGCACATCCAGTTCGGAGTCGTTGCCGCCCCTGAACAGCAGCTCCGTGATGTCGAGGCTGCGCTTCTGAAGCACGGCGTTCTCGCGGGCGATGCGCAGCCGCGCCTCCGTGGTGCGGATCGAAGCGTAGAACCCGGCCACCTGGGCGGCCATCAGCACTTGCACGTCGTCGTATTGGGCGATGCTTGCGAAGTAGGCGGCATCCGCGGACTCGATGCTGCGCCTGTACTTGCCCCAGAAATCGAGTTCCCAGCTGACAAGCGCCCGGCGGCGCTGAAAGTCGCCTCGCTGCTGTCCGGTCCGCCGGCCCTTTGCGATCCCACGCCGAGCAGATCGCTGGTCACCTGCTGGACCTGCGGGTAGCGCGTGCTGCCGGCGATGCCGAGCTGGGCGCGCGCTTCCATGATGCGCATGCCGGCGGTTCGCACGTTCGGGTTCACGCGCTGCGCCTCGGCGATCAGCTGGTCGAGCACGGGATCGTTGAAGTTGCGCCACCACACCTGCAGCTGTCCGCTGCGCACGCGCGGCTCGGCGGCGAGCGGCTCGAGGGAGCCGCCCTTCCAGTCGGCCAGCCAGGGCACCTGGGGCCGCTGGAAATCGGGCCCCAGCGTGGTGCAGGCACCGAGCAGTGCCGCCGCCGCCAGCGCTGTCGCCCGCAACCCGAGTCGAATCAGGGGTATGCGGGCCACCGACTCAGTCCGCAACCTTCGGTACACGCTCCGCCGGCACCTCATCCGGATTGGTGTCCACCCACCACATGAAGATCTGATAGCCCAGCGCCAGCAAGACCGCGCCGACGAACATCCCCAGGATGCCCGCGCTTGCCAGGCCCCCTAGCGCGCCTATCAGGATCACGGGCATGGGGGCATCGACACCGCGGCCCAGCAGCAGTGGCTTCAGCACGTTGTCGAGCATGCCCGCGATGAACAGCAGCACGCTCCAGAGGACGGCCGCCCCGGTGCCGTAGTTCCCGCTGATCCAGATCCAGGCGATGACCGGCAAGGTGATGATGAGCGCCGGGGCCTGCGCGATGCCCAGCACCAGCACCACCATCGCGAGCACGCCCGCGAACGGAACGCCGGCGATGAGCATGACAATGCCGACAACAATGGCCTGGATGAAGGCCACCCCGAGGACACCCAGCGCCACCGCGCGAATGGTCGCCGTGGAAAGTGTCGCGAACTCTTCGCCGCGCAGGGGGCCCACGATGCGGCCGAAGATGCGCCGGGTGGCTGCGGCGCCCGCTTCGCCGAACGCCATGATGATCCCGGCAATGATGAAGGAAGCCAGGAACAGCAGCTCCGCGCCGGCGACGCTGGCCACCATCTCCAGCGCCTTCTTGGCCAGGTCGCCGAGTTGCGGCTGCATGCCCTGAACGACGGCCGGCAGATCCGTGTGGGCCTTCGACCAGAAAGCATGGACTTTCTTGCCGACGACCGGCCACTCGGCAACGCTGGGCGGGGGTGCGGGAACCTCCAGGGTGTGGTCGCGCACGCTGACGACGAGGCCATGAACCGAATCGCCCATGGAGGTCAACAGCACGGCCGTGGGCGCCACGATCAGCACGACGCCGGCCAGCGCTATCAGGGTGGCCGCAAGCCCCTGCTTACCTCCCAGACGGTGGGCGAGCTTCCGATGCGCCGGGTAGAGGGTCACCGCCAGGATGAGGGCCCACGTCATCAGCGACAGGAAGGGCGAGAAGATCCGGTAACACAACGCCGCCAGGACGAAGATCAGCGCCGGCTCGAATAAAGACATCCAGAAGCTTGCGGCTCAGGCGCATGCTCGAGATCGAGATCGGCCTCATTGGGCGTATTCATTGTTCGGGTTCCTCTCCTAGCGGCAATCGCGACGCTCGGCAAGAAAGGCAACACGCCCATCAAGCACGCTCGCCTCATCGAGATTCACTATAAGACGAAGCGGCTGAAAGCGATGTAACAGCGGGGCTTCAGCTTGTACCGTCGCCTAGCCTTCTATAGATTCGAACGATAACTTCCTCTGCAATGAGCATCACGACAACCACGACGATGAGAGTCACGATCCCGTGGAACATGCCGTCAAACCGAACGTTGTCACCGAAAACCAGAGTCAGCGCCTCGAGGATCACGAACTTCGACCCGAATAGCACCAGCCACGCAAAGAAGAATCGATAGAAAGTATTGAGGCCGCTGGGCTTTTTTGCCTTGAAGTACTCCGCCACCCGGTGCTCGACGGCTATCGTCAACTTGAGGAGTACCTGCAATACCACGGCGGCAAACAACGACGTAGTGAACGAGTCGATCGTCACGTTTTTCGAATACTCGACGAACAGGTTCAGTACAAGCAGGTCGATCAGGATCGCGGTGAAGTAACGAACGAACAGTCGCTGACTTGTTCGTTGGTGCCTCTGCCGTGGCGGGCATGATCGCTTCGCTGGACATTGTAATGGCTCCCTAGGTTGTTAGAGCGAGGCGCAGTGCAACGCCATCTCAATGCTTCTTGGGCGGCGGATCCGGCGGCTGCCCCTGCTGGCCCGGGTGTGGCACGCGGCCCTTGATCAGCGCGTCCATGGCGCTCTCGGCGCCCCGGCCTGTCGATGGGGCGCGCGGCTTTTCCTTGCGCTTCTGGGTTTCATCAGGCTTGCCTGCCATCTGGCTTCCTTCGCTATTGGTATCGTTTGTCCGATGCAGGGCAATTGATGTGCCTGACCTGACGCAAGCGTCATACCAGGTTGCGCAGTTCGCGCAGCGCCACCGACAGCATCGCCAGGTCGGGGTTGGCAGCTTCGGCCAGCTCAGCCAGCAGGCGCTTCGCCCGCGCGAAAGCGGCTGCGTTGCGCGCCTCCCACGACTCGAGCTTCTCGGCTGCCGTGCCGGGATGGCCGCGTACCGCGTCCAGGGCGATGGAATTGTGCAGGTCGTTCAGGTCGCCGGTCAGCGCGACTTTGGCCAGTGTCTGCCAATGGCTGTCGGCCGGCAGCAGCTCGATCTGTTGCCGCAACTTTTCCAACCCCGGGCGCTCGCCGATACCGAAGTGCACTGCACTGGCGACATCCAGTGGGGCATTGCCGGCCTCGGCCACCTCGGCGATGTCGAGCGCGCTGAACACGCGATCGGCCGCGCCCACCTGCTGCGCCAGCGCCAGCGGCACGCCCGCCTGCACCCAGGCGCTGACCTGGGCCAGCCCGGCGGCTTCAGGCTCGAGCCGGGTACGCAAGTGGGCCACCGCGGGCATCAGCCGCTGCGCGCCGCGCTCGGTGGGCTCGGCGAGCCGCTTCGAGCGCAGGAACCAGATGGTGGCACGGGCGATGAGCCGGCGCCACTCGACGATCATCTCGCACTGGATGCTGTCGGCCACCCGGTTGTCCAGGGCTTCGATTCGCTGCCAGAGCGGGACGCTGGCGAACACCTCGCGCGACAGCAGGTAGGCCCTGACGACTTGCGGCGCAGTGGCACCCGTGAGTTCCGCCAGCTGGTGCACGAAGGTGGAGCCCACGCGATTGACCATGCTGTTGAGCACATGGGTGGCGATGATCTCGCGCCGCAGCGGATGCCGCGGGATGTAGCCGGCGAAATCTGCTTGCAGCGCTGCCGGGAAATAGCGGTTCAGGGCGGTGGCTACCCACGGGTCCTCGGTCAGGTCGGAGGCCACCAGCTCGTCGAAAAGCCACATCTTGCTGTAGGCCAGGAGTACCGCCTGCTCAGGTGTCGTCAGGCCCAGGCCGCGCGCCTTGCGCTCGGCGATCTCGTCGTCGGTCGGCAGGAACTCGATGGCGCGATCCAGGCGCCCTTTCTTTTCCAGGAAACGCATGAAGCGGGCCTGCTCGTCGATCAGGCCGGGCGCGAGGTACCTGCCGATCGACAGCGCCTGGGTCTGGAAGCAGTTGTCGCGCAGCACCAGTGCCGCCACGTCATCCGTCATCGTGGGCAGCAAGGCATTGCGCTGCCCCTCGGTGAGCTTGCCGTCGGCCACGGCCAGCCCCAGCAGGATCTTGATGTTGACTTCGTGGTCCGAGGTGTCGACCCCGGCCGAGTTGTCGATGGCGTCGGTGTACAGGCGCACGCCCGCCAAGGCGGCCTCGATGCGCCCGCGCTGGGTCATCCCCAGGTTGCCGCCCTCGCCTACCACCTTGCAGCGCAGCTCGCTGCCGTTGACGCGAAGCGCGTCGTTGGCGCGGTCACCGACGTCGGCGTGAGACTCGGTGCTGGCCTTCACGTAGGTGCCTATGCCGCCGTTGTAGAGCAGGTCCGCCGGCGCCTTGAGGATGGCGGAAACCAGTTCGGTGGCCGTCATTCGCTCGGCCGTGACGCCGAGCGCCGCCCGGGCCTGGGGTGAAATCGGAATGGATTTTTCCGACCGGGCCCAGACCCCGCCGCCTTCGGAAATCAGGCGGGTGTCGTAGTCGGCCCAGGATGAGCGCGGCAGCTCGAACAGCCGCTTGCGCTCGGCGAACGTAGCCGCGGCATCGGGCTGCGGATCGATGAAGATGTGCCGATGGTCGAAAGCGGCGACCAGCCGTATGTGCGGCGAGAGCAGCATCCCGTTGCCGAAGACGTCGCCCGACATGTCGCCTATGCCCACCACGGTGAAATCCGTGGCCTGGGTGTCCAGCCCCAACTCGCGGAAGTGCCGCTTCACGCTTTCCCAGGCACCGCGCGCGGTGATGCCCATGGCCTTGTGGTCATAGCCGACGCTGCCGCCCGAGGCGAAGGCATCGCCCAGCCAGTGCCCGTACTCCTGGCTGACCTGGTTGGCGTAGTCGGAGAAGGTGGCCGTTCCCTTGTCGGCGGCCACCACCAGGTAGGGATCGTCGCCGTCGAGGCGCACCACCTGAGGCGGCGGCACGACCTTTCCGGCGATGAGGTTGTCGGTGAGGTCCAGCAGCCCGCGCAGGTAGTCCTGATAGCAGGCTATGCCTTCCTTCATGAAGGCTTCGCGGTCGGTGGCCGGCAGGTGCCTTCTTCAACACGAATCCGCCCTTGGAACCCACCGGCACGATCACCGTGTTCTTGACCATCTGGGCCTTGACCAGGCCCAGCACCTCGGTGCGGAAGTCGTCGGGCCGGTCCGACCAGCGCAGGCCGCCGCGCGCAACCTTGCCGCCGCGCAGGTGGATGCCTTCGAAGCGGGGCGAATAAACGAAAATCTCGTACAGCGGGCGCGGGGGCGGCAGGCCGGGAACGCGGGCGCAATCCAGCTTGAAGCTGAGGAAATGCCGGCGCGGCCCCGGTGCGCCGGAGTGCCCTCGCCCGGTGCGCCAGAAGTTGGTCCGCAGCGTGGCCTGGACCAGGGCCAGCAGTTGCCGCAGGACGAGATCCTCGGAAATGTTGCTGACCTTCTCCAGGGCTTTCTCGATGGCGTTCACCTGCGAGGTGGCTGCTTGCGCGTCGGCACGTTGCGGCTCGAAGCGCAGCTTGAACAGGCTGACCAGCATGCGCGCCATGCGCGGGTGCGCGGCACAGCGTGGCTGCGATGGTTGCCTGCGATTGCGCAAAGCCGATCTGCTTGAGATATTTGGCGTAGGCCCTGCAGCACCACCACCTCTTCCGCCGCCAGGCCGGCCAGCAGCACCAGGCGGTTGAATTCGTCGCTTTCGACCTCCGAGCGCAAGACGCGGGCGAAAGCATCTTCGAACAGGCGGGCCAGCGTCTCGGATTCGATCTCGCCCGTGAGCGGCGCCTGAAGCTCGAAGTCGTGCAGCGCGATCGGCCCGGCATCGCCCTGGCGCAGGATGCGCCAGCTCGATTCGGCGATCACGCGCACGCCCATGTGCTCGAGCAGGGGCAGCGCGTCCGACAGCACCAGCGGCTCACCGAGGCGATAGACCTTCAGGCCGAGCGCGCCGGGCTGCGCGCCATCCCGCTGGTACAGCGCCAGGGCCAACGGCGCCTGCGGCGACAAGCTGGCGAGCTTGCGCACATCCGGCAGCGCATCGCGCGCGGCAACCTGGTGGCGGTAGTCGACGGGGAAGGCGGCGCCCCAGGCCTTGAACAGGGGCAGTCCCGCGGCCTCGCCCTCGGCGTCGATCAGGGCGTCCCGCAACTCGTCGTCCCAGCGGCGTGCCGCCGCGGCCAGCTTGCGCTCGATGTCCTTGCGCTCGAACGCGGGCACCTGGCCCGGCGTCGTACGAATCGTGAACTGGATTCGCGCCAGCGTCGCGTCGCTCAACAAGACGTCGAATTCGGCATGGGTGCCGTTCAACGCCGGAAGCAGGATGTTCTGGAACTTGACCCGCAGATCGGTGGAATAGGCCTCGCGCGGCACGTACACCAGGCACGAGACAAACCTGTCGAAAGGGTCGCGCCATACGAAAAGCCTCAGCCGCTGGCGCTCGCCCAGGGCCAGGATGCCCAATGCCGTCTCGTACAGGTCCTCGTCCGGTATCTGGAACAGGTCGTCGCGCGGATAGGTCTCCAGGATGTGGTCCAGCGACTTGGCCAGGTGGCCGCCCGGCGGCAAGCCGGCGCGGCTGGCGATCGCCTCGACCTTGCCGCGCAGCAGCGGCGTCTCGGAGACCCGGGCGCTATAGGCCGTGGAAGTGAACAGGCCGATGAAGCGGTGCTCCCCGATCACCTCGCCGCGGTCGTTGTAGCGCTTGACGCCGATGTAGTCGGTGTAACCCGCGCGGTGCACGGTGGAGCGGGTGTTGGATTTGGTGACCACCAGCACCGGCAGCGGCGCACCGGCCAGGGCCCGCGCTTCGCGCGGCAGCGCGGCGAAGCTGGCCGAATGCCGCTCTTGCGCCGTCTCGCGCAGCAGGCCCAGGCCGCTGCCGGCCACGAGGCGCAGTGCGGGCTCGCCGTTTTCCTGCACCAGGTCGTGCTGGCGATAGCCCAGCAAGGTGATGTGGTCCTCGGCCAGCCACTGCAGCAAGGCGCGGCTTTCATCGACGGTCGCCTTGGGCAGGTTCGCCGCGGGATGCTCCAGTTCGTCGATTGCTTCCTGCAGCCGGGCCAGCATGGGCTTCCAGTCCTGCACGGCGGCGCGCACGTCGGCCAGCACGCGCTCGATGCCGGCGACGAGCGCATCGCGCTGTTCGGCATCGACCAGGCGGTCGATCTCCACGTGCATCCAGGACTCGCGCGGCGCCTGCGGGTGATTGCGGCGCGGGGTGCGATCGACTTGAGCTTGCCCTGCGCGTCGCGGTAGACGGCATAGATCGGATGGGCGATCAGGTGCAGCGTGAGGCCCTGCCGGTTGATTTCCATCGTGGTCGAATCGACCAGGAAGGGCATGTCGTCGTTGACGATCTGGATCACCGAATGCCGGGACCACCAGCCGTCCTCACCCGCCGAGGGGCTGAAAACCCGTACCTTGGCCCGCCCCGGTTGGCGCTCTTGCCCCAGTTGCAGGTGCGAGAGCAGCGCGCCCAGCAGATCTTCGGGCGTTCGCTCGGACAGGTCGTCGCTGTCGAGCCGGCTGAAATATTCGCGCGCGAAGGGCTCGATGATTTTTTGCCGATCCGCGTCCAGCGCGCGATGCGGCCAGGGCCAGCACCGCGTCGACACGGTTGTGCAGCGCTTGGGCGTAGGCAGTCATTGGAGTTGTCCCTTGTTATTTCAAGGGACTCAACTCTAGGACTGTACGGGCGCTAGTGCAAATGCCTTATCCGCGCAGCCTCATGCAAAAAACGCATGCTACTGGGCAGTCGAGGAACAGCCCTTGCAGGTCGCTGAGGAAGTCGAAGCCGCGCTGCGGTGGGCCGCACGCGGGCCAGGTCGCGCTCGATCAGGCCCTTGCGCTCGGCTTCCTGCAGCGGCTGCTCGATGGCCGTGAGCGGCAGGCCGGTGCGCTCGCAGAACTGCTGCAGCGTCGAAACCGTCTTTCAGGCGCAGCGCATTGAGCATGAATTCGAACGGCAGGTCCGCGCGGCCGACCTCGTCGTCCTGGGCGACGGCCTGGCCGGCCAGCGCGTTGTCCATGTAGAGCCTGGGCTCGCGAAATCGGACCTGGCGCACGACACGGTGCGGGAAGCTGAGCTTGCTGTGCGCGCCCGGCTCCTATTCCCAGGTAGTCGCCGAACTGCCAGTAGTTCATGTTGTGCCAGCAGCGGTGGCCCGGCTTGGCATAGGCCGACACCTCGTAGCGGTCCATGCCCGCGCCGCCGGTCATTTCGGTGATGCGATCCAGCATGGCATAGGCCGTATCGTCGTCGGGAATCCGCGGCGGGAACTTGGCGAAATAGGTGTTGGGCTCGATGGTCAGGTGATAGACCGAAAGGTGCGGCGGCATCATCGCCAGCGCCTGCGCCAGGTCCTGCTCCAGCTGGTCCATGGTCTGGCCCGGCAGCGCGTACATCAGGTCGAGATTGAAGGTCTCGAAGGCGGCGGCCGCCTCTTCCAGTGCGGCGATGGCCTGGGCGCGGTCATGCACGCGGCCCAGGGCCTTGAGGTGAGCGTCGTTGAAGCTTTGCACACCGACCGACAGCCGCGTCACGCCGGCCGAACGGAAGGCCTTGAAGCGGTCCTTCTCGAAGGTGCCGGGATTGGCTTCGAGCGTGATCTCGCAATCGGGCTCGAGCCGCAGCCGCGCGCGGATGTCGCCTAGCAGGCGATCGATCGCCTGCGGCGAGAACAGGCTGGGCGTGCCGCCGCCGATGAAGATGCTGTGGATGGGACGGCCCCAGACCAGCGGCAGCGCCCCTTCCAGGTCGGCGACCAGCGCGTCCAGGTAGCGCTGTTCGGGCATCTCGCCGCTGCGCACCTCGTGCGAGTTGAAATCGCAATAGGGGCACTTCTTCAGGCACCAGGGCAGGTGCACGTAGAGCGACAGCGGCGGCAAGGCGCCCAGCTGCAGCGTGCCCGGCCGCAGGTAGTGCTGTACGTCCTTGACGGTGGCGCTCATGGTCTTCAAGCCGTCAGCCAGTTTTCCCGGATCAGTTCCATCATCTGCCGCGCGGCCTTGCCGCGGTGGCTGTTGGCGTTCTTGACCTCGACGGGCAACTGGGCGAAGGTCTTGCCGAACTGCGGGATGAACATCACCGGATCGAAGCCGAAGCCATTGCTGCCCACGGGCTCGCGCGCAATTTCGCCGGCCACGCGGCCCACCGCGATCAGCGGCTCGGGGTCCTCCGCGCGTTCGAACGGCCACCAGCGTGCTGACCAGCGCGGCGCGGCGATCGGCCACATCCCGCATCTGCTCGAGCAGCGCACGGACGTTGTTGGCGTCGCCCTTCTCGTAGCCGAACTGCGTGGCGTAGAACGCGGTATCGACGCCCGGCAGCCCGCCGAAGGCATCGACGCACAGGCCGGCATCGTCGGCCAGCGCCGGCAAGCCGCTCGCGCGCGCCGCGTGGCGGGCCTTGGCCAGCGCGTTCTCCACGAAGGTGCGATGAGGCTCCTCGGCCTCGGCGATGCCCAGGTCAGCCTGGCGCACCAGCTCCACGCCCAGCGGCGCGAGCATGGCCTGCAACTCCGCGAGCTTGCCGCGGTTGTTCGAGGCGAGCACGATGCGCGGTGGTCATGCGCTCAGGCCGTCAGCGCCCTTTTCTGCAGCAGCACAAGCTCGGCGATGCCCTTCTCGGCCAGCCGCAGCAGTTCGTCCATCTCGGCGCGGGTGAAGGCGGCGCCTTCGGCCGTGCCCTGCACTTCGACATAGTGCCCGGCGCCGGTCATGACCACGTTCATGTCGGTGTCGCAGCTCGACGTCTTCGACGTATTCCAGGTCGAGCAGAGGCGTTCCCTGCACGATCCCCACCGAAACCGCCGCGACGGGGCCGGTGATGGGCGAGGAGGCCAGCTTGCCCTCGGCGATCAGCTTGTTCACCGCGTCCTGCGCCGCGACGAAAGCGCCGGTAATGGCCGCGCTACGGGTGCCGCCGTCGGCCTGCAGCACGTCGCAATCGAGCTGGATGGTGCGCTCGCCCAGCGCCTTCAGGTCGAACACGGCGCGCATGGAACGGCCGATCAGGCGCTGGATTTCCTGGGTGCGGCCGCTCTGCTTGCCCCGGGCGGCCTCGCGATCGCTGCGGGTGTGGGTGGACGCGCGGCAGCATGCCGTACTCGGCCGTGACCCAGCCCTCGCCGCTGCCGCGCTTGTGCGGCGGAACCTTCTCCTCCACCGAGGCCGTGCACAGCACCTTGGTGTCGCCGAACTCGATCAGTACCGAGCCTTCGGCATGGATGGTGAAGCCGCGCGTGATGCGGATGGGGCGCAGCTGGTCGGCGGCACGGCCGCCGCTTCTTGCAAATCTCATGGCTCTTGTAATGACTTGCGTGCAGGCGTCAATGACAGCCCGCTATGTGGCATTTGCCATGGCGCCGTCTGCCGCAAGCCGTGTCAGCCTTCCTGGCGGCCGAGCGCCGGATGGCTTCGTTGATCTCGGCGATCGAGCGCTCGATGGCGTCGTCGTCGAGATCCTCGACCATGGAGTCGAGCACGCCGGCCTGTATCGTGGAGGCAAACACACCGTCGCTGATGCCGTCGGTGGAGATGCCGCGGGTGGATTCGAAGGAGTCGGGCGTTTCCCACTCCAGCGCGATCACGGTGACATTGTCGCAGTGCTCGCCGCCGTTGCGCAGCGCCGCTTCCACCAGGTCGGGCACGGCGTCGGAGACCGGCTTGATGCTCAAGTGGCGCACGATATCGATGTCGTTCAAGCTGCCCCACAGGCCGTCGGAGCACAGCAGGATCTTGTCGCCTTGCTGCAGCGTGACCGGACCCGTGACGTCGAACACCGGCTTGGTGGGCGAACCCAGGCAGGTGAAGAGGATGTTGCGGTTGATGCTGTCCGGCCGGACCGCGCCGGCGTTGCTTTGCTGCTCCAGGTAGGAGTGGTCGCGCGTGCGGGTGAGCAACTCGCCCTGGCGCACCACGTACAGCCGCGAGTCGCCGCAGTGAACCCAGGTCGCCGAGCGTGCCTTGCACGATGGCCGCGACCAGCGTGGTGCGCGGCGTATCGAGCATGCCCTTCTCACTGGCATAGCGGATGATCTGGTGGTGCGCGGCCATCAGCGACATGGAGAGGAACTCGGTCACGTCGTTGACGATGGGCCTTGCTTCCTTCTGATAGAGCGCGGAGACGGTCTGCAGGGCCAGCTGGGCCGCCACTTCGCCCTCCGGGTGCCCGCCCATGCCGTCGGCCAGCACGAACAGGCCCGATTCGCGGGTGTAGCAGTAGCCCATCCGGTCTTCGTTCTTCTCGCGCCCGCCCTTGCGGCTGATCTGGAAGACAGAGAATTTCATGCGGCCTCCGAAGTGAGCGCGGGGGCTGTCATTTCGCTTTTGCCCCGCCGAAGCCGGTGGCGGCGGCGGCGCGCTTCACGTTCTTCTTGGTGTCGGAGACCATGTTGTCGAACTGCAGGCGCATCTTCTCGCCCACCGTCAGCTTGGTGTAGCGGCGCTCGCCTTCGCGGCTGAGCTCTTTTTGCAGCGCGAACACCGATTGCGGCCGCGACAGCGGGTCGAGCGACATGCACCACTCCACCACTTCGATCAGGTTGTCGGAGTAGACGCCGCGCAGCCTGGACAGGGCCAGCGCCAGCCGGTCCTTCTCGAGCCGCTGCGGCGCGTCGTTGGGCGGGTAGCCCTGCATGCAGGCATAGATGCAGGCGCCGATGGCGTAGATGTCGGTCCAGGGACCCATCGACGAGTCGCGCCGGTACATCTCGGGAGCGGCAAAACCCGGGCGTGTACATGGGACGAATGAAGTTGCCTTCCTTGGAGAGCACTTCACGCGCGGCGCCGAAATCGATCATCACCGCCTTGTTGTCGTCGGTGATGAAAATGTTGGCGGGCTTGATGTCCAGGTGCAACATCTTGTGCTGGTGCACGATGCGCAAGCCACGCAGGATCTCGTCGAAAAGCGAGCGGATGGTCGACTCGCGGAAGACTTTCTGCTTTTTCAGCTCGCGCGCGGTGATGATGAAATCCTGCAAGGTCCCGCCTTCCAGGTAGTTCATCACCATGTAGACGGTTTCGTTCTCGCGGAAGAAATTCAGCACGCTCACCACGGAGGCATGCGAGATCTGGGCGAGCGAGCGGCCTTCCTCGAAGAAGCTCTTCAGGCCCAGCCGGTACAGGGAGAGCTTCTCGGGCTGCACCTGCGGCAGCAGCTCGCCGGGAGCACGGCCGGCCAGGGAGGCGGGCAGGTATTCCTTGACGGCGACCTGCTGGCCTTCGTTGTCCACCGCCAGGTAGACGACGCCAAAGCCGCCCGCCGAAAGCTTTCGCACCACGCGATAGCCGCCAATGACGGTATCCGGAGGCAGCGGGGCTGGTTTGACCTTTGACATAATTTAGGAAGTTGACCGAATGTAGGGTCAAACTGCGTAACCCGGTTATTCTCGCAATCCCGCAACGAACCGACTATAGAAGCACTCCATGCCAGTTTACAGCATGACCGGCTACGCAAGCGCCCAGCAAAGCGCGGCGCCTGCCCCCGCGGGCCAGGAGGCCAAGGGCGCGCCAGCGAGCCGCCTGGGACTGGAGATACGCTCCGTCAACAGCCGCTTCCTGGACCTCACCTTCCGCCTGTCCGAGGAATTGCGCCAGCACGAGCCGGTGCTGCGCGAGATGATCGCGGGCAAGCTGAAGCGAGGCAAGGTGGAGGTTCGAGCCGCCCTCGAGTCCGCCTCGGGCGACAGCCTGCGCGAGCCGACGCCCCGCATGCTGCAGCGGCTCAATGCCCTGCAGGACAACGTGCGCGCGTGGCTGCCGGACGCCAAGGCGCTGAGCGTGGCCGACGTGGTGCGCATGTGCGCCACCGAAGGCAACGCCGAGGTCGACTGGGCCGAGGCGCTGGCACAACTGGCCGGCAAGACGCTCGATGAATTGATGTCCGCGCGCGAGCGCGAAGGCGCCCGGCTGGCCACCATGCTCCTGGGCCACCTGAAGCAGCTGCGCGAACTGGCCAGGCAGGCCGAGCCCCTGGTGCCGCAGCTGGTGGAGCAGCAGCGGGCGCGGTTTCTCGAACGCTGGAAGGAAGCCATGGCGCTCACGGAGGGCTCGACCCTGCCCGAAGCCGCGCAGGACCGGGCCCTGACCGAGGCCACCTCCTTTGCCATCCGCATCGACGTGGCCGAGGAGCTGACGCGCCTGGGAAGCCACATCGACGAGATCGAGCGGCTGGTCAAGAAAGGCGGCGAGATCGGCAAGCGGCTGGATTTCCTGATCCAGGAGCTGCATCGCGAGGCCAACACCATGGGCTCCAAGTCGGCGGCCCTGGAACTCACCAAAGTCTCAGTGGACATGAAAGTGCTGATCGAGCAGATGCGCGAGCAGGTCCAGAACATCGAATAACCAAGCCCGGCCACATGGACTACCCCGGCAATCTTTTCGTCGTCGCGGCCCCCAGCGGGGCCGGCAAGTCCAGCCTGGTCAAGGCCTTGATGGAACTGGACTCGCGGGTCCAGCCCTCGGTTTCGCACACCACGCGCCCGCCCCGCGGCCAGGAAAAGCACGGCCGCGAGTATTTCTTCGTCTCGTCCCAGGAATTCGACGCCATGGTCCTGGCCGATGCCTTCGTGGAATGGGCCTTCGTGCATGGCCAGCGCTACGGCACTTCCAAGAAAGCCATCGAGGAGCGTATCGCCCAGGGCGCCGACGTCATCCTGGAAATCGACTTCCAGGGGGCCTTGCAGATCAAGCGCATCTTTGCCAATGCGGTGCTGATCTTCATCCTGCCGCCCAGCTGGGAAGAACTGCGCTCGCGCCTGGAGCGGCGCGGCGAGGACGCCCCTGAAGTCATCGAAGTTCGCCTCAAGAATGCCGCCGAAGAGATGGCCCAGGCAAGGGAATTCGATTTCGTTATAATCAATGAGTTATTTGAACGCGCGCTTTTTGACCTGAAGGCGATCGTTCACGCCCAGCGGCTCAAGTTTTCGGCGCAGCGCCGTGCCCGAGCCGACACGTTCAAAGCCCTCAACATCACCTGACTCCGCAGGAGTCCCCGATTCACACTGGAGAATCCATGGCCCGCATCACCGTTGAAGACTGCCTGCAGCAAATCCCCAACCGTTTCCAGCTCGTCCTGGCCGCCACCTACCGCGCTCGCATGCTGAGCCAGGGCCACGCGCCCAAGATCGAGAGCAAGAACAAGCCCGGCGTCACCGCCTTGCGCGAGATCGCCCAGGGCAAGATCGGCCTGGAAATGCTGAAGAAAGTCCCCGGCTGAGCCCCAGCCCGCCCTTCCTCGGCTAAAAAAGCACCGCCTGGCGGTGCTTTTTTATTGGCGAAAGCTCTTCCAGCAGGGGCGCGCTACATTTGAGGTATGAGCGCAGTGCTGCAATCCTCCGGCAAAGGCAAGCGCCCCGCGGCGCCGGTCCTGCCCAGCCCCGCTGCCGCCAACGCGGCGGCGGCGAGCTTTGCCGCGCTCACGGCCCGCCTGGACTACCTGGACCCGGCCGAAATCGAGCAGGTCCGCAAGGCCTACCGCTTTGCCGACGAAGCCCATCTGGGCCAGATTCGCGCCAGTGGCGAGCCCTACATCACCCATCCGATCGCCGTGGCATCGCAATGCGCCGAATGGAAACTCGACGCGCAGGCGCTGATGGCAGCGCTGCTGCACGACGCGATCGAGGACTGCGGCGTCACCAAGCCCCAGTTGATCGAGCGCTTCGGCGCACCCGTCGCCGAACTGGTCGATGGCTTGACCAAGCTCGACAAGCTGCAATTCAACACCCGCGAAGAGAGCCAGGCCGAGTCGTTCCGCAAGATGCTGCTGGCGATGGCGCGCGACGTGCGGGTCATCCTGATCAAGCTGGCCGATCGCACGCACAACATGCGTACGCTGGATGACGTGCCGCGCGAAAAGTGGGCGCGCATCTCGTCGGAGACGCTGGAGATTTACGCGCCGATCGCCCACCGGCTGGGTTTGAACCTGACCTACCGCGAGCTGCAGGAACTGGCCTTCCGCCATCTGCGGCCCTGGCGCTACGCCGTGCTGGGCAAGGCAGTCACCAAGGCCCGCAACCGCCGGCGCGACCTGATCCAGAAAGTGCAGCGCCAGCTCGAATCCTCGTTCGAGGAAGCCGGCATCGAGGTGCGGATCTCGGGACGCGAGAAGACGCTGTGCTCCATCTACCGCAAGATGGAGGAGAAGCACCTGAGCTTTGCCCAGGTGACCGACATCTATGGCTTTCGGGTCATCGTTCCCACCGTGCTCGAGTGCTACACGGCGCTGGGCCTGTTGCACCAGATGTACAAGCCGGTGCCGGGCAAGTTCAAGGACCATATCGCCATCCCCAAGGTCAACGGCTACCAGTCGCTTCACACCACGCTGGTCGGCCCCTCGGGCGTGAACGTCGAGTTCCAGATGCGCACCGAGGCCATGCACCTCGTGGCCGAGTCCGGGGTCGCCGCGCACTGGCTTTACAAGGCGAGCGACCTGGACGGCGGCAACGCCGACCGGCTGGGCACGAAGTGGCTGCAGTCGCTGCTGGACATACAGCACGAGACCCGCGACGCGGCGGAGTTCTGGGACCACGTCAAGATCGACCTGTTCCCCGACGCCGTGTACGTTTTCACGCCCAAGAGCCAGATCATGGCCCTGCCGCGCGGCGCGACGGTGGTGGACTTCGCCTATGCGATCCACAGCAACATCGGCGACCGCACGGTGGCGGCAAAGATCAATAGCGTGCAGGTTCCGCTGCGCACCGAGCTGAAGAATGGCGACGTGGTCGAGGTGGTCACCGCACCGGTATCGACACCCAATCCGGCGTGGCTGGGTTTCGTTCGCACCGGCCGCGCGCGCTCCAAGATCCGGCATCACCTGAAGTCGCTGGCACAAGTCGAGTCGCAGCAGTTGGGCGAGAAGCTGCTCACGCAGGCGCTGCGCGCCGAAGGCCTGGAGAAGCTTCCGGCGGACGACGAGGAACACCATTCCATCTGGGAAAAGCTGCTGCGCTTCACCGGCAACCGCAGCCGCGCCGAACTGCTCACCGACATCGGCCTGGGCAAGCGCATCGCCAGCATCGTCGCCAAGCGCCTGACGACGATGCTCGCCGCGGAGCGCGGTGAAAAACCCGATGCGCTGCTGATCACCCGCGAACGCTACACCGCGCACGAGAACGTCTCGCAGGGCGAAGTCACGCTGGACGGCAGCGAAAACGCATCGGTGCAATTCGCCACTTGCTGCCGGCCGGTGCCGGGCGACGAGATCGTCGGCTACCTGGGGCGCGGCGAGGGCCTGGTGGTGCATACCGAGGACTGCGCGGTGGCCCGGCGGCTGCAGCACAAGGACAGTGAGCGCTTCATCAGCGTGGAATGGGCGGACGAGCCGGTGCGGCCGTTCGAGACCAGCCTGCTCGTCACCGTCATCAACGGCAAAGGCGTGCTGGCACGCGTTGCCGCGGCGCTGGCCAGCGCGGAGGCGGACATCACCCACGTGGACATGGGCGACGAGAAAGCGCAGGATGCCACCGACCTGCGCTTCATCGTGGCGGTGCGCGACAAGGCCCACCTCGATGCCGCGATGCGCGTCCTGAAGCGCACGGCTTCGGTGCTGCACGTTCAGCGCGTCAGGCCCGGCGGCGCCGGGTAGCGCACTTCCAGCACTTCGATTTCCTGCGCGCCCAGCGGCGTGACCAGCTTGACCACGTCGCCTTCGCGCGATTTGAGCAGCGCCCGCGCGATCGGCGAAACCCAGCTCACCTGGCCGTGGGCGCTGTCGGCTTCGTCGATCCCCATGATCGTGATGGTGCGCTCCTGCCCCGACTCCTCGGCGTACTTGACCGTCGCGCCGAAGAACACCTGGTCGTGCCCGTGGTGCACGGCGGGATCGGAGATCTCGGCCAGTTCCAGCCGCTTGGTGAGGAATCGAATGCGCCGATCGATTTCGCGCAGGCGCTTCTTGCCGTAGATGTAGTCGCCGTTCTCGGAGCGGTCTCCGTTGCTCGCGGCCCAGTGCACCACCTCGACGATCTTGGGCCGCTCCTCGTCGATCAACTGCAGCAGTTCGGCGCGCAGGCGCGCGTAGCCTTGCGGCGTGATGTAGTTCTTGCTGCCCGCCGGTATCTCGGGCAACAGGTCGTCCGGCTCGTCGCCGTCCGCGTCGGTTTCCCTGGTGAAAGCCTTGCTCATACGCCATAGCATAGCGAAGAGGCCTGTAACACATCAGTGGCTTTTTCCTACATTCGCATACGAATGGTCCTACGGCCATGGCCGTGCGGTTCGTGCAACATCTTCCTCTTCAGGAGAAACGATGAGCCACTCATCTGCAGTGCCGCCCGGCAGTGATGCCGACAGCCATGGCTGGGGCACAGCCCTGCGCGGGAACGGGTCTCGCCAGTGGCACTAACGGCTGAGCAGGGCGGCTCTGAAACGCGCACGTCGGAAGCCGTGCCGGTCGGACGGCGCTCGCGCGCCGGGGCCGAAGCTGCGCGCTACGGCGTCTTGCGGCGGTTGGGCCCGGCGCTCAAGCATGACATGGTCGTGAACCTGCAGGCGATCGCCATGATGGCCGAGGTCCTGAATGCCAAGCTCGAGCGCGGCGGCACACCTTCGGCCGCCGAACTGCAGGCCAGCATCGCCAAGCTCAACCGCCTCGCTCGTGAAGCCGTTGCCAACTGCCTGAAGGTTTCAAGCTGGATCGAGCCGGGCGAGGACGAAGGCGTGCGCCTGGCCGATGGCGTGGACGAGTGCCTGGCCTTGCTGGCCAGCAACTTCAATTTCCGCGGCTTCGTCGTCACCAAGGAATTGCCCGACAGTGCGTTCCAGGTTTCGCGTGTGATTCTTCGCAACCTGCTGATCGCCTCGTTGATCACACTCACCGACGCGGCCGCAGGGCCCTGCGAGGTGCGAGTCAAGGCCGAAATCGTTTCCGGTTTCGCGGAGATCTCGGTGCGCATCAGCCCGCGCCAGGACGAGTTCGAGGGCCTGCCCTACGAGCCCGGTTATCGCCAATTGGAGTGGTCGGATGTGCAGGCGCTGGCGCTGGCCGAGTCGGTCGAGCTGGTTCGCAGCCACGACCAGATCGTGATGCGCATGCCGCGGGCGGTGGCCACGGCGCCGCTGCAGATCGCGCCTATTTAGGCGTCAGCGCCGGCTTCAGCCTTCCAGCTCGTCCATGAAAGCCTCCAGCTCATCGATGGGCAGGGGCTTGCAGAACAGGTAGCCCTGGTATTCGTAGCAGCCCAGGTGCGCCAGGAATGCCCGCTGCGCCTGTGTCTCCACGCCTTCCGCAATCACGCGCAGGCCCAGGCTCTGCGCCAGCCCGATGACGGTGCGGGCGATGGCCGCGTCGTTGGGGTCGGTCAGGATGTCCTTGACGAATTCGCGATCGATCTTCAGCTCATCGAGCGGCAGGCGCTTGAGATAGGACAGGGACGAGTAGCCCATGCCGAAATCGTCGAGCGACAGCGTCACGCCCATCTCCTTCAAGCTGCCCATCTTCGCCACCGTCACCTCGATGCCATCCGCCAGCAGGCTCTCGGTGAGTTCCAGCCTGAGCTTGTGCGGCGCGATGCCGGAGTTGGCGATGGCGGTCATCACCTGGTCCACGAAATCGGGATCGCGGAACTGGACCACGCTCACGTTCACGGAAATGCTGAGATGGCTTCGCTCCGGGTGCTTGGCCCATTCGGCAAGCTGGGCACAGGCTTGCTCCAGCACCCAGCGCCCGATCGGGACGATGAGCGAGGTTTCCTCGGCTGTCGGGATGAAATGCGCCGGCGACACCATCTCGCGCTGCGGATGGCGCCAGCGCAGCAACGCCTCTACCCCGGTCATGCAACCGTCGGCGCCCACCTGGGGCTGGTAGTCGATGAGGAACTGGCCTTCGCGCCAGGCCCGCCGCAGATCGGTAGCCAGCGCGGCATTGGCCGTCACCACTGCCTGCATCTCGGGATCGAAGAAGCACACCGTGTTCCGGCCGGCGTTCTTGGCCTGGTACATGGCCAGGTCGGCCTGCTTGAGCAGCTCGCTCACCGACCAGGGCGCCCGCCCGAACAACGTGACGCCGATACTGCAGGTGCTGTGGTGCAGGTGGCCCGACAGCACATAGGGCTCTCCCAGCTTCGCGAGAATTCGCTCGCTCACGGTGCGCGCGCCGGCCGCGGGTTCCAGCGGCTTGTGACCGGTGTTCTGCAGCAGGATCACGAACTCGTCACCGCCCAGCCGCGCCACGGTGTCGTCGCGGGCCACGCAGGAACGCAGGCGCTCGGCGACCTGCTGGAGCAACTGGTCGCCCTTCTGGTGACCCAGCGTGTCGTTGAGCACCTTGAAGTTGTCCAGGTCGATGAACATCAGGGCGCCCTCGCGCGGCCTGTCATTGTCGGACAGCGCTTCGTGCAACCGGTCCAGCAGGAGCTGGCGATTGGGCAGCTTGGTCAAGGGATCGTAGAAGGCAAGGTACTGGATCTTTTCCTCGGCCGTCTTGCGGTCCGTGATGTCACGGCCCACCGCGACCCAATGGGTGAGCTTGCGCGCTTCGTTCCAGACCGGCGAGACCTCCAGGTCGACCCAGAAGGCTTCGCCGCTCTTCTTGTAGTTGATCAGGTCCACCCGGGCCGGCTGCCACTGCTCCATGCGCCGCGCGGATGCGGTCGAGCTCGCGCCGCTGGGTATCCGGCCCCTGGAGCAGCCGGGGCGTGCGCCCCAGCACCTCTTCCGAGCTATACCCGGTGCGCCGCTCGAACGCTTCATTGACGAACACGATGCGCGGCCCCGGCGAATTGAACGGGCCGGCTTCGGTGATGATGACGATGTCGTTCAGCCGCGCGATGCTGCTTTCCAGCAGCCTCAGCTGTTCCTGCGACCTGTGCCGCGCCGTCACGTCGCGCAGATGCACGGCGAGGCCCGCGCCGAAGGGATAGCCGCGCATCTCTATGCGGCTGGACAGGCGCGCGTCGAGTGCCTCCGCCTCCAGCAGCTGGTTGCTTTCGACGCTGCGCCCGCATAGCTCCTCGAGGCGCACGCGCGCGGTCATCTGGAACGAGTTCCAGATCGGACGGCCCAGCAGTTCGCGCGCCGGCCTGCCCAGCAGCAGCTCTGCCTGTTCGTTGACGTAGGTGAACCGCCCCTCACGGTCGACGGTGGCGAATGCCTCGCCGCTACCCATCGCCCCGCCCATGCTGACGGTGTGGCGCAGCAACGTGCCGTGGCGGTGGCCGTGCGGCGCGATCTCCTGCACGGCGCCCTCCACCCGTGCGATGACGCCTGCCTCGTTGCGCACCGCATGCCCGACGGATCGAACCCATGCGCGGCGGCCCTTGAGCGTGACGATCTGCATCTCCTCGTCGAACGGCTCGCCCGCGGTCGCGCAGGCTTGCACCAGCCCGAGCACCTTGTCGCGCCATTCGGGTGCGTAGAAGCCGAAGGCATCCTCGCGAGGCGGCTTGTAGCCCGCAGGTGCGTCATGCATGGCCGCCAGCTGATCGGACCATTCCAGCTGCTCGCGCTCCAGATCGAGCGTCCACACGCCCACGAACGCCGTGCGCTCAATAAGCTTGAGCAGCGTCTGGACCTGTTGCAGCCTGGCTGAATCCATCGCCGTCATCTTCATCGATTCATCTGCGTCCATTCGTACCTTGTGTGAACAGAAGTTCTATTTTGTTTCAGAGTAGGCATCGTCCTACCGGGGTTCGCGTACTAGTCCTGTGCTCGTCAAAGCATCATCCTCGCATGATGCGCGGACCATCTTCAAATGTGTCGGAAGTTCCTGTGCATCTGCAAGTCTTTGTCATCGAGGACAACGCGACGATTCGCGAGAACCTCATCGGAACCCTGGAAGAGCTCACCTGCGTGCACGTCGCAGGCGTCAGTTCGACGGAAACCGATGCGCTGTCGTGGCTCGAACAGAACATCGACCAATGGGATCTGGTGATCGTGGACCTGTTTCTCAAGCAAGGCAGCGGTATCCATCTGGCGCAGTGCATCACGCGGCAACGGGCCAGCCAGAAGATCGTCGTGTTCAGCAACTACATCAACGGCAGCGTGCGCAAACGCTGCGCGCAGCTGGGTGTCGATGCCGTCTTCGACAAGTCCACCGAGATCGATGCGCTGGTGGATTACTGCTCGCATCAGTGCTTTCGCATTTCGCAGGCCCAGGCAGCCTGAACGATCAGCCGCTCGATCCACTGCCAGCCTCGCCGGCCTTGCGCTTGTACATCCGGAAGGCGTGTGCCAGCAGCGCAGCCCCGGCAGCGATCATCAGCATCGCCGGCAACCAGAGGTGCCCGCGTCCTCCCTTCGGCGACGGCCTGACTTCACGCACCATGTCCTGCCCCGATGGGTCCGTGGTGTTGATCTCCGCCCGCAGGCCGCTCATGCCGATCACGGCGACATTGCCGGCCGAGAGCGCAAGAGGCATGCCCATGGCCGGCGCTTCGCGGCTCAGTGTGCGATAGATGGCGCCGGTGTCGCGGCCCACCTGAGCCACCTCCAGCAGGCCCGCCCGGCCAAGCCCATTGACGTCCAGCAGCGGCCTGTCCGTCCCAGCCGCAAGATACAGGCGGCCGCCCACCACCTTGACATCGCTTTCGTCCGCGCCCTTGAGCGGCACGTCGATGGACAGGAATGAGCCTTTGAGCTTCGGCGGGCCCACGTCCGCAACCGGAACGAAGCGGGCGCGCGATGGCGACACCCCTGTGCTCGATGCCAGGCTGATCACGCGCGGCAGGCTGTTCTGCGAGTCATACAGGTACGCAATCGGCACGAGCAGGTTGACACCGTCACCGAAGCGGGAAATCAGCCCGCTGAAATCGGGGCCCGGGTCCAGCTTGTCCAACAGCATGTGGCTGGTGGCCAGCACCGAGACCGGATAAGACTCGGGCGTTTCGCGGCAGCGGTCGCTGGCCTGCTGCCGCACGAAGGAAACGCGGATGTTGTTGCGTGTGCTCAGCGCATGGCGCGGAATGGGCGCCACGATGCGTTCGCGGCGGCCGTGCGCTTCCATCTCCCGCGCTCCCAGCAGCACGTCGTTCAGGAATACCGAGACCACGGGTGGCGTGCGCGCCGCGCCGGGCGCCGCGGCAACGTCGATCACGAGCGAGGCGGGGCCGCGCCCCTCGCCCGTAACGGCGGTGATGTCGAAGCCGGCGTTCCAGTTCGCGCGCGAAAGCACGTCCAGCGTGGCGGGCTGGGCGCCCAGGTACTTGAGCGACACCGCCGTGAGATCGACCTTGGGATCGTCCACCGCGTTCAACGTCAGCGCCGCCGCCCCGTTGGCCTGATGCCAGGATTGGGTGAACAGCCCCGCGGCCTGCGCGCCGGCGTCGGGCGCCACGACGATGGCCCCGCGCCCGAACACGTTGCCCAGCCTGACCTGCCCCGCGGCCAGTTGCTTGCCCCAGCCGTCCAATGCCGTCGCCCTCCATTCGGCGAATGCGGCTAGCGATTCGGGCGGGAGCTGGGCGCGCAACTCGTCCAGCGCCTGGGCCAGCACGCTGCCGGTGGCGCGATCAGCCACGACGATATCGGGCTGCAGCGGCCCGGCCTGCCCCAGCGCCATCAGCGCGCCGACTTCCGCCAGGTCCTTGAGGCGGCGCTTGCCACCTTCGGCCAGGGCCGCGAAAGCCGGCACCTTGCGCAGCCCTGCGGGAACCACGACTGCCTGCAAGTCCACCGTATCGCCCACCGCCGGCAGGGCGACGATGCGCGGTCGTTTGCCCGCGCGGTCCAGCGCCACGCCCAGGCGCCAGGCCGAGTCGTAGGCCTCGGCCGAGAGCTTGGCTCCAGCAATCAGGATCATCGGCGAATGCGGCAGCGAGCCCCAGGCGGCCGGCAGGTCTGCTACCGCCGAGCTGTCGTACCGATAGGAAAAACGTGTGGTCGGCTCGATGCGCAGCAGGTTGCCGGGCGTGCGCGTATCGGAGCAGGTGTTCTCCCGGCCGATGGCCGTGCGCCAGTCCACGTTGAACCGCACGACCCCGCTGGACCGCGGGGCGCCGTCAACTGCCAGCGTGAGGCTGCCGTCGCCCCGCTCCGCCGCGACCGGACGTGCCGACACCGGGAAACCGTCGAGCGAGAGGATCAAGGTGGTGCGGCCGCCGTCGGCTCGCACGAAACTCGCGTCCATCTGTACGGTGCCGTTGGCAATAGGCACCCCGGGCGGTACGGGCAGCGCGATCTCGCGCGCGGATTCCGAATGGCCCAGCACCAGGGGACTCGTGATGCCGATGTCGGCCAGCGTGACCACGCGCGTTACCCAGGTGTCGCTGCTCATGCGGCGAAAAATTTCCGTGGGCGAGGCGGTAGCGGCAGCAGCCACGGCTGCCTTCGGCAAGGCACTTGGGGGCCGCGCGAGGGCCGTGGCCGGCAGCAGAGCAGTGACCAACAGGACCGAGCGAAGTAGCTTCAATTTGAATCCCCTTGCTGCTGAGGCACGCCTTGAGCATGGCGCCTCAAGCTCAGCTTGTGTGTATCAAACCCGGTGTTTAATTTAGTTTATGTAACCGCGCGATGGGCCAGCAAAGACGCCGTCAAAGCGTAGGAACCCGCCTACGAACTTGTTATTTAGCGGGCACACCCTGGCCTGGCCATGGCGCCGCGTGCTCATCCTCATCTGCGTCCTCGACCAGATAGTCCGCCAAGTCGACGGTGCTGATTCCTGGCTCATCGGAAAGCATTTGAGCAAATCCGACAACAGATTGAACGAACAGGATTGGATAGACCCACCAGGGTACCTCGCTGCCCGACGTCCATAAGATGAACCCAACAATTACAGCAACGGCAAGCGACCACAAAGTGCTGCCCATCTGGTTCGCCTTTTCACGTATGGCGTCATCGTGGTCCATCATGTTCATGCGCGTCTCCTTTGGTTTTATGGCCAAAGGCCACCTGCGCGCTCTCTGGCGCGCTTACTACCGTGGCCTGTTGCGAACATAACCGTGCGCCAGACCGGCGAAATGGGAGGAACTGCTCAGCTTGCATAGGACAAGCATCCCGATTTTGAGTTGACATAATTTCAGAGCAGGATCGCAACCAGAGGAGCCACATGCCGAGTGACACGAGCGGGGTCGGTGGCGAACCGCCGGCGCGGTTAGAGGTCCGACTTCTCGGTGTAGTCGAGATCATCCTGGACGGCCGTCGTCTTCGCGCCTTCAACTCTCTTCGCTTGCAACGGTTTCTGGCGTTGATCGCGTTGCGGGGAGGCCCGCAGCACCGTTCACGACTCGCGTTCGAGCTCTGGCCCGACTCCGACGAACGTCAGGCGCGCACAAACCTCAGAAAGCTGCTCCACGACTTCCGTCATTCCCTTCCCGACAACGGTGAGTTCGTCGAGATTGGCAACGAGACTGTCCGGTGGATTCCGACGGGGCCGAGCGAGGTCGACGTGCTGAGGTTCCGCGATGCCATGGCAGCCGGTGATTTCGAGCTCGCCGCGCGCCTCTATTCGGGCGATCTCCTTCCAGCTTGTTATGACGACTGGGTCCTGGACGAGCGAGCGAAACTTCGAGCGGAGGCGTATGCGGCCCTCGTGCGGCTGACAGAAGAGGCTGCGGGCCGCGATGACCACAAAGCCACGATCAGGCATGCCCAACGCATCATCGACCTGGAGCCGACCGACGAAGCGGCCGTTCGAATTCAGATGCAAGCACATCTCGCGCTTGGCGATAGAGCCGCGGCGCTGCGCTGCCTACCATCGGTACGCGGAGGTGCTCGAGCGCGATCTCGCGGTGGCACCGGGCGAGGCGATAGTGGCCATGTACCAACAGCTCCGGGCCGGCACACTCAACCGCGACGAAGCGCAGGGCAAGGACCTGCCCGTCGCCGAATCGCCTTTCGTCGGCCGCGACCTCGAATGGAACCAGCTCAACGAGGCATGGAACACCGCGCAGGAGCGTGGGGCACATCTCTTGTTGGTGACCGGGGAACCGGGGATCGGAAAGTCCCGTCTCGCACTGGAACTCGGCCGCCGCGTTCGAGCAGAGGGACACGTGGTGGCATCGGCTCGTGCGTACGAGGTTGCGGGCAGACTGCCGTGGGGTCCCGTCGTCGATCTACTCCGATCGGATGCTCTGCGAAGCCACATCGACACGCTCGACACGGTCTGGAGGGCCGAGCTCGCTCGTCTCCTGCCCGAACTCCGCGACGCTTCCCAGCCATCTGGACCGAGCCAGTCGGGCGACCTGGCTCAGCGCCATCGGTTGTTCGATGCCGTAAGCCGAGCCATCGTCGCCGGCGACCGCCCGCGCTTGCTGATCATCGACGATCTGCAGTGGTGTGACGCCGAGACCATCGAGTTGATCGGTTTCGTCATCCGTTCCGGACAGACGGCACCGGTCCTCATCGTCGGTACTGTCCGCTCGGAGGAGATCCCACAGCATCATCCCCTCGTTGGACTCGTCGACGCCTTGGGCCACGACCAGGCAGTGACCACCGTGCCACTCGATCGACTCGACGAAGCCACAACTGCGACGCTCGCTGCTCGGCTACGCGCTGAAGACACGATTGATCCGCAACTGGCGGCACGACTCTGGAGCGAGACCGAAGGCAATCCACTCTTTGTCATCGAGGCTCTTCGAGCCGGGATCTCCTCTGATGGAAGTCAAGCAGTGCTCACACCAGACGATGCGGGCGGTGCTGCGCGCCCGACTGGGCCAACTAACTGACGGCGCTCGGCGACTGGCCGAGGTGGCGGCCGTCATCGGTCGGCCCTTCTCGATCGGTCTGATGGTCTCGGCCACTGGGATCGATGAGCGCGAGCTCATCGATCATGTCGACGAACTCTGGCGTCGACGGATCATCCGCGATCAGGGGCTCACGTACGATTTCAGTCACGACAAGCTTCGGGCGGTTGCGCTGGAGATGGTCAGCCCGGCTCGTCGACGCCAACTCCACCGGGCTGTCGCCGAGGCGATTGCGGTCGAGCTCCACAGCGACATCGACGCGGCCAGCCCGCAGCTGGCCGCACACTACGACCAGGCCGGCATGGTCGAACCGGCCATCGATGCCTACCGCATGGCGGGGGGTCGAGCGGTGGCCGTGTCGGCCCTCGAAGAAGCGGTCACCATGTTTCAGCGAGCGCTCGCACTGCTCGCCGACCTGCCACCGTCACCCGACCGCGATGCACTCGAACTCGATATCCGGATCGCCCTCGGATCCCCGCTTGTTGCCCTCGAGGGTTACGGCTCCAGGAATGCGCACCAACTCTACGAGCGAGCCCTTTCGCTTTGCCGCAAGCTTCACAGACCCGTGGACCCGCCGATCCTCCGTGGTCTCGGCCTCGCCCGGCTGCAGGGCTGCCGCTTCGACGATTGCGATGAACTCGCTCGCGCCCTTCTCGAGCATGAGAGTCATGATCCGATCGCCAGGACAGAGGGCCGATATCTCCTCGGCGTGAGCGCGTTCTGGCGGGGCGATCTGGCCAGAGCCCGCCACTATCTCGATGGCGCTATCGAAGCCTATGACGTATCCCATCGCGACGAGCATCTGGCGTTGTACGCCCAGGACCCGAAGGCGGTTTGCCTCGTACGGCTGGCCCTCGTCGAGCTGTGGGCCGGAGATGCCGGCAGGGCCGACGAGACGGCCCGATCTGCTCTTGAGATCGCCGTCGATCTCGATCATCCGATGACGTTGGGGTACGTCATCACTTACGCGGCGATCATCGCGGCCGAATCCGAAGATCTCGCCCGCCTCGCCGAGCTCCTCGCGGACGCCGACCTTCTATGGAAGCGTCTTTCGGACCGCTACCTCATGGTCGTCCTGGAGGCCCTTCGGGGCTGGCTGGACGTGTGCGAGGGATCGGCTGGGGGCATCGAGAAGATCGTGCGGTCGGTGGCGCGCTCGCGTGCCGAAGGGGAGACCCTCCACCTGACCTACACACTCCTTCTCCTCGCCCGGGCTCGCGGCATGGTCGGCGAGTTCCGCCAGGGACGAGCCGCCACACGCGAGGGGCTCTCGTGGTCACACAGGTGCAACCAGCGCTATCTCGAGGCCGAGCTGTGGCGAGTCGACGGTGAGCTGGCTTATCGCAGCGGTGAAACCGAAGCCGCCGCCGCTTCTTTGCGCAGTGCCGTCGAGATCGCCAGCGCTCAAGGGGCGGGCTGGCTGGAGCTTCGGGCGCTCCACTCCTTCGCCAGTCGATTTCCCGATCAGACACTGCGTGAGCAACTTGGGGACCTCATCGAGACCATCCCGTCGGGCCATGATCTCCCGGCGTTCCGGGCAGCAACCGGCTTTCTGAGCGAGTCGGGTTGAGAGGGAACGCTTCGGGAACGCCCGAGGGTGAATCCTCTGCGAAACCGAGCAAAGGAGCACCCAATGAGCGACACGATCAAGGCTCATCAATGGCTATTCAAGAGCGAAACCTACGACAACTGCAATTGCGCTGTGAATTGCGGTTGCCAGTTCAACTTGCCGAGCACCCATGGATATTGTCAGTCGGCCTTCGTCGGCAAAATCGTTGAAGGCCATTTCAACGATACGCCGCTCGCGGGGCTGAATTGGGCGGCGCTGTACAAGTGGCCTGGCGAGATCAAGGACGGAAACGGAAAACGCCAGATCGTTATCGACGAACGTGCGGATGAAGCTCAACGGGCCGCGCTTGAAACAATCATCTCAGGCGGGGCATGCGAACCATTGAGCAATTTGTTCTCCGTATTCGCGTCCACATGCTCGGAATTTTGCGGGACATTGTTCCTGCCGATTGATCTCGAAGCGAACTTGGAACTCAGAACCGCAAGGGTTGATATACCGGGCATCATGAAGAGCAGTGGCAGACCGATAATCAACGAGTTCAATGGTCAACCGTTCCACATTGCGCTGGCACGTCCTAGTGGCAGTTTCGAGTTTACCTACGCAGAAATCGGACTGGGGACGACCTCGGTGACGGGTGACATGGAGATGGCGTTCGAAGATTCATGGGCCCATTTTTGTGTTCACCACTTCAATCAGGATGGGCTGGTCCGCGAAAGATCAAGGCTCACAGCATGGCTTGGCGCGTGACCTCCGAAGGGCCGGTTTCGACGTGGCGCAGACAAGCCATACCCCGAATTCGGGAACATGATCGGGTGAAAAGGGAGGACGGTACCCGACGCCACTTGAGGCAGTGGTCAGGCGCGATCGCCTGGTCGTCGTTACCGCGCTTACTGCGGTTATCGCTCTGTCGTGGGCGTATCTGCTGGCCGGCGCCGGCATGGGCATGTCGGCGTTCGAGATGACCCGCATGTCGCAGCTCGGGATGGCAGGGGCATGTCCGAAGGGCATGGCCTGCATGGCGATGATGACGCCCGCGGTCTGGACGCCCGGCTATGCAGTCCTGATGTTCTTCATGTGGTGGGTCATGATGGTGGCGATGATGCTGCCCAGCGCGGCGCCGATGATCCTTTTATTCGCGACGGTCAATCGCAAGCAGCGCGAAACCGGCCATCCCCATGTCGCGACGAGCATATTCGCGGTCGGCTATCTCGCCGCTTGGGCTGGCTTCAGCCTGGTCGCGGTGATCCTGCAGTGGGGGTTCGAGCGGACCGGCATCCTTTCACCGATGCTCGTCGGGACCAACGTGATCTTCGGCGGCGTCCTGCTGCTCGCCGCGGGCGTCTACCAACTCACCCCGATTAAGCATGCCTGTCTTCGCCACTGCCGATCGCCGCTTGCATTCCTTAGCACCCATTGGCGGCGGGGCGCCCGTGGCGCGCTACGCATGGGCCTTGTGCACGGCGCTTTCTGCGTCGGCTGCTGCTGGTTCCTGATGGGGCTCCTATTTTTCGGCGGCGTGATGAACCTCTACTGGATCGCGGGCCTCGCCCTGTTCGTTCTGTTCGAAAAGACTGTCCCCGCCGGCCACTGGCTCGGCTACGCGACCGGTGTCGCTTTGCTCGTCTGGGGTGCCGGGATGCTGGCGCTCGCGTTCTAAGGCGAAGCGGGGCGCTGGCGCCATGTCGGCGTCACGAGGACGGCCGCCTGCGCTGTTTTAATGCGAATGGCGCGGCACGGCGGAGCCGCGGCAGCCGACCAGGAAGTCGAAGTCGCAGCCTTCGTCGGCCTGCAGCACGTGCTCGACGTACAGGCGCTGGTAGCCGCCGCGCAGCGGACCGGCGCGGCGACGCGCTGCAGCGCGGCCAGCCGGTCGCCAGTTCGGCGTCGGAGATGTCCAGGTGCAGGCGGCCCTGCGCGCAGTCGAGCTCGATCCAGTCGCCGTCGCGCACCACGGCCAGCGGGCCGCCGGCGGCCGCCTCGGGCGCCACGTGCAGCACCACGGTGCCATAGGCGGTGCCGCTCATGCGCGCGTCCGAGATGCGCACCATGTCCTTCACGCCCTGGCGCAGCAGCTTGGGCGGCAGGCCCATGTTGCCGACTTCGGCCATGCCGGGATAGCCCTTCGGGCCGCAGTTCTTCATCACCAGCACCGAGCTCGCGTCGACCTCGAGGCTCTCGTCGACGATGCGCTCCTTGTAGTGCTCGAGGTTCTCGAACACCACGGCCCGGCCGCGATGCTTCAGCAGGTCCGGCGAGGCGGCCGAGGGCTTGAGCACCGCGCCGCGCGGCGCCAGGTTGCCGCGCAGGATGCAGATGCCGCCGTCGGCGATCAGCGGCTTGTCGAGCGGGCGGATCACCTCGTCGTTGTAGCTCGGCGCGTCGCGCACGTTGTCCCAGAGCGTCTGGCCGTTGACGGTCAGCGCGTCCGGATGCGGCAGCAGGCCGTTCTCGCCGAGGCGGCGCAGCACGGCCGGCAGGCCGCCGGCGTAATAGAACTCCTCCATCAGGAAGCGGCCCGAGGGCATCAGGTCGACGATGGTCGGCGTGCCGCGGCCGATGCGCGGTCCAGTCTTCCAGTTCGAGCGGCACGCCGATGCGCCCGGCGATCGCCTTCAGGTGGATCACCGCGTTGGTCGAGCCGCCGATCGCGGCGTTGATGCGGATCGCGTTCTCGAAGGCTTCGCGGGTCAGGATCTTCGACAGCGTGAGTCCTTCGCGCACCATCTCGACGATGCGCATGCCCGACATCTGCGCCAGCACATAGCGGCGCGCGTCGACGGCCGGAATCGCGGCGTTGTGCGGCAGCGAGGTGCCCAGCGCCTCGGCCATGCAGGCCATGGTCGAGGCGGTGCCCATGGTGTTGCAGGTGCCGGCCGAGCGCGACATGCCGCGCCTCGGCCGACAGGAACTGGTGCAGGTCGATCTCGCCGGCCTTCATCGGCTCGTGCAGCTGCCACACGGCGGTGCCGGAGCCGATGTCCTGGCCGTCGAGCTTGCCGTTGAGCATCGGTCCGCCGGTGACGACGATGGCCGGCATGTCGCAGCTCGCCGCGCCCATCAGCAGCGCCGGCGTGGTCTTGTCGCAGCCGACCAGCAGCACGACGGCGTCGATCGGGTTGCCGCGGATCGCCTCCTCGACGTCCATGCTCGCAAGGTTGCGCGTGAGCATGGCGGTCGGGCGCAGGTTCGACTCGCCGTTGGAGAACACCGGGAACTCGACCGGGAAGCCGCCCGCCTCCGAGATGCCGCGCTTGACGTGCTCGGCGATCTTGCGGAAGTGCGCGTTGCAGGGCGTCAGTTCGGACCAGGTGTTGCAGATGCCGATGATCGGCCGGCCGTCGAACTCGTGGTCCGGGATGCCCTGGTTCTTCATCCAGCTGCGGTACATGAAGCCGTTCTTGTCGGCGTGCCGAACCATTCGGCCGAGCGCAGCTTTCGCTTGGGGTCGGACATGGGCAGGATTCCGTGAATTGGAGAGATACAGACAGCGCCTAGGGCGTGCGCGGGGACAGCAGGCGCTGCAGCAGGCAGAACACGAACAGCAGCGCGCCGATGACGATGCGCGTCCACCACGAACTGAGCGAGCCGTCGAACGCGATCAGGGTCTGGATGATGCCGAGCATCAGCACGCCGAACAGCGTGCCGGCCACATAGCCGACGCCGCCGGTCAGCAGCGTGCCGCCGATCACCACCGCGGCGATCGCGTCGAGCTCCAGGCCCACCGCGTGCAGCCCGTAGCCCGACAGCATGTAGAACGTGAACACCACGCCGGCCAGCGCCGAGCAGAAGCCGCTGAAGCGCGTAGACGCCGACCATGGTGCGCGCCCACCGGCAGGCCCATCAGCACGCGCCGACTGCTCGTTGCCGCCGATCGCGTACACGGTGCGGCCGAACGCGGTGCAGTGCGCGACCCAGATCGCGGCCAGCCAGCATCGCCAGCGCGATCACCGCGCCGACCGAGATCGAGGCACGGCCCACAGCGGCATGCGCGTCTGCGAGATCGCGTGTACGAACGGGTTGGTCGATGCTGATCGAGTCGATGCTGATCAGGTAGCACAGGCCGCGCGCCAGGAACATGCCGGCCAGCGTGACGATGAAGGGCTGCAGCCGGAAGCGCTGGATCAGCAAGCCCATGCAGCGCGCCGAAGGCCGTGCCCATGCAGCAGCACCAGCGGGATCACGGCGGCCAGGCTCCAGCGTGGTGCTCCACCAGCGAGGCCGAGACCATCGTCGTCAGCGCGATCACCGAGCCGACCGACAGGTCGATGCCGCCGGACAGGATCACGAAGGTCATGCCGACGCCGACGACCAGCAGGAAGGCGTTGTCGATCAGCAGGTTCAGGAACACCTGCGCCGAGAAGAAGCCGGCGTACATCACGGAGCCGAGCGCCGCCATGGCGACGAACAGCGACACGGTCGCGGCCAGGGGCAGGTACTTGACGTTGAAGCGCCAGCGGCGCGGCGCGGCGTTCACTGGCGCGCCTTTCATGCCGGCCGCCGCCGGCGCCAGCGCTGGCCACCGCGGCGCGGAACTCGGCCGACTGCAGCAGCATCACGACGAACACGACCGCCGCCTTGACGACCATGTTGATCTCGGGCGGCACGCCGAGCGAGTAGATCGTCGTAGGTCAGCGTCTGGATGATCAGCGCGCCGATCACGCTGCCCGCCAGGCTGAACGGCCGCCGGTGAGCGCGGTGCCGCCCAGCGTCACGGCGAGGATCGCGTCGAGCTCCAGCAGCAGCCGGCGTTGTTGCCGTCGGCGCTCTTGACGTTGGAGCTGATCATCAGGCCGGCCATGCCGGCGCAGAAGCCGCAGAACACGTAGACGCAGACGATCAGCCGCCGGGCCGCACGCCGGCCAGGCGCGCCGCCGCCGGGTTGATGCCGACGGCCTGGATGAACAGGCCGAGCGCGCGTGCGCGTCATCAGCGAGGTGCAGCGCGGCGAACACCGCCGCCACGATGAACAGCGCGAACGGCAGGCCGAGCAGGAAGCCGTTGCCGAGGAAGAAGAACGGCGCGTAGTAGACGGTGATGATCTGGCCGTCGGTGAGCAGCTGCGCGATGCCGCGCCCGGCCACCATCAGGATCAGCGTGGCGACGATCGGCTGCATGCCGACGCCGGCGACCAGCAGGCCGTTCCAGAGGCCGCACAGCCAGCGCCACGCCCAGCGCGCGCCAGCGATCGCCACCGGCAGCGGGAAGCGGGTCACGTTGCCGCCGCTCGACGCGCGCCGCCGATCAGCCAGGCCGCCGACGCCGCCGCGATCGCCACCACCGCGCCGACCGAGATGTCGATGCCGCGCGTGGCGATCACCAGCGTCATGCCGAGCGCCACCAGCGTCAGCGGCGCGGCGCGGTTGAGGATGTCGATCAGGCTGCCGTAGAGGTGGCCGTCGCGCCATTCGAGGTGCAAGAAGCCGGGGTTGAAGACGGCGTTGACGGCCAGCAGCAGCAGCAGCGTGACCAGCGGCCAGGCCAGGCGATGCCGCAGCGGCGATAGCGGCGCCCAGCGGGCCGGGCGCTGGCGCCGGCGTCGATCGATGGCGAGCTGTCATGCATGCTCCGCCGCGATCAGTTCGTAGACCTGCGTCCTCGCTGCTGCCGGCGGCAGTTCGCCGACCTTGCGCCGGTCGCGCAGCACGACGATGCGGTCGCAGACGCGCACGACCTCGTTCATCTCCGACGAGATGAACAGCACCGCCATGCCCTCGCGCGCCAGCCGCAGGATCTCGTTCCATGATTTCCTGCTTGGCGCGCGACGTCGATGCCGCGCGTCGGCTCGTCGAGGATCAGCAGCCGCGGCTCGGTCGCGAGCCAGCGCGCGAGCAGCACCTTCTGCTGGTTGCCGCCGGACAGCAGGCCGATCGGCGTCTCGATGTCGGCGGTCTTGATGCCGAGCGCGCTTGACGAAGCGCTCGGCCAGCTGCGTCTGCTCGGCGCGCGACAGGAACGCGCGCAGCACGCCGAGGCGCGCCTGCAGCGCCAGCGCGATGTTCTCGCGCACCGACAGCTCGGCGACGATGCCGTCGTCTTGCGTTCCTCCGGGCACAGCGCCAGGCCATGGCGCGATCGCGTCGGCCGGCGTGGCGAAGCGCACGCTGCGCGCCGTCGACGTGCAGCTCGCCGCTGTCGGCGCGGTCCAGCGCCGAACAGCAGGCGCGCCAGTTCGGTGCGGCCGGAGCCGAGCAGGCCCGCCAGGCCCACGACCTCGCCCGCGCGCAGTCCAGGTCGAGCGGGTGCAGCTGGCCCGCGCTGGCCAGGCCGCGCGCCTCGAGCAGCGCCGGCGCGTGCTCGTCGACCGCGCGGCGCTGCGGCGCGGCGCCGCCGATCGCGCCGCCAGCTCGCGCCCGACCATCGCCGTCGACCAGCGCCTGCCGGCGGCAGCTCGGCCGCCGCGTACTCGCCGACCGCTCGCCGTTGCGCAGCACGGTGATGCGGTCGGAGATCGCGTAGATCTGGTCGAGGAAATGGGTGACGAACAGGATCGCCATGCCCTCGCCGCGCAGCTGGCGCAGCACCGCGAACAGCCGCTGCACCTCGTCGCTCGTCCAGGCTGGAGGTCGGCTCGTCGAGGATCAGCACCTTGCGCCGCGACGTTCAGCGCGCGCGCGATCGCGACCATCTGCTGCACCGCGACCGGATAGCTCGACAGCAGCCGCGTCACGTCGATGTCGAGGTCCAGCGCGCGCCAGCAGCTCGCGCGCGCGCCGGCTGCATGCGCCGTCCAGTCGATGCGACAGCCCTGCGCCAGCCGCGGCGCGGATAGCGGCCGGCGAAGATGTTCTCGGCCACCGAGAGGTTCGGGCACAGGTTCACTTCCTGGTAGACCGTGCTGATGCCCAGCCGCTGCGCCGCCAGCGGCGGACGCCGGCCGGATCGGCGCGCCGTCCAGCAGCGATCTGCCCGCCGTCGGGCGCGATACACGCCGGTCAGCACCTTGATCAGCGTCGACTTGCCGGCGCCGTTCTGCCCCATCAGCGCGTGGACTTCGCCGGGGAACAGGCGCAGGTCCACGTCGTGCAGCGCCGGCACGCCGGGGAACTGCTTGTCGATGCCCGACAGCTCGAGCCGGCGCACGGCTTCCGAGCATGCCTGCATGTTGCAGCGTCGACGCATGGCGCCGATGCCGCCGCTTGCAGTCAGTACTTGCGGCTTCGGGAATTCCTTGGCCGCGACTTCCATCGGGAACACGCCCTCCTCGGTGACGATGCGCTTGGGCACCGTCTTGCCGGCCATGACGTCCTTGACGGCGCTCATCAGCTGCGGGCCGAGCAGCGGGTTGCATTCGACGTGACGTTCAGCTTGCCGGCCACCATCGCCTCGAACGCGCCCTTCACGCCGTCGATCGAGATGATCATGATGTCCTTGCCCGGCTTCAGGCCCGCTTCCTCGATCGCCTGGATCGCGCCGATGGCCATGTCGTCGTTGTGCGCGTAGAGCACGTTGATCTTCTTGCCCTCGGCCTTGAGGAAGGCTTCCATCACTTCCTTGCCCTTGGCGCGGGTGAAGTCGCCGGTCTGCGAGCGGATGATCTTGAAGCTGCGGATCGGCCTTGATGACTTCCTCGAAGCCCTTCTTGCGGTCGATCGCCGGCGCCGAGCCCACCGTGCCCTGCAGCTCGACGATGTTCACCTGGCCGTTGCCGGCCCTTCATCTTCTCCACCAGCCAGCGGCCGGCCCTGCGGCCTTCCTCGACGAAGTCGGAACCGATGAAGGTCACGTACAGCGAGGTGTCCTTGGCGTTGACCGCGCGGTCGGTGAGGATCACCGGGATCTTGGCGGCCTTGGCCTCGCGCAGCACCGTGTCCCAGCCCGACTCGACCACCGGCGAGAAGGCGATCACGTCCACCTTCTGGGCGATGAACGAGCGGATCGCCTTGATCTGGTTCTCCTGCTTCTGCTGCGCATCGGAGAACTTCAGCTCGATGCCCGACGTCCTTGGCCGCGCTCTTGATCGACTCGGTGTTGGCGGTGCGCCATTCGCTCTCGGCGCCGACCTGGCTGAAGCCCAGCACGATCTTCTTCTGGGCAAAAACGGACTGCAGGCAGCAGCGCCGCCATCGGGACGATCGCCATTGCGGCGGCGAGAGTTCTACGGTTCATCTTCATTGTTGTCTCCTGTTGCTGTCGACTGAAAAGAAACGCGGCGAATCCCCCGTCAGGCCAGCGTGTAGCCGGTCTTGACGGTGGTGTAAAACTCTGCGGCATAGCGGCCCTGCTCGCGCGGGCCGTAGCCCGAGCCCTTGCGGCCGCCGGAAGGAACGTGGAAATCGATGCCCGCGGTCGGAACGTTCACCATCACCATGCCCACTTCGGCATGGCGCCGGAAGTGCGCGGCGTGCTTGAGCGAGGTGGTGCAGATGCCCGCGCACAGTCCGGACGGCGTGTCGTTGGCCAGCGCCAGCGCGTGCTCGTAATCGTCGGCGCGCAGGACGCAGGCCACCGGCCCGAACAGTTCCTCGCGCGCGATGCGGTGCTGCGGCTTGGCCAGGAACAGCGCCGGGCTCATGTAGTGGCCGGGCGTCGGCCGCTGCAGCAACTCGCCGCCCCAGACGTGCTCGGCGCCCTCGTTGCGCGCCATCTCCAGCCAGGCCTGATTGCGATCGAGCTGGGCGCGATCAACCACCGGCCCCATCTCGGTGTCGCGCTCCAGTGCGTGCCCGACCTTGAGCGCCGCGAGGCGGTTGCGCAGGCGCGCGACGAATGCGTCATGCACGCCGTCTTCGACGATCAGGCGGCTGGACGCGGTGCAGCGCTGGCCGGTCGAGTAATACGCGCCCTGCAACGCGCATTCCACCGCCTGGTCCAGGTCGGCATCGGCCAGCACCACCAGCGCGTTCTTGCCGCCGGTTTCGAGTTGCACCTTGGCGCGGCGAGCAGCAGCGGATTGCAGGATGCGCTCGCCGGTGGCGGCCGAGCCGGTAAAGCTCACGGCATCGACCAGCGGGCTGTCCACCAGGGCCTGGCCGACCTCGCGGCCGCTGCCCATCACCAGGTTGAAGACGCCGGCCGGCAGGGTGCAGCGGCTGATGATCTCGGCCAGCGCCCAGCCGCAGACCGGGACCGATTCGTCCGGCTTGAACACCACGGTGTTGCCGTAGGCCAGGGCCGGCGCGATCTTCCAGGCCGGGATGGCAAATGGATGGCTCCAGGGCGAGATCAGCCCGACCACGCCCACCGGTTCGCGCGTCACGTCGACCTGGACGCCGGGCCGGGCCGAGGCCATGGTTTCACCGGCGATGCGCCAGGCTTCGCCGGCAAAGAACTTGAAGATCTGGCCGGCGCGGGCGACTTCGGCGACGGCTTCGGGCAGGGTCTTGCCCTCTTCGCGCGCCAGCAGCTTGCCCAGCTCGTCCTTGCGCGCCGACAGTTCGGTGCCGATGCGGTCCAGCGCGTCGGCGCGGCGCTGCGGTCCGCTATGGGCCCACTGCGCGAAGGCCTCCGCGGCCGCGCGGATGGCCAGTTCGGCCTGGCTGCGGTCCGCCCGCGCGTACTCGGCAACGGCCTCGCGGGTATCCGACGGGTTCTCGCTGATGCCGGTTGTGCCGCCCGTCTCCCACCGGCCGTCGATGTAGTGCCGGGCGTTCTGCTTCAGCTCGTTGACTCTCAAGGCGAACCTTTCCGTGTCGTGCAGCTGAGTCTAGGATTAAAAATGGAATCGCGCCAATGGAGTTTTCGGCAAAATGGATATCAATCCAGGCATTCGGGATAACCCCAGCCATGACGACATACAACCACTGGTTCATCCGGGCCCGGCTCAAGACACGGCAATTGCTGCTGCTGGTCGCACTCGCCGAGGAGGGCAATATCCACCGCGCGGCCCAGGTGCTCAACATGACGCAGCCGGCCGCATCCAAGCTGCTCAAGGAACTGGAGGACGTGCTGGAGGTGACGCTGTTCGACCGGCTGCCGCGCGGCATGCAGCCCACCTGGTACGGCGAAACCATGATCCGCCACGCGCGCATGGTGCTCATCAACCTGAACCAGGCCCACGACGAACTCAACGCACTGAAGGACGGTCGCTTCGGCCAGGTCGGGGTCGGCGCCATCACCTCGCCGGGCCTGGCGCTGTTGCCGCCGGCGATGGCGATCGTCAAGCAGGAGCAGCCCGGCCTGCGCATCTCGCTCGACATCGAGACCAGCCCGGTGCTGGTCGAGCGGCTGGAGCAGGGCAAGCTCGACATCCTGGTGGCGCGGCTGTTCGCCGAGCACGACAAGTCCAACCTGCGCTATGAGCCGCTGACCGAGGAGTCGGTGTGCGCCGTGGCGCGGCCCGGCCATCCGCTGGTGGGCATGAGCGGGCTGACCTTGCGCGACGTGGTCTCGGCCGGCTGGATCGTGCCGCCCGCCGGCAGCGTGCTGCGCCACCGGTTCGAGCTGATGTTCCGGGCCGCGGGGCTGGCGCCGCCGGGCAACCTGATCGAGACGGCCGCGCTGCTGTTCATCACGCGCATGCTGCAGCAGAGCGACATGCTGGCCGTGCTGGCGGCCGACGTGGCGCGCTATTACGCGTCGCACGGCATCGTGTCGGTGCTGCCGCTGGACATGCCGTGCCAGATGGACGCCTTCGGCATCATCACCCGCACCGACCGCCTGCCGTCGCCCGCGGCCAAGGTGATGATGCGCGCCCTCAAGGTCGCCAGCCTGACCCTCTACGGCCGCAAGCTCGAAGCGGAATAGGTTGGATCGCGTTGGTTTGACGAACCGGCGCAGCAACGCGCGCGTTCCCTGTGGAGGATCCGGCTTTGCCGGTCCCCTCACACTGATCAGCCACTGAAAAATCACTCAGTGATTTTTCAGTGATCACCCACCCGGCGTCGACGGTGAACTCCTGCGCCGTGCACATCTCGGCGTCGTCGGACGCAAGGAACAGGACCATGCGCGCGATGTCGTGCGGCTGGAGCTTGTCCGGCAGGCACTGGTTGCGCTTGAGGTCCTCTTCGCCTTGCGCGTCCAGCCAGAGCTTGATCTGCCGCTCGGTCATGACCCAGCCCGGTGACACGGTGTTGATGCGGATGCGGTCCTGGCCCAGCGTTTTCGCCAGGCCGCGCGTCAGGCCATTGACCGACGACTTGGCGATGGCATAGCAGGGATAGCCCGCGCCCTTGCCCTGCCAGCCGGTCGAGCCCAGGTTCACGATCGAGCCGGCGCCCAGGCGACGCATCCCGGGCACCACCGACTGGATGGCGAAGAAGGCCGGCCGCTCGTTGATCGCGATGCGGTCGTCGTAGTAGTCCGCCGTCACCGACTCCAGCGTGTGCCGGTCATCGCTGGCGACGTTGTTCACCAGCACCGAGAAGTCGCCCAGCGCGCCGGCAGCCTCGGCAATGGCGGCCTGCAGCGCGGCCACGTCGCGTACATCGCAGACGCGCCACCACGGCCGGGCGTGGCCCGCGCCTTCCAGCTGGCGAGCGAGCGCCTCGCTGGCGTCAGCCGCGACATCGATGAACGCGACGCGCGCGCCCTGCTGCGCGAAGGCCGTGACGATGGCGGCGCCGATGCCGCTGCCCCCGCCGGTGACGAACACGCAGCGGCCCTTCAGGCTCGGATAAGACGGACAGCGAAGCCCCTTGCGGGGCTGTTCGCGCGACGGAGTTGTGCTTGGTTTCTGACATTGCAACGTAGGCATCCTTCGATGCCGAAAAAATTGCTTTCAAGCATCACTATGGACGGATATCATCCGTCGCGTCAAGCGCCTTCACTGGAGCCAGATTGAGCACCAACCTCCCGCCGCTCCCCGCGCCTGTCGCCGGCAGCGCCCGCTGCGTCGTGCCGGCCGCGGCGTCGCTCGGCGAAGGCACGCTGTGGTCGCAGCGCGAACAGGCGCTGTACTGGGTCGACATCCTCGGCTGCGCGCTGCATCGCTTCGACCCGGCGACGGAGGCGCACGCAGCAGCTGGAACTTCGACGAGGAAATCTCGGCCGTGGCCGAACGCGCCGAGCGAGCCGGGCTTGATCGTCACGTTGCGCCGCGGCTTCGCATTCTTCGACCCGGCGCCGGACGGCGCGCCGCGCTACCTGCACCAGCCGCGAAGCGAGCGCTGCCGGGCAACCGCTTCAACGACGGCAAGTGCGACGCCCAAGGCCGCTTCTGGGGCGGCACGCATGGACTTCGCCTGCGAGGCGCCGACCGGCGCGCTCTACCGCTTCGACCCCGACGGCCGCTGCAGGCGCCACGACGAGCGGCTTCGCCGTGACCAACGGCCCGACCTGGTCGCTCGACGGCCGCACGCATGTACTTCAACGACACGGTCAACGGCCGCATCCATGCCTACGACTTCGACGCCGAAGCGCGGCACGCTGTCGAACAAGCGCCAGTGGCAGCGATTCGCGCGCGGCGACGGGTGCCCGACGGCATGACGACCGACGCCGCCGGCCGGCTCTGGATCGCGCATTGGGGCGGCGCCTGCGTCAGCTGCCACGACCCGGTGACGCCGACGAGCTGTGCCGCGTCGAACTGCCGACAAGCCACATCACCAACTGCGCTTTCGGCGGGCCGGACCTGCGCACGCTCTACATCACGAGCGCGCGCAGCGGCCTCACGCCGCGAGCAGCTGCGAAGCCGAAGCCGCTGGCCGGCGGCTCTGTTCGCCGTCGACGATCGACAGCCCGGGCCTGCCGTCGAACCTGTTTCGCGGTTAGGAAGGCGCTCCAGTGACCACACCATCGCCCAACCATCCGATCGCCTGGCTGGACCACGCCGGCCAGCGCCTGGGGCTGGTGCCCTCGCTCGGCGGCTCGGTCGCCGCCTGGCAGCTGGACCGACCGCAAGGCCTGTTCGATCTCTGGCGGCCGTGGGACGGCAAGACGGCGGATCTCTACCGGCTGGCCTCGTTCGCGATGGTTCCCTGGTCCAACCGCATCAGCGGCGGCGGCTTCACGCACGACGGGCGCTTCCATCCGATGCAGCCCAACCGGGCCGGCGAGCCCTACCCCATCCACGGCGACGGCTGGCTGCAGCCCTGGGAGCTGTCGCAGCCGGCCGCCGACACGATGGTGATGACGCTGGAGTCGCATCGCTTCATGGGCAACCCGTACGACTACGAGGCGGTGCAGAGCTTCCGCCTGGTCAACGGCGGCCTCGACCAGGAACTGCATGTGCGCCATCTCGGGCCGGACCCCCTGCCCTACGGCCTGGGCCTGCACCCCTGGTTTCCGCGCACGCCGGCCACGCGGCTCACCGCGCCGGTGCAAGGCGTCTGGCTGTGCGGCGACGACCCGCTGCCGACAGCGCATACGCAGGATTTTCCGCCCGGCTGGAACCTGAACGAGGGCATGCAGGCGCTGGGGCCGCTGATCGACAACGGCTACACGGGCTGGGGCGGCACTGCCCGCATCACCTGGCCCGAACAGGAGCTGGAACTGTCGATGACCATGCCGCACTTCAACAGCGACGGCGGTGCGCAGCACCACTTCTGCCTCGTCTACCGTCCGCCGCAGGGCCCGGCGTTCTGCTTCGAGCCGATCACGCAGCCGATCGACGCATTCCACCTGCCCGGACGGCCCGGCCTGCGAACGCTGCGCAAGGGCGAGGCCTGCAGCCTGCGGGTCCAGTGGCGCTTCAACTTGTAAAGGTCCCCAGAAAGAAAAACGCCCTAGAGGCAAAAACCTCTAAGGCGTTGATCTAGAACCGAAATTCTGGTGCGGCTGGCAGGATTCGAACCCACGACCCCTTGGTTCGTAGCCAAGTACTCTATCCAACTGAGCTACAGCCGCTGAGCCGTCGATTATATATCAGGTGAGAACAGCCGGGTTCCGGGGCTTGGGGCAGGTGCGCCAGGCTGCTGAAAAAGCAGCTCCGACGCAGCGACATCGCCACGCTCCACTCGCTGCCGCCCAGGTAGATCGGCCGCCGGCAATCATGCAATGATTGCAGCTTGATAAAGGAGCCTCAGATGGAAGACCCTGACCATGAAGCGGCACCAGCCACGGCTGAGCCACGCAACTCGTTTCTCGAAGAGAAGGCCTTCAAGTCCCGCACGGTCATGCTGTTCGGCGCCATCTCCGACTCGTCCGCCAGCGAGGTGGCCCGGCGCCTGATCGCCCTGGATGCGGACTCGTCCGCCCCTATCGACATGCTCGTGAGTTCGCCCGGCGGACACCTGGAGTCGGGTGACGCCATCCACGACATCCTGCGCTTCATCAGCGCCCCGGTGAACATGATAGGAACCGGCTGGGTCGGCAGCGCGGCCACGCACCTGTATCTGGCCGTGCCGCGCGAACGGCGCTATTGCACGCCCAACACCCGCTTCCTGATCCACCAGCCCAGCGGCGGCGCGGGCGGCCAGGCGACCGACATCGCGATCCATGCGAAGGAAATAATCAAGGCCCGCGAACGCATCGCGAGAACGATTGCCCGCGAAACCGGCAAACCACTGGACGCCGTGTTGATCGATATCGAGCGAGACCGCTGGCTCTCCGCCGAGGAGGCTGTGGAATACGGATTGGTAGGCCGGGTCATCGACCGCAAGACCGACCTCAAGCGCTGATCCTTTTGCCCGGCGGCCCCGCCTGATTCAGCAAAGCCACGAGAGCATCGAGTTCCACCGGCTTGGTCAGGTGGCCGTCGAAGCCCGCATCCAGGGTTCGCTTCTTGTCGTCCTGGGTGCCGTAGCCCGTCAACGCGATCGCGAAGACATTGGCCCACCCTGCCTGGGCACGCAGCGTGCGCAGCGTCTCGAAGCCGTCCATGCCGGGCATCGCGATGTCGAGTAACACGACGTTCGCTCGAAACTTCTTGGCGAGCTCCAGCGCGCCCCGGCCCGTGTACGCACATTCCACCTGGTTGCCCAAGAGGCGCAGGATGGCGGAGGTCGTGTCGGCGGCGTCGCGGTTGTCGTCCACCACCATGACGCGGCGACTCGCCGTCTTCGCCTCGGCTGCCTCGGCGGCGGCGGAGCCCAGTTCCGCGTCTGCCACCGGCATGCGGAACGTGAAAGTGCTGCCCTGCCCGGGTCCGGAACTGTGCGCGTCCAGCGTTCCACCGTGCATTTCGGCCAGCGAGCGGGCCAGCGTGAGCCCTATGCCCAATCCGCTCTCATGGGTCGCGTCGTTGCCACCCTGCCTGAAAAGCTCGAAGATGCACTCCAACTCACCCGGCGCGATTCCCCGCCCGTTATCGGACACGGAGATCATGACGGAGCCGTTCGCCGCTTCCAGCCGCAAGCGCGATACGCCCGCCATCGGGCGTGTATTTGGCAGCGTTGATCAGCAGGTTCTGGAGAATCTGGGACAGGCGGGTGGCATCCCCGTCGACATAGACCGGCTGTTCGGGCAATTCCACCGTCAAACTGTGGCGCCGGGTCTCGACCAGCGGTCGAACGGTCTCCACGCTGCGGGCCACTACCTCACCCGAGGTGGACGAGTTCCCGATGCAACTTGACCTTGCCCGTCGTCAGCCGGCCGATGTCCAGCAGGTCGTCCACGAGGCGCGTCACATGCGTGAGCTGGCGGTCGATGATGTCGCGGCAATTGCGCAGCGTCGGGCTGGGCAGCGATTCGAGCTGCATCACCGTGACCGCGTTGCGAATGGGCGCCAGGGGATTGCGCAGTTCGTGCGCCAGCATGGCCAGGAACTCGTTCATCATCTGGCTCGAGCGCTCCAGTTCCTCGAAGCGACGGCGCTCCGTCATGTCGCGCGTCACCTTCGCAAAGCCGATCAGCTCGCCATTGCGATCCCGTACCGCGGTGATGACGACGTCGGCCCAGAAGACCGAACCGTCCTTGCGGACACGCCAGCCTTCGTCTTCCGTCCGGCCATTGGCGATTGCGGTTCTCAACCCATGCGCCGGCTTGCCTGCCTCCCGGTCCTGCGGGGTGTAGAAGACGGAGAAATGGCGACCTATGATCTCGTCCGCGGTGTAGCCCTTGATGGAATGCGCGCCCGCATTCCAGCTGCGCACGATCCCGTCCGTATCGAGCATGAAGATCGCATAGTCCCGAACGCTCTCGACCAGCAGGCGGAAGCGCTCTTCGCTGGCACGCAACTCCTCCTCGTGCGCGCGCCGTTCGGTCAGGTCGCGCGTGACCTTGGCAAAACCGGTCAGGGCGCCCCCGTCGCCGTAGATGGGCGTGATGGTCACGTTGGCCCAGAAGCGGCTGCCGTCCTTGCGGATGCGCCAGCCCTCATCCTCGATGCGCCCATCGCGCACTGCCCGGCGCAATTCCTCTTCGGGCCAGCCGCTGGCGACGGCCTCGGGGCTGTAGAACGTGGAGAAATGCCGGCCGATGATTTCGCCGGCGGTGTAGCCCTTCAGTTTCTGCGCGCCGGTGTTCCAGGACACGACGAAACCCTGAGGATCGAGGATGAAGATGCCGTAGTCGATAACGGCCTCGACCAACAGCTGCAGCTTACCCTCGAGCGGTGTCGTCACTGACGCAAGCTCATCAGTGGGTTCAAGGCCAAGTCTTCTGTTGAGTAGGAACAGCCGAATTATGTGGCGATTCGAGACAGGCCGTGGGGTAACCGTCGGCTGCGGCGCCCAGGCTTCGCAGGGTTTTCACTAGCCGCAACTGTGCGGCTAGTCGTGCTTCCGCATGTATATTAGCGATTACGAATATTGGAGGAATGACAATGAAAACCCTGGCTCGATCTCTCGCGATGTTCATGATCGCCTTGCTGACGGGCCTCGCGGCCTACGCCCAGGACAAGGTGGTCTATCACATAGACAACACCGAGGCGCAGGCGACCAAAGCCTTGCGCAACGTACGCAACCACCTCGACGTGGCGCCCGATACGAAGGTTGTCGTCGTCACGCATGCGGAGGGGGTCGACTTCCTGATGGAAGGGGCCAAGGACAAGAAGAACCCCAACATCGATTACGCCTCGCTCGTCAGCGCGCTGAAGGCCCGCGGGGTGCACTTCGAGGTTTGCGAGATCACCCTCAGAAACCGCAGCCTCAAGAAGGACCAGTTCATCATGGATGCCGAGTTCACGCCGTCCGGCGTGGCAAGGATCGGCCAATTGCAGGCGCGCGAGAGATACGCGTACATCAAACCCTGAAATCGCGGGGTTGGACATATGGCCGCCAGCAAACGATCCACCAGTTCCGCCGCCGCGACGACGGGCGAATCGGACGAGGTTTTCGAGGTTGCCGCGGAGATTTTCCGCGTCATGTCTTCGCCGATGCGGCTGAAGATCATCAGCTGCCTTTGCAACGGCGAGAAGAACGTGAGCGAGCTGCTCGCTGAAATCGACACCACGCAACCCAATATGTCGCAGCATCTCAACACGCTCTACCAGGGCGGGGTGCTCGGCAAGCGGCGCGAGGGCGTGCAGATCTACTACCGCATCATCAATGATCGCGTCGTGACCTTGTGCCGGGCGGTCTGCACGCAGGTTGCCATCGAGGCCGACCTGCATCACTGAAAGGCCATTTGCCTCGCGATGGCTTTCCTCACTTCCGGCCCGCGCCGCTGGCTGAAAATCGCGTGCGGCGTGCTTGCCGCCTTTGCAGGGCTGGCAGCGAACGCGCAATCCGCTTCCCCGCCGGCCTTGAAAGCCCAGCAGGTTTCGCCTTCAGCCTGGTATGTCCAGGGCGAGTCGGCGCTGGGCAGTCCCGCCAATCGCAACTTCATATCGAATGCGGGCTTCGTGGTGACGCCCGACGGCGTGGTGGTCATCGATGCGCTTGGATCGCCGCAGCTTGCCCGCGAGCTGATGGCGGAGATACGCCGGTTGACCGGCAAGCCGGTGACGCACGTCATCCTCACGCATTACCACGCCGACCACATCTACGGCTTGCAGGAGTTCAAGCGTGGTGGCGCACGCGTCATCGCGCACAGGGCCGCGACGCAGTACCTTCACTCCGACACGGCCCAGGCGCGCCTGGCGGCCTCGCGCAGCGACCTGGCGCCGTGGATAGACGCGCAAACCCGGCTGGTGCCGGCCGACGACTGGCTCGACGGATCGCAGGAATTGGTGGTGGGGGGCGTGCGGCTGGTGCTGGCGCACGTGGGGCCCGCTCACACGCCGGAGGACCTCGTCGTCTACCTGCCCGCGGAAAGGGTGCTGTTCGCCGGAGACATCGTTTTTCGCGGCCGGATTCCCTTCGTGGGCCAGGCCAATAGCGGACAGTGGATCAAGGCCCTCAATACCGTGCTGGCGTACGACGCCGCCGTCGTGGTTCCCGGGCATGGGCCTTTGTCGACGGCAGCCCGGCAGGACATGGAGCTGACGCGCGACTACCTTTCCCACTTGCGCGAGACCATGGGCCGCGCGGCGCGCAACCTCGAGCCGTTCGAGGAAGCCTACCGGCAGGCGGACTGGTCTCGTTTCGAACACCTCCCGCTGTTTCGTGCGGCCAATCGCATGAACGCCTACAACACCTACCTGCTGATGGAGCGCGAGTAGTCCCGTCCATCGCCACGCGCCAACATGGATTGCGGGTCAGGCCCGCAATGACAACCCGGCTGTCATGCCGGGCTTGACCCGGCATCCACGCTGGCACCTAGCGTAAACCCCATCCTGCTCACGGCCCCTGCGCTATATATTGCTAGTTCCGAATATACGTATTTACTAAACTCATCATGATGTCCGGCCGGCTGCGCAAGGCGCCTGAAAATTTCCTGGATCGCGAAGGCATCCGCACCGTCGCGGACGAAGCCAGAAGCGGTCGCCGCGATTTCCTTCGCAACGCCTTCGCAGCCGCGGCAGCCGGCGCGGTGGCCACCGGCGCCCACTCGCAGACCGGCGCGAAAGGCGATGGCGACCCCAACATCCTGAATCTGCCCGAGCATTCGAAGGGGCTGGGCCAGGCCGTGGCCACGGACGGCTATGGCAAGCCCTCCAAATATGAAGCCAACGTGCAGCGCCGCCGCAGTCCCGGCTTGACGCAGACGACGCAGGCATCCGTTTCCTTCGCGCCGCTGCAGTCGCTGTTCGGCATCGTCACGCCGAGCGGCCTGCACTTCGAGCGGCACCACCAGGGCTGGTGGGATATCGATCCTTCGAAGCATCGCTTCATGGTCAATGGCATGGTGAAGACACCCAAGGTCTTCACCATGGACGAACTGATGCGCCTGCCCGCGGTCTCGCGATTCCACTTCATCGAATGCGGCGCCAACACGGGCATGGAGTGGGGCAACGTGGCCGTTCCCACCTGCCAGTACACCCACGGCATGCTGTCGTGCAGCGAGTTCACCGGCGTGCCGCTGATCACGCTGCTCGAGATGGCAGGCGCGGACTTCAGCAACGGGCGCTTCGTTCTTGCGGAGGGCGCGGATGGTTCATCGATGACGCGGACGATCCCGATGAGCGTCATCCGCTCGGGCGAGGTCCTGGTGGCTTATGGCCAGAACGGCGAAATGCTGCGGCCGGAGAACGGCTACCCGCTGCGCCTGGTGGTACCCGGCATCCAGGGCGTCAGCTGGGTCAAGTACCTGCGCCGCGTCGAAGTCGGCGACCAGCCCTATGGCGCCAAGGACGAAGCGATTCACTACGTCGACCTGATGCCCGACGGCTCGCACCGGCAGTACACGAGCACGCAGGAGTGCAAGAGCGTGATCACCGCGCCGTCCGGCGGCCAGGTGTTGCTGGACAAGGGCTTCTACAACGTGACCGGGCTGGCGTGGTCGGGCCGGGGCAAGGTCAAGCGCGTCGACGTCACGGTCGACGGCGGGCGCAACTGGCGCCAGGCCCGCCTGGAAACGCCGGTCCTGAGCAAATGCCTCACGCGCTTTTCCATCGACTGGGTGTGGGACGGCAAACCCGCCATCGTCCAGAGCCGCGCCGTCGACGAGACCGGCTACGTGCAGCCCAGCTATCGGCAACTGCGCGCCGTGCGGGGCACCCGGTCGATCTATCACAACAACGCCATCCAGTCCTGGCTGGTGGAGGAAAGCGGCGAGGTCAAGAATGTCCAGCTCTCCTAAGCTCTTGATCGCGCTGGCGCTCGCGTGCGCCGTGTCGGGCTCCTTCGCGCAGGCCAAGGACTATCCCGGAATCGGCCGTGCCGCGACGCCGCAGGAAGTAGCCGCGTGGGACATCGACGTGCGCCCCGACTTCAAGGGACTTCCCGCAGGCTCGGGCAGCGTCGCCAAGGGGCAGGAGGTGTGGGAAGGCAAGTGCGCGTCGTGCCACGGCGTCTTCGGCGAGTCCAACCAGGTCTTCAATCCATTGGTCGGCGGCACCACGGCCGACGACATCAAGACCGGCCGGGTGGCCACGCTGAAGCGAACCGACTACCCGGGGCGCAGCACGCTGATGAAAGCTCGCCAACGTGTCGACGCTGTGGGACTACATCAATCGCGCCATGCCATGGACCCAGCCCAAGTCGCTGAGCGTCGAAGAGGTGTACGCGGTCACTGCCTACCTGCTCCATCTCGGCGACATCGTGCCCGCCGACTTCACGCTGTCGGACCGCAACATTCGCGAGGTGCAGCAGCGCCTGCCGAATCGCAACGGCATGACCGTGGAGCATGGGCTGTGGCCAGGCACCGAGCTGGGCGGCCATGCCAGGCCGGACGTGGCCGGCGACGGCCTGCATGAAGAACTGCCCGTAGAGGCCAAGGTGACTTCCGTCCTGCCCGCGTTCGCCCGCGGCTCGCATGGCAATCTCGCGCGAGCAGAATCGCGGCGTGGGTCCGCAGCGCGGCGCGGATACCGGCGCAAAGCCAGAGTGCGACCGGCCAGGAGCGTTGCGGCCACGAACCCGCCCGGCGACGCGCAGGCGCCCCGACGCTGGCTGCGAAGAACAATTGCACCGCCTGCCACGCCGCCGACCGCAAGATCGTCGGCCCGAGCTGGGCGGAAATAGCCCAAGAAGAATGCCGGCAAGCCGGACTACCTCGCAGGCAAGATCCGCTCAGGCGGCTCCGGCGCGTGGGGTGACATTCCCATGCCGCCCCAGACGCTGAGTCGACGCGGACGTCCGGCGAATTGCCGAATGGCTCGCGGCGGGCGCGAAGCCATGAGCCGGAAGGGATATCCCCGATGCGCGCCGCGCATTCATTTATTAGCATCGACTTAATCATCAGGAGCTACCGTCATGCAATCTCGTCGCGAGATCCTCAAGCAAAGCGCCGCTGTAGCGGGCCTTCTGGCCGCCACCGGCCTGTTTCCCCAATACGCGATCGCGGCCTACAACAAGGGCGCCTTCGAAGCCAAGAGCGTCGCCGACGCGGTGAAGGCGTTTGGGGCCGGCGCCCCGGTGGAAAGCAAGGACGTGACCTTGACCGGCCCGGACATCGCGGAAAACGGCGCCGTGGTGCCTATCGGCGCGTCCACCACCCTGGCCGGCGTCAAGCACATCCTGATCCTGGTGGAAAAGAACCCCAGCGCCTTGGTCGCCAAGTTCGACGTCAGCGATTCGGTCGAGCCCAACTTCCTCACGCGCGCCAAGATGGGACAGTCCTCGGACGTGTACGCGGTGGCCATCACCGCCGACGGCAAGGCCCTTTTCGCCAAGAAGGAAATCAAGGTCACGCTGGGTGGCTGCGGCGGCTGAGTCAGCGCGCAGCACCGACCGCTTCCATCTTCGAAACCGAACAAGGAGTACACCCCATGGCAGATCCGATGCGCATTCGCGCCCAAGCAGCAGGCGCCAACGCCACCGTCCGTGTGTTGATGAGCCACGAAATGGAAACCGGCCAGCGCAAGGACGCGGCCGGCAAGACCATCCCCGCATGGCACATCACGGAAGTCACGGCCACCCACAACGGCAAGCCCGTGATGAGCGCGGAGTGGGGCCCGGCCGTCGCCAAGAACCCCTTTCTGCAGTTCACGGTCAAGGGCGCCAAGGCGGGCGACAAGATCGGCGTGACCTGGAAGGACAACAAGGGCGACACGCGCACCGACGAAGCCGTCGTTTCCTGACCCTTCCCGCGCGCACGACGACAACGACAAATCGAACAAACCGGAGACGAATCGCATGAGGAAGACGACAGCATTGATGGCGCTCGCTGCCTGGCCGCCGGCGCCGCCCTGGCCCAGAAATCGGCCGTCGAGTCGATCGAGGAATACCGGGCGATGCTCGCCGACGGCAACCCGGCCGAGCTTTTCGAAGCCAAGGGCGAGGCGCTGTGGAAGCAAAAGCGCGGCCCCAAGAATGCGTCGCTGGAAGCCTGCGACCTCGGCAAGGGGGCCGGTGTGGTCAAGGGAGCGTTCGTCGAACTGCCGCGATACTTTCCCGACACCCAGCGTGTGCAGGACCTGGAATCGCGGCTGGTGTCCTGCATGGCAATGCTGCAGGGTTTCAATGCCGACGAGATCGCCAAGACGCCTTTCGGGCAAGGCGAGCAGAACAACGTCACCGCGCTCGCCACCTGGGTCGCCGCGGAATCCAAGGGCATGAAGTTCAAGCTGCCGCAGACCCACCAGAAGGAGAAAGTGGCGTACGAGGTGGGCAAGCGCCTGTTCTTCATGCGCGGCGGCTCGCACGACTTCGCTTGCGCCTCCTGCCATGGCGAAGACGGCAAGCGCATCCGCCTGCAGGACTTGCCCAACCTCACCAAGAATCCCGGCGCGGGCAACGGCTTCGGCGCCTGGCCCGCCTACCGGGTTTCCAACGGCCAGATGTGGGGCATGCAGCTTCGACTGAACGACTGCTACCGGCAGCAGCGGTTCCCCTATCCGGGATTCGGCAGCGACGCCACCATTGCGCTGGGCGTCTATCTGGGTGTCAACGGCCAGGGCGGCACGTCCACCGCACCCGCGATCAAACGCTAAAGACGAGAGACGAATGCCATGAAGAAACACACGCGCCACATCCTGGCAGCCGCAGCTGTCGCCGTCGCCGTCGCGGGCTGCGCCTCGCTGCCGGGCTCGACGGAACTCGACCAGCTGGCCGCGAGCACCGTGAAGGCGTCGTTCCGCGACCAGGGCATCGCCAAAGTCGACCGCCTGGTGCAGGACGACTCCAACCGTGAGTGCAGCGCGGCGGAGGTGAGCGGCAAACCGCTCGCGCCGGAGCGCGCCAAGACGATCGAGGAAGCCAACCTCAAGACCGTCAAGTGGCCCAGCGACGGCAAATTCCTGGGCGACTGGAAGGCGGGCGAGCAGATCGCGCAAAGCGGCCGCGGCCTCACCTGGACCGATACCGCGGGGGCTGCCAACGGCGGCAACTGCTACAACTGCCACCAGATCACCAAGGAAGAGATCTCCTTCGGCACCATCGGTCCCAGCCTGTACAACTACGGCAAGATGCGCGGCGTGAGCGATCCCAACAGCCCCGCCTCGCGCGCCATCGTCGAATACACCTGGGGCAAGATCTGGAATGCCAAGGCCTACAACGCCTGCTCCAACATGCCTCGCGCCGGGCATGCCGGCATCCTGAACGAGCAGCAGGTCAAGCACATCGTCGCGCTGCTGCTCGATCCGCAGTCGCCGGTCAACAAGTAAGGCCGCTCTCTTTCCTTCGGGCGGCCGCGGGCCGCCCTATGTCACATGAATCTATCCAAGCGTGAGTTTCTTCAGGTCCTCGGCGCCGGCGCCGTCGCGGGCATGGGCATGGGACGCTGGGCGCAGGCCGACGCCGCCACGGCATCGCAGGCGCTCTACGACATTCCCAAGTTCGGCAATGTCTCCCTGCTGCACATGACCGACTGCCACGCGCAGTTGAAGCCCATCTACTTTCGCGAGCCCAGCGTCAACCTCGGGATCGCCGGCATGCGCGGCCAGCTGCCGCACCTGGTGGGCGAGCATTTGCTCCAGGTGGCCAAGGTGCCGACCGGGTCCCACCATGCTCACGCCCTCACCCACCTGGACTTCGAGCAGGCGGCCCGCCGCTATGGCAAGGTCGGCGGGTTCGCCCACCTTGCCACGCTGGTCAAGCGGCTGAAGGCCAGCCGCCCCGGCGCGCTGTTGCTGGATGGCGGCGACACCTGGCAGGGCTCGGGCACGGCGCTCTGGACCCAGGGGCAGGACATGGTCGACGCCGCCAAGCTGCTGGGCGTGGACATCATGACGGGGCACTGGGAGTTCACGCTGGGAATGGACCGCGTGAAGGAGATCGTCGAGAAAGACTTCCAGGGCAAGGTGGATTTCCTGGCCCAGAACGTCAAGACCACCGACTTCGGCGACCCGGTGTTCAAGCCCTATGTGATCCGCGAGATCAACGGCGTACCCTGCGCCATCATCGGCCAGGCCTTCCCCTACACGCCCATCGCCAACCCGCGCTACCTGGTGGCCGATTGGTCCTTCGGCATCCAGGAAGAGAGCCTGCAGAAGGTCGTGGACGAAGCCCGCGCCAAGGGCGCCCAGGTGGTCGTCCTGCTCAGCCACAACGGCATGGACGTGGACCTGAAGATGGCCGGCCGCGTCACCGGCATCGACGCCATCATGGGTGGACACACCCACGACGGCATGCCCGTTGCCAGCGTCGTGAGCAACAAGAGCGGCAAGACCCTGGTCACCAATGCGGGCTCCAACGGCAAGTTCCTGGCCGTGATGGACTTCGACGTGAAGAACGGCAAGGTCTCTGATTTCCGCTACCGCCTGCTGCCCGTCTTCGCCAACATGCTGCCCGCGGACAAGGAAATGAACGCGCTGATCGCCAAGGTGCGCGCGCCCTACGAAGCCCGGCTGGCGGAGAAGCTCGCCGTGACCGAGGGCACCCTGTACCGCCGGGGCAATTTCAACGGCAGCGGGGACCAGTTGCTGCTCGACGCCTTGATGGACGTGCAGGGCGCGGAGATCGCGTTTTCGCCGGGCTTCCGCTGGGGCACCTCGCTGCTGGCCGGCCAGGACATCACCCGCGAATGGCTGATGGACATGACCGCCACCACCTATTCCTACGCCACCGTCAGCCAGATGAGCGGAGAGACGATCAAGACGATCCTGGAAGACGTCTGCGACAACCTGTTCAATCCAGACCCCTACTACCAGCAAGGCGGGGACATGGTGCGCGTGGGCGGGCTGGAATACAGCTGCGATCCTCTGGCGCCTATGGGCAAGCGCATAGCGGAGATGCGCCTGAACGGCAAACCGCTCGAGGCCTCGCGCCAGTACAAGGTGGCCGGCTGGGCGCCCGTCGCCGAGGAAGCGCGCAACGCCGGGAACAAGCCGGTGTGGGAACTGGTGGAGCAGTGGCTCAAGGCCAAGGGCGGGATCGTGACGCCGCGCAAGATCAACGTGCCCCGGCTCACCGGCGGCTTGCCCAATCCCGGCTACGCGCCGCTTCAGGCATGAACGCGCGCGCGCCTATGCAATTCCTTCGTGCGGTCGGCGCGATGTGTGCCTTGGCCTTGGGAAACGCAGCGATGGCGCAGCAGGCCACTTTCCAGGTGCGCAGCCTGACGCCCGAAGCAGCGCTGCGCGCCGCGCGCGCCGCACTGGCGGCCTGCGCCAAAAGCGGCCATCAGGTCGCGGTGGCCGTGACGGATCGCGCGGGCCATCCCCTGGTGATGCTGCGCGACCGGCATGCCGGACCCCACACCCCGCAGACGGCTACCAGCAAGGCCTACACGGCGCTGAGCTTCAAGCTCGACACGACTTCGTTCGCCCGGGCCACTCGGGCCGGAGAGGCCTCGTCGGGCATACGCCACCTGCCCGGCGTGGTGGCCATAGGCGGCGGCTGGCCTATCGAATCGGGCGGCTCGCTGGTGGGTGCGATCGGGGTTTCCGGCGCGCCCGGAGGCGACGCGGACGACGCCTGCGCCAAGGCCGGCATCGCCGAGATACGCGACGACCTGGAATTTTGAGGCGACTGCCCCGGAACGCCGCCGGCGTCAGGGCACAATTCTGCTCATGAAGACAACATTCGACCCGGCCTCGGCGGCGCAGATCGTGATTTGGGGCGGCCTGGCGCTGGGGCTCATGTTTGGCGCCATCAGTCAGGCTACGAGGTTCTGCATTCGCGGCGCGATTGCCGACTGGGCGATCTTTCGGGGCCCGGCTCGCCTGGTCTCATGGATGCTCGCGGTATCGGTGGCGGCCGTGGGGGTTCAGGTCCTGATTTCCTTGCAACTGTTCGAGGCCGCGCGCTCCGTTTCGTGGAGTCCGAGTTTCCTGTGGCTTTCGTACCTGCTAGGCGGCACCGTGTTCGGGTTCGGGATGATTCTTGCCGGGGGCTGCCCCCAGCGCAGCCTGGTCAAGGCGGGCAGCGGCGACTTGAGGGCCCTGGTGACGCTGATCGTCACCGCCATCGCGGCCCTGATGACACTGCGCGGCGCATTCGCGGGCCTGCGGGTCGATCTGCTGGACAGCTGGAAGGTCCAGCTGGCGACGCCCCAGGACATAGCCTCCATCGCCGCGGCCGCCCTACCCGTCCCCGTTGACCTGTTGCGCTGGTCCGTGGCCCTGGCGCTGCTGGCCGCCGCCGGCTGGGCGGCGTGGAGCAACCGCCACGTGATGGAGCGGGGACATTGGCTCGGCGGAATTCTTGTCGGCCTGCTGGTGCCGCTCGCCTTCTTCCTGACGGGGAGTGTCGGCTTCATTCCCGAGCATCCGGAAACCCTGGAGTCCGCCTGGATGGGCACGCAGTCGCGCCGGCCGGAGGGCCTGAGTTTCGCGGCGCCACTGGGCCATTCACTGGATCTGCTGACGCTCTGGTCCGACAAGGCAACCATCGCCAGCTTCGGGGTCATGCTCACGCTGGGGGTTCTGCTGGGCAGCCTGTTGACCGCCAAGCTGCGAAAGGATTTCCGCGTCGAGTCGTTCCGAACCCCGCAAGAGTTGACTTCCTATCTGGCGGGATCGGTCCTGATGGGCGTGGGCGGAGTGACCGCCATGGGCTGTTCCGTGGGGAATGGCTTGACCGGCCTTGCGATGCTGTCAACCGGTGCCATGCTTGCGGTGGCCGGCATCGTGGCGGGCGCGTTGCTGGCCCTGCGCGCCCAGCGGCTGCAATCGGAGAGACTGGCAACCTGATCCCAAGGGGAAACGCACCATGAATCCCGCCCTGCAACGCTTCGACCTGACCGGAAAGATCGCGCTCGTCACGGGTTCCAGCGGCGGCATCGGCTACGCGTTGGCCGGCGGCCTGGCCGCTGCCGGCGCCACCGTCGTACTCAACGCTCGCGGTGCCGACAAACTCGAGATCGCCGCGCAGCGGCTGCGCGATGCGGGTGCTACCGTCCACACCGCCGCGTTCGACGTGACCTCGGCCGAGGCCGTCGCGGCTGCGGTCGGCGCGATAGAACGCGACGTGGGCGCCATCGACATCCTGGTGAACAATGCGGGCATGCAGCGCCGCGCGCCGCTGGAAGAGTTCGAGAAGGCGCAATGGGACGAGCTGATGCGCACCAACGTCGACAGCGTGTTCCTGGTCGGACAGGCCGTGGCGCGGCAGATGATTCCCCGGCGGCGCGGCAAGATCATCAACATCTGCTCGGTGCAAAGCGAGCTGGGCCGGCCCGAACATCGCGCCCTATACCGCGAGCAAGGGCGCCGTGAAGATGCTGACCAAGGGCATGGCCATCGATTGGGGCCAGTACGGCATCCAGGTCAATGGCCTCGGGCCCGGCTACTTCAAGACGGAATTGACCGAGGCCCTGGTGAACAACGAAGAGTTCTCGCGCTGGCTGATCGCCCGCACGCCCTCGCGCCGCTGGGGCGATGTCGAGGACCTGGTGGGCGCCGGCGATCTTCCTGGCCAGCGAGGCCTCGAACTTCGTCAACGGCCATATCCTGTACGTCGATGGCGGTGTGACCGCAACCCTGTAATTCCGGAACAAGCGAGGCTCATCATGGACGCATTGGTCATTCATGCACCCGGCGATCTGCGTGTCGAGAGCATCGCTACGCCCGCGCTGCAATCCGGCCAGCTGCGCGTGCGTGTGCGCGCCGGCGGCATTTGCGGCTCCGACCTGCACTACTTCCAGCACGGCGGCTTCGGCACCGTGCGGATCAAGGAGCCCATGGTGCTGGGCCACGAGGTGGCGGGCGTCATCGAAGAGGTCGCGCCCGATGCCACGGGCTTCGCAGTCGGGCAGCGCATCGCCATCAGCCCGAGCCGGCCCTGCGGCCTGTGCCGCTTCTGCCAACGAGGTCTTCAAAACCATTGCCTGGACATGCGCTACTACGGCAGCGCCATGCGCACCCCGCATGTGCAGGGCGCATTCCGGCAGGAGATCGTGGTCGAGACGAGCCAGGCACACTTGCTGGCGGAGGACTTGAGCGACAACGAGGGTGCGATGGCCGAACCGCTGTCGGTTGCGCTGCACGCCGTGCGCCGGGCCGGCCCGCTGCTCGGCCAACGCGTGCTGGTCACGGGCTGCGGCCCGATCGGCGCGCTGCTGGTGATCGCCGCGCGCCGCGCCGGCGCGGCCCAGATCGTGGTGACCGACATAGGCGCCTATCCCTTGCGTAAGGCACTGCAAGGTCGGCGCGGACGAGGCGATCAACGTCGCGGAGGAAGCCGAGCGCCTGGCCCGCTTCCACGTGGACAAGGGCCAGTTCGACGTTCTGTTCGAGGCCAGCGGCAATGAACGCGCCCTGCGCGGCGCTTTCGACGCGCTACGGCCGCGCGGCGTCATCGTGCAGGTGGGGCTGGGCGGCGACATGACGCTGCCCATCAACACCATCGTGGCCAAGGAGTTCGACCTGCGCGGGGCATTCCGTTTCCACGAGGAATTCGCCGTGGCGGTGGAACTGCTCAACAAGCGGCTGGTCGACGTGAAGCCCCTGATCTCGGCGACGGTGCCCTATCGCGACGCGGGGCGCGCCTTCAAGCTCGCTGCCGATCGCTCGCAGGCGATGAAGGTGTTGTTGAGCTTCGAGTGAAGTGGGCGTTCGCGAGTTTCACCGCTTTTTCGGTGCGAAAGTCCTATGCCTTCTGGTTGATTTATCCCGGCAGGAGTGAGCTCATCGGTCCCCACCATTCACCACGGTGACCGAAAAACAACCACAGACCGACGCAGCGATGGCTCCTGAACAGCGCAGCGCAGCGATGAGGGCCTTCGAGACTCGGGATGCACTCGCGACGATCGTTGGCTATGTATTGCTCATAGCCGTCCTCTCGATTGCCGTTGCAGCCCTTGTGCTCACGATGGAGAAAGGCGTCGTCGATTTGACCCGCCGTGTCAGCCAATTGCTGGCTCTTCGGCCTTAGCCTGTGTCAGTCAGCGCGAATCACTTCACCGCAAAACAATAGAACAGGCCATCGCCGCCCGTGGGACGTATGCGCTCCATGCTGCAGCCAAGCGTCGGGTGACTGGAATTCCAGGACGTGGCCCATGGACTGGCGATAGAGCCGGCGCGATCGAAATGGCCGGTCATCGCGGAGCCATCGGCCCCGCCCTTCGTCCAGTTGCCGCAAGTCATGTCCGGGAATGGGGGCCCCCCGAAGGCTGTCCCGTCGGGTCGCGAGCCGGTGAGCATGTCGTGCTTGCTGGGCGTCTCCGTCCGGCTATTCACGGGCTGGCCCTTTTCATCCAACGCCGTCTGTTTCGTCAGGTTGCTGTTCGCGGAGTGCAGGTCGTCGACGCTGCGCGCGATCACTTCGCCCTTGGCGTTCTGCCAGGGGCCGGCACCGATTCGATCGCGTGCATTCACGAAGCCCGGGTCGTTCAATCTCGGTGCTTGTGTGCTCAAGTAGGCACGCCAGGTGCGATCACCCGCACCAGCCGCCTGCGCCAGAGACTGGCAGTGCCGGTCGGCCCCTTCGAGGCCGCCCAGGTCGCCGCCCTTGCCCGGACCGGTACTGGTCACAAAAAACGTCATGCCCTTGGGGCCGCTCGGCTGCATGCCCGCACAACCCACCACGCCAATCAAGCCGGCCGCAGCCAAGCACGTGAGTTTCATCTTGCTTTGCATCACGCTCTCCTTTTTGGGTTTCTGCGAACGCCATCGTAGGGTTGATGCAGTGCAGCAGGCTCCAAGTATTTACCCGTAGGGAACGAGCTTCAGGCTCTGTCTGGCTGGCACGGATGAGGAGCGGGGAAATTGGTAGGGCGCTCGTCAACTAGCAGTTCGACCAACGTTCCCTGGCAGACCTGGCGGTTGATCGCCACGCATCGCCATCACGACGGTGCCGTCACCGAATTTTGTAGGCGCGCGTCCACCTCCTTGATGTTCAGCCAGCCGTAACCCAGCGACCGGTCATTGAAGTCTGTGATCTGCGTGCCACTCGCGCAGGCTGTAAGCAGCACGGCAGAAAGAACAAGCACGAAACGTTGCAGCATCGAATGTTTCTCCTCTCAAAACACGTTGCATTGAGGCCGGCACGTTGTAGGTGGGAGTCACCCACAATGTTGGGCTGTTTAGTTTTCGTGAAGCTCAGCCACGGCTATTCTGGTGCCGGCGCGCCCTTCCAGACAGCGGTTTTAGTTCGCACTGTGTCAACCGATCGTCAACGATCAATTTTTTCTTTCCTGCGGCTATTCAGACGAGAGGACTTGAAAGCCACTCAACTGGAAATTGCCAAGCCAGCGAATGTCCTCCTGGCTTGTCAAGATTGACACCTATCGACGGACTACTTCACAGCGCCGGCGCATGCCGCACGCAGATTAGTTGCATAGCTAACCATTGTGGCCTATTATGCAGCCATGTTCGACCACTGCCTTTATTTCAACACTGCGGCGCTCGCCCGTGTGGTCGAGCGCGAGTGGGCTGCTGCCTTCAAGCCTTTCGGGCTAACGCCGCCCCAGGGTTTCCTGCTTCGGCTGGTGTTGGCGCGGCCCGGGCTGTCGCAACACGAGATCGCCACGGAGTTGACCATCTCGCGACCCACGGCCACGCGGCTGATCGACGGGTTGCAGGCGCTGGGCCTAGTGGAACGCCGGGACGCGCAAATCGACGCCCGGCAATGGGCGGTGCATCCCACCGCGCCGGCCCGCAAGCTTCAGGCGACCATCACCGAAGCCAGCGGCCAGGTAACGCAGCGCATTCAGCGGCGCATCGGCACGGAAAATTTCACCAACACCGTCAGCAAGATAAGGGAAGTGTGCTCCGCTCTGAAATGAGCCAATCATTTTTTTGCCGATTTAGTTGCATAGCTAACCATTTTTAACCGGATCAAGAAAGGAAAATCATTATGCCCATCCTGAACGTCAAGGTCAGTTGTCCCGCGAGCGCCGAACTCACGCGGGCAATTTCGGAAACCCTGCTGGAACTCACAACACGTATCCTGCGGAAAAAGCGCGAGCTCACGGCCATCGCTATCGACTATGTTCCGCCCGAGAATTGGATCGTCGGCGGCACGACCTTGGCGGCGCAGGGAATGAACAGCTTCTATTTCGACATCAAGGTGGTGGATGGCACCAACACCAAGGACGAGAAGTCCCACTACATCGGCGAATGCTTCGCCGCTTTTGCGCGCCTAATCGGCCCGTTGCACGAGGAGAGCTACATCTATGTCCAGGATGTGAGGGAGCAGGCCTACGGTTACGGCGGCCAGACGCAGGAATATCGCTATATCAAGAGCAAGCTCTGACACGGACCTTGACCCGGTGCAACGACTCCGGCCGAAGCTTGATGGCCGGGCCTCCAGGAAGCCATAGTTTCATCCGCCCACACTCTCACGTGACCAAGGCGATGGGAACAGGTCGGGGTTTAAGGGCCTCAATTCGTGCCGGCTCCCAAGCGCCGGGCGAGCATTTCCTGGACCAGTTCCCACGTCTTGCCGCCGTCCGCCGAATGCTCATTGCACCAGCGGAAACTATTGGGCGTGATGTCGCGGTACACCCAGCGGTTCTGCTGACCATCGGGCGCGAGTTCGCCCATTTGGACGATCTCGTCGCCGACCTTTCGCGCGGTCTGCCGCAGGATCACGCCATTAGGCGGATTCACCCACAGGATGTGCCACGCGTCAACGCTCGGGTCGTAGATACGCAGCGTCGTGCTATAGCGATTGCCCGGCTCATGCCAACCCGGCGAGCCGGTCCTGCCCGACGCCGCCGCGCGGGAGGCCGCGCAGTGGGTGCAAAACCCTCGCGTGCGTCTCATCGACGCCAGCTCCGCCCACCGCACTGCGCCGGACTGGACCTACGGCTTTCCGGAGATGGCGAAGGACCAGGCACGGCGCATTGCCACCTCAAAGCGCGTCAGCAATCCCGGCTGCTACCCCACGGGCGCCATCGCGCTGATGAAACCGCTTGTCGAGGCTGGTCTCGTGCCCGCGGATTACCCGTTCGCCATTCACGCAGTCAGCGGTTATTCCGGTATGGGCCGCACCGGTGTTGCCGCGTACGAAAGCGAAGGCGGTGCGGCCCTGCCCGCGTTGCAGGTCTACGGCCTGGACCTGAACCACAAGCACGTGCCCGAGATACAGCAGCACGCAGGCATCGCCACGCGGCCCATCTTCGTGCCGGCGTACGGCGCGTTCCGCCAGGGCATCGCGCTCACCATACCCATCCACCTGCGCTGCTGCCCCATCGGCGCGACGCCCGCCAAGCTGCACGCGGCGCTGGCCGCGCAGTACGCCGGACAGAAGCACGTCCAGGTGATGCCGCTCGACACCACGCCCGGCGGCCCGCGACTGGATGCGCAGGCGCTCAACGGCACCAATGGCCTGCGGCTTACCGTGGCCGCGAACGAGCACGCAGGGCAACTCGTGCTGGCGGCGGTATTCGACAACCTGGGCAAGGGAGCGAGCGGCGCGGCGGTGCAGAACCTGGAATTGATGCTCGCCGGATAGCGGGGACAAGCCGTTGCGGTTCAAAGCCGAAGCTCTCTTCCATCTCTCCGGCGTCGGCGCAAGTCATCACTCGCGCAGCACCAGCAAGGGCCCCCATATCGCCAAGTTGTTGATGCCCAATTTGTAAAATCGTTTTCACCGGCTACGGACTACGGACGGTCTCAGGCGAACGCTGAAGCTTGGCTGCCACCTGCTTGTGAGTGAGCCCGCTCACCAGCAGCCACGCAACCAGGAGCTGTCGCGCCCTGAGCTCGTCCACCTCTTAGCGCCTCGCTGGGAGCGTTGGCTAGCCTCGCACCGCGCTCCTGAATGCAGCCGAAAGCGCGGCAAGCGCATCGCGTGGCCGGCCGTCCTTGACCTTGAGTGAAGCAGAACTGGCAAGCGCGGTAGAAGATCGGGAAGCCCGAGCTTGGGGCCCACGTCAACTGCGCCGAATGGCAGCATGCGCGGAGCCAATGCAGCAACGCCGAGTCCGGCCATGACGGCCGCGGCGACCGCCGCAACGCGTGAACGGGCTCGACGCCGTGCGAACATCGCCGGCAGTTGCGCCTCGCCGACAAGGGGGGTAATGCGCTGAAAAAGTCGGCAGTTTCCGCCAACATCACTGTGCACTTTTGCACTCCGCTTCGACCGCCACGCTAAACATAATTAGAAGTGGACAAAGTTTCACCCGCGTTCATTGCTTGGCTGGTTGCCCACCAGGCATGGTTGGACGCGGACCGCCGGTTGGCGGAGGCGAGTCATACGTCAACGGGCTCACCTCCTGACCAACTTGCGGAAGAGGTAGCGGCTTTGAAAGCACAAGCAGATGCACTCTTGGCGGTCGTAAGGGACGAACTGCCGGTGCGGCCCGGCAGATCAGTTTGAGGTGGATGATGACTGAAGAAATTCGGCAGCTTTGGACCATCTACGGCAACCCCCCTGACTTCCCAGGGTACTTCGTAGCCCGCCTATGGCGCGGCGAGCAGCCCTCTCCGAGATACGTGCTAGGGCTCACCCTTGGAGAAGTGCGCGCCAAGCTCCCACAGGAGGCCTGAAGTGGGTTGATCGCGCCCCCGGCGATGACCCCTGCATCGTGGAGACGTGGCTATGAAACCGACTCCACGAAATCCTGGCCGATGGGGACCGGGCTGAACTGTGTGTGATTTCACGAGACGAAAGGGCGGCAGCCATGAACAAACGCTTGAAGGTATCCGTGAACGACTTGATCCGCGAAGCGGAGGAGTACACACAGAATCTCGCACGCACGCAGGCTGCGCTGATCGAGGCAGAGGACGCGCTCATGGCACTCCAGTCTCCTGGTCGCCCCGAGTGTGTGGGCTTCGCGTACGTGCTTAAAGCCATGCGAGCCGTTGTGTCAGGCAAGGGGCATGCCAAGGCGCAGCAGCCCGGCTAGACCCGCTCCACGAAGGGTCACCCTATCGCAGCCCGCCTGGAAACCAAGCGCGGTTCGCTGCTTGGGCGCAGTAACCCGCAAAGCCTCCAGCAAGGGGTTGGACGCGGTTTTTATTCGGTCAGTCCCGCGTGGAAAAAGTAACCCCGAATGCCAGCGGAACCGGACGCCGGGACCAATGACCCTGCCGAAACCTGCGCAATAGATGAGGTCGCCGAAAGGCGGACCCATCTCCCTGGGTTGACAGCACCGGCCTCGACCATTGCTCAGACTTGGCAATTAGTTGGCAATGAACCCAACCTTGGCAATAGCAGCTATCGTCTTCATAGCGCACTTTCAAGGCTTAGTTGGGTTAAGTGGTAGGACGTGTTGGACTTGAACCAACGACCAAAGGATTATGAGTCCTCTGCTCTAACCAACTGAGCTAACGTCCCAACCGAACCCGATTGTAGGCAGGTATGAATCCCGGCCTGCGCCGGGATGACTGCGCGCGACGCCGCAGTCACTTGTTGTGGCTCAGCGCGTTGCTGACCAGCTTGGACGTGATGTCCACGATCTGGATCATCCGGTCGTAGGGCATGCGGGTCGGTCCGATCACGCCCAGGGTGCCGACGACCTGGCCGTCCACCTTGTACGGGGCGCTGACGATGGACAGTTCCTCGAAGGGCACGACGGTGCTTTCCCCGCCTATGTAGATGCGAACGCCCGCCGCCTGGCTGGAAATGTCGAGCAGGCGCATCAGCTGGGTCTTCTGCTCGAACAGCTCGAAGGCCCGGCGCAGGTGGCTCATGTCGTTGGAAAAATCGCTCACGGCCAGCAGGTTGCGCTCTCCGGAAATGACCACCTCGTCCTGCTCGCTCATGGCGTCCGAGCTGGCCTGCACGGCCGTCTGCATCAACGCGCCGATCTCGCCGCGCAGCTTGTCCACTTCGCCCTTCAAGCGCTCGCGCACCTGCTCGATCGCCATGCCGGCGTAGTTGGCATTGAGGAAGTTGGAGGCTTCGATCAGCTGGCTCTGGGTGTAGTCGGCCTCGGTGAAGACCACGCGGTTCTGCACGTCGCCGTCGGGCGAGACGATGATGACCAGGAACCGGCGTTCGGACAGGCGCAGGAATTCGATGTGGCGAAACACCGACGTGCGGCGCGGCGCCATGACCACGCCGACGAACTGCGACAGGTTGGAAAGCAGGTGCGCCGCGTTGGCGATGACTTTCTGCGGCTGGTCCGGCGCCAGGCGGGGCGCCTGCATCTGTTCGCGCTGCGCCGTGAGCATGGTGTCCACGAAAAGGCGGTAGCCGCGCGCGGTCGGGATGCGGCCCGCCGAGGTGTGGGGGCTGGCGATGAGCCCGAGGTCCTCCAGATCCGACATGACGTTGCGGATAGTCGCGGGCGAAAGCTCCAGCCCGGAAGCGCGCGATAGCGTGCGCGAGCCCACGGGCTGCCCTTCGGCGATATACCGCTCGACCAGGGCTTTCAACAACAACTTGGCACGGTCATCGAGCATATGGGAGGCTTTTCCGGGATTTTAATGATGTAATTTGTCAATGAAATCCCAATTCCGCCAAGTGGCCTTGATCGGCAAATATCACGCCGCGGCTTCGGGGTCGGGCGCCGGTTCCACCCGTGCCACGCTGGAGGACATTGCCCAATTCCTGGGCACCCAGGGCTGCGATGTGGTCGTCGAACGCGAAACGGCGTCTTCTGCCGGAATCACAGGGTACACCACGCTGGACGTTCCGGCCATCGGGGCGCAGTGCGACCTGGGCCTGGTGGTGGGCGGCGACGGCACCATGCTGGCCATTGGCCGGCAGCTCGCGCGCTACGGCGTGCCGCTGATCGGCATCAACCAGGGGCGCCTGGGTTTCATCACGGACATTCCGCTGGACCAGTTTCGCGCCACCCTCACGCCCATGCTCAGGGGGGAGTACGAGGAAGACCATCGCAGCCTGATGCACGCCCGCGTGCTGCGGGACGGTGACTGCGTCTTCGACGCGCTGGCGATGAACGACGTGGTGGTCCACCGCGGCGCGACCTCAGGCATGGTCGAGCTTCGGGTCGAGGTCGATGGGCATTTCGTGGCCAACCAGCGCGCCGACGGCCTGATCGTCGCCAGCCCCACGGGCTCGACCGCCTACGCCCTTTCCTCCGGCGGCCCGCTGCTGCATCCGTCCACCCCCGGCTGGGTGCTGGTCCCGATTGCGCCGCATACCTTGTCCAACCGGCCTATCGTGCTGCCCGACGCTTCGGAGATCGCGATCGAGGTGGTGGCCGGGCGCGACGCCAGCGCCAATTTCGACATGCAATCGCTGGCGTCCCTGCTGCACGGCGACCGCATCACGGTGAGCCGCTCGCAGCACCGCGTACGATTCCTGCATCCGCGCGGCTGGAGCTATTTCGATACCTTGCGCATGAAACTGCACTGGAATGAGGGCAACTGAATGAGCCTTGAAGCGAATCGCCCTGCGCGACTTCGTGATCGTGCGCGAGCTCGAGCTGGACCTGGCGGGCGGCTTCAGCGTGCTGACCGGCGAAACCGGCGCGGGCAAATCGATCCTCGTCGATGCACTGCAACTGGCGCTGGGCTCCCGGGCGGACGCAGGCGTGGTGCGCGAAGGCGCCGCCCGCGCGGACATCAGCGCCGAATTCGACCTGCCAGTCTGCGCTCGCGCCCTGGCTGGAAGAGGCCGGTTTCGAAGGCGGCGAAAGCCTGTTGATCCGCCGCAGCATCGACAGCCAGGGCAAGAGCCGGGCCTGGATCAATGGCAGCCCGGCGACGGCCACGCAGCTGCGCGAGCTGGCCGACCAGCTGGTGGACATCCACGGCCAGCACGCCTGGCAGAGCCTGACCCGGCCCGAAGCCGTGCGCGGCCTGCTGGACGGTTACGCGGGCTTGAACACCCAGGCACTGCAGCAGCTGTGGCAGCGCTGGCGGGGCGCCCAGAAGACATTGGCGGACGCGCGCGCGGCGCAGGACTCGCTGCAGCGCGAACGCGAGCGCCTCGCATGGCAGATTGCCGAAGTGGACAAGCTGGCGCCGGGCGAACAGGAGTGGGACGAGCTCAACACCAACCACGCTCGCCTGGCCAACGCGCAGTCGCTGCTCGAAGCAGCGCAGGGCGCGCTGCAGGCATTGGAGGGCGAAGACGGCGGCGCCGCGAGCAGCCTGTCGCAAGCTCAGGCCCTGCTGCAGGGCCAGGAACACGTGGAGCCGGCATTCCGGGAGCTGGCGCAGGTGCTGGCCTCCAGCCTCGCGCAGGCCGAGGATGCGGCGCATTCCCTGCACGGCTACCTGCGCAAGACCGATCTGGATCCGCAGCGCCTGGCCGAACTGGACGAGCGCATGTCGCTCTGGATGTCGCTGTCGCGCCGCTACCGGCGCACGCCGGCGGAGCTGCCCGCGCTTCTGGCTTCGTGGAAGCAGGAGCTGGCCAAGCTCGACGCGGCGGCCGACCTGGCCGCGCTGGAAGCCGCCGAAAAGAAAGACGGCGACGCCTACATGGCCGAAGCCCGCGCGTTGTCCAAGGCCCGCGCCAAGGCTGCGCCGCAGCTGGCCAAGGCCGTCACGCAGGCCATGCAGGGTCTGGGCATGCAGGGCGGTCGTTTCGAGGTGGCGCTGCAGACAATGGAGCAGCCGACGCAAGGCGGCCTGGAAGAGATCAGCTTCCTGGTGGCGGGCCACGCCGGCACGACGCCGCGGCCGGTGGGCAAGGTTGCATCCGGCGGTGAACTGTCGCGCATCGCGCTGGCCATCGCCGTGACGACCAGCCGCCTGGGCACCGCGCAAACCCTGATCTTCGACGAGGTCGATTCAGGCGTTGGCGGGGCCGTCGCCGAAACCGTGGGCCGGCTGATGAAGCAGCTGGGGCGCGACCGCCAGGTGCTGGCCGTCACGCACCTGCCCCAGGTGGCCGCCTGCGCCGATCATCATCTGGTCGTGGCCAAGCACGGGGGCGCCGCGCGGTCCTTCAAGCACCGTATCGGCCGTGCAGGGCGAGCAGCGCGTGGCCGAAGTCGCGCGCATGCTGGGCGGCGAGCACCTGTCGGGAACAACACTGGCGCACGCCAAGGAAATGCTGTCGGGCGCCGCGGCGCGCGCACCGGTCAAATCATGAGTCTCGAGGTCGTGCTCATCACGGGCATGTCGGGCTCCGGCAAGTCGGTGGCGCTGCGCGCGCTCGAGGACGCCGGCTACTACTGCGTCGACAACCTGCCGCCCGAGCTGCTGCTGTCTTTCGTGGCGCTGGAGCAGCAGAGCAGCGCCGAGCGCGTGGCCATCGCGATGGACGTGCGCAGCGCGACATCGCTGCCCCTGGTGCCGGCACAGCTGCGCGATCTGCGCGCGCAGGGCGTCATCGTGCGCTCGCTGTTCCTGGACGCGACCACGGACACCCTCGTGCGGCGATTCTCCGAAACGCGGCGCCGGCACCCGCTGTCCGGCAGCCGGTCGGGGGCGCAGACCAGCGACGTGGCCCATGACCGGCAACACGCGCTGGTCGATGCCATCGAACTCGAGCGCGAACTGCTGGCCGACCTGCGCGAGCAGGCGCACGCCATCGACACCAGCGTGATCCGCCCCTCGCAGCTGCAGGCGCACGTGAAGTCGCTGTTGTCGGCGCCGGTCAGCCAGCTCACGCTGGTCTTCGAGTCGTTTGCGTTCAAGCGCGGCGTTCCGGTGGACGCGGACTATGTGTTCGACGTGCGCATGCTGCCCAACCCGCACTACGAACCCGCGCTGCGCGACCTGACCGGCCGCGACCAGCCGGTGATCGATTTCCTGGAGCGGCATGCCGACGTGGAGCAGATGTACAGCCACATCGAGCATTTCCTCAACCACTGGCTGGAACCGCTCGCGCGCGACCACCGCAGCTACGTCACGGTGGCCGTCGGGTGCACGGGCGGCCAGCACCGCTCGGTCTTCCTGGTGGAGAAGCTGGCCGCCTCATTCAGCGCGCGCTGGATCACGCTCAAGCGGCACCGGGAGCTCGACGCGGTAGCTGACGGCGAGGCCTGTCATGCCGGCTGATCCAGCAGCCTGCGCACCGGCGCGCGGCAGTCCCAGCCGTCAGCGCCAATTCGTCGGCGCTGCAAACCAGCGCGCCCGTGGCCCACGCCGCGCAGCGCCGATTTGGCGAATTCGCCCGTCACGGTGTGAAGATGCAGATCCTTGTGGGTCAGCACATGGAGAAACGGAGCGTGATCAAGCAGGCGCGCCCTGCCCTCGGCGGGCACCGCGGCCTCCAGCGCATCGCGGCTTTCGAATGCGGGCAGGCAATACAGGCCCGCCCAGATACCGGGCGCGGGCCTCTTCTCCAGCCACACGGCGCCGTCACGGGCGCGGGCCAGCAGCAGCCACAGCGAATGCGCGCTGCGCTTGAGCTTGCGAGTTCTCACCGGGTATTTTTCGGGCGCGCCTTCGCGCCGCGCGGCGCACAGTTCGCGAACCGGGCAGAGCAGGCAGCTCGGGTTGCGCGTCAGGCAGATGCCGGCTCCCAGGTCCATCAGGCCCTGGGTGTAGCGCGGCATGGCTTCCTGCACCGTGTGCCGGGGCAGCAGCGCTTCGGCTTGTGCCCACAGGCTGCGTTCGTTGCTCGCGCTGGCGAGGTCGGCGTCGAAGCCGAGCACGCGAGTGAGCACGCGCTTGACGTTGCCATCCAAAATAGCGGCACGCTCGCCAAAGCAGAACGAGGCTATCGCCGCGGCGGTGGATCGGCCGACGCCGGGCAGCGTTTGCAGCACCTGGGCGCTGCGGGGAAACTCACCGCCGTGCAGGGCCACCACCTCCTGGGCGCAACGGTGCAGGTTGCGGGCCCGGCTGTAGTAGCCCAGGCCGCTCCACAAGCCCAGCACCTCGTCCAGTGGCGCGGCGGCAAGCGTCTTCACATCCGGAAAGCGCGCCAGGAAGCGGGCGTAGTACTGCAGCACCGTGGCCACCTGCGTCTGCTGCAGCATGATTTCGGAGAGCCAGACGCGGTAGGGGTCGCGCGTGTTCTGCCAGGGCAGGCTGTTGCGCCCGTGCTCCCGCTGCCAGCGCACCACGCGGCCGGCAAAGCCCGCCGGTGAAACGCTCATGCCGCGTGCAGCAGGGGCTCGGCCGGCGCGTGGCCGGTGACGGGGATGTTCACGAGATGGTCGGTCAACTCGGTGAGCTTGGCGTCCAGCTCGTCGATGCGCCTCTTGCTGGATCTCGATCTCGACGATGCGGTCGTCCAGGCCGGTGGCGGCCTGCTGGATGCGTTCGATCGCTTCGAGGCGGCGGCCGAAATTGCGGCGCCGCTCGCGCAACTGCGCATCGAGCTGGGCTGCCGCCGATTTGTTCCACAGCTCCACCTCGCCCAGCGCCGACTCGAAGACGACGCGCAAGCGCGTGCCCAGCGCCCGCACCAGGCGGTCGGCGAACTCGGGCTGCGCCAGGCGGAACGCATTGCCCACGCCAAGGTACTGGTTGTGGCTGCGCTCCACCAGGTCCAGGTCACGCTCATAGCGGGCAAGGTCGGGTTCGCGCGGGGCCTGCAGCGAGAAACCGTATTCGGCATTGAGCTGGCGGAAGGTGCCGGTCAGCATCGACTGGATATCGGCGCTCTTGGTCTGCGGCGGTGCGCAGGCCCAGCGCGCAGACGGTCGAAGGTGGCCGCATAGGCCTTGCGCACGCCCAGCTTGATGCCGGGCTGGCGCAGGGTCGCGGTCAGTTCGGCCATTTCGGTTTTCAGCGTGCTGGTGCCCAGCAGCGTGAACACCTCACGCAGCAGCTTCAAGTGCACTGAACGAACGGCGTGGATCCGGGCCCCGCTCACGTCGAAGTCCACCTGCTCCTGCTCGATGCGGGAGCGCATGTGCTTGATGACCGCGGTGTTCTTGCCTCGCAAGCCCTTGAGCTCGAGCATCTGCTCGGCCAGGTCGCGGCGGCGGATGGCGATCGCGCGGCCCGCTTCGACACGCAACTCGCCGATGCCGCCTGCCACCGCGGAACGCAGGATCTTCTGGCGCTGCCCCATCACGCCCAGGCTCAGGGCACGTTCAAGGACGGGCAACTGGCTGGCCTGCAGCAGCTTCGCATCGTTCTTGACCTTGGCGACCAGGCCTTTCTGCGCCGAAACCGGAATGACCTGCTCCGCGGGCAGGCCCAGGATTTCGGCCGAGGTGGCACGTTGCCGGTCGATCTGCGCCTGCACCTGGATGGGGGTGCTCAGCGAGTCCCACATGGTGTCGATCTTGTTCAGGACGACCAGGCGCGAATCGATGTTGTCCGATTCGGTGATGAGGTGCTCGCGCCAGATCGACAGGTCGGACTTCGTGACGCCGGTGTCGGCCGCCAGGATGAACACCACCGCGTGGGCTTGCGGGATCAGGTTGACGGTCAGCTCGGGTTCGGCGCCGATGGCGTTCAGGCCGGGAGTGTCCAGGATCACCAGCCCCTGCTTGAGCAGCGGGTGGGCGATGTTGATCAGGGCATGGCGCCATTTCGGCACTTCCACCTTGCCCTGCGGCGTTGACCATCGGGTTGTCTTCGGGCGCGTCGTCGTGCCAGAAGCCCAGGGCCTTGGCTTCGTCCTTGGTGACGTGGCGGACCTCGGCGACCTTCTCGAAGGCCTTGGCGAGCTGCGCCGGGTCGTTGACATCGAGGTCCACGCGGGTCCACTTCTCGGTGGCCATGCGCCATTCCATCAGCGGCTGCGGCTGCAGGCGGGTTTCGATGGGCAGCAGGCGCAGGCAGGGGGGACTGTCCGCGTCGTAGCCCAGTTCGGTCGGGCACATGGTGGTGCGGCCGGCGCTGGCGGGCATGATGCGGCGCTTGTAGCCCGCGAAGAAGATGGCGTTGATCAGCTCCGACTTGCCGCGCGAGAATTCGGCGACGAAGGCAACCATGACCTTGTCCGAGCGCATCTGGGTTTCCAGGCGGCGCAGCCGCTCTTCGACCGCGGCATCGAGCAGGTCATGGTCCTTGAGCCACTCGGACAGAAGCTTCAGGCGCAGGGCGAATTCGCGCCGCCACGCGCCGTGCTGGTCGAATTGTTCGTTGAAGGAAGTGCCCACTGTGCCCCCGAAGTGGCTTTGAATATAGCATTCCGGGGCTTTTTGACCCTCAGGATTTCTGGCAATGAGGGCAGTAATAGGTAGCGCGCTGGCCCTGGCGAATGGTTTTCACAACAGCGCCGCAGACCCGGCACGCCTGGCCCGCCCGGTCATACACCATGGCCTCCAGCTGGAAGTAGCCGGCCTGCCCCTGCGCATTGGAAAAATCGCGCAGCGTGCTGCCGCCCTTGGCGACAGCACGGGCCAGGACGTCGCGCACGGCGGCCCGCAGCTTTTCCGCCCGCGGCACGGCTGATGCGCGAAGCACGCAGTGTCGGGCGGATGCCCGCCAGGAACAGTGCCTCCGACGCATAGATGTTTCCGACGCCAACCACCAGGTCGCCTGCCAGCAGCACCTGCTTGACCGGCGCATTGCGGCGCCTGAGGCCCATGTGGAATGCGTCGAGGTCGAATTCGTCGGTCAATGGCTCCACCCCGAGCCGCCCCAGCAGCTTGAGGCCTTCCGGGGAGGACTCGCTGGGCGCATACACCACGGCGCCGAAACGGCGCGGGTCGTTCAGTCGCAACACGCCCAGATTGGTCACCAGGTCGAAGTGGTCATGCGCCCCCGCCGCGGATCGCGCCGGCCCGAAACTCAGGCTGCCGGACATTCCCAGGTGCAAGAGCAGAACGCCTTCATCCAGATCGACCAACAGATATTTGCCGCGGCGCCTGACCCCGCGCACCGTACGGCCCACCAGGAGCTGCGCTTCCAGGCCCAGCGGCCAGCGCAGGGGCTTGCCCAGGCGCACCGATTCGATCCTTGCGCCCGCAATGCGGTCGGCAAGACTCAGGCGTGTAACTTCGACTTCGGGAAGTTCTGGCATCGTGGGGAGCGAGGGCTTGGATTATTATGGTTCGATGAAGAGATTCCCCTTCGCGGCCAGCGCCATGGTGCTGGCCCTGGCCCAGGTGGCCTGTGCGCAAATCCCCCGGAACACCCCGCCGGAGGCAAGCGGATCGCCCGCGCCTGCGCCCGCTGCGCCCTCGCCGCTGGATGCCGAGCTTTTCTACCAGTTGCTGCTGGGCGAACTCAACGCCCGGGGCCCGGAGCCGGCTACGGGGTACTCGCTGATGCTCGATGCCGCGCGCAAGACCAACGACCCGGCGCTTTACCAGCGCGCCGTGGAACTCGCGTTCCAGTCGCGCTCGGGCGACGCGGCGCTCCAGGCGGCACGGGCCTGGAAGCAGGCGCATCCCGCCTCGCGCGAGGCCAACCGTTACGTTCTCCAGATCCTGGTCGCGTTGAATCGCGTGGCCGACAGTGCCGAACCCCTGAAAGCGGACATCGCCCTGGCCGACGCCAAGGAGCGCAATGCCGCCCTGGCCGGCATCCCGCGCGCTTACGCCCGGGTGAGCGACAAGAAACTGGCCGCTACCGTGGTGGAGCAGGCGCTGGGCGAATACCTCGCCGACCCCGCCACCGGCGCGGCAGCCTGGACTGCCGTCGGACGGCTGCGGCTGGCGGCGGACGACAGCAGCCGGCGCCGTCGAGGCCGCGCGGCGTGCCCAGGCCGCCAGCCCCCGCTCGGAAGGGCCTGCCCTGCTCGCTCTCGAACTGATGGACCCCAAGGTGCCGCAGGCCGAGCCCATCGTGCGTCGCTATCTGGATGGCAAGCCCCTGCCCGAGTTGCGCATGGGCTATGCCCGCGCCCTGCTCGACGCGCAGCGTTATGCCGAAGCCACGCAGCAGCTGCAGATTGTCACGGCCGAGAAGCCCGACTACCCCGAAGCCTGGCTGGTTCAGGGCACGCTGCAGTTGCAGGACAACAAGGACGCCGCTGCCGAAGCCTCGCTCAAGCGCTACATCGAACTGGCCCAGGCCCAGCGCTCAGGCGAGGAACGCAGCCGCGGCTTGGCCCAGGCCTACCTGTCGCTGTCGCGGATCGCGGAAAAGCGCAAGGACTACGCCCTGGCCGGCGCCTGGCTGGACAAGATCGAGAATCCGCAGGATCTGGTGGCCGCGCAACACCGCCGGGCCTCCATCCTGGCTCGGCAGGGCAAGATGGACGAGGCGCGCAAGCTGCTGCGCGCCCTGCCCGACCGCGCCCCCACCGACGCCCGCGCCAAGCTGCTGGCGGAAGCGCAGCTGCTGCGCGAGCACAAGCAGTTCAAGGCGGCCTACGATCTGATCGCCCAGGCCGCGGCCAAGCCGCCCTTCGACGCCGATCTCGTCTACGACCAGGCAATGCTGGCGGAGAAGATGGACAACCTGCCGGAGATGGAACGCCTGCTGCGCCAGGTCATCGCCGCCAAGCCCGACTACCACCATGCCTACAACGCGCTGGGATATTCCCTCGCCGAACGCAATCTGCGCCTGCCGGAAGCCAAGGAGCTCATCCAGAAAGCGTTGACTTTTGCGCCCGGGGACCCGTTCATCAGCGACAGCCTGGCCTGGGTGGAATTCCGCATGGGCAACAAGGCCGAGGCGCTGCGCATCCTGGACACCGCGTACAAGGCCCGGCCGGACGCCGACATCGCCGCCCACCTGGGCGAGGTGCTGTGGAGCCTGGGGCAGCGCGACCGGGCGCAGGCCATCTGGCGGGAAGGCCTGCTGCTCAACAGCGAGAACGACACCCTGCAGGAAACCCTGAAGCGGCTGCGCGTCGTCGATCCATGAGCCGCACGGCCGTCCAATGACCCGCGCGCGCGCTGGGCCGTCTGGCTGGCGTCGTTCGCCCTTGCCCTTCTGGCCGGCTGTGCCAGCCCGCCCCGCGCTACCGGGCCAGTGGACCCGGTGACCGGCCCTTGGAGCGGCCGGCTGGCGCTGCAGGTACAGGATCAGGCGAGCCAGTCGTTTTCGGCTTCTTTCGAACTCAAGGGTACGGCCCGCGTCTGGCGAGCTGTCTCTTTTCAGCCCGCTCGGCGGCACCCTGGCCGTGCTGGCGTGGCAGCCTGGCGCAGCCACGCTCGACTCCAACGGCCAGACACGCCAATTCGACTCGGTCGATGCCCTGGTGGCCCATGTCACCGGCTCTGCCATTCCGGTGGCGGCCCTGTTCGACTGGTTGCGCGGCATCGACACGCCCGTCCCCGGCTGGCACGCCGACCTGTCCCAGCTGGCCCAGGGGCGCGTCGCGGCCAAGCGGCTCGAGCCCACGCCGGAAGCCGATCTGCGATTGGTCCTGGAGCACTAGATGAAGGCGCTCTACGACGTTCCGGCGCCCGCCAAGCTCAACCTCTTCCTGCACATAGTCGGGCGCAGGCCCGACGGCATGCACCTGCTGCAGTCGGCCTTCATGCTCATCGACTGGTGCGACACGCTGCACTTCGAGTTGCGCCCGGGCGGCGCGCCTCAGCCGCGAAGACCTGGGCGCCGCCTTGCCGGCGGATGACCTGGTTCTGCGCGCCGCCCGTGCCCTCCAGCAGGCCTCGGCCACCAGTCATGGCGCGCATATCGCGATCGAAAGCGCCTGCCGTCACAGGCGGGCATGGGAGGCGGCTCGTCGGACGCCGCGAGCTGCCTGCTCGCGCTCAACCGCTTGTGGGGCCTGAACTATCCCCTGGCCCGGCTTGCGCAAATCGGCCTGGCGCTGGGCGCCGACGTGCCGTTTTTCCTGGGCGGGCGCAACGCCTGGGTCGAAGGCGTGGGGGAGCACCTCACGCCTATCGACCTGCCCCCGGCCCGGTTTGTGGTGGTCAAGCCACCCGAAGGACTGGAAACAGCGCGAATCTTCAAGGACCCGCTCCTGAAACGCTGCAGTGAGCCTGCTATAATTTCAGGCTTTGCTGCAAACCCGTACGCTTTCGGAGTGAACGACTTGCAGCCGGTCGCCCAAAGGCTTTGTCCCGGCGTCACCCAGGCCCTTGAATGGCTGGGCTCGCAGGGTTTGCAAGGCCGGATGACAGGCTCAGGCAGCGCAGTATTTGCGCAGATCACCGAGGCCAAGCCCTTACAGGCTGCTCCGGCAGGTTGGCAGGTTAGAGAATGCGGTAATTTGGAGGCTCATCCTCTGGTGGGATGGGCACCCAGCGACGATTCATCGGTGGGCGGCTGATTTCAGCCGTCAACCCGTGTAGGGGAGTCGCCAAGTTGGTTAAGGCACTGGATTTTGATTCCAGCATGCGAGGGTTCGAGTCCTTCCTCCCCTGCCAAATACGCCAGGCGTAGAGGCAACGTGCACGTAGCGCACGGGCAAACGTGCACATAGCGCACGAGTCAAAGCACGTACGACATAGCGTACGGGCATAAACGTTAAAACTCGCTGGGTCCGTCAATGCAGGTTGTTCCGCATCCCGATTTCATGGTTTTCACAGGCAACGCCAATCCCGCCCTGGCGGAGGAGATTGCCGGCCACCTGGGCATTTCGCTTGGCGCGGCCAGCGTGGGCCGTTTCTCCGACGGTGAAGTCACCGTCGAGATCAACACCAACGTGCGCGCGCGCGACGTGTTCGTGGTCCAGTCCACTTGCGCGCCGACCAACGAAAACCTGATGGAACTGCTGATCATGGTCGATGCGCTCAAGCGCGCCTCGGCCGAGCGCATCAGCGCCGTGATCCCGTATTTCGGCTATGCCCGCCAGGACCGCCGCCCGCGCTCCTCGCGCGTGCCGATCTCGGCCAAGGTGGTGGCCAACCTGCTGCAGACCGTGGGCGTCTCGCGCGTGCTGACCATGGACCTGCACGCCGACCAGATCCAGGGGTTCTTCGACATCCCGGTGGACAACATCTATGCGTCGCCGGTCCTGCTGTCCGACGTCCGCCAAAAGAATTACGAAGACCTGATCGTGGTCTCGCCGGACGTCGGCGGCGTGGTGCGGGCCCGAGCCCTGGCCAAGCAGCTGAACACCGACCTGGCCATCATCGACAAGCGCCGGCCCAAGGCCAACGTGAGCGAAGTGATGCACGTGATCGGCGAGATCGACGGGCGCAACTGCGTGATCATGGACGACATGATCGACACCGCCGGCACGCTGGTGAAGGCGGCCGAGGTCCTGAAGGAACGCGGCGCCAAGAAGGTCTACGCGTATTGCACGCACGCGATTTTTTCGGGCCCCGCGATCGATCGCATCAACAAGGGCGGCGCGCTGGACGAAGTGGTGGTGACCAACACCATCCCGCTGTCCGACAGCGCGCGCAGCTGCAAGAAAGTCCGGCAGCTCTCCGTGGCCCCGCTGATCGCCGAGACGATACAGCGCATCGCCAAGGGCGAGTCGGTGATGAGTTTGTTCTCGGACCAGGAAAATCTCTTTTAGAGAACCTGTTCTGAGGCATTGAGCGGGCTCCGCATTCGGCGCGGCCCTTTTTTAAACCGGAATCGCACTGGTCGCGGTGGATTCTTTTTGGAGCTAGTTATGAAATTCGTCGCTTTTGAGCGCGCAAAGCAGGGCACGGGTGCGAGCCGCCGTCTCCGCAACACGGGCAAGACCCCCGGCATCGTCTATGGTGGCGAAGGCCAGCCGCAGCTGATCGAGCTCGATCACAACGCGCTTTGGCACGCCCTGAAGAAGGAAGCCTTCCATTCCTCCATCCTTGAGATGGAACTGGCCGGCAAGACCGACAAGGTTCTGCTGCGCGACGTGCAGATGCACCCCTACAAGCAGCTGGTGCAGCACATCGATTTCCAGCGCGTGGACGCCAAGACCAAGCTGCACATGAAGGTGCCGCTGCACTACGTCAAGGCCGAGGAATCGCAGGCCGTCAAGTTCGAGAACTGCGTGGCCAACCACGTGATGTCCGAACTGGACATCTCCTGCCTGCCCGCCGACCTGCCCGAGTTCATCGAAGTCGACCTGTCCGGCCTGAAGAAGGGCATGTCGCTGCACCTGGACGAGATCAAGCTCCCCAAGGGCGTCACGGCCGTGACGCGCGGCAAGCCGAACCCGGTGCTGGTTTCGGTGGTGACCATCGGTGGCGAAGAAGCCGCCGCCCCGGATGCAGCCGCCGCCGCAGCGCCCGCCGCCGAGGCGAAGCCCGCTGCGGGCAAGGAAGCCAAGGGTGGCGATAAGGCCGCCGATGCCAAGGCCGGCGCTGCCGCCAAGGCCCCCGCCGCGAAGAAGAAGTAATTTCTTCACAAGCCCGGCTGTAAACGGCCCACTTCGGTGGGCCGTTTTCTTTTCGGATAATCATCTTCCATGATCAAACTGTTCGTTGGCCTGGGCAACCCCGGCGCCGAGTACGAAGCCACCCGCCACAACGCCGGGTTCTGGTGGGTGGAAGCGCTCGCGCGCGAGCTCAAGCTGACGCTGGCGCCCGACAAGGGCTATCACGGGCGGGTCGCGCGCACCACGCTGCACGGGCAGACGCTCTGGCTGCTGCAGCCGCAGACCTTCATGAACCTGTCGGGCAAATCGGTCGCCGCGCTGGCCCGCTTCTTCAAGATCCAGCCCGAGGAAATCCTGGTGGCCCACGACGAGCTCGACGTTGTGCCGGGCCAGGCCAAGCTCAAGTTCGGCGGCAGCCACGCCGGGCACAACGGGCTGCGCGACATCCATGCCCAGCTGGGAACGGACGACTACTGGCGGCTGCGGCTGGGCATAGGCCATCCGGGCGTGAAGGCCGAGGTCATCAATTGGGTGCTGAAGAAGCCGGACGCCGAGCAGCGCACGGCCATCGAGGAATGCGTGGCCCGCACCCTGAAAGCCGTGCCGGCGATGCTCGCGGGCGAAATGGACAAGGCCACGCTGCTGGTTCACACCAGCAAGCCCCCGCGGCCCAAACCGCCGCGGCCCGAAGGGGTCTGACGCCGATCAAGGAGGAGGAGAAAACATGAACAAAAATCTGTCTCCTGTGTCTTCTGGCCGCCGCATGCGTGGCGCCCGCTGCTGCCCAGGATATCTACCGCTGCGGCGACAGCTACAGCCAACGGCCCTGCCCCGGCGGGACGCGTGGTGGAGGCCGAGGATGAGCGCAGCGCTGCCAGCGGTCGCAGACCAGCCAGGCGGCCCAGCGCGATGCAAGGACGGCCGACGCCATGGAAAAGGCAAGGCTGAAGGAAGAGGCCAAGCCCGTCTCAGGCCTATATTCCGGCCAAGGAGCAGGCCCCCGAGAAGACCGGCAAGCCGGCTGCGGCCCGCAAGGCGAAGAAGCCCGAGAAGCCCGAGCACTTCACCGCGGTCGCTCCCGGCAAGCCCGGCGACGCGACGAAAAAGAAGACGAAGCAGGCCGACTAGGAGCTGTCATGCCGGGCTTGACCCGGCATCCACGGTCCGGTGTGCACGCAAAGATGGATGCCGGGTCGTAGCCCGGCATGACAACACGGCCAGCCGGCCTGCCCTGCCGCGCCTGCGCAGTCAGGCGCTGGTACTTCTGCCACAGGGTTTCGCGGCTCTCGATATGCGCCGGGTTGATGGGAATGCACGCCACCGGGCAGACCTGGACGCACTGCGGCTCGTCGAAATGGCCCACGCATTCGGTGCATTTGCCCGGGTCGATCTCATAGATCTCGGGCCCCAGGTAGATGGCCTGGTTCGGGCACTCGGGCTCGCACACATCGCAGTTGATGCACTCGTCGGTAATCATCAATGCCATGCCGAAGTACTCCACGAGGGACCTTCCCTCACACTTCTGGCATTATCGGCGGCTTCATGAGTGTTTTCCTGTTCAAGCGCCTGATCACCCTGATTGCGACGCTGGTAGGCGCATCCGTGGTGGTGTTCCTGGTGCTGGAAATCCTTCCGGGAAACGCCGCCCAGATCCTGATGGGGCCGGATGCTTCGCCTGAAGCGGTGCAAGCGCTCGCCGAGAAGCTGGGCATCGACCGCCCTCCCGTCGAGCGCTACTGGAACTGGGTCAGCGGCCTGGTGGTGGGCGACCTGGGCGTGTCCTACGCGTACAGCACGCCGGTGTCCGAACTCGTGCTGGAGCGCCTCACCCTGACGGTTCCGCTGGCGCTGATGGCCATGGCCATCACTTCCGTGCTGGCGCTGGTGGCCGGCATCTATGCGGCGGCGCGGCACAACAAGCTCGGCGACGTCGGCGTGATGGGCCTGTCGCAGATCGGCATCGCCATCCCGAACTTCTGGTTCGCCATCCTGCTGATCCTGCTGTTCTCGGTCCACCTGCGATGGTTCTCGGCCGGCGGCTTTCCCGGATGGGACGAAGGCATCCTGCAGGGCATCAAGGCGCTGCTGCTGCCCGCTATTTCGCTGGCGGTGGTGCAGTCGGCGATCCTGGCGCGCATCACGCGTTCCGCGGTGCTCGAGGTGTCGCGCGAAGACTTCGTGCGCACGGCCCGGGCCAAAGGCGTGTCGCGCAGCGCAACGCTCTGGGGCCACGTGCTGCGCAATGCCATGATCCCGGTCATCACGGTGATGGGCCTGCAATTCGCGGAGCTGCTGGCGGGCACCATCGTGGTGGAAAGCGTGTTCTACCTGCCCGGCCTGGGGCGGCTGATCTTCCAGTCGATCTCCAACCGTGACCTGATCGTGGTGCGCAACTGCGTGATGTTGCTGGCGGCCATGGTGGTGATCGTCAATTTCGTGGTCGACGTGCTGTATGCGGTCATCGATCCGCGCGTGAAGGCCAGCGATATATGAGCGTCACGTTTCATGAGCTGCCATTCCCGGTCGCGACGCCGCCCCTGCTGCAAAGCGCCGGGTTTCTGGAAGCGCGCCCTCGGGCATCCGAGTTTTGCGATCGGCGCCCTGCTCAGCCTGTTGCTGCTCATTGCGGCCGCCTTGTCGCTGTTCTGGACGCCGCATTCGCCGTATGAAGTGGACATGGCCGCCAAGCTGGCGCCGCGCGGGAGCCGGCCACTGGCTGGGAACCGACCCCTACGGCCGGGACATCGCGTCGCTGCTGTTGGTGGGTGCGCGCGCTTCCATTGTCGTGGGCGTGATAGCAGTGAGCATCGGCCTCGTCGTGGGCACCGCCTTGGTCTGCTGGCCGCCGCCCGGCGCGGGTGGGTCGAAGAGCTCATCATGCGCCTGTCCGACTTCGGCTTTGCGTTTCCCGCCATCCTGTCCGCGATCATGCTCACGGCCGTGTTCGGCGCGGGCATGGTCAACGCCATCATCGCGATCGGCATCTACAACATCCCGACCTTTGCCCGCATCACCCGCGCATCGGCCAACGCCGTGTGGTCGCGCGAGTTCGTGCTGGCCGCGCGGGCCTGCGGCAAGGGCTCGTTCAGCATCACGATGGAGCATGTGCTGCCCAACATCCTGTCGGTGCTGATCGTGCAGGCCACCATCCGCTTCGCCATCGCGATCCTGGCCGAGGCCGCGTTGTCGTATCTGGGGCTGGGCACCCAGCCGCCCCAGCCTTCCTGGGGACGCATGCTCAGCGAAGCGCAGACCCTGCTGTTCCAGGCGCCGATGCTGGCCGTCTACCCCGGCGTGGCGATCGCCCTGGCGGTGCTGGGGCTCAACCTGCTGGGCGACGGTTTGCGCGACCTGTTCGATCCGCGGCTGGCGAGGAAAAGATGAATACGAGCCCCAAATGTCGTTGCACCTCGCGTCGCGGCAGGCGGTACCCGGCAGGGGCTCATACTGTGGCGGTCTCCGCTTCGCTCCGACTCCGCTGCGATGCTCGGACCTGGAGTCGGCGTCGCAGAAATCGCCCCTGCCGGGTACCGCCTGCCGCGAGAGAGACGTGGTGGGCGTGCAAACGTTGAGCGCCAACCATGTCTCTGCAAAGTCGTGTCCGGGCAGGCCGCGGCGCATCGTTGCGAGGCGCCGCGGCCTGCCCGGACACGACTTTGCCGCGGGGACCTCCGCCCGTCGGGAGTCTTGATGCCCCTGCTCGAAGTCAACAACCTCCACGTAAAGCTGCAAACCCACCGCGGCCCGGCGTACGCCGTGCGCGACATGAGCTTTTCGCTCGAGCGCGGCGAAACCCTGGGCCTCGTCGGCGAATCAGGCTGCGGCAAGTCGATCAGCGTGATGGCGCTCATGGGCTTGCTGCCCGAGAACGCGCAGGTCACCGGCAGCATCCGCTTCGACGGCGAAGAACTCACGGGCAAGAGCGACCGTGAGCTCTGCGCGATCCGCGGCAACCGCATCGGCATGATTTTCCAGGAGCCGATGACCGCGCTTGAACCCGGTTCACACCATCGGCCGGCAAGTGGCCGAGCCGTTGCGGCTGCACCGCGGGCTGTCGTCGGCCGACGCCCGCAAGGAAGCCATCGCGTTGCTGGACCGCGTGGGAATTCCCGATGCGGCCCGGCGCATCGACGCCTACCCGCACCAGTTTTCCGGCGGACAGCGGCAGCGCGTCACCATCGCCATGGCCCTGGCCTGCGGGCCCGACCTGTTGATCGCCGACGAGCCGACCACGGCGCTGGACGTGACGGTGCAGCGCCAGATCCTCGAACTCATCAGCGACCTGGTGGCCGAGCGCGGCATGGCCTTGATGCTGATCTCGCACGACCTGGGCGTGATCGCGCAGAACGTGGCCCGCATGCTGGTGATGTACGGAGGCAGCGTCGTGGAGAGCGGGCCGACCGACTCGGTGTTCGCCAACAGGATCCATCCCTACTCGCTGGGCCTGTTCGCGGCGCGGCCCGGCCTGCGCTCGAAAAAGGGCCAGCGGCTGGCCACCATCCCGGGCACGGTGCCGGAACTGATCGATCTTCCGCCCGGCTGTCCATTCGCCGGGCGGTGCGGCTTCACCATTCCCGATTGCCACGTGACGGTGCCGCCGCCGTTTCGGGTGGAGCCCGGCCATCAGGCACGCTGCATACGGCTGGACGCGGTCGCGGCCGCGAAAGAAGCAAGGCGATGAAACCGGCATGAACAGCCCCTTGCTGCAGGTAGACAACCTGGTGCGCGAGTACACGATGCCGCGCGAGAAGCTGTTCGGCCCGCCGCCCAAAGTGCATGCGTTGAACGGCGTGAGCTTCACCATCGAGGCCGGACGCAGCATGGGGATCGTCGGCGAGTCGGGTTCGGGCAAGTCCACCCTGGCCCGCCTGGTCATGGCACTGGACAAGCCGACCGCCGGCAGCGTGAAGCTGTTGGGGCGCGACCTCCATGCGCTGCCGCGCGAAGAGCTGCGCCAGGCCCGGCGCGATATCCAGATGGTGTTCCAGGACCCGTACGGTTCGCTGGACCCGCGCCAGACCGTCGAGCGCATCGTGAGCGAACCCCTGGCCGCGCAAGGCGACGCCAGCCGTGACGAGCAGCACCAGCGAGCCGCCGACGCGCTGGCCTCGGTGGGCCTGCGCGCCAACGACCTGGGCAAGTATCCGCATGAATTTTCCGGCGGCCAGCGCCAGCGCATCGCGATCGCCCGCGCCCTCATCACCCGGCCGCGCCTGATCGTCGCGGACGAACCCGTCAGCGCGCTGGACGTTTCCGTGCAGGCTCAGGTTCTGAACCTCATGCAGGACTTGCAGACCGAGTTCGGCATCACCTACATGCTGATCAGCCATGACCTGGCGGTGGTGCACCACCTGTGCGACGACGTGGCCGTGCTCTGGCAGGGCCGCATCGTGGAGCAGGGGCCGCCCGAACGGCTGTTCCATGCGGCCGAACATCCCTATACCCGCGCCCTGCTGGAGGCCGTCCCGGAGGCGGAACCCAAGCGGCAAACCCCCCTTGCCATTTCTCGGCAAACTCGGGGATGATGCAAAACGAAAAATACTTTCTCAGCCTGGAGTTACCGACATGTTGAAACGCCGCACCGTGCTCACCACCGCTGCCCTGGCAACTGTGCCGCTGGCGCTGCCCCATGCCCTGGCCCAAGGCCGCAAGGACTCGGTCGTGCTGGCCATGACCCTGGAGCCGCCGGGCCTGGACCCCACGGCCGGCGCCGCGTCGGCCATCGCGGAAATCACTCAGTACAACATCTACGAAACCCTGACCAAGATCAACTCGGACGGCACCGTGAGCCCGCTGCTGGCCGAGAGCTGGGAGGTGTCGCCCGACCTGCGCACCTACACCTTCAAGTTGCGGCGCGGCGTGAAGTTCCAGAACGGCGAGCCCTTCAACGCCCAGGCCGTCAAGTTCTCCTTCGAGCGCGCGGGCGCCGAAAAAAGTACCAACAAGGACAAGAGAACCTTCGCCACCATGGACGCGATCCAGGCGGTCGACGAGCACACGCTGGTGATCGTGAACAAGGAGCTCGATCCCGACTTCCTCTTCCTGATGGGACAGGCCACCGCGATCATCGTGGAGCCCAAGAGCGCCGACACGAACGCGACCAAGCCCGTGGGCACCGGGCCCTACAAGCTCGACAGCTGGACCAAGGGATCCTCCGTCACCCTGGGCAAGTGGGACGGCTTTCGCAATCCCTCGGCCGCCAAGATGCGCCGCGTCACTTTCCGCTTCATCTCCGACCCGGCCGCTCAAGTGGCGGCCCTGCTTGCCGGCGACGTGGACGCCTTCCCGCGTGTCACGCCCCGCAGCGTCCCGCAATTCGCCGACAACCCGAAGTTCCAGGTGCTGTCGTCGGGCTCGCGGGCCAAGACCATCCTGGCGATCAACAACAAGAAAAAGCCGCTGGACGACGTGCGGGTGCGGCGCGCCATCGCCGCGGCGATCGACCGCAAGGCGGTGATACAGGGCGCCGGCGACGGCTATGGCGTGCCCATCGGCAGCCACTATGTCCCCGGCGCGTTCGGCTATGTCGACACCACGGGCGTCAACCCGTACAACCCCGAAAAGGCCAAGGCCCTGCTCAAGGAAGCCGGCGTCACCACGCCGCTGGAACTCACGATCACGCTGCCGCCTCCGCCCTACGCGCGCCAGGGCGGCGAGGTGATCGCCTCCCAGCTCGCCAAGGTCGGCATCACTGCCAAGCTGCAGAACGTGGAATGGGCCCAGTGGCTCAGCGGGACCTACGGCGCCAAGAACTACGACCTCACGATCGTTTCGCACGTGGAGCCGTTCGACCTGGGCAACTTCGACAAGCCGGACTACTACTGGGGCTACCAGTCGCCCAAGTTCAAGGAGCTCTACAGCAAGTACAAGAGCTCGCCGCGTGCCGCCGACCGGGCCAAGCTGGTGGGTGAGATCCAGCGCCTGCTGGCCGAGGACAGCGTCCACGCGTTCCTGTACCAGCCGCAGTGGGTGACCGTCGCCCACAAGAATCTCAAGGGCCTGTGGAAAGACATGCCGATCTTCGTGAACGACGTGTCCGCGATGTCGTGGGCGTGACGCGGCCAGTCGATGTCGAAGCAGTACAAGGGGACAGCGCTGCATGAGCTGTCAGCCGCCGAACTGATTGCAGGCTACCGACGGCGGGATTTCTCGCCGGTGGAGGTCGCGCAGTCCGTGCTCGGTCACATCGAGCGTTGGGAGCAGCATCTCCAGGCGCTCTACCTGCTGCGGCCCGAAGTCGCGCTGCAGCAGGCTCGCGCCAGCGAGGCGCGGTGGTTGCGCGGGGCGCCGCTGGGCCCACTGGACGGCGTGCCCGTCACCATCAAGGAAAACATCACGACCGAGGGCGACCCGACACCGCTGGGAACCGCCGCGACTGAGCTGTCGCCGGCGCCCGCGGACGCACCACCGGCGGCCCGCGTGCGCGAATCCGGCGGCGTGATGATCGCCAAGACCACCATGCCCGACTACGGCATGCTCTCGTCCGGCCTGTCGAGCTTCCACAAGCTGGCGCGCAACCCATGGGACCTGCGCTGCACGCCGGGAGGTTCCAGCGCCGGCGCCGGTGCGGCGGCGGCGGCGGGCTACGGCCCCTTGCACATAGGCACGGACATCGGCGGCTCGCTGCGGCTGCCCGCCGGCTGGTGCGGGATCTTCACCCTCAAGCCCAGCCTGGGCCGCATCCCGATATCGCCCCCCTACATGGGCCGGGCCGCCGGGCCGATGACGCGCAGCGTGGCCGACTCTGCCTGGTTCATGCAGGTGCTGTCCCTGCCCGACGCGCGCGACAGCATGAGCCTGCCGTTCCAGGACATTGCGTGGAGCCAGTTCGACCAAGGCGTCGAAAAGCTCAAGGGGCTGCGCATCGGCTTGCTGCTGGAGGCCGGTTGCGGACTGGCGGTGGAACCCGAAGTACGCGCGGCGGTCGAGCAGGCCGCACGGCTGTTCGAACGCGCCGGCGCCGTGGTAGCGCCCATGCGCCCCTTCATGACCCAGCCCATGCTGGACGGCATGGATCACTTCTGGCGCATGCGCTCGCACGCGGACTTGAAGGCCCTGCCGGCGCAGGCGAAGGCCCAGGTTCTGCCCTACATCCAGAAGTGGGCGGACAGTGCCGCCGCAATGGGTGGCGAGGCCGTGTTCAGGGCCTTCAGCCAGTTCCACGCGACGCGGGTTGCCACGGTCGATGCCTGCCGTGCGTTCGACTACGTGATCTCGCCCACGTCCCCCGTGCCGGCGTTCGCCGCCGAGTTGCCCTCCCCCACCAACGATCCCCTGCGGCCACTGGAGCACATAGGCTTCACCGTGCCATTCAACATGTCGGAGCAGCCGGCGGCTTCCATCAATTGCGGCTATACCCGCGGCGGCTTGCCGATCGGCCTGCAGATCGCGGGCCAGCGCTTCGACGACCTGGGCGTGCTGCAGGTCTCCCGTGCCTTCGAATTGATCAGGGACGGCCAGCGGCCGTGGCCGCAGCCGCCGTCCGAAGCGCTGCACCATGTGGACTGACAGTCTAGGCAACGAAGTAACGCTCGAGAGCGAGGCCAGCCTCGGCGCCCTTGAATGATTTTGTGGATGGCTTCATCGCGTGCGAAGCGCGGGCCGTCAACATCGTCGAAGCCGCATCGCGCGACCCGAGTCCCATGGTCCAGGCCTGCGCGGCCGCGGTGCACATGTTCGCGGAAACGCGCGATGCGCCCGCGAATGCCCGTCCCTTCCTGGAGCGCGCCCTGGCGGCCCAAAGCCGTTGCACGCCGCGCGAGCAGCGCTTCATCGAGGCCGTCGCGGCCTGGGTAGCGGGCGACATCCATCGGGCCATCGCCCTGCACCAGGAACAGGCGCGCGAGTATCCGCGCGATCTCGCCTCGCTCAAGCTCGGCCACTATCACCTGTTCAACATAGGCAACTCGCCGGACATGCTGCGCATGGCCCTGGCCGCGCTGCCGGCCGCCGGCGACGTGCCCTACCTGCATGGCATGCTCGCCTTCGCCTGGGAACAGTGCCACGGACTGGAGCAGGCCGAGGCCGCCGCGCGAAAAGCGATCGCCATGTGCCGCAAGGAGCCCTGGGCCCACCACGCCCTGGCCCACGTGATGCTCACCCAGGGCCGCATCGAGGAAGGGCATGCGTTCATGGAGGACGTGAGCGCCACCTGGACCGGACTCAACTCCTTCATGGTCACGCACAACTGGTGGCACCAGGCCCTCTTTGCCCTGGAGATGGGGCGGCACGAGGAAGTGCTGGACCTGTACGACCAACGGGTGTGGGGCGTGGCCAAGGACTATTCGCAGGACCAGATCAACGCGATCTCGCTGCTCGCGCGGCTGGAACTTGCCGGTGTCGACGTGGGCAACCGCTGGCAGGACCTGGGCAACTACCTGGCCTCGCGGGTGCAAGACCAGGTGCTGCCGTTCCTCGATATGCAGTATCTCTACGGCCTCGCGCGCGCCCAGCGGGCGGAGGCCGACACCTTGATGCGCAACATCGAAACGCATGCCGCCGGCCTCACCGGCCCGACCGCGGATGCCTGGCAAGGCGTCTGCCTGCCGGCCAGCCGCGGGCTGCTGGCGCATGCCCGAGGCGACTACCAACGTGCCATCGATGAGCTGGGCCAGGCCCTGCCCCGTCTGGTGGAAATCGGCGGCAGCCATGCGCAGCGCGACCTGTTTGCACAGGTGCATCGCGATGCGCTCGCTCGAAGCCGCGCGAGCCAATGGCATGGCTAGGCGCTATTCCCGGCCGAGGCTGCGCACCTTCTCCATCAACTTCTGCTGCACGGTAGGCGAGACGAACTTGTCCACCTCGCCGCCGAGCACCGCGATCTCGCGAACGAAGGTGCTGCTGATGAACTGGTACTTGTCGCTGGGCGTCAGGAACACCGTTTCCACGTCGGGCATCAGGCTGCGGTTCATGCCGGCCAGCTGGAACTCGTAGTCGAAGTCGGTCACCGCGCGCAGCCCGCGAACCATGGCCTTGCCTCCCCGCGCGACGACGAAGTCGCGCAGCAGTCCCGAAAAGCTTTCCACTTCCACCTGCTCGAAGGGCTCGGTCACCACCCGCGCCATCTCGATGCGCTCCTGCAGGGTGAACATGGCCTTCTTGTGATGCCCGGCGGCGACGGCGACGATCACCCGGTCGAACAACTGGATGGCACGCCGGACCACGTCTTCATGGCCCAGTGTCATGGGATCGAAGGTGCCGGGATAGACGGCGATCACGCCTTTGGCCATGAATATCTCCTAACGCCTTTGTTGCGGTGCATTATGCAGCCCGGCGTAACAAATGCGCGTGCACCGCCCCGGCTTTCAGGTGGCGCGCGAGCACCAGCCCGTAAGGCGCCAGCTTGTCGTCAGCCCAGGCATTGGGCGCCTCCAGGTAGATCAGGCCTTCGGCCGCCAAGGCCGCAGCCGCCCCGGCCAGGGCCTTTTCGAAGAGACCGGCGTCGAACGGCGGGTCCAGAAAGATGAGGTCCACGCTGGCCGGGGACAGCCGGACCAGCACCGACAAGCCATTGGCCCGCTCCACCTTCACGGCGCGCGCGGCCAGCTTGGCCTGGGCTGCCCGCAGCAGGGAAACCAGTTCGGCGTCCTGCTCCACCAGCAGCACATCGGCCGCGCCTCGCGACGCCGCTTCCAGGCCGAGCGCACCGGTGCCGGCAAAGGCATCGACACAGCGCCAGCCCGTGAGATCCTGGCCCAGCCAATTGAACAGGGTTTCGCGCACCCGGTCAGGCGTGGGGCGAAGGCCGGGCTTGTCCGGCACGGGCAGCTTGCTGCGCTTCCACTGGCCGCCGATGATGCGCACCTCGTGCTTGGCTTTGCTTTTCATCCGCCAAGCTTAAAGGTACGACCGAGGGATCAGCTCGGCTTCGCAGCCCCCACGGTCACGGTGACCATGCGCTGGGGCTGGAGTTTTCGGGCAAAAGCGGCCTTGACGTCGGCCACCGTGATTCGCTGCACCCGCGCGACCCAGGTGTCGAGGTAGTCCAGCGGAAGGTCGTTCCAGGCGATGTTGGCCACGTTGTCCAGCAGCTTGCGGTTGCTATCGATGAGCAGAGGGAAGCCGCCGATGAGGTTGTCCTTGGCGGCCTTGAGCTCGGCCTCGGTGGGGCCCTCGTTCACGAACCGGGCCAATACCTCGCGCGCGACCTGAACCGCCTGCGCCGCCTGGTCGGGCCGGGTCTGCAAGCCGACGGTGAAGGCGCCCGCATGCAGCCCGGGCGAGAAATAGCTGTAGACGCTGTAGCTCAGGCCGCGCTTCTCGCGCACCTCCTGCGTCAGCCGCGAAACGAAACCGCCGCCGCCCAGGATGTAGTTGCCCACCAGTCAGGGCGAAGTGGTCGGGGTCGCTGCGCTTGTAGCCCGGCTGGCCTATCAGCACATGCGCCTGGGCCGACGCGAACGGGATTTCCTTGACCGATGGCTCGGCCAGCGGCGGCACCTCGGCTACGGGCGGCAGCGGCTCGCAACGCCCCGACGCCGCGGCAGGCAGGCGCGACAGCAGGGTCGTCACCATGGCATCGGCCTGGGCCCGGGTGACGGCGCCGACGATGCTCACCTTGGCCCGGCAGGGCTCGACCAGGCGGTACATCTGCCTCATGTCCTGCACGCCGATGCGCTCCAGGGTCGCCTCGGTCGTGTCATGCCCATAGGGATGGCCGCCATACACGGCGGCCGCGTAGGCGCGGCCGGCCAGGGTGGCCGGGCTGGGTATTGGCTTCGCGAATCGACGCGGCCAGCCGCTGGCGCTCGCGTTGCCAGATGGCTTCGGGAAAGGCCGGCTCACCCATCTGCCTGGCCGCCAGGTGCACCGCCTTGGGCAACAGGTCGGGGTAGGTCAGCGATCGCAGGGAAAAACTCATGCGGTCCGAGCCCGCGCTCGCACCGAAGCCGGCGCCCAGGTCGGCCCAGGCTTCACCGAGCTGGTTCTCGTCCAAGGCGGGCTCGCCGTTCGCGGGCTTCTATGCCCTTGGAAATCATGCCGGCGGTAACGCTGGCCAGGCCCGCCTTGTCCGCGGGCTCGCGGCGGCCGCCGGCATCGAATTCGATGCGCACGTCCACCATGGGGATCGAAGGGCTCTCCACGAGATACACCTTGGCGCCACTGGGCTGTGTCCACTGCTGGATCGGGATCGCGGCAAGCGCCTGTGCCGCAGCACAGCAGCAAGCCCAGGCCCAAGATTCTGGTTGTCATCGACATAAGAGCCTTCTAGTGGCGCAGGCCCGGCGGGGGCGTGCGCGGTTTGCGATTCGGATCCACCGGCTGGGGCCGCAACACGCCTACGGTGAGCTGGTCATCGCCGAAGTATTTGGCGGCGACGGCCTTCACCTGCTCCGCAGTGACACCGCGCAGGCGCTGGATCAACCGGTCGGCTCGCATCCAGCGGCAGGCCCTGGATCCAATAGCTGCCGAGCTCCCGGGCCTGGTTGTTGACCGAATCGAGCTTGTAGATCTCACCGGAGATCCATTGCGTCTTCACGCGGTTGAGTTCGGCCTCGCTCACGCCGCCCTGCGCCACTTTCGCCACTTCGGCGCGCAGCGCGGCTTCGAGCTGCTCGGGCGTCTTGCCGGGCGCCGGGACGCCGTCGAGCGTGAACAGCTGCGGGCCCCGCCCCCACAAGCCGTTGCCCGCGCCGGCGCTGTCGGCCACCCTGTCACTGCCCTGGGTCAGCGCCCGGTCCAGGCGGGCGCCACTGTAGCCATCGAGCACTGCCGCCAGCACCGTGAGTGCGAGGGCATCATCGTTGTCCGGCGCCCGGTTCGAACGAAGTGAGCTGCGGCACCTTGAAGGCCAGGGCCACATAGGCCTGGTCCGCGGGCGCCTTGAACTCGATCCGGCGCACGCCGGCCTGCTGCGGCTCGATGCGCGGCTTGCGCGCCGGCACAGCCCGGGCGGGCACACGGCCATAGTACTTTTGCGCCAGGCGCAGCACCTGCGCGGGCTCCACGTCGCCGGCCACCACCACGACGGCGTTGGCGGGCACGTACCACTGCTTGTAGAAGTCGCGCGCGTCTTGCGGCGTCATCGCTTCGAGGTCGCTCATCCAGCCGACGACGGGGCGCCGGTAAGGCGATGCCTGGTACACCGTGGCGTTCAGCACTTCCCACATCAGGGAGCGCGGCGAGTCCTCGGTGCGCAGGCGCCGCTCTTCCTTGACCACCTCGAGTTCGCGCTTGAACTCCTCGTCGGGCCACTGGTTGTTGGCGAAGCGGTCGGCTTCCAGCTTCATCACCTCTTCGAGCTTGTTGGCGGGTATCTGCTGGAAATAGCCGGTGGCGTCGCGCGTGGTGAAGGCGTTCTCGCGCCCGCCGAGCGCGGCAACGCGGCGCGAGAACTCGCCGGGCTTGAGGTCGCGCGTGCCCTTGAACAGCATGTGCTCCAGGACGTGGGCCACGCCGCTGGCGCCGTCGACCTCGTCCATGGAGCCCACGCGCACCCACAGCATATGCACCGCGGTGGGTGCCCGGCGATCCGGCTTGACGATCAGTGTCAGGCCATTGTCGAGCTTGAACTGTTCGGCTTTCGCAGTGGTTTGCGCCACCCCGGGCGGTGCGAACGAAAGCGGCAACAAGAGGCAAAAAGTCCAGAGAAAGCGTCGCAGGGGGTGTTTCATAGAATCGTGTGATTCTAAAAAGCCCCCCAATGTTCAGTTTCTTCAGGAAAAAGCCCGCCCCCACGCCGGCGCCCGCGCCCGTCGCGGCACCGCCGCAGCTGCCGCAGGCACCGGCGCAAGGCGGCAGCCTGATCGGCAGCGCCCTGGTGCAGCCGATCGAGATTCCCGTCCCGGCCCCGGTCGCGCCGGAGCGCCAGCGCTGGCTGGAAAAGCTCACCTCGGGCCTGCGCAAGACCGGTTCCAGCATCTCGCTGGTGTTCACCGGCGCACAGATCGACGACCACCTCTACGAAGAACTCGAGTCCGCGCTCCTGATGGCCGATACCGGGGTCAAGGCCACGCAGCACCTGCTCGACGAGGTCAAGCGCCGCGTGCAGGCCAGCGGTGCCACGCGCCCGGTGCAGGTGAAAAACATCCTGATCGACTCGCTCACGCAGCTGCTGCGGCCACTGGAAAAGCCGCTGGTGATCGGCGAGTTCAAGCCCACGGTGATCATGGTCGCCGGCGTCAACGGCGCCGGCAAGACCACCTCGATCGGCAAGCTCACCAAGCACCTGGCCAACGAGGGAGCATCCGTGCTGCTGGCTGCGGCGGACACCTTCCGGGCCGCGGCGCGCGAGCAGCTGGCCATCTGGGCCGACCGCAACACCGTCGAAATCGTCAGCCAGGAGGGCGGCGATCCGGCGGCCGTGAGCTTCGATGCGGTGACGGCCGGCAGGGCGCGGGGCAAGGACGTGGTGCTGGTGGACACGGCCGGGCGCCTGCCGACGCAGCTGCACCTGATGGAAGAACTGCGCAAGATCAGGCGGGTGGTCCAGAAGGCCGAAGCCACCGCGCCTCACGAAGTGCTGCTGGTGATCGATGGCAACACCGGCCAGAACGCATTGGCCCAGGTGCGCGCTTTCGACGATGCCTTGCAGCTCACGGGCTTGATCGTCACCAAGCTCGATGGCACGGCCAAGGGCGGCGTGCTGGCCGCCATCGCCCAGGAAAAGCCCGTGCCGGTGTATTTCATCGGCGTCGGCGAAAAGCTGGAAGACCTGGAAACTTTCAACGCGCGGGAGTTCGCGTTGGCGTTGCTGGCTTAGGCTCGATTAGCTCGCGTCGCGGCAGGCGGTACCCGCAGGGCTCTACGTGAGGCTGTCATCCCGGGCTTGACCCGGGATCCACGTTGGCGCGCCTCGGTGGATGCCGGATCAAGTCCGGCATGACAAGTCATTGGAGTTTAGCGCGACATCAGCCGCCGCGCCGCATAGCTGGCCGCGTCCACCAGCAGCACCAGCAGCAGCATCGCAGCGAGAATCGAACTGGTCTCGGCCATCTGGAACAGGCCGAGGTGGAACGCCAGCATCTGGCCCAGGCCGCCTGCGCCGACCACACCCAGCACGGCGGCGGCACGGATGTTGTTCTCCCAGCGGTACAGCGTGTAGCTGAGCAACTGCGGGATGATCTGAGGCAGGCTGGCATGAAGGAATATCCGGCCCTCGCCCACCCCGCGCACACGCAGCGCGAAGGCGGGACCTTCCGGTGCGTTCTCGATCGCCTCGGCGAACAGCCGCCCGAGCACGCCGGTGGTGTGGATCGCCAGCGCCAGCGTGCCGGCGAAAGGACCCAAGCCGGCGGCGATGAGGAGCAGCGCCGCCCACATCAGCTCGGGCACGCTGCGCAACGCATTGAGCAGCAGCCGGCTCGCGCCGCGCCAGCGGGCCTTGTCGCCCGGCCAGGTCCTGGCTGCGGGCAAGGCCAATAGCAAGCCGAACCCTGCGGCCAGCAGCGTGCCTACGACCGACATCGCCAAGGTTTCGAGCGTGGCGGGCAGCAGCTTCGCCAGGAAGACGCTATCGGTGGCGGGCGTCAGCAACTCGGCCATGAAACGGCCCATGCGCGCGATGGCAGGGCGTGAAAAGAACTGCGCCCATTGCAGATCGAGCGACCAGAAGCTCAGCGCCACCAACAAGGCCAGCGACACGACAAGCCAGCAGGCCTTGCAGCGGGCGTCGAAAAGGGGTGGCGGCAGGCGATACACCTCGTTCGCCGCGGTCCTGCGCGGGGTTCTGGTCCATATCAGCCCAACGCCTTGCGCAGCCAGGCGCTCAAGCGGTCGGTCAGGGCGACCAGGACCACGAATACCAGCAGCATCGTGCTGACCTCGGCGCCGTTGAACATCTTCATCGACGAGTCCATCTGCTGCCCCAGCCCGCCGGCGCCGACGAAACCGAGCACCGCGGAGGACCGGATCGCGCATTCCCAGCGGTACACCGTGTAGCTGGTGAGCTCCGCGGCATTGGTAGGCAGCATGCCGTAGAAGAAGGCCTGCAGCCGGCCCGAGCCATTGCGCAGCAGCGAGACCGTGCTGTGCGCGTCGCCGCTTTCCAGGATCTCGCCATACACCTTGCCCAGCATGCCGCCGTAAGTGAGTGCGATGGCGAGCACACCGGCCGTGGGGCCGAGGCCCACCACGCGCACGAAGACCAGTGCCCAGATCAGCTCGGGCACGCTGCGCAGCACGACCAGCAGGCCGCGCACGGCCCACCGCATGGCAGCCGGCCCCGCGGCCATGCGGCCCGCCAACCCCGAAACAGACAGCACCCTCACCGAAAGCAAGGTAAGCGGCAAGGCGATGACCAGCGCCAGGACCAGGCCGGCGGTGGCGATGGCGACGGTGCGCCAGGTCTCCCGCGCCACCAGCCAGAGAAACGGGCCGTCGATCCGCGGCGGCACGAAGTCCGCGAGAAAGCGCAGTGTGGGCTTCAGGCTTTCGGGCGAAACCAGGAGCCAGGGCTTGAACTCGGCCAGCACCAGCAGCGGCCACAAGATCACACCCGCGGCCACTAGCCAGAAGACCCGGCCCGCCCAGGCCGGGTCGCGCTGGTCCGCCAATCGTGCGGTGGTGGTCATCGCAGCCTAGCGGCAGTGCATCTGCACCGGCAGCGGCACCGAGGGCCGGCGGTTCATCGTGCGCGGCAGTGCCCTGGAGCTCGTCCAGCTTTTGCTCGTACAGGTCGTGCAGCCGCTCCGCCGTGACCTCGGCCGACGGCAGGTCGAACATCAGCGCGCCGTCGCGCAGGCCCACGATGCGCGGAAAGGTCCGCAGCGCCATGGGCACGTCGTGCATGGTGGTGATCAGCGTGGCCCCGGTTTCCCGGCCGGCCTGGGTCAGGGATGCCAAGGCCTGGGCGGCGCGCGACGGGTCCAGCGCGGACAGCGGCTCGTCCACCAGCAGCAACCGCGCTTGTGCCAGCAGCGCACGGGCCAGGCCCACCCGCTGGCGCTCGCCGCCGGACAGGCGATCGACCCGCGCGAACAGCTTGTCGGAAAGATCGAAGCGGGCGAGCGCGGCGTCGGCCTGCGCGATGCCGGTGGGATAGAACAGGCTGCGCAGGCTGTGCGCCAGGCCGATATGCGGCAGGCGGCCTGCGAGCACCGCCGTGACGACGCGCTGTCGCGGCGGCAGCGGCGGCACCTGCGGCGCCAGGAAGAATTCGCCGCGCAAGCGTTGCAGCTCGCCGCGCGGCAGCTGCCAGGGATCGCGTCCGTCCAGTCGCACAGCGCCCGCTGTCGGCCGCAGCGCGCAGGCCAGCACATGCAGCAGCGTCGTCTTGCCCGCGCCGGAAGGGCCGATCACGGCCACCTGCTCGCCGCTCGCCACTTCCAGCTCCAGCGATTGCAGGGCCGCGGGAGAACCGGCTCGCGCGGCTGGGTGCCGGGCCGAAACGCGATCCAGGCTGAGCTTCATGGCGAAGGTCGCAGCGTCCGGCTCACTTGAGCAAGCCGGCGTTGCGCGCAGCCGATTCGATGCCGGTGTAGTTGTCGGCGGAGGTCGGGATGAACCGCGTCGCGCGCTGCAACTCCAGGATTTCGCGGCCCTCTGCCGTGTCCTTGTTCAAGTCCGTGAATGCCTTGGCCAGGTTGGCGCGTCGCGCGGCAGGCATGTCGGCGTGCACCGTCCAGTTGTAGTCGAAATAAGGCGGCGTGGTGTAGAAGACGCGCACCTTGGCGGGGTCGACCTTCTTGTCCGCCACCAGTTTCTCCCACACCGAGATGTTGAGCGCGCCGGCGTCGACCTTGCCGGAGGCGACTGCGGCCACGGTAGCGTCATGCGCGCCCGAGTAGGCCACGCGCTTGAAGTCGCGGTCCGGGTTGATGCCCGATGCCAGCAGGAAGCTGCGCGGCATGAGGTGGCCCGAGGTGCTGGACTGCGAGCCGAAGCTGACGTTGCGGCCCTTCAGGTCGGCCAGGGTCTTGATGCCGTCGTCGGTGGTGATGAAGACGGACTTGAATTTCGCGTCTTCTTCACGCTGCACCAGCGGCACGACCTTTCCGCCCGAACGCTGCTGCGCCTGGACGAAGGTGAAGCCGCCGAACCATGCGAGATCCACCTGCTTGTTGGCCAGCGCTTCCACGGCGGCGGCATAGTCGGTGACCGGCGTGAATTCCACTTTGGTGCCAAGACGCTGCTCCAGGTATTTCATGAGCGGCGCGGCCTTGCGCGCGAGCTCGGTGGGCGACTCGTCGGGAATGGCGGTGACGCGAAACACCTGCTGGGCCTGTGCCGCTGCGCCCAGGGCCAACATGCCAAGGACCAGCAGGAGTCGGCGCACAAGGGAGAAGGAGGTGGAGGTCATGGGTTACCTTGAGGTTTGTGGTTGGCTGGCGCCGATTACACCCCAAGTAGCGGCGCCGGTCAGGCACAACTGCAGAATCACCGCGCCCCGCCCCGCCCCTGCTGGAGCGTCTGCGCGCACAATGCTCGCTGCGCGCGCCCCTGTTCGCCCCCGAGGCGGAGCGTGCGGCATTGCTCCAGCTTCTCCAGGAACTGCACGACCCGTCATGAATGCGCCATTGAACCTTTCCACGGCCACAGCCGCCGAGCCCCGCCTGACTTCGCTATCGCACGGTGGCGGCTGCGGCTGCAAGATCGCGCCGGGCGTGCTGTCCGAAATCCTGAAGGGCACGGCCCGCATGCCGCTGCCACCCGAGCTGCTGGTGGGCATAGAAACCGCCGACGACGCGGCCGTGTACCAGCTCAACGACGAGCAGGCGCTGATCGCCACCACCGATTTCTTCATGCCGATCGTCGATGACCCCTACGACTTCGGACGCATCGCCGCCACCAATGCGATCTCGGACGTGTATGCCATGGGCGGCAAGCCGATCATGGCGCTGGCCCTCGTCGGCATGCCGATCAGCGTGCTGTCGACGGCGACCATCGGGCGCATCCTCGAGGGCGGCGAATCGGTTTGCCGCGAAGCGGGCATCCCGATCGCGGGCGGCCACACCATCGATTCGGTCGAGCCGATCTATGGCCTGGTTGCTCTCGGGCTGGTGCATCCCAAGCGCGTCAAGCGCAACGCCGATGCGAAGCCGGGCGACGTGCTGATCCTCGGCAAGCCGCTGGGCGTTGGCGTGCTTTCCGCAGCGCTGAAGAAGGAATTGCTGAACGCCGACGGATACCGGCGGATGATCGAGACGACCACGCGCCTGAACACCCCCGGCCCCGAGCTGGCCGCGCTGGAAGGCGTCCATGCGCTGACCGACGTGACGGGTTTCGGCCTGGCGGGCCATGTGCTCGAACTGGCGCGCGGCGCCGGCCTGGAAGTCCGCATCGACTGGCGCAAGGTCCCGGTGCTGCCGGGCGTCGCGGAACTGGCGGCGGCGGGCCACGTCACCGGTGCATCGGGGCGCAACTGGGCGGGCTACAGCTCGGCGGTGGAACTGCCGGCCGGCTTCGACCCGGTGGCCAAGTCCCTGCTCACCGACCCGCAGACCAGCGGTGGTTTGCTGGTGTCCTGCGCTGCCGCCACGGCCGACGAGGTGTTGGCGATATTCCGCCGCCACGGATTCGCCGAAGCGGCCGTGATCGGGGAGATCGGGCCCTCCGGCACGCGGCCGGGGCTTAGTGGTGCGCTAGGCATCTGGACTCGGCGGCACAAGCCACTTCGGCGCGGACCCACTGCGCGTAGGCCTGGCTGGCACTCATGGGCTGGACCAGGAACTGGGGAAGCTCATAGGGATGGTGCCGTGCGAGCAGCTCTTGCAGCGCCGCTTCACAACCCGGCAGGGACTTGATCACCAGCCGCACCTCCGGCTCTTCGCACAGCTCGCCCTTCCAACGGTAGAGCGAGATGACGCTCTGGTCCAGCTGTACGCAGGCTGCCAGCTTTCGCGCCAGGATCTCACGCGCCAAAGTCTTCGCCGTTTCCAGGGAACTTACCGTGGTGGTGATGCTCAGAATGTTAAGTTCTTTACAGTCTTGCATGGAACAGGGCTCCCAGAATGAGTCCATTGTTCCAAAAAAGACAGGAGACATCGATGGAAACCGTCACCCAGGGCGACTTCGCATCGGCGGCCCAACGCGAAGTCGATCGCTTGCTGGCCCACTACGGCGAGAGCCACCAGAATCCGCGCAACGAGCTCATCCACTTCGTGGCCATACCGTTGATCATGCTGAGCCTGTTGGGCCTGTTGTGGGCGGCCCATCCATGGCTGGCGGTTGGCTTCGTAGCTGCCAGCCTGGTGTACTACGCCCGGCTGTCGCTGGTGTTCCTGGTGGCGATGGCGATTCTTTCCGCCATCGGGCTGGCCTTGGTTTACGCCATGGGCAACCTGGTGCTGCCGTTGTCGGCGGCGATTTTCGTGGCCGCGTGGATCGCGCAATTCATAGGCCACAAGATCGAAGGCAAGAAGCCTTCGTTCTTCGAGGATCTGCGGTATCTGTGGGTAGGCCCGCTGTTCGTGCTGAGCAAGCTGTTCGCCAGGCTCGGCGTGCGCTGGTAGAAAAGCTCAGCTTGCCGCCCCGGACGCAGTCCATAAGCAGTAATAGCTTTACTATCTCACAAAGCGACAGGGCCCATCACCCTTTGATACCAGGGAATACCCTGATTATCGTATCCTGAGCGGTGAACCCTGCGCTTAGCAGTCTCTCTAAGAGAGTGCTAGCATAGCCATTCAATGAAAGGAATTTCCGGCATGTCCACTCTCAATGGAGCCCCTGGCACGGCGTTGGCGATGGCCAGCCCGTGGGCGGTTGTTCCGTCTCTGGGCAATCTCGACGCATACATCTCGGCCGTGAACCGGCTGCCGATGCTGACTGCTCAAGAGGAGCAGGAGTTCGCGCGGAAATTCAAGGAACAAAACGATCTGGAAGCTGCCGGTAAGCTGGTGCTGTCGCACCTGCGGCTGGTGGTGTCCGTGTCTCGCAAATACCTGGGCTATGGCCTGCCGCATGGCGACCTGATCCAGGAAGGCAACATCGGCCTCATGAAGGCCGTGAAGCGGTTCGACCCGGACCAGGGCGTGCGCCTGGTGAGCTACGCCCTGCACTGGATCAAGGCGGAAATCCACGAATACATCCTGAAGAACTGGCGCATGGTGAAGGTGGCCACCACCAAGGCCCAGCGCAAACTGTTCTTCAACCTGCGTTCGATGAAGCAGGGCTTCAAGGACGATGCCGACGCGCAGACCCACAGGGACAGCCTGACCGATGCACAGATCGAAGTCATGGCGCGCGAGCTCAAGGTCAAACGCGAGGAAGTCATCGAGATGGAAGCCCGCATGGCCGGGGGCGACGTGCTGCTCGACCCCACGCCGGGCGATGACGGCGACGAGGCTTTCGGGCCGATCGCCTACCTGGCGGACGCCAGCCACGAGCCCACCAGCGTGATGGAATCGCACCAGCGCGACGTGCTGGCCAGCGAAGGCATTGCCGCGGCCCTGGAAGAACTCGATCCCCGCAGCCGCCGCATCGTCGAGGAGCGCTGGCTCAAGGTCAACGACGACGGCTCCGGCGGCTTGACGCTGCACGACCTGGCAGCCGAATACGGCGTGAGCGCCGAGCGCATCCGGCAGATCGAATCCGCCGCGATGAAAAAGATGAAAAAGGCACTCGCGGCTTACGCATAAATCCTTCAGCACAGCCGTTGCGGGGCCGAATGCTGCAACAATGGCTGAGTGAGGAGTTCTAAAACAGTCTGGTTTGCGGCGGTAGTGGTGCTTTGGCTGCTGGGCCTGGGCACCGCGCTCGCCCAGGACCCCATCGTCTTGTCGCCCCAGGTGCATGAGGTGCCGCTGGAGGGGCGCAGCCACTACTGGATCGATGCCGGGACCATGCGGACGCCCGACCAGATGGAAGCCGTGAGCGACAGTCTGCCCTGGTCCGTGCGCGAAGCCGGGGCCGGCCATCGCATCGACGGCAGAGCCTTGTGGATCCGCTTCGATGCCCAGAGCAGCGCCGGGAAGCCCTGGTTTCTGGCCCTGAAGTCTTCCGGAATCGACCGGGTGCAGTTGTTCTACCGGTCGCCCGAGGGAGATTGGGTGCAGCAGGAAGCCGGCGACACCAAGGCCGTGTCGGACTGGCCGATGCCGGGCCGTTTCCCCACCTTCGAGCTATCACCGGTCATCGGCAAGCCGGTTCGGTATTGGCTGCGCATCGAACATGAAAGGGCGGATTTCTCCACCCCCATCACTATCCAGGACCGATCGTCACTGTTCGCATCGCGCGAACTCGAGCAGTTCCTGCTGGGCGCCTATTTCGGCCTGGCGGCCCTGATCGTCGTGGTGGCCAGCGCGAACGCCGTGGTCTTTCGCGACCGCAACTTCGGCGTCTATGCGGTGTATGTTGGCATCGTGGCGGCCGGCCAGGTGGCCTACCTGGGGGTCGGCGCGCAGCACGTCTGGGATCACTGGCTCAAATGGAACGAGGTGGCCACCTTCCTGCTACCGGGACTTTCCTCGGCCGCCGCGCTCTGGTTCACCCGCACCGTCACAGAGCCGGCGCGGTTCTCGAAGGCCCTGGACCTGCTGGTGTGGAGCCTTATCGCCGCACTGCTGTCGGCCGTGGCACTGGACACCTTCATCGTATCGCGCGGCTCGTTCGCATTGGTCATGGTGCTCACGGCACTCGCAGTGGTGGTGGTGGTCGGGCTGATCATCCTGGTGTGGACCCAGGGCGACGACCCTCATATCCGATTGATCGCGCTGGGATTCCTGCCCGTGCTCGTCATGGCCATTTTCCCCATTGCCAAGGGCATGAACCTGATTCCCATCAGTTTCCTGACCCGGTATGGCCTGTCCATTGGCGCGGCACTGGAGATGCCTATCCTGTTTTACGCCCTGAGCCTGCGCGGCAGCCGCCGGCGCGAAGCGCAGGTGCGCGCGGCGGCCCTGGCTCGTAACGACGCGCTGACCGGCTTGGCTCACACCCGCACGCTGCTGCAGCGCCTGGATAGCGCACTCGTGCGCTGCCGCGCGCTCAAGCACGCCGGTGCACTGATGGCGGTGAAGATTTCCAACTTCGAAAGCATCGCCGCGGAGTTCGGCCGCGAAACGGCCGACAAGGCCTTGGTGGTAACCGCCTCGCTCCTGCGGCGCGCCATCACCGACATCGACCTCGCGGCCCGGGTCGGCGAGCATGAATTCGCCCTGCTGCTGGAAGGCCCCACCACCACGGAGAATGCGATCAGCCGCGCCCAGCAGGTGATCGCCAGCGGCTTGCGGTCCTCCGATGCCTTGCCCCCGGGGACCACGCTCAAGTTCCATATCGCGGTCGCGCTGCTGCCGGACAAGGACCTGGATTCGCCGGGGACCATGAAGTGGCTGATCGATGGCGTGAATGCGATCAGGCCCGATGCCCGCAAGCTGATCCGTCCGCTCAATTTCTAGTTGGCGGATGACAGACTGCGCGACGCGCGCCGGATGATGTATGCCGTCGCCGGCGAGTCGGATTCCCCACCCCAGCGCTCGCACAACCCGTGCACCCACTCGGGTTGGCTCTTGCCCGCGTCGTTGAGCCAGTTGGCCACCGAATTCTGCACGTAACGGCTGCTGTCCGCCTTCAGCGGCTCCAGCAGAGGCAGTGCACGCCAGGGCTCGGCCTTCAGGATTTCGATCTGCGCGCACCACACGCCGCGCGGACGCGTGAGTTCGCTCGCGAAACGGCGGATGTTGGCGTCGCCATCGTGCACCCAGGGCTGGAGCAAACCGATAGCCTCGTCCAACGCGCCCGCCGTATCGCCGCGCACGGCCATCCAGGCGATCTCGCGCACGCCGAAATGAGGATCGGCCGCGAAACGGCGAACGGAAAGCAGCTTGCGCGAAAGCGGCATGCCCGAGAACATGACCCATTGCGCAGCCCAGGAACGCGCCACGTCGCTGGGGTGGACGGCAAGCGCGTGGGCTACGGCATCGCGGTCGGCACGCGGCTCGGTCATGTCGTAGAGGGCGCGTGCTACATGCTCGTGCCGCTTGATGGGCTTGAAGGCGGACAACATGTCCAGCGTGTCCGTCAACCGCTCGGCCGCAGGGTCCAACCCGATCTGCCGTGCCACGTTGCGTGTCAGGCGCGCCAGGTCGAGCGCCAGCAACTCGTTCAGGTTGACGGTCGCAATCAGGCCTTGGTTCAGCGCCTCCAGCACCTCAGGCGGTATCAGCGAAATGCGCGCAGCACCGCGTCGCCCGAGCAGGTGCTGGACCATGCCCGCCTTCCCTCAAGCTTGCTTGAGCAGCAGTTGCAGGTCCGAGGCCAGGGCCTGCGGACCGGTGCCGTAGCGCGTATACAGGCGCAGGCGACCTTGCGTGTCGTAGACCAGGCTGGCGGCGGAGTGGTCCATGGTGTAGCTGGTGGGCGTCTTGCCTTCCACCTTCTTGTAGTAGACCTTGAAATCCTTGGCCATCGCGGCCAATTGCTCCGGCGTTCCGCGCAGCGCCAGGAAGCTGGGATCGAAGTTGGCCATGTAGCCCTTGAGCACCTGCGGCGTGTCGCGCTCCGGATCCACCGTGACGAACAAGCCCTGGACCTTGTCGCCATCCGGGCCCAGCAGCTTTTTCGCCTCGGCCAACTCTGCCATCGATGTGGGGCAGACATCGGGACATTGGGTGTAGCCGAAGAACATCACGACCACCTTGCCCTTGAAATCCTTCAGGCTGCGTGGCTGGCCGTTGTGGTCGGTCAGCTGGAAGTCCCGGGCGTAGTCGGCGCCCGTGAGGTCGATGGCCTTGAACTGCGGCTTGGATTCGGTGCACGCCGCCAGCAGGCAGGCGGCGAGGGATGCGAGAGCGTGTCGGCGATGCATGGTCAGAATAGGTAGTGGTCCACCAGCAGGGCGGCGAACAGCAGGCTCAGGTGGATCAGTGAAAAGCGGAAGGTCTTGCGCGCCAGCGCGTCCGAATACTCGCGCCAGAGCCGGAATCCATAAAGCGAGAAACCGAAGCTCAGCACTACCGCGGCCGCCAGGTACAGCCAGGAGCTCATGCCATAGGCGAATGGCATGAGGCAGGCCGCGAACAGGACCAGCGTGTACAGGAAGATTTGCAGGCGGGTGAACTCGTTGCCATGGGTCACCGGCAGCATCGGCAGGCCCGATTTGCGATAGTCCTCGACCCGGTACAGGGCCAGGGCCCAGAAATGCGGGGGCGTCCACAGGAAGATGATGAGAAAGAGGATCAGCGCCTCCGGCCCTACGTCGCCCGTCATGGCGGCCCAGCCGAGAACCGGCGGCATCGCGCCCGAGGCGCCGCCGATGACGATGTTCTGCGGAGTGAGGGGCTTGAGGATGACCGTGTAGATCACGGCGTAGCCGACGAAGGTGGCGAAGGTCAGCCACATGGTCAGCGGGTTGACCCACACATAGAGCAGCCAGGAGCCCACTGCGCAGAGCACGGCCGCGAACAGCAGGGTTTGCCAGTCGCTCAGTTCGCCCTTGGCGGTGGCGCGCCAGGCTGTGCGCCTCATCTTCGCGTCTATGCCTTTTTCCACCAGGCAGTTGAACACGGCGGCGGCGCCCGCCACCAGCCAGATGCCCAGGCAGGCGATGAGGGCGAGCCGGAGATCAGCCAGCGTCGGCACGCCGGGCACCGCCAGCACCATGCCGATCAGCGCGCAAAAGACGATCAGCTGTATGACCCGCGGCTTCGTCAGCGCGTAAAACTGCTGGAGCTTGGACGCCGCAGGCTGGCCCATCGCTTCTGATTTTGCCGCGCTCATGCCGAGAGCTCCCGTGCCCCGAGCCGGGCCGCCGGCACGGCCGACCCCGCATTTGCGCTCGCGCACAAGGCCCACGTCAAAACCACCACCAACGCAGCGGCGCCGCCGGTGTGCGAGATGGCCGCCACCAGGGGCCAGCCCAGGACCACATTCGACAGGCCCGTGGCGAACTGCCACAAGACCAGGCCAGCGATCCAGCGCGCCTGGGTGCGCAGCGGGCCTTGGCGCAGCCGCCAGGCCGCCACGGCCAGCACTGCCACAACGACGTAGGCGAGCAAGCGGTGGGCAAAGTGAATCGCGGTGAGCGCCGCGAAGCCGATGTTCTCGCCTGCGCCCGTCTTGCCCAACTCGCGCCACGGCTCGAAGCCCCGCGCAAAATCCATCGCCGGCCACCAGCTGCCCTGGCAGGTCGGGAATTCGGTGCAGGCCAGCACTGCATAGTTGGTGCTGACCCAGCCGCCGAGCGCGACCTGCAGCCAGAGCAACGCGAATGCGGCAATGAGCCACGTGCGTTGTGCCTGCGCGATGGGTGCCGCACCAGAGGCGCGCGCCGCCTGCGCATAGGCCACGGCCTGGCGGCACAGCAAGGCGAGCAGCACCAGGCCGCCAAGCAGGTGCAGCGTGACGATGGCGGGGAAGAGCTTCATCGTCACCGTCAGCGCGCCGAAGGCGCCCTGCAAGCACACCCATGCCAGCGTCACGGTCGGCCACCACGGGCTGACCGCAAGGCCGCGCTTGCGCAGCCACCAGGTGGCCGCGGCGAGCATCATGATGAGCACGCCGACGCCGGTGGCGAAGTAGCGGTGCAACATCTCGATCCACGCCTTGACGTGCGTCACGGGCCCGGTGGGCATCGCCGCCTGGGCCTGGCTGATCTGGGCCTGCGCCCCGCTCGGGCTGGCGCTGCCGTAGCAGCCGGGCCAGTCCGGGCAGCCCAGCCCCGAATCCGTGAGCCGTGTGAACGCGCCGAACAGCACCAGGTCGAAGGTGAGAAACAGGGTCAGGAGCGTCAGGGCCTGCAGCCGCCGCGCCGGTGCCTGGTCCTTGCTGCGCAGCCACACCCAGGCCAGCGGCCCGAGCGCGATCACCACGCCCATGAACATCAGGCGCAAGGCGGGTGACAGGTCGTAGAGCGGCTGTGCGTCCATGGTCAGGAGGGGTTGCGGCCGGCGCGGTCCCAGGAAGCCGAGGCACGAAGGAGACGTTCCAGGTCGCGCTTGATGTCCTTGGCCGCGGCGGCGTCGATCGTGCCCGCCTTGACGGCGGGAAAGCGCATCATCCAGTTGCCCATCGGATCCACCAGGTACAGATGGTCGGGCAGCTGCTGGCCCGGCGCCGGAGCCAGCCACTGGCCCAGCTGCGCGCCGTCCACCCGCAGCACCGTGGCTTGTGCCAGCGCGGGCAGCAGTGACGAGCGAGGGGGAGTGCCATCGGGCACCAGCCAGACCCAGTCCAGGCGGTCCTTGTCCTTGCCCAGGCCCTCGCGCAGCTGGCGCTGCAGATACAGGTGGTTTTCGCAAGCCGCGTCGCAGGCTCCGCCCGCCACGCTGACCAGGAGCCACTGGCCGCGCAACGAACGCAGCGGCACCGCCTTGCCGTCGAGCGCTGTCGCGGTGAGCGCAGGCAAAGGCCGCTGCGGCTCGACCAGTTCGCCGTAGTTGCGCCGGCCCTCCGGACGGACCACGTAGTAGGTGAAGTAGGAGGCCATCACCGGCGCGGCGCAGACCGCCAGCACGACCAGCATCTTCAGGCGGCCCATGCGGGTGCGGCGGCCGTCACCCTCCAGCGCGTCCTGCGGCCGGGGAAGCGAATGCACGGTCAGGCCCAGGGGCTCGTCAAGCATGAAGGGCCTTTCGGCGCGGGGCGATGAACTGGAACCAGACATAAAGGATGGCGATCAGGGCACTCAAGGCCCACCACTGGAAGGCATAACCGTAATGTTTCGGGGCGCCGCTGGCGGCCTCGGGCCACTCGCGCAACAGGCCTTCCGACGGCGCGCCGGTCTGCTGCACGGCCAGGTCCAGCAGCGCCAGACCCGTTTCGGCCCGGAACTGGGCCAAGTCGATATTTTGCCGGATGGGGCCGAGGCCGGCTCCGGCGAATTCGTATAGCTTGCCGGGAGGCGGGGCCATGCGGCCGTGCAGCTCGACCGCGCCCGGCGGCGTTGCAATCGGCGGCAGCTTGTCGCGCTGGACGAAGTTGCGCTGGACCCAGCCACGCTCCACCAGCACGGCTGCTGTGCTTCCTTCGAGCTTCAAGGGAGTGACCACATAAAAACCGGGCTTGCCGTCCATCTGCCGGTTATCCAGAAAAACCGTGTGCTGCGGCAACCAGGTGCCACGCAGGACGACCGGGCGGTGCAGTAGATCCGTCGCCGCCTGCCGGTCGCCAGGAGCGTCTTCTGGTCGATCGGGGGGCATGGCCAGGCGCTCCTGCATGACCGCGTGCAGGGCGAGCTTCTGCCCCGCCCGGCCCATCTGCCAGGCGCCCAGGGCCAGCGTGGCGGCGAACACAGCGACAGCCGCCAACGTGGCAACCCAGAAGCGGACTGAGCGGACGCCTGTCACGGGATAATTGACCTCATGAAATATCTTGTGCTCCTGGCGTTCGTGGCCATCATCGGCAGCCTGGGTTCGGCCCTGTTCTTCATGATGCGCGACGGCCAGGGCGGCAAGCCCAAGACCAGCAACATGGCCCGCGCGCTGGCGTTCCGCGTGGGCTTTTCGATCCTGCTGTTCGTCTGCATCCTGCTGGCCTGGAAGTTCGGTTATATCCAGCCGACGGGCATACCTGTCGGCAAAGTAGTCCACAAAGAACAAGGGCCGCTTAGCGGCCCTTGTTTTATCTGCTTTTCGCGTCTACAGCCAGTAGACCAGGGTGTACAGGCCCAGCCACACCACGTCCACGAAGTGCCAGTACCAGGCCGCGCCCTCGAAGCCGAAGTGCCTGTCGGGGGTGAAATGGCCCTTCATGAGCCGCAGCGTGATGAACAGCAGCATCAGCATGCCGACGATCACGTGGAAGCCGTGAAAGCCGGTGAGCATGAAGAAGGTGGAGCCGTAAGCGCCGGACGTGAGCTTGAGGTTGAGGTCGCTGTACGCGTGGAAGTATTCGTAGCCCTGGACGCCGACGAAGGTTGCGCCCAGCAGCACGGTGATCCACATCCACATGATCGTCTTGCCGCGATGGTTCTCGCGCAGCGCGTGGTGGGCGATGGTCAGCGTGACGCCGGAGGACAGCAGCAACGCCGTGTTGATGGTGGGCAGCCAGAACGGCGTCATGGTCTGGAACGGCTCGATGATGCCGGCCGGCGAGGCGGTGGCACCGGCGGCGACCGTGGGCCACACCGCCTTGAAGTCGGGCCAGAGCAGCGCATTCTCCAGGCCGCCCAGGGCCGGCACCGAATGCGAGCGCATCCACCACAACGCGGTGAAGAAGGCGCCGAAGAACATCACTTCCGAGAAGATGAACCAGCTCATGCTCCAGCGGAACGACAAGTCGACCTTGTGGCCGTAGTAGCCGTCCTCGCTCTCGCCGATGGCCTCGCCGAACCACTGGAACAGCACGCCGAACAGCCAGATCAGGCCGAAGAACAGCGCGTACTTGCCCCATCCGACGCCGTTGATCCATTGGCCCGCGCCCAAGATGACCCAGAACAGGCCGAACGACGCCATGACCGGATGGCGCGAGGGTTGTGGCACGAAATAGTAAGGCGTGGTGCCCGGTGCTGCTGAACTCATTTGAACTCCTGATTTCCCGATTCTTGTCTTGAATGCCTGTGTAACTACTTTGCCACGACCCAATTGACCAGCAGCACGAGCCCGCCCACGAAGAGCGCCACGCCCACCAGGGCCACGACGATGATGTGGAGCGGATTGAGCTTGCTCAGGTCTTCCTGGTAGGCGCTCGTCTTGCGGATGCCGATGAACGACCAGGCGACCGCCTTGATGGTGCGGAAGATGGCCCCCACGCTTGTCACTGCGTGTACTGCGCTGCCCCCCGAGGGGGCCTTCGCGTCTTCGGGCGGCCGTGCGTCGCTCTCGCTCATATCGGCGCCGGCGGCGTCTTGCCGCCTACCTCGAAGAAGGTATAGGACAGCGTGATCGTCGTCACGTCCTTCGACAGCTTGGGGTCGATCACGAACGCGACCGGCCACTGCTTTTTCTCGCCCGGCTCCAGCACGTACTGGGTGAAGCAGAAGCACTCGAGCTTGTTGAAATGGGCCGCGGCCTGGTGGGGCGCATAGCTGGGAATGGCCTGCGCCGCCATGCGGCGGTCCTGCACGTTCTGGAACTCGTACATCACGGTCGCCAGCTGGCCCGGATGCACCTGGATCGAGCGCTGGGCCGGCTTGAACTCCCAGGGGCCGCGGGAGTTGGCGTCGAACTCCACGGTGATGGTGCGGCTGGTGTCGACCTGCGTGTTGAGCTTCACGTCGGCGCCCGCGCTTCCCCCACCGGGCACCTGCCGCTCGGACAGCGACAGGATGTTGATGCCCGTCACCTCGCAGATGTGCTTGTAGATGGGAATCAGCGCGTAGCCGAAGGCGAACATGCCGGCCGCGACCACGGCCAGCTTGCCCACCATCTTGAGGTTTTCGCCGCGGATGCTCATGGACAGCTCAATGCGACAGCAGCACCATCTTGGCCACGAAGCCGATCAGGAAGGTCGCAGCGATCGACGCCAGCACCAGGGCCATGCGCAGATTGCTTTTCTTCTGCTCGGGAGTCATATGCACTGCTCCAGGCGATCAGTGAACGCTGCCGTCAGGCTGCTCTTGCGGCGGCGGCATGTGCAGGCCCGGCGCGTGCCGCCCGGGGTGCACGCGGGCGTCCAGCACCTTGGTGGCCGTCGCATCCAGCCGCGGGGGCGTCTCGAAGGTATGGAAAGGAGCCGGCGACGGCACTTCCCACTCCAGGCCCTCGGCGCCCTTGCCGTCCGGATCGTTCCACGGGCGCTGCGGCGCGGGCTCGCCCTGGCCGCGCATGCAAGGCAGCACGATCCAGAAGAAGAAATACACCTGTGCCAGGCCGAAGGCGAAGCCGCCTACGCGAGGCCAGCGCGTTGAAGTCGGCGAACTGCATCGGGTAGTCGGCGTAGCGGCGCGGCATGCCGGCCAGCCCCAGGAAGTGCATCGGGAAGAAGGTGACGTTGAACGCGATCAGCGACCACCAGAAGTGGATCTTGCCGCGCGACTCGTTGTACATCACGCCGGTCCACTTGGGCACCCAGTAGTAGAAGCCGGCGAACATGGCGTACAGCGATCCGGCCACCAGCACGTAGTGGAAATGCGCGACCACGTAGTAGGTATCCTGCAGCAGCAGGTCGATCGGCGCCATGGCCAGGATCAGGCCGGTGAAGCCGCCCATCGTGAACACGAAGATGAAGCCGACGGCGAACAGCATCGGCGTCTCGAAGGTCATCGAGCCCTGCCACATGGTGGCGATCCAGTTGAAGATCTTCACGGCCGTGGGCACGGCGATCAGCATGGTCGCGTACATGAAGAACAGCTGGCCCGTCACCGGCATGCCGGTGGTGAACATGTGGTGCGCCCAGACGATGAACGACAGGATCGCGATCGAGCTGGTGGCGTACACCATGGACGCGTAGCCGAACAGGCGCTTGCGCGCGAAGGCGGGCACGACCTGGCTGACGATGCCGAAGGCCGGCAAGATCATGATGTAGACCTCGGGGTGGCCGAAGAACCAGAAGATGTGCTGGTACATCACCGGGTCGCCGCCGCCGGCGGGGTTGAAGAAGGTGGTGCCGAAGTGGCGGTCGGTCAGCGTCATCGTGATCGCGCCGGCCAGCACGGGCATGACGGCGATCAGCAGGTAGGCGGTGATCAGCCAGGTCCAGGCGAACATCGGCATCTTCATCAGCGTCATGCCGGGAGCGCGCATGTTCAGGATGGTGACGATGATGTTGATCGAGCCCATGATGGACGAGGCGCCCAGGATGTGCATCGCGAAGATGCCGGCGTCCATCGACGGGCCCATCTGCAGCGTCAGCGGCGCGTACAGCGTCCAGCCGGCGGCGGGGGCGCCGCCCGGCATGAAGAACGAGCCCACCAGCATCAGGCCGGCCGGGATCAGCAGCCAGAAGCTGAAGTTGTTCATGCGCGCGAAGGCCATGTCGGCCGCGCCGATCTGCAGCGGGATCATCCAGTTGGCGAAGCCGACGAAGGCCGGCATGATGGCGCCGAACACCATGATCAGGCCGTGCATGGTGGTGAGCTGGTTGAACAGCTCGGGGTTGACCACCTGCAGGCCGGGCTGGAACAGCTCGACGCGGATCAGCATCGCCAGGACGCCGCCGAACATCAGCATGGAGAAGGAGAACAGCAGGTACAGCGTGCCGATGTCCTTGTGGTTGGTCGCGAACACCCAGCGGCGCCAGCCATGCGGATGCGCATGGTGCTCGTCGGCATGGACGTGGGGGTGGGCGTGAGGGTCGAGAACGGCGCTCATCTTGATTTCCTAATTTCTGTCGATTACTTGCCGCGCTGGGCCAGGACTTCGGAGGGCTGCACCAGCTGGCCCGTCTTGTTGGACCAGTTGTTCTTGGTGTAGCTGACCACGGCCGCGATGTCGGTATCGCGACAGCTGCTTCCAGGCCGGCATTGCGCCGCTGGCCGTTGAGCACGAGCTGGATTTGCTTGTTCTTGTCGGCGTCAGTCACGATGGGCGAGCCGTCCAGCGGCCTTGATGGGGCCCGCGCCCTTGCCGTTGGCCTGGTGGCAGGCCGCGCAGTTGGCGGCATAGACCTTCTCGCCGCGCTTGTTGATGTCGGCCAGCGTCCAGACCTTGGTCGGGTCGTCCTGCTTGGCGGCCAGCTTCTTCTTCTCGCCGTCCACCCAGGCGGTGTATTCGCTCGGCCGTCACCACTTTCACGTGGATCGGCATGTAGGCGTGTTCCTTGCCGCACAGCTCGTAGCACTGGCCGTAGAAGTCGCCGGTCTTTTCGCTGCGGAACCAGGTGTCGCGCACGAAGCCGGGAATCGCGTCCTGCTTGACGCCGAAGGCCGGCACGCCCCAGGCGTGGATCACGTCGTTGGCCGTGGTGATGATGCGAACCTTCTTGTTGACGGGCACGACCAGCGGGTTGTCGACCTTGAGCAGGTAGTCGTCGGGCACCTGGCCGTTGGCGCCGTCATTGGAGATCTCGCGGTGGGTGGCGTCCAGGGTGGAGAGGAAGGACACGCCCTCGCCCTCGCCCTTGAGGTAGTCGTAGCCCCACTTCCACTGGTAGCCCGTGGCCTTGATGGTCAGGTCGGCGTTGCTGGTGTCCTTGGAGGCGACCAGCACCTTGGTGGCCGGCAGGGCCATCCCGATGACGATGAGGAAGGGGATGATGGTCCAGATGACCTCGACGGTGACCGATTCGTGGAAGTTGGCGGCCTTGTGGCCCACGCGACTTGCGGTGCTTCCAGATGGAATAGAACATCACGCTGAACACCGCGATGAAGATCACGATGCAGGTGATGAGCATGAACCAGTGCAGCCAGGCCTGCTCGGCCGCGATGCGGGTCGCTGCCGGCGTGGAGGTTGAGCTGGCGTACCGCGGGGCCGCCCGGCAGATCGTTGACCGCATGGGCCGCCGGACTGAGCGCGCCCAGGGCGAGCAGCAGCGAAGCCAATTTATTGGAAATGCTCTTCATGGTTTTACTAGCTTTAGCCTCAAATCAAACCTGCCCGCCCCCGGCGGGCCTTCTTACCTGGCCGCCCTCGCCGGGCCTTCTTCTCTAGGCCCCGCGCAGCGCCCTGCGGATCTCCTGCGCCAGCGCCGGACGCAGCTCCGGTCGCACATAGCGCCCTACGCTCACACGCTGGCCCTGGCCCGACAGCTCGATCAGCGACCGGTCGCCCGCGCCGGGCTCGACGCGAACCCGGTCGCGGTCGAATCCGCGCGCATCGCAGGTGCCCCGCGCTCTCCAGCTCGACCACCAGCCGGCGCCCCTCCAGCGAAATCTTCTCGCCGTCGCCCGCGTGCCGGGCATATGCCAGGAACGCGACGCCGAGCCGCCGCCAGCTCGAGCCCCGGCAAACGGAAGGATCAGTACCGCGCCCTGGACCCAGAAAAAACCGGCCGATCCCCAGCGACACGACGCACAGCGAGGCATAGAGCCAGCCCAATTGGACCGGCGTGACCGAGCAGTTGCGCTTCAAGAACCAGTGGATGGCCTGGTCCTCGACAGTGGCGAAACGAAATACCGGATTCGGCACGGGTGACGCTCAAAAATCAACCCGGCATTGTAGCGCGGGTTCTCCCTTGTCCCGGCTGCCGGCGCGGCTACTGGCGCGGGCGCTTGTCGGCCCCCAGCAGGGCCCGCATGTCCTGCAGCGAGACCGCGCTGTGCTCGCTCATTCGCACGCGGGGCGCCGGCTTGAGCGCATGGCCGTAGATGATCTCGAAGGTCAGGGCCAGCCGGCCGTCGGGTCCGCGCAACGAGTGCGCCAGCTCCTGGTCCAGCCGGGCCCGCCAGCCGCGGCCGCGCAAGGCCGCAAAGCGTCCCGGATGGAGGTTGGCGCCGAGTTCGCGCAACTCCTCCAGCAGCCGCGCGGGCGTTTCCCAGGTGAGGGTGATGCGCTCCATGTCCATGACGGGCTCGGCAAAGCCGGCGTGCACCAGCATGTCGCCCCAATCGTGCATGTCGGTGAAATCGTGCGCCGGCGGCGGCCAGCCGAGCGCGGCGTAGAGCGCCCGCAGTTCGCGCAAGGTGTCCGGACCCAGGCAGGAGAACATCAGGAAGCCGTCGGTCGCGAGCGCGCGATGCCATTGCGCGATCAGCGCCTGCGGGTCGGCCGACATGTGCAGGGCCATGTTGGCCCAGAGCATCTGGACGCCGGCGTCGGGCAGGGGCCCATGATGCCGTGCGGCGCGCCCACCGCCGCCACCACGGCCTGGCGACATGCCCCTGCGCCACCTCGGCGCGGCTCGCGCTGGCTTTCGGCCACGAAGCACTCGGCCTTGGGGTAGCGGCGCTCGAGCAGCGCCTGGGCCTGCAGGCCGCCCCGCACCGGCTCCCAATGGGCCCAGGCCTTGGGCTCCATCCGGATCCATTGCAGCCGGTCTTCCATCCGGCGCGCCACTTCCTCATGCAGCCAGGGCGAGCGCGCGGGTGCGACGCTGTCCCAATGCCGCGCGGCAGCGGGGTCGATGGTGGGCGGGCGTTGGTCGGCCATACGGATGCGAGCGAGTATATTGATCCGATGATGCGGCACTTGATCGAAGGGCTTGCGGCCGTCCTGCCCGGCCAGTGCGCCGTTTGCCGTGCCTGGCCCGCCCAGCCGCTGTGCGAAGCCTGCGTCGCGCGGTTCGCCCAGCCCCAGCCGCGCTGCCGCAGCTGCGCCATTCCGGTTGCCGCCGGGGTTGACCAATGCGGCCGCTGCCTGGGCGCACCCGCCGCCGCTGGACGCCTGCCATGCCGCGGTCTCCTACGAATTTCCGTGGTCGGCTTTGATCGCGCACTACAAGTTCAACGGCGAGGCCGGCTGGGCGCGACGCTTCGCCACGCTGATGCGCAGCGCGCCCTGGGTGGAGCCCGCACTGGAAGAAGCGGATGTGGTGCGTGCCGATGCCGCTGTCCGGCCAGCGGCTGGCCGAACGCGGCTTCAACCAGGCGCTGCTGCTGGCCCGCGCCCTGGCGCCGGCCAAGACCGATGCCCGCTTGCTGTTGCGGGTGCGGCATACGGCAGCCCAGGCGGCCCTTGACCGCAAGGAGCGCCTGGGCAACGTGAGAGGCGCGTTCGCGGTCGATCCGTTGCGCGCGTCGCAGCTGCGCGGCAGGCACGTCGTGCTCGTCGACGACGTCATGACCAGCGGGGCCTCGCTCTTCACGGCCGCGCAGGTGCTGCGGCAAGCCGGCGCCGCGGCGCATCACGGCGCTGGTGCTGGCGCGCACCGACGCAACGAACCTGATCAGAGCCGCCATGTTCAACATCGTCCTGGTCGAGCCCGAGATCCCGCCCAACACCGGCAACGTCATCCGGCTGGCGGCCAACACCGGCTGCACGCTGCACCTGATCGAGCCGCTGGGCTTTTCCATGGAAGACAGGCTGATGCGCCGCGCCGGCCTCGACTACCACGAGTACGCCGATGTCCGGCGCCATGCCGGCTGGCAGCAATTTCTCGATGCGCAGCAACCCGAGCCGCTGCGCCTGTTCGTCCTGACGACAAAGGGCGCGCGGCTGGTGCACGAGACGGCGTTCCGGCCCGGCGACTGGCTGGTTTTCGGCGCCGAGACCCGCGGCCTGGCACCGGCCCTGCGTGATTCGGTGCCGCCGCAGCAGAGGCTGAAGCTGCCCATGCGGCCCGGCCAGCGCAGCCTGAATCTCTCCAACGCGGTCGCCGTCACCGTGTTCGAGGCCTGGCGCCAAAACGGCTTCGGTCCGGGCGAGACAGCCTCGCCTGCCCTAGCTACCTCAGCTGTTCAATGCGCAACCCGCGCCGGCCCTTAGCGCCGGTCGGCAGGCTTGCGTCCGCTTGTTCTCAGGCGTATAAGTCCACCGTGGTCTGCCCCTTGTCACGCCTGTGGCGAAAGGATTCCATGAAGCAGCGCACCTATTGGCTTTTACCCGACCTGGTGAGCGCCAGGCGGACCATGACCGACCTGCTGGCGGCAGGGGTGGAAACGCGGCATATCCATTTCGCAGGCCGCGACGGCTTGGACCTGACCGGCTTGCACGCCGCCAATGTGCTGCAAACTTCCGACGTGGTGCATGCGGCGAAGACCGGCCTGGTGCTGGGCGGCATCACCGGCACCTGCGCCGGCCTGTTGGTCGCGCTGTTTTTCCCCATCGTCGGCGACGGGCCGCAGTGGGAGGCAGCTGTCGTATTGGCGGTTTTGGGGGGCGCCATCGGCGCCTGGTCGTCCAGCATGATCGGCATTTCCATCCCCAGCCCCCGGCTCGAGCGCTTCGAAAGCGCCATCGCGCAAGGGGGCATCTTGCTGATGGTCGATGTACGGCCGTCGCAGGCGCAGGCCGTGGCGTCGCTGCTGCAGGCCACTCATCCGGAAGCCCATTTCGCGGGCTCGGAGCGCCACGCTCCGGCATTCCCCTGACGCCACATGGGATGCCGGCACAAGGAACCGCCCATGGCCACCACAATTGTGCTCATCCTCATCGTCGTCGTCGCCGGCAGCTCCATGCTGCGCGATCTGCCGGCGTCTCATCGAGCGGGCTTCAACCATCATCAGATTCGCCATCCTGATGCCGTTCAGAGGCGACCTCGCGGTGTCCAATGAGCCGGCGCGAGGGCGGCGCCGAGCACCGCGGCGATAGGAGCGCTAGCCATGGCAATCGCAATCGCTTTGATCGTGCTGGCCCTCGGCTCGGTCCTGTTCCACTTCCTGAGTCCCTGGTACTTCACGCCGATCGCCTCCAACTGGGGCGCCATCGACACCACGATTGCCATCACCTTCTGGGTGACGGGGATCGTGTTCGTGGCGGTCAGCCTGTTCATGGCGTTGGCGGTGATCCGCTACCGTTACCGCGAAAGCGCACGCGCAGCGTACGAGCCGGAGAACAAGAAGCTCGAGTGGTGGCTCCTGGTCGTCACCGGTGTTGGCGTGGCCGCCATGCTGGCCCCGGGCCTGCTGGTGTGGGCGGACGTCATCCACGTGCCGAAGGACGCCCAGGTCGTGGAAGTCATGGCCCAGCAGTGGCACTGGAGTTATCGGCTGCCGGGCAAGGACGGCAAGCTGGGCACCGTGCACTCCCGCTTCGTGAGCGACGCCAACCCCTTCGGGATGAATCCGGCCGATCCCAACGGCCGCGACGACGTGCTGTTGGCGAGTCCCGAGCTGCATGTGCCGCTGGGCCAGCCGGTGAAGATGCTGCTGCGCTCCAAGGACGTGTTGCACAACTTCTCGGTGGCCCAGCTGCGCGTCAAGATGGATATGGTGCCGGGCCTGGTCACGTATACCTGGTTCACGCCCACGCGAACGGGATCCTACGACCTGCTTTGCGAGGAACTCTGCGGCATCGGGCACTTCGCGATGCGTGGCAGGCTCGTGGTGGACGAGCCCGGCGCCTTCCAGGCCTGGCTGGACCGCCAGCCGACCTATGCGCAGGCGCACGCCCGGCCTGTCGGCAACGCCGTGGCCGGCAAGGCCTCGTATGCGGCATGTGCCGCCTGCCATGGCGCCAACGGCGAGGGCAACGTCGCGATGAATGCGCCGAGACTGAGCGGACAGGGCGCCTGGTACCTGGAGCGGCAGCTGAGGCTGTTCAAGCAAGGCGCCCGCGGCACGCACGAGAAGGATATGTTCGGCAAGATGATGGCGCCCATGGCTGCCACGCTCGCAGATGACACCGCGATCGCCGATGTCGCGGCCTACATCGCGGCGCTGCCGGACGCGCCGGTGGCGGCGACGATCAAGGGTGACGTGGACAAGGGCCGCCAGCGCTACGCGGTGTGCGCCGCCTGCCACGGCGCCGACGGGCGCGGGTTCGCGGCGACCAACGCCCCCAGGCTCCAGGGCATGAGCGATTGGTACATGGCCACGCAGCTGAAGAATTTCAAGGACGGGGTCCGCGGCGCCCATGCGCAGGACATCTACGGCGCGCAGATGGCGCTGATCGCCGGGATGCTGGCCGACGATGCTGCGATCGGCGACATCCTGGCCTACATCAACTCGCGTTGATCCGCGCGGAGACTGCGATGACTACTTACGTTGCGCACGAGGAATCGGAATTCGCACCGCCTGCGGAGATCGGCGAGGTCGAGCTCTATCACCCGAAGACCTTCATCGGCAAGTACATCTGGAGCCAGGATGCGAAGGTGATCGCGATCCAGTACGCGGTCACCGCGATCGGGATCGGGCTGGTCGCGCTGGTGCTCTCGTGGCTGATGCGCCTGCAGCTCGGGTTTCCGGGCAGTGTCAGCTTCATCGACCCGAGTACCTACCTCCAGCTGGTCAGCATGCACGGGATGATCATGGTGATCTACCTGCTCACGGCGCTGTTCCTGGGCGGGTTCGGCAACTACCTGATCCCGCTGATGGTCGGGGCCCGCGACATGGTGTTTCCCTACGTGAACATGGTCAGCTACTGGCTGTACCTGCTGGCGGTGCTGCTGCTCGTCGCGAGCTTCTTCGTGCCCGGAGGGCCGAGCGGCGCCGGCTGGACGCTGTACCCGCCGCAGGCCATCCTGGACGGCACGCCGGGAGCGCACTGGGGCATCATCCTGCTGCTCGTTTCGCTGGCGGTCTTCGTCATCGGCTTCACCATGGGCGGCCTGAACTACGTGGTGACCGTGCTGCAGGCCCGCACCCGCGGCATGACGATGATGCGGCTGCCGCTGACCGTGTGGGGCATCTTCATGGCCACAATCCTGGCGTTGCTGGCATTTCCCGCCCTGTTCGTCAGCGCCATCATGATGCTGCTGGACCTGACGCTGGGCACCAGCTTCTTCATGCCCGCGCTCGTCTCGAAGGGGCAGCAACTGAGCTACTCGGGCGGCAATCCGCTGCTGTTCCAGCACCTGTTCTGGTTCTTCGGCCACCCCGAGGTCTATATCGTGGCGCTGCCCGCCTTCGGCATCGTGTCCGACCTGATCAGCACCCACGCCAGGAAGAACATCTTCGGCTACCGCATGATGGTCTGGGCCATCCTGGTGATCGGCGGCCTGAGCTTCATCGTGTGGGCACACCACATGTACGTGAGCGGCATGAACCCGTACTTCGGCTTCTTCTTCGCCACGACCACGCTGGTCATCGCGGTTCCCACCGCCATCAAGGTCTACAACTGGGTGCTGACGCTGTGGCGCGGCAACATACACCTGAACGTTCCGATGCTGTTCGCCATCGCGTTCATCTTCACTTTCGTCAATGGCGGCCTGACCGGCCTGTTCCTGGGCAACGTGGTGGTGGATCTGCCGCTGTCGGACACGATGTTCGTCGTGGCGCATTTCCACATGGTGATGGGGATCGCGCCGGTGCTGACGGTGTTCGGGGCCATCTACCACTGGTACCCAAAGGTCACCGGGCGCATGCTGGACGACACGATGGGCAAGATCCACTTCTGGGTCACCTTCATCGGGACCTACGCGATCTTCTACCCGATGCATTACCTGGGCTTCATGGGCATCCCGCGCCGCTACTACGCCATAGGGGGCACGAACTTCATCCCCGACTCGGCGCACTTGCTGAACGCATGGATCTCGATTGCCGCCTTCGTGGTCGGCGCCGCACAGATCTTGTTCCTGTACAACCTGGTGGCCAGCTACTTCAGGGGCAGGCCGGCCGGCGGCAACCCCTGGCATGCCACTACGCTCGAATGGCAAACGGCGCACACCCCGCCCAAGCACGGAAATTTCGGCAAGGAACTGCCGGCCGTCTATCGCTGGGCCTACGACTACGGCGTTCCGGGCCTCAAGACCGACTACATCCCGCAGAACGTCGCACCTGCGGAGGTCCCGGCCGAAGCCTGGGCCCAGACCCCGCGGGCGGCAGGAGGGTAGCGGCATGACCATCGGCCTGGTTTTCCTCACCGTCATGATGGCCGTCATCGTGTGGTGGCTGTTCCGCCAGACGATCAACGTGCAGCCGTGGCAGGCGCAGGCCGCGGGTCCCGACGTGCGCGGCGGCGCGGCGGCCCGGCCCGCGGTCAAGACGGCCTTGTGGGTGTTCCTCGGCGTGGCCACGTCGCTGTTCGTGCTGTTCGTGAGCGCCTATGCGATGCGCCTCGGCTTCGCGGACTGGACCCCGCTGCCCCGGCCCAGGCTGCTGATGCTGAACACCGCGCTCCTGGTCGGCGCCAGCCTGGCGATGGAGTGGACGGTGTATGCCGCCCGCCGCGCCGACGGCGACAACGTGCGGCGCGGCCTGTGGGCCAGCGGCCTGCTGACCTTCGGCTTCCTCGCCGGACAGCTGTTCGTCTGGAAGCAATTCAGCGACGCCGGCTACTTCGTCTCGACCAGTGCTGCCACCGCCTTTTTCTATCTGTTCACCGCAGTGCACGGCCTGCACGTGCTCGGCGGCCTCGTGGCATGGGCCCGCGCATCGGCCAGGGCGTGGCGGGGAACGGACCCGGCCAAGGTCAGGCTCGGCGTCGAACTGTGCGCGACCTACTGGCATTTCCTGCTCGCCGTCTGGGTGGTGCTGTATGTGCTGCTCGTGTCGGAAGGCATCGGGCTGGCGATCTGCACGTCGGTGCCGCTGTGACCGCCCGTTTCCGCATGTCAAGGAGCCGAACCTCATGACGACGCACGAAGCAACCGGCACTACAGGAGCGCTGCCCGCGACCGGCGCCTGGCAAAGCGTCGTCGCGGACGTGTCCTCGGATCAACGTGTCTTCAAGGGCGTGCCGTGGGGCAAGCCGATGATGTGGATCTTCCTGCTCAGCGACACCTTCATCTTCGGCAGTTTCCTGATCTCGTACATGACGGTGCGCATGTCCACCACCGTCCCCTGGCCCAATCCGAGCGAGGTTTTCTCGCTGGAGATGTTCGGGCGAAACGTTCCGCTGCTGCTGATCGCGATCATGACCTTCGTCCTGATCAGCAGCAGCGGCACGATGGCCCTGGCGGTGAATTACGGCTATCGGCGGGACCGCAAGGTGACCTTCATCCTGTTGATCGCTGACAGCTGCCCTGGGCGCCACCTTCGTCGGGATGCAGGCGTTCGAGTGGTCCAAGCTGATCCACGAAGGGGTACGCCCCTGGGCGAACCCCTGGGGCGCGGCCCAGTTCGGGTCATCGTTCTTCATGATCACCGGCTTCCACGGCACGCACGTGACGATCGGCGTGATCTTCCTGGTGATCACGGCGTTGAAGGTGCTGCGCGGGGATCTCGATCGGGAGCGGCCGGGCTTCCTGACCGGCCGCAAGGGCAACTACGAGATCGTCGAAATCCTGGGCCTGTACTGGCACTTCGTGGACCTGGTATGGGTTTTCATCTTCGCATTCTTCTACCTCTGGTAGGAGCAGGGAGCAGCACATGGAACACACCGACCACTCACATGCCGCGCCTGCCGGGGAGCACCCCGCTGCACACGCACAGGGCCAGCAGCATCCGCTGGGCGTCTACTTCAAGATCTGGGGTCTGCTGTTCGTCCTCAGCGCGTTCTCCTACATGGTCGACTACTTTCACGTCCAGGGCATGCTGCGGTGGACGCTGATCATCATGTTCATGCTGCTGAAGGCGGGCTTGATCGTGGCCGTCTTCATGCACATGATGTGGGAGCGGCTCGCGCTGATCTACGCCATCCTGGTGCCGCCCTTGCTGCTGATCGTGCTGCTGGGGATCGGAGCGCTGGAGGCCGACTACACGTGGCTGACGCGCGGCACGTTCTTCGCCCCTGAGGCACAGCAGCCGAAGCGGCGCCTGCCCACTAGGCGTCATCCGCTTGCCCCGGGCGCCGCTAGGGATAGCGGCGCGCCAGCGATTCCGCGATGCACACCGGCTTGTCGCTGCCCTCGCGCTCCACGGTCACCAGCCACGTCATCTGCACGCCGTCGTTGTCTATGGACTCACAGGCCAGCAGCTTCATGCGGGCCCGCAACCGGCTGCCCACCGGCACCGGAGCCGTGAAGCGCACCTTGTTCAGGCCGTAGTTGACGCCCATGCGGGTGTTGCGGATTTCCATGGAGGTTTCGAAGAACCTCGGGATCAGCGACAGCGTCAGAAAACCGTGCGCGATGGGCGCGCCGAACGGGCCGGCCTTGGCCCTTTCCACGTCGACGTGGATCCACTGGTGGTCGCCCGTGGCCTTGGCAAACAGGTCCACTTGCTCCTGGGTGACGGTGAGCCAGTCGCTGACGGCAACTTCATGGCCCACCAGGGCGGGCAACTCGGCAAGATTCTGAAGGGTTTTCATGCCCTCAATGTAGCAAGCGGCGCGGGCACTAGCTGTCCAGCCAGCGACAGATGCCGTCCCACTGGGCCAGATCGCGCTCGACCCGGCCTGGGGCCACGTCGAACAACGTGAGGCCGCGGGCCGCCAGGTGGATGTAGTTCTGCGTATGGCGCAGGTAGCCCAGCACCGGCAGGCCCAGGCTGTCGACGAATTCCTGCAGCTTGTCGGCGGCAATGGTGCGCGGGTCCACCCGCATGCCGACGATGCCCACCTGCATCTTGCTGGCCTTGCGATGCTCGGCCAGTTCGTCCAGGAAGGCGCGGGTCGCAAAGATGTCGAAGACGCTCGGCTGCAGCGGTACCACTACCTTGTCGGCCAGCTGCATCAATTCCTTGAGTTTCTTGCCGTGCAGGCCCGCGGGTGTGTCCAGCACCACATCGGTCGTGCCCTTGGGGGGACGCGCGATATTGTCCTCGCTGAGCTCCCAGGTGCTGATGGCCCTGGCCGCCGGCGGGCGCAGGCCCAGCCATAGCCGGGAGGACTGCTGGCGATCGGCATCGCCCAGCATGACGGACTGGCCCTTGCCGGCCATGTAGCCCGCAATATTGGTGGCCATGGTAGATTTTCCGACTCCGCCCTTGGGATTGGCGACGACCACAACCGGCATGATGGAGCTCCTATCACTTTGCGCTATGGTAGCCGTATGGATGAGTTGGCAACAGAAGGGCTTTCCAGCGGTTCCCTGGTCCTCGCCGCGCACCCCAACTGGCGGGAGTCGCGGGTCAACCGGCGGCTGCTCGCGGCGGCGCAAGGCGTCGCAGGGGTGCAGGTGCGCGATCTGTATTCCAGCTACGCCGATTACGACATCGACGTGCCCGCCGAGCAGGCGCTGGCAACGCAGGCATCCCTCATCGTGCTGATGCATCCGATCCAGTGGTACTCGATGCCCGCGCTGCTCAAGCTCTGGGTGGATGAAGTGCTCACTTATGGCTGGGCCTATGGCCCGGGCGGCACCGCCCTGAAAGGCAAGGACCTTTGGCTGGTGGCCACCACGGGCGGGCCTGAGGGTTCCTACCACCCCGCAGAGCTACAACCGCTATTTCTTCGACGCCTTCCTGCCGCCCTACGAGCAGACCGCGGTACTGTGCGGCATGCGCTTCCTGCCACCCCTCATCCTGCACGGCGCCCTTCGGGCGAGCGAAGAGGCCGTGGCCAGCCACGTGCAGATCTTCCAGGACCGCCTGCGCACCTATCCGCAATGGCCCGAGCTCGACGAGCTCGAGCCAAGCCCGGAGTGCGAAGTGCCCACTACGGACAGGCCAGGCGTCGCTGGTGAAGGCCGCTGATGGAACACGCGCCTGCCTGGCTCACCAACAGCCTGATCTACCTGAGCGCGGCGGTGATTGCCGTGCCGGTGTCCCGCGCCCTTGGCCTGGGCTCCATCATTGGCTATCTGGCCGCGGGCATCGCGATCGGGCCTTGGGGCCTGGGCCTGGTGCGCAACGTGGAGGACATCCTGCACTTCGCCGAGTTCGGTGTCGTGCTGATGCTGTTCCTGGTGGGCCTGGAGCTGGAGCCGCGGCGCCTGTGGAGCCTGCGCCGGCCGATCTTCGGCTGGGGCGGCGCCCAGGTGCTGGGATGCGCCGCCCTGCTGTGCGCGGCTGCGATCGCCGCCGGGCTGCCGTGGCGAGTCAGCCTGGTTGCGGCGCTGGGGCTGGCGCTGTCGTCCACCGCGATCGCCTTGCAGGTGATGGGCGAGCGCAACCTGCTGCCCACCGCCAGCGGGCAGGCGGGGTTTTCCATCCTGCTGTTCCAGGACGTCGCGGCGATTCCCATCCTTGCCCTGCTGCCTCTTTTGGGCAGCATGCCGGAAGCCAACGACATGGCCGCCGCCGGCCGCTGGCTCGAGGCTGCGAAGATTGTTGCCGTCGTCGGCGGCATCGTCCTGGGCGGGCGTCTGCTGCTGCGGCCCCTGCTGCGCTGGATCGCCAAGAGCAAGACGCCGGAGATATTCACCGCCGCATCGCTGCTGCTGATCGTGGCGATCGCCGCGCTGATGCAGTTCGTGGGCCTGTCGATGGCGCTGGGGGCCTTTCTGGCGGGCGTGCTGCTGGCGGAAAGCGAATACCGGCGCGAGCTGGAAACCGACATCGAGCCGTTCAAGGGCCTGCTGCTGGGCCTGTTCTTCATCGCCGTGGGAATGAGCATCGACTTCGGCGTGCTGCTCAAGTCGCCCGGACTCATGGCGCTGGTCGTGCTGGCATTTCTTGCGATCAAGGCCCTGGTGATCTGGGGCGTCGCCGCGTGGCATGGGCCTGCCGGTGCAGGAGCGGCCGGTGTTCGTCCTGCTGCTGGCGCAGGGCGGCGAGTTCGCCTTCGTCGTGTTCCAGGCCGCTGTGGGCGCCCGCGTGCTCCCGCCCGAAACCTCCTCGCTGCTGATCGGCGCCGTCGCCCTGTCGATGCTGCTCGGCCCCCTGCTGCTGGTGGCCATCGACAAGCTGCTGCTGCCCCGCTATGCCAATTGCAACACGCCGCAGCTGGACGAGATCAGCCAGCCGCAGCACGCGCCGATCATCATTGCCGGCTTCGGCCGCTATGGGCAGATCATCGGCCGCATGCTGAGCGCGCAGGGCATCGCCGCCACCGTGCTGGACCACGACGCCGACATGATCGAAGCGGCGCGCTCTTTCGGCTACAAGGTGTTCTACGGCGATGCCACGCCGGCTTGACCTGCTGCGCATCGCCGGCGCGCAAACGGCCAAGGTGCTGGTCGTCGCCGTCGACGACGTCGAGCAGTCGCTGGCCATCGTCGACCTGGCGCGCGAGCATTTCCCCCACCTCGAGCTGGTCGCGCGGGCGCGCGACGTTGTGCACTTGAACGAACTGCGCGATCGCGGCGTGACCCGGGTCGAACGCGAGGTGTTCGAATCCAGCCTGCGCAGCGCCCGCACGGTGCTGGAAGTCCTGGGCTACGCCCCGCACGAGGCCCGGGCGCACGCCATGCGCTTTCGCCGCCACAACCTCCAGCTGTTCGAGCAGATGTATCCGCATCGCAAGGACAGGGCCAAGATGATTGCCGTGATCAAGCAGGGCCGCCAGCAACTCGAGGAGCAGATGGCGCAGGAACGCGCCGAACGCGAGCAGCGCCGGCGCGAGGAGCCCGAGCGGCCCCGCGGCTGGGGCAGCCTGAGGAGGGCTTCTCGGCTCACTTGATGAAGCCGTCCCACACCAGCTTGCAGCCGGTGAGGAACATGCCCGCATAGATCAGCCGATAGAACAGCAGCGGCCGGATGCGGTGCGCCAGCCTCACGCCGATCAGCACTCCGATCGGCGCGATCGGCAGCAAGGCCAGCGAAGTGGCCATGTTGCGCAGGTCGAGCAGGCCCAGCCAGGCATACGGAACCCACTTGCTGAGGTTCACCACGAAAAAGAACACGGCCATCGTCGCCGTGAACACCAGCGGCGGCAGGCGCATGGGGATCACATAGGCGTTGACCGGCGGCCCGCCGGCATGCGCCACGAAACTCGTGAACCCCGATGCCACGGTGAGGATCGCGCCCAGCCATTTGGGCGGGTGCGGGCTGTCCGGCTTGGGTGGGAACAGCAGGCGCTGGGCCAGGAACAGCAGCGTGAAGACGCCCACGATGCCCGCGACCAGGCGCGCGTCCAGCAGCTTGAACGACAGCGTTCCCACCACCGTCCCCAGCAAGCCCAATGGCACCAGGAATCGAATCAGCTTGGCGTCGAAATGCTTGCGGAAGGCGGCCAGGCCCATCACGTCCATCAGCAACAGGATCGGCATCAGGATCGCCGCCGCCTGAGGCACCGTTACCGCGAGCGCCATCAAGGGCACGGCCAGCGATCCGAAGCCAGCGCCGAAACCGCTTTTGCTGATGCCCATCAACAGCACCGCCGGAATGGCGACGGCGTAGAAGTACGGATCGGTGATGAGCGGGAAGTTCAACAGGGCTATTCTGGCAGCAAGCTGCCTGGCTTCAGACCCGCTCGAGGATCACGGCGATGCCCTGCCCCACGCCGATGCACATGGTGCACAGCGCATAGCGCCCGCCGCTCCTGTGCAACTGGTTCACCGCCGTGGTGGCCAGCCGCGCGCCCGAAGCGCCCAGGGGGTGTCCCAGGGCAATGGCGCCGCCGTTCGGGTTGACGCGCGCATCGTCGTCCTTGAGTCCCAGCAGCCGCAACACGGCAATGCCCTGGGCCGCGAATGCTTCGTTGAGTTCGATCACGTCGATCTGCTCGAGCTTGATGCCGGTGAGGGCGAGCACTTTCTGCGTGGCCGGCGCCGGGCCTATGCCCATGATGCGCGGCGCAACGCCCGCCGTGGCCATGCCGACCACCCGCGCGCGCGGCGTGAGGCCGTGCCTGGCGGCCGAGGCTTCATCGGCGAGCAGCAGTGCGCAAGCGCCGTCGTTGACGCCGCTGGCATTGCCGGCCGTCACCGTGCCGTCGGGCCGCACCACGCCCTTGAGCTTGGCCAGCGCTTCGAGGCTGGTCTCGCGCGGATGCTCGTCCCGGCTGACGACGATCGGGTCGCCCTTTTTCTGCGCGATCGTGACGGGCGTGATCTCGGCATCGAAGAAGCCGGCCTTCTGCGCGGCCACGGCCTTCATCTGCGAAGCCAGCGCCATGCGGTCCTGGGCCTCGCGCTCGATCTTGTAGTCGGTCGCGACGTTCTCGGCGGTCTCGGGCATGGAGTCCACGCCGTGCATCTCTTTCATCAGCTTGTTGACGAAGCGCCAGCCGATGGTGGTGTCGTAGATCGCGTTGCTGCGCGCAAACGCGCTCTCCGCCTTCGGCATGACGAAGGGCGCGCGGCTCATGCTCTCGACGCCGCCGGCGATCATCAGCGCGGCCTCGCCCGCCTTGATCGCCCGCGCCGCCGTGCCGATGGCGTCCAGCCCCGATCCGCACAGGCGGTTGATCGTGGCGCCCGGCACTGTCGATGCGGCAGCCCTGCCAGCAGGCTCGCCATGCGCGCCACGTTGCGGTTGTCCTCGCCGGCCTGGTTGGCGCAGCCGAAGATGACATCGGTCACGGCCTGCCAGTCGACCTTGGGGTTGCGCGCCATCAGCGCCTTGAGCGGGATGGCGCCCAGGTCGTCGGTGCGCACCGACGACAGCGCGCCGCCATAGCGGCCGAAGGGGGTGCGGATGGCGTCGCAGATGAAGGCGTGTTTGGTCATGCTGTGCTTTCCAGTTGGTCAGGCGGCGATCGGCAGGCCGACCAGCCGTTCAAGTTCGGAGTGCGAAAGCCCGTCGACCGTGTCGATCAGCTTCAGGCCCTGGGGCGTGCACTCCAGCGTAGCGAGGTCGGAATAGATGCGCTTGACGCAGGCGATGCCGGTGAGCGGATAGCTGCACTTCGCTTGACCACCTTGCTCTCGCCCTTCTTGGTCAGCAGATCCATCATCACCCAGGTCTGCTTCGCGCCGATGGCCAGGTCCATGGCGCCGCCGACGGCGGGAATCGCGTCCTTCTCGCCCGTGCTCCAGTTGGCAAGGTCGCCGGTGGCGGAGACCTGGAAGGCGCCGAGCACGCAGATGTCCAGGTGGCCGCCGCGCATCATCGCGAAGCTGTCGGCATGGTGGAAGAACGCGCCGCCGGGCAGCAGCGTCACCGGCTGCTTGCCGGCGTTGATGAGGTCGTAGTCTTCCTCGCCCGGTGCCGGCGCCGGGCCCATGCCCAGGATGCCGTTCTCGCTGTGCAGGATGACTTCGCATGCCGGCCGGCAGATGGTTGGCCACCAGGGTCGGCATGCCGATGCCGAGGTTGACGTAGGCGCCGTCGTGGATGTCGCGCGCAACGCGCTGGGCGAGCTGGTCCTTGTTGCGTTTCTGGTAGGTCATGTGCTTTCCTCAGGCCGCTTGCTTGAAGCCGCCGGCCTGCGTCGCGATGCGGCTCGATCTTCACGATCCTGCTGACGAAGATGCCGGGCGTCACGATGTGCTCGGGATCGAGCGCGCCCAGCGGCGCGATCTCATGCACCGTGGCGACGGTGCGCTTGGCCGCCATTGCCATCACCGGCCCGAAGTTGCGCGCGGCCTTGCGGTAGGTGAGGTTGCCCCAGCGGTCGCCGCGCTCGGCCTTGATCAGGGCGACGTCGCCGTGGATCGGGTACTCCAGCACGTAGTGCCTGCCGTTGATCTCGCGCGTTTCCTTGCCCTTGGCGAGGTCGGTGCCGTAGCCGGTGGGCGAGAAGAATGCGCCGATGCCGGCGCCGGCGGCGCGGATGCGCTCGGCCAGGTTGCCTTGCGGCACCAGTTCCAGCTCGATCTTGCCGCTGCGATACAGCTCGTCGAACACATGGCTGTCGGCCTGGCGCGGGAAGCTGCAGATGATCTTGCGCACACGGCCTGCCTTGAGCAGCGCGGCCAGGCCCTGGTCGGCATTGCCGGCGTTGTTGTTGACGACGGTCAGGTCGCGCGCGCCCTGCTCGATCAGGCCGTCGATCAGCTCGTTGGGAATGCCGGCGGTGCCGAAGCCGCCGATCATCACGCAGGCGCCGTCGGCTATGCCTTGCAGCGCCTCGCGCGATGCTGGCGGCGCGATCTTGTCGATCATGGAAGTCCTTGTCAAAGCACGCCGGTCTTGTTCTAATTGCGAACAAGTGTTCGTATAATGAATTTTAAGGGCGCGCTCGGCCAAATGGCAAATTCCTCTTCCGATGCCCTCCAGCCCGGCGACAGCTATGTGCAGTCTTTCGCCCGCGGCCTGGAAGTGATCCGCTCATTCAGCGCCGCCGCTCCGCGCCAGACCCTGACCGAGGTCGCGGGCCGCGCGGGCCTGACCCGCGCCGGCGCGCGCCGCATCTTGCTCACGCTGCAGACCCTGGGCTACGTGGAAAGCGACGGCAAGCTGTTCTCGCTGACCCCGCGCATCCTTGACCTGGGCTTTGCCTATCTTTCGTCGATGCCGATCTGGAACCTGGCCGAGCCGGTGATGGAAGCGCTGGTGGAGCAGGTCAAGGAATCGTGCTCGGCCGCCGCGCTGGAAGGCACCGACATCGTCTACGTGTTGCGCGTGCCCACCCGCAAGATCATGAGCATCGGCCTGGGCGTTGGGTCGCGCCTGCCCGCCTATTGCACGTCGATGGGCCGGATGCTGCTGGCGGGCCTGCCCGACGATGAAGCGCTGCGGCGACTGCGCTCTTCCAAGCGGACGCCGTTCACGAGGCATACCGTGACCGATGTGGACGCGCTGCTCGCCAAGGTCCAGCAGGCCCGCAAGCAGGGCTGGTGCCTGGTGAACCAGGAACTGGAGGAAGGATTGATCTCGATCGCCGCGCCCCTGACCAACCGGAGCGGCGCGCACGGTGGCGGCCCTGAACATCAGCGGCCAGGCCAACCGCACCAACGCCAAGCTGATGCAGGAAGCCATGCTGCCGCACTTGCTGGAAGCGGCGCAGACCATATCGCGGCTGCTGAGCGCGCAGCGCGCATAGCGCCAGGCATTTTTGAGTTGTCATGCCGGACTCGATCCGGCAGCCACCTAGGCGCGCCAACATGGATCCCGGGTCAAGCCCGGGATGACTGACCAATTACGCGCATGCTACGCTGGACGGATGTTCAATCCCTCGCAAGCCGACGTCCGGCGGTTCTTCTGCGCCGTGCATGCCAAAGCCCGCGCCGGCCAACCCATGGATGCGCTGGAAACCCTGGCCGGACAGTGGCTGGACCAGCATCCCGAGTACCACCTCGAATTGGGCAATGCCGAGGCCGCCGTGGCCAAAGTGTTCGACGGCAGCGACGGCGGCGCCAATCCTTTCCTGCATCTGTCCATGCACCTGTCGATCAGCGAGCAGTGCTCGATCGACCAGCCACGCGGCATCCGCCAGGCGGTCGAGTTGCTGGCGGCCCGCCGCGACTCGCTGCACGACGCGCACCACGAAGCCATGGAGTGCCTGGGGCAGATGCTCTGGGAAAGCCAGCGCTCGGGCAGGCCGCCCGACGGTGCGGCGTATATCGAATGCGTGCAGCGCCGCGCCACGCGGGACTAATTGCCGAGGCGCGAGCGCGCGATGAAAGCGGGCTAGCGGTCTATCGCTTCGACATCCCATGAGCGGGGACCGCGCCCTTCGACGCAGGCTAGCGGAACTTGTCTTCGGGCTTGACCTTGAGGTCGCCTTCGAGCGAGCCGACGTAGTTGGCCAGGTCCTTGAGTTCGGCGTTGCTGAACTGCTTGGCATCGCGCCCATGACGCCGTTGCTGCGGCCGACCGCGGGGTTGTTCTCGGCCTTGTAGGCCTTGAGCGCCACGAACAGGTAGTCGGCAGTGCTGGCCCGCGATCTTGGGTAGCTCGGATCGATCGGCTTGGCGAAGTTGGCGCCGTGGCACGAGACGCACGCGTGCCTTTCTGCATCAGGGCCGCCACTTGCGGGCTCGGCTCCTTGCTGGGCTGTCAGGCAGCGTCTTGCCGCCTTCCTTGCCATGCCGAGCTGGCGTAGTAGGCCGCGAGGTCGGCCATGTCCTGCTCGGTCAGCGTGTCGGCGATGCCGCGCATGGTGGGGTGCTTGCGGTCGCCGTTCTTGTAGGCGGTGAGCGCGGCCACGATGTACTTGGCGCTCTGGCCCGCGATCATCGGGACCTTGTGGACCTCGGGGAAGCTGGCCTGGTAGCCGTTGATGCCGTGGCAGCCGACGCACATGGCCACCTTGGACTCGTCGACTTGGCGCCGCCTGTCGCGGCAGGCTTGCCCGTGCGGAGCCTTCTGCTGGGCAGGTGCCGCAGGTGTCTGCGCAGACCGGTCACGGAAGCGACAGCGAGGGCAAAATCGTGGTCAACAACTTGTTCATTTTGCGCGCACAATCGGGTGAGAGATCAGTCTTCTAATCAACATTTGATTATATGCGGCCGGCGGCATCTGGCGCGCCTTTATCCACCTGCCACACCACCATGAAGTTCCAAGGCTCACAGAACTACGTCGCCACACAGGATCTGATGCTCGCGGTGAACGCCGCCATCACGCTCAAGCGCCCGCTGCTCGTCAAGGGCGAGCCCGGCACCGGCAAGACCATGCTGGCCGAGGAAGTGGCCCAGGCGCTGGACCTGCCGCTGCTGCAGTGGCACATCAAGTCGACCACCAAGGCGCAGCAGGGCCTGTACGAATACGACGCGGTGAGCCGGCTGCGCGATTCGCAGCTGGGCGACGAGCGCGTGAAGGACATCCACAACTACATCGTCAAGGGCGTGCTGTGGCAGGCCTTCACGGCCGACGAGCCGGTGGCGCTGCTGATCGACGAGATCGACAAGGCCGACATCGAATTCCCGAACGACCTGCTGCGCGAGCTCGACCGGATGGAGTTCTACGTGCTACGAGACGCGCGAGCTGGTCAAGGCCAAGCACCGTCCGCTGGTCTTCATCACCTCGAACAACGAGAAGGAACTGCCCGACGCCTTCCTGCGCCGCTGCTTCTTCCACTACATCAAGTTCCCCGATGCCGACACGATGAAGCAGATCGTCGACGTCCATTTCCCCGGCCTCAAGAAGGAACTGCTGACGGCGGCCATGAAGACCTTCTACGACGTGCGCAACCTGCCGGGCCTGAAGAAGAAGCCTTCCACCTCCGAACTGCTCGACTGGCTCAAGCTGCTGGTGGCCGAGGACATTCCGCTGGAAGCGCTGCAGAGCAAGGACGACAAGGTGGCGGTGCCGCCGCTGGTGGGCGCGCTGCTCAAGAACGAGCAGGACGTGACCCTGTTCGAGAAGCTGGTGTTCATGCAGCGCCACAATCGCTGAACGGGGCCCTGTTGCCATGAATTCACTTCTGCTCGAAGGCTTGGCCCATGCATCGGCTTCATCGGTGGCGCTCTGCTGGGCTACTGGCTGGGCCTGGCCTTCGGCCTCGAACATCTTCGACGCGCGGCTACAGCAACGCCAGCATCGGCGGCGATCCTGCTGGTGGGCCTGGGCGGCGGCGTCGGCTTGCAGCTGGCCCGGCGCTGGCGCCTGTCGCGCAAGAAGGACTAGGGCCTGGTGATGCACAAGCCTGAGCCTTGCACCCTGGAGACCCCGCTGGTGCGGCTGGAGCCGCATGTGCGCGGACCACGCGGCCGGCCTCGAAGCGGCGGCGCGGGACGGCGAGCTGTGGAACCTGCGCATCACCTCGGTGCCCGCGCCCGGCGAAACCGCGGCCTACATCGCAGCGGCGCTCAAGGGCCAGGCCGAGGGCCACATGCTGCCCTTCGCGGTGCGCGACGTGGCCAGCGGCAAGGTCATCGGCACCACCAGCTATCACGACATCGTGCCCGCGATCGAGCGCCTGGAGATCGGCTACACCTGGTACGGCCAGGAGCTGGCAGCGCAGCCACGTCAACACCACCTGCAAGCTGCTGCTGCTGACGCACGCCTTCGAAACCCTGGGCTGCCAAGCTGGTGGGCTGGCGCACCGACAACTTCAACATCGCCAGCCAGCGCGCCATCGAGCGCCTGGGCGCGCGGAAGGACGGCGTGATCTGCGGCACCATGCGCTGCGCCGCGACGGCACCATGCGCGACACCGTGATGTACAGCCTCGCTGCCGGCGAGTGGCCCGAGGTCAGGGCCCAGCTGCAGTACCTGCTGGCCAAGCCCCGCACCGAATAGGAGAGCAGCGCATGCTGATCGACTTCTTCTACACCCTGCGCTCGCGCCAAGCTGCCGGTCTCGGTCAAGGAGTACCTGACGCTGCTCGAAGCGCTGAAGGAAGGCGTCGTCGGGCCCAACAGCGACGGCGCGCTACAGGATCGACGACTTCTACTACCTGTCGCGCACCGCGCTGGTGAAGGACGAGAAGCACTACGACAAGTTCGACCGCGCCTTCGCCGCCTACTTCAAGGGCGTCGAGATGCTGGCCGACTTCACCAAGGACGTGCCGCTCGACTGGCTGCGCAAGAACCTGGAGCTCGAGCTCAGCCCCGAGGAAAAGGCCAAGATCGAGAAGATGGGCTGGGACGAGCTGATGGAGACGCTGAAGAAGCGCTTCGAGGAGCAGAAGGAACGCCACGAAGGCGGCAGCAAGATGGATCGGCACCGGCGGCACCTCGCCCTTCGGCGCCTACGGCTACAACCCGCAGGGCATCCGCATCGGCCAGGACAAGGGCCGCAACAAGAGCGCGGTGAAGGTCTGGGACCAGCGCGCCTACAAGGACTACGACGACAGCCAGGAGCTGGGCACGCGCAACATCAAGATCGCGCTGCGGCGCCTGCGCAAGTTCGCGCGCGAAGGCGCACGCTGACGAGCTGGACCTGGACGACACGATCCAGTCGACCGCGGCCAACGCCGGCTGGCTCGACATCAAGATGGTGCCCGAGCGCCACAACAACGTGAAGGTGCTGCTGCTGATGGACGTGGGCGGCACGATGGACGAGCACATCCATCGCGTGGAGGAGATGTTCTCGGCCGCCAAGGCCGAGTTCAAGCACCTGGAGTTCTACTACTTCCACAACTGCGTCTACGACTTCATGTGGAAGAACAACCGCCGCCGCTTCTCCGAGAAGTTCGCGACCTGGGACATCATTCGCAAGTACAACAAGGACTACAAGCTGATCTTCGTCGGCGACGCGACCATGAGCCCCTACGAGATCCTGCAGCCCGGCGGCAGCGTCGAATACAACAACGAGGAAGCCGGCGCCGAATGGATCCAGCGCCTGACCAACGCCTTCCCCAAGTTCGCCTGGATCAACCCCGAGCCGCAGGGCGTCTGGCAGTACCGCCAGAGCATCAGCGTGATCCAGCAGCTGATGAGCCAGCGCATGTACCCGCTGACGATCAAGGGGCTGGAAGAGGCGATGCGGCTGCTGTCGAAGTAGGCCCCCGCTAACCGGTGCCAACAGGACGGCCGGAACGGCGGCACTGAGGATGGCATTTACAATGCCATCCTCAGTGCCGCCGTAGTTCAATGGATAGAACGAGCGCCTCCTAAGCGCTAGATACAGGTTCGATTCCTGTCGGTGGTACCAGTTTTGGCGATTTCCTACAGTCGCTGTCGGCGCTCTCCTACAGACGAGTTCAGCTCAACAGTTAACCTGTTGCAACGCAGCATTGCTGCCGGTTACAGCTGTGACGCGACCTTGCATTGGCGTCATTGCAGTGTCAAACGCTAGGTCTACCATGCAATGACCGTACAGCACAAACAGAGAAGACAAGCAGAGAGAGGTCATCCATGTCGTCTGCCGATTTCCGCGTAGAGAGCAACCACCCCATCGCCACCCGGCTGTTGCCGGATTCCGGTTCCCGTCAGTACTTTTTTACCGACCGCGCCTTGGCTATCACCATGGCCGCGAAAAGCACGACCAAACCGTCCGGTCAGGAAATCCGCGTGGTGCACGTGCCCACGGGTGAGGTCGTCTTCCGCAAAGCTGCCGCAAACCGTTCGGAATGGAGCGAAGAGCCCTAGAGTTGCCTGGGCTATCGCCCGGCTGAGCGCAGGCCGCGGCTCAGCAGCATCACCGGAATCAGCCCGACCAGGACCAGCGCCAGGGACGGCAGCGCCGCCTCGCCCAGTCGCTCGTCGCGGGCCAACTGGTAGGCCACTACCGCCAGCGTGTCGGTATTGAAGGGGCGCAGCACCATGGTCGCCGGCAGCTCTTTCATGACGTCGACGAAGACCAGCAGCGCCGCCGCCATCGCGGATCGCTGCAGCAAAGGCCAATGCACCCTCGCCAACAGCCCGAAGCCGGCGGTGCCCAGCATGCGCGCCGTGTCGTCGAAACTGCCCGGGATACGCGCATAGCCGCTCTGCATCGACTGCAGAGCCACGGAGACGAAGCGAACGAGGTAAGCCCACACAATGCCCAGCACGGTGGCGGTGATCCAGGCGCCGGCGCCCGACTGTGGCGCGGCCTGCTGCAGCCATCCCACCGGCAACAAGATGCCGACCACGATCACGGCGCCCGGCACCGCGTATCCCAGCGCCGCCAGTTGCACCACGCCCCGGGTTACCGCGTCGGGCGAGCGCCGCAGGCAAAAGGCCATCAGCAGTGCAAGAAGCACGGCCAGCACCGCACTGATGGCGCCCAGCCGCAGGCTGTTGAAGGCCCACTGCATGAAACGGTCCCAGGGCAGAACCGACCAGTCGGCCGCGAGCGGTCGCAGCATGAACAGGACTGGCAGGATGAAACCCAACAGGACGGGCAGCGCGCAAAGCGCCCAGGCCAGCACCAGGTGGCGACCGTGCAGCGCCATGGGCTGCGCGTCGGCCGAGCCGGCACGGGCGCCGCGGGGCATGGCAAAGCGAAGGCGGCGCTGCGCCCGACGCTCCAGCGCCAGCAGTGCCGTCACCAGCAGCAGCAGCAGCGTGGCGAGCTGGGCTGCGGCAATGCGGTTGTCCATCGCCAGCCAAGCCTTGTAGATGCCCGCGGTGAACGTCTGGATGCCGAAATAGCTCGAAACGCCGAAGTCCGCCAACGTTTCCATGAGTGCGAGCGCGACTCCGGCGGCAATGGCCGGGCGCGCCAGCGGCATGGCAACGCGGCGTATTCTGCGGCGCAGCGGAGCGCCGAGCAGGCGTGCCGCCTCCATCAGGTGGCCGGCCCGCTCACCGAGCGCCGTTCGCGCGAGAAGGTAGACGTAGGGATAGAGCGAGAAGATGAAGACCAGCGCAGCGCCGCCGAAGCTGCGCACTTCGGGAAAGACCCGGCCCTGCAGCCCGAACGTGCTTCTCAGCCAGGATTGCAGCGGACCGCTGAACTGCAGGTAGTCGGTGTACGCATAGGCGACCACGTACGCGGGCATGGCCAGGGGCAGTAGCAGCGCCCACTCGAAGGTCCTGCGACCGGGAAAATCGAACAGCGTGACGGCCGCGGCCGTTGCGCCGCCGACCAGCGCGACGCCAATCCCCACCACCAGGCAAAGGCCCAGGCTGGTCCAGACATAGCCGGGGAGCACGGTGCGCGCCATTTCGCCCAGGACCTGGGCGTTTTGGCCGTCCCATTGCAGCCAGGAAGCCAGCACGGCCAGCACCGGCAGCACCAGCAGGGACGCCAGCAGCAATAAAAGCAGGTCTTGGAGCCGGCGCAGGGCCATGGAGTTGGGGAATCCCGGTTGATGCAAATGAGAATTGTAAGCATCTACAATCGCACCCATGTTCGTCGAGGTCACCAAACTGCGCGTTCAGTACCCTGGCCGGCCCCAAGCCGCTGTCGACGAAGTCTCGTTCGGTCTGCGCGCGGGCGACATCGGCGTGCTGATCGGCCCGTCCGGTTGCGGCAAGACGACCCTGCTGCGGGCCGTCGCCGGCCTCGAGCGCGTCACCGCCGGCGAGGTTCGTATCTCCGGACAACTGGTGGGCGGCGCGGGCGCCCATGTGCCCGCGGAGGAACGGCGCGTCGGCATGGTGTTCCAGGACTACGCCCTGTTCCCCCATATCGACGTGGGCCAAAACGTCGGCTTCGGCATCCATCGCCTGCCCAAGGCCGAGCGGAATGCCCGCATCGCCGAGGTGCTGCAGCTGGTCGGCCTTCCCGGCATCGAGCGCCATTTCCCGCACGAGTTGTCCGGCGGGCAGCAGCAGCGCATCGCGCTGGCCCGCGCCCTGGCGCCCAAGCCGCAACTGCTGTTGCTCGACGAGCCCTTCTCCAACCTGGACGTCGACCTGCGCGAGCGGCTGGCCCATGAGATCCGCGCCATCCTCAAGGCGGCCCATGCCACGGCCTTGTTCGTGACGCACGATCAGCTCGAGGCCTTCGCCATCGGCGACGTGATCGGTGTGATGCACGAAGGCCGCCTGCACCAGTGGGACGATGCGTACACCCTGTACCACCGGCCCCTCACGCGCTTTGTCGCCGACTTCATCGGCCACGGCGTGTTCGCGCCCGCCACCCTGCGCGAAGTCAACAACCAGGTGCTGGTGCAGACCCCGCTGGGGGAGTTGGGCGACGTGGCCGAATGTCCGCTGCCCAGCGCCTTCGTCTCCGGCGAATGCGACGTGCTGCTGCGCGCCGACGACATCGTCCATGACGACGACGCGCCGGTCAAAGCCGAGATCATGCGCAAGGCCTTCCGCGGCTCGGAGTTTCTGTACACGCTGCGGCTGGCAAGCGGCCAGACCGTGCTGGCCCACGTACCCAGCCATCACGACCACAAGATCGGCGAATGGATAGGCATTCGTGCCGAAGTCGACCACGTGGTGACCTTCGACCGCGCGCGGGCGGACTGAGTCAATCCTGGCGCAGCGCGTCGACAGCCACACGCAGGTCGGCGGCCCAGGCCCGGCGGTCGCGGCCCGACGCGTATTGCGGCATCCCGTAGTGAACCACCGCCGTGACAGGCGATCCGGTCACCGTGCGCCAGAGCGATCCCACCAACGTGTCGTCGCCTATATAGCAGGGCGTGAGGCTGGCCGCGCGGGTCTTGCTGTCCAGGAAGCTCAACGCGACGGGCTGCGCGGGCGCGCCGGCCGAGATGGCGGCCTGGATCAGGTTGGCGTGGAACGGCAGCAGCGCCACGCCATCGCTGGTCGTGCCCTCCGGAAACACGGCCACAACCTCGCCGCGCTGGAGGCTCTCGGCGATGTGATGCACCACCCGCAGCGCGTCGCGCCGCGACTCCCGTTCGATGTAGATCGTTCCGCCACCGGTCGCCAGGGTGCCGATCAGCGGCCAGCGCTTCACTTCGGACTTGGCCACGAAGCGGCAGTACCGGGCGGCATGCATCACCAGGATGTCCAGCCAGGAAATGTGATTGGCCACCAGCAGCACCGGCCCGTCGACGGCCGGGCGGCCGCGCAGTTCGAGGTGCACGCCCAGCAGCTGCAAGCATCTGCTGGGCCCACGATTGCACGCGTGCTTCACGCTCGGGCTGGCTCATCCTCGGGAAAAGAAAAAGAATGGTGCACCAGCCCCGCAAGCGCATGCACCAACGCCCGCCCCAGCCTCCACGAGGCGCGCAAGATCGTCATGGCCCGGGTCAGCGGTCCCGGCCTTCGAAGGCGATCTGGCCCGCGGCGATGGTGCAGCGCACGCGCCCCGCCAGCTCGTAGCCGGAGAACGGCGTGTGCTTGCCCTGGCTGCGCAGCGACGCATGGCGTCACCGTCCATTGCGCTTGCGGATCGAACACGCAGACATCGGCGATCCCGCCTTCCACCAGTTGCCCGACGCTCGCCTGCAAGGTGCCCAGCGACGCGCCGAGCACCCTGGCGGGCTCGCTGGTGAGAACCGCGAGCGAGCGGGCCAGCCCCGCGCCGCTTTCCTGCCCCCACTTGAGCGCCAGGCCCAGCAGCAATTCAAGGCCCGTCGCGCCGGCTTCGGCCTCGGCGAACGGCAGTGTCTTCGCGTCCTCATCCACCGGCGTGTGATCGGACACCAGCGCGTCTATCGTGCCGTCCGCCAAGGCCGGCGCGCAGGGCGTCGCGATCGCGCTGCTGGCGCAGCGGCGGATTCAGGCGCATCCGGCTGTCGAAGTAGCCGATGTCGGTATCGGTCAGGTGCAGCGAGTTGATGCTGACGTCGCAAGTGACCGGCAAGCCCTGCTCCTTGGCCTGGCGCACCAGCGCCACCCCGGCCGCGCTGCTGAGGCGGCATAGGTGCACGCGAGCGCCGGTCAGCTTCATCAGTTCAAAGATCGTGTGCAGCGCGATGGTCTCTGCCGCCACCGGCACGCCGGACAGTCCCAGGCGCGTGGCAAGCGGGCCGCTGGCGGCCACGCCCTTGCCCAGGTGCAGTTCCTGCGGACGCAGCCAAGTGGTGTAGCCGTAGGTGGCGGCGTACTGCAGCGCACGTTGCAGCACCTGCGTGTTCGACAGCGGCACCTCCGCCTGGCTGAAGCCGACGCAGCCCGCTTCGGTCAGTTCCACCATCTCGGTCAGGATCTCGCCCTGCAGGTTGCGGGTGAGGGCGCCCAGCGGAAAAACCCGGGCCTGGTGCAGCTTCTCCGAGCGGAATTTCAGCATCTCGACCAAGCCGGGCTCGTCGAGCACGGGGTCGGTGTCGGGCGGGCAAACCAGGCTGGTCACGCCGCCGGCCACGGCCGCGGCCATCTCGCTTTCCAGCATGCCCTCATGCTCGTAGCCCGGTTCGCGCAGGCGGGCGGCCAGATCCACCAGGCCGGGCATGACGATGCAGCCTGTGGCGTCGATCACCTTGTTGGGCGCGAAGCTGGAGGCAATGTTCTTGATGGCAAGCACGCGGCCTGCTGCCAGCGCCAGGTCGCAGACCTGGTCGAAATTCGAAGCGGGGTCGATCACCCGGCCGTTCTTGATGAGGATCTTCATGCTTCGTTCCCTGCCACGATACTCATCACCGCCATGCGCACCGCGATGCCGAAGGTCACCTGCGGCAGGATCACGCTCTGCTTGCCGTCCACCACCGCCGAATCGATCTCCACGCCGCGGTTGATCGGGCCCGGATGCATGACGATGGCGTCCGGCTTGGCCAGCTGCAGCTTCTCCGGCGTCAGGCCAAAGCTCTTGAAGAACTCCTGCGACGATGGCAGCAGCGCCCCGCTCATGCGCTCGTTCTGCAGGCGAAGCATGATGATGACGTCGCAGCCCCGGATGCCCTCCTCCAGCGAGTGGCAGACCCGCACCCCCATCTGCGACATGTCGCCCGGCACCAGCGTCTTGGGACCGACCACCCGCACTTCGGCGCAACCCAGCGTTGTGAGCGCATGGATGTCCGAGCGCGCTACGCGGGAATGCAACACATCGCCGACGATGGCCACGGTGAGATTGGAGAAGTCCTTCTTGTAGTGCCTGATGGTGTACATGTCCAGCAGGCCCTGCGTCGGATGGGCATGGCGGCCGTCGCCGGCGTTGATCACGTGCACATGGGGCGCCACGTGTTGCGCGATCAGGTACGGCGCTCCCGACTCGCTGTGCCGCACCACGAACAGGTCCGCCGCCATCGCCGACAGATTGGCGATGGTGTCCAGCAGCGACTCGCCCTTGGAAGCCGAGGAACGTGCGATGTCCAGGTTGATCACGTCGGCGGAAAGCCGCGTGGCCGCGATCTCGAAAGTGGTGCGCGTGCGGGTCGAGTTCTCGAAGAACAGGTTGAAGACGCTCTTGCCGCGCAGCAGCGGGACCTTCTTGACCTCGCGATCGCTCACGCTGACGAAGCTGGCTGCGGTGTCGAGGATGTGCGTGACGATCTCGCGCGGCAGTCCTTCCACCGACAGCAGGTGGACCAGTTCGCCGTTCTTGTTGAGTTGGGGGTTTCGTTTGTACAGCATGGCTCAAACCGTAGTACGGGCCTCCACCTCGAAGCTGAATTTTCCGTGCTGGTCGCGGGCCAGCGCCAGCGACTGCGTGGCCGGCAAGACGACCCGCGCCGCGGCGTAGTCGGCCTCCACCGGCAACTCCCGCCCGCCGCGGTCGACCAGCACCGCGAGCTTCACGCTGGCCGGCCGCCCATAGTCGAACAATTCGTTGAGCACAGCGCGGATCGTGCGCCCGGTGTAGAGCACGTCGTCCAGCAGGACGATGTGCGAGTCGTTGACGTCGAACCCCAACTGCGTCTGCTGGCCGGCACCTGACAGCCCGCGCCTGGAGAAATCATCGCGATGCATGGCCGAGGAGATGACGCCGGCCTGTCCCGCGAGGCCGAGGTCCTTGTGCAGCCGTTCGGCCAACCACGCCCCGCCCGAGGTGATGCCCACCAGGCGCGTATCGGGCGTGCGCAATTTCTGCACGCCTCGCAACAGCTCGCGGTACAGCGCTTCCGCATCCAGAACCAGGGTGCTCATTCGATAACCTCCGCGCCGTGCGCTGCGGTATTTGCCTCGGGAACGGCCCAGCGGCTCATGAAAGACTCCTCAAAAACTGTTCAAGGATCACGCAGGCCGCGCCCGCGTCCGGATCGCCGGCGCCGCCCGCCAGGGCTTCGGTCGTGCTGTAGCGCTCGTCGACCTCATACACGGTCAGCTTCACCCGGCTGCGCAACTGGCGCGCGAATTTCTTCGCCCGCGCCGTATTGTCATGGCTGGCGCCATCCGGATGAAATGGCACGCCCACCACAAGCGCATCGGGCTGCCACTCGCGAACCCGCGCCAATGCCTGGTCCATCCGGGCCTCTCCCTCTGCCTTGATGGTGGCCTGGGGCGTGGCGGTGCGCAGCAGACGGTTGCCCACGGCCACACCGGTGCGCTTCAAGCCGTAGTCGAAAGCGAGAAATGTTTGGAAGTGTGGCGGGACGTCGAGCACCGCGGCGCTCATGCGTGCCCCGCATCTCGCGACAGCATCCACGACTGCAGGCCCAGCAGCGACAGCGCCTTTTCGTAGCGCTGTTCCACCGGCGTATCGAAGATGACTGCCAGGTCGGCGCCTACCGTGAGCCAGCTGTTCTCGGCAAGTTCGGATTCCAGCTGGCCCTCGCCCCAGGCTGAATAGCCGAGCGAAACCAGGATCTTCTTGGGGCCGGCACCGGTGGACAAGGCCTCGAGCACGTCCTTGGAAGTGGTCATTTCCAGCCCGCCGGGAATGGTCATCGTCGAGGCATAGACTGGCTCGTTCGGTGCGGCACCGGCGGCGAACACGGCCTCATGAAGGACGAAACCGCGCTCGGTCTGCACCGGCCCGCCCTGGAATACCGGCGTGCGGGCCAGGTCGTCGCGGCCCAAAGGCAGTTCGACCTTGTCGAACAGGTGGCCGAGATTGATATCGCTGGGCTTGTTGATCACCAGGCCCAGGGCTCCGCGGGCGCTGTGCTCGCACAGGTAGACCACGCTCCTGGCGAAGGACTCGTCCTCCAGCCCCGGCATCGCGATCAGGAAGTGATGCGTCAGATTGATCGCGGGGGCATCGGCGGGCATGGCGCCGATTTTAGAGCAAAGCCCCCGGCCTGGACGATCAGGTCAGCAAGGCGGCGGTGCTGTAATGCTTCACCAGGCTGAGCAGCTCTTCTTCGGAGTAGGGCTTGCCCAGGTAATGATCGACACCCAGCTCCTTGGCGTGCTCGCGATGCTTCTCGGCGATGCGCGAGGTGATCATGATGATGGGCAGGTCTTTCAGACGCTCGTCGCCGCGGATGTTGCGCGCCAGGTCGAAACCGTCCATGCGCGGCATTTCGATGTCCGACAGCACCACCGTGGGCTTTTCCTCAGCCAGGCGCTCGAGCGCCTGCAATCCGTCGGCCGCCATCGAGACGCGATAGCCTTCGCGCTGCAGCAGGCGCTGCGTCACGCGGCGAACGGTGATGGAATCGTCGACCACCAGGACCAGCGGGATCTGGGGTGCCGCCGGCTCAAGCGGCGCGGCCGGCTTGCGGCTTGCCGCGGTTGCGCTGAGCCCCAGCATTTCGGGCTGGGCATGGTCAGCGCTGAGCTGGCGGGCCTGCTCGCCATAAACCGAGGTCAGGGCCACCGGGTTGTAGATCAGCACCACGGCACCGGAAGCCAGGACCGTCATGCCCGCCAGACCTGGCAAGCGGGCAAGCTGCGGCCCCAGGTTCTTCACCACCACTTCCTGGTTGCCCAGAACTTCGTCCACGTGCAGGGCGATGCGCTGCGCGGCGCTTCGGAATATCACCACCGGCAGGGTCTTGGATTGCGGCTCGGTGCTGCGCTGCGAAGCCTGCAGCAGCGCGCCGGACCAATAGAACGGCAACTGTTCGGAACCCAGTTCATAGACGCCGGTGTTGTAGGCCTGCTGCACTTCCTTGGCGGGGGCGCGGCGGACGATTTCCACCAGGTTCGCGGGCACGCCGATCGACAGGTTGCCGGTGCGGATCATCACCACCTGCGTCACGGCCGTGGTCAATGGCAGCACCAGCTTGAAATTCGTGCCCATTCCGGGCTGCGTGGTGGTCTCGATGCGGCCACCCAGCGCGTTGACTTCGGCACGAACCACGTCCATGCCGATGCCCCGGCCCGCCAGTTCGGTGACCTGGGCCGCGGTAGAGAAGCCGGGGAGGAAGATCAGGTTGGCGGCATCCTGGTCGCTCACCTCCTGCCCCGCAGAGATCATGCCCTGCTGCAGCGCTTTCTCGCGGATGCGCGGCAGGTTGAGGCCGGCGCCATCGTCGCGGAATTCGACCGACACGTCGTTGCCTTCGTGATGCAGGCCGATCAGGATGGTGCCGATCGGGTCCTTGCCGGCCGCTGCGCGCACCGCCGGCTCCTCGATGCCGTGGGCCACGCAATTGCGCAGCAGGTGTTCGAACGCCGGCGTCATCCGGTCCAGCACGCCGCGGTCCATTTCGATGGAGCCGCCGGTGATGTCCAGCTTCACCTGCTTGCCGGTTTCCTTGGAAGCCAGGCGGATCACGCGGTACAGGCGATCGGCAATGCCCTCGAACTCCACCATGCGGGTGCGCAAGAGGTCGCGCTGCAGTTCGCGCGTCTGGCGTGCCTGCGCGATCAGGTCGTCTTCGGTGGCCTCCACCGTGCGCTGCAGGTTGCGCTGCACGGTGGCCACGTCGTTGACCGACTCGGCCATCATGCGGGTCAGCTCCTGCACCCGCGTGAACCGGTCGAACTCGAGCGGGTCGAAGCCGGCCGCCGAGTCCTTGGCCTGGGCCAGGCGCGACTGCATCTGCGACTCCGCCTGCAGTTCGATGTCGCGCAGCTGGGCGCGCAGGCGGTCCAGGTTGCCGGTCAGGTCGGTGAGCGAGCCGCGCAGCTGGCGCAACTCGGCCTCCAGGCGCGAACGCGTGATCATCACCTCGCCGGCCTGGTTGACCAGCCGGTCGAGCAGCTGCGAGCGCACGCGCACGGCCTGGTTCGAGGCGGCGCGCTGCGGCGCCAGGTTGGTGGCGACGGGCTTGGCCAGCAACGCGCGGCCAGGCGATGCCGCCGCAACAGGCTCGGCAACCGGGGGCACAGCGTCGGGTGCAAGCGGCGCGGCTTGCGCTTGCGGTGCATCGACTTGCGCCTCGGCCGCGGCCTGGAGCGGCTCCTCGGCGGCGACAGGCAGTCCACCCGTGGCACGCAGGACGTCGAAGTTGCCCTGCATCCCGTCGAAGCAGGTGCAGCAGGGGCTCTACGTCTGCCGCGGAAACCGCTTCAGAGCCCAGGCGTTCGATCTCCGACTCCAGGCGGTGGGCGAGCTCCCCCAGCCGCAACGCGCCGGCGAGCCGCGCACTGCCCTTGAGGGTGTGCAATGCCCGCAACGCGGCGTCGCGGGCGCTGCGGTTGTCGGGCCGCGCCGTCCACTGGCGCAGCGCGCCGCCGAGCTGGGGCATGAGTTCGATCGCCTCTTCCTCGAAGATCGGGAACAGGTCGGGGTCGATCGCGTCGACGATGTCGATGTCGTCCTGGTCGTCGCCGAAGTCGGCGACATTGCGGCGCTCAGCGGCAGCCGCCGGCATCTCCGGCATGGGCGTGAACACTGGCGCGACACTGGCAGCGACCAGCGGGACCGGCACGGCGGGCGGCTCGCGACCTGGCGGCGACCGGCTCGGCCTGCGCCGGCAGCGGCTCGAGGCCGGCGAAATCGCTGAACGGCTCGTCCTCATGCAGGTCCGCGCGTTGCGGAATCGCCAGCTCCTTCAAGGCTTGCAGTGCATCGATGACGCCCGTGTTGGGCTCTTTCAGGAAGCCGGCCGCGAACTGGTGCAGCAGGCGCCGGATTTCCTCGGATGCTTCGATGAAGGCCGTCCCGTGCTGCACAGTGCCATAGGCCAGCCCCTGGGTGTGCTCCAGGGCATTTTCCAGCGCCCGGGCAACCTCGGAGAGCGTGTGAAACCCCACCGTGGCGGAGCTGCCCGCCAGGGCATGGGCCAGGCCTACGGTCGAATCCGGGACCTGCTGGTTCAGCTCCAGGGCCCACTCGGCCACTTCGGTGGCGAGCCGGCGCGACCATTCGTCGGCCTCATTGAGGTACACGTTGTAGAGCGGGATCCCGATGCGCAGCGAGCCCGATGACCTTGACCTGTTCATCGGTTTCGATGGTCTCGGCGACCTCGGGCGCCATCTCGGCCAGCGCCGCAGGCTCGGGCTTGCGGATCGGCGAGGTCGAACGCGAAGTCATCCAACACGACCGGCTCGGGCACGGACGCCGGCTCTTCAAGCGGCGGCTCGGGCAAGGCGAAATCGGCCATGTCGATGATCAGCTCGTCGGCTGATGCCGATGGCTCGGCGGCGTCGGGCCCGGACTGCGCAGCAGGCTCCGCAGCCGAGGTCGACACGGCGGCGAGGCTGCCGAAGTCGATGCCATCGATCTCGACGGGCGGCTGCACGGCTTCCGGCGCAGGGGTCCGCGCCAGGGCGATCGTGGGCGAAATATCGAACTCGAAGGTCGGCCGGCTGGGTGACGTCGACACGGCATCAACGGGCTCGGCGGCTTCGCCAGCTGCTTCGAATGCAACCGGACTGGCGACCGGCTCGGCAGCGGCTTCCACTGGTGGCGGGCTGTCCGGCAGCTACCAGGCGGCACCAGGCGGCTCTCGGTGCGCATGGCATCCGCCGGTCCGCGGAACATGGCGGCTTTCCAGGCGCCATCGGTCTGGTTGGCGATGTCTTCGGTCCAACGGCCGAAAGCCTGCATGGCATCGCCCGACAAGGCTGCACAAATCCTCGCTGGCTGGCTTCTGGTCGGCCAGCCAGGTGTTGAGCACCTGCTCGAGCGACCAGGCGGCCTCGCCGAATTCGGTCAGGCCGACCATGCGCGAACTTCCCTTGAGCGTATGGAAGGCCCGGCGCAAGGTGGTCAGCTCGGATGCGTCGCCCGGATTGGCCTTCAGCGCCGCGATGGCAGTCAAGCCGTTCTGCACGACTTCGCGCGCCTCTTCCAGGAAGATGTCGCGCAGGTCGTCTTCTTCGACGTCGGGCTCGCTCGCCGCAGGCGCGACGACCGCCGCCGGCGGCTTGACGGCGGCCGCCAGATTGCTCAGGGCAACCACGGCCGCGCCCGTATCCTGTGCCGACACGGCGGCCGCGGCTTCGCGGGCGCGAATGGGCGATCCCGGTTTGCTCGGCCAGCACGGCATGCGGCCGCTATGGCATCGAGCTGCGCCGTGAGGTTCTCGCGCGAGGCGCCCGGTTCCACGGCGCTGACCAGGGCATTCACTTCCTGCGACAGCTCGCTGGTAGCCGGCGGCGGCGCTTCTTCCGCGGTGTGCCCGGAACGGCCCATCAAGGGCCTGAGCTCGCCGGTGCTGTCGTCATAGACGAACAGCTTCTTGGCCAGCGCCGGCTGGTAGTTGAGCATGTCGATCAGGAAACCGAGCGCGCCCAGGTTGTTGCCCAGCTTTTCGAAGGTGCCTGCCGCGCTGGCTTGCTCCTCGTCGATCTCGGTGACCATGAATTCCTCGACGCTCTCGCGCATGCGCAGCACGGCCTGCGCCGCCTGGTCGAGGCCGAGCACCGAAAGAACGCCGCGCATCTGCGACAGGTGGCCCGGCGCGTCGCGCAGCGGCGTCTTGTCCTGGAGATTGCGGAAGAACTGGTCCAGCAGCTTTTCCAGCTCGCCCAGCGTGCCGCGCAACTCGCCGACCACGCTGCCCATGGTCTGGCGGTCGCTGACGCGGCGGTACAGCTCTTCCATCCAGGGCTCGAGCGCCTCCGGCTGCCCGCCCTGGCGCACCGTATCCAGCCGCTCGGCGAGCCGCGCGGTGCGCGCCGCCAGTTGAGCGTCTGCCGGATCCAGGTCTTCGAACGCCGCTTCCAGGTAGAGCACCGCGGTGGCGACTTCCATGGCCAGTTCGGTGGCCGGCGCGCGCGCCGATCGAACGACGGCCTCGATCGCCTTGTTCAGCGCCTGCGCCAGCGGCGCGCTCGGCGGATGCAGCTTGAGCAGCGAGTCGCTCACCAGTTGGAACTGGTCGGCAACGCCCTTGATCTTGTTGGCGTCGCCGCCGGACAGGCTCGACCAGGTTTCCTTGGCGACCACGATGCGCTTGCGCGCCTGGGCCAGCAGCACGGGATCGAAGCGGCCGTATTGCGCCGTCTGGTAGTCGACCGGCGTGAATCGCGCCAGGCCCCAGGCCAGGCGCACAGCCCGGAGCGACGGGCCTCGGCGCGCTGGCAGGAACGGCCTGCGAGCAGAAGAAAACGAGGTCTTGCGCCAGCCGGTCCGACACGCCGAGTTCGCCCTTGGCCAGCGAGGCGTACTGCAGCAGCACGCGCGAAGCCGCCCGCTTCACATAGAGATCGAGCGGCAACAGGCCGAGCGCCATGGCCTCGAAATAGCCTGCGCAGATCTTCCAGAAAATCTTGGGCTGGCGCGCGGACTGGGTGGCCGCCAGCGACAGGCTGATCTTGGCGAGCTCATGCGCCGAGCCGGCGTCGCCGGTCTTGACCAGCCGCAGCACGGCCTGGTCCATGCGCGAGCGCACGGCCTGGTCGTAGACGAGCGCTTCGGCGACCGCCGGCGTCTGCGGCTCGTTCCAGCGCCACTCAAGCGCCCACAAGTCGGCCGGGTGAATGCGATCCGCTGCCTGCCAGTTCCTGCACGTCGCGGTACTGGGGGAACAGGGCCACGGCCGAAGCCGGCTTGCCCAGCAAAACGCCTTCGAGGTATTCGGTCAGCGCGAAGCCGGCGCGTTCCACCTTGGCGGCGGAGGCCTCGTTGCACAGCTCGGGCCGCTCGATGAACTTCTGCACCGCCGCTTCCATCGACCGCAGGATGTGCGCCGGCGCGCCCAGCCCGACCATCTCGAGCGCGCCGACGGCCTGGTGCAACTGCTGCCGCGCGATGCGCAGCTGGCCGCCGTCCACCGAAGCCATGTCCGAGCCGCGTGCCAGGCCGGTGTCGCGCACGAAGCGGCGCAGCGCGGCGGACGCGGAGTCGAGCGACTTGCGCAATTCGTCCAGCACCCAGGCCAATGGCCCCAGGTCGTTGGTTGCGAGATCGAGATCGGTTGCGTTCGCATATCGCCGTGCAATAGCGTTGCGCAGGATCGCGGACGGCTTCGGATGACGACGACGCTTGGTCAGGCGTCGAAGCGCTTCGCCTTCAGGCGATCTTGAACCGGGACACCGACTGGCGAAGCTCTTCGGCCATGCGCGAGAGCTCGCGCACCTGCTGCGCCGTGGAGCGCGTGCCCTCACCGGTCTGTTCCGTCACCGCGAAAATGTGCTGGATGTTGCCGGCCACCACGTTGGCCGATTCGGCTTCCTTGGACGCCGAGGCGGAAATCTGCTCGATCAGTTCGGCGAGGCGGCGCGACACCTGGTCGATCTCGGTCAGGGCCGTACCGGCGTTGTCGGACAGCTTGGCCCCCTCCACCACACCCTGCGTAGAGCGCTCCATGGCGGCCACCGCATCCTGCGTGTCGGTCTGAATCGCCTTCACCAGCGCCGAGATCTGGCGCGTGGCGTCCGCGGAGCGTTCAGCAAGGCGCTGCACTTCTTCGGCCACCACCGAGAAGCCTCGTCCGGCTTCACCGGCCGACGCCGCCTGAATGGCTGCGTTGAGCGCCAGCACGTTCGTCTGTTCGGTAATGTCCGAGATCAGTTCGGTGATTTCGCCGATCTCCTGGGACGATTCGCCCAGCCGCTTGATCCGCTTGGAGGTTTCCTGGATCTGGTCGCGGATCGAGTTCATACCGCCGATGGCGTTCTGCACGGCCGCAAGGCCCGACTCGGCGGCTTGCAGCGATTGGCGCGCCACCTGGGCCGATTCCTGCGCCTGGCCCGGACACCTGGTTGATTCGGCCTGCCATGTCGAGCACCGACTGGCCGGTTTCGCGAATTTCGCGCAGCTGCTCGGTGGAGGCCGCCAGCAGCTCGGTCGACGTGCTTTCCACCTGCGCCGTCGTTTGCGCCACCTTGGTCGCCGTGTTCTGCACGTTGCCCACCAGCTGGCGCAGCTCTTCCACCGTGTAGTTCACCGAGTCGGCGATGGCGCCCGTGATGTCTTCGGTCACGGTGGCTTCCTGCGTCAAGTCGCCTTCGGCCACTGTCTGCAGTTCGTTCATCAATCGCAAAATGGCCGCCTGGTTGGCGTCGTTCACGCGCTTGGCTTCCTGTTCCTGCTGCTCGGCTTCCAGCCGCTGCTGCTCCGCCACCGTCTGGCGCTTGCGCGAGTCCTGCAACTGGACGTAGGCGAGGCCGACGGCGCACAGGATGGCGAAAATCGAAGACGCCGTCAGGAGCACCAGTGCCGTGGCGCCCAGGCCGGTCTGCGCCGACAGCTTGCCCTGCAGCTCCTCCATCGAGCGGCGCAGCGGTTCGCTGTCGGCAATGATCGCTGCCTGCGCTTCACGCGCGGACACCAGGCCCTGCAGGTTGCCCAGGATGGCGCCGGCCTGCGTGCGGGTCTGCTCGTACAGCTTCATCAGCGCTTCCAGCCGCTCGCGGGTCTGCGGGTCCTTGCGAGCCGGCCAGGCGCAGCTCGGGGCTGCCATCCAGCAGGCCCTGCGCGATTTCCTTGAAGGAGTTCAAGTCCTTGCCCAGCAGGAACACGGCCTCGGGGCTCACGCCTTCCATCGTCAGGAATTCGTTGGCCGACTTGCCGATACGCTGCGTCAACATCACCAGCTGGCCGGCTGCGGAGATTTCCGGCCGGGGGCGCGTTCTGCTGCAGCTTGAGCGACGACACGGTTTCGGCGATTTCCAGCAGGTCGGAGGACTGGCGGTTGATGGTGCGCAGGGCGTTGCCCACCTGCGTCAGGATCTTCTGCTGGCCCATCACGGTGCCGGCGTTCTTCTCGGCGCGCTCCATCAGCGGAACGATCTTCTCCACGTCTGCCTGGAACTCGGCCAGCACCGGCTGCAGGCGCAATGCCTCGTCGCCGCTGTGCAGGCCGCGCACGCGTCTTGGCCAGCACGTCGGCGCTTTCCTTCACGTCGGGGAAGGCCTGCGCGCTACCCACCAGGGCCTGCGACACCGACTTGGCGAGGCGCTGCGACTGCATCAGCGACTGGCCGGTACCGGCCACCTGCTGGGCGACCGTATCCGCCTGGCGCACCGCGAAGACGGCCACCGAGCCCAGGACCACCAGGGCCATGGACAGCAGGGTGAACAGGATTCGCTGGTGCGTGACGATGGTGCGCCGCCCGAGCAGCGGCACCGAGATCAGCTCTGCTTCCTCGGGCTCTTCCAGTCGCGTCGATTCGTCGTCGGCCAGGCTGTCGGGATCGGCCGGGCCCATCGAGATGGCGTTGTTGCTGCTGGTCGGCCCCATCGAACTGGTGGCCATGCGATCCACCATCTGATCGGGCATGGCCAGGCTCAACTCGCCGCTGTTTTGCGTCGACGGACTCGTCGGACTTTTTCGAGAAGAGGTTTTTGAGTTGGTCAACGACTGACATGATGCGGGCCTTCCGGGGATACTTAAGCGCTGATGCTCAGGAACTGGGGTTGTTGCGACAGCGCCTGGAGGTTGATTTCCTGCCAGTACGCGCCATTGGCATCGGTATAGCCGCTGCCAAAATAGCCCGGCGAGCCTTCTGGGGGCTCGCTCGAGGAGGAAAAAGCGTCAAGGTTGCGCAGGCCCGCCAGGCGGTCGATCAGCAGGGCGCAGTTGACTTCGAGCATGCGCGTTGAGCGCGACCAGCCGGGACTCGGCGCGCGTCGCATCGGATCGCATGGCGGGCGCGCTGGCCGCCGACGAAGCTGGCCAGGTCGACCACGCCGTACAGGCCGCCGCGCAGGTTGGCCACCCCGAGGAACCAGGCCTGGGTATAGGGCACCGGTTGGGCGCTGACGAACGGGAAAATCTCGCCCGACTGCGCGAGCGGGAACAGGTACTTGGCCCCGCCGACTCCACGGCCAGCCAGGAGGCCTGGGCGCCCTCGGTGCGGGCGGCCTGCAGGCGGCTTGCCAGCCGGCTCTGGAGGTCTCGAAGGGCTTCGCGGTTGGCCATGGTTCGAAGGTCGCTCAGCGCGACGCTTCAGCTCAGGGCCTTGATCTTGGCCATGAGCTCGCCGGCATCCACCGGCTTGGTGATGTAGTCGCGCGCGCCTTGCCGCATGCCCCAGACGCGGTCGGTTTCCTGGTTCTTGCTGGTGCACATGATGATGGGCACGTCGGCGTACAGCGGATCGCGGGTGATGGCGCGCGTGAGCTGGAAGCCGTTCTGGCCCGGCATCACCACATCCATCAGGATCAGGTCGGGCTTTTCCTCTGCCAGGCGGCGAAACGCATCTTCGGCGTTCTCGGCAGTCTTCACGGCGAAGCCGTTCTTCTGCAGCAGGTCCGTCATGAACATCAACTCGGTCTTGGAATCATCCACGACGAGGACTTTTCTAATAGCCATTACATCACTCCTTCATTTGCGGCCCCGAACTGCTGCACCGTCTGCAGCAACTGGTCCTTGGTAAACGGTTTGGTCAGGTAATCCTGCGAGCCGACCATCCGCCCGCGCGCCTTGTCGAATACGCCATCCTTGGAGGAAAGCATCACCACGGGCGTGGACGCGAATCTGGCGTTGCGCTTGATGATCGCGCAGGTCTGGTAGCCATCGAGGCGGGGCATGAGGATGTCGCAGAAGATCAGGTTGGGCTGGTAGTCGTTGACTTTCGCCAACGCGTCGAACCCGTCTTCGGCCAGCAGAACATCGTGGCCGCCCTGCTTCAGGAAAATCTCCGCACTGCGCCGGATGGTATTGCTGTCGTCGATCACCAGCACCTTGAATCCAGTCGTGCTCACTTGACGCTGCTCCTCTTTTGTAACTGCACCGGACGCGGCATCATCCAACGATGTAACAAGCGTCGCCCTCTAAATTTGTACCATCTCGAAATCTTCCTTGCGAGCACCGCATTCGGGGCAAGTCCAGTTCATCGGAACCTGGGACCAAGGGGTCCCAGGCGCGATGCCATGATCGGGGGCTCCGGCCTCTTCGTCGTAAATCCACCCGCAAATCAGACACATCCAGGTTTTCGTATCGGTCACAGCTTAAAGGGCCTTCGAATAGAATGCAACGATTGTATCGAGGCCCTTCGCCACACCACCACACAGCGTGCCAACGGCTGGAAGATTCAGGCCTATGACAAACCCCAACCTCGAAACTGACCCCTCTGTTCCCGGCGACGACGAAGACGACGCCGGCAACCCCGCGTGCGTGATCGTGTTCAACGCGAGCGACCCCAGCGGCGCGGGCGGCTTGGCCGCGGATGTAACGGCAATCGCTTCGGTGGGAGCCCATGCTCTGCCAGTTGTAACGGGCGCCTACGCCCGCGATACGGCCGAAGTATTCGACCATTTCGCCTTCGATGAAGAGGCCGTGGCCGAGCAGGCCAGGGCCATCCTCGAAGACGTGTCGGTGCAGGTTTTCAAGGTCGGTTTCGTCGGCAGCCCGGAGGCGATCAGCACCATCGCCGAGATCGCCGCCGACTACGCCGAGGTCCCGCTGATCGCCTACATGCCCAATCTTTCGTGGTGGGAAGAAGGACAGATCGATGCGTACCAGGACGCGTTTCGCGAGCTCATGTTGCCGCAGACAACCGTGTTGGTAGGAAACCACAGCACGCTGTGGCGATGGCTGTTGCCCGAATGGAGCAGCGACCGCAGCCCCACCGCGCGCGACATCGCCAAGGCCGCTTCCGAGATGGGCGTGCCCTACACGCTGGTCACCGGCATTCCGTTGCCCGATCAATTCATCGACAACGTCTTGTCCACGCCACAGGCGGTATTGGGCAATGAGAAATTCGAGCGCTTCGAAGCCGTGTTTTCAGGCGCCGGAGACACGCTGTCGGCAGCGCTCGCGGCGTTGGTCGCCAGCGGCACCGATCTCGTCGCGGCCGCGACGGAAGCGCTTGCCTATCTCGACCGCTGCCTCGACGCGGGCTTCCGCCCGGGCATGGGCAACGTCGTCCCCGACCGCCTGTTCTGGGCCCAGCCCGAGGGCGAAACCGAAGAACTCACCCCCGAGGAAGCGCAGGCCCTGCAGGTCTTCGACATGCCAGCACATGACACCAAACACTGACCGCAACCAGCAGCTGTTCGAGCGCGCCAGGCAACTGATTCCCGGCGGCGTGAATTCACCCGTGCGCGCGTTCAAGGCCGTGGGCGGAACGCCGCGTTTCGTGCAGCGCGCGCAGGGCGCCTACTTCTGGGATGCGAACGGCAAGCGCCACATCGACTACATCGGCTCCTGGGGCCCGATGATCCTGGGCCATGGCCATCCCGCAGTCGTCGAGGCGGTGCAGAAGGCCGTGCTGGAAGGCTTCTCGTACGGCGCGCCGACCGAGCGCGAAGTGGAACTGGCCGAGGAGATCGTCGAACTCGTGCCCTCCATGGACATGGTGCGCCTGGTGAGCTCGGGCACCGAGGCCGCGATGAGCGCGATCCGGCTGGCCCGCGGCGCCACCGGCCGCAGCAAGCTGATCAAGTTCGAGGGCTGCTACCACGGCCACGCCGACGCGCTGCTGGTGAAGGCCGGCTCCGGGCTGGCCACCTTCGGCAATCCCACCAGCGCGGGCGTGCCCGCCGAGGTGGTGCAGCACACGCTGGTGCTCGAGTACAACAACGTGGCGCAACTGGAAGAGGCCTTTGCCCTGCACGGCAGCGGACATCGCCTGCCTGATGATCGAGCCGATCGCCGGCAACATGAATTTCGTGCGCGCCAGCGTGCCCTTCATGCGGCGCTGCCGCGAGCTGTGCACCCAGCACGGCGCGCTGCTGGTGTTCGATGAAGTGATGACCGGTTTCCGGGTGGCTCTGGGCGGCGCTCAGAGCGTCTATGCCAAGGCGATTCCCGGCTTCAGGCCCGACCTGTCGGTGCTGGGCAAGGTGATCGGCGGCGGCATGCCGCTGGCCGCGTTCGGCGGTCCGCGGGCGATCATGGAGCAACTGGCGCCCCTGGGCCCGGTGTACCAGGCGGGCACTTTGTCGGGCAATCCGGTGGCCACCGCATGCGGTTTGGCCACTTTGAAGGAAATCCGCAAAGCCGGGATTTTTTGATGACTTGGCGGCGAAGACCGCATCACTCGTCGAAGGACTGAAATCCGCCGCCTCGGCAGAAAACATTCCTTTCAGCGCCGACTGCGAGGGCGGGATGTTCGGATTCTTCCTGCTGCCGCAGCTGCCGCAGAACTATCCGCAGGTCATGAAGACCGAAGGCGCGATGTTCAATCGCCTGTTTCACGGCCTTCTGGACCGCGGCATCTACATCGCGCCGGCCCTTTATGAAGCCGGATTTGTAAGTTCGGCGCATAGCGAGGCCGACATCGCTGAAACAATCGCAGCGGCGCGCGAGGTGTTTCGCGAGCTGTCATCCCGGACTTGATCCGGGATCCATCGCGCGCGCTGATGGATTGCCGGATCGAGTCCGGCATGACTGCACATCAATGCCTGAAGTGCCGCACGCCTGAAAACACCATCGCGACGCCGCGCTCGTCGGCCGCCGCGATCACTTCCTCGTCGCGCATGCTGCCGCCCGGCTGGATCACGCAGGCGGCGCCGGCATCGACCACCACGTCCAGGCCATCGCGGAACGGGAAGAACGCGTCGCTGGCCACCACCGTGCCTTGCAGCGACAGGCCTGCGTGCTGGGCCTTGATGCTGGCGATGCGAGCCGAATCGAGGCGGCTCATCTGCCCGGCGCCCACGCCCATGGTCATGCCGTCCTTGCAGAAGACGATGGCGTTGGACTTGACGTACTTGGCCACCTTCCAGGCAAACAGCAGATCCTGCAATTGTTCCGCCGTCGGTTGTTTTTTGGTGACGACCCGCAGCTCGCCCAGGGTCATCTCGCGGTTGTCCGCGGTCTGCATCAACAGGCCCGAACCCACGCGCTTGACGTCCATCGCGTTGCGGCCGTTGTCCCAGTCGGTGCTGCCACCCGGCGGCATGGCGATCTGCAGGATGCGCACATTGACCTTGCTCTTGAACACTTCCAGGGCCTCGGGCGTGAAATCCGGGGCCATCAGCACTTCGACGAACTGCTTGGACACGGCCTGCGCCGCCGAGGCATCCAAGGTGCGGTTGAACGCGATGATGCCGCCGAAGGCCGAGGTGGAATCGGTCTTGAACGCCTTGGCATAGGCCTCGAATGCGTTGGCGCCCACCGCCACGCCGCACGGGTTGGCGTGCTTGACGATCACGCAGGCCGGCGCATCGAAGCTCTTGACGCATTCCCAGGCCGCATCCGCGTCCGCGATGTTGTTGTACGAGAGCTCCTTGCCCTGCAGCTGGCGCGCCGTCACCAACGAGCCGGGCGCCGGATACAGATCGCGATAGAACGCCGCCTGCTGGTGCGGATTCTCGCCGTAGCGCAGGTCCTGCAGCTTGACGAAGCGGCCGTTGGACTGCGCGGGGAACAGGCTGCGGACCCCGCCTTCCTGGATGCTGGAGAGGTAGTCGCTGATGGCGGCGTCATAGTTGCTGATGCGGTTGAACGCCGCCACCGACAGGGCGAAACGGGTCTGGTCCGAAAGCTTGCCGTCGGTCTTGAGTTCCTGCAGCACCAACGGATACTGGGACGCGTCGGTGAGGACGCCCACGTCCTTCCAGTTCTTGGCCGCCGAGCGGACCATGGCCGGGCCGCCGATGTCGATGTTCTCGATCGCATCTTCGAGCGTGCAGCCGGCCTTGGCCACGGTGGCTTCGAAGGGATACAGATTGACCACCAGCAGGTCGATGGTGTCGATGCCGTGGGCCTTGAGGGCGGCCATGTGCTCGGGCAGTTCGCGCCGCGCCAGCAGGCCGCCATGGACCTTGGGGTGCAAGGTCTTGACGCGGCCGTCCAGCATCTCCGGAAATTCCGTGACCTGCGCCACTTCGGTGACGGGCAGGCCCTGGTCGGCCAGCAGCTTGGCGGTGCCGCCGGTGGAAATCAGCCGGATGCCCAGCGCATGCAGCGCCTGCGCCAGTTCAACGATGCCGGTCTTGTCCGAGACGGAAATGAGTGCGTTCATGGTTTGAGGAGCCTGTGTTCTACGAGTTTCTTGCGCAGCGTGTTGCGGTTCAGCCCCAGCCACTCGGCTGCCTTGGACTGGTTTTGGTCGGCCTTGGCCATCACCACTTCGAGCAGCGGCTTTTCGACCACCTTGACCAGCATCTCGTACATGCCATCGGGCTCGGTGCCGCGCAGGTCCCGGAAGTAGCCTTCCAGGCTGGCGCGCACGCATTCTTCTATATGCTTCTTGCTCATGCCGTTTAATTCCACCGCTTCTTCGTCCTCGTCCCGTCGGCTGGCAGTCGCCGGCATGCGATCCATCGCACCGGCGAGTTCGTCAAAGAACCCGGCCACTGCGTCAAGCTGCCCGGCGCAGTCCTCGATGGCGTTCATGCGGGCCCGAAAGGCCGCCCCGCCCGGCAGCGCCTTGACGTACCAGCCTATGTGCTTTCGTGCGCTGCGCACGCCGGTGAACTCGCCGTACAGCGCGTAGTGATCCTGCAAATGATCGATCAGCAGCCGCCTGACTTCGGCGACGAGCGGCGGGGCCAGATGGCTGCCCGTGGCCAGGAAATGCGCGATCTCGCGGAAGATCCAGGGGCGGCCCTGCGCGGCGCGGCCGATCATGATCGCGTCGGCCCCGGTGTAGGCCAGCACATCGCGCGCCTTTTCCGGCGTGGTGATGTCGCCGTTGGCGACGACCGGCACGCGCACCGCGGCCTTCACCGCGGCGATGGTGTCGTACTCGGCTTGCCCGCCATAGCCTTGCTCGCGCGTGCGGCCATGCACGGTCAGCATCTGGACGCCAACCTCCTCGAAGGCGCGCGCCAGCTGCACCGCATTCTTGTGCGACTGGCACCAGCCGGTGCGCATCTTGAGGGTCACCGGCACGCCATGCGGCGCGCATGCCTCGACAACAGCCCGCGCGATCGCCACCGCCAGCGCCTCGTCCTGCATCAGCGCCGAGCCCGCCCACTTGTTGCAGACCTTCTTGGCCGGGCAGCCCATGTTGATGTCGATGATCTGTGCGCCGCGCTCGACGTTGTACGCCGCTGCCTCGGACATCATGGCCGCGTCGGTGCCCGCGATCTGCACCGCGATCGGGCCGGGCTCGCCCTCGTGATTGGCCCGGCGCGAGGTCTTCAGGCTGTTCCACAGCTCCCGCCGCGACGTCACCATCTCGCTCACGGCGTAGCCGGCGCCAAGCTGGCGGCACAGCTGGCGGAACGGCCGGTCCGTCACGCCCGCCATCGGCGCCGCGAACAGATTGTTCGCCAGGTTGTGGGGGCCGATGTTCATGCGGTGGAGAAAGGCGTCTGCTGAAAAATGAGGCACGATTGTATGCCCGCCGCATTTCAGCCATTGAAATAAGGAACTGCTTGTGCGCCTACATGTTCACGGTGCTTGCCTATCTATACTGGCGCGCAATGAATGGTTCCCACTGAATGGACTGGCTCGAACCCATCCTGGCTCTTCTGGCGCTGCCTCGTTTCGGGCTTTCCACGCTATTCGTCGCGGCCTTCATCTCCGCCACGCTGGTGCCGGTCGGCTCGGAAGCGGTGCTGTTCGGGCTGTTGCGCTTGAACCCGGAGCTGTTCTGGAGCGCCATCTTCGTGGCAACCGCCGGCAACACCCTGGGCGGCGCCGTCGACTGGTGGATGGGCTACGGCGCCCACCAGGTGGTGGACAAGTACCGCCACTCGCGCTCGCACGTGAAGGCCATCGAATGGCTGGAGCGCCTGGGGCCCAAGGCCTGCCTTCTGGCGTGGCTGCCGATCGTCGGCGACCCGCTATGCGCCGTTGCCGGCTGGCTGCGGCTGCCGTTCTGGCCCTGCGTGGGCTACATGCTGATCGGAAAATTCCTGCGCTACGTGACGATGACGGCGGCGCTGCTGTACGTCTGGCCGACTCATGACTAGCGTCCGGGCGCGGCAACGTTGCCCGTGGGAGAACAAGAGCCTCAGGGCTCCAGCAGCTTGGCCACGGCGAGGTGGCTGCCTTCGCGCGCCATGTCGGCGGCGGTTTTGCCGCGGGCGTCCTTGAAGCTGCGATCGGCCCCCTGCTCCAGCAAGAAGCGCACCGCAGGCTCGTGGCCGTAGGCCGATGCCCACATCAGCAGCGTGAGGTCGTTGTCCAGGCGGGCATTGATCTGCGTGCCGGCGCGAACCAGTTCGGCGAGGCAGGCGCCGCAGCCGCTGGCGGCGGCATAGGTGGCAGCATTTTTCCTGACGCGGTCCAGCGGCTCGATCTTCGCGCCCGCCGCGATCAGCTTCCTCACGATGTCGGCGTTGGCCGCAAAGCCCGCCCCCATCAGCGGCGTGACGCCGGACAGGTTGGCCAGGTTGACATCGGCGCCGGCCTTGAGCAGGGCATCGGCCAATTCCGCGTTGCCCTTGGCCGCCGCCATGTTCAGCGCCGAGTCGCCGTTGCGGTCTCGCGAATTGACCTTGGCGCCCTCTTCCAGCAACGAGGCCGCGCGCTGCACTTGGCCGGCGCGTGCGGCCACGAGGAACTGGCCGTTGATGTTGATCTGGTCCATGCCCTTTTGCGCCCACGCGCAGGCGAGGCCAAGGCCGAGCAGCCACACAAAACAGAACTTAAGCATCCTTTTCATGGAGGATCTCCCTGTCTCAAATTGAGAATGATTTTCCTACTTAGATTTTTTTGAGTTACGGTCGACTTGCATTAAAAAGTGGAATGCCGATACTTACCCCTGAGTCCGAGCTGCAGGTCATGACGCTGGCTCGGCGCCTAGCCTTTGACGGAGTTTCCACAAACTCACAAGGAGAAGACGAATGTCCCCTGTCAAACTCAATCCACGGTTTGCGGCCGTGATCATGCTGTCTACCTTCGCCTGCCTTGCCGGCGCCCAGGAAACCGAGGGCCAGAAAGGCAAAAAGGGCAAGGAGATTTCCAAGGCCCCCAACGTCACGCAAGCCCAGTTGAACGGCGCGGACAAACAGTCCCAGAACTGGCTGCACACCAATGGTGGCTACGCGCAGACCCGGTTCTATCCGGGCAACCAGATCAACGCGGGCAACGTCAAGGCGCTGCGGCCGGAATTCATGTTCCAGGTGGAAGTACGCGAGTCGATGGAGACGGCGCCTATCGTGGTCGACGGCGTGATGTTCATGACCACCTCGTACAACCACGTCTACGCGCTGGATGCGGTCACCGGCAAGGAGTTCTGGCACTACAAGCACAAGATGGGTCCCATCACCACCTTCTGCTGCGGCCCCAACAACCGGGGCGTGGCCGATCGAAGGGCGACAAGCTCTTCATGGGAACGCTCGACGCCAAGCTGGTGGCGCTGGAAGCCAAGACCGGCAAGCTGCTGTGGGAAACCCAGATCGCCGATCCTGAAAAAGGCTACAGCGAAACCATGGCGCCCACGGTGGTGGACGGCAAGGTGCTGATCGGCACGAACGGCGGCGAGTACGGCATCCGCGGCTTCGTCAAGGCTTTCGAAGCGACGTCGGGCAAGCTGCTGTGGACGTTCTACACCATCCCCGAGAAAGGCCATGAAGGCGTCTGGGCCGAGAACGACGCCACCGGCCGCAACATGAAGCGCGACATCGCCGCCGAAAAGACGCAGCTGGCGAAGGACGCTCGTTCTACCAGACGCTGGGCGGCGGCGTGTGGATGAACCCGGCGGTCGACCTGAAGACACGCACCGTCTTCTTCGTGGTCGGCAACCTTCGCCCGACCTGTATGGCGCCGAACGGCCGGGCGACAACCTCTACACCAATTCGATGGTCGCGGTGGATCTGAACACCGGCGCCTACAAGTGGCACTTCCAATACATCGCCCATGACGTGTGGGACCTGGACGCGGTCAGCCCGCCGATCCTGATCGACGTCAAGGACAAGTCCGGCAAGATGGTGCCCGGGGTGCATCCATGGCGGCAAGACCGGCCACGTCTATGTGCACGACCGCAACGACGGCAAGCTGATCCGTTTCTCCGAAGCCATGATTCCGCAGGAAAACATGTGGGTGCTGCCCACCACGAGGGTGCCCGCATGCTGCCCGGCGCCAACGGCGGCGTGGAGTGGTAGCCCATGGCCTTCGATCCCGAAGCATCGGCTGGCTTATGCGCTCAACCTGCACCAGCCGATGACCTACCACGTCGAAGCCGTCCAAATACCCCGGCGGCAAGCTCTGGCTGGGTGGGGCGTTCAAGGCCATCGAGGCGAGAAGCAGTGGGGGCGTGTGGCCGCGGTCAACGTGGACACCGGCAAGATGGCCTGGAAGTTCGATACCGAGCAGCCGCTCATTGGCGGCGCGCTGGCCACCGGCGGCGGCCTGTTGTTCTACGGCGAGGGCAACGGGCTGTTCACGCGCCCTGACGCCCAGACCGGCAAGCAGCTGTGGGAGTTCAACTGCGGCGCCGGGGCCAATGCCATGCCCGTGTCGTACACCGTCAAGGGCCGGCAGTACGTGGCGATGGGCTGCGGCGGCAACACCCAGCTGGACTTCAAGCGCGGCAACACCATGGTGGTGTTTGCATTGCCGCCGCAGTGAGAGGCCGACCTGCCCGCAAGCGGCCGGCGTGATAGGGTCGCTCTTCGGGCGGCCCTTGTTTTATCCTGCGGAGATGATGTTGCAGTTGACGTTTTTTTCCCGCGCGGCGCTGGCCGCCGTCTTTTGTTTGCTCGTGGTGTCGCCGGCCGCCGCGCAGGATATCCGAGCCGGCCGCACCAAAGCGCAGGCGTGTGCCGCCTGCCACGGTGCCGACGGCAATTCGGCATCGGGCCAGTTCCCGCACCTGGCGGGCCAAACCTGGCGCTACCTCTATATCCAGCTCAAGGACTTCAAGGAAGGCCGCCGGCAAAATCCCGTCATGTCGCCGATGGCCGCGCCGCTCTCCCGCGAGGACATGCTCGACTATCGCCAACTACTATGCGGCGCAACCGCTCAAGCCCTCGGCCTTCAAGGCGGATGAAACGAAGGTCAAGCTCGGCAAGGCCAAGGCCGACGAAACCCTGTGCACCATGTGCCACCTGGGCGGCTTTCAGGCCAGAACGAGATCCCCCGGGTGGCGGGCCAGCAGTACGACTACGTCGTGCAAGCAGCTGCGCGACTTCAAGGCGCGCAAGCGGACCAACGATGCCGGCAATATGACCAGCGTGTCGCAAACACTGAGCGAGGCTGACATCGAGAACCTGGCGCACTATCTCGCCAGCCTGCGCTGAGAAACGCTACTTTCTTTGTACCGGCGCGCCATCCCGCGCTGCGGGTCGTAGCCCCACAACGCGATGCCGAAAAACAGCAACGCACAGCCGGCCGTCACGATCAGGCTGACCACTTGCGCCTGGCCATACAGCGCAAAACGCATGGCCTCGACCGCGTGCGTGAAGGGGCTGTACATCGCCAGCGTGTGAATCACGCGCGCGCCGGATTCTTCGAGTTTCCATAGAGGGTAGAGCGCGCTACTGATGAAGAACATCGGGAAGATCACGAAATTCATGGTTCCCGCGAAGTTCTCCAACTGCTGGATATAGACCGACAGCATCAACCCCAGCGCAGCCAGCATGAGCGCGCACAGCAGGAACACGGGCAGGGCCAGCAGCACATGCATGGGCGCCAGCTCGATACCGAACGCCCAGGCCGCCGCGATGAAGGCCAGCATTTGCAGGAACGACAGCATGGCCCCTGCTGCCAGCTTGCAGGTCAGGATCCAGGCACGCGGCAACGGAGCCGTGAGCAGCAGTCGCATCAGCGCCCATTTCCCGGTCATACACCATGTGCCAAGGAGCTCTGCATGCCGTTGAACAGGGCGATCATGCCAAGCAGGCCGGGGACGATATAGACCTTGTATTCGATGTAAGTCTCGTAAGGCGGCGCGATGGCGACGCCAAAGACGTTCTGGAAGCCGGCTGCGAACACCACCAACCAGAGCAGCGGACGCACCAGCGCGGAGAACAGCCGGCCCGGCTGCCGGGTGAAACTGCGTGTTTCACGGCCTACGACGGCGCTCATGGCCAACAGCGCGTGGCGGGGTTTCACGGCGTCCTGCATCCTGTTTCGGGCGCATCGAAACCCAGCGTGTCCAGCGTTGTGCGCGGATGGAGAAAGCCCTCGACGGGAGCGCTCCCCGCCAGACCATTCCCATGAGCCAGAAGCAGCGGCTGGCGCAATTGCCCGTCCCAGGCCCGAAAGCTCAAGGCCTGGCCTTTGTACCCATCGAGCGTGACATTGCCCTGCCTCAGAGCCTTGAGCTGCTGCGCGGTGTCGGCCTTGCCATCACTGGCGGCGACCTCCACCAAGGCCCGCACTGCCATCCACGTGGCCCAGTCGTAGCTGCCCATCGCCCGCCCGCTGAGCTTGGCGAAGCGCCGGTTCAACTGGGGCGCCCCATGACGCTCGTACCAGGCACTCCAGGCCTGCGCCGTCAACCCGCTGCTGCCCACCACCGGCCGCGGCAATACGGACCGATACGGCACCTCACGCGCAAACTCGCCGGCTGCGTCGAGGACCACGACAACGTCGTACTCGAGGCCCGCAGTGAGCAGGCGCACGTTGCCAAGTTCGCGCTCGCGCGGATCGGTGGAGAGCTTGAACGGGCGCTGTGCCACCGGCTTCAAACCGAATCTTCTGGCGCTGCGCGCGAACGCCGCAAGCAGCAGCGAATCCTGCGGCGAAGGTCCGTACAACACGAGCGGCCTGTTCCACTTGCTCGCGGCAAGCAACTGCGCAACGGCATCGGACTGCATTGCGTGGCTGGGCAAAGTGTGCAACAGGTTGGGTGCGCACTGTGCTGCGCGCAAGACGTCCTCAGGCGCCGCGGCGTTGACGAGCAACAGGTCCTTGCCCCGTGCCGCTGCGGTGATCCGGGTCACGCCGCTCGCCGGCAATTCGAGCACGATGTGCCGCACTCCCTGCTTGAGCAATCCCTCCAGCGCCGCCGGCAGGCCGGCCTGGTCCGGCGCCTCGACGGCTACCAGCCGGCCCTTGGACCAGCCCGCCGATTGCAGCGTGAAGCCGGCGTCTTCCAGTGCCAGCTGGGCCGCCACTGCGGAGCGGCCGCTCGGCGCCTCGGGATAGCCTTTCTCGATGGCCCGCGGCGAATAGCGCTCGTCGTCCGCCACGGACAGCAGTCCGACGGCGAAGTCGCGCGCAGCCAACGGCGCACTGAACAATACAACGCAACACGTGGCCGGCAACCAGTGCCAGCCGGTCCTTCGCCTCATGATTTTGCTTTGTCCCACGCTCAATCGTCCACGACAACGCTGTGTGGAACGCGCCCGGCCGCGAGCGTCTTGACGGCTTTCATTTTCGCCGTATCCACGATGCTCATGTCGTCGGACAAGCCATTGGTCACGTACAGCGTCTGCCCGTTGCGCGACAGTGCCAGGCCCCACGCCCGCTTGCCGACGAGCACATAGCCGCGCACCTGGCGGCTCGCGACATCGACCACCGCCACGTGATTGGCCCGACCCAGCCCGACATAGGCCGTCTTGCCATCCGGCGAAAGGACCATCCCGACAGGCGTGACATCTTCGGCGCGCATGCCGGGCGGCTTGAAGTCGATGGTGGCGTGGACCGAGTGGTCGCTGACCCGGATGACACTGACGCTGGCCCCGAGCTCGTTGCTGACCCACAGTTCGCCGTCGCCGGACAGCAGGAAACGCCGGGGCCGCTTGCCGACCTGAATGTTCTTGAGGACTTTGCGGCTGGCCACATCGATGACGTGGACCATGTTGGCGACTTCCGAGGTGACATAGACCGTCTTGCCGTCGGCACTGACCTTGACGCCCTCCGGCTCGCCGCCAACTTTCACTTCGAACGCCTTTTTGCGGGCCACGAGGTCGTAGGCAGTGAGGGTCGCATCTTCTTCATTCGAGGCGTAAAGCATGCGGCCGTCGAGGCTGATGTCGAACATCTCGGGGTCATCGCCCACATTGAGTTTATCGACGATCTTTCCTTGTCGCAATGTCCCACACGACGATGCGGTTGTCGTCGCTGCAGGCCACCAGCAACTGGTTGCGGTCCGCGGTCAGCTGCATGTGCCGGGGCCGTTTGCACAGGGGGGTGGAGCCTGTCACCTGCGCCTTGGCCGCGTCCACCGCGATCAGTGCGTTGTCCTTCTCGGAAGACACGAACACCTGGCCCGTGTCGCGCGCCTGCAGGGGCGCCGCCACCGCCAGCGCCGCCAATGCGGCAGCCAGTCCTGCGATCCCACGTACCCCTCTTCGCTTTGTGTTCATGATCTAACGTGCTCCTGTGAGTTTGAGGAAAGCCTCTTCCAGGCTAGCCCGGTTTTGCTGTCGGCACAGCTCGGGCGCCAGGCCGTCGAAAAGCACCTTGCCCTTGTCCAGCACGACGATGCGATGGGCGAGCTCGGCCTCATCGACCAGGTGCGTGGCCCACAAGACGCCGAGGCCGCGCGTCTGTGAAAGGCGCACCACTTCGCCCAGCAGTTGCGTTCGCGACGCCGGGTCCAGCCCCACGGTCGCCTCGTCCATCAGCAGCAACCGGGGCTCATGCAGCAGGGCCCTCAGCAGCTCCCCCTTGCGCCGGTTGCCGCCAGACAGGCTGCGGGCGGAGCGATCGGCCAATTCGCCCAGGGAAAAGTGCTGCGAGCAGCTGCTCGATACGCTCGGCCGACTCGCGGCGCGGCAGGCCGTGCAGATCGGCATGAAAGCGCAGGTTGGCCCGCAGCGACAGGTTGAGGTCGAGCGCGCTCTGTTGAAAGACCACGCCCAGACGAGCCAGGGCGACCACCGGATTGCGCCGCATGTCCGCGCCCAGTACCTCGACCTGGCCCGTATCGGCCACGAACAGCCCGGTGAGAATCTGGAACAGGGTGGACTTGCCCGCGCCGTTGGGCCCCAGCAGCGCGACCATCTCGCCCGGTGCGACGTGCAGCGACACGCCCTCCAGGGCCTGGATAGCCCCGAAGCTCTTTTTGACGTCACGGCAGACCAGAACATGAACGTCGGCTGGCATCATGACAGGCTATTCGGTTTTGCCGCGGCCGATGCCCAGCCCCAAGCGCGCCAGCAGCTGCCGCTCGCGCGCCGATATCTCCTGCACTGCGCGCGCGTAGTCCGCCGTGCCGAGGTAGGCCGGTTCCTGGTCGTACTTGGCAATCTCGTGCAAGTGCTCGGGCTCGAACATGGCGGTCTTGAAGGCGTCGTGGAGTTTCATCAGTATCGCCGAGTCAACCCCCGCGGGGGCGCCGATGCCGTAGGGCGAGTTGTGCACGGCGTCGGGATAACCCAGTTCTTTCAAGGTCGGCACCGAAGGCCAGCGCTTGCTGCGCTGGGCACTGAACACCGCCAGCAGCCGCAGCTTGCCTGTCTCCACATAGGGCGCAAAACCGGTGGAGTTCACGCCCACCATCAGGGTCTGACCCGCCACCGCCAGCATCTGGTCCGCCGTGCCCTTGTACGGCACATGAATGTAGGTCGCGCCCTCGAGGGCCATGACCTCCTCCATGGCCAGATGCGCGGTAGTGCCGACGCCCGTGGAGCCGACGGTCAACCGCCCGGGATGGGAGCGAGCCCAGGCGATCATTTCCCGCAAACTGTGGAACGGGCTTTCGGCGGGCACCACGATGCCGAAAGTCACGCCCGAGATCTGGATCACGGGTGCAATGTCGCGCAACGGGTCCCAGGGTACCCGCTGCAGGAGCGGGAATCGGTAGAGCGTGATGGGCAATTGGCCGATGGTGTATCCGTCGGGTGACGCACTGCGCAGGGCCGGGGCCACCAGGGTTCCGGCTGCGCCCGGCCTGTTTTCGACTATGACGGGTTGCCCCAACTGGCGCGCCGCCAGGTCCGCCAGGATCCGCATGGAAATATCTGTCGCGCCTCCGGCCGGCCAGGGAACGATCAAGGTGATCAGGCCGCGACGGATAGAACGGCGGCGGCTCGGCCGCGAGGAGGCTGGACGGCGCGGCGCCCCATAAGGCCAAGGCCAGCGTCAGCCGGCGGCGGGACAGGCCACTTGAAACCTCAAAGGCTTGTTGCCGAGCCCGCGGCTGCCTTGCATTTCCACGGTTGTGCCTCCCGCCGAGCCGCCTCGATGACCGGCAGTCCCGCCCAAGGCGCGTTGTCACTGGTATTCGAGGCCAAACAACAACGGGGACTGCCAATGCCAAACTGTACCGAAGAAATTGAAACAAACAAGGTTGAATTTCAGGCGTGTACGGGCCTGCCGCTGAGCTGGAGGTTCAAAAACCTCCAGGAAATCAGAATTCAGGCTCAGACGTTGAACAGGAAGTTCAACACGTCGCCGTCCTTGACCACGTATTCCTTGCCTTCGCTGCGCATCTTGCCCGCGTCCTTGGCGCCCTGCTCGCCCTTGTAGGCTATGAAATCGTCGAAGGCGATGGTCTGGGCGCGGATGAATCCGCGCTCGAAATCGGTGTGGATCACGCCCGCGGCCTGCGGCGCGGTGTCGCCGATGTGGATGGTCCAGGCCCGCACTTCCTTCACGCCGGCGGTGAAATAGGTTTGCAGCCCCAGCAGCTTGAACGCCGCGCGGATCAGGCGGTTCAGGCCCGGTTCTTCCTGGCCGACTTCCGCCAGGAACATCTGCTTGTCCTCATCGCTCATGTCGGCCATCTCGGCTTCCATCTTCGCGCAGATCACCACCACCGGCGCACCTTGCGTGACCGCGTAGGCACGCAGCTGGTCCAGGTAGGGATTGTTCTCGAAGCCGGATTCGTCGACGTTGCCGACGAACATCGCCGGCTTGGCGGTGATCAGGCACAACGGCTTGAGCACGGCCTTCTCCTCGTCGGTCAACTTGAGGGCGCGCACCGGCTGCGCCTCGTTCAGCGCCGCCTGCACCTTGGTCAGCACCTGCACCAGCTTGGCGGCTTCCTTGTCGTTGCCGGACTTGGCCGCCTTGATCGAACGTTGCAAAGTCTTGTCCACGGTGCCCAGGTCGGCCAGGCACAGCTCGGTCTGGATCACCTCGATGTCCGATACCGGGTCCACCTTGCCGGACACGTGGATGATGTTCGGATCGTCGAAGCAGCGCACCACGTTGACGATGGCATCGGTCTCCCGGATGTGCGCCAGGAACTGGTTGCCCAGGCCCTCGCCCTTGCTGGCGCCGGCCACCAGCCCGGCGATATCGACAAACTCGACGATGGCCGGCACGATGCGCTCAGGCTTGACGATGTCCGACAGCTTCCCCAGGCGCTGGTCGGGCAGCTCCACGATGCCGACGTTGGGCTCGATGGTGCAGAAAGGATAGTTTTCCGCGGCGATCCCAGCCTTGGTCAACGCATTGAACAAGGTGGATTTGCCTACGTTGGGCAACCCGACAATCCCGCACTTCAAACTCATGGCAGTTCCAGAAAATCAAGCCCGAAAGTGTATGCGATGCATCGCCGGCACAGTCCGTGAGGCCATACGCGGGGTCACGGTGCTGTTCCTGCTGTGCGGCTAATTGGGCTCGGCTCAGTCGAAGCGCCAGTCGGCGGTGACGGCCTGGCCCACGCGCAGGGCCTGGTCCACGCCCTGCAGCACGATGGCGTTCATGCCGAACGTCACCGCCCCGTTGACGAGTTCGTTGCTGCGATAGGCCTGCAGCGTATCCGACACATGCGGCGCCATCTCGGCCGTCGCCGGATCGATGTTGGGGATGGGGCAACGCGGGCAGGGTTTGACCGGCCGCAGCTGCACTTCCTCGGCGGCTGCTATGCGCAGCACGCCGAGCCGGTCTTCGTCGTGGGCCTCCAGGCCCGCCAGCACGATGTTGGGCCGGAAGCGCTCCATCCCCACCGGGCCATGCCCGGCAGCAGCCAGCCGGCGATTCAGCTCGGCGAGCGAGCCTTCGCTCACGACCAGGAGCGGAAAGCCGTCGCTGAACTGGTTGGCCGCCTCCAGGCCGCCGGTCCATTGGAGGCTGGACAGGCGCCGCTGCTCCGGATCGAAGCGCACCAGCCGCAGCTTCGCGCCCAGGAAGTCGCTGAACCACTGCGCAGCGACGTCGCCCATGTCATAGGCGCTGACCTCGTCGTCCCAGACGCGCACTTTGACCGGTTGTTCCACGGCATCGATGGCCAGGTGCAAGGCCAGCATGCCCGGCGCGCGCAGCACCACCTCATAGTGCTTCAGCTGGACCTTCACCAGGGCCATGCGGGGCAGCTCGCGCTGGCTGACGAATTCACCTTCGCCGTCCACGACCATCCAGGCGCGATCCAGGTCCAGGCCGGTTTCGGTCAGCACGGCTTCCTGCAATTCCACGCCGGCGCAGGATTTGACGGGATAGACAAACAGGCGGGCGATACGGGTGGTGACATCGGGCGATGAAGAGCTCATGTCCGGATTGTGCCCGGGGAAACGGAATCCCCACGGGCTGCGGCTCAGCCTCCTACAATCCCTCCCATGGTCCCCGATGTTTGTATCCGCGGCGCCGGCGTCGTCGGCCGGACCCTGGCCCTGCTGCTGGCCCGCGACCGGCTGCGCGTCGGCCTGGTGCGCGAGGCTGCGCCTGCCAACGGCGCGGCCAGCGATGTGCGCGCCTATGCGCTCAACGCGGCCTCCAAGGATCTGCTCGAAATGCTGCGCGCCTGGCCCGATGCCCAGCATGCCACGCCCGTGCTGGGCATGCGCGTTCATGGCGACGAGGGCGGCCATGTGCATTTCGACGCGCAGGCGCATGGCGCGCCGGCCCTGGCCTGGATCGTCGATGTGCAGGCGCTGCAGGAACGCCTGGCCGACGCCTTGCGCTACCAGCCACTGGTGGAATGGCTGGACGCGCCCCAGCCCGCGGCCCTCACCGTCATCTGCGAAGGCAGGGCCAGCATCACCCGGGCCGAGTTCGGCGTCCAATTCGAGGTCACGCCTTACGCGCAGCGCGCCATCGCCGCGCGGCTCCACTGTGAAAAATCCCATGACCAGCTGGCACGGCAGTGGTTCGCCGAAGGCGAAATCCTGGCTTTTCTGCCGTTGGGCGGGTCGGAGCCGGGCGCAAGCGGGAACTCGGTGGCCGTTGTATGGTCAGTCCAGGAGCAGCGAGCGCCGAATTTGCTGTCGCTGGACAATGCGGCTTTCGAAGCGAGTCTGGAAGCCGCCAGTCACCAGGCCCTGGGCAAGCTGACCTTGGCGAGCGAGCGGGCCGCGTGGCCCCTGCAGCTGGCCCAGGCCGACCGCTGGTGCGGCCCCGGTTGGGTGCTGGCGGGCGATGCCGCCCACACGGTGCATCCCCTGGCGGGCCAGGGCCTGAACCTGGGGCTGGCCGACGCCAGGGAACTGGCGCAGGTGCTGCACGAGCGTGAAGACTGGCGCAGCGTGGGCGATTTGAAGCTGTTGCGGCGTTTCGAGCGCTCGCGCAAGGCCGACGTCCTGGCGATGGCCGGCGCGACGGATGGCTTGCAGCAGCTATTTGCGCAGCAGGCCGAGCCCTGGGCCACGTTGCGCAACTGGGGCATGACAGGGTTCGATCGCAGCGGGCCGCTGAAGAATTGGGTGGCGCGCCAGGCGATGGGGCGGCTTTGAACTTGAAGTAATGGAACAACAATGACACTGATCAAACGCGCTGCGCTGGCAGCCCTGGTGGCCGCGGGCCTCTTTGCCGCTACCGCGCACGCGCAGGAAGCGGCCATCCGCAAGACCCTCGCCGAGCGCCTGCCGCAGCTGGGCAAGATCGATGAGATCAACAAGACCCCGATGTCCGGACTCTTCGAGGTCCGCGTAGGCAACGAGCTGTTCTATACCGACGCCGACGGCAACTTCCTGATCCAGGGCCACCTGATCGATACCAAGCTGCAGCGCAACCTCACCGAGGAGCGCATGGACAAGCTGCTGGCGATCGACTTCTCGGCGCTGCCGGTCAAGGATGCGTTCACCATCGTGCGCGGCAACGGGAAGCGCAAGGTCGCGGTGTTCGAAGATCCGAACTGCGGTTACTGCAAGCGCTTCGAGCGCGACTTGCAGAAAGTGGACAACGTTACCGTGTACATGTTCCTCTATCCGATCCTGGGCCCGGACTCGACCGACAAGTCGCGCAACATCTGGTGCGCCAAGGACAAGGCGAAAGCCTGGCTGGACTTGATGGTGCGCGACCAGGCCGCGCCGGCGGCCAGCTGCGACACCGGCGCCTTGGCGCGCAACCTCGAGTTCGGCAAGAAGTACAAGATCACCGGCACGCCCACGCTGGTGTTCGCCGACGGAAGCCGCGTTCCCGGCGCTATCGGCGCCACGCAGGTCGAGAAATTGCTGGCCGACGCCAAGCAGTGACCGCGTCCCTGCCACGCGGCGCCAGCATCCACTACTCGGTGGAAGCCGCCGACCTGCACGCGCACCTCTTTCGCGTCACGCTCAGCATCGATCAGCCCGCGGCCCAGCAACGCGTATCGCTGCCGGCCTGGATCCCGGGCAGTTACCTGGTGCGCGAGTTCTCCAAGCACCTGCAGCGCCTGGCGGCCCGGCAAGAGGGCCGCGCGATCGCGGTCCAGCAACTGGACAAATGCAACTGGCAGATCGAGTGCGTGCCCAGCAGCCCGCTGATATTGAGCTACGAGGTCTATGCCTTCGACAACTCCGTTCGCACCGCCTGGCTGGACACGCAACGGGGTTTCTTCAACGGCACCAGCCTGTGCCTGAGGGTGCACGGACAGGAAAACTCGGTGCACTCGCTCGAGCTGCTGACCGTCAAGGACATGGGCCACTGGGAAGCGGCAACCGGCCTCGTTCCGCACAAGGTGGGCAAACGCGGCTTCGGCACTTACCTGGCGGCGGACTACGACGAGCTGGTCGATTGCCCCGTGGAGATGGGAGCCTTCTGGAGCGGCGAGTTCAAGGCCGGCGGCGTGCCGCACCGGCTGGTGGTGGCCGGTGCGAGCGAGTCGTTCGATCATGCCCGCCTGCTGGCCGATGTGCACAAGATATGCGAAACCGAGATCCGGTTCTGGCACGCACATGCGCGAGGGCGCCGGCAAACGCCCGCCGTTCAAGAGCTACCTCTTCATGCTCAACGTGGTGGACGACGGCTACGGCGGGCTGGAGCATCGCAACTCCACCGCGTTGATCGCCTCGCGGCGTGACCTGCCGCGGCTGGGCGAGGCACGCATGAGCGATGGCTACGTCACCCTGCTGGGCCTGATCAGCCACGAGTATTTCCATACCTGGAACGTCAAGCACCTGCGGCCGGCGGAGTTCACGCACTATGACTACGCCGGCGAGAACTACACGCAACTGCTTTGGTTCTTCGAGGGCTTCACCAGCTACTACGACGACCTGCTGCTGTGCCGCGCCGGCCTGATCGACGACGCCACTTACATCAAGCTGCTGAACAAGACCATCAACCAGGTGCTGCAGACGCCGGGCCGGGAAGTGCAGTCCGTGGCCCAGGCCAGCTTCGACGCCTGGGTCAAGTACTACCGCCAGGACGAGAACACCGCCAATGCCACCGTCAGCTACTACACCAAGGGCGCGTTGGTCGCGCTATGCTTCGACCTCACATTGCGCGCCGAGGGCCACACCACGCTGGACGAAGTGATGCGGACCCTGTGGCAGCGCTGCAAGGCGGGGCCCATGGCAGAGGCAGATTTCGCGGCAGTCCTGAAAGAACTGGGCGGGCGGGCCTTCAACCGCGAGATCGCGGCTTGGGTCCACGGCACGCGCGAACTTCCGCTGGAGGAACTGCTGCAGCCGCTGGGCGTGGCGGTGCTGGAAGAGCCCGCGCAACTGCAGCAGCGGCTGGGCCTGCGCGTCACGGAAACGACAGGTATCGTGATCAAGACCGTGCTGCAACGGTGGCGCGGCCGAGCAGGCGGGCTTCGCGGCCAACGACGAGTGGCTGGGCGTCGAGATCGGTGGGGCCGGTTGGCGCATGACCAAGCTCGACGACCTGCTGCTCTACGCCGGCAACCACAAGAAAGTGACGGCAGTTGTGGCGCGCGATCGCCGCCTGTTGCGGCTCGAACTGAACCTGCCGTCGGCGGTGACTACCTGGCGGCTGGTCTTGCGCGACCCCGGCCGCGCCAAGCCGTGGCTGGCCGCGCACGCCTGAGCGCCGGCGCCGGCTGGCGCCTTGCGGCGCTGCTGGCGATCGTGGTGCTCGTCCACGTCCTCGCGCTGGACTGGTTTGCGCGCCGGTTGGAGCAGACGCCTGTGCTGCGGCCCCTGGCCACGCCGATGTTCACCCGCCTGCTTCGTCCCGAAGCCCCTGTGGCGTGCGCCCGCGCCGCCACCGCCCAAGCCTGCGGCGGCACGCCCCAAACCAAAGGCCCACCGTAGCGGCTATCACGAAGCCAGCCGGCGCCTTGCCCGCTGCTTCTGCCGCCTCGGCGCCGCAGCCGCCGCCGCAGCCTGTGGCGCAGCCGTCGGAAGAGCCGCGCCAGTAGTCCCGAAAGCACCACGGCAGCCGCCACGCCGCCCGAGCCCGAGCCCGAGCTCGCACCTGCAATCGCTCCGGAACCGGCTCAGCCCGCGTCGGCCGCCTCAGCCGCCCCAGCCAGCACGCTGGACAGCTGGCCGGCGGACACCCGCCTGAACTACCGCCTCGGCGGGCAATATCGCGGCTCCGGCGAATTTCACGGCAACGCGCGGGTGCAATGGCAGCGCGAGGGCGACCGCTACCAGACGAAGATAGATATCGTCGTTACTGCGCTGACCACGTTCGTGATGACCAGCCAGGGTGAAGTAACGCCGCAGGGCCTGCTGCCCAGGGTGTACGAGGAGCAGCGCTCCAGTGGCCCGCGCGGTGCGCGCCTGGGCGATGAAACGATCGCCCTGGCCAACGGCAGCACCGTGCCGCGCCCGCCGGGCGTGCAGGACAGCGCCAGCCAGTTCGTCGAACTCAGCCACCGGTTTGCGACCGGCAAGGACGTGCTGGAGGTCGGCCGCAGTGTCAGCTACTGGATGGCACGCCCCGGCGCGGTGGACCTGTGGACCTATGACATCGTCGACAAGGAGATGCTTCAAAGCCCCGACTTGGGATCGTTCGAGGCGTTCCACCTGAAGCCCCGCCCCATCGCCAATCCGCGCGGCAACATCACCGTCGAAATGTGGTTCGCGCCCAGCCTGCAATACCTGCCGGTGCGCATCCGCGTGAACATGGGCGACGCGACCTATTTGGAGCTGACGGTCGTCAAGATAGAACAAAGGTAAGATGATTGGGCTGTCATTGCGGACTCGATCCGCAATCCATGGCGGCGATGGATGCCGGGTCGAGCCCGGCATGACAGCCGCCGCGGGCCTAGCGCTTGCGCTGGTCCAGCACGCGCTTGGCCTTGCCCAGGCTGCGCTCGACGCCGCCGCATGCGCGCAGCTCGATCCGCGCGGAGGTGCCGATGTAGGTCTTGATCTCATGCGCCAGCTTCTCGGCGGCGGCCTGGGCCGGCGCCGAATCGTGCGCCAGATCGCGCCGGGTTTCCACAGCGACCGTCAGGCAATCGAGCGGGCCTTCGCGCGTGAGGATGCACTGGTAGTGCGGCGCCAGCTCGGCGCGCTTCAAGATCAGCTCCTCGATCTGCGTGGGGAACACGTTCACGCCGCGCACGATCATCATGTCGTCGCTGCGGCCGGTGATCTTCTCCATGCGCCGCATCGTGCGCGCCGTGCCGGGCAACAGGCGCGTGAGGTCACGCGTGCGGTAACGGATGATGGGCAGCGCCTCCTTGGTCAGGCTGGTGAACACCAGCTCGCCGAACTCGCCGTCGGCCACCGGCTCGCCGCTTTCGGGATCGATGATCTCCGGGTAGAAGTGATCCTCCCAGATCGTGGGGCCATCCTTCGTTTCCACGCACTCGTTGGCCACGCCCGGGCCCATCACTTCCGACAGGCCATAGATGTCCACGGCATCCAGGCCCATGCGCCGCTCGATGGCTTCGCGCATGTCGTTGGTCCAGGGCTCGGCGCCGAAGATGCCCAGGCGCAGGCTGGACTGCGCGGGATCCAGCCCCTGCCGCTCGAACTCGTCGGCGATGGCCAGCATGTAGCTGGGCGTGACCATGATGATGTCGGGGCGGAAATCGTTGATCAGCTGCACCTGGCGCTCGGTCTGGCCGCCGCCGAACGGCACCACGGTAAGCCCCAGTTTCTCGGCGCCATAGTGCGCGCCCAGGCCGCCTGTGAACAGGCCGTAGCCGTAGCTCACGTGCACCAGGTCGCCGGGCCGCGCGCCTGCCGCGCGGATGCTGCGCGCCATCACGTGGGACCAGGTTTCGATGTCGTTGCGGGTGTAGCCCACCACCGTGGGTTTCCCGGTGGTCCCGCTGGAAGCGTGGATGCGCGCACACTGCTCGCGCGGCACGGCGAACATGCCGAAGGGGTAGCTGTCGCGCAGGTCCTGCTTGGTGGTGAAGGGAAACTTCGCGAGGTCGGCCAGCGTGCGGCAATCCTGCGGATGGACACGGGCCTGGTCGAACTTGGCCCGATAGACCGGCGAGTTGGCGTAGGCATGCGCAAGGGTCGCTTTCAGGCGCTTGAGCTGCAGGGCGCGCAACTCGTCGATGCTGGCTTTCTCTATGGGCTCCAGGAGAAAGCTGTTCATTGGGCTTCCTTGTTGCCGGGGCCGCCCCAAGGCAACAACGGCCCCCTCGGGGGGCAGCGAAGCGTGGGGGCCAGGAATCACATTGCCCTGGATCTGCGTGCTCTTGCCGCGAAACATCGCAACGAGCTCGCCGCGCTGGTTGCTGACCTTCATGTCGTAGATGCCATGGCGGCCTTGCAGCGCCTGCTCCATCCCCTCGCAGGTGAGCACGTCGCCGAGCCGGCCGGGCCTGAGGAACTCGATGCTGCAGCCGGCCGCCACGGCGGCCTTGTTGTGGCTGTTGCAGGCGAAGGCAAAGGTGGAGTCCGCCAGCGTGAAGATCAGGCCGCCATGGCAGATGTCGTGCCCGTTGAGCATGGCCTCGCGCACCGTCATGCGCATCACGGCGCGGCCCGGTTCGCAGCAGAGAAGCTCCATCTGCATGAACTCCCTGCTGGCCCGGTCGGCCGCGAACATGGTTTCGCCGACCTTGGCGGCCAGGGCGCGGGGTTCTTGCATCATCTCATCCTCCGCCGAGCCGCCTCAAGGAGGATGAAGCCCCCTCGGGGGGCAGCGAACGAACGTGAGCGTGGGGGCACGCTATTCCCCCTTGAACTGCGGCGGGCGTTTCTGCAGGAAGGCGGTCACGCCCTCGATGTAGTCGTGCGTCCGGCCCATGGCCGACTGCGCGTCGCGCTCGGCGTTGAGCTGCGCATCGAGTTCGCTGCTCGCCGCCGCACGCAGCAGCCTGCGAGTCTCGACCAGCGCCCTGGTCGGCATGTCGGCCAGCCGCTGCGCCAGTTTCATCGCGGCCTCGACGCAGTCCTCGCCCTCGGCCGCAACGTCCCAGATCATCCCCTGCTCTTTCGCATCCTTGGCACTCAGCTTGTCGCCCAGCATCGCGCAGCCCAGAGCTCGCGCCAGGCCCAGCCGCTTGACCAGGAACCAGGTGCCGCCGGCATCCGGCACCAGGCCGATCTTGCTGAAGGCCTGGATGAAACTCGCTCCCGGCGCGGCGACCGCGAGATCGCAGGTCATCGCCAGCGATGCGCCCGCGCCGGCGGCGACGCCGTTGACCGCTGCCACGGTCGGCACGCGCAGGGCCTGGAGCCTGCGCACCGTGGGATTGAAAGCCTGCTCGATCACGGGCCCAGGGTCGGCACGCTTGATCAGGTCCGGGCCCGGCTCGAAGTCGAACTCGGCCAGGTCGGCGCCGGCGCAAAAGCCGCGTCCGGCCCCGGTGATCACCAGGGCACGGATGGACTTGTCGGCCTCGATCCTGTCGAATGCATCCCACAGTTCCTGGTGCATCGCCCGGGTGAAGCTGTTGAGCGATTGCGGGCGGTTGAGCGTGATCAGCGCCACCGCACCACGCGCCTCGTAAAGGACGGTCTTGCTTGTCATGAACATCTCCTTCGCACCACTCTACCATTAACAAACCGCTTGGTCGGCTAATGAAACGGTTGGGTATAGTTGCTGCGAATTGAACAGGAGAAAAAATGGCTTACGAACTCATAGCGGTTCGCACCGAAGGCGGCAAGGTCGGCATCGTCACGCTGAACCGGCCCAAGCAGCTCAACGCGCTGAACAACGAGCTGATGGACGAACTGGGCGCCGCGCTCAAGGCTTTCGACGCGGATGAGGCGATCGGCTGCATGGTGATCACCGGCAGCGAGAAAGCCTTTGCCGCGGGGGCCGACATCGGCGCCATGGCCAGCTACTCGTTTGCGGACGCCTACAAGGGCGACTTCATCACCCGCAACTGGGAAACCATCCGCAGCATCCGCAAGCCCGTGATCGCGGCCGTGAGCGGATTCGCGCTGGGCGGCGGCTGCGAGCTGGCGATGATGTGCGACTTCATCATCGCCGCGGACAACGCGAAGTTCGGCCAGCCCGAGATCAAGCTGGGCATCATTCCCGGCGCCGGCGGCACGCAGCGCCTGCCGCGCGCGGTGGGGAAATCAAAAGCCATGGACATGGCGTTGACGGCGCGCATGATGGACGCGACCGAGGCCGAGCGCGCCGGCCTGGTCAGCCGTGTGGTGCCGCTGGACAAGTTGATGGACGAGACGCTGGCCGCCGCGCTGACGATTTGCGATTTTTCCCAGATCGCCGTCATGGCCGCCAAGGAATCGGTGAACCGCTCCTTCGAGAGCGGCCTGTCCGACGGCGTGATGTTCGAGCGCCGCATGTTCCATGCGCTGTTCGCGACTGCCGACCAGAAGGAAGGCATGGACGCCTTCGTCAACAAGCGCAAGGCGCAGTTCAAGCACCAGTGACGGCGGGGGAAATTGAGCGCGCTCAGACCGGAAACCGGCCTTTGGCTATAATCATGGGCTCGGCGCTTTAGCTCAGTCGGTTAGAGCGATGGAATCATAATCCACAGGTCCGCGGTTCGAATCCGTGAAGCGCCACCAACACCAAGACCCCTGGTAGATCAATGACTTGCAAGGGGTTTTCCGTTTCCGTCCAATTCATAGGTCGAAACGCGGCGTCCTCGCTAAGGTCGAGCACACCGACGCCGACGACCTTCTCCCCGACGCGTGCCGGCGGTCATGCTCCTTGTCTCAAGCAATTCACTCAGATGGCCGCTTCCCCCACCAGCAATCCATTCAAAGTTTGCGCCCTCCCCGGAAATGTGTTTTGACGATTGGTATCAGTCCACTTGTTTGTACACTACGCGCCCATCGCGCCCATCGCGCGCAACCGGAGACCGGCCATGGCACAGACGCAAGCAGTACAGCCCCCGCGGGTGCTGGTGGTGGGCGCGGGCGCCATCGGCGCGCTTTATGGGGGCATGCTCGCGCGTGCCGGCGCCGAGGTTTCGGTGGTCTGCCGCTCGGAACACGATGCCGTGACCGCCGTTGGCTTTGATATCCAGTCACGCTGGGGTGATTTCGTGTTCCGCCCGTCGCAGGTGCTGCGCTCCGCGGCGCAATTGCTGCTTGCACCCGACTACCTGCTGCTGTGCGTGAAGACGGTGCGCGGACTGGACCGAGCGGCGCTGGTGCGCGAAGCCATGGGCCCGAACACCGTGCTCACGGTCATCGGCAACGGCATCGGCATCGAGCAGGAGCTTGCCGACGCATTTCCCCGTAACGAACTGGTGAGCGTGCTGGCGTTCGTGGCGGCCAGCCGGGTCGGCACGGCCAGTGTTCGCCACCATGCGCTCGGGCATCTGGCAATGGGCAGCTATCCCTCGGGCGTGTCGCCAGCGGCTCAGCGCCTGGCCGACCTCTTCGTGCTGGCGGGTGTGCCTTGCGAGACCAAGCCCCAGATCGCCGCGTCGCGCTGGCTCAAGAACCTCTGGAACATTGCGTTCAATCCGATTTCGGTTCTGGGCGGCAGCCTCGACACACGCACCATCCTCGCGCCCGAGGAAGGAACTGCGTTCGTGCGCCGCGTCATGCGCGAAGCGGCGGCGGTCGCGGCAGCCAACGGCTGGCCGATCGAAGACAGCGTGATCGACGAGACGATTGCGAGCACTCGGGCGATGGCGCCCTACAAGACCAGCATGGCGCTCGACCACGAAGCCGGCCGGCCGATGGAGATCGAGCCGATCCTGGGCAACGTGGTGCGCTCCGCGCATGCCCACGGAGTGCCGGTGCCGGCACTGGAAGCTCTCTACGCGCTGGCGCTGATGGTGCAGGAACGCGACACTGCCGCGCAATAATCAAGCAGGGCTACAGCCTGCAGGGAGGAAGCAGAGATCGGCGACTGCGTGGCCGCCGCGGGCGTCGCATCCGGCAACTCGCCCAGGAAGCCGGGGGCGCCATGGAGGACGTGTTCAAGCTGGTCCAGTACTTCACGGACCTGCGCGACTACTCTAGGTCGACTTCCCCTTGAGCAGCCCGTAAACGAGCAGCAGCACCACAGCCCCGATCACCGAGGCTATCCAGCCGGCCGGTTCGTTCTGCTGGTACCAGCCCATCGCCATGCCGGCATATCGCGCCAGGAACGCGCCGGCAATGCCCAGCAACGTGGTCATGATCAGGCCCAGCTTGTCATCCCCGGGTTTGACGGCGCGCGCGATCAGGCCCACGATGAAGCCGACAACGATGGTGCCAAAGAACTCGACCATTGAATACCTCCTTGAAAATCCGGAATCCCACTTTACTGCGGGGCCTGCGTCTTCATGTGGCTCGGCAATTCGTCCTGTATTGGTAAACTTGGGCTTGCCCGAGGCGCCGCGGCGCCTTGTTTCATCCACAGCCTCTGGATCTACACCATGAACCGCTGGAATCAAACCCGGGCCCGCCTCATACAGGTCGCATTCGCGGCCCTGGCCGGCCTCTTGTTCACCCTGCCCTCTGCCGCGCTCGCGCAAGGCATTCAACGCGACGCCCCCAAGGACGTCGTGCTGGGCCAGTTGACCCTGACGGCGCCGCCTGAAGTCACGATGGACGGCAAACCCGACCGTCTCTCCCCCGGATCGCGCATCCGCGACCTCAACAACATGCTGGTCCTCACCGGCAGCGCCGTGGGCAAGACCCTGCCCGTGGTGTATCGCCGCGATGCGGCCGGCCTGGTGCACGAGGTCTGGATCCTGACCGAGGAGGAATACAGCAAGCTCGGCGGGACCTCCGGCTCGGGGGCCGAAGGCTACAAGCGATTCAACGAGTTGCTGGCGCTGATCTTCGGCGCCCGCAAATAGGTGTCGCCATGAGCAGCACGAACAAGAAGGTCTTCATCAAGACCTTCGGCTGCCAGATGAACGAGTACGACTCGGACAAGATGGCCGACGTGATGAATGCCGCACAGGGCTACGAGCCGACGAAAGACGTGGAGGAAGCCGACCTGATCCTGTTCAACACCTGCTCGGTGCGCGAAAAGGCGCAGGAGAAGGTGTTCAGCGACCTCGGGCGCGTCAAGCATCTCAAGAAAAAGGGTGTGCTGATCGGCGTGGGTGGATGCGTCGCCAGCCAGGAAGGCGCCGCCATCATCGAGCGCGCACCGTTCGTGGACGTGGTGTTCGGCCCGCAAACGCTGCACCGCCTGCCGGAACTGCTGCGCGAGCGCGAGCGGCAGCAGCGCCCGCAGGTGGACATCAGCTTTCCCGAGATCGAGAAGTTCGACCATCTGCCGCCGGCGCGGGTGGACGGCGCCACGGCGTTCGTGAGCATCATGGAAGGCTGCTCCAAGTACTGCAGCTATTGCGTCGTCCCCTACACCCGCGGCGAGGAAGTCTCGCGGCCGTTCGACGATGTCCTGGTCGAGGTCGCGGGCCTGGCCGACCAGGGGGTCAAGGAAGTGACGCTGCTGGGCCAGAACGTCAACGCCTACCGCGGCAAGATGGGCGACAGCGCGGATATCGCCGACTTCGCGCTGCTCATCGAGTACGTGGCCGATATCCCCGGGATAGAGCGCATCCGCTACACCACCAGCCACCCCAACGAGTTCACCCAGCGGCTGATCGACGCCTATGCCAAGGTGCCCAAGCTGGTAAGTCACCTGCATCTGCCCGTGCAGCACGGAAGCGACCGCATCCTGATGGCGATGAAGCGCGGCTACACCGCCATGGAATACAAGAGCACCGTGCGCAAGCTGCGCGCCATCAGGCCCGAACTCGCGCTGTCCAGCGATTTCATCGTGGGCTTCCCGGGCGAAACCGACGAAGACTTCGGCAAGATGATGAAACTCATCGCCGACGTCGGCTACGACAACAGCTTCAGTTTCATCTTCAGCCCGCGGCCCGGCACGCCGGCGGCGGCGTTGCACGATGAGACGCCGCATGAGGTCAAGTTGAAACGCCTGCACCTGCTGCAGGCGGCGATCGACGACAACGTCGCGCGCATCAGCGCCAGCCGCGTCGGCACCGTCCAGCGCATCCTGGTGGAAGGGCCGTCGCGCAAGGATGCCAGCGAGCTGGCCGGGCGCACCGAGTGCAACCGGATGGTGAACTTCAAAGGGCCGCAGCAGCTGGTTGGCCAAATGATCGACGTGACGATCACCGCGGCGAATTCACATTCGCTGCGCGGCGAAGCACTCATGCCGCAAGCCATGGCGCTGGCTGGCCTGACCCTGCCGTTGCCGCCATGGGCTCTTTCCGGCAACTGCTGCTGGTCGCGTTCATGCTGATTGCCGCGCTGCTCGGGGGCACCGCGCTGCGGGCAGTGGTCATCCTGGATCGCCTCATGGCGAAAAGCAGCGAGGCCGCGGGCCAGGCGCTGGCCCTGAACGGGGCGGCGCAGGCACTGACCACACGGACCGCGGGTATGGAACGGGCGGCCCGCCAGTCGCTGATCCTCAATGATTCCGTCCTGCGCAAGCAGTTCGAAGAAGAGACGCGGGGCGCGCACGCCGCACTGGCTGAGATCGACGTCGGCGACTTGCCCAAGCCCGAGGTGCTGCAGTGGCATGCCCAGGCGGACACGATCCAGAAGCTGTTCCAGGGTCCGCCCGAGACCGCGCTGGAGCGCGAGCGCAGCATCGCTGCCGAGTTTCGCGAACTCGTCGCACTCAACAACCGTATCACCGCGCAGACCCAGGCCCTGATCGAGCAGCGCAACAAGGCTCTGGACGAGCAGCTGGAAGCCAGCCGTGTGCGCTTGACCCGCCAGGTGCTGTTGACGATTGCGCTCGCGGTCCTGCTCGCTGTCGGGCTGGGCATCTGGTTGGCGCGGCCCTTCAAGCACCTGGAGCGGGCCATCGTCGGGCTGGGCGAAAACCGGCTCGGCGAGCCGATCAATATCCAGGGGCCTTCGGACGTCCGGGGGGTCAGCCAGCATCTCGAATGGCTGCGCCTGCGCCTGACCGAGCTGGATGCGGACAAGGCACGATTCCTGCGCCACGTTTCGCACGAGCTGAAGACTCCGCTTGCCGCCCTGCACGAAGGCGTGGCGCTGCTTCAGGAAGGGGTGCCGGGCGAGCTCAACAGGAGCCAGCGCGATGTGACCCGGATCCTGCACCAGAACACGCTGACTCTGCAGGGACAGATCGAGGCGCTGTTGCGCTTCAATGCCGCTGCATTCGAGGCCCGGCAGCTGCAGCGGCGCAGGACCGATCTGCTGGCGCTGATCGAGCAACAGGTCGAGGCCCAGCACCTGCAATGCCAGGCGATGCAACTGGAGGTCGTGGTGGAGGGCGAGCCCGTTTCGCTGCACGGTCGATCCCGAGAAACTGGGCACCGCCATTGCCAACCTGCTGTCCAATGCCATTCGTTTTTCGCCCCGTGGCGGCACCATCCGCGTGCAGTTATCATCGCAGCCCGACTTTGTGCGCATCGATGTGCTCGACCAGGGTCCCGGCGTCGCCGAAACCGACCGCGAACGCGTGTTCGAGCCGTTTTACCGCGGCGAGCGCCAGCCACAGGATGTGGTGCGGGGCACGGGCATCGGGCTGTCGATCGTCAAGGAATACGTCCAGGCTCACGGCGGGCGGGTCGGGCTGCCGTCCGACAGCCAGGGCGGCCATTTCAGGATAGAACTGCCTAATGGAAGCTGACCCTCGCACGGCGGGGCGCGCTCGCGCGCGCCGCCTCCCACACCTCGTCGTAGCCTTGGCCTTGGCCACCGGCCTGTACGGCTGCGCCTCCCCTGCGCCGCCGTCGCCTCCCGCGCCGCCACCGATGGCGTCACCTCCCGCCCCGCCGCCGGAGGTGCTGCCTGCCCCTGCCCCGCCCCGTCGCCCAGCCCGGCGGAAACCGTGCTCGCCTACGCGGAGCGCATCAGGAACTTCCAGCCGCCCGAGCTCGCGCAGGAAATCAATGGCCTTGGCGATCCGCAGGACTCGCCGCTTCGGCAAATGCAGTTGGCGATCGCGCTGGGTTTTGCCCGCACTCCCGCCAACAGTGCGCGCGCGCAGGCCCTGTTGCAGCGCGTGCTGGCCCAGAACCAGGCGCAAGCGCAGGCACTTCATCCCCTGGCGCGAATGCTGCTGGCGCAGCAAGCCGAAACGCGTCGCCTCGAAGATCAACTGGAGCGCCAGAACCAGCAGACGAAAGAAGCCAACCGGCGCATCGAGCAGCTCAATGACCGGCTGGAAGCCCTGCGCGCGCTGGAGCGCAGCCTGGTGATACGGCCGGCCGCCACGCTGTCCGCGCCTCCCAACGGGCAGCGTCCGACACCATGAACGACGTCGCGTCGAAGGCACCCGCCGCACAGCCACGGCTTCTGGTCGTCGATGACGACGCCGACATGCTGCGCCTGCTGTCCATGCGGTTGAACTCCGCGGGCTACCGCGTCAGCACCGCGGGCTCGGCGGAAAGCGCATTGGCCAAGGTCCAGATCGAGCGTCCCCAGCTGGTTCTGAGTGACGTGCGGATGCCGGGGCAAGACGGAATGGCCCTGTTCAGCGAGATCCGCTTGCGCCATCCTTCACTGCCCGTGATCCTGCTGACCGCGCACGGCACCATTCCCGATGCCGTGGAAGCCACGGCGCGCGGCGTCTTCAGCTACCTGACCAAGCCTTACGACGCCAAGGTGCTGCTGGACAAGATTGCGCAGGCACTGGCGCTGGGCGCGCCGCATTCCGAGGCGGACCATGCGGACGAGGGCTGGCGCCGCGGACATCATCAGCCGCTCCGGCCACATGGCCGACCTGCTGGCCGAAGCCCGGATGGTGGCCACGTCGGACGCCAGCGTACTCTTGCGCGGCGACAGCGGAACCGGCAAGGAGATGCTGGCGCAGGCCATTCACCGGGCCAGCCCGCGCGCCCAGCGGCCGTTCATGGCCGTGAACTGCGGCGCCATTCCCGAAGCGCTGCTCGAGTCCGAACTCTTCGGCCACGTCAAGGGCGCATTCACGGACGCGGTCGCCAATCACAAGGGCTTGTTCCAGGCGGCCGACGGCGGCACGCTGCTGCTGGACGAAATCGGCGACATGCCGCCGGCCCTGCAGGTGAAGCTGCTGCGCGTGCTGCAAGAGCGCACCGTGCGGCCCGTGGGGTCCAGCCAATCCCACCCCGTCGATGTACGGATCATCTCCGCCACGCACCGCGACCTCGAAGCCGCCTTGGCGCAAGGCCAGTTCCGCCAGGACCTGTACTACCGCCTGAACGTTGTCACCCTCACGCTGCCGACGCTGGGCGAGAGAAGGGAAGACATACCGCTGCTGGCCAACCACTTCCTGCAGCGTCTCGCCGTGAAATACGGCCGGCGGCTCTCGGGCTTCGCGCCGGAGGCGCTCAGGGCGCTGATCGCCGCGCCCTGGCCGGGCAACATTCGCCAACTCTACAACGTGGTCGAACAGGTCTGCGCGCTCGCGACCACGCCCTTGGTGCCCCTGGCCCTGGTGCAGCGCGCGTTGCGCACCCCCTCCATCCAGGTCTTGACCTATGCCGAGGCCAAGCAGCGCTTTGAACGCGACTACCTGGTCGGCCTGCTGAAGCTGACCGATGGCAACGTGGCGGATGCAGCCAGATTGGCGGATCGCAACCGCACCGAGTTCTACCGCCTGCTGCAAAAGCATGAGCTCACGCCGGGCCACTTCCAATCCGATACGCCGCCCGCCGTGTCGCCATCCGGCGACGGAGCCAAGTGATTGATTTTGCTGGCCATTTTCTTGACGAGCCGGAGTTCTTGTCGCCGCATGGCGACAAAAACCCAAGGGTTTGTACGCAGCAGGCTCTTCGTTACGGGCTTCAGGCTCGTGTTGCGCGCGCAACCCATTGATTTGAAATAGTTTTTTCAGGTGGCATGGCGTTTGCACCAGCTGGTGCATGAACGTTGTCCCCACGCCGTTTCGGCGCTTTGCCCGCATTGTCGGGCTTCACCCTGGTTTTGTTGAGTTCTTGGGCGGTTTCGCAGGCTGCCGAGCCGGCATTCGACTTCGAACAGCTTTCCGAGCTGGCGCGCAAGAACGCGCAATCCCCCTATCGGCCGGACCCAGGCAAATTACCAACTGAACTGGCCCAGCTCGACTACGACGATTTCCGCCAGCTGCGATTCCAGCCGACCAAGGCGCTGTGGCGCAACGCGCAGTTGCCCTTCGAGGCGATGTTTTTTCACCTGGGCAAGCTCAACCGCCAACCGGTGCGAATCCATGAGGTGTCCTCCCAGGGCGTGCGCAATATTCCCTACCGCAGCGACTGGTTCGACTTCGGCACGGCCCCGCTGCAACCGAAGGGATGGGGCGACCTCGGCTTTGCCGGCCTGCGCGTCCACTATCCGTTCGTCAATAACGGCTACAAGGATGAACTCATCGCTTTCCAGGGCGCGAGCTATTTCCGCGCGCTGGGCAAAGGCCAGCAGTACGGCCTGTCCGCCAGGGGCCTGGGGATCGACACCGCGGGCGGAAGCGGTGAGGAATTTCCCGCCTTCACCGATTTCTGGCTGGAGCAGCCTGCCCCCGATGCAAAGAGCCTGACGATTCTTGCGCTCCTGGATTCCCCGCGTGCAACGGGCGCCTACCGCTTCGACGTCACGCCGGGCTCGGAGACGATCACCCGCGTGCGCAGCCGCATCTTCCTTCGCGCGGCACCGGGAAAACCGATCGCCACGCTGGGCATAGCGCCGCTGACCAGCATGTTCTACTTCGGCGAGAACCAGCCGCGCCGCGGCGACTTCCGGCCCGAGGTGCATGACTCCGACGGCCTGCTGGTCGAGAGCGGCAGCGGGGAATGGATGTGGCGGCCGTTGCAACACCCGACGCGCACCATCGCCACGTCCTTCGCCATGGACAGCCTGCGCGGATTCGGCCTGATGCAGCGGGATCGCGCATTCGCCAGCTACGAAGACGTGGAGACGCGGTACGACCGCCGCCCCAGCGCCTGGATTCGTCCGGTGGGCGATTGGGGTCCGGGGCGGGTGGAACTGCTGCAATTCCCCATTCCCGACGAAACCCATGACAACGTTGTCGCGTACTGGGTGCCCTCGGTGCTGCCGGCGCCGGGCAAGCCGCTGGAATTTGCCTACGAAATCATTTGGCAGGGCGACAAGCAGCAACAGCCGCCCGGCAGTTGGGTCACGCAAACCAGGCGCGGCACGGGCTGGTTGCCCCCAGGCACAACGGCGCCGGCGAATCAGGTGCAGTACGTCGTCGATTTCGCCGGCCCCGCGCTGGAGGCGCTGCCGGCCGATGCGGCCGTGCGCGCGGTAGTCAGCACCGACGGCAATGGCCGGCTGCTCGAAGAGCTCGCCTACTACAACCCGGCCACCAAGGGTTGGCGCATGACCGTACGAGTCGAGCGGCAGGACGCCGCTCGCCCCGTGGAACTGCGCGCCTTCCTTCAACACGACAAAGACATCCTGAGCGAAACATGGACCAACATCATTCTTCCCGAGTAGGGCAGGACAGGCGCACCGTCCCGCGCGAAGTGCGGCATCCCAACTCCGTGACCGCGCCCCCCGTCAACCGGGGATCGATGGTCCCCCAGCCCTGGCGCGGGTTCTGGAACAGTATCTTCACGGCGATTCTCGTCTGCTGCTCGGGCAAGGTGCGGCACGGCCGCAGCGCGAGCGCGGGCAGGACGGCGGCGGACTGCGCAGGTTGACGTTCGCCCTTTTGACCTTGGCCAGCGCAGGAGCAGCCACCGCGCTATTCGCCGCCGCCCAGCCCGACTATGGCAACCCCTGGCTGGAATGGGGCCAGATCGCTTTGTTTGCGACCCTCTCGACCTGGGTGGTGACGGGTTTCGTGACGGCCCTGATGGGCTTTTATGTCAGCCTGCGCGGCGACGCCCGGGCGCTATCAGTCCGCCAGGTGCGACAGCATCCGATGAACCCGCTCGTCCGCACCGCGATCGTCATGCCCATCTGCAACGAGGATGTGGCTACGGTGTTCGCCGGCTTGCGCGCCACGTGCGAGTCGCTCGCCGCCACCGGCCACGGCCGCGCTTTCGACGTGTTCGTGCTGTCCGACACGAACCGCCCCGAGATCGCGGCCGCCGAGCGCGTTGCGTGGGAAGAGCTGCGCACCGCCCTGGCCGAGCACGACCGGGGAGCCCCAGATCGAGGTGTACTATGCGGCTGCGCGCCCGCCGAACCCACCGCAAGGCGGGCAACGTGGCCGATTTCTGCCGGCGCTGGGGCAAGGACTACCGCTACATGGTGGTGCTGGACGCCGACAGCGTGATGAGCGGCGACTGCATCACCACGCTGGTCAAGCTGATGGAGGCGCATCCACGTGCCGGCATCATCCAGACCGCGACGCAGGCAGTCGGGCACGCCACGCTGCACGCCCGCGCCCAGCAATTTGGCTCCCGCGTGACCGGGCGGCTGTTCACGATGGGCATGCAGTTCTGGCAGATGGGCGAATCGCACTACTGGGGCCACAACGCGATCGTCCGCATCGAGCCCTTCATGCGGCATTGCGCGCTCGCGCCGATCGCCGGGAGCGGCGGCATGAGCGGAGCCATCATGTCGCACGACTTCGTCGAGGCGGCGATGATGCGCCGCGCCGGTTATGGGGTCTGGCTGGTGTCCGACCTGGCAGGCAGCTACGAACAACAGCCGCCCGACCTCCTGTCGGAGCTGCAACGCGACCGCCGCTGGTGCCAGGGCAACCTGCAGAACTCCCGCCTGGCGGCCGAACCCGGCTTTCATCCGGTACACCGCGCGATGTTCGTCATTGGCGCCATGTCCTACCTGTCGGCGCCCTTGTGGCTCGCATTCATGACTTTCGGCACCGCGCTATGGATGACGAGCGCCGCGATCGCGCCGGACTGGCGCGCCCTTCCAAGCGAACTGCGCGGCCTGTGGGCGTGGACGCTTTGCATGCTGTTCATGCCGCGCGTGCTGGGGCTGGCCACCGTGTTCCTTCGGCGCGAGCAGAAAAGCTTCGGCGGCACGATCGCGCTCCTGCGCAGCGCCGTGGCCGAGACTTTGATGGCCGTGCTGCAGACGCCGGTGCGGATGCTGGCGCATTCACTTTTCGTGCTGCTGGCGGTGACCGGCCTGAAGCTCGAGTGGAAGTCGCCGCCCAGGGAAGCGGCTGCCATCTCGTGGCGCGAAGCGTGGGCCCGGCTGTCCCCGATGACAGCGGTGATCGGGCTGCTCGCTGCGGCGGTCGCCTGGGTGGACACGAGCGCGCTCGTCCTGCTGGTGCCGGTGGCGTTGCCACTGCTGCTGGCAGTGCCGCTGGCGGTGTTCACCAGCCACCTGTCCCTGGGCAGTTGGATGCGCGACCGCGGGCTGCTGTTGATTCCGGAAGAGTCGAGTTCACCGGCGGTGCTGCGGCGGGCGTGGCTGCATGCGCGGGCTGCCTAGGAGGGCGGGGATTCGTCATGCCGGGCCCGGGAGTCCGGGTTTTCAGCACCCGCATCCACGGTGGTGTGCACGCAGAGATGGATGCCGGGTCGTAGCCCGGCATGACAACTTTGGCTGGCTCAGAAGGGCATCTTGGGCATGCCCTTGCCCCCGCCCATGCGCTTCATCATTTTCATCAGGCCGCCGCCCTTCAACTTTTTCATCATCCCCTGCATCTGCTCGAACTCGTCCAACAGGCGGTTGACTTCCTGAACGTGCACGCCGGCGCCGGCGGCGATGCGGCGTTTGCGCGTCGCCTTGATGAGATCGGGCTTGCGGCGCTCCAGCGGCGTCATGCTCTGGATGATGCCTTCCTTGCGGCGGATGTCCTCTCGGCCTTGCCCATGTCGACCTGGCCGGCCTTGGCCTGCATCTGCGCAGGCAGCTTGTCCATCAGCTGGGACAGGCCGCCCATGTTCTTCATCTGCTGGATCTGCGAGAGGAAGTCGTTGAGGTCGAATTCACCGCTCTTGACCTTGGCCGCCAGCTTCTGCGCCGCCTGCACATCGACACCGGCCGTGACCTGCTCGACCAGCGCGACGATGTCGCCCATGCCCAGGATGCGCCCGGCGTGGCGCTCGGCATCGAACACCTCCAGCCCGTCGATCTTCTCGCCGACGCCGGCGAACTTGATCGGCGCGCCGTGATCTGCGCACCGACAGCGCCGCGCCGCCGCGCGAATCGCCATCCAGCTTGGTCAGGATGATGCCGGTGAGCGGCAGCGCTTCCTTGAAGGCCTTGGCGGTGTTGACCGCGTCCTGGCCCTGCATCGCATCGACCACGAACAGCGTCTCGACCGGGTTCAGCGCGGCATGCAGGTCCTTGATCTCGCGCATCAGGACTTCGTCGATCGCCAGCCGCCCGGCGGTGTCGACCAGCAGCACGTCGAAATACTGCCGCTTGGCGTAATCGAGCGCCGCGCGCGCGATATCCACCGGCTTCTGGTCGGGTGAGCTGGGAAACCATTCGGCGCCGGCCTGCCGGTCACCGTCTTGAGCTGCTCGATGGCGGCCGGGCGGTAAACGTCGCCCGAGACGGTCAGTACTTTCTTCTTGCGCTTCTCGATCAGGTGCTTGGCCAGCTTGGCCGTGGTCGTGGTCTTGCCCGCGCCCTGCAGGCCCGCCATCAGGATCACGGCCGGCGGCTGCGCCTGCAGATTGATGTCGCTGATGCCCTGGCCCATGGTCGCGGCGAGTTCGCGGTTGACGATGCCCACCAGGGCCTGGCCCGGCGACAGCGAGCCCAGCACCTCCTGCGCCCATGCGCCTTTTCCTTCACGCGGGCGATGAAGTCGCGCACCACCGGCAGGGCCACGTCGGCTTCGAGCAGGGCCATGCGCACTTCGCGCAGCATGTCCTGCACGTTGGCTTCGGTGATGCGGGCCTGGCCGCGGATTTCCTTGGCCAGGCGGGAAAGTTTGTCGGTGAGGGCGGAAGCCATCGGGGGTTGAGCGTTAGGGGGCGTTGGGAGGAAGCTGCTGGATACGCTCAACACTCAACGCTGAACGCCCAACCTGCCTTTAAACTGTGGACCATGATTCTAGCCAGTGCGCCTCGCGAGCGTGGTGCTGACGCTGGCCGCCGCAGTGGCCTACGCCGTGCCGGCGGCGGGCGCGGCCGCCTGTCGGAGGCCGCACGCATGGGCCTGTTGCTGGCATGGCTGCTGCATGCGGTCGTCCTGGCCTGGGTCTTCCTGGGCGAGCCGCCTCGATTCGGGTTCGCGCCGGCGCTGTCGGTAACGGCCTGGCTCGTGCTGACCGTCTATGCCATGGAAGACCAGTTGTTCCCGCAACTCGAGGCGCGCTGGGCGCTGGCCGGGCTGGGGGCGGTCGCCGTACTGCTGGCGCTGGTGTTCCCGGGCTCGCAGTTGCAAGCGATCGTCACCCTGGCTGCCGTTGCACTGGGCGCTCGGCATCGCCTCCTATGGCCTCTTCGC
>CAVRNE010000090.1:0-59546 GCA_963722025.1 uncultured beta proteobacterium
CTAGCAGGTTTTTTTAATTCCTGTCCACCTAGAAGGTTTCTTTGCTTTACCGCTTTTGCCGCCGTTTTCACTGGGAAACCTTCGTGCTTGGCGTTTTCAGCAGAGCCTCGAATTCTATACCGAAATTTTCGCTTCAGTCAAACATTCGAGATTTTCTTCTCTCTGCCGCCTCAGCACTTGTGCGCCCCGCGCTTTTCGAAGTGCTGTCATCAGCAGAGCCCACGATTATGGCACGAGTTTTTGCCGCATCCAACCGCGGTTCAACTTTTTTGCAATTCGCCCGCATCGACTAACGGCAAAGCTCTCTGCCGTTGACCCGTCAGCTTGAACAAGGCATTCGCCACTGCCGGGGCGATCGGTGGCACACCAGGCTCCCCGACTCCGCCCGGGGGGCGCTGGCTCGCGATGAGCCAGGTTTCCACTTGCGGGGCCTGGGCCAATCCGACCATCGGGTAGCTGGGAAAGTTCCCCTGCTGAACTACGCCCTCATGAATGTCGATCCTTCCGTACAGGGCTGCGGTCAGGCCGAAGATCACGGAGCTCTCCATCTGCTGTGCCACGATGTTCGGATTGACGACGGTTCCGCAATCAGCGGCGCAGACGACGCGATGCACGCGCGGCTTGCCGCCTTCCAGCGAAACCTCAGCCACCTGGGCGACGATAGAGCCGAACGATTCATGCAGAGCCACGCCCCGCGCGCGCCCGGCCGGCAACGCGCCGCCCCAGCCGGCTTTCTCTGCCGCCAAGTTCAAGACCGCCAGATAACGGGGCGCCTGTTTCAGGAGCCTGCGGCGAAACTCGACGGGGTCGGTCTTGCGTCTCAGCCGCGAGTTCATCTATAAAGCTTTCCGAGAAGAAGGCATTGTGAGAATGGCCGACGGACCGCCAGAAGCCCACCGGCACCCCCATGCGGGTAGCCACATGCTCCATATGCTGGTTGGCAAACCCATAGGGCAGGTCGAAAAGGCCTTCGGCCGTGGTCTTGTCCGGGGTATCTATGGGGCCGGCAAGCGCTGGAAGCCCGCGCTCCATCCAACGCGGTGTGATGGCGTCGCCCGCCGACTTGATCCTCAAGCTGGTGACGTTGCCCTGGCCGTCGACGGCGCTGCGCAGCATCGCCACATGCATGGGCCGGTAGAAATCATGGCCAGTGTCTTCTTCCCGCGACCAGATCAGCTGGACTGGGGCGCCCCCGCAGTCCATCGCCACGCGCACAGCCTGGGCCACATAGTCGACCTCGAGCCGGCGGCCGAAGCCACCGCCCAACAAGGTCACATGCACGGTCACGGCGTCCGGCGAAACGCCGGCGACTCGCGCGGCGATGGCCCGACACATTTCAGGCACCTGGGTTGGCACCCAGACCTCGACCTTGCCGTCCCGGACCTGAGCCGTGCAATTCATGGGCTCCATCGTGGCGTGCGCCAGGTAGGGGGCCCGGTACCAGGCCTCTATGCTGCGACCGGCCTGGTTTTCTGCGGCCTGGGCATCGCCTTGCTCGTGAAAGACGTGACCTTCCTGAGCCCTCACCGCTGCCTCGAGCTCGGCATCGATGCGCCGCGAGTCCAGGGCGCCACGCGGGCGCTGCTGCCAATCGGCATCTACCGCCTGCAATGGCCTGCCGGGCATGCCAATAGCTCTTGGCTACGACGGCGAACCCCGCGGTTGAGCCGGCATATGCCGGCAACAGCACCAATCGCTCGACCCCAGGCATGGCAAGCGCCTTGTCGGCACGAACGCTGCCGGACGCGCCCCCGAGCATGGGGCACAGACGGATCGCCGCGTACTTCATGCCAGGCAAACGCACGTCCAGGCCGAAGCGGGCGCTCCCGTCGACTTTGGCGGCCACATCCAGCCGTGGCGCGGAGCGGCCGATGATCTTCCAATCCTTGCGATCCTTCAGCCGCACCGGTCCGGGCGGTGTCGCCGCGGCGTATTTCGCCATTTGCCCGTAGCTCGCCGACTTGCCCGAGGCATGCGTGATGACGCCGTCCTTGACGGAAAGCTCTTCAACGGGAAGCTTCCACTGCAAGGATGTGGCTCCCAGCAAGGAAGCCCGCGCCGTGGCCGCCGCCGTGCGGATCACGTCCCAGGCATCCGCCACGCTGGAAGATCCCCCGGTTGCGTTGATCCCCAACTCGCGCGCGACCTTGCCGACCACCCACCGGCTCGCCTTGACCCGGCCGAAGCCGTCCTCGGCCTCATCTTCCAGCGGATGGAAAGGCAGGCTGGCCACCAGCATGGAAACATTCCCATAGATGGTGTCCACTCCGGCCTGCTCGATGCGCACGGCCGACAGCGGCACATCGAGTTCTTCGGCCGCCAGCATGGGGAGCGCCGTGTGCACACCTTGCCCCATCTCGCTGCGCGGCATCGCCAGAACCACCGATCCGTCCGAGGCGATCTTGATCCAGCCATTGAGCGCGACGTCGCCTTCTTTCGGCAGCATCAGGCTTGCGGCTCCGAGCCGCGACCGCTGAGGCAAGACCCCCCAGCCAATAACCAATGCCCCCGCCGCGCCCGCGCCGAGCAACCACCTGCGCCGCGACATGGAGCCCCCACGCTTGCCGCCTTCCGCGCCTTGGGATGGCCCAGCGCCGCTCATGCCTTCATCCCCGCAGCCCGCTTGATCGCCAGCTTGACGCGCTGATAAGTACCGCAGCGGCAGATGTTGGTCATGGCCTTGTCGATGTCGGCATCGGTCGGCTTCGGCTTTTTTTCCAACAGTGCCGCCGCCGCCATGAGCATGCCGCTCTGACAATAGCCGCATTGGGGCACCTGTTCGGCGATCCAGGCTGCCTGCAGAGGATGAGGTTTGCCGGGCGCGCCCAGCGCTTCGATGGTCTGGATGCGCTTGCCCACGACCGTGGAGACCGGCGTGACGCAAGACCGGACGGCCTGTCCGTCGACGCGGACCGTGCAGGCACCGCAGGCGGCCACGCCACAGCCGAACTTGGTGCCGGTCATGTTCAACACGTCGCGCAGCACCCACAACAGGGGCATGTTGGGGTCGGCTTCGGCCGTGATGGCCTTGCCGTTGATTCGCAGTTCCACTCCGCCTCCTTGGGCTTTTCGCCAGCGTCGGCGTGACTATATAGACGCCTGCGCGCGGCGTGATAGAGGAGCCTCTCCAGCGCCTACCCGGATAATCCCGTCCTCCTATGGCATTGATTACCCTTCTCAACGCGCAGCTGGCCTTTGGCCACGTTGCCCTGCTCGACCACACCGATTTCTCGCTGGAGGCCGGCGAACGCGTGGGCCTGATCGGGCGCAACGGCGCCGGCAAGTCCTCGTTCCTCAAAATCCTGGCGGGCCTGGAAAAAGCGGACGACGGCGTCTTGCAGCTGCAGCAGGGCCTTCGCATCGCCTATGTGGCGCAGGAACCGATGCTGGATTCACAAGCGACGGTCTTCCAGGCCACCCTCGCCGGCGTCGCCGACGTGATCGCGCTGATCGACGAGTACAGCCACGGCCACGGCGACCTCGACAAGCTGCAGGGCGCCATCGAGGCGCAGGACGGCTGGAACTGGGAGCAGCGTGTCGAGGAAACCCTGCAGCGGCTGCACCTGGACAAGGATGCCGTCATCGGCACGCTTTCCGGCGGAACAAAAAAGCGAGTGGCGCTGGGCCAGGCCCTGGTACGCAGGCCGGACGTACTGCTGCTCGACGAGCCCACCAACCACCTGGACCTGGATTCCATCGAGTGGCTGGAAAACCTGCTGATCGATTTCAAGGGCAGCGTCGTCACCATCACCCACGACCGCACCTTCCTGGATCGCGTCGCCACCCGCATCGTGGAACTGGACCGGGGCCGGCTGCGCTCGTACCCGGGCAACTTCAGCCAGTACCAGGCGCAAAAGGAAGAACAGCTCGCGCAGGAAGCCATCATCACGGCCAAGGCCGACAAGTTGCTGGCGCAGGAAGAAATCTGGATCCGCAAGGGGGTGGAGGCCCGGCGCACGAGAGCGCAAGGGCGGATCACCCGGCTGGAAGGACTGCGCGCCCGCCGCGCCGCGCGGCGCGAGGCGCTGGGCAGCGTCAAGCTGGACGTCGCGTCCGGCCTGCCCAGCGGCAAGATCGTGGCCGAGCTCACGCGCGTGAGCAAGGCTTTCGGCGACAAGGTGATCGTGCGCGATTTCACCTCCACCATCCTGCGTGGCGACAAGGTCGGCCTGATAGGCCCCAATGGCGCCGGCAAGACCACGCTGCTCAAACTCATCCTCGGCGAGCTGGCAGCCGACAGCGGCGGCGTGCGCCAGGGCGCGAATCTGCAGGTTGCCTATTTCGACCAGATGCGCGATGCACTCGATCTCGATGCCACGCTCGAGGACTTCATCAGCCCCGGCAGCGAGTGGATCGAGATCGGCAACCAGCGCAAGCACGTCAAGAGCTACCTGGGCGACTTCCTGTTCTCGCCGGCACGCGCCGGCTCGCCCGTGCGATCACTGTCCGGGGGCGAGCGCAACCGCCTGCTGCTGGCGCGTTTGTTCGCGCGGCCCGCGAATGTGCTGGTGCTGGACGAGCCGACCAACGACCTCGATATCGATACGCTGGAGCTGCTGGAAGACCTGCTGCAGAACTACGACGGCACCGTGTTCCTCGTGAGCCATGACCGGGCGTTCCTGGACAACGTGGTGACCAGCACCATCGTGTTCGAGGGTGACGGCCAGTGGCGCGAGTACGAAGGCGGCGTGCAGGACTGGCTCACGCAATCGCGCCGATCGCAGGCACTGGCGCAGGCCGCTGCCGTGGCAGACGTCCGGTCAGCCGCCCCGGCCGCGAGCCCGCCCAAACCGGCCGCGACGGCCGCGATCGCGCAGCCGAAGAAAAAGCTGAGCTACAAGGAACAGCGGGAGCTCGAGACCCTTCCCGCCCTGATCGAGACGCTGGAGCAGGAACAGAAGCAAATCCACGAGGAACTCGCCGACGGCGAACTCTACGGCAGCAATCCGGCCCGCGCCGCCCTGCTGGGCGAGCGCAGCGCGCAGATCGACGACGAACTGATGGCGGCGCTGGAGCGATGGGAAATGCTGGGCAGCGCACCGTAAGGGCTTGTCCGGCAGGGATTGGCGGCTAGCGGCTGACCTTGGCGGACCACTGCGCCGCAGCCTCGGGACAGTGGCCGCATCACCATGGAGCGCAATACATCGGCCACCCGCCTGACTTCACGGCCGCACCTTCGCTGGGAGTTTGTCTTGCGTTGGATGCTGGCCATCGGCCTTTCGAGCTTGATTGCCGGCTGCGCGAGCCTGCCGGACAACGTAGAGCGTCCGGCATCGGCGGCCTTCAACGCGCCGGAGCAAACGCCGCTCGGCCAACTGGTGCAGCAGCGCAGAGCGCAAGAGGGCGCGCGCAGTGATTCGGGCTTCCGGCTGCTGGACAGTGTAGGCGCAGCATTTTCCAGCCGGCTGGCGCTGATCCAGTCGGCCCAGCGCAGCCTGGACCTGCAGTACTACGCCATCCACGCCGACGCCAGCACCGAAATCCTGTTGCAGGCGCTGCGCGATGCCGCGCGGCGCGGCGTGCGGATCCGGCTGCTGCTCGACGACTTCAATACGGCGGGAAAGGACGCCCAGGTGCTGCGCCTGGCATTCGAGCCCAACGTGGAGATCCGATTGTTCAATCCCCTGCCCGGCTCGCGCGCCTCGTTGATCGGCCGCGTCATCACGTCGTTGAAGGACGTGCCCCGCATCCAGAAGCGCATGCACAACAAGCTGTTCATCGCCGACAACGCCATGGGCATCACCGGCGGCCGCAACCTCGGGGATGCCTATTTCGGGACCGACGAGGGCAGCAACTTCGTCGACCTGGACGTGCTGGCTGTGGGCCGGATCGTGCGTGACATGTCCGCCAGCTTCGACCGCTATTGGAACGACGAGCTGGCCTACCCCATGCAATCGCTGGTGTCGGCCAAGGAGCTCGAAGAGTTGCGCAAGCCACCGCGCTGCGACCCTCCAGCTCCGCCGATCCTGCGTCACGGTCACTGCCCGACGCAAGCCGTGATCAGCGCCGAACCCACACCCATGGACTTGCGCAAGATTGCGCTGGCCTGGGCGCCGGCCGCTGCTGATGGAGGACAAGCCCGGCAAGATCGGCCCAGGCGACGACGAGGTGGACGCGGGCGACACCGTCGTCGATGGCCTTTTGCAGCTGATGGACCAGGCCCGCCAGGAGGTCCTGGTCATTTCGCCCTACTTCGTTCCGGGCGCGGCGATGATGGAGCAGTTCGGGCGCATGCGCGCCAGGGGCGTGCGCATCCGCGTGCTCACGAACTCGCTGGCCTCCAACGATGCGCCGGCCGCCCACGCCGGCTATGCGCGCTACCGCAAGGACCTGGTGGCGCTGGGCGATCGAGCTGTACGAGATGCGTGCCGACCAGGAGGGGACCGCGGGCGGCATGGGCTCTACCGCCGGCCTCGGCTCCGGCCGCGCGGGCGGCTCCAAGAGCGGCAACAGTTCGCGCGCCAGCCTGCATTCCAAGGCGGTCATCATCGACAAGCGCCTGGCGGTGATCGGCTCCATGAACCTCGATCTGCGATCGCAACTCAAGAACAGCGAGGTGGCGCTGCTTATCCGCAGCACCGCTGTTTCGCAGGAAGCGGAGCGCCAGGTCGATGCCACCATCGCGCAGGGCGCCTACCGGCTCGATCTCGACAAGGACCAGCTGGTCTGGCGCGCGCCCCCCGGCGCTGCCTTCCAGGACGCCCGCAGCGAACCGGAGGCCAGCACCAGGCTGAAGCTGCTGGTGAAGCTGATCGCCCCGTTCGCCCCCGACGAGATGCTGTAGCCGCCGCTACATCTGGCGGACCAGCTCCGAATACTTCTTCCAGAACGCCGCATCCTGCGTGGTTGCGAAGTTGATGCGCATCAGCGTGCTGGGTTTGCGATGTGCGTGAAACAGCGCGCCGGGCGCCAGCAGATAGCCCTCGTCCAGCATGCGCTGCGCCAGCGCGTCGGTATCCACGCCCGTATCCACCCAGCCGAACAGCCCGACCGGCTCCGCGGCAAAGGTGCAGCCCGCGTTCAGCGCCAGCTTGACGCTGCGGCTGCGCGCCGCGCCCAGGCGTGTCTTGATGCGCTCGGCATGCCGGCGCAGCTGGCCCTGCTCCATGCACAGGGCCAGCGCTTTTTCCAGCAGGGCCGGGGTGGTCAGCGTGGCCAGCAGCTTGGTGTCCAGCAGCCGCTCGATCAGCGATGAGTGCGCCGCCAGGAAGCCCACCCGCCAGTTCGGCGCCAGGATCTTGGCGAAGCCGCTGACATGGATGGTCCGCTGCAGGCCATCGAGCGCACACAGGCGCGTCGCGTGCTCGGGTGCGATATGGCTGTAGGTGTCGTCCTCGACGATGTGAAAGTTGTGCTGGTTGGCCAGTTGCAGCATGCGGTGCGCGCTGCCCGGGGTCAGGCAGTAGCCGGTGGGGTTGTGGAACACGCTCACGCTGACATAGAGCTTGGGCTGGTGCACTTCGCAGTACTTCGCCATCACCTCCAGATCCGGCCCCTCGGCCCGGCGCGGCACGGGCAGCAGGCGCATGCCCATCGCCGTGAGCCGCGCGAACTCCACCGCCCAGCCGGGATCCTCCACCATCACATGGTCGCCCGCGCGCAGCAGCGTGCGGCTGACGATGTCCAGCGCGTGCGTGGCGCCGACGGTCGTGATGATGTTTTCCGGCGCGGCATGCACGCTCAAGGTCGCCAGCTTGTTGGAAAGCATGCGACGCAAGCCGCTGTCGCCCATGGGCTCGCCGTATTGCAGCGAGAACTGCTGCAGCGACCGGGTGCTGGTCACCTTGCGCACCGCCGCGGGCATGAAAGTCGATTCCATCCAATCGGGCGGGAACACACCCATGCCAGGCTGGGGCTTGTTGCTGACCTTGTGGAACATGCCGCGAATCAGCGCCGTCGCTTCGATCGGCGCATCGATGCGCGGCGTCGCCAATCCCGTCGCCGTCGCCCAGGCCGAAACCGGCTGGCCGGCATTGCCCGGCTCGGGCGCCGCCTGCACAGGCTCGCCGCGGCTCTCGCGCACGAAGAAGCCGCGGTTCTTGCGGGCTTCCACCATGCCTTGCGCCAGCAGCTGGTCATACGCGGCCACCACCGTCGAGGGACTCACGCCCTGCTGCTGCGCGCATTGCCGCACCGAGGGCAGGCGAGCGCCGGGTGCCAGCAATCGGTCGCGAATACGCTGGGCGAACCGAGCCGACAACTGCTCGGTCAGCGATTGTGAAGAGGCTCTCATCAGCATGGGCAGCGTCCTGTGTATTGCCGGCCTGAGCGAGTACAGATGTCCAAGTGATCTGGCCAACTGTACTGGTCGTGTATTGGTCGCAAAGATTACAGTGATCCTCATGAACAAGCAAGAGGTCCTTCGAACATGAGCGCGGCGGAGCTGTTGGCCCTGCTGGCGTTTGCCACCGCGATGAGTTTCTCGCCGGGGCCCAACACCACTTTGTCCACCGCCCTCGCGGCCAACCATGGCCTGCGGCGCGCCCTGCGCTTTTGCCTGGCCGTTCCCACCGGGTGGACGATGCTCATGGTGGCTTGCGGGCTCGGCCTCGGGGCGTTGGTCACGGGCGTGCCGGCGCTGAACTGGGCCATCAAGGTCGCCGGCGCCGCCTACATGCTTTGGCTGGCCTTCAAGTTGTCGGGTTCGGGCCAGCTCACGCAGGTGGACGCGGCCCGGCTCGACGTCACATTCGTCCAGGGCGTGGGCCTGCAGTTCCTGAACATCAAGGCATGGATGCTGGCACTCACGCTCACGGCCGGCTGGGTCGTCAACGCGGCCGGCGCGCCGGCGGCCAACCCGGGTGAACGGCTGGCGATCATCAGCGCCATCATGGTGGTGTTCGCATTCAGCAGCAACTTCGCCTACGCGTTGCTGGGCTCGATGCTGCGGCAATGGCTTTCGCAAGGCTCGCGCCTGCTCTGGTTCAACCGCGCTCTGGCGCTCGTGCTGGCGGCCACTGCGGCCTGGATGCTCACTGTATGAACGCGCAGGAAAGCAAAGGCCTTTGGCTGGGCCTGGCGGGCGTGGCCATCTTCGCGCTGACGCTGCCCATGACGCGGCTGGCGGTGGGCACGCCCGAAGCGCCGCAGATGTCGGGTGTCTTCATCGCTTTGGGGCGCGCCGTCGTCGCCGCATTGCTGTCCACCGTCTTCCTGCTGGCAACCCGTGCGCCGCTGCCCCGGCGCGAAGATTGGTTGCCGCTGGCCATCACCTCGGGCGGCGTGGTGTTCGGATTTCCCCTCTTCACTTCGATCGCCATGCGCCACGTCGAGGCCGTGCACGCCAGCGTGATCGTCGGTGTGCTGCCGCTGGCCACCGCAGCGGTGGGCGCCTGGCTGCACCGGCAGCGGCCCTCCGCCGGGTTCTGGGCCTGCGCCGCGCTGGGCAGCGCGCTGGTGGTGGCCTTCGCGGTGCTGCGCTCCGGCCAAAGCGGCCTGGCGATCCAGCCCGCCGATGCGCTGCTGCTGGCGGCGACGGCTTGCGCCGCCGTGGGCTACGGCTGGGGAGCTCGGCTTTCGCAGCGCATGCGCGCCGAGCATGTGATCTGCTGGGCCCTGGTCATTGCGCTGCCGTTGACGGTACCGGCGGCATTGCTGACCCGTCCGCAGCAAGCGCTGCAAGCAGCCGCGTGGTGGGGCTTCGCCTACGTGGCGGTGTTCTCGATGTGGCTGGGATTCTTCGCCTGGTACCGCGGCCTGGCCCTGGGCGGCACCGTCCGCGTGAGCCAGGTCCAACTGCTACAACCCCTCCTGGGAATGCTGTTCGCCGTGCCGCTGCTGGGCGAATCCCTGGATGCGGTCACGCTGGGCTTTGCCGTGGCCGTTATCGCCACAGTCTTTCTCGGCAAGAAAATGCCCGTACGCGCCGCCCAACCACACTCACCCCATTGGAGAAACCCATGAAACCGAACGATCTGCAACTCACGCAATGGGTGATGGCGCGGCGAGCCGAGAAGATGAATCCCTCGGTCATTCGCGAAATCCTCAAGGTCACCGAGCGTCCCGGCATCATCAGTTTCGCCGGTGGCCTGCCCTCGCCCAAGACCTTTCCGGTCAGCGAGTTCGCGGCTGCCTGCGAGAAGGTCCTGCGGCAAGACGGCCCCGCCGCGCTGCAATACGCCGCCAGCGAAGGCTATGCCCCGCTGCGCGAGATGGTCGCCGCGATGCTGCCCTGGAAGGTCGATCCGGCGCAGGTGCTGATCACCACGGGCTCGCAGCAGGGCCTGGACCTGGTTGCCAAGATCCTGATCGACGCGGGCTCGCGCATCCTGGTCGAGACGCCCACCTATCTGGGCGCCTTGCAGGCCTTCTCGCCGATGGAGCCCGAAGTCGTGAGCGTGGCGAGCGACGACGAAGGCGTGGACATCGGCGACCTCACGGACAAGGCGCAGTCCGCCCGCTTTCTCTACGTGCTGCCCAACTTCCAGAACCCAACCGGGCGCACCATGACCGAACAGCGCCGCGCCGCGCTTTCGCGTCGCGCCGCCGAACTGGGCCTGCCCATCGTCGAGGACAACCCCTACGGCGACCTGTGGTTCGACGCCCCGCCGCCGCTGCCCCTGACCGCGCGCAACCCCGAAGGCTGCGTCTACCTGGGCTCTTTCTCCAAGGTGCTGGCGCCTGGCCTGCGGCTGGGATTCCTGGTGGCCCCCAAGTCGCTGTACCCCAAGCTGCTGCAGGCCAAGCAGGCAGCCGACCTGCACAGCCCCAGCTTCAACCAGCGCATGGTCGCCGAGGTGATGAAGGACGGCTTTCTCGATCGCCACGTGCCCACCATCCGCGCGCTTTACAAGTCGCAACGCGACGCGATGCTGGGCGCGCTACAACGCGAGATGCAAGGCCTGGACGTGCAATGGAACACCCCTGACGGCGGCATGTTCCTGTGGGCTCGCCTGCCGCAAGGCGTGAACGCCATCGAGCTGCTGCCCAAGGCGGTGGACAAGGGCGTTGCCTTCGTGCCGGGTGCGGCTTTCTACGCCGGACAGGCGGACGCGCGCGCAATGCGCCTGTCGTTCGTCACTGCCAGTGCCGAGCAGATCAAGATCGGAGTCGCGGCCCTGGCTGCCGCGATCCGCGAACAACTTGGCAAGAGGTGAAGCGATGCTCAAGATCTGGGGCCGCATCTCGTCCATCAACGTGCGCAAAGTGGTGCTGGCCGCGCAATGGCTGGAAATCCCGTTCCAGCGCATCGACGCCGGCCATGAGTTCGGCATCGTCAAGACGCCCGACTATCTCGCCAAGAATCCCAACGCGCTGGTCCCATTGATCGAGGACGGCGATTTCCAGCTGTGGGAATCGAACGTCATCGTGCGCTATCTGTGTGCCAGGCATTCGCCGGGCAAGCTCTATCCGCAGGAGCTTGCCGCGCGCTTCGACGCCGAACGCTGGATGGACTGGCAGCAGACCACGCTCAATCCGGCGGGCCGCAATGCCTTCATCCAACTGATCCGCACCCCGGCCGACAAGCGCGACGCGCAACTGGTTGCGCAATCGGTCGCGGCCACGGAGCCGCTGATGGCGCTGCTCGATGCGCATCTGTCCCGCCGCGCCTTCATGGCGGGCGATGCGTTCACCATGGCCGACATTCCCATCGCCTGCGAGCTGGATCGCTGGCGAAGTCTGCCGCTGGAGCGGCCGGCACGGCCTCACCTCGAACGTTGGTACCAGGGCGTCCTGGCCCAGCCCGCCACGCGTGGCGTGCTCGATCTTCCCCAGTCCTGAAGGCCCGCGATGCAACAACGCAACTTCAAGCAAGTCGACGTGTTCACGGCGACGCACTATCGCGGCAATCCGCTGGCCGTGGTCCTCGATGGCTCGGGTCTTTCCGATGAGGAAATGCAGCACTTCGCGCGCTGGACCAATCTGTCCGAGACGACTTTCCTGTCCCCGCCCGACAACGACGCCGCCGACTACCGCGTCCGCATCTTCACGCCCGGCGGCGAATTGCCCTTCGCCGGCCACCCCACCCTGGGCAGTTGCCACGCCTGGCTGGAGGCCGGCGGAAAGCCGCGCGGTCGCGACTTCATCGTGCAGGAATGCAAGGTCGGCCTGGTCAGGATCCGCCGGGAGAAAGCGCGCCTGGCCTTCGCCGCGCCGCCGCTCAAACGCAGCGCCCCCAGCCCCGCCGTGCTTGCCCAGGTCGCGGCCGCGCTCGGGCTGAAGGCCAGCCAGGTGATCGCCGCCCAGATCCTGGACAACGGGCCCGCATGGTTGACGCTGCTGGTGGACAGCCCGCAGTCCGTGCTCAAGCTTTCGCCCAACCACCTCGAGCTCAAGAACCTCGGACACAAGGTGGGTGTTGCCGCTGCGTATTCCGGACATGAGCCGGGTACGCCGGATCTTGAAGTTCGGGCTTTCGCCGCGCCGATCGGCATCACCGAAGACCCTGTCACCGGCAGCCTGAACGCCGGCCTGGCCGAGTGGCTGATCGCGGAAGGCCACATGCCCGCGCGCTACCTGGCCGCACAGGGGACATGCCTGGCTCGCGCCGGCCGCGTATCCATCGAACGCGACGACGGCGGGCAGGTCTGGGTCGGCGGGGCCTCGGTCACCTGCATTTCCGGAACCGTCGCGTTGTGACGATTGCCTGCCGCATCGACCACCTGGTGGTGGCGGCGCACACCCTGGATCAAGGCGTGCAATGGTGCGAGGCCGCGCTGGGCGTAACGCCGGGCGCCGGCGGCGAACACCCGCTGATGGGAACGCATAACCGGCTGCTGCGTATCGCGACGGCCCAGTACCCGCGCGCCTACCTCGAGATCATCGCCATCGACCCGGCTGCACAGGCGCCCGGCCGCCGTCGCTGGTTCGACCTGGACGATCCCGCCCTGCGGCATGCCGTGCAGCAGCAGCCGCGGCTCGTGCATTTCGTCGCCAGCACGGCCGACGCAGCAGCGGGCGTCAAGGCATTGCGCCGGCTGGGCATAGAGCGCGGCCCGCTGGTTCACGCCGGGCGACCGACGCCCGAGGGAACATTGCGCTGGCAGATCAGCGTACGCCGCGATGGCCAGCGGCTGTTCTATGGCGGCCTGCCCACGTTGATCCAGTGGGATGGCACGCATCCGGCGGACGCCATGCCCGACTCCGGGCTGGCGCTGCAGTCGTTGCACGTCAGCCATCCGCGGCTTCCCGACCTGATGGCCGCGCACGGCGCCATCGGCCTGCAGGGCGTGGGCGCCGAGCAGGGGCCGCCCAACCTGACGGCCACCCTCCTGACCCCCAAGGGCCTGGTGGTCCTGGAATCCGCAGGTACCTGAACATCTCGCGCGTGCTGTCACCTGCGAGGCTGGAGAGCCCCTGACCGTCGCACGGGCGACTTCACGGCGCGGCCACGGCGGCCAGAATGTCCGCATGGGAACTCTTTATCTGGTTCGGCACGGCCAGGCATCCTTTGGCGCCGACGACTACGACCAGCTCAGCGACCTCGGCCACAAGCAGAGCGTCCGCCTGGGCGAGTACTTCGCGCAAAAAGACATCCACTTCGACGGCCTGATCGCCGGCACTCTGCGCCGGCACAAGCAGACGATGGCGGGCATCCTCGAAGGCATGAAGCGCGAGGGCGAACACCTCTCGTGGGAAGGCCTGAACGAATACGACGCCGATGCCGTCATCGCGACCATCCACCCGCACAAGCTGGAAAAGCCCACCTCGCCCGAGATGTACCGGCATCACTTCCGGCTGCTGCGCGACGGCCTGTCGCAGTGGATGGCCGGCGTGGTCAGCCCCAAGGGCATGCCCAGCTACAACGACTTCGTCACCGGCGTCTCGAGCGCGCTCGATCACGTGCGCGCCAACCACTACGGCAAGAACGTGCTCGTCGTCACCAGCGGCGGCCCGATCGCGACGGCCGTGGGCTATGTGCTGGGCACCGGAGCCGAGGCCACCATCGAGTTGAACCTGCGCATCCGCAACAGCTCGATCACCGAGTTCGCGTTCACGCCCAAGCGCCACATGCTGGTTTCCTACAACGCCATTCCCCACCTGGAACACCCGGACTACGCAAAGTGGATCACCTACTCCTGAGGTGATTGCTAAACTGGCGCAATGAAGCTCTCCGCCGATGCCGCATCTCACTGGTGGGTGATCTGTCTTTGCGCCGAATGGTGCGGTGTCTGCCGCGAATGGCGTGACGCCTTCACGCAAGCCGCCGCCGCGCATCCCGAGCTTCGCTTTGCCTGGGTCGACGTCGAGGATGAAGCCGATGCGATGGGCGATGTGGACATCGAAACCTTTCCCACGGTGTTGATAGCACGCGAAGGCAAGCCGCTTTTTTTCGGGCCGGTGTTGCCCTCGGGCACACAATTCACGCGCCTGATCGCAAGCTTGCGGGACACGCCTGCCGGCGCTGCCGTTTCGGATGAAGCAGCGCCGCTGCTCGAGCGCTTGACAGATTCGGTGCTACCGAAACGATAGCAACCAATCGTAACTGGGCAAGGCTTAGTCCTACAATGCCCTGCTTTGCTTCCTGACGAGTGTCCTTGCAATATGCACGCTCAATGTGGGGCGTGACCGGCGTAGCTGGTCATGTTTTCCCCACCGCATTTTCAGGAGAATCCGATCATGGCACCCAACGATCCGGTCAACCCGAGCAAGAAGGGCAGTTCCAACCGCGGCTTCGCCTCGATGGATCCGCAGCGTCAGCGCGAGATCGCGAGCGAAGGCGGCCGTGCTGCCCATGAGAAGGGCACTGCCCATGAGTTCACGTCCGAGGAAGCCCGCGAAGCAGGCCGCAAGGGCGGACAGGCGCGCAGCCAGAGCAATCGCTCAAATCGCGCCAACAGCTCCAATCGCTGAGTTGGTCCGGGTGCGCAGGCCACGGACTTCGCGCACGACGCGAAGATCGTGGCCCACAAGCTAGTTTCGCTCGCTTACAGCGGCACGCGACCTACCATTCGCCAACCAGGCGAACCAGCTGATCGAGATCGTCGGGCACTTCCTGGGGCCGGGGCGCGATGGGCTGGGCGCCCCTTGTGAGTTCATCGGAAACAGGCCGGCGAACGGGCTGAGGAGACGGCGCGGGCGCGTGCTCCTGTCGAATGACGGCAGCAAATCGCATGGCGGCTCCTTTCTTGTTTCCAAGTGTAGGGACCGGCGACGATTTTGTACCGTGATGTAACGCACAGTCGCGCAGTAAATGTGCTTATCCGTGGGTGCTTGGCAACAGGTGCTGTAAGTTACGCGTCAGTGGGGCAGCGGCCTTCGGGGGTTGCCCGATGAACTGCCGCCGCCTGCGGCGCCGCTGGCCCTGGACTGGCTGGAGCGGTCCGGCGAGGCCGGCTCGGAGATATCGCCCAGCGAATGGGCCACATCCATCTCTTCGTCGGGTCTTGGCGGCGATGTCGCCCAGCGTGATGATGCCCACCAGGTGCTCCTTGCGGTCCACCACGGGCATCCGGCGGATCTGGTTGCGTGCCATTTCGTCCAGCACTTCGTCCACGTCCTCGTCTTCCGTGGCGCAGCGAACGTTGGTGCTCATCACATCGGCCAGCCTCATGCTCGTGGTATCGGCCTCTTGCGCCACGCCGCGCACCACGATGTCGCGGTCGGTCACCATGCCCACCAGCTTGTCGCCCTCGCACACCGGAATCACGCCGACATTGAGTTCATCCATGGCCTGGGCAGCCAGAACGACGGTATCCTGGGGGGACATGCTCCGCACGCCGCGGGTCATCACGTCAGCAACTCTTGTCATCTCGCGCTCCTTGGGGATTTTGCCGGCGGGGCGCCGGCAACCTCTCCAATCTATCGGCTGGCCGTGGTCGCGCTGTCGGTGCCATCGCAAGCTGGCGTAGGACATCGCCGATGGCGAAAGCTGTCATTGCGGGCTTGACCCGCAATCCATGCTGGCGCGCCAGTGGATCCCGGATCGAGTCCGGGATGACGGCCAAAATCAGGGAGCCGGCTGATCCACCAACGTGGACAACGGCAAGGCGCACAGCTCCTGCAGCAACAAGGCCAGTTGCCCTCCTGCCGCATCCAGCACCGCCCGGCCCTTCTCGGCTGTGGCGGCCGCGGCGTTGCCGGCCGCGCCGTGGGCGTTGTAGTCCTGCATCTGCCAGCCCAGCTTGGCGCTGCTGCCGTTACCCAGGATCGGGTAGCTGGCCGCCCGCTCCTGCGAGGACGATTTGAAGTCGCGCGCCTGCGCCATGTCCACGTGCTGCGGGCGCAGCGCCAGCATCATCGAAGTTTCTATCTCACCGGCGTGCACGCCGAACCTGTGTTCCTGGGCGCTGAACAGGCCATTCACCGAATCGCCCAGCGGCAGGTTCCACCAGCTGCAGCTGTAGACGATGAGCTTGCAACGCGAACGCAGCTCGCGCGCCACGATGTCCATCAGGCTGACCTGGCCGCCATGCGAGTTGAGCAGCAGCAGCTTCTTCACCCCGGCGCGGGCCACGCATTCGCCCAGTTCGATCCACGTTGCGATCACCGTCGCATAAGACAAGGTCAGCGTGCCGGCGAAAGCGCGAGTGCTCGGGGCTGTAGCCCACCTGCTGGGTGGGCAGGAACAGCACGGACGCCGCGGCGGGCAAATGGGGGAGTGCCGCCGCGACCACCCCGTCCACCAGCGTCTGGTCCACCGAAAGCGGCAGGTGCGGCCCGTGCTGCTCAGTCGCGGCCACGGGAAGTACCGCCACGGTGATGGCGGGATCCAGCTGCGCGAAATCGCGGGTGGTCAGGTCGGCCCAGAACCGGGAACGGGGTGGCATGGACGTCGGCATACGCGCATCTTAGAGGCAAGGCCGTGCTGGCAGGTTGGTGACTGCGCGGCCGGGGGCCTGCTGTTGTAATCGTGGCATGCAAGCACCCGACACACCCCCGGAAGGCTCCATCACCACCCAGCGCCGCGGCGCCGTGCTGCTCATCGGCATCAACCGGCCGGCCAAGTACAACGGCTTCACGCCGCCCATGTTCCGCCAGCTGGCCGAGGCCTACACCTTGCTGGACGACGACCCGGCGCTGCGCGTGGGCGTGCTGCACGCCTTCGGCCCTCATTTCACCGCGGGGCTGGACCTGCCGACCATTGCACCGCTGATGCGCAGCGGCGAAAAGGCCATCCCGCCGGGCCTGGTGGAGCCAACCGACCTGGGCACCCCCGGGTATCGGCGCCGCACCAAGCCCATGGTGGCGGCGGTGAAAGGCATCACGTACACGCTGGGTATCGAGCTGATGCTGGCGGCCGACGTGGTCGTGGCGGCGGACGACTGCCGCTTCTCGCAACTGGAGGTCAAGCGCGGGATCATGGCCACCGGCGGCGCCACCCTGCGCATGGCCGAGCGCGCCGGCCTGGGCAACGCGCTGCTGCACCTGCTGACAGGCGACGAATTCGGCAGCGCCGAGGCATTGCGCCTGAACTTCGTGCAGAGGGTGGTGCCGGCCGGGCAGGAGCTGGATGAAGCGCTGCGGATTGCCGATGCGATCGCCGCGCAGGCGCCGCTGGCAGTGGTGGCCACGCGGCTGAACGCCCTCAAGGCCGTGGAAGAAGGCCCGCTGGCCGCGATGCTGGATTTTGTGGCCACGCAGCAGCAGTCTGGCCAACAGCGAGGACGCCCGGGAAGGCGTGCAGTCATTCATCGAAAGGCGGCCGCCGCGATTCAGCGGCCGCTGATTGCATCCGGGAGACATGGATTGCGGGTCAAGCCCGCATGCAGCCTTCTCTAGGATAGTCATCGCGCTTGGTCAGCTCGGCCCAGGGGCTTGGCAAAACTCAGTTCATGGCCATCGGGGTCGGTGATGTGGAAATATCGCTCGCCCCAGCTGGCGTCGCGCGGGGCGGTATCCGGGCGCAAGCCTTTTGCGATCGCTTCCTGGTACAGGGCATCGACATCGGATACATAGAAGATCGTCCGGCCCCACCAGGACCACTCCCGCTCGCTGCCCTCGGTGGTCAGGTTCAGGCAGGCGTTGCCGGCACTCAGGCTGCTGAACTCCGCGGCATCGCCGCCGTAGCGCAACGGGAAGCCCAGTGCCAGGTAGAACCGCAGCGCACGAGCCATGTCGTGCGTGGCCAACGTCACGGCGCTGATGGCGTCGATCGTCACCGCGCGTTGGCCGCTGGAATGCGCACTCACTGATCCTGCTCAATGTTGGACCCGGCTCGACAAGGCGTGCCGTACCGCCTTCACGATGTGGGCCGCATCGACCCCAAAGAAGTCGCGCAGCGCCGCGCGAGTATCGCTGCGGCCGAAGCCGTCGGTGCCGAGCGTGAGGAAGCTTCGACCCGTCGGGCAGGAAGGCGCGAACGGATTCGGGCACGGCGCGCACATAGTCGGTCGCGGCAACGACCGGGCCGGCGCCGCCTTCCAGCAGCGTTCGCAGATAGGGCGTGGTGTGCGCCTCGCCACGCATGGCACGCTGCTCGCAGCCCACGCCATCGCGCGCCAGCTCGCTCCAGCTGGTCACGCTCAACACCTCGCTCGCCACGCCTTCGGCCGCCAGTTGCTGCGCCGCCTTGATGACTTCGGTGAGGATCGCGCCCGATCCCATCAACGTGACCTGCGGCGCGCCTTCGCCATACGTGCCGAACCGGTAGGCGCCGCGGACCACGCCCTCATGCGCCTCCGCCGGCAGATCCGGCTGGGCGTAGTTCTCGTTCATCAGCGTGACGTAATAGAACACATCCTGCTGTTCGACCAGCATCTCCTGCATGCCGCGATCGATGATCACGGCCATCTCGCCGGCGAACGCCGGGTCGTAGGCCTTGCAATTGGGGATGGTCGCGGCCACCAGATGGCTGGAGCCGTCCTGGTGCTGCAGGCCTTCGCCGCCCAGCGTCGTGCGGCCGGAAGTGGCGCCCAGCAGGAAACCGCGCGAGCGCTGGTCGGCGGCGGCCCAGATGGCGTCGCCCACACGCTGGAAGCCGAACATCGAGTAGTAGATATAGAAGGGCAGCATGGGAACACCGTGCACGCTGTAGCTGGTGGCTGCCGCCGTCCAACTGGCGATGGCGCCGGCTTCGCTGATGCCCTCTTCCAGGATCTGGCCGTCCAGTGCCTCGCGGTAGGACAGCACGGAGCCGATGTCCTCGGGTTCATAGCGCTGGCCCACGCTGGAATAGATGCCCACCTGCTTGAACAGGTTGGCCATGCCGAAGGTGCGCGCCTCGTCGGCCACGATGGGCACGATCCTCGGCCCGAGCTCCTTGTCTTTCAGCAGATTGCCCAGCAGCCGCACGAAAGCCATGGTGGTCGACATCTCCTTGCCGGCCGCATCGGTGGCGAAGGCCGCATACGAAGCGAGCGCAGGCACGGGCACTGCCTGCGAGGCCGACTGCCTTCTGGGCAGGTAGCCTCCGAGCTTCGCGCGCTGGGCATGCAGGTATTGCATCTCGGCGCTGTCTTGCGCCGGTTTGAAGAATTCGAGGTTGGTCGCCTGCTCGTCGGACAGCGGCAGGTTGAAGCGGTTGCGGAATTCGATCAGCGCCGCATCGTCCAGCTTCTTCTGGCTGTGCGTGGTCATCTTGCCCTGGCCGGCCGCGCCCATGCCGTAGCCCTTCTTGGTGTGGGCCAGGATCACCGTCGGACCGCCGCTGTACCTGGCGGCCGCGGTGTAGGCGGCGTGAATCTTCACCAGGTCGTGGCCACCGCGCTTCAAGCGGTCGATCTGCTCGTCGGTCATGCCCTGGGCCAGCCGCTTGAGCTCTTCGTTCTGGCCGAAGAAGTTGTCGCGGTTGAAGCGGCCGTCCTTGGCGGCGAAGGTCTGCATCTGGCCGTCCACGGTGTTGGCGAAGGCGCGGGCCAGGGCGCCGGTGGTGTCGCGGGCGAACAGGCCATCCCAGTCGCTGCCCCACACCAGCTTGATCACGTTCCAGCCGGCGCCTCGGAACAGCTTCTCCAGCTCGTCGATGATGCGGCCGTTGCCGCGCACCGGGCCATCGAGCCGCTGCAGGTTGCAGTTGACCACCCAGACCAGGTTGTCCAGCTTCTCGCGCGAGGCGAGCGTCAGCGCGCTCATGCTCTCGGGCTCGTCCATCTCGCCGTCGCCGAACACGCCCCACACTTTGCGGCCTTCGCAATCAAGCAGCTTGCGGTGCGTGAGGTAGCGCATGAAGCGCGCGTGATAGATCGAGCTGATGGGGCCTATGCCCATGGAGCCGGTGGGGAACTGCCAGAAGTCCGGCATCAGCCAGGGATGCGGATAGCTGGAGAGGCCGCGCGCGCCATCGCGCGGCGCCGTGATCTCCTGGCGGTAATGCGCGAGGTCGGCTTCGCTCAACCGCCCTTCCAGGAAGGCCCGCGCATAGACGCCGGGCGCGCTGTGCGGCTGGAAGAACACCAGGTCGCCGCCCTGTTTCTCATTGCGAGCCTGGAAGAAATGATTGAAGCCCACCTCGAACAGATCGGCCGCGCTGGCGTAGCTGGCGATATGGCCGCCCAGTTCGCCATAGGCCGCGTTGGCGCGTGCCACCATGGCCAGCGCATTCCAGCGCATCAGCGAACCCAGGCGCTCCTCCAGGGCCAGGTCACCGGGAAAGGCCGGCTGCTGGTCCACCGCGATCGAGTTGACATACGGCGTCACCAGCTCGGGCGACCAGGCGACATGCGGGCTGCGTGCCATGGCGGCCAGCTCGTCGAGGATGAAGCGGGCCCGCGCCGGGCCGTGCGCCGCCACCAGCGACAGCAACGCCTCGCGCCATTCGGCCGTCTCCACCGGGTCGATGTCGCCGCTGTCGCTGGCCAGGAAACGGGTGAGGCTCTGGTCGGTCATCTTCGCTAACGATCGAGGCCGGCGCGCATCTCGGCCACGCATCGCTGCTCATCCTGGTCCAGCCACGCGTTGACGACCGCGGCCTTGGCGTCGGGCAGGTCGCACTCCGCATGGCCATCGGCCTGGCCTGGGGTCGCCTGACCCGCTTGAGTCGCGCAGGCCGCCGCCCATTGGACGTCGTAGGCCATCCGGGCCCCCTGCAGGCAATCCTCCATGGCGGCACTGCGCTGCGGCCTGCTCGATCCCGGGCACCAAGTGATAGAACGCCCCGCCCCCGGCGAGCAGCACCGCCATCACGATGGATACCTTCAGCCGCTTGTCCATACGAACCACGAAAAGCGCAAGCTAAACATAGCACGCGCCAACGCGCCTTGCTCGGGCGATTGGGCGGCACGGCCGAGCACTGGCAGGACTCAGCGCTGACGGGGCAGGTGACAATCCAGCCCTGCAGCAACGACGGAGGCACTATGGGATTGTTTGATGGAATGCTCGGCAATGCATCGAAGATCGATGCATCGAAGATCCAGCAGGAGTTCGCCCGGATCCTGGCCCCGGGCGAACGCGTGGAGCACGCGTACCAGCTGATTCGGGACTATTTCGTGTTCACCGACAAGCGTCTCGTCCTGGTGGACAAGCAGGGGCTGACCGGAAGCCAAGGTCGAGTATCACTCCATCCCCTACAAGAGCGTCACCCACTTCAGCGTGGAGACCGGCGGCACATTCGATCTCGACGCTGAACTGAAGATATGGATTTCCGGCACACACGAGCCCGTGCGAAAGCAGTTCAACAAGAAGCTGAGCATTTACGAGGTGCAGGCGGTGCTCGCGAGCTACGTGCTGCGATAAGCTTCACCGCCTGAACACAGCAGGCTATTTCTGCGCCGCTCCCGCGATCGCCTGCTCCACTCCCGCCTCGCGCGGCAACTCGAACAGCAAGAACGGCGGCTGATCCGGCCGGCGGCGCTGCAGCAGCGGCTTGGCCACGTTGTAGACGGGTACGCCGTTGATGGTCTTGCTCTCCAGTGCGCCGCGGTGTGCGTGACCGTGGAAGACGGCGTCCACCGGGTAGCGCAGCAGCGGCTCCTCCAGCCGGCTCGAACCCAGGAAGGGGAAGATTTCCGGCGGCTCGCCTGCCAGGGTGCCGGCGATGGGTGAGTAGTGCAACAGGGCGATGCGCCGTGGCGTGCGCAGCTTGGCCAGCGCCGATTCCAGCTTCATCGCCTCGTTCAAGGCCTCCTTGACGAACAGCTTGATCGCGGGCTCGCCCCAGGAGCCGAGCGAGCCGCGGCCAAAGCCGCCGGCAAAGCCCTTGGCCCCGGCGATGCCCACGCCCTGGATCTCGCATGCCTCGCCATCGAGCACGCGCACGCCGGCGTGCTTGAGCGTTTCGGACACGATCTCCGGCGTGCCGGACTCGTAGTCGTGGTTGCCGAGGATGGCGACGACAGGGACCTTGACGGCGGACAGTTCGTCGGCCAGCACATGGGCTTCTTCGGCGGTGCCGTAGTCCGTGAGGTCGCCGCACAGCAGCAGCGCGTCGGCGGTTTCGGCTGCCTGCGCGAAGAAGGCGCGCAGGGTACCGGCGGAATCCTTGGTGACGTGGATGTCGCCAACGATGGCGAAACGCACGTTGGAGGCGGACTTGAGCATGGCGGTCGTTGGGTGAGAGTTCCCATGCTGACGCCTGGCGCAGCGTCCGCCTGTAGGCGGACGCTGACACTGCATGAGGTCCCTCGCCCCTGGGCTGGGCTTGCTCGGCGGGGTTAGGCTGGAACATACACTTAGCTGAGGCCTGGAAGCACATGCCCTCCCTCGCGATTGCACCGTCCCTGGAGGACGAAGTCCCGCCCGAAACCGCCGCCTTCTTCCGGCGCGCGCTTCGAGTGCTGGTCGATGCCGAAGTGCCCTTCCTGGTGGGCGGGGCGTTTGCCCATGCCTGCTTCACCGGCATCCGCCGCGCGACCAAGGACCTGGACCTTTTCATCCGCCGCGAGGACTACGACCGCGTGGCCGCGCTGATGGAGGCCGAGGGCTGGCGCGCCGAACTCACCTACCCGCACTGGCTGGCCAAGGTCTATGCGGGCAAGGACTTCATCGACCTCATCTTCAACTCCGGCAACGGCATCTCGCCGGTCGACGAGCGCTGGTTCCGCAACAACGCCGAGGCCGAAGTGCTGGGCGTGCCGGTGCGCATCGCCAACCTGGAGGACAGTTTGGTGTCCAAGGCCTTCATCATGGAGCGTGAGCGCTACGACGGCGCCGACATCGCCCACCTGTTGCAGGCCAATGCCGAGCAGCTGGACTGGGCCGGCCTGCTGGAACGGTTCGGTGCGCACTGGCGCGTGTTGCTCGTGCACCTCACCCTCTTCGGCTACATCTACCCCGGCGAGCAGCACCGCGTGCCGCGCTGGTTGATGGAGACGCTGCTCGGCCGCCTGACCGCCGAGCTTCGCCAGCCGCCCGCCGTGGATGCCCATGTCTGTGCCGGCACCCTGCTCTCGCGCTCGCAGTACCTGCATGACGTGGAGCAGCTGGGGTTTGTGGACGGCCGCCTCACGCCGGCCAGCACCATGACGCCCGAGGACGTCGCGGTCTGGACCGAGGCCATCCCAGCCCCAGCAAGACGAGACCGGCGGGGCCGAGTGCCCGCTGAGCCGCGAGGACACGCCGGACCGGCTTACGCGGGCTGGACCAGATGAATGAGGTTGCCGCGCATGCGGCACACGAAATGCTCATCGATAACGGCATAGCAACTGTCCTACGTCAAGTACAGATCACATGCCCTAGCATGTTCCGCCTCCGCGACGATGCTGGGCTTCTGTGAGCCTCTCAGGAGAAACGCCATGGCAACGCAGAAACCTGATCCCAACGAACCGGTCGACGGTCAATTTCCACCGATACCCGATGAAGACGGGCCGCACGACGTGCCGGACGAAAAGGTCATCGAGGAGACCTTGCCCACCACGCCGACGCCGGAAAGGGGCGGCAGCACGTACCGCGACTGATGCCGAGCTTGAAACGCTTTGCCGCCTTCCTGCGGGGCGTCAGCCCCATGAACTGCAAGATGCAGGAACTCGCAAAGGCATTCGCGGCCGCCGGGTTCACGGATGTGAAAACGGTGCTCTCCAGCGGCAATGTCGTCTTCACCGCCTCGGGCGCGGAGCGGTCGATCCAGAAGAAGGCTGAGGCCGCGATGGAGGACCACATGGGCAAGTCATTCGTGGCCTTTGTGCGGCCGCTGGACGAACTGCAATCCCTGCTGGAGGCCGACCCCTACGCCGCATTCAAGCTCAAGCCGGGCGCCAAACGCGTGATCACATTTCTTGGCGCCAAGCCGTCAGAGTCCCCCAAGCTGCCGATTGAAGTCGACGGCGCGAAAATCCTCTCGCTGCTGGGGCGTGAGGTCCTCAGCGCCTATGTCCCGGGGCCCAAGGGGCCGGTATTCATGACGATGATCGAGCGCAACTTCGGCAAGGACGTGACCACGCGCAGCTGGGATACCTTGCGCAAGGTGTGCGCTGCGCCTGAAAGACGAAGGAAGCCTGCCATGTGGAAACGCCTGACCCTGCTCTGGACCGTGCTGCGCGGTGATGCGCGGCAGTTGTGGTTCGCGCTGCGTCACCCGGCGGCGCCGGGCTGGCTGAAGCTGGGCACGGCGCTGATCGTGCTGTACGTGTTCTCGCCCATCGACCTCATCCCGGACGTGCTGCCGGTCATTGGCGTGGTTGACGACCTGGTGCTGGTGCCGCTGGCGATTCGCTGGCTGCTCAAGCGCCTGCCCCCGGACATTGCCCAGGCGGCTGCAAAGCGCCGCGGCGGCTGAACTCGGGCAGCGTGCCTAAGACGATTTTGTAGCCGCCGCTTCTCAGCTCTTCGGCATCAACTTCTCGACGACCTGGTCGATGCTGAAACTCGCAGCGCGGGCGCGCGGCGGAAACTCCTTGAAGCTCTCCAGCCACTGCGCAAGCAGCGGCGGCGCCGCATACTGGAGGAAGATGTTTTCCGTGAACCAGTCGTTGTACTTGAAGCTCTCCTCGCCGCGCTCGAACGGGTCGGATCGTAGGTCGAAGAACTTGGGAATGCGCATCGGCGACAGCGGCTCGCGCCAGACGTCGAGACCCTTGCTGCGCTGCTCGGCGAAGACGATCTTGTACCGGCCCATGCGCACGGCCATCATGTCGCCGTCGTCGCTCCAGTAAAGGAATCCCTGGCGGGGGCGATTTTTCCTCCTTGCCCGACAGGAATGGCAGCAGGTTGTAGCCGTCGAGGTGCACCTTGAAGGTCTTGTCGCCGATCTTGTAGCCCTTCTTGACCTTCTCGACGAGCTCGGGCTCGCCGTTCGCGGCAGCGAAGGTGGGGATGAAGTCCTGGAGCGAGCAGATGTCGTTGATGACACGGCCAGGCTCGATGACGCCAGGCCAGCGCATGACGCAGGGGATGCGCCATCCGCCTTCCCAGTTGGTGTCCTTCTCGCCGCGGAACGGGGTTGAGCCGCCGTCCGGCCAGGACAGCACTTCCGCACCGTTGTCGGTAGTGAAGACGACGATGGTGTTGTCGGCGACGCCAAGGTCGTCGAGCTTCTTGCAGCAGCTGGCCCACGTAGCCGTCGAGCTCGACCATCCCGTCGGGATAGAGGCCGAGGTCGGTCTTGCCGCGCGATGATTCCTTCAGGTGGGTGAAGACGTGCATGCGGGTCGGGTTGAAGTAGCAGAACCAGGGGCCGCCTTCCTTCGTCTTCCGGTCCATGAAGTCCATGGCCGCGCCGAGGAATTCTTCGTCCACCGTCTCCATGCGCTTGCGCGTGAGCGGCCCGGTGTTCTCGATGACCTGCTTGCCGACCTTGCCGAATTGCTCGTCGACGGTCGCGTCGTCCTTGTTGGTGGCCTTGCACTTCATCACGCCGCGCGGGCCGAACCTCTTGCGGAAGGCTGGGTCCTTGGGGTAGTTCTCGTACTCGGGCTCCTCCTCGGCGTTCAGGTGGTAGAGGTTGCCGAAGAATTCGTCGAAGCCGTGTACGGTCGGCAGGTGCTCGTTGCGGTCGCCGAGGTGGTTCTTGCCGAACTGGCCGGTGGCATAGCCGAAGCTCTTCAGGAACTCAGCCGACCGATGGGTCCTCGGCGCTCAGCCCGAGCGTCGCGCCCGGCATGCCGACCTTGGTGAGGCCGGTCCGGATGGGTGCCTGCCCGGTGATGAAGGCGGCGCGTCCTGCCGTGCAGCTCTGCTGGCCATAGAAGTCGGTGAACATCGCGCCTTCCCTGGCGATCCGGTCGATGTTCGGGGTGCGGTAGCCCATGACGCCGAGGTTGTAGGCGCTGACGTTGAACCAGCCGATGTCGTCGGCCATGATGAACAGGATGTTCGGCTTCGCTGAGTGGCCATCGTTGCTCCTTTCTTCGGTTTGGAGGCGTTTCGTCGTGGCTGTCCGCCGCTTTCCAGGGCGATTGCATGGACCCTTGGCTATCCCTGTACCAGCGCGCAATAGGCGTCGCGCGTACCCGGGTCGACGGACGCGACGAGCTGCGCATACGGGGTCTGGTGCAGGGCCAGCATCCGTGCCGAGGCGACGGTTTTGGACTTGCAGAACCAGTGGCAGGTGTGCTGCATCAGGAACAGCTCGGCCGTCATGGTGAACGCCATGTCCTTGGGCGATGAATGCCCATCGCCCTGAGCGGCCCGGCTGATTCCGCGTGCGTGGATGGCCAGTGCCTGGCGCGCGTCGAAGCTGTTGCCCGGAAACAGCCTGGTCGCAAACGGGATATAGATGGGCAGCTTGCTCACGCGCGTGTCGGCCTCCTCGGCGCGCGAGAAGTCGGCGGCAAAGCGCTTGAACTGGCTGCACAGTTCCTGCTCGGTGGAACGCAGCATGCTCCAGATCGGCTCACTGCGTTCCGGATCGCCGGCACCCAGCGCGCGCAGATAGCCCTGCGTCAGCGTTTCCATGTGCTTTTCGATCTGGTAGTTGGCAAGGTAGCCGGCCAGCAGCGCGACCCGGCGGCGCTGGTCCCGGGACTTGAGCATCCAGGCGGCGATGACGACGAGCGCCGCCAGCAAAAACAATTCCATTACTGCGCTTTCTGAGTGGGAAGGATCGTCGAGTGTAGCCACCGCCTGGTCGCAAACTCGCCGGATCGAACATCGTCGCCGGGACCTCGACAGGCTTACAGATGACGGCTAGCTAGGGCCTGGCCTGGGGATGGCGCGGCAGCCCGTCGTCCAGATGCACCCAACCCAGCTGACTGGACACATAGATGTGGTCGTCCGGCGGCACGGCTTCGGGGTCATCCAGGCTGCAAACGGTCACGTCGATTTCGTCTTCCGCATCCAGCTTGAAGGTGAGCTGGGTGCCGCATGCGGGGCAGCAGCTGCGCTGCGCCTTGGCGCTGGAGCGGTAGCTGGCGGGCTGTCCCGCGGTGAAAGCAAAGTCCGCCAGCTTGACGCTGAACCAGGCCACCATGGGCGCGCCGGCCGAGCGGCGGCAGATGCTGCAGTGGCACACCGTGCGCTGGTACGCCGCGCCGCGCGCTTCGTAGCGGATGGCGCCGCAAAGGCATCCGCCGCGCAGGCCCGGTGCCCGGCGGCGCTGTTCACGGCTGGTCCTTCGGCATTTGCGATGCAGGGCGTGCGCGCCATAGCAGGCGTGTGAACGTCCAGCCGACAAGAAGCCCCACCCCATCAGCCACTACATCCATCGTCTCCGCGAAGCGGTAGTCGGTAAGGGACTGAAGCAACTCGATCAGGCCGCCGTACGCCAGCAAACCGAGCAGCACCTGGACCTTGCGCTCGGGATACGCGCTGCAACCCAACATCGCAAGCACCGCAAATGTCATCGCATGGTGCATCTTGTCCCACCCCATGGGCGGCCCAATGACTTGCGGCGGCATGAGCGAGAAGACCAGCACCACCACAAGGCAGACCGCAAATGCCCAGCGGGCGTACGCGTGCAGGCGATCGATGCTCATGCTGGGACTAGCGCCGGACGGACAGGAGCTCGACCTCGAACTGCAGCGTCGCGTTCGGCGGTATCACGCCACCGGCCCCGCGCTCGCCATAGGCGATGGCGGGCGGGCAGGTCAGGCGAGCCTTGCCGCCGGGCTTCATCATCTGAACGCCTTCGGTCCAGCAGGGGATGACGCGATTGAGAGGAAACTCAGCCGGCTGGCCCCGCTTGTGCGAACTGTCGAACTCGCGGCCATCGGCCAGGGTGCCGCGGTAATGAACGCTGACGGTGTCGGTCGCGCGTGGGGGACGTGCCGGTTCCATCCTTGAGCGACTGGTAGACCAGCCCGCTCTTGGTGGTGACGGGGCCCGCCGGCTGCGCCATCGCAGTGCAGGCAACAAGGGACAGCGCCGCGGCGCTAAGCAGGGTACGCAACAGAAACACTCCTTGGTTTGGCGCAGCCGGTGGGGCACCGGCGGCTCTGCCTCCAATTTAGCGTGTTTTCAGCGGATTCCGCCGACGTAGCGCGGCAAGTTTGTGACACAAACGTGCCCGCTTCAGCGGCCTATGAGAGCAACCCGCCAAACCACATTGCCCACGTCGTCGGCCACCAGCAAGTCGCCGCGCCGGTCGAGTGCCACGCCGACCGGGCGGCCATAGGCCTTGCCATCCGCACTGAGAAAGCCTCTGAGGAAATCGATCTTGCGGCCCGAGGGCTTGCCATTCGCGAAGGGAACAAAGCTCACCTTGTAGCCGCTGTGGGGCTTGCGGTTCCAGGAGCCGTGCTCGCCGATGAAGGCGCCGCTGGAGAAAGGCGCGGGCATGCGCGCATCGGAAAACGCCAGGCCCAGCGGCTGCGACGTGGTTGCCCAGCGCGTAGTCCGGTGTGAGCGACTTCGCCACCAGGTCGGGCCGCGCAGGCTTGACCCGCTCATCGACATGCCGGCCCCAGTAGCTCCATGGCCAGCCATAGAAGGCGCCCTCCTTCACCGACGTCAGATAGTCGGGCACCAGGTCGCTGCCAAGCTCGTCGCGTTCGTTCACCACCGTCCAGAGCGCGCCGGTCGCCGGCTCCCAACCCAGGCCATTCGGGTTGCGCAGCCCGCTGGCGAACAGGCGCTTCTGCCCGGAGGCACGGTCGATCTCCCAGATCGCCGCGCGGCCCTCCTCGATTTCCAGGCCCTTCTCCGCCACATTGCTGTTGGACCCCACGGTCGCATACAGCTTGCTGCCGTCGCGGCTGGCGATGATGTTCTTGGTCCAGTGATGGTTGATGCCGGCCGGCAGATCCGTCACCTTGGCCGCGGGTGCGGTGATCCGCGTTTGCCCTGTTGCGTAGGGAAAGCGCACGATGGCGTCGGCATTGGCCACGTACAACTCGCTGCCGACCAGGGCCATGCCGAAGGGTGAATGGAGGTTCTCGATGAAAACGCTTCTGGTTTCGGCAACGCCGTCGCCATCGGAATCGCGCAGCAAGGTGATGCGGTCGGCGCTGGGCACATCGGCCCCGGCGCGCTTCGTCATCTTCTTCATGACCCAGGCCTTGATGCCCTTGGGCTCCTGGTCGGGCGGCGGGGCGGGCTTGTTGCTCTCGGCCACCAGCACATCGCCATTGGGCAGCACGTACACCCAGCGCGGATGATCCAGCCCGCGCGCCAGCGCAGTGACCTGGAACCCGACGGGGGCCGTGGGCATGGCGCCCTCGGGCCAGCCCTGGGCCGAGGCGATGTTGACGGTGGGAATCAGGCTCCAGGCCGGCGGCGGCAGCGTGGGATTGGGGCCTTCGTCGGCCTCGGGCGGCAGGCGGGCGATATCGCCGCAGGCCGCCAGCGCGGCGCAGGCAAGGACAGTCAGCAGTCGCAATACCATGGCCTTTGAAGTCTGGAATTGGCTCATCCGCGCGTCTGTAGGCGCAAACCGCGAAAATACGCGGATGACCCAAGAACTCTTCCGTGAGAACGCCTACCTGAAGGAATGCACGGCCGTCGTGGCCGCCATCGGCGAGCAAGGCATCGTCCTGGACCGCACCGTGTTCTATCCCCTGGGCGGCGGCCAGGCGGGCGACAGCGGTGTGCTGGTGCTGGCAGGCGGCGGCGAACTGGCGATTGCCGACACCCGCAAGGCCAAGGATCCGGAAGGCCGGCCCACCCATGAGATATGCCATCTGCCCGCCCCGAACCAGGACGCGCTGCTGTCCCGCCTGAAGCCCGGGGACAGCGTCACGGTTCGCGTGGACTGGGAGCGGCGCCACCGGCTGATGCGCTTCCACACCACCACGCACCTGCTGTGCAACCTGGTTCCGCAGCTGGTGAACGGCTGCTCGATCACGCCCGACTACGCGCGGCTGGACTTCAACATGACCGACCCCCTGGACAAGGACGCGCTGACGCAGGGCATCGCGCGCCTGGTCGCGGCCGGCCATCCCGTGGCCGTCGGTTCCATCACCGACGAGGAGCTGGACGCCAACCCTGCCCTGGTCAAGAGCATGTCGGTGCAGCCGCCGCGCGGCACCGGGCGCATACGCACCATCCGCATCGGCGGCGACGATCAGATCGATTTCCAGCCCTGCGGCGGCACCCATGTCGCGAACACGGCCGAGATCGGCGCGGTGGTGGTGACCAAGATAGAAAAGAAGAGCGCGACGACTCGCCGTGTCGTGCTGGGCTTCGCATGAGGGAACTATTGCGCTACCGCCGGGCTCCGACAGCGTGATGATTCCTACCCGCTTACTGAATGCCATCGTTTTGATGGCTGCCTTCCTGCTGCCGTCCGTGGCCGGCGCGCAAATGGGCGCCAAGAGCGTCGTGACGACCGAGCGCGTGCGCGCCGAACTCATGGCGCATGCCCCGGATGGCCTCACGCCGGGCCAGCCGGTCTGGGTGGGCCTGCAGCTGGCGCACCAGCCCGAGTGGCACACCTACTGGAAGAACTCGGGCGATTCCGGCTTGCCCACGCAATTGCAGTGGACCCTGCCGCCGGGCGTGCTGGCCGGCGACATCGCCTGGCCGGTGCCCAAGAAGATCCCCATCGGCACGCTGGCCAACTACGGCTACGAGGGCACGGTGCTGTTGCCGGTTCCGCTCACCGTCACGCCGGACTTCAAGCCTTCGCTGCTGGGCGGCGACATGGAGGTCAAGCTCAAGGCCAGTTGGCTGGTGTGCAAGAAGGAATGCATCCCCGAAGAAGGCGAGTTCGCGCTGAAGATTCCGGCGCGCAGCACCACCGCGCTGAATGCGCCGGCCTTCAAGGCCGCCTTCGATGCGCAGCCCAAGCCGCTGGGCGGCGAGAGCACGGCGCGGATCGAGGGCAATGCGCTCAAGCTCAGTGTCGCGGGCTTGCCGGCCGCGCTGCGCGGCAAGACGCTGGAGTTTTTCCCGGAAACCGGTGAAGTGATCGAAACCGCGGCGCAAGTGGACGCAGGCCTGGCAAGGCGACACCTGGACGGCGCGGGTGCCGGTCTCGCCGCAGCGCAGCCAGAGCCCCACGGTCATGCCGGTGGTGCTGGCCTCCGGCGCGCAGGGCTGGCGCACCGAGGCCAAGGTCGTGGGCCAATGGCCGGCGGTTGCGGCGGCAACCGGCGTATCGCCGGCGCTCGAGGCGGCGCTGCGCAGCAATGCGGCGGCGGCTCCCGCGCCATCGCTGACATTTGCCGCCGCGCTGCTGGGGGCCTTGCTCGGCGGCCTTCTGCTGAACCTGATGCCCTGCGTGTTCCCCATCCTCGCGATCAAGGTGGTGGGCTTCACGCGCCACGCCGACGACCGTCGCGGCCATCGCCTGAGCGGGCTGGCCTACACCGCCGGCGTGGTGGTCTCTTTCGCGGCCTTGGGCGCCCTGATGCTGGCGCTGCGCGCCGCGGGCGAGCAACTGGGCTGGGGCTTCCAATTGCAGTCGCCGGCCGTGGTGGCGGCGCTGGCCGCGCTGTTCACCCTGATCGGGCTGAACCTGGCGGGCCTGTTCGAGTTCGGCGCCTTCCTGCCTTCCAATCTGGCTTCGCTGGAAGCGCGCCATCCCGTGGCCAACGCCTTCCTGTCGGGCGTGCTGGCGGTGGCGATCGCCTCGCCTTGCACCGCGCCCTTCATGGGGGCTTCGCTCGGGTTCGCGATCGGCCTGCCGGCCGTGCAGGCGCTTGCTGGTGTTCGCTGCCATCGGCATCGGCATGGCCTTGCCTTATCTCGCGGCCAGCTGGGTCCCGTCCATCGCGCGGCTGCTGCCGCGGCCCGGAGCATGGATGGTGACTTTCCGCAAGCTCATGGCCTTCCCGATGTTCGCCACGGTGGCCTGGCTGGTGTGGGTGCTGGGCCAGCAAAGCGGCATCGATGGCGCCGGAGCGCTGCTGGTGTTGCTGGTGGCGATGAGCATGCTGGTGTGGGCCTTGACGCTGCGCGGCCGTGCGCGGACCATTGTTTCGGCGATTTCGCTGGCCTCGCTCGCATTGCTGGGCTGGACCGCCGGGCCGAGCGTCACCAGGATCCCGCCGCAGCAAACGGCAGGCGTCGCAGGCGGGTCCCTGGCAAGCATGGGAGCCCGGCCGTGTGGATCAGTTGCTCGCGTCGGGCCAGCCGGTGTTCGTGGATTTCACCGCCGCCTGGTGCGTGACCTGCCAGTACAACAAGAAGACGACGCTGGCGCATGAAGATGTGCTTGCCGACCTGGCGGCCAAGAAGGTAGCCTTGCTGCGTGCCGACTGGACCCGGCGCGACCCGGCCATCACGGCCGCGCTCGCGCAGCTGGGCCGCAGCGGGGTGCCGGTCTACGTGTTCTACAAGAGAGGCAGCGCCCCGGTGGTGCTGTCCGAAGTGCTGGGGGTGGAGGAAGTGCGTTCAGTCATCGCCAACCTGTAGGAGCCGATCATCATGTTGCGACTCACTGCTCTTTTCCTCGCCGCTTTCGTCGCCGTATCCGCCCAGGCTGCGCCCGCCGTCGGCGAGGGCGCACCCGACTTCACGCTCAAGGACGCCGGCGGCAAGACCGTCAAGCTGAGCGACTACCGCGGCAAGCACGTCGTGCTGGAGTGGACCAATCCCGGCTGTCCCTACGTGCGCAAGCACTACGACAGCGGCAACATGCCCGCCACGCAGAAAGAGGCCGTCGACAAGGGCGTCGTCTGGCTGTCGATCAACTCCACCGAGAAGTCCTCCTGGGAATACATGGAGCCCACCAAACTCGTGGCCTGGCAGAAAGAGCGCAAGGCGCAGCCCAGCGCGGTGCTGGTGGACGAGGAAGGTACGGCCGGCAAGGCTTATGGCGCGCGCACCACGCCGCACATGTACATCGTCGATCCGCAGGGCCGGCTGATCTATGCCGGCGGCATCGACAGCATCCCGTCCAGCAATCCCGACGACATCAAGAAGGCCGTCAACTACGTGCGGCAAGGCTTGGACGAGGCGCTGGCAGGCAAGCCGCTCTCGGCGGCCACTACGCGGCCCTACGGCTGCTCGATCAAGTACAAGAGCTGACCGATGTCATTGCGGGCTTGACCCGCAATCCATGGCGCGCATGGCCGGTCAAGTCCGCAATGACACGTGCTCTTGCGTACACTGGCGTGCATGAACTCGATCAGCGAACTGCGGCGCATCCTCGGCACCTGCAAAACCATCGCCGTGGTGGGCCTGTCGCCGCAATGGCACCGGCCCAGCTTCTTCGCGGCCAAGTACATGCAGGGGCACGGCTACAAGATCGTTCCGGTCAACCCCACCGCCACCGAGATCCTGGGCCAGCGCTGCTACCCGAGCCTCACGGCCGCGGCGAAGGAGCCACCGCATCGACCTGGTCGACTGCTTTCGCAAGAGCGAGGACATCCCGCCCATCGCCGATGAAGCGATCGCCATCGGCGCACGCTGCCTGTGGATGCAGATCGGCGTCATCCACGAAGCCGCGGCGGCCAAGGCCAGAGCAGCGGGCCTGGACGTGGTGATGGACCGCTGCGTCAAGATCGAACATGCGCGCCTGTTCGGCGGCCTGGGCTGGGCCGGCGTGAACACCAAGGTCATCTCCGCGCGCCGTCCCCAACACCTGCCCTACTGAATATGACGCCAGACATGACCAAAGACCGCGACTACGGCTTCGGCACCCGTGCCATCCACGCCGGGGCCGTGCCCGACCCGGTGACGGGCGCGCGCGCCACGCCCATCCACCAGACCACCAGCTTCGTATTCGACTCGGCCGAGCACGCGGCCAGCCTGTTCAACCTGCAGACCTTCGGCAACGTCTACAGCCGCATCAGCAACCCCACGGTGGCGGTGCTGGAAGAGCGCGTGGCTTCGCTCGAAGGCGGCCGCGCCGCGCTGGCCTGCGCGACCGGCATGGCGGCGCAGATGACGGCCCTGCTGGCGATCCTCAAGACCGGCGACCACATCGTCGCCGCCTCCACCTTGTACGGCGGCAGCGTGGGCCAGCTCGGCGTCGGCTTCTCGCGCCTGGGCATAGAAACCACCTTCGTCGATCCGGAGGACCCGGACAACTTCCGCCGCGCGATCCGGCCCAACACCCGGGCCTTGTACGGCGAGACGCTGGGCAATCCGCTGGTCAACGTGTTCGACATCGAAGCCGTGGCGCCAGGTGGCCCACGAGCACGGCCTGCCGCTCATCATCGACAACACGGTGGCCAGCCCCTACCTGTGCAACCCGTTTGCCTTCGGCGCCGACATCGTGGTGCACAGCGCGACCAAGTACCTGGGCGGCCACGGCACCACGATGGCGGGCGTCATCGTCGAGTCGGGCAAGTTCGACTGGGGCTCGCCCCTGTCCGCGCCCAAGTTCCCGGAGATGCTCGAGCCCAGCCGGGCCTATCACGGCGTCAAGTTCTACGAGACCTTCGGCGACTTCGGCTACACCATGAAGGCCCGCATGGAGGTCAACCGCACCTTCGGCGGCTCGCTCTCGCCGCTGAACGCCTGGCTGATCCTGCAAGGCATCGAAACGCTGCACCTGCGCATGCAGGCGCATTGCCGCAACGCCCTGCGGGTGGCGCGCTTTCTCAGCGATCATCCGCTGGTGAGCTGGGTCAACTACCCCGGCCTGGAAAACTCGCCGCACCACGCATTGGCGAGGAAGCAGTTCCGCAGCATCGACGGACTGCCCGGCGCTTCGGGCATCCTCACATTCGGCATCAAGGCCGCCGACCCGGCCGCGGCCGGCGAGCGCTTCATCGACGCCTGCGAATTCCTGAGCCACCTGGCCAACATCGGCGACGCCAAGACGCTGGTGATCCACCCCGCATCGACCACCCATCGCCAGCTGAGCGAGGATGAGCTGGCCCGCGCCGGCGTGCGCTCCGACATGATCCGCCTGTCCGTCGGCATCGAGGAGGCGGACGACATCCTGTGGGACATCGACCAGGCGCTGCGCCAGGCAACGCGCGCGTAACGGTTGGGCTGCTGAAACACGGTGCAAAGCCTTGCGCTTGACGCTGCTGCCGACGGACGTTGTCAGCGATAAATGAAGGTTGAGCACCGGCCAGCAGGGGGCCAAGGGTGAATAATTAAGCATCGACCAGCATGGGAACACCATTCGTGCCAGCAAGTGTGCTGCAGAGAAGAAATACTTCATCTCTACAGTGACGTCGTCATCGTTTGACTGACGCGAATTTTCCGGATCGTTTTTGACGCTGAAGTCGTCATTCAAAAAACCGACAAATTACACGACCCATTCGCTGCGTGGGCCGGCTGGAGGCTGCCGACACCGAAAGCCATATGTAGTATCTGACTTGAGGTGATACGCGTCTTCCTGGAAAAAAAACTTCCCCAGTTACGCTCCGCCGGAACGCCGGATTCGCAGATCCAACTGCGAGCGGCATCGATGCCCGAGCCGTCAAAGTTGAAGTCGGCAATCGCACACGTGAGCGACAGCCCGCGGGGCGTCTTCAAGTCATCAGGAAGTCTTGAGAGCAGCCAACGTTCAGCTCTAGCCGTTATGGGATAGTGAACGGCGCCTCCGCAACCAAAGTCGGCGGAACTGCACGTTAAGGGGCACGTTGAGCCATTCGTAGAGCAATACGTCAACCAGTGGTTGCAGGGTGATCGCCAATTGCTAATCCGGCGATGTCGCGCACGCTCGGCGCCGAGCGGGGCGCGATGGCCGATCTGCTGACGTCGTCGCATCCGTATCGCGTTGCCGTCGAATCGTCGCTGCAGACGCAGAAACCGACACGCCGCGCGTCGTGGAAATCCCGGCCGGCGGCGAGCGGCTCGTCCTGACGGAAGTGGTGGCGGGCGGCGGCGGCCACCCCATTGGCGTGCTGCTGGTGGCGCGAAATCTCGCCTATCTGGCCGAGGTCGAGTCGACGCTGGGTACGCGCGGAAATTCGAGGCGCTGAGCCGGATCACCGGCGGCGTCGGCCACGAGATCCGGAATCCGCTGAACGCGGCGACCATCCACCTCGAGCTGCTCCGGATCCGGCTCGCGGACGTGCCCGAAGCGCTCGAGCACCTGCAGGTGATCTCCACGCAGATCCGCCGCATGAACGAGGTCGTCCAGGGGCTGATCAAGTTCAACCGCGTCGACGCGCTCGAGCTCCGGCCCGTGGCCCTGGCGCCGCTCGTCGACGACATCCTGCCGGTGATCCTCGCCGAGGCGGAGAAAAACCACGTCGACGTCCGCGTCGAAGTGCCGCGCGATCTTCCGCCGGCGAACGGCGACGCCGACCTGCTGCGCCAGGCGTTCCTGAATCTCGCGTTGAACGCGTGTCAGGCGATGCCGCGGGGCGGCCGGCTGCACATCGGCGCCAGGATCGCGGCCGGCCGGCTCGAGATCCTGTTCGAAGATACCGGCGTCGGCATCTCCCCCGCGGATCTCGAGCGCATCTTCGATCTGTACTTCACGACGAAGGAGTCCGGGAGCGGGATCGGCCTCTCGCTGGTCTACCGGACCGTCCAGCTCCACGACGGCGAGATCGAAGTCCAGTCCACGCCGGGCGCGGGGACGACGTTCCGCGTGCTCCTGCGGCCCGCGAAGGCGGTGCCGGAAGTCGCGTTACAAAAAGCGTAAAAACGACTCGTCGTCGCGTTTCCCCGTCATAATGAGAACGATGACGTTCTCGCCGCCTCTCCGGCGTTGCGGCGAATGCGCCCGTACCGTGGCGCTGGCGCTGGCGCTCGCGGCCGGCGCGCTCATCGGGGCGGGCTGCGCCAAGCCTCAGGCGAAGACGCTGCCACCGCCACCGCCGCCGGCGCCGCTCAACGTCCCGACGCCACCGCCGCCGCACGTCGTGCGCGTTGCCGTCGAGGTGGTGGAAACGCCGCCCGCGACCGTCGATCCCACGACGGCCACGCCGCCGCCGACCACGAAGCCGGCCGCCGCCAAACCGCCGGCGCCACCGCCCGCCGCTCCACCGGCGACGACGCCGCCACCTGACCCGCCGGTCCTGCAGACGACGCGTACCCCGGACGAGCTCGAAACGCGCACGCGCGCCGACCTCATCCGCACCGATCAGATCCTGGTGAAGCTCGATGTGAACCGGCTGGCGCCCGAAGCCCGCGAGGCGTTCAAGGAAGCGACGCGCTACAAGAGGCTGGCGGAGGGAGAACTCCGCGAAAAGAACTTCGCCTCCGCCGCGTCGTACGCCGAGAAGGCGCTCACGTTCGCGCTGGCGCTGACCAAAGCCTGATCGCTACTCCCAGCGTTTTTTGTGCGCGTCCCACTCCGCGACGAGCGTCGCGAGCGCGGCGCGCTGATCGCCATTCGGCGCGATCGCTCTGGCGCGCTCCGGCAGCACGACCTCGGTGACGAGCTTGTCGAGATCGCGTCGCAGCGTCCCGCCGCGCGCGCCGAGCTTCCCCGCGCGGATCCACGTGCTCACGGCGCCGCTCCACGCGCGCTCGAGATCGCCGGCGCCGGCGCTCGCCTTCACCTGCCAGTACATCGCCGACACCGCGCCGTCGGTGCGCGCGCGCTCGAGATCGGCGCGCTGCACGATCCGCTGCCAGGTCGCCTTGCGATCGGTATCGGACCGGAGCTGCGCCTGCCGATCGAGCGCCGTCGCCCACCAGTCGAAGATCTTGTCGCGCGCCGGCTCGTCGACGATGACGGCGCGGACGAGCGCCGCGTCGAAGAAGTCGGCGGCGGCGCCGTACCGATCGACCTGTTTCTCCGCTTCGCCCTCGAGGAACACCGCGACGCCGAGGCCGATGACATATTCGATGTCGTCGCGGGGCGCGAGCTTCGACGGATCGACCTGTCGCAGCGCCGCCCGCGCCTCCTCGAGGTCGGTGGCATCGGGCGTTTCCCGGTATTTCTCGAGCCGCGCGCGCGCGTAGACGACCGCCGCCGCATTGGCCAGCGCCGGCACCTGCCGCGCTTCCGCGGCCGCGGTCGCCGCTTCACTGAATTTCCCGGCGTTATACAGCTGGCGAGCCCGCGTCAGCGCATCGGGCGCCGCCGTCTGCGCGAGCGAGGCGAACACGGCAAGGGTGACGGCGAAGACCTTCAACGCAGGCACTGTACTCTCCCCGGCTGACGCCGCCAAGGCAGGGTGTCAATTCTCCAACGCCATGGGGCGACGTAAGTTTTACATGCGCCCGGCTCTTTGGGCCAGAATTCGCGGGTTTTGCGGCCGTGATTCCGCCAATCGCGTTGGCAAGGATGTTGAAGATACAAGGGCCGTGCGATTCGGTGCCTTGACCTTGTGCGGCGTGCTCCTGGCTTCCACGGCCCTCGTGGCCGAGCCGATGGTGACGTCGCCGCAGGCTCGCCCGACGTTCAAAGCCGGTGTCTCACGCGTGACGGTGGGCGTCACGGTCCGCACCAAGCGCGGCCGTCAGGTCACGGATCTCGAATCCCGCGATTTCACGCTCCTGGACAGCGGTGAGGCGCGTCCGATTCTCGATTTCCGGAGCGACGCGTCGCCGCTCACGGTGTCGCTGCTCGTCGATTTCAGCGGCAGCATGGACGTCGCCGTCCGCCGCGATGCCGCGGCCGAAATTACCAAACATCTGTTCACCTGGATGATCCCGGACGACGACCGGGTGAACCTGCTGACGTTCGACAAGCGCCTGCAGCAGGTGCAGGCGCTCACGCGGCCGAGCGACGAAATCATCGTCCAGATGAAGAACCTCCGGCCCTACGGCCAGACGTCACTCTTCGACGCGATCGCCGAAGCGGGCAAGAACCTGGCCGCCACCGGCGCCAGCCGCCGCGCGGTCATCGCGCTCAGCGACGGCGCCGACAACGCGAGCCGTCTGACGCCGAGCGAAGTGTCCGGAATCGCCAGCTCCATCGACGTGCCCGTCTACATCGTCATCGTCGTCTCGCCGCTCGATCAGAACTCGAAGTCGTCGAGCGTGAACGAGCCGCAGCTCGACGCGATGATGGCCGGCCGGCTCGGCAATCTCGCGCGGTGGACCGGCGGCGATATCTACGCGCCCGTCGGCCGCGAGGAAACGAGCGCGGCGGCGAAGCAGATCATCACCGAGTTGCGGAATCAGTACTTGATTGCGTTCGAGCCGGGCGCGCGCCCGGGATGGCATCCGATCGATCTCCGCACGCGCGACAAGGATCATGTCGTCCGTGCCCGTACCGGCTATTTCGTCACCGGGCCCAGCCGGCCCTGAACAGGCTTGAGGAGGCGTACCATGCGGAAGTCGTTGCTTGCATTGGCAGTGGTGGGACTCGTGGGATCCACGGGGTGCGCCACCAAGGGTTATGTGAATACGCAGGTCGGCCAGGTCAGCACCAAGGTCGACACGCTGAGCGGATCGCTCGAGGAAACGCAGGAGCGCACCCGCCAGAACGAGGCGAAGATCACCGAAGTCGACGGCAAGGCGGGTGCGGCGCAGACGGCCGCGAATTCCGCTCAGCAGGCGGCGGTGACGGCCGACGGCAAGGCCGTGGCGGCCGGCGACGCCGCGAAGATGGCGAACGCGCGGATCGAGGAAGTGAACAAGGCCTTCGAAGCGAAGAGCGGGCGCATTGTCTACGAAGTCTCGCTGAGCGAGAACACCCCGGGCTTCAAGTTCGGCGGCACGACGCTGCCGGATGACGCGAAGACCAAGATCGACATGATGATCGCCAACGTGCTCGCGGATCCCAAGGGCTCCTATTTCGAGATCGAGGGCCACACGGACGACGTCGGCGGGAAGGACATCAACGAGAAGATCGGCATGGAGCGCGCGGAGGCCGTCAAGCTCTACCTCTACGAGAAGCACCAGATTCCGCTCCACCGCATCAACATCATCAGCTACGGCGAAGAGAAGCCGGTGAACACGGGCAAGACGCGCGCGGCGCGAGCCGAGAACCGCCGGGTCGTGATTCGCGTGCTGAACTAGACGTATCCGGATCTCGGCGCGCGGGTCTGGGAACCCGCGACCGCGGATCGCACGGCGGCGAGCTGACCAGCTCGCCGCCGTTTTGTTTTTCAGTCCGGTCGAGCCTTAATCAACCCCAACTGCACGACGAGGCCGGTAAAGTCGTAGATCCGCCGCTCGACGGCGATCTTCCCCGCCGCCATCTCGAACATCAGCACGCCATGGAGAATGAACCGGCGGCCCGTCGGCGCCAGCCCGTAGAACTCGGACGTGTGCGTCGCGTGGACGGCGAACACCTGCGCGACCCGCTGGTCGTCGACGATGAGCGGCTCGCCCTCGAGATTCCAGTCGGCGAAGCGCTTGAATAACTCGCGGTAGGACTGCTCGATCGCGGGGCGCCCGTCCAGCTTTCCGAAGATCGGGCTCGAGACGCGGCCGTCCATCGCATGCGTCGCCGCGAGGCCGCCCGGATCGCGCGACTTCCACGCTTTCGCGCGCATCTGGAACAGATGCTCGATCTCGGCGCGTGTCGTCGGTGACGTCATTGGGGTTTCGCCTTGAGGACGCCCAGCTGCAGCAGCAGGCCGGTGAAATCGTAGAGCCGCCGTTCGTGGGCGATGAGGCCGTCGCGGAACTCGAACACGAAGGCGCCGCGGATTTCGAACGGCCGGCCCGACGCCGGCACGCCGAACATCTCGCTCGTGTGCGTCGCGTGGCCGACCCAGGATTGCGCGCCGCGGTCGGCCTCGAAAATCAACGGGTCGGTCTTGATGACCATGTCCTTGAAGACCGTGAACAGCCGGCGGTGCGAGGCCTCGATCGCCGCACGGCCGGTGACCGTGCCGAACATCGGGCTGAGCATCACGGCGTCCTCGGTGTACGTCGCCGCCAGGCCGGGCGCGTCGGCACGCCGGAAGGCGTCCTCGCGCAGAACCAGCAGGGCCATCGCCTCGTCGCGCGTCATGAGATCACCCCCCCGCCCCAGGGATGAACCGACGCCGCATCATTTGGATCCCGTGGAACACATGCTAGGCAGATGCGCGGCCAAGATCCAGCACTTGTACGCGCGCGTCACGCGGCACGCCGGTTGCAGGATCTGTCGATATGGCGATGAGAGCGCTCTGGAAGGGTCACCTTCGCCTGAGCCTGGTCACAATCGCGGTACGCGTCTACCCCGCCACCGACGCCGCCGGGTCGATCCGGTTCAACCAGCTGCATCGCAAGTGTCAGACGCGAATCGTCTACAAAAAGTGGTGCCCGCAGTGTGACCGCGAGGTCAGCGCCGACGAGATCGTGAAGGGCTACGAGTTCGAGCGCGGCCAGTACGTAGCCCTCGACGAGGCCGACATCAAGAAGGTCCGTCCGGAGTCCACGCGGATCGTCCAGCTCCAACAGGTCACCTCCGCCGGCGCCATCGATCCCCTGCTGCTCGAGGACGCCTACTTCCTCGCGCCGGACGGCAAGGCCGCCGCTGACTCCTTCGCGGTCATGCGCGACGCGCTCGAGGGCAAAGCGGCGATCGGCACGGTCGCCTTTCACGGCCGTGATCGCCTGGTTGCCGTCGAGCCGCGCGAGAGCGGCATGGTGATGTTCACCCTGCGTCACGAAGATGACGTCCGTGACATCGGGAAGATTCCCGAACTGGACGCGGTGCCGGACAAGGCGCGCCCGCAGGAGATCGCCCTGGCGAAGCGCGTGCTCGCCGAGTACGAGGGCGAGATCGACTTCTCGAGGATCCGCGACACCTACGAGGACGCGCTGCGGAAGATGATCGAGGCGAAGATCGAGGGCGAGGACATCGTCGCGTCGAAGACAGAGGCGCCGCCACGCGTCGTCAACCTCATGGACGCGTTACGCAAGAGCCTGGATCAGGTGTCGCGCGATCGGAAGAAGCCGGCGAAGGCGAAGTCGACGGCGCGACGTGTGACGAAGTTCCCCGCCCGCGGGCGCCGGCGCGCCAGCGCCTAGCAGCGCTTCGCGTGCCAAAAGCACACATCGAATGAAGACAATGAAGACGGTGAAGACCATGAAGAAGACCAATTGGTTTTCTTCAGAGCCTTCAGCAGCTTCACAGCCTTCATGGCAATGGTTTTTCGCACGCGAAGCGCCGGATCTAGACGCCGAACTGTCGCAGATGGTGGTCGAGGTGCTTCGCGTGCAGCCGGCTCACGTCGCGGCCGGTCATGCGGCCGAACATCGGGTGGTCGGACCAGATGCCGGCGAGCGGCTGCGCCGCGAGCGCGTCGATGAGCAAGAGACAGCGCTGCCGCTCGACGTCGAAGTCGTGGCGCGCCTTCGCGACGAACGACGGGTTCGTCGGCGCGCCCTTCATCCACGGCAGGTTGAGCACCAGGAACTTGATCACCGGCCGCGGCAACGGCGACGACACCCGCCGGCTTCTTCTCGCCGAGCGCGACGGCCATCGCTTCGTTCACGTGCCACAGCATCTGATCGACCGACATCTTGCCCCAGCGCGGCGCCATGTCCGGGCGGAGCGCGCGGACTCTCATCTCGATGGTGGTACGCAGCGACGCGTCGTGCAACACGGCTGGATCCCCGGGGGTCGCGTCTCCCCCTGCGAGACACTCGACCCATCTCCGGAGTGTCTCACACCATCCGCATTCTCAACGGCCGCGTCTGGACCGGCGACCCCGCCCGTCCCCGCGCCGACGCGGTCGCGATCCGCGACGACCGGATTGTCGCGATCGGCACCGCCGACGACGTCCGCCGCGCCGTGCCCGACGCGGAAGACCTCGATGCCCGCGGCGGCCTCGTCGTGCCGGGCTTCATCGATGCCCACTTGCACCTGCTCGCGGGCGGTTTTCGCCTGACCTCCGTGCAGCTGCGCGGGGTGACGAGCCGCGACGCGTTCACACCGGGGTGCTCGGCGAGCTCTGACACGATCGTGGCGCCGGCCGCCTTGGCTCGCTCGCAGTGCTCCTGGACATCCTCGACCACCACGAACATCCGGCTCGTCGCCAGCGCTCCATCGAGGATCGCCATCGTGCCGAAGCCGTCGGTACCAGGACCCACCATCACGTACCCGTCCTGATACCGAAGGGTTGCCGTCCACACGGTTCCGTCGTCGTCACGGAACGCCGAGACACTGGTGGGAACCCGAAGGCGTCGATCAGGAAGGCCACCGCCTTCGTGGCGTCCGGGTAGTACAGGTACGGCGTGATCCTCGGTCGCTCGATCTCCTCATCCATGCGTGGCACGTTACGTACTGGCCTCAGCGGATGAAGGTGAACAGGTGCTGGCCCGGCTCGAACGGCGGCGGGTCGACGACGAGCCGGTTGACCCCGACGCCGTACCGGTCCTCCGGGTCGATCTCCATCTCGATCGGGTCGAAGCCGACGTCGCCGAGCCAGCCCTGCAGGCGCTCGAGCAGCTCGGCTCCCGTGGATGGCGGGTCCAGATCACCCGCGCGCCCGGCGCGCAGAGCGACGGCAGGAACCGGATCGTGCGCTCGATGTCCTCGTCGCTGATGTTGCCGAAGATGCCGCACGCGAGCACGAGGTCGGCGGGCACGGCGCCGACGTAGGCGTCCGAGGTGCTGGCGTCGCCTTCGACGACCTCGAGAGCGTCGAGGCCGAGCGTCGGCGATGCGCGCGCGCGCGCCGCTCGACGTTGCGCGGGTCGAGCTCCACGAGCCGACCGGTGAGGTCGCCGCGCACGGCGGTGGCCGTCGGCGGCGCCGAGGATGTCGGCGCCCTGGCCGGCGCACAGGCTCACGACCCGGACCGGTCCGGGCGGCAGCTCGTCGAGCGCTCGACGGATCATGCGGATCACGACCTGCAGCCGGCGGTGCAGCGACGACCCGGGCTGCTCGTAGTCGTCGTGCCAGTGGAGGTAGTCGCGGAGCGTCACCCATCGCCGCGGATCCTCGCACTCAGGCGCGGGCGCCGTCGTTAGCGTGCCGGCGCGATGGACGGCACCCGAGCCGATGTTCCGGCACCTCGACGACGCCGACGTGCCGTGGCAGGAGGTGAAGCGGCAGCGCAACGCCGACGGCACCACGTCGTCGGTGTGGGAGAAGTGGTTCGCGTTCCGGGCCGACCCGCCGTACCTGTCGCTGCTCGGCCGCTACGACCCCGGGATGATCGTGCGCCGCCACGGCCACCGGAGCCCTCACGTGGTGTACGTGATCGAGGGCTCGATCTGGTGCGGCGACCGCCTGTGCAGGCGGGCACCCACATCGAGCTGCCCGAGGGCGCCGCCTTCGGGCCCTTCCGGGCCGGGCCCGAGGGCGTGACGATGTTCGAGGTGATGCTCGGCGACCCCCGCTCCTGGGGCGACCGGCCCGAGCTGGTCGAGGCGCTGCGCGCCGAGCACGGCGTCGAGGAGCTCCCCGACCCCGAGATCGACCTGCCCGACTGGCTGGCCGACGAGCGGGCCCGGTGGGCCGACGACGAGGTAGCGACGGTGGCAGGATGCCGGCGTGACCGACGGACGACGCCGACCACCCGGCGATCCCGGCGGCGACCGTCGTGCTGGTGCGGGACGGCGAGCGACGGGCTCGAGGTGCTGATGCTGCACCGCGGTGTCGAAGGTCGCGTTCGGCGGGATGTGGGTGTTCCCGGGCGGCCGGGTCGACGACGGCGACCGCCAGCCGGGCGACGACGACGCCGACTGCCGCCCGCCGGGCGGCGGCCCGCGAGGCGCTCGAGGAGTGCGGCCTCGCCGTCGACCCGGACGACCTCGTGCCGTTCTCCCACTGGGTGCCGCCCGCCGATCACCCCGCGGCGCTACTCGACGCACTTCTTCCTGGCCCGCGCGTCAGCGAGGGCGAGGTGGTCGTCGACGGCGGCGAGATCCACGAGCACGAGTGGCTCGCGGCACGGGAGGTGCTCGCCCGGCGCGACCGCGGCGAGGTGGACCTGGCGCCGCCCACCTGGGTGACGCTGCACGACCTGGCCGAGCACGGCACCGTCGACGCGGCGCTGGCGGCGGCCGCGCGAGCGCGACCCGCTCCCCCACTACGAGACGCGCTGGGTCACCGTCGACGGCGGCGCGGTGGCGATGTGGGACGGGCGACGGCGGCTACGAGGCCAACGACCCGGAGCCTGCCGGGCGCCCGGCACCGCCTCTGGATGCTCGAGGACGGCTGGCGCCTCGAGCGCGACTGAGCGGCGCTCGACCCCCGGCGCGCTCGAGCCAGCGGTCGATCAGCGTGCGGGCGATGCTCATGCCCGGCGGGATCATCGGGAGGTCGTCGGCGCGGTACCACTGGGCGTCGACGATCTCCGTCTCGTCGATGACGATGTCGCCGCCGCCCACGTGGCCTCGAAGCCGATCATCAGCGAGTGCGGGAACGGCCACGGCTGGCTGGCGATGTAGCGCACGTCGGTCGAGCGCGACGCCGACCTCCTCGCGCACCTCGCGGTGCACCGCCTCCTCCATCGTCTCGCCCGGCTCCACGAACCCGGCGATGCAGCTGTACATCGGCACCGGGAAGGCGCGGCCCCGGGCGAGCAGGGCCTCGCCGTCGCGCTCGATGAGCGTGATCACCGCCGGCGCCAGGCGCGGGAAGGCGAGCAGCCCGCACGCCGGGCAGCGCCGGGCCCGCTCGCCGGCGCCGGCTCGGTGGCCGTGCCGCAGCGACCGCAGAACCGCGTGGTGCGGTCCCACTCGACGAGCTGCACGGCCCGGCCGGCCAGCGTCCAGCGCAGGTCGTCGACCCGCCCGTAGAGGCCCATGAGCGGCACGAGCCCGTCGACGGCGCCGTCGACGACGACGTCGGGCACGCCGTCGCCGTCGAGGTCGATCGCCCAGCACGCGGCGCCGTCGAGCGTGCCGAGCACGTGGCGGCGCGCGCGCCGGGGGCGACGTCGTCGGGGTGCTCGTCGAGCACGACGACCTGGCCCTCGCGCACGACGACGGTGATGGCGCCCGACCAGTCGTCGGGCAGCTCGAGCACCGGCACGAAGCGCGACGTCGGTCATGTGAGGAGACCTCCGGGGTCGACCAGGTCGGTCCGCATCCTGGTCGGAGCGGACCACGACCACCACTCCGGCGGCGATGAGCAGCGCGGCCGGCCAGGCGCCCGCGGGCGGCGTCTCGCCGAAGGCGACCCGGGCGATCAGCGTGGCGCCGAGGATCTCGAAGAGGATCGCGACGGACACGGCGGTGGGGCTGATGCTGCGCAGCACGAGGTTCACCAGCGTGTGGCCGAGGAGCTGGGCGCCGAGCACCAGCCCGCCGATGGCCAGCCAGGTGTCCCGGTCGTAGCCGGCGAGCGGCTGCGCGCTGACCAGGCAGAGCGCCGAGGAGCAGGACGGCCGCGGTGGCGTAGCAGGCCAGCGCGTAGCGACACGGTGGACACGCGCTGGCGGACGCTCGCCGCCGACGGTGACGTAGGCCGCCGCGAGCATCCCGCCGACCAGGGCGAGCAGGTCGCCGAACAGCGCCCGACCCGAGATCGACAGGTCGACGCCGGTGAGCACGAGCGTGCCGGCCAGCGCCAGCCCGATGCCGATCCAGGTCTGCCGGTGGATGTGCTCGCCGCGCTGGCGGGCGATGAGCGCGGCCCACACCGGCTGGGTGGCCACGAGCGCGACCGACGAGGCCACCGACGTGAACGAGAGGCTCGGGATCCAGGTGGCGAAGTGGGCGGCGAGGAACGCGCCCGACGAGCCGGGACAGGCGCCGGTCCGCGCGCGCGAGCGGGCCCGCCAGCCGGCGCGCTCGTCGCGGCGGGCGAGCAGCCACAGCGCCGAGCACCGGCAGGCTCGAGCGCGTTGCGCCAGAAGGCGATGGCGAGCGTCGGCGCGTCGGCGCCCCGCGATCAGCGGCGCCGAGGTCGACACCGCGACCACCGCCACGGCGAGGAGCGCGAGGTCGCCCGGCACGGGGCCGGCGATCGGGTCGGCGCGGCCACGACTTGTAGGGTCCCACGCCACGACGACGATCCGGGGGGACCGACCATGCCGACCACCAGCCGCCACCGACGAGGTGCGCGACGGCGCCCGCCTGCTCGCCCGGCTCATCGAGCCGCTCACCGGCCAGGTGTACTTCGCGCCCGAGTGCCACGAGCGCTACGCAGGCCCTCGGGTTCAACGGCTCGCCGTTCACCACCAGGACGGCGTGGCGCTGCCCGACGGACCCGCCTACTTCACCAGCCGCGGCTCGGCGCTCGGCCAGGCGCCCGGCGAGCTGGTGGCCGCCGCGTTCGGCGTGTTCAACCCCGAGGTGGTCGTGCCCGCCGTCACCTACGGCTGGACGCTCACCGACGCCGCCGACCATCGCCGACGCGCGGCTCGACGGGCGCCGTCGCGCAGCTCGAGCGCATCCTCGGCGCCGGCGCCCGACGGCATCGACCGGGCCAACGAGCTGCTCGCGCCGCGCCGTCGCCCCGCTCGAGCCCTGGGGCCGGGCGCTCTTCGCCGGCACCCTCGCCCAGGGGCTGCCCGGCACACCGCTCGGCGACCTGTTCCGCCTCGGCGACCAGCTCCGCGAGTTCCGCGGCGACAGCCACATCGCCGCGTGGGTGGCCGCCGGCCTCGACGCCACCGAGATCGGCCTGCTCACCGAGCTCTACTGGGGCATGCCGACGCGCACCTACGTGCGCACCCGGGCGTGGAGCGACGCCCAGCTCGACGCCGCCGAGGAGCGCCTCACCGCGGCCGGGCTCATGAGGACGGCGGCCTCACCGACGCCGGCCGCGCCCACCGCGAGCAGATCGAGCTGGCCACCGACGCCCAGATGGCCCCGGCCATCGAGGCCCTCGGCGACGACCTCAAGGAGCTGGACGACCTCCTCGCGCCCCTGGGCCACCGCCGGTCATGGACGCGGGCGGCTACCCGCAGCCCCCTGGCCATCACTCGCTGACCTCGAGTCGCGCCACCAGGCCGAGATGGTGGTGCGTGTCCGATTCGTCCAACGCGGGTACCCTCGAAAGAGGGGTGCGAATGGTCCGTACGGCTCAGGCGGGCAGCCTGAATGCACGCCTTACGCTCTTCCACAGATCAGTACGACCCCACGCCGTACCAAGGTGGCTCTCAATGTCCTTCGCCCTACTGACAGCTCCGCACCTGGCTCAGCTCTGCGTCTTCCCGACCGCGACGACGACCGCGGCGCGTCCCTCGGTCGAGTACGCCCTGCTGCTGGCCCTCATCGCCATCGTGCTGGTCGTCGCCGTGACCGCCCTCGGCGAGACCGACGCAGCGAGGGCCTGTCGGACAGCCGGCAGCCACTGGGCTGTCGGCCGCCGCCTGAGCGCGCCTAGACGTCGAGGAAGCGGCTGACCGCCACGGCGGAGCCGATGGCGCCGATCAGCACGGCGACGCCGACCACCAGCAGGTTCGTGATCAGCAGGTTGCCGTCGGTGACCTCGAAGCCCTTGAAGAGCGGGACGAGCTTCTCCTCCGACAGCTCGTCGATGAACGGGCGGATCACGAAGCGTCATCGACGCCACCGCGACGGCGGCGCCGATCAGCGTCTGGATGATGCCCTCCACGATGAACGGCACCCGGATGAACCAGTTCGTGGCGCCGACGAGCTTCATCACCTCGATCTCGCGCCGCCGGGCGAACATGGCCACGCGGATCGTGTTGAGGATGAGCAGAGCCGGCGGCGACGAGCAGCAGCGCCGGCGGCGAGCAGGAAGCGCACGCCGATCTTGTTGAACGTCTCCTGGATGCGCTTCACGACCTCGAAGGCGAACACCACCTCGTAGACGCCCGGCCTTGCGCCTCGAACGGTCTCGCCGAGCGCCTGCACGACGTCGGGGTCCTTGGTGACCGGGCGCGACCCGGAACGACGGCGGCAGGATCTCGGGCGTGACCGTCTCGATGAGCTGCGGCTGAGTCCTCGAAGATGCCGCTTGAACTCCTCGTAGGTCTCGTCCTGGTCGACGTAGGTGATCGTCGCGCGACGTCGGGGTTGTCCTCGAGGTCGCGCCTCGCACCGAGTCCTTCTGCTCCTGCGGTGGACTCGGGCTGCAGGAAGACGATGAACTCGATGCCGCCCTTGAAGCGGTCGTTGGCGTTGTCGACGCCCTGGTTGCAGCATGAAGCGCCGAGCCGAACAGCGTGAGCGACACGACGACGGTGAGGATCGACGCCAGCGTGAGGGTGACGTTGCGGGGGAGGTTGGTCGCGGTCTCGCGGGCGACGTAGTCGAGCTTGATGGCCATGGGGGGGGTTCTCTCAGCTCACTCGTAGACGCCGCGGCTCTGGTCGCGGATGATCGAGCCACGGTCGAGCTCGATGACGCGGCGGCGCATGGTGTCGACGATGGAGCGGTCGTGGGTGGCCATGAGCACCGTGGTGCCCGTGCGGTTGATGCGGTCGAGCAGGCGCATGATGCCGACCGAGGTGGCCGGGTCGAGGTTGCCGGTGGGCTCGTCGGCCAGGAGGATCAGCGGCCGGTTCACGAAGGCCCGGGCGATCGACACCCGCTGCTGCTCGCCGCCGGAGAGCTCGTTGGGGAAGTTGCCCATCTTCTTGGCCAGCCCGACCAGCTCGAGGATGGCCGGCACCTGGGTCTTGACGACGTGGCGGGGCCGGCCGATCACCTCGAGGGCGAAGGCGACGTTCTCGTACACGGTCTTGTTGGTGAGCAGCTTGAAGTCCTGGAAGACGCAGCCGATGTTGCGGCGCAGGTACGGCACCTTCCACGACGACAGCGTGCCGATGTCCTTGCCGGCCACGAAGATGCGGCCGTGCTCGGGCGTCTCCTCCTTGTTCACGAGGCGGAGGAAGGTGGACTTGCCCGGACCCGGAGGCGCCGACCAGGAAGACGAACTCGCCCTTCTCGATGTCGACGGAGGCGTCGCTGAGCGCCGTGACCTCGCCCTTGTAGATCTTGGAGACGTTCTCGAGCTTGATCATGGGCGGAGGCGAGGGTACCAGCGCCCTCTGAGCGGTTCGCGGCACCCGGCGGGCGCCGTGAATGTTGCGATCAGGTTACGACGGTGCCCGGTGGCGCGGCGCCACTGCAGGTAGGCCTCCATGAACGGGTCGAGGTCGCCGTCGAGCACGCCCTGGACGTTGCCGGCCTCGTGCTCGGTGCGGAGGTCCTTCACCATCTGGTACGGCTGCATCACGTAGCTGCGGATCTGGCTGCCGAAGCCCACCCGCTGCTGCTCGCCGCGGATGCCGGCGAGCTCGTCCTCGCGCTTCTGCCGCTCGAGGTCGGCCAGCCGCGCCTTGAGCATCGCCATGGCCCGGTCGCGGTTCTGGAACTGCGACCGCTCGACCTGGCACGACACGACGATGCCGGTGGGCAGGTGGGTGAGGCGCACCGCCGACGACGTCTTGTTGATGTGCTGGCCGCCGGCGCCCGACGCGCGGAACACGTCCATCTTGATGTCGGCCTCGTCGACCTCGACCTGCACCTCGTCCTCGTGGAGCACCGGCACCACGTCGAGGGCGGCGAACGCGGTCTGGCGCTTGCCCTGCGCGTTGAACGGGCTCATGCGCACGAGGCGGTGGACGCCGCGCTCGGCCTGCAGGTAGCCGTAGGCGTAGCGGCCCTTCACGAGGAACTCGACCGACGACACGCCGGCCTCCGAGCCCGGCGTGGACCCCTCCTCCTCCACCTCGAAGCCGCGGCGCTCGGCCCAGCGGACGTACATGCGGTAGAGCATCTCGGCCCAGTCCTGCGCGTCGGCGCCGCCCTCGCCCGCCTGGATCGTGCACAGCGCGTCGCGCTCGTCGTGCTCGCCGGAGAACATCGAGCGCAGCTCGAGGCCGCGCAGCTCGGCGTCGAGCGACGGCGAGCGCGGCCTCGATCTCGGCCTCCTGGCTCGCGTCGTCCTCCTCGCGGGCCAGCTCGTGGAGCGTCTCGGCGTCCTCGAGCTCGCGCGACGAGCCGCTCGTAGCGCTCGAGGTCGTCGACCACGGCGCTGAGCTCGCCGGTGACGCGCTTGGCCGCCGTCGGGGTCGTCCCAGAGGTCGGGCCGCGACGCCTCGGTCTCGAGGAGCGGCCGGCGGGCCCGCAGCTCCTCGATCTTCAGGTAGGCGGCCGCGTCGGCGATGCGCTTGCGCGTCAGCTCGAGCGCGTCGGAGAAGTCGCGCACGCGCCGCCCTCAGGCCTTGCCGTGGCAGAGCTTGAACTTCTTGCCGCTCCCGCACGGGCACGGGCGCGTTGCGGGGCGTCTTGTCCCACTCGGACTTCACGACCGGCGTCATCATGGCGGGCTGGTCGGCCACCGCGGCCGGCGCGGCCGCCGGACCCGCCTCGGCGGCGACCCGTCGAGCGGCCGCGGCCATGCCGCCGCCGGCCGGGTCGTCCGGCGCCGAGTACTGCATGTTCTGCACGCGCGGCTCGTCGCCGCCGATCGACGGGCGCCGCCGGCCCGTTGCCGCCGGGTCGCGGAGAAGTCGGTGCCGACCGCCGGCGCGGGCGCGGGCGCCTGCACGTTGACCTGCACGTGCATCACGTACTTCACGAGGTCCTGCGCGATGCCCTTCATCATCAGGCCGAACATCTCGTAGCCCTCGCGCTGCCACTCGGTGAGCGGGTCCTTCTGGCCCATCGCCCGGAGGTTGATGCCCTCCTGGAGGTAGTCCATCTCGTAGAGGTGCTCGCGCCACTTCGTGTCGATGATCTGGAGCATCACCTGGCGCTCGACCTGCCGCATCACCTCGGCGCCGAGCTCGCTCTCGCGCTTCTCGTAGTGGGTGATGGCGTCGTCGACGAGCAGCTCGTAGAGGTCGTCGGTGCTGCTCACCGCCGACGAGCTGGTCCTTGGTGAGCGACGTCGGCCAGTAGGTGAGGACGTCGGCGTGGAGGCCGTCGAGGTCCCACTCCTCGTGGAAGTCGGCCACGCAGTAGGTGCCGACGAGCGCCTCGACCGCCTCGGGGAGGTGCTCCTCGAGGATCTTCTCGCGGAGGTCGGCCTCGTCGAGGATCTGGTCGCGCAGCGCGTAGATCACCTTGCGCTGCGCGTTCATCACCTCGTCGTACTTGAGGACGTTCTTGCGGATCTCGCCGTTCTTCTGCTCGACGGTGGTCTGCGCCCGCTCGATCGCCTTGGAGACCATCTTCGCCTCGAGCGGCACGTCGTCGGGCAGGGCCTTGCCCATCACCCAGTTGATGGCGCCGGTGGCGAACAGGCGCATGAGGTCGTCCTCGAGCGACAGGTAGAAGCGGCTCTCGCCGGGGTCGCCCTGGCGGCCGGAGCGGCCTCGGAGCTGGTTGTCGATGCGGCGGGACTCGTGGCGCTCGGTGCCGAGCACGTAGAGGCCGCCGAGCTCGCGGACCTTGTCGCCCTCGGCCTGCATGTCCTCGGCGTACTGCGCCTCGAGGGCGAGCAGCTCGGCGCGGCCCTCGTCGGACTCGAGGTCGACCTCCTCGGCCCGCAGGTCGCGCTTGGCGAGGATCTCGGGGTTGCCGCCGAGGAGGATGTCGACGCCTCGACCGGCCATGTTGGTGGCGACGGTGACGCGCCTGGAGGCGGCCGGCCTGGGCGACGATCTCGGCCTCCCGGGTGTGCTGCTTGGCGTTGAGCACCTCGTGGGTGATGCCCCGCTTCTCGAGCATCCGGCTGAGCTTCTCGGACTTCTCCACCGAGATCGTGCCGACGAGCACCGGCTGGCCGGCCTCGTAGCGCTCGGCGATGTCGTCGACCACCGCGCCGAACTTGCCGTCCTCGGTCTTGTAGATGAGGTCGCCCTCGTCGGCGCGGGCCGTGGGCTTGTTGGTGGGGACCGGGACGACCTGGAGGTCGTAGGTGCTGGCGAACTCCGCCGCCTCGGTGACGGCGGTGCCCGTCATGCCGGCGAGCTTGTCGTACATGCGGAAGTAGTTCTGGAGGGTGATCGTGGCGAGGGTCTGGTTCTCCTCCTTGATCTTCACGCCCTCCTTGGCCTCGACGGCCTGGTGGAGGCCCTCGGACCAGCGCCGCCCCTCGAGGATGCGGCCGGTGAACTCGTCGACGATCTTCACCTCGCCGTTGTTGATGATGTAGTCCTTGTCGCGCTTGAAGAGCTCCTTGGCGCGCAGCGCGGCCTGGAGCTGGTGCACGAGGTTCTGGGCGACGCCGTCGTAGAGGTTGTCGATGCCGAGCGCCTGCTCGACCTTCTCGATGCCGCTCTCGGTGGGCGACACGGTGCGCTTGTCCTCGTCGACGTCGTAGTCCTCGTCGGGGCGGAGGCTGCGGACGATGGTGGCGAACTTGTAGTAGAGCTGCGCGGCGTCGGCGACGCGCCCGGAGATGATCAGCGGCGTGCGGGCCTCGTCGATGAGGATCGAGTCGACCTCGTCGACGATCGCGTAGCTGTGGCCGCGCTGGGTCTGGCGCGAGCGCGCGACATGGCCATGTTGTCGCGGAGGTAGTCGAAGCCGAACTCGTTGTTGGTGCCGTAGGTGATGTCGGCGGCGTACTGCTCGCGCTTGTGGTCGGGGTCGTTCTCGCCGGGCACGATGAGCCCGACCTCGAGGCCGAGCCAGCGGTGGAGCCGGCCCATCCACTCGGCGTCGCGGCGGGCCAGGTACTCGTTGACGGTGATGAGGTGGGTGCCCTTGCCGCCGAGGCCGTTGAGGTAGGCGGGCAGCGTGGACACGAGGGTCTTGCCCTCGCCGGTCTTCATCTCGGCGATCCAGCCGAAGTGGAGGGCGGCGCCGCCGATGAGCTGCACGTCGTAGTGGCGCTGGCCGAGCACCCGCCTGCCGGCTTCGCGGACCACCGCGAACGCCTCGATCAGCAGGTCGTCGAGGTCCTCGCCGTTGTCGAGGCGGGTGCGGAACTCGCCGGTCTTGGCCTGGAGCGCGGCGTCGGAGAGCGCCTCCATCTCCGGCTCGAGCGCGTTGATGTCGGGCACCAGCGCCTGGAGGGCCTTCAGCTTCTTGCCCTCGCCGGCCCGGAGGATCTTGTCGAAGACGCCCATGCGAGCCCCGAGTGTACGGGTGCGGCCGCGGCTACCGGATGTCGAGCAGCTTCTCCCGGACGGCGTAGACCACGGCCTCCATGCGGGAGTGGAGGTGGAGCTTCTCGAGGATGTTGCGCACGTGGTTCTTCACCGTGTTCTCGGAGATGTAGAGCTCGACGGCGATCTCCCGGTTGCTCATGCCCTGGGCCACCAGCTTGAGCACCTCGAGCTCCCGGTCGGTGAGGCGGGGCGACGGGCACCGCCTGCTTCTCGTCGGCCTTCTTGGCCAGGTTCGTGAACTCGGTGAGGAGCTTCGAGGCCATCGACGGCGAGATCAGGCTCTGGCCGCTCACCACGGCCCGGATGGCGTCGGCGACCTCCTCGATGGAGATCTCCTTGAGCAGGTAGCCCGTGGCGCCGGCCTTGATGGCGTCGTAGAGGTCGTCCTCCTCGTCGCTGACCGTGAGCATGAGGATCTTGGCCGACGGGATCGACCTCGGCGATCGCGCCGGGTGGCCTCGATGCCGCTGACGTTGGGCATCCGGACGTCCATGAGCACGACGTCGGGGGCCAGCTCCTCGGCCTTGCTTGATGGCCTCCTCGCCGTCCTCGGCCTCGCCGACGACCTCCATGCCCTCCTCGGACTCGAGCACCATGATCAGCCCGCGCCGGAAGAGCGCGTGGTCGTCGCAGATCATCACCCTGATCGCGTCGCTCACCTGCGATGCCGTCGGCGTCGACCACAGTCCCTCCCTCGCCCAGCCCGGCCCGTCCGCTGCCTGGCTAGTCACAGGAGGATAGCCCGGCATGACCCGCGCCATCGACGCTCCGTGCCCGCGCGGCACCCAGCGGGCGCTTCGGGCTACGCGCGATGACTAGGGCGACGCGCGCTCAGGACGCTTCGGCGTCGACCTCGGCGGCCGCCTCGGCTGGCGGGCCTTGCGCGGGACCAGCTTGGTCTTGGCCTTGTGGAGCTGGTGCTCGAGCTTCTCGACCGCCAGGTCGATGGCGGCGAAGCCGTCGGCGGCGGCCGCCTTGCAGCGCAGGTGGTGGCCCCGGCCCTCGAGGGTGACCTCGCACACCTCCTTGGCGGCGATCCGCGGGTTGTGCTCCTCGGAGAAGTGCACCTCCGCCCGATCCATCCCCCCCAGAAAACGACTGAGGCGGCCGATCTTCTCTTCGGCCGCCGCGCGCAGTGCAGGTGAGACGTCGGTGTGACGGGCACTCACGGTGATCTCCAAGGGCATGCCTCCTGGGTCGCGTGGTGCCGACGGACGCTACACCGCGCCCGGCCGAGGTGCTCGGGCGGGGCGCGGCGACGACCAGCCCGTGGACCACCGCGGCGCCCCGGCGGCGCGGAGGGCCCGGCGGCCGCCGAGAGGGTGGCCCCGTGGTGGCGACGTCGTCGATCGAGGAGCACCGGCCGGTGGCACGCGGCGCCGCGACGAGAACCCGGGGTGCTGCCACCGGTCGCCGGCGCGCGCGCCCGGCCTGGGCGGCGCCCGGGCGGCGCCGGAGCAGGAGCCGGCGCACCGGCAGGCCGCCGGCGGCGGGCGACGGCCCGGGCGAGCAGCTCGGCCTGGTCGAAGCCGCGCTGGCGCCGGCGACGCGGCGCTGGTGGGCGCCCACGTGACGACGAGCCCGGCCGACGTCGGGCACGAGCGCGGCCAGCCCGTCGGCCAGCGCGGTGACACGAGCGCCGCTCGTCCCGGTTCTTGAGCGCCGACGACCCGCGTCGCGGACCGCGTCGTCGTAGTCGAGCGAGCGGCCCGGCACGAGTCCAGGGCACGGGCGGGAGCGCGGCAGCGACCGGCGGAGCGCAGCCATGCCGGGACCGTAGGCACCGCCGGGTGTGACACTCCGGTCGCTGTCAACGCGATCCCCGGGCTGGGCGTCTGTCGCGGTGATGATGGCGTTGATGGCCCCGGTCACGACGAGCCCGGAGGCGCTCGCCGCCCGACCTCGCGGCCGCGTACCGCGAGCACTACCGCGTCGCTCGTGCGGCTGGCCTCGCTGCTCGTCGACGACGTCGGGCGGTGCGAGGAGATCGTGCAGGACGCCTTCGTGAAGGTGTGGCGGCGCCCCCGACGCTCACGGGCGACGACCGGCTGCCCGGCGTACCTGCGCAGCGCGGTGCTCAACGGCGCCCGCTCCCACCTGCGCCCGCGGCGTGGAGCGACGCCACCTCCGCGCCGTCGCCCGCCCGCCGAGGCGCCCGGAGGCCCGCGCTCGCCGGCGACGACGACCGCGTCCTCGCCGCGCTGCGCTCGCTGCCCGACCGCCAGCGAGAGGTGCTGGCGCTCCGGTACTACCTCGACCTCTCCGAGGCCGAGATCGCCGCCACGCTCGGCATCTCCGCCGGATCCGTGAAGACCCATGCCCACCGTGGCCTCGCCACGCTGGCCGAGCGACTGGAGGACCTTCGATGACCCCGGAGGACCGTCTGCGCCAGGCCATCGAAGCCCGCACGTCCCGCGTCGAGCCGTCGGCCGACGCCCTGTCCCGAATCGAGGAGAAGCTCATGGATGCCCAGCGTTCCGACAACCGCAAGCGCGTGCTCATCGGCCTCGGGGCGGCGGCCGCCGTCGTCGCGCGTCGTGCTCGCGTGCCGTCGTGCTCACCGATGACGACGACGAGCCGGTGAGCTCCGACGACCACCACACGACCGAGCCACGACCGCGTCGACCACCACCACCGACGGCGACCACGACCACGACGACGTTCCGAGGGCGTCGACCCGACGTGCCCGTCTTCCCGGACCCCACGACGTCGCAGCGCTTCGAGCGACCCGGAGTCGGCGGCCCGCGAGTTCGCCGCCTTCGCGGGCTCACCGACCCGGTCGTCGGCGAGTTCCAGCAGGGCGACCCGCTCCGGCGAGGTCGAGGTCCGGAGCTTCGCCGAGGGCGCGCCGTCCGTGGTGCTCGTGCGCCAGCTCGAGGACGACACCTGGTACGTGATCGGGGTCACCACCGACTCGATCCGGCTCACCACCCCGAGATCGGCGACACGCTCACCTCGCCGCAGCCGCTCGAGGGCCAGGCCTACGCCTTCGAGGGCAACGTGCAGGTGCGGCCTCTACGCCGACGGCTGCAGGAGCCCATCGGCGACGACGTTCGTGACCGGTCGCGGCGACGGCGTGCTCGGCGACTTCACCGGCGAGATCGAGTTCACCAACGACACCGGGGCCACCCACGGCGTGCTGGTGCTCAACGGCACGAGCGGCGAGGACGGTGCGCCGATCGAGGTCTCCGCGATCCGCGTCCGCCTGTAGCCGCGAAACCGGGAGGTGCACCCGGCGCCGTAGCGTGCCGGGTGCTCCCTCCCCCGCCGCGAGCTGCGGCCGGCTCCACGCTGCTCTGGGCTGGTTCTTCGGATGGGATCGGCTGATGGTCGGCCGACCTGGCTCGCCCTGGGACGTGCTCCACCAGGGCTCCGAGCGCCGGCATCGCATCGGCACGTACGATCCTCACCGGGATGGTCTGCTCCTGGGTCCCGTCGAGCGCCGGCTCGGCACGGTCCTCAACGTCCTGTGATCGGCGTCGTGGACGCCACGCTCGCCGTGCGACGCCCCCGAGCATGTGGCAGCGGTCGGCTCCTGCTCGGCGTCTACCGTTCGGCCCGGAGCGGCTGGTACATCGGCGCCGGCCTCGGCCGGCCGCGACGGCTGATGACGGCATCGCGCGCGGCCACTCGACGGTCGTCGCACCGGCATCGAGCTCACGTGCTCGCCTCGGCGCCGCTCGGCGGTGCGTCGGCATCGGACGTCCTGCGCTCACGTCGCCCAACGTCCACTGGCACCTCGACGCATGAGCCTGGCCGTCCAGGGCTGTGGAGCCGGTCCGACGCCGCCGCCGGCCGCGGGTGGCGAGCGCTGCGGGCAGCGGACGACCTCAGTACCGGTAGTTGTCGTGCTTGTAGGGGCCGTCGACCGGGATGCCGAGGTAGTCGGCCTGGTCCTGGCGAGGGCGTGAGCTTCACGCCGAGGGCGTCGAGGTGGAGCCGGGCCACCCGCTCGTCGAGGAGCTTCGGCAGCACGTACACGCCGAGCGGGTACTCCTCGGTGCGGCGTGTAGAGCTCGATCTGGGCGAGCACCTGGTTGGTGAAGCTCATCGACATCACGAAGCTCGGGTGGCCGGTGGCGTTGCCGAGGTTCAGCAGGCGACCCTCGGACAGGATGATGCACCGAGTGCCCGTCGGGGAACACGAACTCGTGCACCTGCGGCTTGATCTCGACCTTGCGGACGTCGCTCATGCGGGCGAGCCCGGCCATGTCGATCTCGTTGTCGAAGTGGCCGATGTTGCCGACGATGGCGTTGTGCTTCATCTTCGCCATGTGCTCGGCGGAGATGATCCCCTTGTTGCCGGTGCTGGTGATGAAGATGTCGGCGGTGCTCGAGCACGGACTCGAGGGTGTTGACCTCGAAGCCCTCCATCACCGCCTGCAGCGCGCAGATCGGGTCGACCTCGGTGACGATCACGCGGGCGCCCTGGCCGCGGAGCGACTGGGCGCAGCCCTTGCCGACCTCGCCGTAGCCGCACACCACCGCGACCTTGCCGCCGAGCATGACGTCGGTGGCGCGGTTGATGCCGTCGATGAGGCTGTGGCGGCAGCCGTAGAGGTTGTCGAACTTCGACTTGGTGACCGAGTCGTTGACGTTGATGGCCGGGAACAGGAGCTGGCCCTGCTCGAACATCTGGTAGAGCCGGTGGACGCCGGTGGTGGTCTCCTCGGTGACGCCCTTGATGCCGCTGGCGATGGTGGTCCAGCGGTTCGGGTCCTCGGCGAGCGACCGCTTGAGGGTGTCGATGATGACGTGCCACTCCTCGGGGTCGTCGTCGGTGGCGTCGGGGACGACGCCGGCCTTCTCGTACTCGACGCCCTTGTGCACGAGCAGCGTGGCGTCGCCGCCGTCGTCGAGGATCATGTTGGGGCCGCCGCCGTCGGGCCACTGAAGCACCTGCTCGGTGCACCACCAGTACTCCTCGAGCGTCTCGCCCTTCCAGGCGAACACCGGCACGCCCTTCGGGCGTCGACCGTGCCCTCGGGGCCGACCGCGACCGCGGCGGCGGCGTGGTCCTGGGTGGAGAAGATGTTGCAGCTCACCCAGCGCACCTGCGCGCCGAGCGCGGTGAGCGTCTCGATGAGCACCGCGGTCTGGATGGTCATGTGGAGCGAGCCGGTGATGCGGGCGCCGGCGAGCGGCTTGGAGTCGCCGAACTCGGCGCGCAGCGCCATCAGGCCGGGCATCTCCACCTCGGCCAGCTCGATCTCCTTGCGGCCCCAGGGGGCGAGCGTGAGGTCGGCGACCTTGAAGTCGTGATCAGGGTTGTTCGTCATGGTTCCTCCTGCGGGCGCGCCGAGGGCGCGCACGCGTCGAAGTGCGGAGTGAGACGTGGGCTGGCTGCAGCCGGCAGCACCCTGATCAGCCCGGCCGACCAGGGTAGCCGTCGGCCCCCCGGTCAGGGCGAGCGAGCACCGCCGCCGACGTCGTCGTAGCGTCCGCCGCCATGGCAGGCGACGAGCAGGCGCAGGCGGGCCGGCCCGAGCGGTGGATCTGTGACAGCGAGCCGAGCGAGCGGTACCCGGTGTGGACGCGCGGGAACGTCGGCGAGGTGTTCCCGTGGCCGGTCACACCGGCCACGTGGAGCCTCGGCGTGATCCAGTGCGCGGAGCCCGGCTGGCGGGACGCGCTGGTGCGCTTCGGCGCCTTCGACGTCAGCGAGTTCTCACCGACCGACACCGAGATCATCGGGTGCTTCGGCGGCTACTGCTACCTGAACGCGTCGGTCACCCGGATCCTCGGGGTCCGCACCCCGGGGCTGACCCCCGAGCAGATGGACTACTC
>CAVRNE010000091.1:0-155828 GCA_963722025.1 uncultured beta proteobacterium
ACGCATTCAAGAAGAAATACCAGCTGATTCCAAACTCTATGAATTCGTTGCGCTGACCCGAGAGTCAACGCAACAAAAAATTTATACCTGATGACCATAGCGAGGTGGTCCCACTCCTTCCCATCCCGAACAGGACAGTGAAACGCCTCAGCGCCGATGATAGTGCGGTTCCCGTGTGAAAGTAGGTCATCGTCAGGCTCTTACAGCCCCAAAAAGCCCAACCGGCAACGTTAGGGCTGATTTGCTCTATGAATTGGTTGTCTAGACCCTGTGTCTGGACGACAACAAGTTATGCCTGATGACCATAGCGAGGTGGTACCACTCCTTCCCATCCCGAACAGGACAGTGAAACGCCTCTGCGCCGATGATAGTGCGGATTCCCGTGTGAAAGTAGGACATCGTCAGGCTCTTACAGCCCAAAAGGCCCAGCAGAAATGCTGGGCCTTTTGTTTTTTGCGGCATCGCTTTCTTCATGCGTTCAGCAAATACTCGCCTTCGCGCCGCGCGGCGCCGGAGCGCACCAGGTCTTCGGCCAGCTGCGCTATCCACAATGACTGCTCGAGTTCCGAAAACCAGCGTTGGTGCACCATACCGAAATAGGCCGTGGCGTTTGCCCATCGCGCGAATTCCGCCAGGCTCAAACGCTGTAACTCGAGCAGCTTGAACTTGAGCAGCACTTTGGCGGCATGCGTGGCGTGCTTCATCGGGTCGCGCACGAATCCGTCGAGCCGCCGGCGAGCCGCTGCCAGCGACTGCTCGACATGCGTGAAGACCTTTCCGTGGCCGGGAATCACGACAAGCGGAGCCAGCGATTCGATCAAATCGAGCGTATCTGCCACTTCGTCGAAGGCCTGCTCACCTTCGAGCTCCTGAAAAATCACACCAAAACCGTTTTCCCAGAGTGAGTCGGCTGAGATAAGCGTGCGGGATTGCGGCTCGAACAGGACTACCGAATGCGGGTCGTGCCCAGGCGAGGCGTGAATTTGCCAATTGCGGTCGACGAGAGACAACTCCTTGCCCGGTTCGAGCAACCCTTCGATCTTGAACGGCGGGCATTGCTGGCCGGTTGGGACGTAAGTCAGTGCGACCGGATCCCAGTGTCGGACGTATTCAGCCTGGCCCGGCGGAATTCGCGTTTCTAAAGCCGGGTATCGCGATTGCAGTGCCGCGTTCCCGCCGCAGTGGTCGCTATGCAGGTGGGTATTCAGCAGGAGATCAAGCGGGCGATCTCCGAGTGCGCTTTTCACCAATGCCAGCGTTTGCTCGGCGTGAGTGCAGTACCCGCTGTCGACCAAGGCAGCTTCCGCGGCTCCCCTGCAAGAGGATATTGTTGGCAGACAGCCAGCCTCGCTCAAATACCGCGATGCCCGGCGGAAGTGTCGGTGTATCCATCTCAAGCTACCCGAATGTGACTGGCGTTGCCTATTTGGCCGAGCGCAACTCTCGCCGCAGGATTTTTCCGACGTTGGTCTTGGGCAAGTCGTCCCTGAATTCGATGTATTTGGGCACCTTGTACCCCGTGAGGTTCTGCCGGCAGTACTTGCCGACATCTTCCTCACTCAGGGTTGGGTCGTTCTTGACCACGAAGACCTTGATCGCCTCGCCCTGCTTTTCGTCGGGAATGCCGATCGCTGCGCATTCGACGACGCCTGGGCAGAGCGAGATCACGTTCTCCAGTTCGTTCGGGAACACGTTGAAGCCGCTGACCAGGATCATGTCCTTCTTGCGATCGACGATCTTGGTGTAGCCGCGCTCATCCATTACGCCTATGTCGCCCGTCCGCATAAAGCCGTCGGCGGTAAAGGCCTTCTCGTTCTCGGCCGGCTGGTTGTAATAGCCGGGCATCACATTGGGCCCCTTGATGCAGATTTCGCCGGGCTGACCCAGCGGCAAGGAGCGGCCATCGTCGTCCTTGATCGAAATCTCGATGCCAGGAAGCGGCAGGCCGATGGTCCCGGTGAACTGGGTGCTGGTCACGATATTGTTGGTGCCGATCGCGCAGGTCTCGCTCATGCCCCATCCCTCGATCATCGGGCAGCCGGTGGCCTGGTGCCATTGCTTGGCGGTGCCCTCCGAGGCGGCCATCCCGCCGGCCTGCGAGAGGCACAGCTGGGAAAAATCGATGGACTTGAACTGCGGATGCTGCAGCAGCGAATTGAACAAGGTGTTCACTGCGGGGAAAAGGTGGAAGGGCCGCTTCTTCAGCACCTCGATGAACTTTCCGACGTCCCGCGGGTTGGGGACCAAAGTCAGGTGCGAGCCCCAGCGGATTGCCAGCAGGCAGAGGGTCAGCGCGAAGATGTGATACAGCGGGAGCGCAGCGATGCTATTGGTCTTGCTGATGTCGCCGATGCGTTTGAGGGCCGGGTTGAACCACGCCTCGGCCTGCAGAATTGCCGAGACGATGTTGCCGTGCGTCAGCACAGCGCCCTTCGACAGGCCCGTGGTTCCACCGGTGTATTGCAGAAATGCAATCGAATCCAGGGTCTGCCGACTCGACGTGAAAGGCATCGAAGTGCCCTCGGCGATCGCGCGATTGAAAGGCGTGACCTTGCGCCCGTTCGTCAGCGGCAGCTTGAAGGCAGGGACCAACTTGGCCAGATGGCGCACTGCGAACGTGATCCAAGTACCAAACAGGAACCCAAGCAGGTCGCCCATCGAAGCCATGACGACGTGCTTTACCGGGGTCTTGTCGATGACTTCTTCGAGTGTCTTCGCGAAATTCTCCAGGATCACGATCGCGGTGGCCCCCGAATCCTTGAGCTGGTGTTCGAGCTCGCGTGCCGTGTAGAGCGGGTTCACATTCACGCAGGTGTAGCCCGCACGCAGCACGGCCGCCATGGTCACGGCGAACTGCGGAATATTGGGCAGCATGATGGCTACGCGAGCACCCGGTTCCAGCTTTTGCGCCTGCAGCCAGGCCCCAAGCGCCGCGGACAGCTCGTCGAGTTGCCCGTAGGTCATCCACCGCTCCATGCAAACGGAGAACGGGCGTGAGGCGTTCTTCTTGAACGATTCCTCCAGCAGTTGCGTCAGGGAGCGGTATTGTTCCGGATGGATGTCATGCGGGACGCCATCCGGGTAACTCTTGAGCCAATGCTTTTCCATTCGAAACTCCTTCGCAAGCAATTGTCAAAGGAGTCAATGGACCACGGTTAGGGGGCTTGTCCTAGGAGCTGGGCCAGTTCCGTCTCGCAGGCGACAAGGTCAGCATCGAACAAGATGGCGATCAAGCGAGACTCGCGCTCCTCGATCGTGCCCAGGAAACCCTCGGCCCCATTGTTGCGCGCCATGGCTGCGAAGGTATCGAAACCGTCCTCAAGAAATCGCTGAAGAGACCCCAGGCCGGCCGCGACTGCCGGGCCCCGCATCATCTTGAGCATCATGCGCAGGCCGGGCGTACGCGTAAACCGCGCCATTTTCTGGCCGATGCCCAGAACCACTGTGAGCTGGCTTTCACGATCTGCTCGCCGGCCGACCTTGCGCCAGGCGCGAACGTAGCGTTGGTCGTCGGTGAGGCCGTCGTCCTGCGACAGCCAGGCGACCGCCATTGCCTGGTCCAGCTCCTCGGTGAGGGCGTGCAGTTCCGCGAGGTCGACGGCAGTGTCCGCGATTTGAGCGGGGAACAACCTTTCGATGGCGCCCGCAATGCGTGCGAATTGAGCGTCGCGCTCGGCATAGTCCTTGTCGCTGTAGAGCTCATCCAGGAAAAACCGTGTCGCCGCAGAAAAGGGTCCGGCTGCCAGCAGGTCCGCGTAGGTGCCCGCGAATCGCCGCGACTGGACGCGCTTGACCCGTCCCAGCGCGGCCTGAAGCGATGGGTCTGCCTCCACCCTGCGCCTAAGCAGCGAGACGGCGGTGACCGCGGTGCGAATTTTTTGTGCCGCTTCCATGCAAACCCCGAGTCTATCTAGGCGGGACGCTCTACAGAGGCCTCGCGGGGGCGTGCGATAGTCGGACGATGCGAAGAAGGAGCTTGCTGACACTGGGCGCGGTTTCCGCGGCCGCCCTCGCGCTGGGGGGCGGAACCCTGGCGTTGCTGAAGCCCGGCCTGCATGAGGCCAGGCTGTCGAACGCGCGGGCGTGACGTATTCGCCGGCGTGAGCCGCGCGCTCCTGGACGGCAGTTTGCCGACCGGCGCGCAGGATTTGGCCAGCGCATTGGATGCGCTCCTTGGGCGCATCGAGGCGGTGGTCTCAGCGCTGGCGCCGCACGCGCAGTCGGAGCTCTCGCAGCTGCTGGCTTTGCTGGCCAGCGGCGGCGGGCGCCGCGCACTGGCGGGACTCAGCGAGCCCTGGCAAACCGCCTCCGTGCCGGACATCGAGCGAGCCCTGCAGGGCATGCGCGTCTCCAGCATCAGCCTGCGCCAGCAGGCCTACCAGGCGCTGCACGACATCGTCGGCGGCGCTTATTTCTCCGACGCGCAAACCTGGGGCATGCTGGGCTACCCCGGCCCGCTCAAAATTTGAAGACAGCCTGATGAGCAGCTTGCAAGATCCGATTCGAGACGGTTTGAGGCGTGGCTGGAAAGTCCTGGGCGGCCCGCATGGAGAAGTGCCGCCGCGGATCGCTTGCGACGTGGCCATCATCGGCTCGGGCGCCGGCGCGGGGATCACCGCCGAACTGCTGGCCAAGGCCGGCCTGAAGGTCGTCATCGTCGAAGAAGGCCCGCTCAAGAGCAGCTCCGACTTCAACCAGCAGGAAGCCACGGCCTATCCTTCGCTGTACCAGGAGAGCGCGGCGCGCAAGACCGAGGACAAGGCCATCAACATCCTGCAGGGCAGGTGCGTCGGGGGCTCCACCACGGTCAACTGGACCAGCTCCTTTCGCACTCCCGTGCCCACGCTCAACTACTGGCGTGAGCATTTCGGCCTGGCCGGTTTCGACAACGACGCGCTTGCTCCTTACTTCACGCAAGCCGAACGCCGGCTCAACATCGGGCCCTGGTTGACGCCACCCAACGAGAACAACGATTTACTGCGCCGCGGCGCAGCCAAGCTGGGTATCAGTGCCGCGGCCATTGCCCGCAACGTCAAGGGCTGCTGGAACCTGGGATCGTGCGGCATGGGCTGCCCCACCAACGCCAAGCAATCGATGCTGGTCACCACGATTCCCGCGGCGCTCGACCTGGGCGCGACCTTGCTGGTGGAGACCCGGGCCGAGCGTTTAGATATCGCCAACGGAAAAATCAGCTCGCTGCTGTGCGGGCCGGTCAAGGCCAACGGCGCCGCGGCGTCCTCCGGCACCGGGAGCTGCACGATCGTCGCGCGGCACTACGTGCTTGCCGCCGGGGCGATCAATTCGCCCGCAGTGCTCCTGCGATCGGAAGCACCGGACCCGCATGGCCGCCTGGGTGTGCGCACGTTCCTGCACCCCGTCGTGATCTCCGCCGGCGTGATGGAGCAGAAAGTCGAGGGCTGGCAGGGCGCTCCGCAATCGATCTATACCGATCACTTCCTTGAAACCGACGCCATCGACGGGCCCATCGGCTTCAAGCTGGAAGCGCCTCCGCTGCACCCAGTGATATTTGCGTCCAGCACGACCGGCTTCGGCCGCGAGCAGGCAGAACTGCTCAAGAAGTTTCCCAATACGCATGTGCTGTTGGCACTGCTGCGCGACGGCTTCCACCGCGATTCTCCGGGCGGCAAGGTCAAGTTGCGCGGCGACGGCTCGCCCGTCCTGGACTATCCATTGACCGATTTCGTGATGGCCGGCGCCAGGCGCGCAATGCTCGCCATGGCCGAGATCCAGTTCGCCGCTGGTGCTCGCCAAGTCCTGCCGGTACACGAACTGGCCCGTCCCTACGCGTCCTGGACAGCAGGCCAGGCAGGCGATCGAAGCCTTGCCCATGAAACCGCTGCTCACCAAGGTCGTCAGCGCCCACGTCATGGGTGGATGCGGCGCTGCGGGAAGCGAGAGCCTTGGCGTGACGAGGCCTGACGGCGTGCACTGGCAACTGGAAAACCTTTCCATCCACGACGGCTCCATCTTCCCCACCAGCATCGGGGCGAACCCGCAGCTGTCGATCTACGGCATCACCAATCGCCTGGCCCAGTCGCTGGCCAAGCGGCTGAGCGGGCAGGACGTGATACTCGGCTGATGCTGTCGCCATCGCATTCGACTCTGGCCCGCCTGCAGCAAGTCATCACCGTCTCGTTGCTGTCCGCTGCCGTGGCCTGGCTGGCCTGGTACTGGCGAGATGCGCCGCTGCTGGCGCTGGCAGGTTTTGCGGCCATCGTCCTGGGCTACTCGCTGTTCCTGGCGGTCGAGTTCGTGGCATTGCATTTCGTCGGCCGTGGCGACTCCGTACCCCAGCCCACCTGGCCAGAACTGGCGCGCGCCTGGCTAGGCGAAACGGTCATGGCGCCACGCGTGTTTTGCTGGCGCCAACCCTTTCGCTGGCGGCTCGTGCCAGACGAGCTGGAAGTCGAGGATGCGCAGCGGGGCCGGCGCGGCGCTGTCTTTATCCACGGCTTCGTCTGCAACCGCGGTTTCTGGAATCCGTGGCTCGAGCGGCTGCGCGCATCCGGCCACCCCTTCATCGCCGTCAACCTCGAGCCCGTATTCGGCTCCATCGAGGACTATGCGCCCACCATCGAAGACGCCGTCCGGCGCCTGACCCAGGCCACCGGCCTGCCGCCTGTGCTGATCTGCCACAGCATGGGCGGGGTGGCTGCGCGAGCCTGGCTTCGCGCAAAGTCGGCCGACGCCCGCGTCCACCACGTCATTACCATCGGCTCGCCGCATCACGGTACCTGGCTCGGTCAGTTCAGCCATCTGGAGAACGGGCGCCAGATGAGCTTGCGCAACCCGTGGCTGCAGGAACTGGCAGAGCACAGTGGCCAATGCCGCGACACAGCATTCACTTGCTGGTACTCCAACTGCGACAACATCGTGTTTCCCGCCTCGACCGCCACGTTGGAGGGCGCCGACAACCGACTGATTCGCGGCGTTGCGCACGTGGACCTGGCCTTCCACCCCGTCGTGATGGACGAGTCGCTCGCCATGGTCACCGCTTCTCGTTAATTTCGCACAACCGCCCGGGCCATATTTCACAAGCGCCGCGCCGGCGGTCTTCCTATCCTTTCCAACACACAAGAAGTTGGGAAAAAAATGGATGCAGTTGCGGACGGACGGGTTGCGGCGGCGGCGCGCCGGTCGAGGGGGATGACGTTTTGGGCCTGGCGTCGCTGCTCGACGAACTCGCGCATGGCGTTCTGGTCACCACAGTCGAAGGCCGGGTGGTGCACGCCAATCAGGCGGCGCAGCTCGAACTGGCACGCCACCGGGTGCTCACCAAGCGCCATAGTGTGCTGCACGGATGCAGGCCGGAAAGCGCCCGGATCTTGCGGGACGCGCTGGCCAAGGTGATGCAAGGCAAACGCAGCCTCATTGTGCTGCCTGCCACCGAAGGCCCGGACTTGGCGCTGGTCGTGCTGCCCTTGAACGCGCAGGCCGCCGGGCGGGCGCCCAGGGCGGCACTTCTGTTTGCCCGGGCGTCGGTCTGCGACTCCCTGATGCTGGGTTTCTTCGCCCGCTGCCACGGCTTGACCGCCACCGAGGAACATGTCCTGGGCATCCTGTGCGAAGGCTTATTCCGCACCGCAGGTAGCGGTGCAGATGAAGGTGGCGGTTTCGACGGTGCGCAGCCACGTGCGAAGTCTCTGCGGCAAGACGCGGTCGAGCGGGGTGCGCGAGCTGGTCAGCCGCCTGGCGGTGTTGCCGCCTGTGGCGCCTCCTTTCTGGAGCGAACCTATGCATTGAGCTGCAACGGCGGCAGCGGGCGCATCGACCGTCGTGCTAGAGTGCATGGCGTTGGGGAGCCGCTATGCCCGTGTCGAATGTTTCCGCAGCCCAAGAGAGGCTGATCGCCGCGCTGAGCCCGTCGCTGCAGGCGCTCGCGCTGCGCGGCGTCTTGCGCACCTACAAGAAAAGCAGCATCGTCATCAACGAAGGCGATGCCGGCGAAACCCTGTTCATCCTCCTTCAAGGCAGCGTCAAGGTTTACTCGACCGACCAGAGCGGGCGCGAGATCACCTACGGCACCATCGGCGCGGGCGACTACTTCGGCGAGATGTCGCTTGGACGGCGGGCCGCGCTCGGCCAGCGTGATGACCCTGGAGCCTTGCGTCTGTGCCGTCCTGACCCGCAACGCGGTGCGCGAGCATCTGGCCGACGAGCCTGAATTTGCGCTCGACCTGGTGGCCCAGGTCATTCGCCGGGCGCGCTCGGCCACGGAAGCGGCCCGCAGCATGGCCTTGCTCGACGTCTACGGCCGGGTGATCGCGACGCTGGAGAACCAGGCGGGCCCGGCGCAGCCGGATGCGCCGATACTGCTTACCCAGATCACCCACCAGAGCATCGCCAGCCGCGTCGGCGCCTCGCGCGAAATGGTGAGCCGCCTGCTCAAGGACCTGGAAAAGGGCGGCTACATCGAACTGGGCGTGAAGCGGATCACGCTGAAGAAGAAGCTGCCGGCGCGTTGGTAGCCGGTCACCTCACAACTTGTTGAACACGGCCGCGTGATTTGCGGGGTCGCGCTGCTCGTGCCGACCAGTCGCACCACGCTGCCGCTCCTGGTGCCCGCCGCCTGGCAGACCCAGGTCGCGGGATTCTGGTCGCTGGAGCCCGGTCTCGGGGAATCTTGACCACGCCCGGGCGACTGGGCCGCGCATGTCGGGGTCGGGATCGCGCGGGGAGTACACCGCCCACGAACCGTCATTGACGCGCGTGCCCCCGTCGGCAATGACCCGCGAGCCCGTTGAGATGCTGTTGAAATTGCCGCTGCGGCGTATGAGCGTGGGGTTGTCCGGGTCATCGACGAAGGATCCAGGGTTGCCTGAAGTGTCGTACGACGCGTCGGTGAAATAGGATTGCCGGCCGCCCGTCCGGAGATGCCGATGGGCTACGTCGTCACGTTCGATATAGGCGTCGAAGACAAGCGTCGCCGGCGCCGTCGTTGCGCAACTCGACCGTCCAGACACCGCAGGGCGCTGTGGCCGTTGCCTCATCGAAGCTGGCACGACGGCGCAAGCGCCAGCAGCGCACTGGTGCCGTGGTCGCCGGTGGCCACCTGTCGGGAAAGATCAGGGCGCAAAGTGGCTTGTCGCCGCCGTCCGTCCACATGCCGGACTCACCCACCGCCAATCCAGGGCAAGCGGAGCGCAGCCGGGCGGCGTGACGCGCACGCTGGCTCGCCCAGCATGGGCCCGTGGCCGGCCATCCAGAGTTCCAGGAAGCTCTGCGTGCGATCGTCCGCTTGCACGCACCAGGAGAGACTTTGCTGTTCGCCGGTTGCCAGGGTGGCGTTGGCATGGGTGCGGCTCTGGTAGCTGTTGCCGGCCGGCACGACGATTTCGAGAGCGCCCTTGCTGCAGCGAGATAAGCTCGTCCATGGCTGCCTCCAGCACCGAGCTGCCATCGTGCGGACCGGCCAGGGTGCCCCAGCTGATATTGACCGCAGTCTTGGCTCCTTGTCGCATCGCGAAAGGATGTACATCAGGGCGTCCAGGATATGGACGTTCATGGAACCGCCTGAAGTATCAAGCACGGTATTCCAATCAAGCTGAACAGCCACGATGTCGCAATCGGCAGCGGCGTCATCTGCCCAGTCCCAGCTCGGCGGGGCATCGAAGCCCGGGGGCAGGTTGGCCATCTGCGCCGTCACCGTGCGAGGGCCGCAGGCGATGTCCATCACGTGGGTCCCGTGATTGACCAGCCGCCGCAAGTCCGCCAGTTCGAACTCGGCAGTAGACAGCCGCTTCGTCGACCATGCCGTTGTGTCGATGCCGCTCCATGGCAGCATCTATCTCGTCGCCATTGAGTTCGTGCCCGTAGCCCAGGCTCTCCGGGGTGCATCCCCACGCCGTGAGCATCCTGGCGCCAGAAATAGCGGGTGCGCGCCTTGCCGCCGCGAAGGAAATGGGCGTTGGCGAACGCCAGCCCGCCGTCGATGAGGCCCATGACCTTGCCCGTGAGTTTGGTCGTGGCGCGACTCTTGCCCGGGTCAGGAGCCGTCAGTTGCGGCTCGGAGCCGGCCGGAAGGCCGAGTTCAAACCGCGCAATGGCTTCATCCAGGGGCTTGCGCCGAAACTCGCGAAAAAACTGGGGCTTTGCACGGGCGGTGCAATAGCGCAGGCCCGGTGGCGCGTCCGAGGACAGGTAGACCGGCGTGATCAAGAGCCACTCAGGCTTGCTGGCCTTGACGAGGTCGTCAATCGTCTTGCCGGGCTTGAGTTCAATGATGAGCGGAAGGCACTGGCGGCACACCCGCGTAGCCGGAAAACCGATCTGCTTCCGCCCAGACGAGGTAGGGATCGATGCCGGACGTTTGTCCGGGCCGCGACCAGTCGATGCCGGTGAATTCGCCCTTGGGCAGCGCAGTCCACTTCATGGCGGCTACTTCAGCTTCCATTCGTCGCGGGCCTTTTCCCAGATGAACGCAAGAAGCGGCGCGGGCGTCACATTGGTCAGGGGCGGCAGTTCACGGTAGTAGCCGTGACCGTTCGCCATGGAAACGCGGGGGTCGAAGTCCAGCGGCCTGAATTCATCCTTGCCTTCGATTTTTGGGCCATGGAACCTGGTGCCGTCGAACGCGCGGGCGTTGACTTCCTGCTTGATGCAACGAGCCACGAAGAACTGCGCCAGCGCCGTGCCCAGCAGCCGCCCGGCGGCGCTGTCGACCGGGTAGTGCAGGCCGGCTACGGTGCGGTTGACCGCAATCCGGGCAGCGAGCCGTTGCAGTTGCTCGTTGTATTGCTTGCCGATGCCCGGCTGGGCGTCATCCAGCAAGGCCTCGAGCAAGGTAGCGAAGAGGTAGGACTCCGTCGCATGGCCGCTCGGCCAACTGGCGTGGCCCGGCGTGGGAATCATGGTCTGGATCTGCGGCGACAGTTCCGCCGCGCGCGGACACGCGAAGGCGTGCTTGAAGCGCATGTGCACATGCACCGCCATCCCGAAGGCCAGGTCGAGCAGTTCCAGGGTCCATTTGTGCCGGTGGGCCTGCAGTCCGATGATGGATGCCCAGAAATCGATGGTCCCGGGGGCCTGGGCGAGGATCTCGGCCCCGCGATCTTCGCGCAGGTCCGCATAGGTTGCCACCAGACCGAGTTGGGCTTTGAAGATGGCGTCGGTGGGGCGCGTCATTTCCACCAGCAGCTGACGGCGCGGCGAGCTGTCTTCCAGATTGGAATACGTCAGGCTGAAGCTGCAGGCTGTGCTCGAGGCGGCCTTAGGGAAGTGCAGGCCGGAGAGCAGTTCGATCTGGCAGGCTTCGAGGCGCGCGCCGTTCGCCCAGCGCGCCAGCCTTCGCGCTTCGTCGAGCGGCAGGGGCTGCTCGAACGGCAAGGGCTCCTTGTTGAAGGGGCCGCACAGGGCGGCGCGGCTGCGGGTCAAGGCGCCTGCGACCAGAGGGCGACGACTGGGACATGCCTCCGCTCATGCCGCCGCTCATCCCGCCGCTCATTCCGCCACTCACGCCGCCACTCACTCCGCCACTCACTCCGCCACTCACTCCGCCACTCAGATACGACATAGAACTTCCTCGTCTTTTGATTCAATACTCCGGAACACCCAGGTTCCGCAAGACCGCGGCCAGCTGCTGCCGCGGAGCGCTGCCGCCGCCGCCCATGCCGAGATAACCTGAAACTGTCAGATTAGGGCATTCCTGCAAGAGCATGTTGCAGGGTCGCTCCGTGCCGTCGTCCATTTGCCCGCTTTCGCCTTGCGCCAAAAGCAGCAACACGCTCAGCGTCGGCTGATGATGGCGATTGGCCTTGAGCGATCGTTGAGCCAATGCGATCGCCTGCTCATGCTGACCATTGATCGACAATCCGGCCGCGAGGATCATGTCGTAGTAGTACTTCATCGGGTCGATCGGGGAGAGGCGGGTCGCGATTTCCGCCTCCTGCACCGAAGCCTCGGTCGAACCCCACATCGAGGACCAGACGCTCTTGTACAGCCAACCCAGAGACTCGTTGGGATTGAGTTGGATCGCTTCGTCGATCCGGCGCGCGGCGCCTTCGACATCGCGCGACAACTGGCACAGCGCGTGTCCCTGGATCGCCAGTGCAAGCGTGCATTCAGGCTCGGCGTCCAAAGCGCGCTCGGTCTGTTCGATGGCGCGTCGGGCGTCGCTGTCGGGCGCATCGCTCATTCCACGCACCACGCGCAGGATGTACCACTTGCCGAGCCAGGCCCGCGCCTGCGCCGCCCGGGGGTGCCGCTCCACCAGCGCATCGAGCGCTTCCCGGGCGCGGTCGAAATCGCGGGTGCTCGCCCGATGCGTCAGAGCAATCCCGCCCAGCAGGAGCGAGCAGCTCTCCAACGTTGGCAAAGGCTTGATGAGTGTGCTTTGCACCTCGCTGTCCATGACGGCGTTGTGCACGGCCGATGCTATGCGATGGCTCAGTTCGCTTTCTTCCTGCAGCAAGTCGCCCACGTCTCCCGTATGCGTTCAGACCAGACCACCGCGCTGGTTTTTACGTCCGCCAGCTCGGCCATGATCAGCAGCTTTCCGCAGGACGCCACGTAGCTGCCGCTCAGAACATAGGTCGCTCCCAGCGTCTTGGCCACTTCGGCGATCGACGTCTCACGTCCCCGGAAGGCCGCGCTCGACAGGCGCGAGATCACGCGCAATTCGGCCGTGCGGCCCAGCTGCGAGATCACGCCGTCGGCGATCAGTTCGCCCACCGCGAAATACTCGGGTTCATTGCTGCGTGCTTCGAACGGGATGACCGCGACGGTCGAGCGCAAAGCAGCGTAAGTTTCCGGTGAGGCAAGCACGGGAGCGGGACCGGCCTGGCCCACGCGGTACGCTCGCACCGGCTCGGCCACATGCTTCAGGTGGCAGTCGCCCAGGTCTTCCAGTTCAGCGTCCAGTCCGTCCGTCAACTGGTCGCGCAGTTCGGAGGAAATCACGATCTCGCCCGGGCCGGCGAGCGTCGTGATGCGCGCGGTCAGGTTGACATCGGATCCGTAGATGTCGTGGCGGTCGGCGACGAACTGCGCCACGTGGGCTCCCATACGCAAGTGCAGCCGGCGCGGCGATTCGCGGCTTGTCTCCAGCTGGGCATTGAGCTTCTGGATGCCCAGTGCGGCCCGGGAAAAACCTGCGGCATCCCCGAACTCGACCATCAGACCGTCTCCAAGACTCTTGACGATGCGGCCCCCATGGTCGGGCAGCAGGGCCTCGACCTGTTCGACCAACCGCTGCCACCGCTGTACGAAATCATCCTCGTCCTGCTCCATCAGGCGCACGGACTCGACAACGTCCATGACCAGAAGCACCTTGGTATGCCGCAGGCCGGTCGAAGGGTTCGCACGGTTGGGATTCATCGTAAAACGTAACTGACCGAAATAACATCCTCATTTTGTAGGAGGAATGGAATCTTGTCCTGTGCCTGGCGTCCGGTCGTTGTACGCGTACCGCAAAGTGACGGGGGGCGTGCTAAATTGTGTCCGCCGCAACTGTTGCGCTTGCGAAAGGCGAGGAGTGACCGAACTGTCAGTGCTCGGCCTGGCGGATGTGCGCCTCACAAGAGGTTGCTCACTGGCCATGCTGGTGACCGTCGCCGTCGGGCTACGGCGGGGAAAGCGCTCCGGCACGAGGTTGGGTGAACTGCTGCGCATGGTGCTTGGGTCGCTGACCGGGCGTCCGCCGCAATCCCTGCGGTTCGAGGCAAGCCCCGCAAGGCAAGCCCTATCTGGCCGGCAATGATTCGATCGCGTTCAATCTTTCGCATTCGCGCAGCTATTCGCTGATCGCCTTGTCGCTGGGCGGCGAGATAGGCTGCGATGTCGAGGACAGGTTTCGCGACGATGATGACGTGGATGAACTGGGCGCCGTGGTACTGCATCCCGTGGAACAGCAGGAGATGCTGCGCCTGGCTGCGCCGCAGCGGCAGGAAGCGTTCAAGCGGTACTGGGTACGCAAGGAAGCCGCTCTCAAAGCCGCAGGCTCGGGTTTTCTCAAGGACCCTCGCGCCGTCATTGTCGGGCTCGATCGCGCCCAGCCTGTTTGGGACAACGTAGATGGCCCGGCTATGAACATTCACGAGAGGCAGCTCGGGCCGAACTGCTTTGCCGCGGTCGCCAGCTCGGACGCCGCTTGCTCCTGGCACTCGTTCGCGCCCTGAGGCGCGTCGCAATCTCAGGCCGCGTCGGCCGCCAGTTCCGTCATTTCTTTCACGCGTTCATAGATCGGCGTGAAGTCCGGCGCCGTCTTGTCGAACAGCTCCTGGAAGCTCTCGATGACGAAGTAGGTCTGCTGGTAGCTGTCGATCTTGTAGCGGGTGCGCATCACGCGCTCGATGTCCAGCGGCAGGCGCCGGGGCTCTGGACTGGCCACCGCATATTGCAGTTCGCCCGGTGAGCTCAGGATGCCGGCGCCATAAGCGCGCAGGCCATCCTTCTGCCGGATCAGGCCGAACTCGATGGTGTACCAGTACAGCCGGCTGAGCAGTTCGCACGATTCAAGGCGATGCGCCTTCAGGCCGCCCTTGCCGTACTCCTGCATGTGGTCGGCGAAGATCGGATTGAACAGCAGCGGCACGTGGCCGAACAGGTCGTGGAAGACATCGGGCTCGACGATGTAGTCGAATTCCTCGGGTGTGCGGATCCAGTCGGTGACCGGGAATTTGCGGTTCGCCAGCAGCGTGAAGAACGGGACCTCGGGTATCAGGCCGGGCACCGCCACGATCTCCCAGCGGGTGGCCTTGTACAGGCGGTCGTTGATTTCTTCGAAGCGCGGGATTTTTTCCTTCACGCCCAGCGACGGCAGGGCGGCCAGGAACTCGTCGCAGGCCCGGCCCGGCACCAGGGCTGCCTGCCGCTCGTACAGGCGGCGGTAGGTGTCGTGGTCCGCCTGCGTGTAGCCCGCATAGTTTTGCGGGCAGGTGTAGTCGGCGCCGGCGCGCGAGTAGTCTCCGCGCGGCGGCCGTTCGCTCGCGCCATATACAACGGGTTCAACTGCCATGTTTCGGCTCCTGGAATTGCGGATCAAGTCCGCAATGACAATACAAATCATCAGGCGGCTGCTTGCTTTCGAGCACGCCGCGCCGCATCTGGTCGAGCTCCATGGTCTCGAACAGCGCCTTGAAGTTGCCCTCGCCGAAGCCGCTGTTGCCCTTGCGCTGGATGAACTCGAAGAAGATCGGTCCCAGCTGGTTCTCGCTGAAGATCTGCAGCAGCAGTTCGCCCGGCTTTCCGTCCACCAGGATGTTGCGCTGCTGCAGCCCCACCAGGTCTTCGCCATGGCCCGGGATGCGCTTTTCCAGCAGCTCGTAGTAGGTCTCGCTGGTCGAAAGCAGTTTCACGCCGCTCATCTGCAGCGCATCCACCGTGTCGTACAGGTTGGTGGAGCCCATCGCGATGTGCTGGATGCCCTCGCCATGGTAGCGGTCCAGGTATTCCTGGATCTGGCCCGCCTTCTCATTGCCTTCCTCGTTGATCGGGATGCGGATCTTGCCGCAAGGGCTGGTCATGGCCTTGCTCTTCACGCCCGTGGCCTGGCCTTCGATGTCGAAGTAGCGCACTTCACGGAAGTTGAACAGCCGCTCGTAGAAGTCGGCCCACTCGCTCATGCGGCCGCGGTGCACGTTGTGCGTCAGGTGGTCGATATAGGTCAGGCCATGGCCGGCGGGATGCAGCTCGGCGCCGGGCAGTGGCTCGAAGTCCACGTCGTAGAAGCCGATGTTGCCGATCTCGCCCTCTTTGGCGCCGTTCTTGCCGCGCCAGCGGTCGATGAAATAGATGATGGAATCGCCGATGCCCTTGATCGCCGGGATGTTCAGCTCGCCCGGCCCCGCGACGCCCGCGTAGCCCCAGGCGCCCAGCGAGATGGCGCGTTCATAGGCGGCCTTGGCATCGCGCACCCTGAAGGCGATGGCGCAGACACTGGGCCCGTGCAGGCGCGCGAAGCGCTGCGCGAAGGAATCGGGCTCGGCGTTGATGATGAAGTTGATTTCGCCCTGGCGAAACAGCAGCACGTTCTTGTGGCGGTGCCGGGCGATGGGCTTGAACCCCATGCGCTCGAACAACTGGCCCATGGCCTTGGGATCGGGCGCGGCGTACTCGATGAATTCGAAGCCGTCCGTCCCCATGGGGTTGTCCCAGGCGGAAGTTTGAGCCGGCAGAGGTGCGTTCATGGTGTCTCCAGAATAGGCATGCGTTCCCATGCACTGTAGAACCAGGATCGGTCAGTTTTCCGCCGAACTCGGGCACTGCGAGCCGTGCGTGCGCAAGAAAACTGCGTTTTTGCTTGCTCGGGCGGGGCCCTGCACGAGCAGTAAAATTGCGAAATCATGGAGATCAACGCACTCGACAAGCTCGACAGGGCCATCTTGCGCCGCCTGCAGCAGAACGGCCGCGAAACCTATGACGTGATCGGCGAGCAGGTGGGGTTGTCGTCGAGCGCCGTGCTGCGCCGCGTCAAGCGCCTGGAAGAGGCCGGCGTGATCGACCGCTACGTGGCCCTGGTCAACCCGGAAGCCGTCGGGCTGGGTCTGACGGCCTATATCAACGTGCGTCTCGAAAAGCACACGGAAAGCCACAAGCGCAATCCCATGGACCTGTTTCGCGCCAGCGTCCAGACCTGGCCCGAGGTGGTGGAGTGCGCCGCCTTGACCGGGGAAATGGACTATTTATTGCGTGTGGTGGTCCAGGACATGGCCCACTACAGCCGCTTCATCATGGATACGCTGCTCAAGCATCCGTCGGTGGAAGATTGCAAAACCAGCTTTGTGCTCGACAGGGTGAAGGCGACCACCGCCATCCCGGTGTAACCAGAATGCCTTAGTGCTACGAATAAAGTAGCGTGCGATCCACGCTGGTGGAAGGGGAGGATGGGTTATTTAGCAAGCTAGGTAGGACTACCTGACTGCTCCGGCTTTCGGTTTTCCTCCCTAGTGAAAACCCTTAAATTGAGGGCATGACTGAAACCTCCCAAGCCAGCAAGTCGACGCCGGTGGTGGTTCCCATCCGTTCACTGGGTCCCAGCCACCGTGAACGCATCCGCACGCACCTCATGGCGCTGGATGAGCAAGACCGCTATTTGCGCTTCGGCTACGCGGCCAATGACGAGCAGATCGGGCGCTACGTCGACAGCCTGGACTTCGATCGTGACGAAATCTTCGGCATCTTCAATCGCCGGCTGGAACTCATCGCTGTCGCGCACCTGGCCTTCTCGCAAGACCCGGCGCAGCTCTCGTGCGCCGAATTCGGCGTCTCCGTGCTCACGAAAGCCCGTGGCCGCGGCTATGGCGCGCGCCTCTTCGAGCGGGCCGTGATGCACGCGCGCAATGAAGGCGTGGACATGCTGTTCATTCACGCGCTGAGCGAGAACACTGCCATGATCAAGATCGCCCGCAACGCCGGGGCCACGCTCGACCGCGCCGGCGCCGAGACCGACGCCTACCTGCGTTTGCCGCCCGCCACGCTCGACAGCAGGATGAGCGAACTGGTGGAGGAGCAACTGGCCTTGACCGACTACCGCCTGAAAGTCCAGGCCAAGAACTTCTGGGACTTCCTGGCCGGTGTGCAAGAGGTACGCCAGGGCGTGCGCGACGCGCGCCACAAGGCCGGCGACTGAGCAGGCGGCAATGACCGTAGCCACGCAGTGGCAAGCGTGGGGGGCTCAGACCTATTTCCGCTATCCTATTGGTCCCTCCACTACCGCACGTCCTGCACCCCAAGGCTGTGTCCGACCCGCACCCAGCGCGTGCTTCCCTTGAAAAGGAAGACAAGCGCACTTTCCTGCAGAAGATCGCTGAGTTCATCCACCCCGGACCGGACTCCAAGGCCGAACTGATAGAGACACTGGCCGATGCCGAGGACAACGACATCATCGGCGCCGAATCACGGGTGATGCTCGAAGGGGTGATCCGCATGGCCGAGCTGACGGCCGGCGACGTGATGGTGGCCGCGCCGCGGATGGACCTGCTCAACATCGATTCACCGCACGACGACATCCTGGGCCTCGTCATCGACACCGCGCACTCGCGCTTTCCCGTTTACGAGGGCGATCGCGAGAACATCATCGGCATCCTCCTGGCCAAGGACCTGCTGAAGCTGCAGCGGGCGCCTGAGCTGAACATCCGTGCCTTGCTGCGCCCGGCGGTCTTCGTGCCGGAGACCAAGGGCCTGAACGACCTGCTGCGCGAGTTTCGCGGCAATCGCAACCACCTGGCGATCGTCGTCGACGAGTTCGGCCGGATCGCGGGGCTCATCACCATCGAGGACGTGCTCGAGCAGATCGTCGGCGAGATCGAGGACGAGTTCGACATCGCCGAGGACGAGGGCGACATCTTCAGCCTGGCCGACCGGACCTATCGGGTCAGCGGCGACACCGACGTCGAGCGCGTCAGCGAAGCCTTCGGGGTGAAGCTGGCGCCCACGGACGACGAGCAGGAATTCGACACCATCGGCGGCCTGATCGCCCACGAAATGGGCCATGTGCCCAAGCGCGGCGAGCATCACGTCCTGGCCGGCCTGAACTTCGTCGTGCTGCATACCAAGGGCGGCGCGGTGCGCTGGTTCAAGGTTTCGCCGGTCGCCGACGACGACCGCACGGGTTGAGGCTTTGACCAGACTGGCGCCGTTCGCGCTTGCATTGCTGGCGGGCCTGGCGCAGGCCATGTCCATTGCGGCGCCGTGGAACGGCCAGCCGCAATGGTGGCTTCAACTGCTCTCGCTGGCGGCGCTGGCCGGGCTGGTTCAGCGGGCGGGCGGAGCCAGGCGCGCGGCCCTCCTCGGTTGGGCTTTCGCCACCAGTTGGCTCACGGCTACTTTCTGGTGGTTGTTCATTTCAATGCACGTGTACGGTGGGCTGCCCGCCCCGCTGGCCGCTGTCGCCGTGTTGACGCTGGCCGGGCTCCTGGCCATCTACTACGGCGCCGCCTGTGCTGCTTTCGCCATGCTGCGCGGTGGCGGCCTCTTTTTCCGGGCTGTGCTTTTCGCATCCCTGTGGCTGCTGGCCGAACTGGCGCGCACTACGTGGTTCACCGGGTTCCCCTGGGGTGCCGGGGGCTACGCGCATGTCGACGGACCGCTGTCGGCTCTTGCGCCGCAAATAGGCGTTCACGGAATCGGCTTCGTGGCGGCGCTGCTGGCCTTCGCGCTGTCCTTGCTTGCGCAAGGGAGCATTGCGCGATCCTGGCGCTACTGGGCGGCGCTGGCGGGTGCCATGGGGCTGCTGGCCGCGTGCAACATGGCGGCCGTGCCCAAGGAGGCGCCGACGACGCAGCCGCGCCTGTCGGTGGCGCTGCTCCAGGGCAACATTCCCCAGGACGAGAAGTTCGAGGGCCGCACCGGCGTCCCGGTGGCGCTGGACTGGTACGGCCGGCAACTCCAGGACAACACCGCCAGCCTGGTCGTGGCGCCCGAAACCGCAATACCGATGTTGCCCCGGCAATTGCCGGACGGTTACTTCGAGGCGCTGCGCGCGCGCTTTGCCCAGGGGGAGCAGGCGGCGCTGATCGGCATCCCTTTGGGCAACTCCAAGGAAGGCTATACCAACTCGGTGATCGGCCTTTCGCCCGGCGCGCAAATCTACAGCTTCCACAAGCACCATCTGGTGCCCTTCGGCGAATTCATCCCGCCGCTGTTCAAGTGGTTCACGCAGATGATGAACATCCCCCTGGGGGACTTCAACCGCGGCCCGATCGGCCAGCCCGTCCTTCGAGTGGCAAGGGCAGCGCCTGGCGCCCAACATCTGCTATGAAGACCTGTTCGGCGAAGAGCTGGGGGCGCAGTTCGCGAACCCGGCGACGGCGCCCACCATCCTCGTCAACGTCAGCAACATCGCCTGGTTCGGCAACACGGTCGCGATCGACCAGCACCTGCAGATCAGCCGTATGCGCGCCATCGAATTCGAGCGGCCGATGCTCCGCGCCACCAACACCGGCGCCACGGTCATCATCGACCATCGCGGCCAGGTGACCCATTCGCTGCCGCGCCATACCCGTGGCGTGCTGGCCGGGGAAGTGGAGGGGCGAAGCGCGATCACGCCCTACGCCCGCTGGGTGTCCAGGCTGGGGCTGTGGCCGCTGTGGCTATTCGCGGTCGCGATCGTCGGCCTCGCGGCGTGGCGGCGCAGGGTCGACTAAAGACGTGCAATTTCGCCGTCACCGACCCGCACCGTAAAATCGGCGGTTTTCCCTTGCGCTTCGCCCGATGTTGACCTTCCAGCAAATCATCCTGAAACTGCAGTCCTACTGGGACGCGCAGGGCTGCGCGCTGCTGCAGCCCTATGACATGGAAGTGGGCGCAGGGACTTCACACACCGCGACTTTCCTGCGCGCCCTGGGCCCCGAGCCCTGGAAGGCCGCGTATGTGCAGCCCAGCCGCCGCCCCAAGGACGGCCGCTATGGCGAGAACCCCAACCGGCTGCAGCACTACTACCAATACCAGGTGGTGCTGAAGCCGGCGCCGGCCAACATCCTGGAGCTCTACCTGGGCTCGCTCGAGGCCCTGGGTTTCGATCTCAAGAAGAACGACATCCGCTTCGTCGAGGACGATTGGGAAAACCCCACGCTGGGCGCCTGGGGCCTGGGCTGGGAAGTCTGGCTCAACGGCATGGAAGTGACGCAGTTCACCTATTTCCAGCAGGTCGGCGGCATCGATTGCAAACCGATCACCGGCGAGATCACCTACGGCCTGGAACGGCTGGCGATGTACTTGCAGAACGTGGACAACGTCTACAACCTGAAGTGGACCGAAGACCTGAGCTACGGCGACGTGTACCTGCAGAACGAGAAAGAGCAGTCGGCGTACAACTTCGAGCACAGCGACGCCGAGTTCCTGTTCACCGCCTTCGGCGCGCACGAGAAGCAGGCCAAGCACCTCATGGAACAACAACTGGCGCTGCCCGCCTATGAGCAGGTGCTCAAGGCGGCGCATAGCTTCAACCTGCTGGATGCGCGCGGCGCGATCAGCGTCACTGAACGCGCGGCCTACATCGGCCGCATCCGCAATCTCGCCCGCGCCGTGGCGCAGAGCTACTACGACAGCCGCGAGCGCCAGGGTTTTCCCATGGCGCCGCGCGAGTGGGTGGCCGACATGCAGAAGAAGGCGGCCTGAGCCATGGCACACCAGAATCTTCTTGTCGAGCTGTTCGTGGAAGAGCTGCCGCCCAAGGCGCTCAAGAAACTCGGCCAAGCCTTTGCCGGCGCGCTGTTCGACCAGCTCAAGGCCCAGGGCCTGGCTTCCGGCGAATCGAAGCTCACTTCGTTTGCATCGCCGCGGCGCCTGGCAGCCCATGTCACGGTCGTCGCCGCGCAGGGCGCGGACAAGGCCGTGTCCCAAAAGCTCATGCCGGTCAGCGTGGGGCTGGACGCTTCCGGCAACGCCACGCCGGCGCTCCTGAAAAAGCTCCAATCCCTGGGCGCCGATGCCTCGGCCGTACCCGCCCTCAAGCGGGCCATGGACGGCAAGGCCGAAGCGCTGTTCCATGACAGCAACGTCAAGGGCGCGACGCTGGCCGAGGGCCTGCAGAAGGCGCTGAACGAAAGCCTCGCCAGGCTGCCCATCCCCAAGGTCATGACCTACCAGCTCGCTGACGGCTGGAGCGACGTGAAGTTCGTGCGCCCGGCCCATGCGCTGGTGGCTTTGCATGGCAGCGAGGTGGTGCCGGTTGAAGTGCTGGGCCTGAAGGCCGGCAACACCACGCACGGCCACCGGTTCGAGGCGCCCGCCGACCCGGTGCTGGTGAAAGACGCCGACAGCTACGCGAGCGCGCTGGAGAAAGACGGCGCCGTGATCGCCAGCTTCGAGGCCCGGCGCGCAGAGATCGTGCGCCAACTCGCCGACGCGGCTGCCAAGGTAGGTAGCGCCCGCGCCATCGAAGACGAAGCCCTGCTCGATGAAGTCACCGCGCTGGTCGAGCGTCCCAATGTGCTGGTCTGCGAGTTCGAGAAGGAGTTCCTCGAAGTGCCGCAGGAGTGCCTGATCCTCACGATGAAGGCCAACCAGAAGTATTTCCCGCTGCTCGATGGCCAAGGCAAGCTCACCAACAAGTTCCTGGTGGTCAGCAACATCCGGCCGGCCGATCCGAGTGCGGTGATCGGCGGCAACGAGCGGGTGGTGCGCCCGCGCCTGGCCGATGCCAAATTCTTCTTCGACCAGGACCGCAAGAAAACGCTGGCCTCGCGCGTCGAGGGCCTGGCCAAGGTGGTCTATCACAACAAGCTGGGCACGCAGGGTGAGCGTGTGGAGCGCGTGCGCAAGCTGGCTCAGGCGATCGGCGTGAAGCTGGGTGGCGACCCACTGGCAAAGCAGGCCGACCAGGCCGCGCTGCTTGCCAAGGCGGACTTGCTGACCGACATGGTCGGCGAATTCCCCGAGCTGCAAGGCATCATGGGCCGCTACTACGCCCTGAACGACGGGCTGGGCCAGGAGATCGCCGACGCGATCGAGGACCACTACAAGCCGCGCTTCGCCGGCGATGAGTTGCCGCGCAACCAGGTGGGCGTCGTCGACGGCGCTGGCCGACAAGCTGGAAACCCTGGCGGGCCTGTTCGCCATCGGCCAGCTTCCCACCGGCGACAAGGATCCGTTCGCGCTGCGGCGCCACGCCCTGGGCATCGTCCGCATGCTGATGGAGAAAGACCTGCCGCTGGCATTGGACGAGGTCCTGGACCAGGCCGTGGCGCTGTTCCCGCAGGCCGACGCCAAGACCGGCGCCTTGCTGTCGGAATTCATCTACGAGCGGCTCGCCGGGTCGCTGCGCGAGCAGGGCTACAGCGCACAGGAAGTCGACGCCGTGCTGGCGCTGCGGCCGCAGCGGCTGGGCGACGTCGCCAAGCGGCTGGCGGCTGTGCGCGCATTTGCGGCGCTGCCCGAGGCTGCCGCGCTGGCCGCGGCCAACAAGCGCATCGGCAACATCCTCAAGAAGGCAGAGAAGGCCGACGCTCATGTGAGCGAGGTCCTGCTCAAGGAAGAGGCCGAGAAGGACCTGTATGCGCATGACGCGCAGCATCGCCCCGCAAGCCGGCGCGCAGTTCGAGGCCGGCGACTACACGGGCTCGCTGCAGACGCTGGCGGCGCTGCGGGCCACCGTCGATGCCTTCTTCGACGGCGTGATGGTCAATGCCGAGGAGGCCGACCTGCGCCTGAACCGCCTGGGCCTGCTGGCTACGCTGCACCAGGCCATGAACCGCGTCGCCGACCTGTCGCGTCTGGCCACCTGATGGGAACGCCATGAAACTCGTCATCCTCGACCGCGACGGAACCATCAACGCCGACAGCGACGAATTCATCAAGTCGCCCGAGGAATGGACGCCGCTGCCCGGCGCGCTGGAAGCCATCGCCCGGCTCAATCACGCCGGCTGGCACACGGTGATCGCCTCCAACCAGTCGGGCCTGGGCCGCGGCCTGTTCGACGTGGCGTCGCTCAACGCCATGCACGCCAAGATGCACAAGATGCTGGCGGCCCAGGGCGGCCGCATCGACGCCGTGTTCTATTGTCCGCACAGCCCCGACGAGGGCTGCCAATGCCGCAAGCCCTTGCCGGGCCTGTTCGAGCAGATCAGCGAGCGCTTTGGCGTGGAGCTCAAAGGCACGCCGGTGGTGGGAGACGGCCTGCGCGATCTGCAGGCCGGCGCAGCCGTGGGTTGCGAGCCGCACCTGGTGCTGACCGGCAAGGGCGCCGAATTCCGTGGCCGGGCGCTGCCCGAGACCTACCCCGCGGACACCCGGGTCCATGAGGACCTGGCTGCATTCGCCGAGTGGCTGATCGCCCGGCAAGCCGCCGCGCCCAAGGCGGGTGGCTGACGCATGCCTTTACTTCGTTCGGTAGTTCACGCCCTCTGGATGCTGGTGACCGTGGTGCCCTGGGGCATCTACATGGTCACGGCCTCGCTCTGGTCCAACGGCACGCAGATGTGGTGGATGGCGCACCGATGGCTGAGCTGGGTCAGCGGCGATATCGGCCGCGCGATCCTGGGCATCCAGGTGCGCATCACGGGCTACGAGAACCTGCCGGTCGGCGAGACGAGCCCCGCCATCCTGCTGGTCAAGCACCAGTCCACCCTGGAAACCTTCCTCATTCCCACGCTGATGCCGCATCCGCTGGCCTTCGTGTTCAAGAAGGAGCTGATCTTGGTGCCGTTTTTTGGTTGGGCCATGGGTCGCATGGACATGATCCACATCGACCGCAGCCTGCGCGCGCAGGCCTTCAACAAGGTGGTCGAGCAGGGCAAGCGCCTGCTGGCCAAGGGCATCTGGGTCATCATGTTCCCCGAGGGCACCCGCATTCCGCGCGGGCAGAAGGGCACCTACAAGAGCGGCGGCACGCGGCTTGCCATCGAGACCGGAGCGCCGGTGATACCGATCGCCGTCACTTCGGCCAAGGTCTGGCCGCGCAAGGCCTTCATCAAGAGGCCGGGTGTGGTGGACGTGTCCATCGGCAAGCCGATCCCGAGCCAGGGCCGCCAGCCCGATGAATTGATGCGCGAGGTCGAGGCCTGGATCGAATCCGAAATGCGCAGGCTCGATCCCGACGCTTACATTGAAAAGGTCCACGAGCCTGTTCGCAGCAGCTAAACTCTCGCTCCATGCATCGGCTGCTGCAGCTCACTCTCGACTTCTTCGATTCCGCCCCGGCCGCTCGCGCCCCAAGAGCCCACCGCCCGCAAGCGCCGGGCCCCCGACACCACGACACGGCCGCCTGCCATCTCGCAGCCGACCGAGCTGCTGGACCAGGTCCTGCTACCCGTTGCCTTTCGCCATCCGCGTGCCAATCGCGAGGCGGTGCTGGGCGATTCCGTGGTCGCTTTCGAGTTCCGCAGGGGCAAGCGCCGCAACATCGGTTTCATGGTGGGCCCCGAGGGGCTGACGGTCAGCGCGCCCAAGTGGGTGCCGCTCTACGAGATCGACGCCGCGGTGAAAAGCAAGGAACCGTGGATCCTCAAGAAGCTTGGCGATGCGCACGAACGGCAGCGGCGCGTCGATTCGGCCCGCATCGAGTGGAAGGACGGCGCCACCTTCCCCTACCTCGGCGAGCAGGTGATCCTGGTGCTGGATCCGCGCCATGCCTTCGACGAGGTGGGAGCGGCGCTCAATACCGATGGCGAGGCCTTGCCCGGCGTGCCGCGCCACACGCTGCACGTGGGCCTGCCCAATACGGCCGATGCCGCGCAGATCCGCGACAGCGTACAGGCCTGGCTGATGCGGCAGGCCAAACGGCTGTTCACCGAGCGGCTCGATCACTTCGCGCCCCAGCTTGGCGTGCAATGGCGAAAGCTGGTGCTCAGCAACGCGGGCACGCGCTGGGGCACAGCCCATTCCGACGGCCTGATCCGCCTGAATTGGCGCCTGATCCACTTCCGCCTGCCGGTGATCGACTATGTGGTGGCGCACGAACTGAGCCACCTGCGCGTGATGGACCACAGCCCGCGCTTCTGGGATACCGTGCGCACGGTCGTCCCCGACTACGCCCAGTTGCGCGGCCAGCTGAAGGAACAGGCCCTGCCGCCCTGGTAGCGACGTGCGCCTGAGCTGGCTGGGCGCCGGCTCAAGCCGGCGCGAAGCGGTAGATGCCGTCCTCGCCCAGCGAGCGGCTCAGCTTGCCGGCGAACCACAAGGCATGGAGATGGGCGACCGATTCGCCCATCGCAAAGGTGGTCTGGTGCAGGTCGAGCTTGCGCTTGAACATGACGGGCAGCACGTCGGCCGCCGACTGCGGGGCTTTGGCGCAGGCTTCCACCACTTCGGCCAGCCGGTCGCGGTGGTGCTCGTGCAGTTGGCGGATGCGCTCGTGCAAACCGCGAAACGGTTTGCCGTGCGAGGGCAGGGTCAGGGTCTCCTGCGGCAGGCCGGCAAACTTGTCGATGGAGTCGAGGAAGGCCTTGAGCGGGTTGGACTCCGGCTCCACGTCGTAGACGCTGACGTTGGTCGAGATGCGCGGCAGCATCATGTCGCCGCTGATCAGCACCTTCAGCGCTTCGCAGTACAGCGCGATGTGTTCGGGCGCGTGGCCGTAGCCGCTGATGCAGCGCCAGTCGCGCCCGCCGATGCGAACCGTGTCGCCGTCCTGCATGCGCCGGAAAGTGCGCGGGACCTGCGGCACCATGCTGGGGTAGTAGCTGGTCCGGGCCCGGATCTTCTCCACCGACTCCGGATCCGTGAGGCCGTGCGAGGCAAAGAAGTTGGCGGCGTGTTCGCCGCCGAAGCCCGTGGTGCTCTGCGACGCGATTCGCGCCGCGTTGAAGTCCGTCGCGCTGATCCACAGCGGCGCGTTCCAGCGCTCGCACAGCCACCAGGCCAGGCCGATGTGGTCGGGGTGCATGTGAGTCACGATCACGCGCAGGATAGGCAGGCCCTCCAGCTGCGTCGCGAAAATCTGCTCCCACTGGGCCTTGGCCTCGTCCCGGCTGATGCAGCAGTCCACCACGGTCCAACCGGCGCGGCCGTCGATCTCGTCGCGCAGCAGCCACAGGTTGATGTGGTCCAGGGCGAATGGCAGGGCCATGCGGATCCACTTCACGCCCGGCGCCACCTCCAGGGTCTCGCCCTGCGCGGGCATGGCATCGCCAAGCGGATAGACCAACAGCTGTTCAAGGGCGTTCATCGGGATCCCGGGTTCAAAGATTTGACGTTGACGTAAACGTCATATGTAATCCGCATTGTAGGGACGGGGGCAAGCCCCTGCTGTCCCATTGCGTACACACGAACTTATCTGTTATGGCCACCACGACCTACACCATCAGCGACCTGGCGAAAGAGTTCGACCTCACCACGCGGGCCATGCGTTTCTACGAAGACATGGGCCTGCTCCAGCCGGAGCGCTCGGGCCCCGGCGGGCGCAACCGCATCTACAGCGCGCGCGACCGCACCCGCCTGAAGCTCACGCTGCGCGCCAAGCGCCTCGGCTTGTCGCTGACCGAGGCCCGGGAGATCATCGACATGTACGACAGCCCGCGCGACACCGGGCCGCAGCTGAGGAAGTTCCTTGCGGTGCTGGCTCAGCACCGCAAGCAGCTGGAGGAGCAGATGGCCGACCTGCAGGCCAACCTGGACGAGGTCAAGGTGCACGAAAAAGAGGCGCGCGCCCTGCTGGCCAGGTCCGAGAAACCCCGCCAGGCGGCCTGACAAGGCATAATTGACGTTTACGTAAACGTCAACTCGAGCAGAACACGCCATGGCCGGCCCGCGCTTCGAACCCAAAGACCCGGATTTCGCCGCCCGCGTGCGGGCGAGCTTCGACCGCCAGGGGGCGATGAAAACCATAGGCGCGACCCTGGCCGGTGTGGAAGCGGGGCTGGTCGTGATCGAGCTGCCCTGGGCGCAGCCGCTGACCCAGCAGCACGGCTTCCTGCACGCCGGCATGGTCGCCACGGCGCTCGATTCGGCCTGTGGCTACGCGGGCTTCAGCCTGATGCCGGCGGATGCGGCCGTGCTGACCATCGAATACAAGATCAACCTGCTCGCGCCGGCCAAAGGCCAGCGCTTTCGCATGGAAGGCCTGGTCATCAAGCCGGGCCGCACCATCACGGTGGCCGAAGGCAAGGCTTTCGCCATCGACGAAGGCAAAGAGAAACTCATCGCCACGATGGGATGCACGCTGATGGCCGTGTTCGGCCGCGACATCCAGCATTGAACAATCCACAGGAGACATTCATGAACTTGCCGGGCCTCGACTTCCAGTTGGGTGAAGACATCGACGCATTGCGCGACGCGGTGCGCGAATTTGCACAGGCGGAGATCGCGCCGCGCGCCGCCGAGATCGACCGCAGCGACCAGTTCCCCATGGACCTGTGGCGCAAGATGGGCGAGGTCGGCGTGCTGGGCATCACGGTGCCCGAGGAATACGGCGGCGCCAACATGGGCTACCTGGCGCACATGATCGCGATGGAGGAGATCTCGCGCGCCTCGGCCTCGGTCGGCTTGTCATACGGCGCGCACAGCAACCTGTGCGTGAACCAGATCAAGCGCAACGGCAGCGAAGCGCAGAAGAAGAAATACCTGCCCAAGCTGATCTCGGGCGAGCATGTCGGCGCTCTGGCCATGAGCGAGTCCGGCGCCGGCAGCGACGTGATCTCGATGAAGCTCAAGGCCGAAGACAAGGGCGGCTACTACCTGCTCAACGGCAGCAAGATGTGGATCACCAACGGGCCTGACGCGGACACCCTGGTGGTCTATGCCAAGACCGAGCCGGAATTGGGCGCCCGCGGCGTCACCGCTTTCCTGATCGAAAAGGGCATGAAGGGCTTCTCGATCGCGCAGAAGCTCGACAAGCTCGGCATGCGCGGCTCCCACACCGGCGAACTGGTGTTCCAGAACGTCGAAGTGCCCGCCGCCAACGTGCTGGGCAACCTCAACGGCGGCGCCAAGGTACTGATGAGCGGCCTGGACTACGAGCGCGCCGTGCTGGCGGCCGGTCCGGTGGGCATCATGCAGGCGGTGATGGACAACGTCATCCCCTACACCCACGACCGCAAGCAATTCGGCCAGAGCATCGGCGAATTCCAGCTGATCCAGGGCAAGGTTGCCGACATGTACACCGTGCTGCAGGCGGCGCGGGCGTTTTGCTACACCGTCGGCAAGAACCTGGACATGGTGGGCACCGAGCACGTGCGGCAGGTGCGCAAGGACTGCGCTTCGGTCATCCTGTGGTGCGCCGAGAAGGCGACCTGGATGGCAGGCGAGGGCATACAGATCTACGGCGGCAACGGCTACATCAACGACTACCCGCTGGGGCGGCTGTGGCGCGACGCCAAGCTGTACGAAATCGGCGCAGGCACCAGCGAGATCCGCCGGATGCTGATCGGGCGGGAGCTGTTCGCGGAAACGATGTGAGGCTGTCATGCGGGACCCGGACTCGCAATCCGGCACGTGCACAGGAATGACACAATAGAATCCATGCCCCACATCCAAGACCTCTTCGCCCACAACCGCGCCTGGGCCGCCCAGATGGAGCGCGATCGCCCCGGCTTCTTCACCGGCCTGATCAAGCAGCAGACGCCCAAGTACATGTGGATCGGCTGCTCCGACAGCCGCGTGCCGGCCAACCAGATCACCGGCCTGGAGCCGGGCGAGGTGTTCGTGCACCGCAACGTGGCGAACATCGTCGTGCATTCCGACCTGAATGCGCTGTCGGCCATCCAGTTCGCGGTGGAGCTGCTCAAGGTCGAGCACATCATGGTGGTCGGCCACTACGGCTGCTGCGGCGTGCAGGCGGCGCTCGACGGCGCCCGCATCGGCCTGGCCGACAACTGGATCCGCCACATCCAGGACGTGCGCGACCGCCACCGCGCCCTGCTCGATCAGTTGGCCCCCGAGACAGCGCGCGCCAATGCCCTGTGCGAACTGAACGTGATCGAGCAGGTGGTCAACGTCTGCGTCAGCACCGTGATGGTCGACGCCTGGGCGCAAGGGCCAGAAGGTCAGCATCCACGGCTGGGCTTTCGGCGTGCAACGACGGCCTGCTGCATGACCTGCACATGACGGTCACCAGCACCGATGCGATCGAGCCGCTCTACCGCGCGGCGGTCGAGGGCGTCCTGGCGCGCCAAAATGGATCGCCAGCGCTCTGCAGGCCGCAGGCGCTAGACGTGTTCCCGCAGCGCCTGGATTCCCCGCTGGCCTACGACATCGCCAAGGCGATGATGGACGGCTTCAATCGCCACTACCGGCTGTTCCGCACCGAGTCGGCGCGCGCCAAGCATCGCTTCGAAACCGCCGACTGGCATGGCCAGCAGCGCGCCCAGCGCGAGCGCATCGAGTTCTACGACCTGCGGGTGAAGGAAGCGACGGCCCGGCTGGAGAAGGAATTCAAGGCCGGCGAACAGCCGATGGACGTGTGGCAGCAGGTCAAGCTGCACTACATCGGCCTGCTGGTCGACCACCACCAGCCCGAGCTGGCCGAGACCTTCTTCAACTCGGTGACCACCAAGATCCTGCACCGCACGCTACTTCCAGAACGACTTCATCTTCGTGCGGCCGGCCGTCAGCACCGAGTACATCGAGAACGACGAGCCGGCGGCCTGCCGACCTACCGCGCCTACTACCCGACGCGCGAGAGCATGGGCGACACCATCGTGCGCATCGTCGACAACTTCCAGCTGCAGCGCCCCTTCGAGGACCTGCAGCGCGACGCGGAGCTACGTGCTCGAAGCCATGAGCGGGCGCCTGCACCAGGTCAAGCTGCGCGCCAACTTCCAGATCCAGGTGCTGTCGTGCGCTGTTCTATCGCAACAAGGGCGCCTACGTGGTCGGCAAGATCATCAACGGCTTCAACGAGCTGCCGTTCGCGCTGCCGATCCTGCACAACAGGCAGGGCAAGCTGATGCATCGACGCCTGCCTGTTCGGCGAGGACGACCTGCAGATGCTGTTCTCAGCTTCGCGCGGGCCTACTTCATGGTCGACATGGAGATTCCGTCGGCCTACGTGCAGTTCCTGCGCTCGCTCATGCCGCGCAAGCCGCGCGCCGAGATCTACAACGCGCTGGGCCTGGCCAAGCAGGGCAAGACGCTGTTCTACCGCGACTTCCTCTACCACCTGAAGCACTCCAGCGACAAGTTCCGCATCGCGCCCGGCATCAAGGGCATGGTGATGCTGGTGTTCGACCTGCCGTCCTTCCCCTATCGTGTTCAAGCTGATCAAGGACTACTACCCGCCGCAGAAGGACACCACGCGCGAGCAGATCAAGGGCAAGTACCTGCTGGTGAAGCAGCACGACCGCGTGGGCCGCATGGCGGACACGCTGGAATACAGCGAGGTGGCGTTCGCGCGCGACCGCTTCGAGGACGAGCTGATCGAGGAGATCCGCAAGTTCGCGCCCAGCCAGCTGGAGATCAGCGACCGCGACGGCGACGGCCGCGAGGAGGTGATCATCAAGCACCTCTACATCGAGCGGCGGATGATCCCGTTGAACATCTACCTGCAGGAGGCGTTCGACGCGGGCCTGGCCGCGGGCGGCAGCACCGTCGGGGCCGAGCACGCGCACGACCAGATCGAGCACGCCGTCATCGAGTACGGCAATGCGATCAAGGACCTGGTGGCGGCCAACATCTTTCCCGGCGACATGCTGTGGAAGAACTTCGGCGTCACGCGCAACGGCAAGGTGGTGTTCTACGACTACGACGAGATCGAATACCTCACCGACTGCAACTTCCGCAAGGTGCCGCAAGCCGCACAACGAGGAAGAGGAAATGTCGGGCGAGGTCTGGTACTCGGTCGGCCCGCAAGGACGTGTTCCCCGAGACCTTCGAGCCCTTCCTGCTGGGCAACCCGACCGTGCGCGAGGTGTTCATGAACCACCATGCCGACCTGCTGGATGCCGCGTTCTGGCAGAGCCACAAGGAGCGCATCCAGGCCGGCCACGTGCACGACGTGTTTCCCTACGAGCGCGAGAAGCGCTTTGCGCGGCGCCATGCCGCACGCGAGCTGGCGGCGAAGGTCATGGCATGAGCGACGGCCACCATGACCGCGCGCGACGCCTGGGAACTCGCCAGTTTCGTCGTCACGGTGGTGGCGCTGCCTTTTGCCATCGTCTTTTTCGCCTGGGAGCAGCGCAAGGAGCGCGACAACGAGGAAGAAGAGGGCTACCAGCTGCTCTCCAATGCCTACAACGATTTTCTTAAGGTCGTGCTGGCCAACCCCGACCTGCACCTGCGAACCAACGAGCCGCTTTCGAATCCCACACCTGAGCAGAACGAACGCATGCTGGTAATCTTCGATATGTTGATGTCGCTGTTCGAGCGCGCCTATCTGGTGGCCTACAAGCCCAGGATGAGCGAGACGGAAGCCCGGCGCTGGAACAGCTGGGACGACTACATGCGCGAATGGTGCCGCCGCGAGGATTTTCACAATGCCCTGCCGCTGCTGTTGCGCGGCGAAGACCCTGAATTCCAGAACTACCTGCGCCGCATCGCCGAAGAGGAACGCGGCGCGCTGATGCAATTGATCCAAACAAGCTGAAAGGAGCTATTTCATGTCCGATTCCATCGTCATCGTCGGCGCCGCCCGCACCCCCATGGGCGGCTTCCAGGGCGACTTCTCTTCCCTGTCGGCGCACGACCTCGGCGGCGCCGCCATCAAGGCCGCCGTCGAGCGCGCCGGCATCCCCGGCGACGCCGTGGGCGAAGTGCTGTTCGGCAACTGCCTGATGGCCGGCCAGGGCCAGGCGCCCGCGCGCCAGGCCGCGTTCAAGGGCGGGCTGCCCAAGAGCGCCGGCGCCGTGACGCTTGTCCAAGATGTGCGGCTCGGGCATGAAGGCCGCGATGTTCGCGCACGACATGCTGCTGGCCGGCACGCACGAGGTGATGGTGGCCGGCGGCATGGAAAGCATGACCAACGCGCCCTACCTGCTGCTCAAGGGCCGCGGCGGCATACCGCATGGGCCACGACCGCATCTATCGACCACATGATGCTCGACGGCCTGGAAGACGCCTACGAGCCCGGCCGCTGCCATGGGCACCTTCGGCGAGGACTGCGCCGCCAAGTACAAGTTCACGCGCGAAGCGCAGGACGCCTTCGCGATCGCCAGCGTGCAGCGCGCCAAGGCCGCGACCGAGTCGGGCGCCTTCGCCGCCGAGATCACGCCGGTCACGGTGAAGGGCCGCGCCGGCGAGGTCGTGGTCTCCATCGACGAAGGCCCGGGCAAGGTCAAGCTCGACAAGATCCCCACGCTCAAGCCCGCCTTCAAGAAAGACGGCACCATCACCGCCGCATCCAGCTCCAGCATCAACGACGGCGCCGCCGCGCTGGTGATGATGACGGAGATCGCACCGCGACGCGCTTCGGCGCGCAAGCCGATCGCGCGCATCGTCGGCCACGCCACGCACGCGCAGGAGCCCGAGTGGTTCACCACCGCCCCGGTGGGCGCCGTGAACAAGCTGCTGGCCAAGACCGGCTGGAAGCGTGAAGCGACGTCGACCTGTGGGAAGTCAACGAGGCCTTCGCCGTGGTGCCCATGGCGCTGATGGCGGAGCTGAAGGTCGCGCACGACATCGTCAACGTCAACGGCGGCGCCTGCGCGCTGGGCCACCCGATCGGCGCTTCCGGCGCCCGCATCATGGTCACGCTGATCCATGCGCTGAAGGCGCGCGGCGGCAAGCGCGGCATCGCCACGCTGTGCATCGGCGGCGGCGAAGGCACGGCCGTGGCGATCGAGCTGCTGTGAGAGGTTGTCATTGCGGGCTTGACCCGCAATCCATGTTGGCGCGCAAAGTGGATCCCGGATCAAGTCCGGGATGACAGCCACATGCTGCTGACCCAAGACCAGGAAATGATCCGCGACGCGGTGCGCGCGTTCGCGCAGGAAGAACTCTGGCCCCACGCGCCGCGCTGGGACCGGGAGCATCATTTCCCGCGCGAAGCGCACAAGGGCCTGGCGGCGCTGGGCGCCTACGGCATCTGCGTGCCCGAGGAATTCGGCGGCGCCGGCCTCGACTACCTGACCCTGGCGCTGGTGCTGGAGGAAATCGCCGCCGGCGACGGCGGCACCAGCACCGCGATCAGCGTCACCAACTGCCCGGTCAACGCCATCCTGATGCGCTACGGCAATGCCGCGCAAAAGAAGAAGTGGCTGACGCCGGCTGGCGCAGGGCGAGCTGCTGGGCGTGTTCTGCCTGACCGAGCCGCACGTGGGCAGCGATGCCTCGGCGCTGCGCACCACGCGCCGTGAAGGACGGTGACGGCTACGTGATCAACGGCGTCAAGCAGTTCATCACCAGCGGCAAGAACGGCCAGCTGGCGATCGTGATCGCGGTCACCGACAAGGGCGCGGGCAAGAAGCGGCATGAGCGCCTTCCTCGTGCCGACCGACACGCCCGGCTACGTGGTCGCGCGGCTGGAAGACAAGCTCGGCCAGCATTCCAGCGACACCGCGCAGATCAATTTCGACAATTGCCGCATCCCGGCCGATAACCTGATCGGCGAGGAGGGCGAGGGCTACAAGATCGCCTTGTCGGCGCTGGAAGGCGGGCGCATCGGCATCGCCGCGCAGAGCGTGGGCATGGCGCGCAGCGCCTTCGAGGTGGCGCTGGCCTATGCCAAGGAGCGCCAGAGCTTTCGGCACGGCCATCATCAACCACCAGGCCGTGGGCTTTCGCCTGGCCGAGTGCGCGACGCAGCTCGAGGCCGCGCGCCAGCTGATCTGGCATGCCGCCAGCCTGCGCGATGCGGGCCGGCCCTGCCTGAAGGAAGCCGCGATGGCCAAGCTGTTCGCCAGCGAGATGGCCGAAGAGGTCTGCAGCGCTGCGATCCAGACCCTGGGCGGCTACGGCTATGTCAACGACTTCCCGGTGGAGCGCATCTGGCGCGACGTGCGTGTGTGCCAGATCTACGAAGGCACTTCCGACATGCAGAAGATCATCATCCAGCGGGCGCTGTGATGGATTGGCCGGCCAACGCCGAGGCGCTGATGCGATCGCGCTACGACGCATTCGTGGCGGGCGACGAGGCCTGGCTGCTGGCCACCTGGCATCCCTCCACCCGGCCGGCCGAGGTACGTTTCGACCCCGGGGCGAAATGGCTGGGGCTGGAAGTGCGCGATCATCAAGTGACCGATGACGACCACGCAGAGGTGGAATTCGTTGCCCGGTATCGCATCGCCGGCCGCGCCGTGCGCTTGCACGAGCGCAGCCGCTTCGTGCGTGAGCAGGGACGCTGGTATTACGTGGACGGAGAAGTGCGTTGACCCTCGAGCGCTTCGATGCCGTGCTGTTCGACTGCGATGGCGTGCTCGTGGACAGCGAGCCGATCACCAACGGCGTGCTGCGCGACATGCTGGAGGAGCTCGGCTGGACACTCACGCTCGCGGAATGCATGCGCACCTTTGTCGGCAAGGCCGTCAAGGACGAGCGCGCGCTGATAGAAGCCCGCACCGGCCAGCCGCTGACCGAGGATTGGATGGTGCGTTTTCGCGAGCGGCGCAACGAAGGGCTGATCCGCGATGTCAAGGCGATCCCGGGTGCGGTGCAGGCGGTGCGGCTGATTCACGAACGCCTCGATGGACGGATCGCCTGCGCCTCGGGCGCCGACCGCTTCAAGGTGGAACTGCAACTGGAGAAGTGCGGCTTGATGCCGTACTTCAAGGGCCGTATCTTCAGCGGGCACGAGTTGCCGCGCTCCAAGCCCGCGCCCGATGTCTATCTGGCTGCGGCGGCCTCGCTGAATGTGGACCCCAAGCGCTGCGCGGTAGTGGAAGACACCACGACCGGTGTCACGGCCGGCCGCGCCGCCGGTGCCACGGTGTTCGGCTACAGCCCCTCGGGGTTGGGGCACGATGCGCCGAAGGCCCTGAGCGCGGCCGGGGCTGTCGCGGTTTTCACCGATATGGCGGATCTTGCGGCATTGCTGGGAGCAAGCTGAGGGCCGGGTGTCAGCAGGGGCCGCGATCACTGCTCGGCAAAGGCCCTCTCGATCACGAAGTCCCCCGGCCTCGAGGTGTTGCCCTCCGTGAAGCCCTGGCCTTCCAGCATGTGCTTCAGGTCTTTCAGCATGCCGGGACTGCCGCAGATCATCACCCGGTCCTCGGCCTGGTTCAGCGGCGGGATGCCCAGGTCCTCGAACATCTTGCCGGTCTGCATGAGGTCGGTCACGCGGCCCATGTTGCGGTAGGCCTCGCGCGTCACGGTGGGGTAGTAGCGCAGCTGGCTGCTGACCATGTCGCCCAGGATCTCGTGCGCGGGCAAGTGCACGACCAGCAGGTCGTGATAGGCCAGCTCGTCCTTCTGGCGCACGCCATGCACCAGGATGATCTGCTCGAACTTTTCGTAGGTCTCGGGGTCGTGCACGATGCTCATGAACGGCGCCAGGCCGGTCCCGGTGGACAAGAGAAACAGCCGCTTGCCCGGCAGCAGGTAGTCGATGAGCAGCGTGCCGGTGGGCTTGCGGCCGACGATGATCTTGTCTCCCACCTTGATGTGCTGCAGGCGCGAGGTCAGGGGACCGTCCGCGACCTTGATGCTGAGGAACTCCAGGTGCTCCTCGTAGTTGGCACTGACGATGCTGTAGGCGCGCAGCAACGGCTTCTCGTTGACGCGCAGGCCGATCATCGTGAAGTGGCCGTTGGAAAACCGCAGCGACGGGTCGCGGGTGGTCTTGAAGGTGAACAGGCGATCGGTCCAGTGGTGGATGGAAAGGACGGTTTCCTCGTTGAATGCGCTCATGCTTGGATTTTCGCTATACGGTATCGAAATGGATGTGCTACCCGCTATGGTATTGCGGCGCGCCGCCTTGCCCCGCAAGGCGCGACAGCTGCTGCGCGGGTATTTTCCCCGATGCTCGTATATCGACGCCGGACGATGGCAACCTAGCCCGGCCGGAACTTTCGCCCGAGGTCTTGGCTTTCCGGCCTCTTGGCGGCGCCGGCCTTGCTGGACTTGCTGGCACTGCGGGCCGGGCGTTTCTGGTCGCCGCGCTCGGTGGCTTGGCCGCGGTCGCTCGCTGTCTCGTCCATCCCTACGGCATCTGCCGAGCCTTCCTCGAACATGTCGGACTCGACGTCGGGCAAGTGGGTGTCGCCGGTCATCTTGGCGTTGTCCTTGGCATAGGGCATTCAATTACTCCTGGATGAAGGGTGGTGGAATAGAGAAAATCTACGCTGTTTTTCGTGGCTGAGCCGCCGCGATGTCGATTCCAATCGTTGCCATTCGTCGTATGGGCGTAACCATCAACCTCGAAGGACAAGACATGAAATATCTCTGCCTGGCCTACTACGATCCCAAGAAATTCGCCGCCATGCCGCCCGCCGAAGTGCGGGCCCTGGTGAGCCAATGCCCCCCGCGCGACGCCGAGCTCAGGAAGACCGGCAAGCTTTTGCTGAGCGCTTCCCTGCAAGGGCCCGAAGCCGCATTCGCCCTGCGCCCGCGCGGCGGCAAGCCCCAGTTGACTGATGGCCCGTACACCGAATCCAAGGAACTGGTTGGGGGCTTTTTCATCATCGAGGCGGCCGACCGGCAAGAGGCGGTGCGTGTCGCCTCCATCCACCCGGCCGCCAACCTGGGCGAGCAGGTGGGGTGGGGCATCGAGATCCACCCCATCGGCTTTTTCGAGCAGTACGGCCGACCTGCAGACACGTACACTCGCGGCGGCGCTGACTCAGCACGCACATGGCCAAGCCTTCACATCCCCCGGCGGCCGGTAGTTGATCGACGACGCCTTCTTCAGGGCCGAGAGCGTTTCCTCAACGCTCAGCAGGACCGTGGTGTTCATGGAGCTGAGCGCTCCGCCGGCCCCGATGGCAAGGGCGGTGGCAGCCATCGAGGCGTTATCTGGCGCCTCCCACAAGGCGTATCCGTCGTGCTCACCGAAGGCATACCAGAAGCCGTGCAGCTTGCCGCCGACCGCTTCGATGTACTGCGTGGCGGCCACTCGGCGGTCTTCGGGATTCTTGATGAGCTTCGCCCATGTCGCGGGCGTGTAACTGAAGCGGGTCAGGTAGAGCGGCATGGCGTTTCTCCTTCGCTTGGGCTCGCCGGACACGATTGCCGGCGCGCTGTTTCAGTATGCGCTTGCTCGCCTCGCATCACAACATCGCGGGAGCGGTCCTACAGCCCTCATCAGGCGGCTGCTCTTGTGCATCAGCGCGTGCGCCGACATCTCTTCTGGCGGCGAGGCGATTAATTTGCAGTTGTGCACCTAACCCAGGAGACCCCATGGATACAAACCTCATTCTGATCGGTGTCGTCATCCTTCTTCTGCTCGCGGCAGCCGTTTGGCTGCAGATGCGAAAGAAGAAGGAGTCGCAAACGCTGGAGAAGCGGTTCGGGCCCGAGTACGACCGCGCCGTCGAGGAACTCGGCAGCCGGCCGAAAGCTGAAGCTGAACTCAAGGCTCGCCAGAAACGCGTGGAGCAACTCCACATCGTCCCGCTGGCGCCGGCCGAGGCCAGGCGATTCAGTGAATCATGGCGCGTCCTGCAGGGCCGCTTCGTCGACAACCCCAAGGATGTGCTGGCCGATGCCGACCTGCTGGTTCGCGAGTTGATGCAAAAGCGCGGCTACCCGATGGGCGATTTCGATAGCCGTGCAGCGGACATTTCCGTTGACCACCCGGCCGTCGTCGATCACTACCGCGCCGCGCACGATATCGCGCTGCGCGACCGCCACGGCGACGTGGACACGGAAGGTATGCGCCAGGCGGTCATTCACTTGCGCGCCTTGTTCGCCGAACTGCTGGAGGTGGAAGAGCCCCAGCCCGTGCGCGAGCAGTTCCAGGACCAAAAGCATATGGAGACGCAATCATGAGCAAAGAGCAGGACGAAAAGAGTTTCGGTACGGCAGACTTCTCGGTAGGGACGCGGGCGCCGCAGGCCCGGGAGCGCGAAACGGATGACGAGCAGCTGGCTGCGCTGTTCCCGCCCGAGACGGCGGAGGGCTTCCGCGCGGACTGGGATGCTGTCCAGATCGGCTTTGTCGACGACCCGAGAAAGGCCGTACGGCAGGCGGATGAACTGGTCGCCTCGGTGATGAAGACCCTTGCGGAAAGCTTCGCCAGCCCAGCGCATCAGCATAGAGACGGACGTCGGCCAGGACGAGCAGGCTTCGACCGAGAACCTGCGGGTGGCGCTGCGCCGCTACCGGTCGTTCTTCGAGCGCTTGCTATCGCTTTGAAGCCAGGCTGTCCTTCAACGCGTCTGCGAGCGTGCGGTTGAGGCGGGCCTCGAGCAGGCCCAGCACCGCCGCTTCCTCTGGCTTGAGGCAGGCGAGTTCATCGCGCAACTCGGCCTCCACCTGCTCCTTGATCTCAAGGAGCAGGGCGCCCTCAACGTACGCTGACAGCACTTCGGGGTGCACGTAGCATTTGCGGCAGATGGTGGGCGTATTGCCCAGGCGCGATGCGACGCGCTCGATGGCGGCGCGAATGTTCTTCTTCGCGCCGGCCTGCGTATCGAAGCGTTCGAATTCGCGCAGCGCCAGGGCGGCCAGCACGGTTCCGGCCCAGGTGCGGAAATCCTTGGCCGTGATGTCGCGGCCGGTGATCTCCCGCAGGTAGGCGTTCACGTCGGCGGAAGTCACGTCGCTTGAGTTCGCCGTTTTCGTCGACGTACTGGAAGAGTTCCTGGCCGGGCAGTTCCTGGCACTGCCTTGACGATCCTGGCGATGCGCCGGTCCTTCACCTGCAGCCGCCAGGTCTTGCCGCTCTTGCCCTTGAACTGGAATCGCAATTCCGAGCCGTTGACCTTGACGTGCGGATTGCGCAAGGTGGTCAGCCCGTAGCTCTTGTTCGTCCGGGCGTAGTCGTCGTTGCCGACCCGGATCAGGGTGGTTTCCAGCAGATGAACGACAGTGGCCAGCACCTTCTCGCGCGGCAGCCCGCGCAACCCCATGTGCTCGGCGAGCCTGGCGCGGATCGCGGGCAGTGCCCGGGCGAAATCCATCATGTGCTCGTACTTCGTGCTCTCGCGGACTTCGCGGAACTGCGGGTGATACTTGTATTGCTTGCGGCCCCTGGCGTCGCGGCCGGTGGCCTGGATATGGCCGCTGGGCTTGGGGCAGATCCACACGTCGGTCCAGGCGGGCGGGATGGCGAGCTTGCGGATCCGCTCCAGCGTGGCCGCATCGCCGACGGGCTCGCCGTCAGCCTTCAGATAAGCGAAGCCCTCGCCCTTGCTGCCGGCGCTGGATGCCGCGCTGCTCGTCGGACACATAGACCAGCCCGGCCGATTCCGCCGCGTCCCGCGGATCGACGATGGCTGGGGCTTGCGCTTGCGCCTGTCGCATGCGAGGAGTATCGGCCGCAAGCGCGAAACCCGGCCGTAGGACAATCGCTACGCTTTGCTACCAGCTCGCCGCCATCGAGTCGGGCGAGAAGCGCGGATCGCGGGTGATAGTCCCCAGGTCGACGAACTCCATGTCCGACATCTTGATCGCGCGCATCTGGCCGTTGGTGCGCAGGTCCCACGCGGCGTTCGGTTCGCCCTGCACGTGGAAGTCGGCGCCATTGTCCGACACGTACAGGCCGTAGCGCTTCGCCGCCGTGGCCAGCGCCTTGGCCTGCGGGGTCCAGTCATCGGGGATCACGAAGTCGGCCTTGAGCCGCAGCAACGCGCCGAAAGGGATAGCGCCCGGGTTGTCGCCGCCGGCGGCAAAACGCGCGGGCCACTGTGTCTCGAGCGCCAGCGCGGCATCACGGAAGGTGACGCGCAGGGCATGCCTGATCTCGCCCGACGAAGCCTCGGCCGCCTTCGCCAGCAGTGGCGTGATCGGCAAGCCCGCGGCATCGGCCGAGGGTCCGCCGTTGGGCCGCAGCGCCAGCGATTTCAGGTCCCAGGCCGCGGTGAGACCGGAGTGCCACTGGCCCGACAGGTTGTAGGAGAAGAAGCTTTCCCACAGGCGGCAGGCGCCCTTTTCCACCACCAGCACGTGCTTGTCGCCGCAGGTATTGGGGTCATTGCACAGCCCGTCTTCGCTGAGCAGCTTCGAGGCCACCGGGAAGGGAAAGCGCCGCTGGCCGGCGGGCACCGCACTGCAGTTGCGGGTGATGCCGAAGCCGCCGTTGCCATCGGACACGGCACAGTCACTCTTGTCGGCGTAGCCTCGCTCGCCGCCGGCGGAGAAGTCGTACGAGACAACGGGCCAGTCGGTGGTGGCGGCGGTGCCATCCACGACGTTGATAGGCATACCCCAGTACGTGCCGTAGTCGGCCTGGTTTTCGTTGACGCCCCAGTCGGTCCAGAACGGCAGGTCGCGGCCGGCAATGTTGACCCAGTCGTTGCTTTTCGCATGCGCCGGGAAGCGCGAAACGTCGTCGATCCGCGTGTTGAAGATCGCATTGGCGGGGAACAACTCGCAATCGCCGAGCATGGGGGCTGATGACGAAAGAGGCGAGGGCGCCGCAGCGGTGGACGAGCCGGCCGCCGATGCAGGCGCCGAAGCAGGGCTGGCGCCGAGGAAGGCAGGGCCGCCGATGAAGTGGGGCTGGTGCCGCCACCGCCACCGCCGCCGCCGCATCCCGCCAAGCCCGCCAAAGCCGCGCTAGATAGAAACCATGCCAACCCACGCCATCTGTTGTTCTCAACCATTCGCACCTCTTTTCGACAAAGGCACGCATTGTGAGAAGGAAGATCCGCTTTACAACCGTCACCGGCTGAAAGGCTGTAGGGCGTTACGTTACGAACCGGCGCCCAGACTGTGAAATATGTCGCGGCTGCGTCGGTTGATGACCTGATTTCTTGTCGTTACAAAGGCCGGCGCGCCTTGCCATCAGGTCGCCCCGTGGCACTTCTTGTACTTCTTGCCGCTCCCGCAGGGACAGGGATCGTTGCGGCCCGGCTCGGGCTGCTTGCGAACGGCTTCGATGCGCGGGCCCAGGCTCTTCCATAGCTGGCGCAGGTCGTACACCGCCCAGATGGCGCCGCCGAGATCATCCAGCCGCTGCTCGCTCACGCTGGCCGGCCCGTCCTGCGCGAACATGGAAATCGACGGCTTGCCGCGGTCGTCCTCCGTCAACACGACAATGGCGCTGAGCGCGTTATCCAGCATCTGCGCCGCTTCGGGGTCGCGTGGCGGCAGCCAGTCTTCGGGCCAGGTTTCCACGGCATACATGAAGCCCAGGGCCCAGACCTGCGCATAGGCGGGCAGCGCCGCGATATCTGTTTCGCCGCGCTCGGACTCGGGCAGGGCCAGCACGGCGCCGCGCGTGTCCAGCGTTTCCGGCTGATAGGTGCGCTCGTCGTCCAGCGTTTCTACCGGCGCGTCCAGCGCCGCGGCCACCTCGGCCCAGCGCCGGCGCCATCGCCACACGAACTCCATGTGCGCGGCCGGCTGGAAACCATCGCCCAGCAGCACCGGCCAGTATTCATCCGGCGCGACGGCGCGGCGCGAACATACCAGCGCGGCCAGGAATCCTTCGCAGAATTCCCATTGGGGGATCTCCTCGTCTTGCTCGCGAAGGGCATCGAGCTCGGCATCCTGGGCGTCGAAATCCTCAGGGCCCAGAGGCGTGTTGGTGTCGGGTGTTGGAGTCATGGGAACCTTCGATTGTGCCTGCGTCAACACGATAAGGCCGAGCCTCACGTCAGGCATGCACTCTTTCCTACAGCCTGTTTCCCGCAGCTGAAGAAAACTGAATAATCTATAGTAGTTACCACCGACGGGGGCTACCATGGACGAGCCCGCTTTTCGCACCCTGCTGTATCGCTACTTCTTTTTCGACTGGCTGTTCAAGGACGTCGACACGGGCAATGTGTTCGAGCGCGCCGCAGCCGTGCGCCACAACCGCGAGCAGGCACGGTGGTTGCCCGTGTACGTGCTGCGATGGCTGTGGTGGGGCCTGGCGTTCTACGCGCTCGGCAGTGTGGCCGAGCTGATCCTCGAGGCGACAATCCTGTCCACGCTGTTCTATGTGATCAGCGGTCTCAGCGTTCCGTTCAACGTCGCCATCGCGGTGGCATGGATAGGGCTCAAGGGCATGCACGGACCCGTTTGAAGTGCCAGGATCAATAATGGGCCGATGAGACCTTATCGGATCGGATCAGGAGCCGGCTATTCCGGCGACCGCATAGATCCCGCGCAGGACCTGGCCGCGCGCGGCGAACTCGATGCCCTGGTTTTCGAATGCCTGGCCGAACGCACGATCGCCCTGGCGCAACTGCGCCGTGCGCAGGATCCCGCGCACGGTTACGACCCGCTGCTGAAGGAGCGCATGCGCGCGGTGCTGCCCGCTTGCGTGAAGCAGGGGATCACCGTGATTACCAACATGGGCGCGGCCAATCCTCTCGCCGCAGGCCAGGCGGTGCTGCAGGTGGCGCGCGAGCTCGGGCTTGCCCGCCTGCGCGTGGCCGTGGTCACGGGCGACGACGTGTTGCCCTGGATGCGTGAGCACGACGTGCCCCTGCTTGATTCCGCTCAGTCGGTTCGCAGCCTGGACGGCCGGCTGATATCGGCCAACGCCTATCTCGGCGCGGATGCGCTGCTGCCCGCGCTGCAGTCGAACGCCGACGTCGTGATCACCGGGCGAGTGGCCGATCCGGCGTTGTTCCTGGCGCCGCTCATGCACCACTTCGGCTGGAAGGCCGACGACTGGCAGCGCTTGGGGCAGGGAATCGTTGTCGGTCACCTGCTCGAGTGCGCGGCCCAGGTCAGCGGGGGCTACATTGCCGACCCGGGTTATGTGGACGTGCCCGGGCTGGACGAGGTGGGCTTCCCGTTGGCCGAGGTGCGGCCCGACGGCCGGATCGTCATCACCAAGCTGGCCGGCACGGGCGGACGCATCGACCGTCTCACCTGCACCGCCCAGCTGCTCTACGAACTGGAAGACCCGAGCCGCTATCTGCAGCCGGATGTCGTGGCGGATTTTTCCGGCGTGCACCTGCGCGAGGACGGGCCCGACCGCGTGCGAGTCGAGGGCGCCACCGGACATCCCCGGCCCGATAGCCTGAAAGTGACGCTGGGCTATCGCGACGGGTTCATAGGCGAGGGACAGATCTCCTATGCGGGGCCGGGCGCCCGCGCGCGCGGCGAGTTGGCGCTGGCCGTGCTGGAGCGCCGCCTGCAGCGGCTGGGACTCGATGCGCTGGAGCATCGCGCTGAACTGATCGGCGTCAATGCCATGCACGGTCCCGCGCTGGGCGCGGATCGCGAGCCTTATGAAGTGCGGGTTCGGCTGGCGGCGCGCACCACGACCCGTGACCAGGCTGAGCAGGTGGGCCGGGAGGTGGAAGCCATGTACCTGAACGGCCCGGGGGGCGGCGGGGGCGTGACGCAGTCGGTGCGCGAAGTGGTTGCGGCGGCCTCGGCGCTGATTCCCCGCGACGCTGTCCGCCCCGAATGCCATCTATTGGAGTTGTGAGATGAAAGTGCGCGACATTGCGATGGCCCGTTCGGGCGACAAGGGCAACCGGGCCACGCTCAGCGTGATCGCGCGCGACCCGGCCGACTACCCCCTGCTGGAACGCGTCCTGACGGCCGAGCGCGTGCGGGCGCAATACGAGGGCGTTGTCCACGGTACGGTCCAGCGCTATCCGCTGCCCCAACTGGGAGCCCTGCAATTCGTCATGAACGATGCGCTGGGCGGCGGTGTGACCCGCTCATTGGCGCTGGATGCGCACGGCAAGACCCTGGGCTTCGCCATTCTCGATGTCTCCCTGGATACCGATCTGGCCTAAACTTGTCATACAAGTAACTCAAAGGAGACTTTTCATGCGCCTTGCCTTCCGTTCGCTGGCCGTGCTGTTTGCTGCCGTGCTCGGCACTTCCGCCGCGCTGGCCCAGCCGTATCCGAGCAAGCAGCCCATCAAGGCTGTCGTGCCTTTCGCGCCAGGCAGCGCCACGGACCAGATCGGGCGCGCCTTCGCGGCGAAGATGCAGGAAACGCTGGGGCAAACCATCGTGGTCGACAACAAGCCCGGCGTCAACGGCATGCTGGGCGCCGACGCCGTGGCCAAGTCGCCACCCGACGGCTACACCATCCTGATCGGCACCAACAGCACCAATGCGGCGCTCAAGAGCTTGATGAAAAAGCTCCCCTATGACCAGGACACGGCGTTCGTTCCGGTGGCCTACATGGGTTCCGTGCCGCTGATCGTCGCCGTCAACAACGACGTGCCTGCCAAGACCCTGCGCGAGCTGGTCGACATGGCCAAGGCCAAGCCCGGCCATGTGACATTTGCCAGTGCCAGCACATCGCAGCTGGTCTCCACCGAAATGCTGGCCAGCATGGCGGGCGTGCAGCTGACCAACGTGCCCTACAAGAGCGGCCCCGCCGCCATGACCGACCTCATCGGCGGGCAGGTCATGATGTTCACCGCGGACTTCGCCGTCATGCTGCCCCAGGTCAAGGGCGGCAAGATCCGCGGCCTGGCCGTGACATCGACCAAGCGCTCGCCGGCGATCCCCGAACTGCCGACGGTCAATGAGGCCTTGGGCCTGAAAGACTATGAGCTGATCGCCTACTTCGCCGTGTATGCGCCGGCGGGAACGCCGCCCGACATCGTCGCCAAGCTCAACCAGGCGGTGAATGCGGCGGCGCAGAGCAAGGACATCCAGGAGAAATTCACGGCCATCGGGTTCACGGTGGAGCCAGGAACGCCGGAAGCGCTGGCGCAGCGCGGCAAGGTCGAAACGGCCAAGTGGGCGAAGGCGATCAAGGACGCCAAGATCGAGCCGCAGTGAGGCGAGCTTCAGCCCTCACCACTTGTTGCGCAGTTCCCGCAGCTTGGTGAATACCGTCTTCGCGTCGGGCTTGTCCGGCAGCTCGGGAAAGTCCTCGCGCAGGCGGGCGATCACACCCGGGCTGTCCAGGCGCATGAAAGTATTGATCTGCTTTTCGTCGGCCAGCGTCGTGACGGTTGACTTCGCCGGGTCGTGGCCGGTCACCTGCGGCAGCATCGCCCGCGCAGCCGCGTTGTCCGGTTCGCGTGCCAGTGTGAATCGCAGGTTGTTTTCGATGTAGTCGTGGCCCGGGTAGACGAGCGTGTTGGGGGGCAGTTTGCCCAACTGGCCGACGAACGTGGCATAGAGCTCCTCCACATTGCCGCCGTTGTGCACGTTGCCGGCGCCCGCGTTGAACAGCGTGTCGCCCGAGAACAGGGCCGGCTGGTCGGTGTGTGAGCGCAGGCAGATATGGCACATCGTGTGACCCGGCGTGTCCATGCACTCGAGCTCGACGCGCTTGCCGACCTTGATGACGTCGCCGGCCTTGACGCCTCGGTCTACGCCCGGGATGAGCCTGGCGGCGCGATGGTGCGCGATCACCTTGGCGCCGGTGGCGGCCACCACGGCCGCGTTGCCGCCGATATGGTCGTGGTGCTCGTGGGTGTTCAGGATCTGGGTGATCTGCCAGCCCTTGACCCGGGCGGTCGCCAGTGTCTTTTCATGGTCCAGCGGGTCGATCGCAAGGGCTTCCCCGGTGTCCGGGCAGGCCACCAGGTAGTTGAAGTTGCGCAGCGCGTTGCCGGTCCAGATTCGCTCGACGATCATTGGGCCTCCTTCACTTGGGCGACTGCGGACGATTGTAGGGTGGCGGCGGCAAATCCCTGAACTCCGCCGCTGTTTTCAGGGTCCAACGACTCTAGTGGACAAAGACAATCGTCGATGGTTGGAAGCGTCGGAGGTCATTCCGATGTTTCCCAGCCTGGTCTGGAAGTCCCGGATCGAGTCGGGCTTGCGTGACGCCATGTGCGCAGGGATATTGAAGGCGCTGGCGGACATGAGGTGTGACGCCCCGCCGCTCGAACCCGGCCAAGGTTGGCAATCGGCACAGGATCTCCATGAACACGAGGCGATGCGCGACCTCGTTTCGTGCATCGAACACTGTGCGGCGGGCGTCCTGCGATTCCTGCGGATCGGCACCAGGGAATTGGAGATCACAGGCTGCTGGGCCACCGTTCTGGCGCCGCGGGCATCCCACAAGCTACACAGCCACCCCAACAATTTTCTGAGTGGCGTCTACTACGTTCGCACGGGCGAAGGCGCCGACACCATCAATTTCCACGATCCCCGCAGGCAGGCCAGTGTCATCCGGCCGCCAGTTGTCGAACTCACGGCGCAGAACACGGATCAAGTCGTGGTTCGCGTGAACGATGGCACGCTGCTCTTGTTCCCTTCCTACCTGGAGCACTCCGTCGATGCCAACAGGAGCGATGGCGAGAGAATCAGCATCAGCTTCAATCTGATGTTCTCCTCGTTCGCGCAGCAGCTCAGCAAGCCGCTGTGGTAGTAGGTCCAATGACCGCAATAGGGCTACACTCGAAGCGCGACGACCCCCGGGAGAACGCCATGCCCGACATCGACCCTGAAAGCACCTTTCGCGGGCTTCCCTTGACCGCGGAGCAAGACGCGGAAGTCAGGCACTACATCAAGAAGAAAATGCAGCATGGCCAGCCGTGGGACACACCCGAGCTGGCGGCCATGCTTCAAGACATGCTGGAGCCCCCAGGTGACGACGAAGAAGAACTCGACGACGCCGCTTCCGAAATGAAAGCGGCCGCAGAACGCGCGGCCGCTTCCATCGACGAGGACATCGAGCCCATCGAGGCCAGTGAGGAGCGGAATGCGGCCATGGAATCCGAGATCATGAAGGGGCCCAAGCTTTGAATCGCCGGACGGCGAGGGCGTGCTCAGCGTTTGCCGGCGGTGATCACCAATGCAGGCATGGCGAATGCAACCAGGCCGCTGCCGTCAACGAACGGCCTGAACACGCTCTGCGCCTCGCGCCGCAGTTGCTCGAACTGCGCGTCGTCGAGCAGGCCGCCGAGCGTCCACACGCAGGCGCGCTCGGTCGACACCAGGGCGTCGATCGATTTGAAGCGCACGGTGCCCTGGTGCTGCGCGACGCTGGCGTCCGCAATGCCCGCGTCGGCGCACAGCGCGCGCAGGGCGCGCACATCACCGAGCACGAACGGCGCGCGGAACGCGTTCGCAACCCGCGTACCGAACAGCCGCTCGAGCAGTGCGGCCAGGGCGGCGTAGCCGGGCGAGTGCGCGAGCGCATCGCACACTGCCACAGCCAGCCGGCCGCCCGGCCGCAGGACTCGCCGCATCTCGCGCAATGCGGCCACGCGATCGTCGAAGAACATCAGGCCGAACTGGCTCACGACTGCGTCGAAGCTCGCGTCGGCGAATGGCAACGATTCGGCACGGCCGTCGCGCCATTCGACCGGGGCCTGTTTGCGCCGCGCCACCGCCAGCATCTCGGGATTGGCGTCGAGTCCCGTGACGGCGCCGCCCGGAGCGACGCGTTCGGCCACCGCTAGCGTCAGCGCGCCGGTTCCGCATGCCACGTCGAGTACGCGCTAGCCGGGCCTGATGCCGGCCGCATCGCACATCACGGGGCCCCAGTGCCTGAACAGCGCCGGCACGAACTGTTCGTCGTAGACCTCGGCCGGCGAACGCGCCGCCGTGGCTGATTGCGAAGTGAGAGTCTCGCTCATGTTGTCTCTCCATCGAGGCCATTGATGCGAGTAGTATGGCCGGCGCCATGAACGAGAGCCAGATCCAAGCGTCCGGATCATTTGCCTTGCCGTCCGGTGTCGATGTGCTGTCCGACGTGCTGCGCTCGGTGCGGCTGACGGGCTCCATGCTGTTTCTCGTGAACGCGTATCCGCCCTGGATGTCGTGGGCGCCGAAGACGGAGGCGTTTCGCCGCGTCGTACTGCCCACCGCGCAGCACCTGATTTCGTACCACATCCTCACGCAAGGCTGCTGCTGGGCTGGGCTGCGCGACGTGCCGCCCGAACGGTTCGAGGCCGGCGACGTGCTGGTCGTGCCCCAGGGCGACGCGTACTTCCTGGCCGACCGCCCGCATCGCAGGCCGCTTACGGGCCCGAGGAGGCGGTGGCATTCCTGCGCGGCATGGCCGCCGGTGAACTGCCGTCGGTCGTGAGCGAAGGCGCGGGCGGGGGTGGCGGCGATCCGACGCAGTTCATCTGCGGCTTCCTCGGCTGTGACCGCGCGCCGTTGAACCCGGTCCTCGATGCGCTGCCGCCGATGATCCATTTGCGAGCCGCCAGCCAGGGCGCCGGGCGCATGCGCCACCTGATCGAATTCGCCTTGTGCGAGCTGCGCGAGCCCTCGTCAGGCTCGCAGGGCGTGCTGCTGCGACTGGCCGAGCTGATGTTCGTCGAAGTCGTGCGGCTTCACCTCGAGACGATGGCCGACGCGCAGACGGGTTGGCTCGCCGGATTGCACGATCCGCTTGTGGCGCGCACCCTGTCGCTGCTGCATGGGGCACCGCAACGGCAACTGGACGCTTGCGTCGCTCGCGGAGCAGGCCGGCTCGTCGCGAACAGTGCTCGCTGAGCGCTTTGCGCGCTTTGTCGGGCAACCGCCGATGCACTATCTCACGCAGTGGCGAATGCAACGGGCGATACGGCTGCTGGCCGAACCCGGCGCGAGAAAGGTCGCCGCGGTCGCCGAGGCGGTCGGGTATGGCTCGGAAGCGGCGTTCAGTCGCGCCTTCAAGAAATGTGTCGGCGTTACGCCGGCCGAGTGGCGGCAGCGTGCAGCGGGCTGACTCCCTCGCCCAGGCATTTGCCGCGTGCGCTTTGGATCGCCTTGCTGTGTTTTCGCCGCAAGGCGGCCAACGCTGCTGTCTTGGGTTCGGGTGGTATGGGCTTGGCGAGCGCCAGCAACAACTGGGCGTGGCGCATGACCACCTCCACCCAGTCGGCGGAAAGGCGCGGCAACGCTACCATGAGCTTGCGGAGGTGGTCGAGCTCGGCATTGACCGCGCGGCAGCGATCGCGATCGAACCAGGAGCCGAGCAACTCATCCCAACTCGCCTGGTAGCGCTCCAGCGCCGCTGCCACGAGGATTTCGGTTGCATCGGTTGTGTATGTGTACGACATGCGCGAACTGTAAGCGTCAACGACAAACGATCGATCTCATCAACAAGACGTTACGTTCGCCTCAAGCCGAGTTCGGGGCGCTCCGCGCGTAGCGCGCGCATACTGCGAAACCCCGGAGAAGCTCGAGATGCGGATGCCTGTCCAGATGTCCCAGCCGCAGTTCGCCGCCGACGCCATGCTCGGCCGCCTGGCCCGCTGGCTGCGAATGCTTGGCTTCGATACCACCTACAACCCCGTGCTTTCCGATCTCGACCTGGTGCGGCTGGCCGACGACGAAGGGCGGATACTGCTCACTCGCGACCGGCACCTGTTGCGGGATCTGCGTCCCGAACTCGCCCACGAAGTCCGCCAGGACGAACCCCTGGAGCAACTGCGGGAACTGGTCGCCGCGCTTGATCTGCCGGCTCCGGCCGAGCTTTTCACCCGCTGCATGCTTTGCAACGCCGTGCTGCCGCCGCCGCTCGAAGAGGAAGCGGCGGCACAGCTGCTGCCGCCTGCAGTGCGCGGAATCCCGGGGCCGGTGCGGTGCTGCCTTGCATGCGACAGGGTGTACTGGCATGGATCGCATGTGCGGCGCATGCGCGAGACGCTGGAGCGCGCGGTACCCGGTTGGCTCAACCCTGAAATGCCCATGAGCCATGAGAGATCGCGGGTCATATCTCGGCAGCCAGCCGAAACTCCGCCGGACTGGCCCCGGTCCACTGGCGGAACGCGCGAATGAAACTCTTCTCGTTCCGAAAGCCCACCGCCGCGGCCACCTGCTTCACCGGCTTGCCGCTGCGATAGAGCAATTCCTTCGCCCGCTCGCATCGCACCGCGTCCTTCAACTCCTGCAGGCTGGCGCCTTCCTCCTTCAGCTGACGGTGCAGCGTGCGCGCCGACATATGCAGCAGATGGGCAACGCCGTCCGCGCTGTGCGTTTGCTCCGGATGCGCCGTCAGAGCCTGCCGCACCTGCTGCACCAGCAGCCGATCGCGCCGGTATTGCAGCACGGTGAGCGGCAGTGCGCGCTGCAGCATCTGCTTGAGCGCCTTCTCGTCGCGGCGCAGGGGCAGGGCCAGGTAGCGGGCGTCGAAGCGGATGGTGGCCTGCGCGGCATCGAAGCTCAGCGGGCCGGGAAACATGTGGCGGTACGCGTCGGCGTGCATTGGTGCCGGGAACGGGAAGCTCGCGCCTTGCAGCGGTATGCGTGAATCGATGTACCAGCAGGCCAGGCCGTGGATATTGCGCAGCACGTGCACCAGGCAGAACTCGCGCGCGGCCTGGCCCAGCCGGCGCAGGTGGGCGCGCTCGTCGATGACGATGGCGGCGCCCGTGCCGTTTTCCACCAGTTCCAGGCGGATGTCGTCGGTGAGCAGCGCGTGGTGCCGGCACCAGCGCTTGAGCGCCATGCCCAGGTCCGGCGAGGTCAGCGATGCGCGGGCCAGCATGCCGTAGCTGCCCCAGGGGAGCTTGCGCGAGAACGCGGCCAGGCCTTCATCGTCCAGCTCTTGCATGGCCGCGCCGGAGAGCAGTTCCATCTGCTGGGCAGTAATGCGGCCGTCGGGCCGCTGCAGTCTGGATGGCGTGATCTGTGCCAGCTTCAGGGCCTGTGCCGGGTCTTGGCCGTGGCGCTGGTAGGCGCCCACGATGGTTCTAGCGAAAGCCATCGGCGTGACGGCGGGGGTCTGGCGGGCCGGTGAACGCGGGGCACGGATGGGCATGGATGAAGTCTGGCGCATCGTGGCAGGATTTGCAACCTTCGTGGCTGCGGCTGGGCGCCGCAAAAAGGGCCGGCGCGCTAGGATGCCCTGAACCCAAGCGAGAACACGACATGCCCGCCCTGGAGACACAACTCAATCCCCGGTCCGCCGACTTCCAGGCCAACGCCGCCGCCATGCGCGCGCTGGTGGATGACCTGAACGCCCAGATCGCCAAGGCCGCGGCCGGCGGGGGCGAAACCGCCCGGGCCCGCCACGTGGCGCGCGGCAAGCTGCTGCCTCGCGATCGGGTGCAGATGCTGCTGGACCCGGGCACGCCGTTCCTGGAACTGGCGCCGCTGGCCGCGCATGGCATGTACAACGGCGATGCCCCCTGCTCCGGCGTGATTGCCGGCATCGGCCGCGTCAGCGGCATCGATTGCGTGATCGTCTGCAACGACGCCACGGTGAAGGGCGGCACCTACTACCCGATGACGGTGAAGAAGCACCTGCGGGCGCAGGAAGTGGCGCAGCAGAACCGCCTGCCCTGCATCTACCTGGTCGACTCGGGCGGCGCCAACCTGCCGAACCAGGACGAAGTGTTTCCGGATCGCGACCATTTCGGCCGCATCTTCTACAACCAGGCCAACCTCAGCGCGCAAGGCATCGCCCAGATCGCCGTCGTGATGGGTTCGTGCACGGCCGGCGGCGCCTACGTGCCGGCCATGAGCGACGAAACCATCATCGTCAAGAACCAGGGCACGATTTTCCTGGGCGGGCCGCCGCTGGTGAAGGCCGCCACCGGCGAAGTGGTGACGGCCGAAGACCTGGGCGGCGGCGACGTGCACACGCGCCTGTCGGGCGTGGCCGATCACCTGGCGCAAAACGACATGCACGCGCTGGCGCTGGCACGTCAGGCCGTGGCCACACTGAACCGCGGCAAGGACGTGGCGGTGCAGTTGCGCGAGCCGAAGCCGCCCAAGTACGACACCAGCGAACTGCACGGCGTGGTGCCGACCGACACGCGCAAGCCCTACGATGTGCGGGAGATCATCGCCCGCATCGTCGACGGCTCCGAGTTCCACGAGTTCAAGCAGCGATTCGGCATCACCCTGATCTGCGGCTTCGCCCACATCGAAGGCATGCCGGTGGGCATCATCGCCAACAACGGCATCCTGTTCAGCGAATCGCGCGCAGAAGGGCGCCCACTTCATCGAGCTGTGCTGCCAGCGCAAGGTGCCGCTGATCTTCCTGCAGAACATCACCGGCTTCATGGTCGGCCGCAAGTACGAGAGCGAAGGCATCGCCCGCCACGGCGCCAAGATGGTGACGGCGGTGGCCACGGCCACGCGTGCCCAAGTTCACGGTGATCATCGGCGGCAGCTACGGCGCCGGCAACTACGGCATGTGCGGCCGCGCCTATTCTCCGCGCTTCCTGTGGATGTGGCCCAACGCGCGCATCTGCGTGATGGGCGGCGAGCAGGCTTCATCCGTGCTGGCCACCGTGCGGCGCGATGCCATCGAGGCCAAGGGCGGCAACTGGAGCGCGGAGGAAGAAGCGGCTTTCAAGCAGCCGCTGCTCGACCAGTTTGCCGAGCAGTCGCACCCCTACTATTCCAGCGCGCGGCTGTGGGACGACGGCGTGATCGACCCCGCCGACACGCGCCGCGTGCTGGCGCTGGGCTTGTCGGCGTCGCTCAATGCGCCGATCCCCGAGCCGAAGTTCGGTGTGTTCCGGATGTGAGTCATGGGTCTCCACGTATGTTCGTTCTCTGACGGGGCAAATGCGAAGGCACGCGGCAAAGTCGTGTCCGGGCAGGCCGCGGCGCATCGACAAGGCGGTTGGTGCTTTCGCACCGACTCCCCTGGGTTTGCTCGATTTCGTGGCCCGTCGCACAACTCACTTCGCGCCCTAAGGCCGCTCCGTTCAAACAGGTGCGACGAGTCAGTTTACGAAGCGCGCAAGCGCGCGGCCACGAAATCGAGCAAACCCAGGCGCCTCGCAACGATGCGCCGCGGCGTGCCCGGACACGACTTTGCAGAGACGGTTGGACGTCGCTCACACGCCCATGAGTCCCACGTCTGCCGGGTCGACCCGCCTGCCGCGACGACGAGGATCACCGCAACTTCGGAAGGCAGCTTAAAGCATGTCCAACCAATCCATCTACGACAACCCCGACCACGAGCTGTTGCGCGACCAGGTCGCGAAGTTCATCGCCCGCGAGGTCGAGCCGCACGCCGCCGCCTGGGAAGAGCAGGGCTTCGTGCCGCGCGAGGTGCTGCGCCGCATGGGCCAGGCCGGCCTGTTCGGATTGATGTACGAGAGCGCGTACGGCGGCGCCGAAGCCGACGCGCTCACCAACCTGGTGTTCGCCGAGGCGCTGTCGCAATCCACCTTCGCCGGTTTCATCATCACCGTGCTGGTCCACACCGACATGGCCAGCCCGCACCTGCATCACGCGGGAAATGCTGCGCAGAAAGACAAGTACCTGCGCCGCGTGATCGCCGGCGAGCTGATCACGGCGGTGGGCATCACCGAGCCCGGCGCGGGCTCCGACGTGGCGGGCATTCGAACGACCGCCAGGCGCGAGGGCAATGAATGGGTGCTCAACGGCACCAAGATGTTCATCACCAACGGCGTCCACGCCGACCTGTATTTCATCGCGGCCAAGTCCGGCGCCGGCAAGCGCGACATCTCCATGTTCATCGTGGAGAAGGGCACGCCGGGCTTTTCCGTGGGGCGCGCGCTCAAGAAGACCGGCTGGCTGTCGTCGGATACCGCCGAGCTCATCCTCGACAACGTGCGCATTCCCGCCGGCAACCTGCTGGGCGAGGAGGGCAAGGGCTTCTATTCGGTGATGAAGAACTTCCAGACCGAACGCATCGCGCTGGCCGCGATGGCGGTGGGCCACTGCCAGCAGGCGCTCAGGCTCACGCTGGACTATGTGCGGCAGCGCCAGGCTTTCGGCGACGTGCTGTGGAGCCAGCAGACCATCCGCCAGCGGATTTCGATGCTGGATGCCAAGACCCGTGCCGCGCGGCAATTCATGTATCACTGTGCCTGGCGCGTGACGCAGGGCCACGACATCGTGCAGGATGTGTCGATGTTGAAGGCGCTCACCGGCGAGCTCGTCAATGAAGTGGTCCAGACCTGCCAGCAGTTCCACGGCGGCATGGGCTACATCCGCGAAACCGCGATCGAGCGGCTATGGCGCGACGCACGGGTGCTGGCCATCGGCGGCGGCGCCACCGAAGTGATGCTGGAAGAAGTAGCCAAGCGCTATTGAAGGGATCTCATGAAACACCTTGAACTGCGGTTCGAATCCGGCGTTGCCACCGTCACGCTCAATCGCCCGGAAGTGCGCAATGCCTTCAGCGACGAGGTCATCACCGAGATGACGGCGGTCTTCCTGGAACTGGCGGAGCGCGAAGAGGTGCGCTGCATCGTGCTGGCCGCCAACGGCACGGCGTTCTGCGCCGGCGCCGACCTGAACTGGATGAAGCGCATGGCGGACTACGACCGTCGCCGAAAACCTGGCCGACGCCGAGGGGCTGGCCCGGATGCTGCGCGTCATCTACGAATGCCCCAAGCCCACCATCGCGCGCATCCAGGGCGACGTGTACGCGGGCGGCACCGGCCTGGTCGCGGCCTGCGACATCGCGGTGTCGGTGGACACGGCCAAGTACTGCCTGAGCGAAGTGCGGCTGGGGCTGATCCCCGCGACCATCAGCCCTTACGTGATCCGCGCCATGGGCCCGCGCGCCGCCCATCGCTACTTCCTCACCGCCGAGCCGTTCGACGCGGCCGAGGCCCTGCGCATCGGCTTCGTGCACGAGGTGGTCGGGGCGCAGGAACTCGACGCGAAAGTGGCCGGTATCGCGCAGACGCTGGTGAAGAACGGCCCGGCGGCCGTGAAGGCCTGCAAGCAGCTGCTGCAGGACGTGGCGGGCCGCAAGATTTCCACGGCGCTGATCACCATGACCGTCGAAGGCATCGCCGACATCCGCGTCAGCGACGAAGGCCGCGAGGGCGTGCAGTCGTTCCTGGAGAAGCGCAAGCCTTCGTGGCTGCTGTAGGCCGACTCATCATGGACGCCTTGCACAACCTCGTCGATGCACCGCAGCTGCTGGCCCTGGCGGCCGCGCTCGGGTGGGCCAGCGGCATCAGGCTGTACGCGGCGGTGCTGCTGGCCGGCGCGGCGGGCTACATGGGATACATCGACCTGCCGCAGGGCTTGAAGGTGCTGCAGCACCCGGCCGTGCTGGCGGCCAGCGGCTTCATGTGCTTCGTTGAATTCTTTGCCGACAAGATTCCGTTGGTGGATTCGCTGTGGGACACGGTCCATACGGTGATCCGCATCCCGGCGGGCGCGGCGCTGGCGGCGGGTGCCTTGGGCGCGGACAGCCAGGCCATGGCCTGGCTGGCTGCACTGCTGGGCGGCGGCCTGGCGGCCACGAGCCACACGGCCAAGATGACAACGCGGGCGGCAGTCAATACTTCGCCGGAGCCCTTCTCCAATGTCGCGGTGTCCCTGTTCGAGGACGGGTTCGTCGTCTTCATGCTGTGGCTGTCGGCCACGCACCCGGTGATCTTCGCCGTCGCCTTGATCGTGACGCTGATCCTGGCTGTCGTCCTGGTGGTCGTGCTGATCAAGTTCCTGCGCGTTGCCTTGCGCAGGCTGAGCGATTTTTTCGCGGGCAGGCGCTCGCCCCAAGGAAGTTAGGGCTCTCATGTTCAAAAAAATACTGATCGCGAACCGTGGCGAGATCGCCTGCCGCGTTGCCTCCACGGCCAGGCGCATGGGCGTGAAGACCGTTGCCGTGTATTCCGACGCCGACGTCAATGCCAAGCATGTGGGCGCCTGCGACGAGGCGGTTCACATAGGCGGCAGCGCGCCGAAGGAAAGCTACCTGCGCTGGGAGCGCATCATCGAAGCGGCCAAGGCCACCGGCGCCCAGGCGGTGCATCCGGGCTACGGCTTCCTGAGCGAGAACGAAGAGTTCGCGCAGGCCTGCGCCTCTGCCGGGCTGGTGTTCATCGGGCCGCCGCCCTCGGCCATCCAGGCGATGGGCCTGAAGGCCGAGTCCAAGCAACTGATGGAAAAGGCCGGCGTGCCGCTGGTGCCGGGCTATCACGCCGCCAACCAGGATGCAGCGCTGCTGAAGAAGGAAGCGGATCGCATCGGCTACCCCGTGCTGATCAAGGCCAGCGCCGGCGGCGGCGGCAAGGGCATGCGGGCGGTCGAGAAGGCCGAGGACTTCGACGCCGCGCTGGCTTCCTGCAAGCGCGAGGCGATCAACAGCTTCGGCGACGACGCGGTGCTGATCGAGAAATACGTGCAGCGTCCTCGCCATATCGAGATCCAGGTCTTCGGTGACAGCCAGGGCAACTACGTCTACCTGTTCGAGCGTGATTGCTCGGTGCAGCGGCGCCACCAGAAAGTGCTGGAGGAGGCGCCGGCGCCCGGCATGACCGAGGCCCTGCGCAGGCAGATGGGCGAGGCTGCGGTGGCGGCCGCGCGGGCCGTCAAGTACGTGGGGGCCGGCACGGTGGAGTTCATCGTCGAGCAGCGCGAAGGCGGCGACATGAGTTTTTTCTTCATGGAGATGAACACGCGGCTGCAGGTGGAGCATCCCGTCACCGAGGCCATCACGGGGCTCGACCTGGTGGAGTGGCAACTGCGTGTGGCTTTCGGTGAGGCGCTGCCCTTGAAGCAGGAGCAGCTGCGCATCCACGGCCATGCCATCGAGGCGCGCATCTGCGCCGAGAACCCCGACAACAATTTCCTGCCGGCCACGGGCCAGCTGCTGGTCTATCGCAAGCCGGGGTGCACCGCATTCGAAAGGGGCTTGACCCGGATCGACGACGGCGTGCGCGAAGGCGATGCCATCTCGCCGTTCTACGACTCCATGATCGCCAAGCTGATCGTGCACGCGGATACCCGCGAGCAGGCGCTGGCCCATCTGGACGAGGCGCTCGCCCAGACCCATATCGTCGGCCTGGCCACCAACGTGCAGTTCCTGCGCCATGTCGTGCGCAGCCGCTCGTTCGCCGCAGGCCGACCTGGACACCGCATTGATCCCGCGCGAGCAGGCCGTGCTTTTCAACCAGGAGACGCTGGGTTTGCCGCTGGCCGCCGCCGCCGCCATCGCCCAGGCCTTGCTGCAGGAGAAGACCCTGGAAGGCGCGGACCCGTTCAGCCGGCGCGACGGCTGGCGCTCGCATGGGCCGGCGGTGCGGCATTTCCAGTTCGAGTTCCGCGGCGAACCTGCCAAGGCCGAGCTGACTTATCTGCATGACGGCGCGCTCAGCCTGACCGTCGGCAACGTCTCCGGCGGGCTGGCCTTCACGGCCACGCCGCAGGGACTGGACATCCATTTCGCCGGCCAGCGCCTGCTCGCGGCGGTCTATGCCCATGGCGAATCCGATCACGTCTTCAGCGAACGCGGCGCGACGCAGATCATGAATATCGATCTGCTGGCCCATGCGGGCGAAGCCGCCGCGGAAACCGGCAGGCTCACGGCGCCCATGCCCGGCAAGGTGGTGTCGTTCGCCGTCAAGGCGGGCGACCAGGTCAGCAAGGGCCAGGCGCTGGCGGTGATGGAGGCGATGAAGATGGAGCACACCATCGCCGCGCCGGCCGATGGCGTGGTCGCCGAGCTGATGTACGCCCCGGGGGACCAGGTTGCCGAAGGGGCCGAACTGTTGAAGATCCAATAGACGTTGTCGGCCATGACTGCGGTCAGCCATGACGCGGTCAAGCCCGCAATGACAGCAAAATACATTCATGCGCATCACCGTCTGCCTGACCGAAACAAAACCGCGCCCTGGCTGCAAGGCCTGCGGGCGGCGCTGCCTCAGGCTGTCGTGCGAAGAGTGGACTCCCGGTGCGCCGCAAGCCGATCACGCCGTGGTCTGGGCGCCGCCGCAGCAGTTCCTGGACGAACAGTCACGACTCAAGGGCATCTTCAACATCGGCGCCGGTGTGGATGCGCTGATGAAGCTGAAGCTTCCGGCGGCCGCGAAGGTGGTGCGCATCGACGACGGCGGCATGGCGGTGCAGATGGCCGAGTTCGTGTGCCATGCGCTGATCCGGCATTTCCGCGAACTGGATTGCTACGAGGACGATGTCCGGCACGGCGCCTGGTCCTACCGCCGGCCGCGGCAGCCGGGCGGAGTATCCCGTGGGCATCATGGGCCTGGGCGTGCTGGGCGAACGGGTGGCCCAGGCCGTGGCCCACTTCGAATTTCCGGTGCTGGGTTGGAGCCGCACGCCCAAGACCGTGCCGGGCGTGCAGTGCTTCGCGGGCCAGGGGCAGTTCGACGCTTTCTTGAGTGCAACGCGCGTACTGGTGTGCCTGCTGCCCCTGACGCCCGAAACCCAGAACATCATGAACGCGCGCACCCTGTCGCGCCTGATGCCGGGCGGCTTCGTCATCAACGTGGCTCGCGGCGCGCATCTGGTGGACGAGGACCTGATCGCGTTGCTCGACAGCGGCCACCTGGCCGGCGCCGCGCTGGACGTGTTCCGCACCGAGCCTCTGCCCGAGGGGCATCCGTTCTGGCGCCACCCCAAGATCACAGTCACGCCCCACACTTCGGCCCGCACCCTGCGCGAGGAGAGCATCGCGCAGATCACGCGGAAGATCCTCGCCCTGGAGCGGGGAGAGCCCATCGCCGGTGTGGTTGACCCGCAAAGAGGATACTGATGCCATGAAACTCCCCGACAAAGTCAAACTGGTGGACGTAGGTCCGCGCGACGGCCTGCAGAACGAAAAAGAGCCGGTGCCGGCCGAGGTCAAGATCGGCCTGGTGCACCGCCTGCAGGACGCGGGGCTCAAGGAGATCGAGGTCACCAGCTTCGTCTCGCCCAAGTGGGTGCCGCAGATGGCCGACAACGCGCAGGTCATGGCCGGCATCCAGCGCAAGCCGGGCGTTCGCTACTCGGTGCTCACGCCCAACATGAAGGGCTTCGAGGCGGCGGTTGCCAGCAAGCCCGACGAGATCGTGGTGTTCGGCGCGGCCAGCGAAGCCTTCAGCCAGCGCAACATCAACTGCTCGATCGAAGAGAGCATCGAGCGCTTCGCTCCCGTGGTCGAGGCGGCCAAGGCCAAGGGCATCTACACGCGCGGTGCGATTTCATGCGCGGTGGGCTGCCCCTACGAGGGCGAGGTTTCGCCCGAACGCGTCGAACTCGTGGCGCGCCTGATGAAGCAGATCGGCGTGCAGCACGTCGGCGTGGCCGACACCATCGGCGTCGGCACGCCGGTCAAGGTGCAGCGGGCACTGGAGGCCGCGCTCAAGCACTACGACCTGGACGACATCTCCGGCCACTTCCACGACACCTATGGACAGGCGCTGGGCAACACGCTGGCCTCGCTGGAAATGGGCGTGTGGCAGTACGACACCTCTTCCGCCGGCCTGGGCGGCTGCCCTTACGCCAAGGGCGCCACCGGCAACGTGGCCACCGAAGACGTGGTCTACATGCTGCAAGGCATGGGCATAGACACGGGCATCGACCTGGACAAGCTGATCGACGCGGGCAAGTACATCAGCGACTTCCTCCAGCGCAAGCCGAACTCGCGGGCGGCGACGGCCATCCTGAACAAGAGGGCGGGTGATGAGCGTGCAGCCACGAAGCTGGCAGCGTGGGGGCACGATATGTGCGGGGCTGAAGTTGCATTCGTTCCCGGAAGGCGTGCAGCGGGTCGCGCGTGCGCTGCAGGAAAAAGGCCATCCCCATTCGCCACAGATGCTCGACGACGCGGCCCGCACCGCGCAGCAGGCCGCCGACGCGCTGGGCATTGCCGTGGGCCAGATCGCCAAGAGCATCATCTTCCGCCGCAAGTCCGATGACGCCGCGGTGCTGGTGATCACCTCCGGCGACCGGCGTGTCGACGAAAAGAAGGTCGATGCCCTGGTCGGCAAGACCGGCCGCGCCGACGCCGAGTTCGTGAAGAGCCGCACCGGCTACTCCATAGGCGGGGTGTCGCCGATCGCCCACGCCCAGCCGCCGGTCACCCTGATCGACCGCGAGCTGTTCCGCTTCGACGAGATCTGGGCCGCCGCGGGCCATCCGCACGGCGTGTTCAGGCTGCGGCCGCAGGACCTGGAGCGCCTGACCGGAGCGCCCGTGGCCGACGTGGTGCAGCGCACGGAAGGCGGTTGATGGCTGCCATTGACCTGTTGGCCGAGCGCGCCCGCCTGGTGCGCGCGGGCCTCGAGGGCGACGTGCCCTCGCCCTGCATTTCCGTATGCAAGCTGGACTCGGCGACGGAATTTTGCGAGGGCTGTTTTCGAACGCTCGACGAGATCGCGGCCTGGAGCCGGCTGGACGACGAATCCAAGCGCGCGGTCTGGCAGCTGATCGCGCAGCGACTGGAGCAAAAAAGAGCGGCATGAAAGAGATCACCTTCTACCTGGACTTCGTTTCGCCCTACGCCTACCTGGCCTTCGAGAAGTTGCCGGAAGCCTTGCAAGGGTTGAGCTATGCCGTGGACTACAAGCCCGTGCTGTTCGCCGGCCTGCTCAAGCACCACGGCCAGCTAGGCCCCGCCGAGATCGGGCCCAAGCGCGACTGGACTTACCGCCAGGTGATCTGGCTGGGCCACAGCCTGGGCATTCCCCTGCAGATGCCGGCTGCGCATCCGTTCAACCCGCTGCCGTTGCTGCGGCTGGCGCTGGCCAGCGGCTCGCAAGGCACGGCCAATCGCTATGTCTGCGAAACGATCTTTCGCCATGTCTGGCGCGGTGGCGCTGATGCCGGCGACGCTCAGCGTCTGCAGGCGCTCAAGCAATCGCTCAGCCCGGCGCGCGATCCTGCCAGCGAAGAAGTGAAGGCCGAACTCAAGGGCAACACCGACGAGGCGATCGCGCGCGGCGTGTTCGGCGTGCCTACCTGCGCCGTGGACGGCAAGCTGTTCTGGGGCCTGGATGCCTTGCCCATGCTGCGCGCCTACCTCGAAGGCGATGCCTGGTTCAGCGGTGGCGATTGGGACGCTGCTGCCCAACTGCCCGGGCAGCAGCGCGCGAGATAAGCGATCAGTCATTGCGGGCTTGACCCGCAATCCATGGCGGCGATGGATGCCGGATCGAGTCCGGCATGACAGCCATTTGCGGGTCAGCTGACCTGCAGTTCGCGGTGCTCGCCGATCTTCGGCGGTTCCCCGGAAACGGCGGCGGTCGCGATCCGCAGCAGCTGCCGGGTCTTGCTTTCCTTGATGTTCCAGTACTCGGCGTGCTTGATCTCCACTTCGACCAGTTCCAGGTCGGGGTCCGCGGGCCCGCCCGGGAACCAGGCCCTCTCCAGCGCGTTGAACAGGCGCTGCTTGGTGCCCAGGTCCTCGCTGATGCGCGCCTGGCCTGAGATAGAAACCCAGACGTCCTCCTTCAAGTCCCCATAGTTCACGCAGACGTTGCCGTCCGAACGCAGGCTCTGGCCGAGCTCGGTCTTCCTCGAAACGAAAAAGTACAGCGGCTCGCCAGGCTTGAGGGAGTGGTTCTGCGCGGTCAGAGGGTGCGAGCGGAGGCTGCCGTCCGGATGGCGGTGCGTCAGCATGGCATAGCGGATGGGCTTGATCAGCTTCCAGAGGCTGCGCTGGAATGTTTCGTCGTGGTTCATGGCTTTCTTCCTGCGGCGGGATGAGGTCCGATGTTTGAAGCAGGACGGGCCGCAGGCCATCGGCTGCAGTCGCCGCCGGATGTGCGTTCCGGCTTACGCCGCGCAAGCAGCTCATCGCGGGTTAACCCGCGAGATGTCGCGCTGCGCTTCGCATCGTGAAAAGAGCCTCGCGGGTTTCACCCTAAAGCGTCAGTCCGCGTTAAGTTTCATGAAAGGTGATGTTGGTTTCGCGTCAGAGCAGGGTCAGAGCCATATCCAAGAATTGGTTCACGTGTCCATTTCGGGCACTTCAACTCTGGAGACAAACCATGGCATCGACTCATCCCGCACCGCGGCCGATGACGGCCGAAGAGAAGAAGGTGATTTTCGCCTCTTCGCTGGGCACCGTATTCGAGTGGTACGACTTTTACCTGTACGGTTCGCTCGCAGCCATCATTGCGAAGCAGTTCTTCTCCGGCCTCGATGCCGGCTCCGCCTTCATCTTCGCGCTGCTGGCTTTCGCCGCGGGCTTCATCGTCCGTCCTTTCGGCGCCATCTTCTTCGGCCGCCTGGGCGACATGATCGGCCGCAAGTACACCTTCCTGGTCACCATCCTGATCATGGGCCTGTCCACCTTCATCGTGGGCATCCTGCCGACCTACGCCAGCATCGGCGTGGCCGCACCGGTCATCCTGATCGCGCTGCGACTGCTGCAGGGCCTGGCGCTCGGCGGTGAGTACGGCGGCGCCGCCACCTACGTGGCCGAGCACTCGCCGCATGGCAAGCGCGGCGCGTACACGGCCTGGATCCAGACCACGGCGACGCTGGGCCTGTTCCTGTCGCTGATGGTGATCCTGGGCACCCGCACCGTGATCGGCGAGGCCGCCTTCGCCGACTGGGGCTGGCGCGTTCCGTTCATGCGTCTCCATCCTGCTGCTGGCCGTCTCGGTCTGGATCCGGCTGTCGATGAACGAATCTCCCGCCTTCCAGAAGATGAAGGCCGAGGGCAAGACCTCCAAGGCGCCGCTGACCGAGTCCTTCGGCCAGTGGAAGAACCTGAAGATCGTGATCCTGGCGCTGATCGGCCTGACCGCCGGCCAGGCCGTGGTCTGGTACTCGGGCCAGTTCTACGCCCTGTTCTTCCTGACGCAAGCACTGAAGGTCGATGGCGCCACCGCCAACATCCTGGTGGCCATGTCGCTGCTGATCGGCACGCCGTTCTTCATCGTGTTCGGCGCGCTCTCGGACAAGATCGGCCGCAAGCCCATCATCATGGCCGGCTGCCTGCTGGCCGCGCTGACCTACTTCCCGGTGTTCGGCGCGCTGACCAAGGCCGCCAACCCCGACCTGGCCGCCGCGCAAGCCAAGAACAAGGTGGTCGTGACGGCCGACGCCGAACGAGTGCTCGTTCCAGTTCAACCCGACCGGCACCGTCAAGTTCACCAGCTCGTGCGACATCGCCAAGCAGGTGCTGGCCGGCGCTTCGGTGAGCTATGAGAACGCCCCTGCCGCTGCCGGCACGCGCCGCCTCCATCAAGATCGGCGAGACCGTGATCCCCGGCTACACCGCCAAGGGCCTGACGCGCCGACGAAGCCAAGAAGAAGGACGGCGAGTTCAAGAAGGCCGTGGCCGATGCGCTGAAGGCCGCGGGCTACCCGACCAAGGCCGATCCGGCCAAGATCGACAAGTTCATGGTCGTCGTGATCCTCACGTACCTCGTGATCCTGGTGACCATGGTCTACGGCCCGATCGCCGCCATGCTGGTGGAAATGTTCCCGACCCGCATCCGCTACACCTCGATGAGCCTGCCCTACCACATCGGCAACGGCTGGTTCGGCGGCCTGCTGCCCACCACCGCCTTCGCCATCGTCGCGCAGACCGGCAACATGTACAACGGCCTGTGGTACCCGATCATCATCGCCGCCGCGACCTTCGTCATCGGCACGCTGTTCATCAAGGAAACCAAGGACGTGGACATCTACGCCAAGGACTGATCACGGCAGATCAGTGCATGAAGGGCCTCGGGCAACCGGGGTCCTTTGTAGATTGATCTAAATTCAGGAGACCATCATGTGGAAGATCGCCGTTGGATTTGTTGTATTTGCCGGCCTGGCGATGTTCGTGATCATGAAGGGCGGCGACAGCCTCGACATGGGCGGCGAGAAGCACGGCGCCGAAGCCGTGCACGCGCCGGCCGCGGCGCTTCGGGCGCCGCCCCCGCCAAGCCCTGAGACCCGGGCGAAGCCCGCTCAGCGCTTGAACTTGAACCGCCGCGGTCGCAGGTGGCCGCATGGCGTCTCGCAACAGCTCGACATTGCAGCCTGCCCGGATAGAGTAATTGCGCATGCCTAGTAAGTGCTGGACTATGCAACAAGCGTGCAAACCGGGTAAAAAGGATGATCCCCCAAGGTTCCTCCGGGTGACTCGACCGCCGGTGGTGCTTACTACGAGAAATGGACGTGCTCATCCCGAAGGACGTTTCCCCGGCCACGCTAGCAGACTTCGCATCGGAAGCCCTGCTCGAGGTCGACGAGGGGACTCGTGGTCCAGGCGAATGCCGCCGCGCGGCAGTTGTTTATGGGCTGCCCAGGCGACCGGTCGCTGGTGGGGCTGGAGTTGGCATCGATTTTTGAGCCGGTGCCCTCGCCTTCCGACAAGCCGCAGTGCTTGCGCGGACGTCGCCTGGACGGTGCGGGCATCGCTCTGCGCGCGTCGGTCGCCGCCGGGGAACGGCCGAACCGCATGTTCCTGCGGCTGTGCCGGGACCCATCGCATGACGAGGCAGCCGAATGGGCCGGCGCCGGGTTCGAGGCCGCGCAGGCGCGCATGGAACTGCTGGCGAGCGCGATGAACGGAAGCTCGGATTACATCGTGCTGGTCGACCGCGAGCGCATGGCCCACATCGACGCGAACGAGGCCGCGACGGCCTTCCATGGAATCGACCGCGACTCGCTCTTGCGCGTCCCACCGTGGCAGATAAGCGGCCTGGACGGGCCTGAGCAGCTCGCCGCCGCCTACGACCGCATCATCGCTTCAGCGCCCATGTGGGACGAGGCGCTTCTGCCGCTCAAGCGCATGAGCGGAGGCGAGCCCGCGATATTCGAGGTCCGGCGCAAGGCGCTGCGCGTCGACGGGCGCTGGATCATCGTCGTCACGCCCGCGACGTGACCGAGCGGCTGCGCCAACAGGCCCGCATGGAGCGCTTCGCGACCGCGCTGGACCTGAGCGAGGACGCGGTCTTCCTCGTGGACCGCGAGACGATGTCGTTCCTCGACGTGAACGAGACCGCCTGCAGGCTGGTGGGCGTGCCGCGCGAGAAGCTGCTCAAGAGGCGTCCATACGACGACGACCTGCTGGGTCCCGGCCGCGCCGAACTTGAGGCGCAATACGACCAGCTCATCGCCCGGTCGCCAGCCGCCGAGACCATGGAACGCGAGGTCCTCAGGGCGGACGGCGCCTGCAGGTACCCTGCGAACTGCGCAGGCAGGCGCTGCGCGCCTCGGACGGCCGCTGGGTGATCGTCGCCAACCTGCGGGACATCGCCGAACGCAAGAAGGCCACCGATCGGATGGAGTTGCTCGCCACCGCGATGGACTTCAGCGGCGATGGGTTCGCGCTGATCGACCGGGAGACGATGTCGTATCTCGCCGTGAATCGCACCACTTGCGAACGCGTGGGATACACGCGCGACGAGTTTCTCGCCCGCTCACCCGTCACGATCGTGGGCAAGAGCCTGGAGGAGCTCACCGCGCTCTATGACAACCTCATCGAGAACGCGCCGGCCAGCCAGTCCGATGAGACGGTGGTACTGCACCGCGACGGCAGCACGGCGTTGCGCGAAATCAACCGCCAGGCCATCCGCATTGGCGGCCGCTGGATCATCGTCACTAACGCGCGGGACATCACAGCGCGCAAGGCCGCCCAGGCGCGCTCGGAACTGCTGGCCTACGCGATGAACAGCAGCTCCGACTACATCCTCCTGGTCGACCGCGAACGGATGGCTTACATCGATGCGAACGAAGCAGCCCTCGCCTTCCATGGTGTCGATCGCGAAACCTTGCTGAATGTGCAGCCCTGGAAGCTGGGTTCGGATGCCGTGACGCGCGAAGAGATCGCCTCGATATACGACAGTGCGATCGCCATGGCGCCCGCCTCGCTCGAGACGGTCGAGCCGATCCGCCGACTCAACGGTGGACGCACGGCAACGTTCGAGGTGCGGCGCAAGGCCCTGTGGGTCGATGGCCGCTGGGTCATCCTGGTGACAGCCCGCGACGTGACTGAGCGGCTTCGGGAGCAGGCGCAGATCGAGCGGCTGGCCAGCGCCATCGAGATGAGCGAGGATGCGATCGCGATCACCGATCGGGAATCCATGACCTATCTGTACGTCAACCCCGCCATGAGCCGGCTGGTTGGCGTCCCTCGGGAGCAGCTGATTGGCGCGCGCCGGCCCCATACTGGAGGCGATGGCGCCGGTTTTCGACGAGGTGATCCGCCAGGCCCCGGCCATGCAGAAGACCGAGCGGGACGTGCGCCACGAAAGTGGCACTACGGTGCCCTGCGAGGTTCGCAGGCAGGCCCTCGTTTCCGAAGGCAGGTGGATCGTCGTCTCGAACCGACGCGACATCAGCGAGCGGCGGCGGGCCGAGGAAGATATCCGGCAGAAGGTCATCGAACTGATGCGCTCCAACCAGGAGCTCGAGCAGTTCGCTTACGTTATATCGCACGATCTTTCGGAGCCGCTGCGCATGGTCGCCAGTTATACGCAACTGCTCGAGCGCAGGTATTCCGACCAGTTCGACCAGGACGCGCGCGAATTCATGGGCTACATCGTCGGGGGAGCGCAGCGGATGAAGCAGCTGATCGACGACCTGTTGCTCTATTCGCGTGCCGGCCGCCTGAACGTCCAGATGAAGCCGTTGGCCCTGGACCGCGCCCTGGACGACGCGCTGGCCAACCTGGCCCACGCGATCAGCACCAGCGGCGCGACGATCGAGCGCGCGCCGCTACCGCGGATCGTCGCGGACAAGTCGGGAATGACGCAGGTATTCCAGAACCTCATCGGCAACGCCATCAAGTTCCGGGCGGGAAACACCGTGCCGGTGGTGCGCGTCCAGGCGGAAGACGCCGGCACGGAGTGGCTCGTGTCGATCAGCGACAACGGCATCGGCATCGCGCCCGAACACTTCCAGCGCATTTTCGTCATCTTCCAGCGTCTGCATGGTCGCAGCCGCTACGAGGGAACGGGCATCGGCCTGTCGATCTGCAAGAAGGTGATCGAAAGGCATGGCGGGCGCATCGAGGTGGCCTCCGAACCCGGCCAAGGCACCACGTTCCGCATCCACTTGCCCAAGGACCCTACGGAAGCGGCCGGAGACACACGGGACGGGATGTGACCGATCGGCTGCAGGACAGGGTCACGCATCGAACGAACGGGCCCGTCGCCCTCGCGTCAATCCATCTTGATGCCCAGGTCGACCGCGAGCTTGATCCACACCGGCACGTCGCGCTCCCAATCCTTGCGCGTCTCGGCCAGGTTCTTGGGCTTGTTCGGGATCGCGAAGCTTTCACGCAGCTTGGCCGCGCCGGGGGTGTTGGCCCAGTCCACCGCGGCACGCGACAGCGTCTGGAGCACTGCCTCCGGCGTGCCGCTGGGCGCCAGCAGCGGAAGACCGCCCTCGAGCGTCGACCAGCCGACCGTCGATGCCCTGCTCGACCAGCGTCGGAACGTCTGGGAGCTTGGGGCTGCGGTAGAAGCCCGTCACACCGATGGCGCGCACGCCGCGCGTCGACACGGTGTTGAATGCCTGATAGCTGCCGATGGCGATCTGCAGTTGCCCGCCGGCCACGTCCACCCACATCGCTGCCTCGCCCCGGTAGTGGACCGGCTGAATCTGGGTGCCCTCGGCCCGGTTGGTCTGGTCCGCCACCATGTGCGGGTAAGAACCGGGAGCGTAGGTGCCCATCGAAGTCGGGTTCCTCTTCGCGTACTCGATGAACTCCTTGAAGCTCCCTATGCCCAGCTTCTCGGGCACGCCGACTACCAGCGGGCCGGCCGGGAAGAAGGCGATGGGTGTCAGGTCCTTGTCCAAGTTGTACGGCAGCTTGCTGTACAGCACCCGGTTCTGCCACACCGTGCCCGAGGTCGTCATCAGGAGCGTGTGGCCGTCCGGCGGTGACTTGGCGACGAGATCGATGGCGATGATGGCGCCGCCGCCCGGCTTGTTCTCCACCAGTACCTGCTGGCCCAGCTTGCCGCCGAGGAATTCGGCGTAATGGCGTGCGTAGGCGTCGGTCAGGCCGCCGGGAGGAAACGCGACAACAATGCGCACCGGTTTGTTGGGCCACTTGGGCGTCTGGCCCAGTGCAGCCGGTGCGAGCGCCGTGGCGCCGAGCGCGCCTGCAGCTCTCAGAAAGTCGCGGCGCTTCGCGCCTGTCGAAAGGTTCATGCCGGTCTCCTTGTAGCGCTCGCGCGTTCCGCCGAACCGAAGGGCCGCCACGGTGCAGAAAGCGACAAGCTCGCATGCCTCGGTCGGGAGTCTCGCACTGCACTAAAGAGCTGGCAAGCTGCGGTGTTCAATGTCCGCGTCTCTGATTCGGCTGAACCAGAAATGGCCGGGCTCGCGGGTTCGGGAATGCGCCCGTCGTCCCGAGTAGCCGTCATATCGCCGGCAGTTCACGCCCAGCCGTGAGCTCGACGGCAATCGCATCGAGGCAAGGGCAGCGGGTGCCCCGTGCTTGCGTGCTGAAAACCTTGGGTGAGGACTACGTGCGGATGCCCTCGCCAAGGGCCTGCCGGAAAGCAAGGTGCTGCTGCGCCACGTCGTGCCATGCGACGCGCGAAGTTCAGCGACGGCACGCCGATCAAATCGGATGCCACCCGCATCGCCGCGCTGTTCTCACGGCCGCAGCCGAACCCCTCAGCGCTTGAACTTGCCGTCGTTGCCGATGATGGACAGGTCGGCGAAACCCAGGCCCGTGTGGTCCTCGGGTGAATAGCTCACTTCCAGCCCGCCCAGATCGAACTTGCGCATGCCCTCCAGGGCCAGCTGGATCTTTTCGCGCGAGGGCTTCGGGCCGGCGCGGCGCAACGACTCCACGAGCACCTTGGCGGCCGCGAAGCCTTCCAGCATCGCCGGACTCACTTCGCCGGCGCCGCGAGCCTTGGCGAGTTCCTGGGCTTCCTTGACCAAGGGGAAGGCGATGGACCGCTCGTAGGGGAACACCTGGGCCACGATGACGCCGCGGGAGTTCTCTCCCAGGCTTTTCACGAAGCCGCCGGAAGCATTGTTGGAGAGCGTCACGATCTGGGCATTGGATCCGGCCGCGCGGAAAGCCTTCAGGCCATCCACCACCGCCTGGCCGGATGCAATCATCATCACGGCCTGGACATTGGTCTGGACGATCTTCGGGCTGATTGCGCTGAAATCGGGCTTGGCGCGGTTGAATTTTTCCACCACGCTGGGAGAAAGGCCTGCCGCCGCCATGCCTTTCTGTGCGCCGGCGAGGCCATCCGCCCCGAAACTGTCGTCCGCGAGCACGATGCCTATCCGGGTGATGCCCATGGACGCCAGGTGGGTGACCGCCTTCTCGGCTTCGCGCTGGTAGGTGGCGCGGACATTGAAGACATGCTTGAGCACGGGCTGGTGCAGCACCATCGCCCCGGTCGAGGGGCCGATCAGCGGAACCCCGTGCTTGTCCAGGATCGGGACGATGGCCTGGTTGTGCGGCGTGCCGCGCGTCAGGAACAGGGCCAGGACGTTCTTTTCCTCGACCAGCGTTCGTGCGTTTTCGGCCGCCAGCTTGGGATCGAACTTGTCGTCCAGCGATACCAGCTCGATCTTCTGTCCATGGACACCGCCGCGGCCATTGACCATTTCGATGTACAGCTTGGCCCCATCGGTGGTCTCCCCGACCCCGGCCGCCACCGCCCCGGAGAAACCCGCCGTCTGCCCGATCACGATCTGCGCGCCGGCGATGCCCGGGCACGCAGCCACCATGAGTGCCAACGCACTCATCCAAACTGACTTCTTCACGCTCTTCTCCTCTTATTACAGCTGCCCGAGTGTAGGGTGCAGCGGGGCCGCGGGCCAGTACGGCGGAAGACCACATGACAGGCCCTGTCAGCCGCTCATCCCTAGAATGTTCGGCCACTTCAAGAAATGACCTTCCGTATGACCCAGGGACTGATCCGCATCCGCGGCGCAAGGCAACACAACCTCAAGAATCTCGATCTCGACCTGCGCACCGGCCAGCTGACGGTGGTCACCGGGCCCAGCGGCTCGGGCAAGTCGAGCCTGGTATTCGACACCTTGTATGCCGAAGGCCAGCGCCGCTACGTCGAAACCTTCTCGGCCTACGCGCGCCAGTTCCTGGATCGCATGGACAAGCCGGCGGTCGATCGCGTGGAAGGCGTGCCCCCGGCCATCGCCATCGACCAGACCAACCCGGTCCGCTCCTCGCGCTCCACCGTGGGCACGATGACCGAGCTCAACGATCACCTCAAGCTGCTGTTTGCCCGCGCGGGCCAGCTGTTCGATCGCAAGACCGCGTTGCCGGTGCGCCATGACACGCCGGAGAAGCATCTACGCTGAACTGATGGCGCGCACGGCGGACGCCGACCCACGGCTGGTCGTGACGTTCCCGGTGGAACTGCCCGCGGGCACCTCCGCGGAGGAACTCGAGCAGTGGCTGGCTGCCAGCGGCTTCACGCGCGTGCAGGCCGAGCGCGAAGTCGCCACGCCCACCGGCCCGCGCAAGGTGCTCGACGTGGTGGCCGACCGCTTCCGCCTGCACGCCACCGAAAAGTCGCGCGCGATCGAGGCGATCGAAGTGGCGCTGAAGCGGGGCGCGGGGCGCATGTCCGTGTACGTGGCGCAGGAAACTCGTCATTCCGGCCTCGAGCCGGAATCGCCGGCAGCCAATCGTCTGGAAGTTCTCCACCGGCCTGCATTGCCCCGAGAGCGACCTGCGCTACGCCGACCCCATCCCCTCGATGTTCTCGTTCAATTCCGCGGTGGGCGCCTGCGAAACCTGCCGCGGCTTCGGACGCGTGATCGGCGTCGACTATGGCCTGGTCATTCCCAACGACAAGCTCACGCTGCGCGCCGGCGCCATCAAGACCATGCAGACGCCGGCCTGGGCCGAAGCACAGGACGACCTGATGCGGCACGCCGAATCAGCCGGCATTCCTCGCGACACGCCCTGGTACAAGCTCACCGCCGAGCAGAAGGGCTGGGTGATCAACGGCACGCCGGGCTACAAGGACGGCAACTGGAACAAGCAGTGGTACGGCATCAAGCGCTTCTTCGAGTACCTGGAGAGCAAGGCCTACAAGATGCATATCCGCGTGCTCTTGTCCAAGTACCGCAGCTACACGCCCTGCGAGGTCTGCGCCGGTGCCCGGCTCAAGACCGACAGCCTGCTGTGGCGCATCGGCAGCAAGGAAGATGCGGATGCGGTGATGGCAGCCGTCCAGGCGCTTCATGCCCGCGGGCGTGGACTGGACGCGCGAGCAGCTGGAGGCCTTGCCGGGCCTGTGCCTGCACGACCTGATGCTGATGCCGATCGACCGGCTGCGGAAGTTCTTCGATCGCGTCGAACCGGAGACCGAGGCCCACGCGGGCCAGGGCGACCTGCAAGCGCTGAAGCTGTTGTTCGAGGAAATCACCACCCGGCTGAAGTACCTTGTCGATGTCGGCATCGGCTACCTCACGCTGGACCGGCAGAGCCGCACCCTTTCCGGCGGCGAGGTGCAACGCATCAACCTGACCACGGCGCTGGGCACCTCGCTGGTGAACACGCTGTTCGTGCTCGATGAGCCCAGCATCGGCCTGCACCCGCGCGACATGAACCGCATCACCGAGGCGATGAAGCGGCTGCGCGACGCCGGCAACACCCTGGTGGTGGTCGAGCACGATCCGGCAGTGATGCTGGCGGCCGACCGCATCATCGACATGGGGCCCGGGCCCGGCGAGCGCGGCGGCCAGATCGTCTTCGACGGCACTACGCAGAACCTGCGCAATGCCGACACGCTGACCGGCGCCTACCTGGGCGCGCGCAAGCATGTGGGCATGGGCTTCAAGCGGGCCGTGACCGACGCCACGCCGCGCCTCATCCTGGAAGGCGCGCGCCAGCACAACCTCAAGAAACTGGCGGTGGAGTTTCCGCTGCAGCGGCTGGTCTGCGTCACCGGCGTTTCGGGTTCGGGCAAGTCCAGCCTGATCCAGGACGTGCTGGCGCCGGCACTGGCGCGCCACTTCGGCAAGGCCACGGAGACGCCGGGGCTGCATGACCGCTTGCTCGGCGCCGATCACCTGAGCGATGTGGTGTTCGTCGACCAGTCGCCGATCGGCAAGACGGCGCGCTCGAACCCGGTGAGCTATGTCGGCGCCTGGGACGCGATCCGCGAGATCTTCGCCAACTCGGGGCTGGCCCGCCAGCGCGGCTACACCGGCTCCAAGTTCAGCTTCAACAGCGGCGATGGGCGCTGCCCGACCTGCGGCGGCTCGGGCTTCGAGCACGTGGAGATGCAGTTCCTCTCGGACGTGTACCTGCGCTGCCCGGATTGCGATGGCAAGCGCTATCGGCCCGAAATCCTGGAAGTGACGATCGAGCGCCAGCCCATCGGCGCGCCGCGACCCCGCATGCTGAACGTGGCGGACGTGCTGGATCTCACCGTGAGCGAGGCCGCTTCGCTGTTCGCCAACGACCGCGACGTGATCCGCGCTCTGCAGCCCATCGTGGACGTGGGCCTGGAATACGTGAAGCTGGGCCAGCCGGTGCCCACGCTGTCAGGCGGCGAATCGCAGCGCCTCAAGCTGGCGGGCTTCCTGGCGCAAGCCGCCAAGAGCGCTACCACCAGCCGGCAAGCCACCGCGACCCGCGGCGTGCTGTTCCTTTTCGACGAGCCGACCACCGGCCTGCACTTCGACGACATCGCCAAGCTCATGCGCGCCCTGCGCAAGCTGCTCGAAGGCGGCAACTCCATCGTCATCATCGAGCACAACCTCGACGTGATACGCGCCGCCGACTGGCTGATCGACCTGGGCCCCGAAGGCGGCGACGCCGGTGGCTGGCTGGTGGCCGAGGGACCGCCGGAGGATGTCAAGCTGCATCCGAGTTCCCACACGGCGAAGGCGCTGCGCGAATACGACAGCACCTTGGGCGTCGGGCTCGCTCGGCGTCCGAGCCGCTGCAAGAGCTTGGGGGCAGGTTCGCAACCAGATCGCCCGAACACGAATCAACGCCATCCAGATCGTCAACGCCCGCGAACACAACCTCAAGTCGCTCTCGGTCGATATCCCGCACAACAAGTTCAGCGTGGTGACGGGCGTGTCCGGGCTCGGGCAAGTCGACGCTGGCCTTCGACATCCTGTTCAACGAAGGCCAGCGCCGGTACCTCGAATCGCTGAACGCCTATGCCCGCAGCATCGTGCAGCCGGCGGGACGGCCGGAGGTGGATGCCGTCTACGGCATCCCGCCAACGGTCGCGATCGAGCAGCGGCTCTCGCGCGGCGGGCGCAAATCGACGGTGGGCACGACCACCGAGGTCTGGCATTTCCTGCGCCTGCTCTACGTCAAGCTGGGCGTGCAGCACTGCGTGCACGAGGGCGCCGAGGTGCGGCCGCAGACACCGGACAGCATCGCCGCGCAATTGATGAAGCGCTACAAGGGACAGCACATCGGCCTGCTGGCGCCGCTGGTGGTCAATCGCAAGGGCGTCTACACCGAGCTTGCCGATTGGGCGCGGCCGCGCGGCTACACGCATCTGCGGGTGGACGGCAACTTCCTGCCCACCACCGGCTTTCCCCGCATCGACCGCTTCAAGGAGCACACGATCGAATTGCCGGTGTGCGACCTGGACGTGACGCCGGCCAACGAGAACCTGCTGCGCGAAAAGCTCGCGCAGGCGCTGGAGCACGGCAAGGGCGTGCTGCACGTGCTGGCGCCGCTGGATGGGCTCAAGGGCGCGATGATGTCAGGCCTGGGTCGCACCATCACATCGGCAAGATCGAGGTGTTCTCCACCCGGCGCGCCTGCCCGGTCTGCAGCACCAGCTATGCCGAACTGGACCCGCGCCTGTTCTCGTACAACAGCAAGCACGGCTGGTGCCCCGATTGCGTGGGCACCGGCGTCAAGCTCACGCGCGAGCAGCGCAAGGCCTATGACGACACGATCCGCGACGACGACAACAAGGGCCGCGAGCAGACCTTCGCCGAGCCGGAGGTCGAAGACGTGGCCGACGAGGCCTGTCCCTCATGCCAGGGCAGCCGCCTGAACCTGCAGGCGCGCAACGTCAAGTTCGACAAGACCGGAATCTCGGAGATCGCCGCGCTGTCGGTGGTGGATGTGCGCCGCTGGATCGAAAGCCTGCAGGTCAAGGGCGTGCTGAGCACGCGCGAGGAGGGCATCGCCCGCGACCTGATCCCCGAGATCAGGAGCCGGCTGGAATTCCTGGAGGAAGTCGGCCTGGGTTACCTCACGCTGGACCGCGGCGCGCCCACGCTGTCCGGCGGCGAGGCGCAGCGCATCAGGCTGGCGGCGCAGCTCGGCTCGAACCTGCAGGGCGTCTGCTACGTGCTCGACGAGCCGACGATCGGCCTGCATGCGCGCGACAACCAGATCCTGCTCAATGCCCTGCACAAGCTCGGCGACAAAGGCAACACGCTGGTGGTGGTGGAGCACGACGAGGACACGATCCGCCGCGCCGATCACATCATCGACATCGGGCCCAGCGCCGGCAAGCGCGGCGGCCGCGTCGTCGCGCAGGGCTCGGCCAGTGACATCAGCGACGTCGCGGAGTCGGTGACCGGCCGCTACCTGCTGCACGCCATGAAGCACCCGGTGAAGCCAGACGCGAGATGTTGCCCCACGCCGCACTCCGTGCTCGCTCCCCCCAAGGGGGCGTCCGGCCTTGGGGCGGCCCGGCGCAGGGACGGCCGAACCATGAATGGCTGGAATTGCGCGGCGCCGATTTGCACAACCTGCGCGACGTGGATGTGGACGTGCCCCTGCGGCGGCTGGTCGCGGTCACCGGTGTTTCAGGCTCGGGCAAGTCGACGCTGGCGCGCGACGTCCTGCTGAACAACGTGCAGGCGGCCGTGCAGAAGCGCTACACCAAAGCGGGCCGCGATGCGGATGACGCGGGCAAGCACAAGGCCTGGGTCGGCTGCAAGGGCGTGGCAGGCTACCAGGTGATCGACCGTGTGCTGGAAGTGGACCAGACGCCCATCGGCAAGACGCCGCGTTCCTGCCCGGCCACCTATGTCGGCTTCTGGGACACGATCCGCAAGCTCTTCGCCGATACGCTGGAGGCGCGGGCGCGCGGCTATGCGGCCGGGCGCTTCTCCTTCAATACCGGCGAGGGCCGCTGCCCCACCTGCGAAGGCCAGGGCCTGCGCACCATCGGCATGAGCTTCCTGCCCGACGTGAAGGTGCCCTGCGAGTCCTGCCACGGCGCGCGCTTCAATCCGGAAACCCTTGCCGTCACCTGGCGAGGCAAGAGCATCGGCGATGTGCTGCAGATGGAAGTGGACGAGGCCGTGGACTTCTTCGCGGCCATGCCCAACATCAGCCATCCGCTGCAGCTGCTCAAGGACGTGGGCCTGGGCTACCTCACGCTGGGCCAGCCGTCGCCCACCCTTTCCGGCGGGGAGGCGCAGCGCATCAAGCTCGTGACCGAGCTGTCCAAGGTTCGCGACGACATCACGCGGCGCGGCCAGAAGCCGCCGCACACGCTGTATGTGCTGGACGAGCCCACCGTCGGCCTGCACATGGCCGACGTCGAAAAGCTGGTGCGGGTGTTGCACCGGCTGGTGGACGGCGGCCACAGCGTGGTGGTGATCGAGCACGACCTGGATGTGATCGCCGAGGCCGATTGGGTGATCGATCTCGGTCCCGAGGGCGGCAATGCCGGTGGCAAGGTGGTCGCCGCGGCCACGCCGGAGGCGTTGGTGGCCAAGGGAACGCACACCGGCAATGCGTTGGCACCGGTGTTGGCAAGAAGCTGAGGCAGGCCGATCAGCTTCGGCACGCTGCGAAAGACGACTTCCTACGACAAGGTTTTGCCGTCGTCCGACGGAGATCTGCGTGCAGTCCGACGGAGGTCTGCGTGCGTACTGCTTAGCCTGAGGTATCTGAATTACCCTGCTGAGGTAGTGCCATGAACATCATTTCTCGCAACCGCCTTTTGCCCGCCGTCGCCCTGGGTCTGCTCCTGTCCGCATGCGGCGGGGGCAGCGACGATCCCGAAGTGACCCCCATCGCGGCCACGCTGACCGTGACGGCCGCGACCAACGCTTCCCTCAACGGCGTCTACACCACCAACACCGTGAGCCTGGCGGCCGTGGAAAAGATCAATCCGGTCGGCGGCGAACCCGAGGTGTGCAGCTTCCGCTTCTCCGGCCTGGCGGGTCCCGGCGGCACGATGAACGGCGACATCCGCTATCTGCCAGGCACCAACGCGCTGCGGGTGGTCTTCGTTGCCATCAACAGCATCGAGTTCAGCTCGCGCGATACCACGAACGCGGCGGTTGACCGCCCCAACAACGAGGTGGATTTCACCGGCAAGGTGCTCCCGGCTTCCACCGACGTGCCGTCGACCATCACCCTGAGCGGCAGCATGCCGATGCAGGGCAATCGACCCGAAGGCTGCTGAAGGCGGTCGGCGTCTGCGCCTGGGCGTGGAATTTTTCGCGACTGTGTGTCCTTTTGCCTCGGGCTTCTCGGGGTAGACCCGCCCCCCCTCGCGGCAGGGGGGGCCGCCGCGCACGGCGGTCTTTAGGGTGTCTCCTGTAACCAGTGAGACATCTATGCCCTCTCGTTCCTTCTCCCATCTTCGTCGCCGCGAATTGCTGGCCGCGGCCGGCGCGCTGACCTTGGCGGGCACCGCTCGCGCGTCGGCGGCCCCCGTGCGCATCGGCCAATCCCTCCCGCTCACGGGCCCCATCGCCGGGGTCGTGGGTCCCATCGCCCAGGGTCAGGCGGCGCTGCTGGAATCCGTCAATGCCGAAGGCGGCGTGCACGGCGCGAAGATCGAGCTGATCACGCTCGACGATGCCGCGCAGCCGGCACGCACGCTGGAAAACACCCGGACGCTGCTGGACCAGCTCAACGTGGCCAGCCTGTTCGGCTATGGCTTCGTGCCGGGGTTGCTGAAGGCGCTGCCCCTGATCAACGAGCGCCGCGTGCCGCTGCTGGGCGTCTACAACGGCGCCGACATCTTGCGCGACCAGGCCAACCCCTGGTTGTTCACCACCACCGCGAGCCTGCGCGACGAGATCGCGGCGATGGTGCAGAACCTCACGACCCTCAACAGCCGCCGGCTGGCCGTGGTCTACCAGAACAACGAGCTGGGGCGCATGATGCTGCCGCAGATCGAGGCCGTGGTGGCGCAGTTCCAGGCCACGGCCGTCATCAAGCAACCCATAGAACCGGACGGCTCCAATGCAAAGGCCGCCGCCGCTGCCGTCACGGCCGCCGAACCGCAGGCCATCCTGCTGCTGGCGACCGGCGCCGCCGTGCTGGGCTTCATGAAGGCGAGGCCGGACGATGCGCGCATGCCGGTCTACGCACTGTCGCTCGCCGGCTCGACGGCCTTGCTCGAGCAGCTCGGCCCCAAGGCGCGCGGGATGGCCTTCACGCAGGTCGTGCCCTTTCCGACGCGCCAGACCACGTCGTTGGCTCGTCGCTTTGCTGCCGCCATGGCCTCGGCCAAGCTGGCCCCCACCTACGACCGCATGTGGGGCTACCTCAACGCCAGCATCCTGGTGGAAGTTCTCAAACGCAGCGGCCCGAAGCCGACGCCGGCGGGGATTGCCGCGGCCATCGAGCGCATGACCGATGTCGACATTGGCGGCTTCCGCGTCGGCTACAGCGGCCAGAAACACCACGGCTCGAGGTTCGTCGAAATCACCATGGTGGACCACAGCGGCAAGTTCGTGCGCTGACGGGTCGCCGGCCTGACGGCCGGTCGCCTTGACCCGCGGGTCGCGCGCGCGTCAAATGCTGGAGGGCCGGTGTTGTATAGCCGGCAAAGGAGCCAGCGTGAAAGCAGTCCTGGCGTTCGTGGCGGCAGCCGGCCTGGCCGGCTGTGTCGCGTACAACCCCTATGCGTACCAGGTCCCGTACTCATACCCATCGGTCTACGGGGCGGACGGTACGGACGTCACAAGCACCGCGTACACGTCCTACCCGGCGTATCCCTATCGGTACGCCTACGTACCCGTACGCCTACTCGTATCCCTACTATTACAACTACTACCCCTACTACTACAACTACTATCCCTACTATCCCTGGTCCTTCGGCTTGGGCCTGAGTTACGGCTGGTGGGGTGGCGGGCACAGGCATGGGCACTCGCACCGGCACGGCGGGCACGGCGGCAAGGCGGGCACGGCGGCACGGGCGGCAAAGGCGGTCACGGCGGCGGACGGGGTGGCTGAGCGCCCGGCATGGCGCCGGGTATTCCGATTCTTAGTCCAGCGCCGCGCCGGATTCTTTCACGGCGACTTTCCAGCGCGCGACCTCACGCCGCATGAATTCGCCGAACTGTTCCGGCGTGTTGGCCACGATGTCGAAGCCCTGGCCGGCCATGCGCTCACGCACGTCCGGCGCGTTCATGCCTTTGACGGCGGCCTGGTGCAGGCGCTGGATGATCGCGGGCGGGGTGCCGGCGGGCGCGGCGATGGCTTGCCAACTCGTCACTTCCAGTGGCACGCCGATGCTCGCCGCGGTCGGGACGTCCGGCAGCAGGGCCGCCGGTTGGGCGGCGGTGAGCATCAGGGCGCGCATCTTGCCGCCCTTGATGAAGGGGGCGGCGGGGCCGAGGTTGCTGAACATGAAGTCGGCCTGGCCGGCGATGATGTCCTGCATGGCAGGGGCGCCGCCGCGGTAGGGAATGTGGACGGCGAAACCGCCGACGTTCTTCTTGAGCAGTTCCGCCGTGAGGTGATCGGAGGATCCCGCGCCCGATGACGCGTACGACAGGCGGCCCGGATTCTTCTTCATGAAATCAATCAGCTCGGCGCCCGGTCTTGAAGCGTGAGTTCGCCGGCACCACGAGCACGTTGGGCGTGGACACCAGCACCGAGATCGGCGCGAAGTCCTTCACCGGGTCGTAGGGCAGCTTGCTGTACAGCCCCGCGTTGATGGCGAACACGCCGATGCTGCCCACCAGCAGCGTATAGCCGTCCGGCGCGGCCTTGGCGACCGCGGTTGCGCCCACCGAGCCGTTGGCGCCCGACCGGTTCTCGACCACCACCGTCGCCTTCAGTTCGTCACCGATCGCCTTGGCCATGATGCGCCCGATCTGGTCCGACGCGCCACCGGCCGGGAAGGGCACGATGATCTTGATGGGTTGGCTGGGCCAGGCGGCTTGCCCGAACGCCGGGGCCAGCAGCAGGTTGAAGGCCAGGGCGGCGACGATCTGTTTGATGTTCAGCATGCTTGTCTCCTTTTTTTGTTGACCGGGTCGGGTTCAGCGTAGCGCGGCCTGGTTGCGGGCCAGGAGGTCGAGTGCGATCGGCCTGAGCTGGTCCAGCACTTTCCTGTCCTCGATCACCGACAGGAATTCGCCGATCGGCCCGGTGTCGGCAATGCCGGCCAGCGCAACCGCCGCGTGCAGGATGCGGATAGGCGAATGGGCATCGCGCGCATCCTCCAGCGGCATGAAGAGTTCGCGTGTCGCGGCGGCGCTCGCGTCGTCGCCCGCATGCAGGGCTTCGCGGATGCGGTTGGACAGTGCGGGAGCGACGCAGGTCGAGCCCGAGGTGAAGGCGCGCAGGCCGAAGCCGCGGAAATGATCGATCACCGGCCGCTCGCCTATGCCGCTGATGATGAGGTCGGGCCCCATGCGCTGGACCAGGTCGGCCAGCACCGGGTCCTGGCGCGGATCGGGCCGGACGATGGCGTACTTCACCGCGCAAACCGAGCCTTCCTGCACCAGCGCGGCCAGGTCGGCGTTGTCTATGTAGCCCTCGTCCTTGACGTAGGCGATGACGGGCTTGCCGTAACGGCTGGCCAGCTTGCCCAGGCCGCGCGCCACACCGGCCGGGTTGGCCGGAAATCGCAGCGGCAAGACCATGGCAGTGGGGAAGGCGCGCTCGCGCAGCAGGTCGACCTGCTCGGCGGCCTTGCCGAAGTCGGCGCCCACCGAGGGGATCAGCCAGTCGCCATCGGCCAGCAGCGGGGTCAAGGCGTCCAGCACGCGGCCGAGTTCCGCGACACCGAGGTTGTAGAAGTTGGCGTTGCCGCCATACATGAAAGTGGTGACCCGGCCGGCGCGCAGGTGGCCGAGCAGGCGGCCATTGGCCTCGGGATTGATGGCGCCGTCGGGCCGGCGCGGCATGGGAGGGACGGCGATGACGGAGGCGCGCAGGTCCGCGCTGGTGACGGGAGACGTTTTCAAAGCAAATCCTTGGCGAAGCAGTTACAGGCCAGAAAGGCGCGCCCATTTGTTTGACAACTTTACCAATATTTGGCGAGTTGTAAATCCGTGCTATCTGTCGAGATGGCGATCGAGCAGGCGGTTGCGCGCCTGATCGAGGTGATAGCGCATCGCGATCGCGGCGCTGTCGGCGTCGCCCACACGGATGGCGTGGACGATACGGTCGTGCTCGTCGAGCACGCGCGCGCGCCGCTGTTCCGAGGCCTCGCGCGTCAGCGACAAGGTGACGTTCATGCCGCCCTTGACCCGTTCCGACAACTGGTCCAGCGTTTCCACCAGCACGCCGTTGCCCGAGGCCACGGCGATGGCACGATGGAACGCGAAGTCGGCCTCCTTGGCGGCGACGCCCTGGCCGAACACCTCACCCAAGGCCTGGCGCGCGTTTTCGATGACCCGTATATGCTCATCGGTGCGGTTGCGCGCCGCCAGCTTGGCGGCCAGCTCTTCCAGCGCCATGCGCAGTTCCATCACCTGCAGCACTTCGTGCAGGCTGTGCTGGCTGGTGAGTTCGGCGACCCGCTGCGAAGGGCTGCGTTGCACGTAGGTGCCGGAACCTTGGCGCGCGATGACGACGCCGTCGGTCTGCAGCCTCTGCAAGGCCTCGCGCACGACCGGCCTTGAGACCGAGAAACGCTGCGCCAGCTGGTTTTCGGTGGGCAGGCGGTCGCCCGCCGAGAACCGGCCGGCCATGATTTCCTCCAGCAGCTGGCCGTAGATCGTGTCCGACAGCCGGGGCCGCTCGATAGGGGAGGGAAGGTCGATGACGCTCATGCAAAGGAGTCGCTTCGGCCCATTCTACAAAGCATGCGACGGTCCTGCGCAGCTTGATCAGCGCCGGGCGGGTGACTCCGGATTGTGGCTGGGCCCGTTTGGCGTTTCAATCGATGGATTGACCTTCTGAAGGATTCCCATGCGCCGCCGCCAACTCGTCCAACTTGCAGCCGCCACCGTTGCCACCTCTTCGCTCGGCGCGTTTGCGCAAGCGTTCCCCGTCAGGCCGATCAAGCTCATCATTGCGTTCCCGGCCGGCGGCCCGACCGACATCACCATGCGCTCCCTGGCCGACAACGCCTCGAAAGTGCTGGGGCAGCCCGTCGTCATCGAGAACAAGCCCGGTGCCGGCGGCACCTTGCCGGCGCAGCAACTGCAGACCGCGCCGGCCGACGGCTATACGCTGGCGCAAATTCCGCTGGGCGTGTTCCGCCTGCCCTACACGACCAAAATCAATTGGGACCCGGTCAAGGACATCGCCTATGTCATCAACGTGACGGGCTATGCCTTCGGCATCGTCGTGCCGGCGGACTCGCCCCTCAAGACCTGGACCCATTTCGTGGGTTGGGCCAAGGCCAACCCCGGGCGGCTCACCTACGGCTCCACCGGCACGCTCACCAGCCCGCACCTCACCACGGAGCTGATCGCCCAGGAGTTGGGGATCCAGCTGCAGCACATCCCCTACAAGGGCAGCGCCGACCTGGCGCAAGCCATCGTGGGAGGGCACGTCATGGCAGCCGCCGACTCCACCGGGTTCGCGCCGTTGGTCGAATCCGGCAAGCTGCGGGTGCTCAACACCTGGGGCGAGAAGCGGCTGCCCAGGTTCCCCGACGCACCGACCCTCAAGGAGCTGGGGCTGAACATCGTGCAGGCATCGCCGTTCGGCATCGGCGCGCCACGGGATACGCCGCCGGCCGTGGTGAAGCGGCTGCACGATGCCTTCAAGAAGGCGATGGAAGAGCCGAGCTATGTCCAGGCGCTGGCCCGCTACGACATGCTGCCCATGTACATGAGCTCGGCTGCGTACGCCAAGTTCGCGCAGGACACTTTCGCCAAGGAAAAGGCGCTGGTCGAAAAGCTGGGGCTGGGAAAAGCGCCGTAGCACGCCGCACGCCCCATCGGGTGCAAGATAGCGCCATGCGCGCGCAAAAACCTCTGGTTTGGCTGCCGGCCTGCCACCGCAATCTCGACCTGTCCGATCCGGGCGGCTACACCGTGCTGGCCGATCGCTACGCGAGCGCCGTCACCGCCCTGGGCCTGCAGCCCGTGCTCTTTCCCATGGCCGGCGCGGCCGACGTGGCGCACCTGCTGCCCCTGGTCGATGGCGTGCTGCTCACCGGCTCACCCTCGAATGTGGAAGCCACGCGCTTCGGCGCTTCGGCCCTGGCCACCGACCTGCTGGACCCGCGCCGTGACGCCCTGACCATGGCGCTGGTGCGAGCCGCGATCGAGTCGGGCACGCCCCTGTTCGGCGTCTGCCGCGGCTTGCAGGAAATGAACGTCGCACTGGGCGGCAGCCTTCACCAGCAATTGCACACCGAGCCGGGCCTGATGGACCATCGCGAGCCGGAAGGTGAGTCGATCGAAGTGCAGTTCGCCACCCGCCACGAGGTCAAGCTGACGCCCGGCAGCGAATTCGCGCAATGGGCGCGCGGAACCACCGTGCAGGTCAACTCGCTGCATGGGCAAGGCATCAAGCGGCTGGGCGAGGGCCTGGTGGCCGAGGCCGTGGCGCCGGATGGGCTGGTGGAAGGTGTCCGCGTGGCCAACGCGCCGGCCTTTGCCTTTGGCGTGCAATGGCACCCCGAGTGGCGCCACGAGTCCAATCCGTTTTACGCCAGGTCGCTGGAGGCGTTCGCCCGGGCGTGCGCGGAACACCGCCGGCGCAGCGTAGTGAATCATCAACCGCCCAGGATCGCCTGAGCCACCTGGGCGAAGCCGGCGCCGCGTTCGGCCGGCGTGATGTAGGCCGGCGGGTGCGAGAGCTCGGCTTCGAAGCGGCGGATGTTGGCCACGCCGATGCTGTGGGGAAAGTGCTCGAACATCAGCACGTCGTTGGTCGAATCGCCGACATAGACCCAGCGGTCCGTCTCTTCGTCCAGCTCGCGCCCCAGCAACTCGCGCACTATCCAGCGCGCGCCCGACAACTTGTTGTGGTCGCCGAACCAGCCGTTGATATGGATGGAGCTCACGGTGGCGTTCATGCCCTCGTCCTGCATGAGGCTCACCACCTGTGCCACGCGGGCCTGCGGCAGCTGCACATATTCGCTGTGGTCTATGGCAATGTCGGTCTCGCGCCCCGCGCTGTCGCGTGCCAGCGTGGCGCCCGGCACTTCGCGAACGATGCGCCGTGCGACCTGCTGCATACGCGCGAAATTGGCGGCCCGAACCTGCTGGTCCTGCTGGTAGAGCTTGCGCAACACGCCCGCCTTGCTTGATCGCGACAGCGCGACCGCGCCGTTCTCCGCGACGATGGCGTCCACCGGCCACCGCAATGCAAACGGTTCGCTCCAGCCCACCGGCCGGCCCGTGATGGGAATCACGTGCACGCCGGCTGCGCGCAGTTCATCCAGCGCCCGCAGCACGTCGGCGGTGACCTCGCCCTCGGTCGTCAGGGTGTCGTCGATGTCGGTGAGAACGCCCCTGATGCCGCGCCTTGATGCGGCCGGCCAACTTGCGAGTGGCTTCATTCCCCGCTAGCCGTTCTCATTGGTTCTTGGGATTGAGCAACAGGCGCGCGCCTTTGGGGCCGCGGGGATTCGCGCTGCTCGCGGAGCGCAAGTCCAGTGACTGCACGCCCCTATTGGAAGTGGTTGCGGTACCGGGCGGGCAGCTGCCGGTATCGACGTGACTCAGGGCGGCCTTCAGCAGCGCCTCTTCCGGTGTGCCCAGCGCGATGTCGGGGTCGTCGGCCACGGTGCAGGTGGGCGCAAAGCCGGTCGTGTAGTCGCCGAAGTTCTTGGCATTGAAGCCCTGGAACTCTATGGGGAAGAAGGCATAGCCGCAGTTGTCCTTGCGCTGGAAACCGTACGGCTTGCCGCAGGTGGTCTCGCCTACCAGGATGACTTGCACATCGACGCCGCGCAGGCCGTTGACGACGGACTCGCTGGCCGAGCAGGTCAGGCTCGAACTCAGCACGTAAACGCGGGGCAGCGAAAGCTGGGGCAGGGGATAGCCGCGGGGATAGGTGACTTCCGGCGACCTCACGGTCGTGGAAAACCGGAATACGCTGGCGCGGCTCTCGGCCTCGCGCTTGTCGTTGAAGCGCACCTGCTCGAACACCTGCCCCTCCTTCTCGGGCCCGGTCACGATCGAAGCCGCGGTCTGCGCCACGTACAGGAAGCCGCCGGAGTTGAATCGCATGTCCAGCACGAGGTCCTGCACCCCCGAGGCCTTGAGGTTTTCGATGGCGGCGATCAGCGCGTCTTGCGCGCCTTCGTGGTGATCGTTGAACAACACGTAGCCGACCTTGCGGCCGGCGGGGCTGGTAACCACCTGGGACAGTGGAACGGAGCCTCCGGGCAGCGAGCTCAGCAGTTGCGTGAGATCGGCCTTGCGGGACCGCGCTATGCGTTGGCTGGCCAGCGCCGAGGCCTGCAGGGCGTTGGCTTCTTCAATGGTCAGGACGGCGCTGAAACGGTCCTTGGGCAGGCCGGCTGCGTCAGGGGTGCGCACCAGCAGGGCGTTCATGTAGGCAGGGATGCTGTTGTAGTCCGCTGGATTGACCGCTGGAATCTCGTTGTACCAGAGATACACCTCGTCCATATAGCTGCGCAGGAAGGCCTTCTCGCCCGCCAGCGTGCAAATTCCGGCCAGGCTCGACGAGGGCGGGAATGCGGAGTTCGCGGCGGCGGCGGACTGTCATCCCCGCCTCCTGAGCCGCAACCAGCCAGCAGCAGCGCCGCGGCCAGGCTGACAAAGGCGCCGCGGCTAAAGGGGTTTCGGCAAGAAAACAGCATCGAATAGGGCGCTCCGGCTGAGTCTGGCCCTCGATTGTGGGGCAAGGCGGATCGCCCGTGGGCCTTACTCAGTTATGCAAAGCAAGGCCCGCGTGCTCGCGCAGCAGGTGGAAATGTATCTTCGGGAAGCGTTCCTGCGCCAGGCGCACGTCGTAGGGCGAGGTGCAGAGGAAGGCCAGCGCTTCGGCCGCATCCAGCGCCATCCGCTGCGGGTAGGCATCGGTGAAGGCGCGAAGTTCGGCGGGCGTGTCGGCGGTGATCCAGCGGGCGCCCGTGTACTGGCAGCCCTCCAGCCGGATGTCGGCGTCGTATTCCGATTTCAGCCGGTGCTGGACTACTTCGAACTGCAGCTGTCCCACCGCGCCCAGCAGCATCGGCCCGCCGACCTGGGGGCGGAAGACCTGGATAGCACCTTCCTCGCCGAGCTGCGCCAGCCCCTGCTGCAGTTGCTTGGTACGCAGAGGATTGCGCAGGATCACCGTCATGAAGAGCTCGGGCGCGAAGAACGGCAGGCCGGTGAATTGCAGGTTGGCGCCGTCGGTGATGGTGTCGCCGAGCTGCACGCCGCCATGGGTCGTGAAGCCGATGATGTCGCCGGCGTAGGCTTCGTCGACGGCTTCGCGCCGCTGCGACAGGAAGGTGACGACCGAGGTGGGCCGCAATTCCTTGGCCGTGCGTTGCACCTTCAGCTTCATGCCCGGCGTGTACTTGCCCGATGCCATGCGCACGAAGGCGATGCGGTCGCGGTGGTTGGCGTCCATGTTGGCCTGCACCTTGAACACCACGCCGGCGAAGTTCTGGTCTTCGGGGTGGATTTCCTTGACGACCGGCTGCTTGTTGACGATGAGCTGGCTCGTCCGCGGCTGGGGCGACGGCGCGAGGTCCACCAGCGCTTCCAGCACTTCCATCACCCCGAAGTTGTTCACCCCGGAGCCGAAGAACACCGGTGTCTGCTTGCCGGCCAGGAAGGCCGCATGGTCCCAGGACGGCGAGGCGCCGATGGCCAGTTCCATGCTTTGCTCAGCCGTCTCGAATTCATGGCCGAAGCGCCCGAGCAGGCTCTCGCGGTCCGACAGCGGCACGGTTTCGAAATCCTGCGGCAGCCGCTCCGAGCCCGACTCGAACACCGTCATGCCCTTGGTGCGCAGGTTCATGATGCCGCCGAAGCTCTTGCCCTGGCCGACCGGCCAGGTCATGGGAACGCAGGGCATGCCCAGCTCGCGCTCGACCTCGTCCAGGATGTCCAGCGGCTCGCGCACTTCGCGGTCCATCTTGTTGACGAAGGTGATGATGGGGGTGTTGCGCTGGCGGCAGACTTCGATCAGCCTGCGCGTCTGGGCTTCCACGCCGTTGGCCGCGTCGATCACCATCAGCGCCGAGTCAACCGCCGTCAGCACACGATAGGTGTCCTCGGAGAAGTCCTTGTGGCCCGGCGTGTCCAGCAGGTTGATGACATGGTCGCGGTAGAGCATCTGCATCACCGACGATGCAACCGAAATGCCGCGCTGTTTTTCGATCTCCATCCAGTCCGAGGTCGCATGGCGCGAGGCCTTGCGCGCCTTGACCGAGCCGGCGATCTGGATCGCGCCGGAAAACAGCAACAGCTTTTCCGTCAGCGTGGTCTTGCCCGCGTCAGGGTGGGAGATGATGGCGAAAGTACGGCGGCGCCGGGTTTCGGCGGCAAAGGGCGAGGCGGACAAGAAAAAACTCCGGCGACAGGAAAAACGGCCGAGATGCAAACGGTTTCGGCCAACCCTCTATTGTGCCGCCGGCGCGAAGCACTCAGCCTTGCGCGACGGCTGCAAGCAGCCGCTCGATGTCGCCCGCCAGCCAATCGTGCGGCAAAACCGTGGAATTGCCCGCTGACAGGCTCACTTCCCATCCCGAGGCTTGCGCACGCACCCGCGCGGTGCTGCCGCACAGGACGAGCCAGGCGAGCCAGGCGACCTGCGCCGGCGTGGGCAGATCCTGCGGCGGCGCAAGCAGCAGGTGTGTAAAAACGCGCGTGTCGCTCACCGTCAGGCTATCGCCTTCCAGCCGGGCTTGTCCCGGCAACGCCTGGGCCAGCGCGGCCAGGGCCGCGGTGGGTGAGGCCGTGGCGCGGAATGTCTCTTGCCACTGCGCCAGGCGCTGCCCGATGACGATGCCGCGGGCGGCTTCAGCCTGGACCAGGTCCGCATAGTCCAGCGCCCGCCAATCGATCGTCGGGGCCGGGCAGCCCGCAGCCAGTGCGGTTTCCAGGAAGACATGCACCGCGTTCGCCGCGTCTTCGCGCAGGAAGCCCGCGCATGCGAGCGCCAGCTGGCCGGCCCGATGGCCCAGCAACTGCTGCTGCTGGACCAGCATCTTTTCGCGCAACAGGCTGTCGCGTTCACCGCGTAACACCGCCAGCTCCAGCGCGTTGCGCAGGTCGGCGTGCAGGCTCTCAAGATCCCACGGTTTGGTGATGTAGCGGTAGATCTCGCCCGAGTTGATGGCCTCGATCGCTTCGCCCAGTTCGGAGTACCCGGTCGTCAGCATCCGCACCACGGCGGGATGGCGCTCGCGGGCGTAGCGCAACAACTCGTTGCCGCGGGCTCCCGGCATCCGCTGGTCCGACACCAGCACGGCGATCTCGCCGCCGCGCTGCTCGAGCACGGCCTTGCCCTCCGCCACCGAGAGCGCAGTGAAGACCGGCGCCAGCGGGCTGACCAGCCGCTCGAAGTACTTGAGCGCCATTGCTTCGTCGTCGACATAGAGAATGGAACGAGGAATCATGCGCGGGCCTTAGGCGTGGGTAGCGTTGTTGAAGGGCTGGAAGTAAAGGGTCATCGCCGTTCCCCGGCCCACCTCGGACTCGATCTCGATGGAGCCGCCTATGGACTGCATCACGCGCCGGCAGAACATCAGGCCCATGCCGTTGCCGCCGGACTCGCTTCGGGTCGTCACCGGCTCGCGCGTGAGGCGGGCAAGCACCTCCGGGGCGATCCCCGGGCCGTTGTCCACGAACCGCATCCAGCACCGGGCCGGCCCCGGCGGCGAAGCGGTCGTACCAACTTCGATGCGCAGGCCCGGCGCCGCCCGCCCTCGCAAGGCCTGCAGCGCATTCTTCGTGATGGTGCACATCACGAGGTACAGCAGGTCGCGCCGGCCGGGCAGCGTGAAATCCTGTGCCACGTCGCTGCTGACCCATGAGGCTTCGTTCTCCTCGAAGGGGAACTCGTCAAGCAGGGCCCTCACCAGCTTGGCCGCACTGACGCTCTGCACGGCATCGCCGCGATAGGCGTCGCGCGCGGACTGCACGAAGGTCGACACCAGCGACTGGCAATACAGCGCACGGCGCTCTGCCGCTTCGAGCGCCGCCATGATCTCGCCCGGACGATCCTCGATGAACTGCACCGCACCCGGCGGCGCGCCCGGTCCGGCCGGCTGGTGGCGGTCGGCCACGGCCCTGACATAGCCGCGAGTCGTCGCCAGCGGCGTGTTGAGCTCGTGCGCGAGAAAGCCCAGCGTTTCGCGCATGGCCGCGACCCGTCCCTCGTTCAGTGAGCGTTCAAGTGCCTGCGCCCGGTACAACGCCAGCGCTTCGCGCAGGGCTTCGTTCGTGGCATCCTCGTCCAAGGGCTTTTCCAGGATGCGAAGCACCTTGCCCTCGTTCACGGCGGCGATGGCCACATCCTTGTCGGCATGGGCCGTCGCGAGCAGGCGCACCAGGTGGCGGAACTCGCGCTGAACCGCCCTCAGCAAATCCAGGCCGTCGCGCCGGGGCATCCGGAAATCGGTGACTACCACCGCTACTTCGCCTGCGCGTTCGCGCAGCAGCGTCAGGGCCTCGTCGACGCCCGGTGCGGTCAGGATGGTGAATTCGCCGCAGAAGGTCCGGGCAAACCATTTGCATGCCTGTGGCTCGTCGTCGACGAAGAGGATGGTTTGCGCTTCATGGGAATCGGTCCGAAGCATGGGTTCGCTTTCTCCCTATGGCTGCGGCGAAGCGGACGCCAGGTCGAATGTGAACGCGGTCCACGCGCCCCATTCGCTGGCCACGCGCAAGGTGCCGCCGTGGCGCTGAATAATAGCGTAGCTGACGCTCAGGCCCAGCCCCAAGCCCTGGCCCACATCGCGCGTGGTGAAGAAAGGCTCGAAGACGCGAGGCAGGTTCTCGTTGGTGATGCCGGTCCCGTTGTCGCGCACCGTCAGGAACAGCCGTCCGTCCTGCGGCTGGGCGCGCAGTTCGATGCGCGGCGCAGGTCGCGCCGCCGAGTGCAGGGCCAGCGCCGCGTTGGTCAGCAAGTTGATGAGCACGCCTATGATCGCGGGCTCGTCGCCGTGCACATGGGTGTCTTGCGGCAGGTCCAGCGCGATGTCGATGTTCTTGAGCTCATAGGCCGTCAGGCGCAGCGCCGATTCGATGGCCTTTTCGAGCAGGAAGACGCGGTTGCCTTCCTCGCCCGGCTTCTGGTAGGCAAAGGTCTTGAGATCGGAGACGATCTTCTGCACGCGCTGCATGCCCTCCCGCGCATCGTCCAGGCATTCGCGCAGCGATGCGTCCTCACGCGCGGCCGAACCCTTGAGCGCGACGTTGACCGCCATCAGGCTGTAGTTCACGGGATTGTTCAACTCGTGCAGCAGGCCGGCGGACAGCGTGCCGAGGGCGGCCATCTTTTCCTGCTGGATCAGGTGGCCCTTTACTTCGGCGAGCGCGGCGTTGGTCTCTTGGAGATTAGCATTTTTTTCGGCGACCTGCCGCTGCAGCAGAACAACTTGGCCCTTGCGCATTCGTTGAAGTAGGTGCAGAACGAACTGAGTACTGCGGAAAATATAAGAAAGATGGAGTGGCCGGTGAATCTGCCAATATCCGTCAGACTGTCAGGATGGAAATAGCACGCGAGAAAATACAAGACGTAGGTAAAGACACCGATACGCGACGTTCTCGAAGAAACTGATCGGCAGACAGAATGCCGGTGGCGTACAGCGCCAGATGCAGGCCGACGAAATAGATCGAGTCGTGTACCGTCGGTCGCCCAGATCATCCAGCTGATCATGATTTGCGGCACCGACAGCCAAAGCGAAGTCAGAGGTGTGACCCATCGCAGCGCGAACGAAGTACGCCGCAGCACCAGGTAGATCGCCAGCGACAATTGCCGTGGCCAGCACCGGACCGGCGCCAGCTGCTCGAAATACTGCTGGGTAAAGCGTGTAGTCCAGTCCCAGCCCCGACAAGAATCAGAATGGCGCCACACCAGCGCACCGGCCCTGGAATAGGCAAGGCGAAAGCTCATTAAGTTCGTGATGGTACGGCGACATATTCTCGAGCTTGCACAGTCGAAGATCTCTGCTTCCGTCAAGCCTTTGTACGGACCACGAAGTCGGCAAATACATTGGCTCCGGTCTCATCTGTGTAGAGCCGCGTGTCGCGTACGCGGCCGTTGGCAGCAGGCTTTCAATTGGGCCTCGTCCCGGTAGATGAGATGCCATTCCAGAAGGTGTTCCATGGATATCTTCTGCGGATTGCTGGAGTGGACATTGGTGACGAGCACCGTGCCGCCGGGGTTCGTACGGGCTGCGAAGTATTGAAGCAACCTGGAGCACACCTTGTCCGAAAGGTAGTCGAACAAGCCTGCGCAGTACACGAGATCGAACTCTGGCTTGTGCAAGCGGATCATGCTCTCTTCGACGCGCGCTTGAGCAGCTCGTGCACGGACTCATGGACGAATTCGCACATGCGCATTTCTTGCCCTGTCGGCGCAGCAAATCTCATTGAATGCGGGATCGCGTGTAGTCTATGGTGACTTGCGCTGAAGTCGAACAGCGTGAAGGACAGCAGGTTCGGCCTGAGGTGTCCTGCTCGATGAATCGCCGGATCTCGATGGCCGGCCCGCAGCCCACGTTGAGAACCGCCAGTTGGCGCTGTTCACTGCAGCGCACGCTCGGCGGCCTTGTTCAGGTAACCGACCAGGATGTCGATCCGGTTGCGATGGGCCTGCTGCCACGGCAGCCCTCAGGAAGAGGGCGTTGACGATCTGGAAATAGGTGCTGCTGCCCTGCCGAGGGTCCGCCAGGATCTGATTGACCATCTCGTAGTCGCCCGCATACCCCAGCGGCTTGGCGAAAGTCCGGTAGACAAAGGGGGCCCGCAGAAGCAGTGGATGCAGCGCTGTCTGGGCAAAGTTGCGGTGCGCCACCGACTCCTCCGGAGGGATCTTCCTGCCCTCTTCTTCGAGCCAGCTCAGGTACTCGCCTCCTTTGCGCATGAGCGGATTCCGCGAGGTCATAGAAAACATCTTGCCGAAGGCGGTTTTCCTGCGTCGCGCGGCAGCACGTTGGACATGTCGGCCTGATCGGCCCACTTGGATGCTTCGGACAAAAAGGCTCGGAATTCGCTGATGAGGACCTGGTAACTTGCCGGCTGATGCGAAAGCGCGACTCCCACTCCTCGACGAACCGGTTCGCCTCCTGCGACAACGCGCGCACAGGTCGCCGTTGATGGCGTTGAACTCCGACCATTCGTCGGTCAAGCTCACCGACACCACGGCCATCAATCCGGTATTGACCAGGCTGACAACGACGGCCTTGCCGGTGTAGAGGGGCATATCTGGCCGGATACGCACGGTCAGCTCGGTGCAGGACCTCGCTGACCTGCACGATCGAATAGGGGTTGTAAATCTCCATGACAAGGGAGCGGCGCTGCACGCTCGTCAGCGTGCCGCGTGCGGCCTCTCCCTGGCTGTTGCGGAAGGTGACGACAGGGTCTATGGGGCGGAAGGAATGCACGATGTCAGACGATGTTGAAAGGCGGCGCCACCGAAATACCGCGTTCGCGTAACGAGGTCTGCGTTATCTGGCGTGTCGGATTGTGCACTGATCGCGAGGCGAGCTTACTGCACGGGGACGACCAGAGGGAAGCTGCGTGGACGACCTCAGGATTTCTTCGAGCCCGCCGAAAAAACCTCCGACAACTCGAAAGGCGTCGTCACTTCGAGCTGGTCGTAGCGGCAGTCCTGCGGCGCCTTGTCCGGGCGCCAGCGCACGAACACGGCGGCATGGCGGAAGCGATCGCCCTGCATATGGTCGTATTTCACTTCGCAGACGCGCTCGAGCCGCAGCGCCTCCCAGGACAAGTCCTTCCCGCCGCTCCAGCGGCTCTGCGCGCCGGGCATCCGGTTCGCGTCGTCGGCGGCGCTGGCCCAATCGCGCCAGGGATGGTCCTGCAGCGCGTTCTTGCGCAAGGGGTCCAGCTCATCGGCCAGTTGCCTGCGCATGGCCATGGTGAAAGACGAGGTCACGCCCACGTGCTGCAGCATCCCGACCTCGTTGTACAGGCCCAGCAGCAGCGAGCCCACGGCGTCCTTGCTGTCGCTGATACCAGCGAAAACCGGCGACCACGCAGTCCGCCGTCCGGGCGTGCTTGATCTTGAGCATGGCGCGCTTGCCCGGCTGGTACGTGGCGGTTTCAGGCTTGGCGATCACGCCGTCCAGGCCGGCGCCCTCGAAGCGCTTGAGCCAATCCTCGGCCACGGACCGGTCGCGGGTCACGGGCGTCAGGTACACCGGCTTGGGAATCTGGCCCAGCAGCCGCTCCAGCCGGATGCGCCGCTGCGCTTGCGGCAGCTCCATGGTCGAGCGCCCGCCCGCCGCCAGCAGATCGAAGGCCACGAAGGACGCGGGTGTTGCGCTGGCCAGCCGGGCCACTCGGGAGGACGCCGGGTGCAGGCGCTGCTGCAAGGCGTCGAAATCCAGCCCGCCGGCGCCGGCGACGACTATTTCGCCGTCGATCACGCAGCCCTTGGGCAGTGATTGCGCAAGCGCCCGCTCGAGTTCCGGGAAGTAACGGTTCAACGGCTTGAGATCGCGGCTCTGGATGTAAACCTCGTCACCGTTTCGAAAGACGATGGCGCGAAAGCCATCCCATTTGGGTTCGAAGAGAAAGCCCTCCTGCCGCGGAAGCTCATCCGCTATCTTGGCGAGCATGGGCTCTATGGGTGGGGTCGTCGCGGGAGTGGCGGCCATGCCGTCTTGTAACAGCCGTCCGATGCGGCTGCCTGACGGCAGCCTTCGCTTTGCGAGGTCATCCGATTTCCCTATAATTGCGACCATCCGAGGAGCGTTGCAGCGCCACAAAGGCGCGAGGCTCGGATTCATCGCAACGACGCTCACCCACTGTTCCGTGAGGTGAGCACTGCCGCAGGCATTCCCCCGTCACCCGGACAGTGGTCCCGAAATTTGTTTTTTGGAGCCACCATGAACGCCGTTCTCAAACCCGCCTCTAGCCAAGACTGCGCCATCGCCGACCTGTCCCTCGCCGCCTGGGGCAAGAAGGAAATCCGCATCGCGGAAACCGAAATGCCCGGCCTGATGGCCATCCGCGCCGAATTCGCCAAGAGCCAGCCGCTGAAGGGCGCCCGCATCACCGGGTCGCTGCACATGACGATCCAGACCGCCGTGCTGATCGAGACCCTGCAGGCCCTGGGCGCCCAGGTGCGCTGGGCCTCGTGCAACATCTTCTCGACGCAGGACCACGCCGCCGCCGCCATTGCCGCCGCCGGCACGCCGGTGTTCGCCGTCAAGGGCGAGTCGCTGGCCGACTACTGGGATTACACCCACCGCATCTTCGAATTCGGCCCCAAGGGCAGCGAAGGCGAAGGCCCCAACATGATCCTGGACGACGGCGGCGACGCCACGCTGCTGATGCACCTGGGCCAGAAGGCCGAGAAGGATGCATCGCTGATCAGCAACCCCACGAGCGAGGAAGAGCGCTGCCTGTTCGCCAGCATCAAGGCCAAGCTGGCCGAAGACCCGACCTGGTACACCCGCAAGGCCGCCAAGATCATCGGCGTGACGGAAGAGACCACCACGGGCGTGCACCGCCTGAACGAGATGAGCGCCAAGGGCACGCTGCTGTTCCGCGCCATCAACGTCAACGACAGCGTGACCAAGAGCAAGTTCGACAACCTCTATGGCTGCCGCGAATCGCTGGTGGACGGCATCAAGCGCGCCACCGACGTGATGATTGCCGGCAAGGTGGCCGTGGTCGCCGGTTATGGCGACGTGGGCAAGGGCTCGGCGCAGGCGCTGCGCGCGCTGTCGGCCCAGGTCTGGGTGACCGAGATCGATCCGATCAACGCGCTGCAGGCCGCCATGGAAGGCTACCGCATCGTGACCATGGAGTACGCTGCCGACAAGGCCGACATCTTCGTGACCACCACCGGCAACAAGGACGTCATCACGCACGACCACATGGCGAAGATGAAGGACCAGGCCATCGTCTGCAACATCGGCCACTTCGACAACGAGATCGACGTTGCATCGCTCGAGAAGTACGAATGGGAAGAGATCAAGCCCCAGGTCGACCACGTGATCTTCCCGGACGGCAAGCGCATCATCCTGCTGGCCAAGGGCCGCCTGGTGAACCTGGGCTGCGGCACCGGCCACCCCAGCTACGTGATGTCGTCGAGCTTCGCCAACCAGACCATCGCGCAGATCGAACTGTTCACCAAGCCCGACGCCTACCAGGCGGGCAAGGTCTACGTGCTGCCCAAGCACCTCGACGAGAAGGTGGCTCGCCTGCACCTGTCCAAGCTGGGCGCGCAATTGACGGTGCTCACGGACGAGCAGGCCGCGTACATCGGCGTGGCCAAGAACGGCCCGTACAAGCCCGACACGTATCGTTATTGATCGGAAGGATTGTCATTGCGGACTTGACCCGCAATCCATGCTGGCGCGCCAACGTGGATGCCGGATCAGGTCCGCATGACACCAATATGCGCGTCGACCAACTTCTCGTCGAACGCGGCCTGGCCAGTTCGCGCTCGCAGGCCCAGCGCCTGATCGCATCGGGCGTGCGATGGCGGGTCGGCGAGGGCTGGAAGTCCGTCGCCAAGAACGGCGACGAGTTGCCGCCCGAGGCCGAGATCGAATTGCTCGATCTCGCCGAGGCGCGCTACGTTTCGCGCGGTGGCCTCAAGCTCGAAGGCGCATTGAAGGCCAGCGGCGTTCAAGTCGCAGGCAAGGTCTGCCTGGATGTGGGCCAGTCCACCGGAGGCTTCTCCGACTGCCTGCTGCAGCTCGGTGCCGCCCGGGTGGTTGGCGTCGACGTCGGCCAGGGGCAGTTGCACGACAAGCTGCGCCACGACCCGCGCGTGATCGCGATCGAGAAAGTCAATGCTCGCGAGTTATCCGCCGAGCAGGTGGGTGCCGACTTCGACTTCGTGACCGGCGACCTCTCCTTTATTTCCTCCACGCTGGTGCTGCCGGCGCTGGTGCCCTTGCTCAAGCCCGGCGGCGACTTGCTGATGCTGGTCAAGCCGCAATTCGAATTGCAGCCGGGCCAGGTCGGAAAGCGCGGCATCGTCACCGACGCTTCGCTTTACGCCGTGGTCGAACAGCGACTGCGCGACTGCTGCGCCTCGCTCGGCTTGCAGGTGCGCGGCTGGTTCGACAGCCCGGTGGCCGGCGGCGACGGCAACCGCGAATTTTTCGTGTACGCAACCAAATAACAAGAAGGCACAGCATGAACCTTCCGATCAGCCTGGAATTTTTTCCGCCCAAGACGCCCGAAGGCGCGGCCAAGCTGCGCATTGCCCGCCAGGCGCTTTATGAACTCAAGCCCGAGTTCTGCTCCGTGACCTATGGCGCCGGCGGCTCGACGCAGGAAGGCACTTTCAGCACCGTGTCGGAAATCCTGGCCGAAGGTGTCGACGCGGCGGCGCATTTCTCCTGCGTGGGGGCAACGCGCGACAAGGTGCGCGAGGAGCTGGCCCAGCTCAGGGCGTATGGGCGTCAAGCGCCTGGTCGCGCTGCGCGGCGACCTGCCGAGCGGCTATGGCATGGGCGGCGAGTTTCACTACGCCAGCGACCTGGTGGCTTTCATCCGCGCCGAAACCGGCAACGAGTTCCGCATCGAGGTCGCCTGCTACCCCGAGATCCATCCCCAGGCCCGTTCGGCCGAGGCCGACCTGCAAGCCTATGCGACCAAGGTTCGTGCCGGCGCCGATTCGGCGATCACGCAGTACTTCTACAACGCCGATGCCTATTTCCGCTTCGTCGAGGAATCGGATCGGCTGGGCCTTCATGTGCCGGTGGTCCCGGGCGTCATGCCGATCACCAACTCCGCCCAGCTCATGCGTTTTTCCGACGCCTGCGGGGCCGAGATTCCGCGCTGGATCCGCCTGCGGCTGCAAGGCTTCGGCGACGACAGCGCCTCGATCAAGTCGTTCGGCCTGGACGTGGTGACGGCGCTATGCGAACAGTTGCGCGCAGGCGGCGCGCCCGGCATGCATTTCTACACGATGAACCAGGCGGCGGCGACGGTCGAGATCTGCAAGCGGCTGGGCTGGTGACGCGCGGGCAGGGCGCTACCGATCGTCGTAGCTGACGACCACGCGCTGGCTTCGCGGCACAGCCTGGCAGGTCAGCACGAAACCCTTGTCGATCTCCGCCTGCTCCAGGGTGTAGTTTTTTTCCATCTCGACCTCGCCTTCGAGCACTCGGGCGCGGCAGGTGCAGCAGACCCCGCCACGACAGGAGTACGGAAGGTCCAGCCCGGCTTCCAATGCGGTGTCGAGCACCTTCTCGCCGTCGCGCATGGCCAGATGGTGGGTCTTGCCGTCGAGCACCACGTCCAGACGGTGCGCGGCGCGGTCCGCGGCCGCAAGCGCGGCCGACTTTTCCGGCGGCTTTTTGGCGACGCCTGGACTGGCCGGGATAAACCGTTCGCTGTGAACGCGGTCGGCGGGAACGCCTGCCGCGATGAGCGCGCGCTGCGCCGAATCGATCATGCCCGCCGGGCCGCAAAGAAAAGCTTCGTCGATCGAGCCGGCCGGCACGACGGTGCGCAGCAACTCGGCCACCTTGGCTTCGTCGATGCGCCCGTTCAGCAACTCCAGCTCCTGCGCCTGGCGCGACAACAGGTGAATCAGCGAGAGCCGGGCCGGGTAGCGGTCCTTGAGGTCCTGCAGGGCCTCGTTGAACATGATGGTGTTGATGCGCTGGTTGCCGTAGACCAGCGTGAAGCTGGAGTCGGGTTCGCTGTCCAGCGTAGTGGCGATGATGGAAAGCATCGGCGTGATGCCCGAGCCGGCGGCGAAGCCGACGCGGTGCCGGGCACCCGCGATCCGGGGCGTGAACCGCCCGTCCGGCGGCATCGCTTCGATCGCCATGCCCGGCTTGAGCTGCGCCAGTGCCCAACGCGAGAAGCTGCCTTCGTCGACGGGCTTGATGCCGATATCGATTTCGCCCGTTTGCAGGTAGCGTTGGCACGGGCTGCAGATCGAGTAGCTGCGCCGCGTCTCCTCGCCGGCTATGGTGGCGCGCAGCGTCAGGAACTGGCCGGGCTGGAAAACGAACGCTGTCACGCAGCGCGTCGGGAACCGCCAGCGTGATGGCGGCCGAGCCCGCGGCGTCGGGGCTGACGCGCTTGACGGCGAGCGGATGGAAATGAATGGCCATTCAATAGGGCTTGAAGTAGTCGAACGGCTCGAGGCAATGAAGGCACTTGTACAAGGCCTTGCAGGCGGTGGAGCTGAAGTGCGAGGTCTCCGTGGTATCGCGAAGAGCCGCAGCGGGGGCAGGGCACTTCAACGGGCGGGCTCGCCGCGGGCCGCGCGAAACGCACGACATTGGCCGGCGGCACTGTGTGGGGCGGCGCAATCCCGAAGTCGCGCAGCTTCTGCCGGGCCTCCTCGACGATCCAGTCGGTGGTCCAGGCCGGCGCCAGCCGCGTCACCACCTTGGCGCCGAGGTCGTTGGCCGCCAGGGCGGCGCGCACGTCGTCCTCGATCTGTCCCATTGCCGGGCAGCCGCTGTAAGTAGGCGTGATCACCACCTCCAGCTCGCCGTTCACGTCATTGATTTCGCGCAGGATGCCGAGCTCGCGGATCGAGACCACCGGAATTTCCGGGTCGGGGATGGCCTCCAGCACCCGCCAGGCCCGCTGCGTGCGATTCACCACTGTGCTCCGGGGTGCTGCCTGGCCAGGCTTTGCATCTCCGCGAGCACGTAGCCCAGGTGGTCGGAGTGCAGGCCTTCCTTGCCGCGCGGCACCCAGCCGCCGGGCTGGGGCCGGCGCAGAGTTGCTTCGGCCAGCGCTTCATCGACCTGGAGGTCCCATGTTTCACGCAGCAAACACGGTGGCCACGCCCGCGCCGGCGGAAACCGCCTCGGCTTCGGCCTTGGACACGGTCCAGAATTCCTGGGTGTAGGGCATCAGGTGATCGACGGCCGCCTGGGCTCGGGCATGCGATTCGTCGGTGCCGTCGCCCAGCCGCACCAGCCAGTCGCGCGCATGGCGCAGGTGGTAGCGCGTTTCCTTGACCGATTTCGCGGCGATGGCGGCAAGCTGCGCATCCTTGGAAGCCTGCAGCGCGTCCCACAAGAGCAGCATCAAGCTGCTGTACAGGAAATTGCGGACGATGGTGGTGGCGTAGTCGCGATCGGCCGCGACGTTTGCGGCCAGCGGGCCATGGTGCGGCAGTTCCAGCATCGTGTAGTTGCGGAACTGGTTCGCATCGCGGAAGTACGCCAGTGTGTCTTCGGTGGCGCCATCGCCCATCAACGCGGCGGCGTGCTGGTACAGCAGCCGCGACTGGCCGATCAGGTCCAGGCTGATGTTGGCCAGGGCAATGTCTTCTTCGAGCACCGGGCCGTGCCCGCACCACTCGGCGTTGCGCTGGCCCAGCACCAGCGCGTTGTCGGCCAGGTGCAGCAGGTAGTCCACCGGGGCATTGCGCGCTCATCACATGTGGCCGACTTCGTCGGGAATCTCGTAGAAGCTCGGGTGGCGGTAGATCTTGTCGGCCGCCGGCTCGAAGAATTCGGCCTTGTCCTGAGGTTCGCTCGCCGTGATCAGCGCCGAGGGCACGACCCAGATGCTCACGCCTTCCATCCGCCGGGTGTACACGTCGCGCGCCATCTGCAGCGCCTGCGGCGCGTCGGCGGCGTGCAGGCTGCCACAGTGCTTGTGTTCCAGGCCCTGCTTGCTGCGCACGAAGACTTCCCAAAGCGGCCACTCGTTGGCGATGACATCTGCTCATGCTGCCTCCTTCAGTTGCCGGGCCTTCTGCTTGCGCGCGTGGGCCAGTGCCGCGTCGCGCACCCACTGGCCGTCGCTGTGCGCCTTGACCCGCGTGGCCAGGCGCTCCTTGTTGCACGGCCCGTTGCCGTTGACGACGGCCCAGAAATCGTTCCAGTCGATGGCGCCGTAGTCGTAGTGGCCGCGTTCCTCGTTCCACTTCAGGTCGGGGTCGGGCAGGGTGACGCCCAGGATCCTGGCCTGCGGCACCGTCGCGTCCACGAACTTCTGGCGCAGGTCGTCATTGCTGATGCGCTTGATGCCCCAGCGCATGCCTTGGGCGCTGTTGGGGCTGTCGGCGTCGGGCGGGCCGAACATGGCCAGTACCGGCCACCACCAGCGGTTCACCGCGTCCTGCACCATCTCGCGCTGGGCCTGCGTGCCGGCCATCAAGGTCATCAGGCTCTCGAAGCCCTGGCGCTGGTGGAAGCTTTCTTCCTTGCAAATGCGGATCATGGCGCGCGCATACGGACCGTAGGAGCAGCGGCAGATCGGCACCTGGTTCATGATCGCCGCGCCGTCCACCAGCCAGCCGATCGTGCCGACGTCGGCCCAGGTCAGGGTGGGGTAGTTGAAGATCGAGCTGTACTTGGCCTTGCCACTGTGCAGGCCGTCCAGCATCTGGTCGCGGCTCGTGCCCAGCGTTTCGGCGGCCGAGTAGAGGTACAGGCCGTGCCCGCATTCGTCCTGCACCTTGGCCAGCAGGATGGCTTTGCGCTTGAGCGAAGGCGCGCGCGAAATCCAGTTGCCTTCGGGCAGCATGCCGACGATCTCGCTGTGCGCGTGCTGGCTGATCTGCCGCACCAGGGTCTTGCGGTAGGCCTCGGGCATCCAGTCCTGCGGCTCGATCTTGCGATCGGCATCGATCTTGACGTCGAACTGGGTTTGCAATGAATCCTCGGCCGTGGTCGAGGCCGGCACGGCTTTCAGCCCCCGGCTGTCCGGGTCGGGTAGGTCCAGGGCTTGCGTGTACATGCGCCCAGTATATCCATTAGCCGACCGAGCGGTCGGTTAATTCTTGCTGCGCTAGGGACTAGCCGTGCTAGCCACGTCAGCCGCGCGGCTTCCAGCGTTTGGCTGGCCCTTTGCCGCGCCCACGGCCGAGCACTTGCAACATCTGGGGCAGCGCGGCAGCCAGCGCGGGCTTGAGCGTATGGGGCGGGTTGATGACGAACATGCCGCTGGCCGTGAGGCCCTGCCCTCGTTCGGGCTCGCCGGGCACGTTGCGGTCGTCAGCCTGGCCGATCGCCAGCGTGGCGTGCAGCCAGGGCTTGCCCGCCTGGTTGGCCAGGGTCTTCAGGCGGCGCGGAAGCTCATGCGCCTCCGGCCGCGGGATCACCGGATACCAGACTGCGTAGGTGCCGGTGGAGAAGCGCTTGAGGCTGTCCTGTATGCAGCCGCTTACTTTCTGGTAGTCGCTCTTGATCTCGTAGCTGGGGTCTATCAGCACCAGGGCGCGCCGCGAGGGCGGGGGCAGGAAGGCCTTCAGGCCCTCGAAGCCGTCCAGGCGCGCAGCGGCGACCTGGCGGCCGGCCTTGAGCTGGGCGATGTTGGCGGCCAGCGCCTTGCTGTCGGTCGGATGCATTTCGAACAGCTTGAGCTTGTCGCGGGCCTCCTCGCGCAGCAGGCGCCTGCGTGATGAACGGCGAGCCGGGGTAGATCTTCAGCTGGCCGCTGGGATTGAAGCCGGCTACCGTCTCCATGTAATCCTGCAGCACGGGCGCTATTTCTTTGATAGCAACCTTGGAAGAGTCGGCCGGGGCCAGGGCGGCAAAGAGCTTCACCACGCCGTCGGATGCCTCACCCGACGTGCCGGCATAGTCGCCGTCCAGCCGGTACAGTCCGGCGCCGGCGTGGGTGTCCACCACCACCAGGGGGGTGTCCTTCTGCGTCAGGTGTCGCAGGATGGCGATCAGCATCGTGTGCTTGAGCACATCGGCGTGATTGCCGGCGTGGAAGGCGTGGCGGTAGCTGAACATGCGGCGATGGTAACCGCCCACCCGGCGTTTTTGGCGGCCCGCCTTGCCCTAAGTCCTTGATTCTTCGTATAATCTCGGGCTCTGCAGCGCCTTGTGGCCCCGCGACAGAGAGCATCCTCGCTACGAGGTAACCCCACCTAAGAGATTCCCGCTCAGAGGAACACCGACCGTGGAAAAGGGCCCGCCAAACCGCTACTCGAAAGAAATACTCATGAAAACGTTCAGCGCCAAACCCGCTGACGTGACGCACGAGTGGTTTGTGATTGACGCGACCGATAAGGTCCTCGGACGAGTAGCCAGCGAAGTTGCTCTCCGTTTGCGCGGCAAACACAAGGCCATTTACACGCCTCACGTCGATACCGGTGACTTCATCGTCATCATCAACGCTTCGCAGCTCCGCGTGACGGGCACGAAGAACCAGGACAAGGTGTACTACCGCCACTCGGGCTACCCGGGCGGCATCACGGCCACCACCTTCCGCGACATGCAAGCCAAGCACCCCGGCCGCGCGCTGGAAAAGGCCGTCAAGGGCATGCTGCCCAAGGGCCCGCTCGGCTACGCGATGATCAAGAAACTCAAGGTGTACGGCGGTGCAGAGCATCCCGCACACCGCCCAACAGCCCAAAGTGCTGGAACTGTAAGGAGCCTTGAGAATGATTGGTGAATGGAACAATGGCACCGGCCGTCGCAAATCCAGCGTCGCCCGCGTGTTCATGAAAAAAGGCACCGGCAAGATCACGGTCAACGACAAGGACATCCAGGAGTTCTTCGGTCGCCAGACTTCGATCATGATCGTCAAGCAACCCCTGTTTCTGACGAACCACGTCGAGACGTTCGACATCAAGATCAACGTCCACGGCGGCGGCGAATCGGGCCAGGCCGGCGCGGCGCGCCACGGCATCACCCGCGCGCTGATCGACTACGACGCGTCGCTCAAGCCGGCGCTGTCGCAAGCCGGTTTCGTGACGCGTGACGCTCGCGAAGTGGAACGCAAGAAGGTCGGCCTGCACTCCGCACGCCGCCGCAAGCAGTTCAGCAAGCGTTAATTCGTTTCCTTACTGTCGATACAAAGCCGCACAAGTTTGCTTGTTGCGGCTTTGTCGTTTTAGGGCAGTATTGATGAGCTACAACTCGAAACTGCTGGATGCGATTCAAACTGTTAAGACGCCGCCTGACCATCAGCGCCCCGCGCATGGCCGTGCGCAGCGCGATGCCATGGCCCCTGCGCTGGGCCGGCGTGGCGATCATGCTGGGCCTTTGTGCGGCCATCACCCTGTGGTCCTTCGAATTCGGCAAGAGCATCGCGGGCCTGGACAGCGGCGCCAAGGAAGAACTGCTGCGCCTGCGCGCCGACGTCGAAAAGCTGCGCGAGGAGCGAGACAAGGCCCAGTCCGTCTTCAACACCTCGGCCAGCCTGCTTACCGCGGAGAAGGCGGCGCAGGAACGCATGCTGGCGCAGCTCAAGTCGCTCGAAGCAGAGAACCGGGCGCTGCGCGACGACCTCGGCTTCTTCGAAAAGCTCATCCCTACCAGCGGGGCAGAGGGTGTGGCCATCCGCGCCTTGCAGGCGGAAGTGCTCGGCGGCACCCAGCTGAAATGGCATGTCCTGGTGATCCAGCCCGTCAAGAACGCGCGTGAATTCCGCGGCAAGCTGGAAATGAGCATTGGCGGCATCCTCGACGGCAAACCCTGGATGATGGACTTGCCCAGCGGCGGCGCGCAGCCGCTGCAGTTCAGGCAGTACCGCCGCGTCGAAGGAATGGTCGATCTGCCGCCTCAAGCCGTGGTAAAAAACGTTTCCGCCAAGGTGGTGGAAGGAACGGCCACCCGTGCCGTGCAGAGCATCAAGCTCTGAAATAACAGAAAGTCGTCGAGGAGGAGATCCCTATGTTTGGAAAAAAGGCGCAACCCCCGATCAAGAGCCTGATCGCGCAAGGCAGCCGCATCGAAGGCAACCTGAAGTTCACCGAGGGCATGCGCATCGACGGCGAAGTCGTGGGCAACACCAGCGCAACCCTCGAGCAGCCCAGCATCCTGGTCATTTCGGAGGCCGCGGTGGTTGAGGGCGAGCTGCGCGCCGACCACGTCATCATCAACGGCACGGTGCGTGGCAACGTCCATGCCAAGGAATTGCTGGAACTGCAGCCTCAGGCGCGAATCGAAGGGGATGTGTACTACAAAGCGCTCGAGATGCACCGCGGCGCCACGATCACCGGGCAGCTCAGACCCACGGACGGCGAGGAAGAAAAGCCCTTACTCAAGCTGGCGGCAAACAGCCAGTGAGCTGAATTCCCGAGCAAATTGCAGTACTATTGCCTGAACAGACTCAAGATTCCCCGGAGTACCCCATGAGCGCAGTTGCCGAAAACGTACAGACCGAAATGCCCGCCCCGCTGGTTTTCACCGACAGCGCGGCCGCGAAGGTGGCCGACCTGATTGCCGAGGAAGGCAATCCCGAGCTGAAGCTGCGCGTTTTCGTGCAGGGCGGCGGCTGCTCCGGTTTCCAGTACGGCTTCACTTTCGATGAGATCACCAACGAGGACGACACCGTCATGTCGAAGAACGGTGTTTCGCTGCTGATCGACGCGATGAGCTACCAGTACCTGGTGGGCGCCGAGATCGACTACAAGGAAGACCTGCAGGGCGCTCAGTTCGTGATCAAGAACCCGAACGCCACCAGCACCTGCGGCTGCGGCTCGAGCTTCACCGACCTGACGCGCGCCGGCTAAGCCGGATAAACGCATCCCAGCACACGGGCGCCTCTGGCGCCCGTTGTGCTTTGCAGCTCCAGCTTTTCGCCCAGCACCGTCTTGCGTGCCAGCCAGGCGAATGCCGTGGCTTCGACCTGCAGCGGCGGCAGGCCCCAGTCCGCGCTGGAAGTCACCTGAGCATTGGGCAGCAGGGCGCGCCAGGCGCCGCATCAGGTGGGTATTGAGGGCGCCGCCGCCGCACACGATCAGACGGCGCAGGTCAGGCTGCAAGCGCAGCACGTCCGCGCTGCAGGCCCGCGCAGTGAGCTCGGCCAGGGTCGCCTGCACATCGGCCGGTGCGGCCTCGGCGAAGGCGCTCAGATGGCCTTGCAGCCAGGCCTGGCTGAACAGGTCGCGGCCCGTGCTCTTCGGCGGCGCCTTGCTGAAGTACGGCTCAGCCAGGAACTGCTCCAGCAGCGCCGGCAGCACCTGGCCGCTCGCGGCCCAGGCGCCTTCCGAATCGTAGGGCTTGCCCGTATGCCGCACGCACCAGCTATCCATCAGCGCATTGCCGGGACCGCAGTCGAAGCCCAGCATCGTCGCCGTCCGCGCGCAGCAGGGTGATGTTGGAGATGCCGCCGATGTTGAGCACGCCTTGCGTTTCGCCGCGCCGCCCGAACCAGGCTTGGTGGAAGAAGGGCGCCAGCGGCGCGCCCTGGCCGCCGGCCGCGACGTCGCGGCTGCGAAAGTCGGCGACCACGGCGATGCCCGTCAGTTCCGCCAGCAGTGCCGGCTGGCACAGCTGGAGCGTGTAGCCGGTGCCGTCGAATTCCTGCGGCCGGTGGCGCACGGTCTGGCCATGGGCGCCGATGGCCCGCACCGATGCCGGGGCTGCGCCAGCGTTGGCCAGCAGGGCGGCCACCACCTGGGCATAGACGCGCATGAGCCCGTTGCCGGCCAGCGCGGCGCGATGAAGTTCGTTGGCGCCGGGCGTGTTCAGTGCCAGCAGTTCGGCGCGCAGCTCGGCAGGAAAGGGCGCGCAGGCGTACTGGACCACGACCGGCGTGCCGGCCGAGAAGTCGGCCAGGACGCCGTCCACGCCGTCCAAGCGACGTGCCGGACATGAGGCCGATGTAGAGATCAGGCATGCGGCGATGTTAGGGCCGTCCAGGCCGCTGCCGCGGGGATCAGTCGGCGCTGGCCAGGACTGCGGTGGAGGCGGCGGCCAGCTGGGCGCGCATGGAACGGGCAGCGCGGTCGAACTCGGGCTGGGCTGCCGCCGACAGCGGCTCCGCTTTGCTGTGCTTGGCCATCTCCATGGGATCGTGGTTCTTGCCATTCACGCGGAACTCGAAGTGCAGGTGAGGGCCGGTGGCCCAGCCCGTGGAGCCGACGGCGCCGATGTTCTGGCCCTGTTGCACGCTCTGGCCCGGCCGCACGTCGATGCGGCTCAGGTGCGCGTAGAAGGTCTGGTCGGTGTTGTTGTGCTTGACGATCACCACCTTGCCGAAGCCGTTCTGCTCGCCCGCGAACTCGACGACACCATCGCCCACGGTACGCACCGGCGTGCCGGTCGCGGCGCGCGTAGTCGACGCCCAAGTGGGCTCTCCAGCTGCGCAGGACCGGATGGAAGCGCTTCTCGAAGCCGCTGGTCACGCGCGAGAACTCCATCGGCGAGGCCAGGTACGAAGTGTCCAGGCTCTTGCCGTCCAGCGTGTAGTAGCCGCCCTTGCGGCCCGGCTCCTCGAACCACATGGCCTGGTGCAGCTTGCCCTTGTTGACGAATTCGGCCGAGAGGACGCGGCCCGTGCGCATGGCTTCGCCGTCCGCCTCCAGGGCCTCGTACACCACGTTGAAGCGGTCGCCGCGTTGCAGCGAGCGGTGGAAATCGATGTCGCTGGAAAAGATCTCGACGATCTTGCCGACCACGCCATCGGGGATGCGTGCCTCGTCGGCGGCGGCGAACAGCGAAGTGCGCACGGTGCCGCTGCCCATGCGGGTGGCGGCGACCAGCGGCAGCGGTCTCGACGCGCGAAGCGAACCGGCCTTGCGGCGTGCGCTCGATCACCAGGCGCTTGAAGGTGCCATCGTCGTCGGGAGCCCAGCGCGCGCTGAGCTTGTCCAAAGCGTGGCTGTCGCTGGCCTCGACGGTGACCGTGCGGCCGGCGTGCCCCAGTACCTGGGCGCGGAACATCGGATCGGTGCGCAGGAACGAAGCCGCCCGGGGGTCATCGACGCCCAGGCGGGCCAGCAGCGCTTCCGCCGTGTCGCTGGCGCGCGTCGTCTCCGAGCGGAACAGCTTGAAGCTGTGCACGTCCAGCACCTCGATCTGGTCTTGCACCGGCAGCGGGGTCACCGACTCCAGCACCTGGCGCACGACAACGGTGGAAGGCTCGGGATCGAGCGACGCCACGGCGAACGCGCCGCCACCCCCGCCAAGCATCAGTGCGGCCAGCAAGGCCGTGACGTGCTTCGGGTGATGCTCCAGCGCGTGGACTGCGCGGGACAGGAGCATGTCACGGGCGGCGATCAAACTTTTTTTCAACGGGACGATTCTCAACGAAGGCAATTTATTTTTGTCCTACCGGCAAGTAGGCGGTTCCCCGCGGTTACAAGGGCAGGCCGAAAGCGGGAAAAAATGCCGGAACTAGAATCGAGGCATCTCAAAAGCTGGCTCGAGTATAGCCACGCTCGCCAGGCCCAGCCGAAAAAAACCCTTATGAATCAAGCGCTTGTTACAAGATTTCCTGTTACAGACCGTGTCCGCGAGGCACTGGCGGTTACTTTGCGCGGCGCGCAGGAACTGATTCCAGAAGAAGAATGGCTGCACAAACTCGCGAAATCGGAGGCCACGAAGGTCCCGCTGCGCATCAAGCTGGGACTTGATCCTACAGCGCCTGACATCCATGTCGGACACACGGTGGTGCTCAACAAGATGCGGCAGTTGCAGGACCTCGGGCACACGGTGATCTTCCTGATCGGCGATTTCACGTCGATGATCGGCGACCCGTCCGGACGCAACACCACCCGGCCGCCGCTGACCGCCGAGCAGATCAAGGTCAACGCGGAGACCTATCGCGCCCAGGCCGACAAGATCCTGGACCCGGCGAAGACCGAGCTTCGCTACAACAGCGAGTGGAGCGACCCGCTGGGTGCGCGCGGCATGATCCAGCTGGCGGCCAAGTACACGGTGGCGCGCATGATGGAGCGCAACGACTTCCACGACCGCTTCAAGGCCGGCAACTCGATCAGCATCCATGAGTTCCTGTACCCGCTGATGCAGGGCTACGACTCGGTCGCGCTGAAGAGCGACCTGGAACTCGGCGGCACCGACCAGAAGTTCAACCTGCTGATGGGCCGCCACCTGCAGCAGGAATACGGCCAGGAGCCGCAGTGCATCCTGACCATGCCGCTGCTGGAGGGCCTGGACGGCGTGGAGAAGATGTCCAAGAGCAAGAACAACTACATCGGCATCAACGAAGACGCGAACACCATGTTCGCCAAGGTGCTGTCGATTTCCGATGACCTGATGTGGCGCTGGTACACGCTGCTGAGCTTTCGCAGCGAGGCCGAGATCGCCGCGCTCAAGAAGGAGATCGAGGGCGGCCGCAATCCCAAGGACGCCAAGGTGCTGCTGGCCAAGGAGATCACGGCGCGCTTCCACAGCGCCCAGGCGGCGGAAGCGGCCGAGCAGGACTTCGTCAATCGCAGCAAGGGCGGCGTGCCCGATGAGATTCCCGAAGTGCAGCTCAGCGGTGCGCCCCTGGGCATTGCCCAGCTGCTCAAGCAGGCCGGCCTGGCACCGTCCAGCAGCGAGGCCAACCGCCTCATCGAAGGCGGCGGCGTGCGTGTCGACTCGTCCGTGGTCAGCGACAAAGCGCTCAAGCTCGAGGCCGGGACGCTACGTGTTGCAAGTCGGCAAGCGCAAGTTCGCGCGGGTCCGGTTGAGCTGAACTGGACTTGTGGCTTTTTTGTACAAGGCATGTACAATTAATCGCCATGATCACCAACATCGATATCGATGAAGCCGTCGTGGCCGAAGCCATGAAGCTGTCGGGCGCGCGCACGAAGCGCGAGGTGGTGGACCGCGCCCTGCGAGAGATGGTGGCACGGGCCAAGCGGCCGTCCATCAGCCAGCTGTTCGGCATCGGGGGCGTCGATCCGGACTATGACCCGAAGGCGCCGTGGGCTCGCGGCGAAGAGGTCGGGCAATACCGGGTCGAGCAACCGCGTGCTATTTACGCGGCCGAGGCTGCGCCAGCCAAGCGCAAGCGCGCCAGCGCGCGGCCCAAAAAAGCCTGATGCTGCTGGTCGACTCGTCAGTCTGGATCGACTGGCTGCGCGGGGCGGACACCGAGGGCGTGCGGTTCGTGCAAGCCCGCGAAGCGCAAGAGGAACTGGCGCTGACCCAGATGATTTATCTTGAGGTTCTGCAAGGGGTTTCCTCGCAAAGGCAGCTGGCGCAGACGAAGCAGGTCCTGGCTGCACAGACCCTGTTGCTGCCAGAGGACACGCTGGACACGTTCGAGGCAGCTGCCCAGCTCTACCGGCAAGCTCGGGTGAAGGGATTCACCATCCGCAAGTCCACCGACTGCCTGATAGCGGCGATCGCGCTGGAGCAGGGTTCTTTGCTGGTGCACAACGACCGCGATTTCCTGGCTCTTGCAGCAGTAGAGCCCCGCCTGCGGATTTTCCCCGGCCCCGGCAGCACGCATTGAGGCGCGAAGCGCTGGCTATTTCGCCCCCGCCTTTTCCAGCATCGCGACCATCTCGCGATATCCGCGGGCCCGGGCCAGCTGCAACGGGGTCTGCCCCTGCCGATCGGCGAGCTGCAGGTTGGCCCCGGCATCGATCAATGCCTTCAGCGTGGACTGGTGGCGCGGCCCGCCGTTGCCCAGCACGATGGATTCGATCACGGCCGTCCAGTGCAGGTTGTTCACGTGATCCAGCGGCGCACCGGCTGCGATCAGCTGCCGCACCACGCCGTCGTGGCCGAGATGCGCCGCGGCGATCAGGGCCGTGCCGTCGTAGCGGCTGGTCACCTGCCGGGCGCTGGCGCCGAGTGCCAGCAGGGTGCGAAGCGTTTCCTCGTCGTCGGCCACCGAGGCGATGGTGACGGCGTCGTAACGGTCGTGCTCGAGCAGGTTGAGGTCGGCGCCGGCCTTCGCCAAGGCACGGATCGCCTCGCGCTGCCGGGCGAACGTGGCCACGTGCAGCGGCGTGCGGCCGTTGCCGTCGCGGACATTCACGTCGCTTTTCGCGCCGGCAAGCTTCTGGATCTGGGCCAGGTCGCCCTTTTGGGCCGCTGCATGCAGGCCGCGGTAGGCAGCGGCTTCGGAGGGCGTGGGCCCGACCTGGGCCGAGGCCGGAACGGCCGCCAGCGCGCACAGCCCGCAGGCTGCGGCCAGCGCCGCAATCCGCAGGGTTTGGGCAATGGGGTGGGACTTCATCGCTTGCTCCTTTTGGCTGGCGCCTACTTCAGTTGGTCTTTGACTTTGTCGAGCGCGGCGATCGCGCACTGCTCGTCCAGATGGCCGCCCGGTGCGCCGCCGACGCCCACCGCGCCGATGGTCTCATTGCCGATCTTGACCGGAACGCCGCCGCCCAGCAGCAGGAAGCCCGGAATGTGGACCAGGTTGGCCGCGGCCGGATTCTTCTGCGCCGTCTCCATCATGGCCAGCGTGGCATTGCGGGCCGAGGCCGAGGTGAAGGCCTTGTCGAAGCTGGCGGTGAGGGTGTGCGGCCCGGCGTTGTCCGCGCGCTGCACGGCGCGCACGGTGCCGGCGCGGTCCACCACGGTGGCGGTCACGGCATAGCCGCCCGCGCCGCAGGCCGCCACGGTGGCGGAGGCGATCTGGTTGGCCAGGTCCAGCGACAGGGTTTTTTCGGTCCGCACCCCCTGGGCGTTGGCGGCGGCAGCGACGAGAGACAGGGCCAGGACGGAAGCGGAAACGAGGGTGCGCATGAGGTTCTTCTCCAGAGTGAAGCGGTTCGATCAACCGTGGGAAGAACTGTAGGAAATGCGGCGCGCGGCGGCCATTCGTACGGCTACGTGAGCGGCTCCGTAGAACTACGCAGTGTCCTCGTCCACCAGCGCGGCGTACTGGCGGATCAGCTGGGCCAACGATGTCGCCTCGAGCTTGCCGAACAGGTTGGCGCGGTGCGTTTCCACCGTTCTCGGCGAGAGCGCGAGGGAGCGGCCGATCTCCTTGTTGGTCAGTCCGGCAACGATCAGGCCCAGCACCTCGCGCTCGCGCTGCGACAGATGCGCATACCGCTCGCGAGCCTGGCGGTCGGCCGCCAGGCGCTCCCTGGACATCACGTGCCTGCGCACCGCGGTCTGCAGCGCGTCCAGCAAGGCTTGATCGTCGACGGGCTTCTCGAGGAATTCGGCCGCGCCGGCCTTGAACGCGCGGCGGCACATCTCCACGGTGCCGTGCCCGGTGAGCATGATGATGGGCTGGTCCACCCCTTGCGCTATCAGCGTGTCCAGCACCGTCAGGCCGCTGGTGCCGGGCATGCGCACGTCGAGCACGATGGCGCCTATGCTTTGCCGGTCGAAGCCGGCGATGAACGCCTGGGGATCGCTCCAGGACTGCACCCGCAAGCCCACGGTGCCGATCAGCAGCGCGAGTGCCGCACGCACGGCCTCGTCGTCGTCGATCAGGTGGATGAGGGGCGAGAGTGGTGTGCTCATGGCGGGGCCAGCGGCAAGGTCAGGCGGAACTCGGCGCCGCGCGGCGAATGGGGGCGGGCTTGCAGCTGCCCGTCCATGCCTTGCGCGAGGCTTTCGCACAGGCTCAAGCCCAGCCCCAGCCCGTGTTCGCGTGTGGTGAAGAAGGGCTCGAAGATACGCGGAAGCACCTCGGGGGGTATGCCCGGACCGCTATCGCTCACCGTGAGCGTGGCTGTCGCCGAGTCCGGCGAGAGCGCGACGGTCAGTTCGCGTTGCGCGGCAGGCACCTGCTCCAGCGCCTGCAGCGCGTTCATCATCAGGTTGTGGATGATCTGATCCAACGCGACCGGCTCCGCCCGCACGGCGATCGGCGCCGATCCAGCGACCAGGCGTGGAACGACCTGCCGCCGCTTGCATTCGGGCTCCAGCAGGTAGAAGGCATTGCGCACCGCGTCCTGCAGCACGACGGACTGCAACTGCGCCGCCAGATCGGGCCGTTCGACTGCGCGGCGCAGCCGCCCGACCACTTCCGATGCCCGGCGCCCCTGCTCGACGGCCTGGCGCATCGCAGCGCGGGCCGGGCCGGTCTCCGGCGGTTCTTCGTCCAGCATGCGGACGGCGGCCTGCGTATTGGCGAGCAACGCCGTCAGCGGTTGGTTCAATTCATGGGCCAGGCCCGCCGCCAGTTCGCCCAAGGTGTTCAAGCGTGCCACCTGGCCCAGCCGCAGCAGGTCTTCCGCGCGCCGGCGCTCAGCGCGCTGGCGCTCGAAGGACCGGATGGCTGCGAGCAGGGCCGCCGCGACCAGCGCCCAGCCCAGCATCCAGAGCCAGGGCAGGTCGCGCCACCCCACCGTGCGCGTGGCGACCACATCGAAGGGCTGGCTGTCGGCGGCGAGATGTTTGCGGAATTCGAACTGCCAGCCGGCTTCGGCCGTGCGCCCGGGCTGCACCACGAAGCTCTGGCCCGCATGATCCAGCGTCAGCCGCACGGAACTGGTAGCCGCGGGCATGGGCCATTCGTCCCAGGGCACGACGGCGCGCAGGTCCATCAGCAGGGCAAAGCTGGCCGGCTGCGCGGCCAGCACCAGGCGGTAGCGACCGAGCGCGAAGTCGGTGTCGGCCAATGTGGCCCGCCGTTGCTCGCGCGACGCGGCCTCGGCGGCTTCCAGGCGTGCATCGGTCCAGGGCGTCGCGGCATCGCGGCGCTTCACCTCGAGGATTTGCGGATACAAGGATGGCAGGCGCTGCTCGGCGGGACCGCCGGAGGCAGCCGGCTGCAGCAGCGCGAGGGTTGCGAGCACGGCGTCGTGCTGGACGACGCGCTGGCTCAGCAGCCGGTGGGCGATGCGGGCATCGGTCTCGAAGGCCTCGCGCTGCCGGCTCAACTCCGCGCGGGCCAGCACGATGCCGCCGGCGGCCGTGAGGGCCAGCCACACGGCGAACCACAGGCCATGGCGGCTGAGCAGCTTGCGCATGGGGCGCATTCTTGCATGGCCCATGCGCGCCGGCTTGCCCGACAATTGCCGCATGAGCCTGATCGCGCCGCAACACTGGAAGCCGGAGGGCTTGCTGCGCGCCTCCATCGTCGTGGCGGTGCTCACGATTGGCCTGAAGACCCTGGCCTGGTGGATCACCGCCTCGGTCGGCCTGCTGGCGGACGCGATGGAGTCCTTCGTCAACCTCGCGAGCGCGGGATTCGCGCTTGCTGATGGTGACCATCGCCCGCCGGCCCGCCGACGCAGACCATCCGTACGGCCACCACAAGGCCGAATACTTTTCCTCCGGCTTCGAGGGCCTGCTGATCATCGTGGCGGCGCTGGGCATCATGTGGGCCGCGGTACAGCGGCTGCTGGTCCCGCAGCCGCTCGATCAGCTGGGTTGGGGCCTGACGCTTTCGGTGCTGAGCTCGGTCCTCAATGGCGCGCTGGCGTGGGCGATGCTGCAGTCGGCGCGCCGGCATCGTTCCATCGCGCTCGAAGGCGACGCCCGCCACCTGATCACCGACGTGTGGACTTCGGCCGGCGTCGTGGTCGGCTTGTCTCTCGTCACAGTGAGCCGGCTGGCAATGGCTGGACCCGGCGGTTGCGATCGGCGGTGGCACTGAACATCCTGCGCGAGGGCGCGTCGCTGATGTGGAGGTCCTCGCAAGGCCTGATGGACGAGGCGCTCGAGCCTGAAGTCATGGCCGACATCGAGCGGACCCTGGCGCGAGTTCAAGCACCCGACCATCCGCTTCGACCACATCTCCAGCCGGCGCTCGGGGCAGCGCCGCTTCGTCGACCTGCACATGCACATGCCGGCGTCATGGACCTTGGGGCGGGCTGCGGCGCTGCGGACCTCGCGTCGAGCAGGCGCTGATGAGTGCCGTGCCCGGCCTGCGCGCGACCATACCGCTGCTGCCCAGCGATGTGGAAGCGCACTTCACCGATGAAGAGGACCTGATTTGATCAGCGTGATCCAGAGAGTGAGCCAGGCCCGCGTGGTGGTGGACGGTTTGACCGTCGGCGAAATCGGCGCCGGCCTGCTGGTGCTGGTTTGTGCCGAGCGTGGTGACGGCGAGGCCCAGGCGGAGAAGCTTGCTGGCCAAGATTCTCAAGCTGCGCATCTTCGGCGACGAGGCCGGCAAGATGAACCGCAGCGTGCAGGACGTCGCGGGTGGCTTGCTGCTGGTGAGCCAGTTCACGCTGGCCGCCGACACCTCCGGCGGCAACCGCCCCAGCTTCACCAACGCGGCCGAGCCGCAGGAAGGGCGGCGGCTCTACGACTACTTGGTGGCCCAGGCCCGCGCCGCGCATCCCGACGTGCAGACCGGTGAATTCGCCGCCGACATGAAGGTGCACCTCGTCAACGACGGGCCTGTGACGATCCCGCTGCGCATTCGTGAATGTCATTGCGGACTTGATCCGCAATCCATGGCGCGTATGCGGATCGATCCGGCAGGCAGGTATCTCAATACGGGTTGTCGAACCCCAGCGAGCCCAGCAGCAGGATCTCCAGCGCCTCCATCCGCAGCGCATCATCTTCGCCGGTTTCATGGTCGTACCCTTGCGCGTGCAAGGTTCCATGCACCAGCAGATGCGCGTAGTGGTCCTGCAGCGGCTTGCGCTGCTCGCGCGCTTCGCGCTCCACCACCGGGCCGCACAGCACCAGGTCGGCCATCACCACCGGCTCGCGCTCATAGTCGAAGGTCAGCACGTTGGTGGCGTAGTCCTTGCCGCGGTACTGCAGGTTGAGCGCCGCGGCCTTCTTCCTCGCCGACGATGCGCACGGCAATTTCGCCGGGTCGCGCCAAAGCGTGAGCCACCCAGCGGGCCACGGCGGCCCGTTTGAGAAGCGCCCGGTGCGCGGCGGCTGCCTTGAACTGCCCGAACTGCAGCGTGAGTTCCAGCGGTGGAGTCGCGTTACTTCGCATCGCTCTTGCGCGCGGCGTCGTAGGCATCGACGATGCGAGCCACCAGCGGGTGGCGCACCACGTCGGCGCTGGTGAAGCGGGTATGGGCGATGCCCTTGACGCGCTTGAGGATGCGCTCGGCCTCGACCAGGCCGCTCAGCTGGCCCTTGGGCAGGTCGATCTGGCTGATGTCGCCCGTCACCACCGCCTTGGCGCCGAATCCGATGCGCGTGAGGAACATCTTCATCTGCTCGGGCGTGGTGTTCTGCGCCTCGTCCAGGATCACGAAGGCGTTGTTCAGGGTGCGGCCGCGCATGAAGGCCAGCGGCGCGATCTCCAGCGCCTGGCGCTCGAAGGCCTTGACCACGCGGTCGAATCCCATCAGCTCGTACAGCGCGTCGTACAGGGGCCGCAGGTAGGGATCGACCTTCTGCGACAGGTCGCCGGGCAGGAAGCCCAGTTTCTCGCCGGCTTCGACCGCCGGACGCGTCAGCACGATGCGCTGCACGGCGCTGCGCTCCAGCGCATCGACGGCGCAGGCCACGGCGAGGTAGGTCTTGCCGGTGCCGGCCGGGCCGATGCCGAAGGTGATGTCGTGATGGGCGATGTTGTCCAGGTACACGCTCTGGTTGGGCGTGCGGGCCTTCAGGTCGCTGCGGCGCGTGTGCAGCAGCTGCGCGCCTTCCTCGTCCTCGTCCATCGCGGAGTCGCCGGCGACCATCAGCTGCACCTTGTCGGGAGAGATCGGCCGCGCGGCGATCTCGTAGAGCGCCTGCAGCACGTCCATCGCGCGCTGCGCCTTTGCCTTGGCGCCGTCGATCTTGAATTGCTCGTTCCGGTGCTGGATGCGAACCTGCAGCGCGGTCTCTATAGTGCGCAGGTGCTCGTCGGTGGGTCCGCAGAGATGGGCCAGGCGGGTGTTGCTGGGCGGGCTGAACGAATGACGCAAAATCAACGGATGGGCTTTCAAGCGTGGGTTGGAGGGACGATTGTCGGGTCAAACCGGACGGCGCGGTTATGGCTGGCCTCGGTGTTCATTGTGCTGGCCGCCGCCGCCACGCTTTACCGCGCGCTGGCCGAGCCCTCGCTGGGCTGGCGTTTCGTGGCGCTGCCGTCGGCCGGGGTGGTGGCCGAGCCGGTACACCCGCAGCGTATCCCTTTGCAGGGCGTCACCTCGATCGAGGGTAATGGCGCCGAGGTGCCGCTTACCGCCGCACTTCTGATCGAGAGCGCCGCCTTCCACAACGAATTATCGCGAGCAAAACGCCTACTTCGCCGAACACCGCAAGCTCTGGCAGGTGTTGCAGGCCCCGGAGGTGCGGGTGCACCATGCCGCCGGGGTGGAGCGCGTCGCGCCCATGGAGCGCGGCTTGAGGGCGCTGGGCCCCAGGTTCTGGTTCCCCTGGGTGGTGGCCCTGCTGTCCCTGTCCGTCGGGCTGGGCATGTGGGTGTACCAGCCGCGCAGTTCGGCCACAGTCTGCTATCTGATCGCCAGCACCGGCTACGGCCTTGCCATGCTCGGCGCCGCGACCTGGGGTTCGCGGCTGCTGACCCAATCGCCTGGGGGCTGGCAGGAACTGCACCTGGCTACCCACACGTTTCAGTTCATGGTGCAGGGTGGCTTGTGCGCGCTGCTCTGGTTGCATCCGCGCCGGCTCGGCGGCAACTGGATGCTCTGGCTGCTGGTTGCGATCGCGGGCCTCTCGGCATTCCTCGATATCGGCCAGTGGGTGCCCAGCTTTGCCTTGGCTTTCCGTCTGCCCATGGTGGTCGTGAGCGTGTTGCTGGCCACGGTGTATGTCCTGCAGTGGCGCGCAGTGCGGGGCGACCCGGCACTGCGAGCGCAGCTCAAGTGGTTCGGGCTGCTGCTCTTTGTCAGCTTGTCCGCTGTTTCCGTGGCCTACGCCATCGGGGCCGCGGGCCACGTCATCGTGGCGATTCCGCAAATCTACGGCCTGGGGATCGTGGCGCTGGTGTTTGTAGGGCTGGTGCCCCTGGTGACGCGCATCGGCATGTTCCAGCTCGAAGCCTGGTGGCCGCGGGCATGGCTGTGGTTCCTGGGCGGGCTGCTCGTCGTGGTGTTGGACTTGTTCCTGCTCTCGGCCCTGGGGTGGCGCGGGGATATCGCGTTTGCGCTGGCACTGGCGCTCGGGGGCTGGCTGTATTTCCCCCTGCGCCAGACGCTGTGGCACCGGATGGTGAAAGGTGCCTTGCCCGACACGCGGGAGGTTCTGCCGCTGATTCTGGAACTCGTCACCCAGGGGCAGGGCGATCGCGCACGGCTGAACCAGCTCTGGCAGCGCCTGTGGGAAACAGTGTTCCAGCCGCAAAGCATCTCGGTCGCGGCACCGGGTACAGCCACGGGCGGAGGGTCCGAAGGGCTGCGGCTGTGCGTGGACGCCGGGCCGGCGCTGGAACCGCTGGAACTGGGCTTGCCCGAGCGGGGCGCGCGGCTGTTCAATCCCTCCGATGCGCGGCGCGCGCAGGAGATCTCCAACCTCGTGCGCCATGGCCTGGCCTCGGCCGAGGCCTTCGAGCATGGCGCCCGCCAGGAGCGGCGGCGCATCGCCTCGGATCTGCACGATGACCTGGGCGCCCAGCTGCTCACCATCGCCCAAGCCAGCAACCATGCAAGCCGCGAGCGCATCGCCGGCATGGCCCGGCAGGCGCTGGACGAGATGCGCCTGTCGGTGCGTGGTCTGGCCGGCGAACCGGCCGGCGTGGGGGATGTGCTGGCGGACTGGCGCGCGGAGTCGGTCACCCGGCTGGCCGCGGCGGGTTTCCAGGCCGACTGGCTCGCGCAGGAGCTGCCGGCGGGGCTGGTGCTGCCCGCGCGGACGCACGTGCAGCTCACGCGCATCCTGCGCGAGGCCTTGTCCAACGCCATCCGGCACAGCGGGGGTACGCTCTGCCGCGTACGTTTTGGCTTGGACGATGGCGAGTTGCACATGGCCATCGAAGACGACGGACGCGGCCTGCCCGCGGCCCCGGATCGACGGGGCTTGGGCCATGGCTTGGCCAACATCGAGCGGCGCGTGCGCAGCCTGCAAGGCAAATATCGCTTCGAGCAGGCCGATAGCGGCGGTACCCGGCTGAAAGTCTGGATTCCCCTGGCAGGGCAATCCGCTAATATCGAAAGCGTATGAAAAGCGCCCTGGTGATCGAAGACCTGCCGGAAATCCGCAGTTGGCTGGCCGAAGTGGCCCGCGAGGCCTTTCCCGGCTTGCACGTGGCCGAAGCCGCGCGCCTCGACGAGGGCCTGGCCTGCGTGGAGCGCGAGAACTTCGACCTGGCGCTGATCGACCTCGGATTGCCGGACGGCAGCGGCATCGACGTCGTTTCCGCGCTGCACAGCCGGCAGCCCAAGGCTCTGCCGGTGGTGGTCACCATCTATGACGACGATGAACACCTGTTCCCCGCCTTGCAGGCCGGGGCTTTCGGCTACCTGCTGAAAGAGCAGCCACGCGAGGCGCTGGTCACGCAGCTGCTGCGCATGACCCAGGGCGAGCCGCCCCTGTCGCCGCCGATCGCACGGCGCGTGCTCGCCTATTTCGCGGGCGCAGCCCAGAAGCGGCAGGAGATGCTGCGGCAACTGGACAAGGACGCCGGCCTGACGGATCGCGAAACCGAGGTGCTTCAGCGGGTGGCGAAGGGCTACACGTTGCCCGAGGTCGCGCAGCAGCTCGGGTTGTCGCGCCATACCGTCGCCACGCACATCAGGCAGATCTACCGCAAGCTCGACGTGTCGTCCCGCGCCGAAGCCACACTGGAAGCCGCCCGGCGCGGCCTGGTGATTCCTTGAGCGCAGCATGATCGGACGACTGCATGGCGTGCTGGCGGACAAGAACCCGCCCCAGATCATCGTGGACTGCAACGGCGTCGGCTACGAGGTCGACGTGCCCATGAGCACCTTCTACAACCTGCCGGCCGCGGGCGAGAAGGTCACGCTGCTCACGCACCTGGTGGTGCGCGAGGACGCCCAGCTGCTCTATGGATTCGGCACCAGCGGCGAGCGCGAGGCCTTCCGCCAGCTGATCAAGATTTCGGGCGTGGGGCCGCGCACGGCTCTGTCGGTGCTCAGTGGCATGAGCGTGGCCGACATCGCCCAGGCCGTGACGGCGCAGGATGCCGGGCGGCTGGTCAAGGTGCCGGGCATCGGCAAGAAAACGGCGGAGCGCCTGCTGCTGGAACTCAAGGGCAAATTCGGCCCCGACCTGGGCTTGGCCGCGGGCGCCGCCACGAGTGACTCCCAGACCGACATCCTGCAGGCGCTGGTGGCCCTGGGCTACAGCGACAAGGAGGCCGCCGCTTCGCTCAAGGCCTTGCCGAAGGATGTGGGCGTGAGCGAGGGCATCAAGCTGGCCTTGAAGGCGCTCAATAAATGAGCATTCAGACCGACGACTTCGAGCTGCCGCCGCCCAATCGGGTGGTGTCGGCGGCGCCGGCCTCGCCGAACGAGGAAGCGATCGAACGCGCCTTGCGGCCCAAGCTGCTGGATGAATACGTCGGGCAATCCAAGACGCGCGAGCAGCTGGAGATCTTCATCGGCGCGGCGCGCAAGCGCGGCGAAGCGATGGATCACGTGCTGCTGTTCGGCCCGCCGGGCCTGGGCAAGACCACGCTGTCGCACATCATCGCGCACGAGCTGGGCGTGAACCTGCGCCAGACCTCCGGGCCTGTGCTGGAAAAGCCCAAGGACCTGGCGGCGCTGCTGACCAACCTCGAGAAGAACGACGTGCTCTTCATCGACGAGATCCACCGCCTCTCGCCGGTGGTCGAGGAAATCCTCTACCCGGCGCTGGAGGATTACCAGATCGACATCATGATCGGCGAAGGGCCGGCTGCGCGCTCGATCAAGCTGGACCTGCAGCCCTTCACGCTGGTGGGCGCGACCACGCGCGCGGGCATGCTCACCAATCCGCTGCGCGACCGCTTCGGCATCGTGGCGCGGCTGGAGTTCTACACGGCCGAGGAGCTGGCGCGCATCGTCAAGCGCAGCGCCGGCTTGCTCAAGGCACCGATGGACGAAGAGGGTGGCGTGGAGATCGCCAGGCGCTCGCGCGGAACGCCCCGCATCGCCAACCGCTTGCTGCGCCGTGTGCGCGACTACGCCGACGTCAAGGGCACGGGCCACATCACGCAGGAGATCGCGAACAAGGCGCTGGCCATGCTGGATGTGGACCCCCAGGGCTTCGACATCATGGACCGCAAGCTGCTCGAAGCCGTGATCCACCGCTTCGACGGCGGGCCGGTGGGCCTGGACAACATCGCGGCCAGCATCGGCGAAGAGCGCGACACCATCGAGGACGTGATCGAGCCTTATCTCATCCAGCAGGGCTACCTGCAGCGCACGCCGCGCGGGCGCATCGCCACGCTGGCGGCTTTCCGTCACCTGGGCGTGGCGCCGCCGAAAAGCGCGGGCGAGCTGTTCGCCGACTCCTAAGCTGTCACCCGGAAAGACAAGGCGCGTGCAAGTCGTTTTGGGGATCGGCGTTTTTTGCCTTCGCTACCCGCGCCTGTGCCGCGATCAGCAGCTGCGCCACGTAGTACGTCGCCAGCACGAAGAACTGCGCCATCGGCAGCGGCACGGCGAATCGGTTGATCGCCAGCAGCGAGTCACTCACCATGAAGAACACCGCACCGATCGCCACGCCGATGGACGCGCGGTCGCGCAGCAGCAGCCGCCCGGCCGATCGCCTGCGCCGCCATCAGCGCGATCACGATCGTATAGGCCGCGACGGCGATCTTCAGCACCGGCGCGAGCTGCGGGAACAGGAAGGCGTACATCACGGCGCCCACACTCAGCGTCGCAGCCAGCGCCGCGCCGCTCGGGAACCACGGCACGCCCCGGCGAAATAGCGCGATGTAGCAGACATGCGCCAGCAGGAAGCTGACCAGGCCCGGGATGAAGAAGCCTGGAAACATCAGGAACACGTCGCCCACCAGCGAGAACGCCAGCCCCGCTACCAGCAGCAGCCTGGAACACGCCCCAGCCGCGCCGCAGCACGAAAGCGATCGCCAGCAGCATCGCCAGCGGCTTGAAGACCCGATGCAGGTCGATCCAACCCACGGCCGCGGTGGCCGTGGCGAGCGCCGCCACTTCGATCAGCACCACTTCCATCATGCCGATGCGTCCCTGCAGCACGGCGCCCACGGCCCACAGGCCCGCGCACAGCGCCGCGAGCCACACCGCCGATTCGCTCAGCGGCATGCTGATCCGCGTGCCACAGGAACAAGGCGACGCCTGCCAGCAGCAGGGCGAACTGCGCACCCGCGAACCAGGCCACGGCCCCGGTCACCGGCGGGTGGTAGCGCTCCATCTTCGCGATGTCGAACGGCGGCTTCGGAAAGCGCGCCGCCACGTCAGCCGGCCGCCAGCCTGGCGGCTTGATCCAGACGCGCAGCTTGTCCGCCCACGAGCGCGCATGCCAGCTGTCCTTCAGCAGCGACCAGTAGACCTCGGCGTTCGACCACAGCGGATCCCAGCTGTTCAAGGGCGATGCGCGTGCCGTAGACGCACTTCTCGTCCTCTTCCTTGAAGCTGCCGAAGAGGCGGTCCCAGATGATCAGGATGCCGCCGTAGTTGCGATCAAGGTAGCGGTCGTTCACCGCATGGTGCACGCGGTGGTTGGAGGGCGAGCAGAACCAGCGGTCGAACCAGCCCAGCTTGCCGACGTGCTCGGTGTGCACCCAGAACTGATAGAGCAGGTCGATCAGCGCCACGACGCCGAACACCAGCGGCGGCACGCCCGCCATCGCCATCGGCAGGTAGAAGATCCAGCCCAGCAGCGCGCCCGAACTGGTCTGGCGCAAGGCGGTGGAGAGGTTGTAGTCCTGGCTCTGGTGATGCACCACGTGCGCCGCCCAGAAGATGGCGGTCTCATGGCCGGCGCGGTGCAGCCAGTAGTAGCAGAAGTCGTAGAACACCAGCGCGAGCAGCCAGCCGTACCAGGTGGTCCAGAAGGCCTCGTTGTGGACCAGCGCCACCGAGCCGTAGATGGCGGTGTAGATGCCGACGCGAAACAGCCGCGTGAACACCGCGCTGATCTGGCTGAGCATGCCCAGGCTGATGCTGTTGATCGCGTCATTCAGGCGGTAGGTGTTGCGCTTGCGCGCCCAGCCCCAGGCGAATTCGATGGCGATCAGCAGGAAGAAAACCGGCGTCGCAAGAACGATGACTTGGCTAGGGCTCATCGCCCCGATTGTCGCGCGCGTCAGGTCAGCGCGCCTCTGGCGTCAACCCTGATGATGGCTTCCACCGTGCCGTTGCGCAGGCCGCCGGCCACGCCGATCATGAAGTCGTGCAGGTTCACGGTCGGGTCGCAGTGGCCGGGAATCAGCCACAGCATGCGGCCGATCGCCGGCACCCGCCGGCTGGCGCCGGCCGGCCGCAAGATGCCGTGCTCGTCGCCGCCGTTGTGATAGTCCAACTCGCTTTCGGAGTCCAGCGCAAGGACCTTGGGCAGGCCCGAGTCGATCGCGTGGCTCTTGTGGCCGGCGTCGCAGACCGCGTAGTCCTCGCGCGAACTGATGACCTGGCTCTTGACGAACAGGGCGTGCTCGAAATGGGGTTGCGCCGGATCGCGCTCGTTGGCGGCGTAGTCGGCATCCATGAACATGAAAGAGCCCGCCTGCAGCTCACCGAACACGCCGCTGGCGGCCTCGCACACCATGGTGCCGGTGCCCGCGCCGGTGACCAGGTCGACCGGCATGCCTTCGGCCTCGATGAGCTTGCGGGTGTGGACAACCTCGTCCATGACGATGGCGATGGCTTCGCGCCGCTCCTTGGCGCTGCGCATGTGCTGCGCCTTGCCGTGGTAGGCCTGCAGCCCGGCGAACCGGAGGGCGGGGTGCTTGCGGATTTCGTGGGCCAGGGCCACGGCTGGCTTCGCCCGGCGGGACGCCGCAACGGTGCTGGCCCACGTCGATCTCCACGAACACGTCGATCACGGCGGCCGCGCCATACTGGCTGCGTGCCTGGTTCATCGCCTGGGCCAGCCGGGTCACGCCCTCGGCGCTATCCACGGCAATCGCCAGCCGCCCGTTCTCGGCCGACACCTGGTGCGCCAGCCCCGCCACACGCGCCAGCTTCTGCGGGGCGATGACCTCGTTGCTGATGTAGACGTCGTAGATGCCGCCGGCGACCATGGCCTCGGCCTCGGCGGTTTTCTGCACGCACACGCCGACGGCGCCGGCCTGCATCTGCAGCTTGGCCAGCGCCACGCTCTTGTGCATCTTGGCGTGCGGTCGCCAGCGCACGTCGTGCTTCCTCGCGAATTCGGCCATGCGGGCCAGGTTGCGCTTCATCGCGTCCAGGTCCACGACCAGGGCCGGAGTGTCGATGGCGTTGACGCTTTGGCCCACCAGTTGGGCACAGGGATTCAGAAAGTGGTGTCGTCGGCGGCTTCTTCATGGTCCAGATGCTGAGTATCGGACCAGCCTACCAGAGTAAAGCCCTCGGGAGTCCACAGCAGGCGGTTGATCGCTCCGTTGGGCAACTCCCAGGTTCGAGGGGAATTGACGTCCTGCCCGGTGGCGACGCGGTAGAGGGTATCGAGCACCCCGCCATGCGCGACCACCACGATCTGCTCGCCGGGATGGCGGGCAGCCAGCGACTGGATGGTGCGCGTGACCCGCTCGCGCAGTTGCAGCAGAGATTCGCCGCCCTCGGGCGGTTGCCCATTCGGGGATGCGCTTGCGCCAGTTGTGCGCATGGTCCGGCCAGGTTTGGTGGATTTCGTCGAAGGTCTTGCCTTCGAACATGCCGAAACTGCGCTCGCGCAGTCCTTCCTCCGGCACCACCGGGATTCCCGCCGCCTCGGCAATGGACTGCGCCGTTTCATGGGCCCGGCCCAGGTCGCTGGAATAAACCGCGCTGATCTCTTCGGTGGCCAGGGCTTCGCTCACCCGCTTGGCCTGCCATCGTCCGGTGTCGTTCAAGCCGATATCGAGCTGGCCCTGGATGCGAGCGGCAACGTTCCATGCGGTTTCGCCGTGGCGGACGGCAATGATGCGGCAAGCTTCCATCGGCTTGCATTGTAGGAAACAACCTATACACGGCAACCCCGCATCGGTTGCCAAGTGTTAGCTAGCGCGCCACCTGGATATCGACCCGCCTGGGCCCGGGCGGCGGGGTGGGGAAGCCCTGCAAGGCTGCCTGGAACATGACGGGAAAGACTGAACCATCGTCCATCCAGGGGCCGGCATTGAATGCCCGAGTTTCATAAACTGCGCGATTTGACGGCAGTTCGCGCATGATGATGGAGACTTCGCGTTGGATACCAGGGGGGTTCCATGTAGCCGTAGCCAAACGGGAAGCCGAATGCCAAGCCCAACCCCGTCGATGGCTCACGCCGAACGCTCCCCAGCCATACCAGGGGTTCGCCCAGGGTGACAGGACCCGCTGGAGCTGGGCACCAACTTGCACGCTGTAGCGCGGATTCGCGTCGTCCCGGCGCAGCCCGGCTTTGTGCAACGCCGCGTCCGCCATTGCTTCCAGCTGCGCGTGCCAGGGGTCCTGTTGCGATGGCAGCCGCTCAAAGCGGTAGGTGGGTTGCGCCGGCAGTGCCGGGAGCTGGGAGAAGGACTGGACGGTGTTGTCCAGAAGATAGCCGCTGGCGCAGCCGGTCAACAGCCAGACGGTCATGACGGCGCCTCCCAGCAGCCGCAGCATCGAGAACCTCATACGTGCCTCCCGCGAGGCGCCGGCCTCACAGCTTGATGACTTGCAGGCCCGGCAGGGATGCGGCGGCGGGAAACTCCTGGGGATCGAAGGCCTTGTCGCCGTCCTCGCTGGCCACTCCAGTGACCGTCAGACCCTTGAAGTCGTAATGTGTTCCGTCCGCCAGATGCGAGGGAACCACATTTTGTAAAGCCGTAAACATGGTGTCCACCCGCCCCGGGTGCTTGCGGTCCCACTCGCGCAGCATCGCGGCCACCTGCTTGCGCTGCAGGTTCTCCTGGCTGCCGCACAGGGTGCATGGAATGATGGGGAACTGCCGGTGTTCGGCCCAGCGCACCAGGTCTTTCTCGGCGACATAGGCCAGCGGCCGGATGACGATATGGCGGCCGTCGTCGCTGACCAGCTTGGGCGGCATGCCCTTCAGCTTGCCGCCGAAGAACATGTTGAGGAAGAAGGTCTGCAGCATGTCGTCGCGGTGATGCCCCAGCGCGATCTTGGTCGCGCCCAGTTCGTCGGCCACGCGGTACAGGATGCCGCGGCGCAGGCGCGAGCACAGGCTGCACATCGTCTTGCCCTCGGGGATCTTGTCCTTGACGATCGAGTAGGTGTCCTGGTTCTCGATGTGAAAGGGCACGCCCGTCTTGGCCAGGTACTCGGGCAGCACGTGCTCGGGAAAGCCGGGCTGCTTCTGGTCCAGGTTGACGGCGACCAGTTCGAAATCGACCGGCGCGCGCTGCTGCATCTTCTGCAGGATGTCCAGCATGCCGTAGCTGTCCTTGCCGCCGGACAGGCAGACCATGACCTTGTCGCCTTCCTCGATCATGTTGTAGTCGACGATGGCCTGCCCCATCAGGCGGCACAGGCGCTTTTCGAGCTTGTGCGTTTCGCGCTCGATTTTTGCGTCCCGGGACAGGGGAACGGGGTCGTTGTCGATCCAGACGGCACTCATGAGCGCTATTGTCTCACTGGGCTCTTCACCAAAGCCCCGTCTCGACCCGGATCGCCACTTCGCAGTCGTCGAAGATTTCGAGCTTGACGATCTTTACCCGCACGCCCAGCACGCCGGGTAGCTGCATCAGCCGATGCGCCAGCTTGCCGATCAGGCTTTCCAGCAGGTTCACGTGCTCGGCCGTGCATTCGTCGATGATGATCTTGCGCACCTTGCGGTAGTCCAGCACGTGGCCGATGTCATCGTCGCGCGGCAATAGCGGCTGCGGGCCGAGGTTCAGCTCGGCGTCCACCATGATCGGCTGGGGGCTGGTTTTCTCGTGGTCGAGGATGCCCAGGTTGGCGACGAAGCGAAGCCCCGTGAGCGTAAGGATCTGGTTGCCTGCGGTCATTGAGTCATCTCCTACATCAGCGAAAAATCGCGGTCGAATTTCATCAGGTGCTGGCCACCGTCGACCAGCAGGGTGGTTCCGGTGATGGACTGGTTCTCCAGCGCGAACTTCACGGCCGACACCACGTCCTCGGGCGTGGAGGAGCGGCCCAGCGGCGAGAGGCGATGCAGTTGGTCGAACTTTTCCTGCGACAGCAGGTGGCTGGTGATGGTCAGGCCCGGCGCCACACCCACCACGCGCAGCTGCGGCGCCAGGGCAATCGCCAGCATGGTGTTGGCCGCTTCCAGGGCCGCCTTGGACAGGGTGTAGCTCAGGAAATCCGGGTTCTGGTTCCACAGCTTCTGGTCGAGCAGATTGACGACCACGCCCGTGCCCGATCTCTGGCAAACATGCTCGTGCAAGGCCTGGGCCAGCAGCACCGGCGCCCCGGTGTTGGTTCGCATGTGTGCAAGCAGGGCTTCATAGCCGAAGCTCTTGACGCTGTCATGCTCGAAGATCGAGGCATTGTTGACGACGGCATCAACGGCGCCGAAGTGCTGGATCACGCGCGGCAGCAAGGCGCGGACCTGGGCTTCGTCGTCCAGGTCGGCCTGGAAAGACTCGACCAGCGCGCCGGGGCCGGCCAGCTTGCGGCAGTCCTCCACGGTCTTGCCAGCGTCCTCGGCCGAGCCGCGGAAATGCACGGCCACCTGCCAGCCGCCGGCCGCCAGCGCCAGCGCGACCTCGCGGCCCAGCCGCTTGGCGGAGCCGGTGACCAGCACAGTGCGCTTGCGGGGCGAATCGCTCATTCGGGGACAATCCTGGGGTGACCACAGAAGCAATGAGTTTAACGAGAGCCTTGCAGGCCCTGGTGGAAGAATCGATTCGCCGCGCCGGGGGCTGGCTGCCCTTCGACCGGTTCATGGCGCTGGTGCTGTACGCGCCGGGCCTGGGCTACTACGCCAACAATTCGCGCAAGTTCGGCAAGCTGCCCTCGTCAGGCAGCGATTTCGTCACCGCGCCGGAGATGACGCCGCTGTTCGGGCAGGCGCTGGCCGTGCAGGTGGAAGACGCGTTGCGGGCGACCGGCACCCGCGAAATATGGGAGTTCGGCGCGGGCTCCGGTGCCTTGGCGGCGCAGTTGCTCGGCGCACTCGGAACTTCGATCACGCGCTACACCATCGTCGATCTTTCCGGCACCCTGCGCGAGCGTCAGCGCGAGGCGCTGGCCGGGTATGGAGACAAGGTGCAATGGGTCAGCGAGTTGCCCGAGCGGTTCAGCGGCGTGGTGTTGGGCAACGAGGTGCTCGACGCCATGCCGGTCAAGCTTCTCGCCCGCAAGAACGGTCGACTGGCACGAGCGCGGCTTGATCGCCGGCCTGGCGTGGATGGACCGGGCAACCGATTCGCGGCCGCCGGTCGAGATCGAGGGCTCACATGACTACCTCACCGAAATCCATCCCCAGGCCGAAGCCTTCATCCGAACGCTGGCCGATCGCCTGGAGCAGGGAGCGGCGTTCTTCATCGACTACGGTTTCCCCGAGCACGAGTACTACCACGCGCAGCGCCACATGGGAACGCTGATGTGCCATCGCGGCCATATGGCCGATACCGACCCGCTGGCCGATCTCGGCGCCAAGGACATCACGGCACATGTCAACTTCACGGGTATTGCGCTCGCCGCGCAGGAGGCGGGCTTGGGCGTCCTCGGCTACACCAGCCAGGCGCGCTTCCTGATCAATTGCGGGCTTGTCGCCATGCTGGAGCAGGCATCCATGTCCGAACGGATCGCCGGTCAGCGGCTGCTGGCCGAACACGAGATGGGCGAGCTGTTCAAGGTCATTGCCTTGCACAAAGGGGCCTTCTGGGACGCCCAGGGGTTTTCCCAGGGAGACCGTACGGATCGGCTTTGATTTGCGGCCTTTAGTTTTGATTTGGCGCATTGTTCAGCGCATCTGGGCGACTTCAGAACATAAATTGGCCGAAGATCAGCCTTGCATGGCTGAAGTCGACGTCCTAGCATGCCTCCAACCCAGCGATAAAGCCGGGAGCATGGAGACAACTTGGTGCGGTGGGATCAACTTTCCGCTTCGGAAATGGAAGTGCTTCAGACCGTGTTCTGGTCTTCGAGCAGCTCTCGCCATGCGCTTGCCAGCCAGCTCGATTGCTCCCGAAGCAAGGCCAATGCGCTGGCGGCAGGCTTGATCGAGCAGGGCTTGCTGGTGGAGGCCGGCCTGCAGGCATCTTCGGGCGGGCGCCGCCCCGAAACACTGCAACTGGCCCAGGGCCTGGGCGTGGTGATCGGCGTGGACCTGGGCGCGACCAGCCTCGAAGTGGCCGTCATGAGGCCCGACCTCACGGTGCTGGCGCGCCATGGTGAAGAAGCCGACGTGCGTGCCGGACCGGGCGTCGTGCTGGCGCGGGTTCGCGAGCTGACCCGGGAACTCCTGGCGCGCTGCGGCATGTCGCCCAAGCAGATGATAGGCATCGGCATCGGGGTACCCGGGCCGGTGGACTTCGAAAGCGCGCAACTGGTCAACCCTCCGCTGATGCCCGAATGGGACAGCTTCTCCATTCGCGACTACCTGGCCGAAGCCTTCCCCGCGCCGGTGTTCGTCGACAACGACGTGAACCTGATGGCGCTGGGCGAGCTATGGCGCATGCAGCGCAGCTTGCAGAACTTCCTCGTGATCAAGGTGGGCACCGGCATCGGCTGCGGCATCGTGTGCCATGGCGAGGTCTATCGCGGCGCCAACGGCTCGGCCGGCGACGTGGGCCATATCTGCGTCGACCAGGCCGGCCCGCGCTGCCACTGCGGCAACCTCGGCTGCGTCGAGGCCATGGCGGCCGCGCCCGCGATTGCGCGCATGGCGCTGGAGGCGGCCCAAGCCGGCGAAAGCGAAGGCCTGGCGGAAATGCTTGAACAGAACGGCCGGCTGACGGCGGTGGATGTCGGCCAGGCCAGCCGCAACGGCGACGCCGCGGCCAACGCCATCATCCAGCGTGCCGGCAGCCTGATCGGCCAGATGCTGGCCTCCATCGTCAATTTCTTCAATCCCTCGCACGTCTTCATCGGCGGCGGGGTCACGCAGATCGGCCCGCTGTTCCTGGCCTCGGTGCGCCAGAGCGTCTATCACCGCTCGCTGGCCTTGTCGACGCGGCACCTGGACATCCAGTACACGCCTCTTGGCGGACAGGCCGGCGTGGTCGGCGCGGGCGCGCTGGCGATGCAGGAATCCCTGCAACTCCATGGAGGCAAGGGCATGAGCCTGGCCGTCGAGTTCCGCGACGTGGTGAAGAATTTCGGACCGGTGCAGGTGCTGCACGGCGTCAGCTTTTCAATCGCGCCCGGCCGGGTCTTGGGCCTGATCGGCGAGAACGGCGCGGGCAAGTCCACACTGATGAAGATCCTCTCGGGCTATGTGGAGCCCAGCGGCGGAGAGATCCTGGTGGACGGCAGGCCCCAGCGCTTTCGCAATTCGCGCGAAGCCGAAGCGCAGGGGATAGTGCTCATTCACCAGGAATTCAACCTGGCCGAAGACCTGACCATCGCGCAGAACATCTTCCTCGGTCACGAGAAGACCCGCGGCTGGATCCTCGACGAGGACGCGATGCGCGCCGTCACGGCCGACGTGTTGCGCCAGGTCGGGCTGGATGCCAGTCCCGACACCCGCGTGCGCGACCTGATCGTCGCGGAAAAGCAGCTGGTGGAAATCGCCAAGGCGCTGGCCCGAAGCGCGCGCCTGCTGATCATGGACGAGCCCACGGCCACATTGACACCGGGCGAGACACAGCGCCTGTTCGCGCTGATGGCGCAGCTCAAGGCCGAGGGCGTCACCCTCGTCTACATCTCGCACAAGCTGGAAGAAGTCGAGCGCGTCACGGACGAAGTGATCGTGATGCGCGACGGGCGCTTCGTCACCCGCCAGCCCACGCAGTCCTTGACGCGGCATGACATGGCCAACCTGATGGTGGGGCGCGAGCTGTCCGACCTCTTCCCCGCCAAGGAGCCCGCGCCGCAGGCCACGCCGGTCCTGCGTGTGCGTGGCTTCACAGTGCCGGGCTGGGCCCAGAACATCGGCTTCGAAGTGAGGCCCGGCGAAATCCTCGGCTTCGCGGGCCTGGTGGGTGCGGGTCGCACCGAGCTGTTCGAAGGCCTGCTCGGCCTGCGCGCCGGCAGGCGGCGAAGTGGAGGTGGCCGGCAAGCCGGTGCGGCTGCGCAATCCGCGCGAAGCGGCCAACGAAGGCATCACCTACCTGAGCGAGGACCGCAAGGGCAAGGGCCTGCATGTCCACTTCGGCCTGCGCGAGAACCTCACGCTGATGAACCTCGCGCGCTATGCGAAGCCATGGCTGGACCCGGCCAAGGAGGAGGCGGCGCTGGCCCAGGCCGTGCGGTCCTTCGGCATACGCACGGGCGATCTGCGCCAGCGCGCCTCGTCGCTCTCGGGCGGCAACCAGCAGAAGCTGGCGCTGGCCAAGGTGCTGGAGCCGCAGCCGCGGGTCGTGGTGCTGGACGAGCCGACGCGCGGCGTGGATGTGGGCGCCAAGCGGGACATCTATTTTCTGGTCCAGCAACTGGCCCGCGAAGGCCAGGCCGTGATCGTCATTTCGTCCGAGCTGGTCGAACTGATCGGCCTGTGCCACCGTGTTGTCGTCATGCGCGCAGGGCACATCACGGCCACGCTGCAAGACGATGAACTGACCGAAGAGGAGCTGATCGCCCATGCAACTGGAACACGTTGAAACGGCGGGCTCCCGCGCCGCGGCCCTCTGGGGCCGCTTGCACGGCTTTGGTCCCGTCATCGGCCTGCTGCTGCTGTGCATTGCCGGCACGTCGCTGAACAGCGAGTTCGCGACGCTGGACAATGCGCTCAACGTCCTCACCCGCACCGCCTTCATCGGCATCATCGCGGTGGGCATGTGCTTCGTCATCATTTCCGGCGGCATCGATCTGTCGGTGGGCTCGATGGCAGCGTTGATCGCCGGCTGCGTCATCCTGGTGATGAACTGGGGCGGCGGCGCGATCGCATCGCCGGTGCTGGTCGTGGCGATGGGCATGGCCCTGGCCCTGGTGTTGGGGGCGGCGTTCGGCCTGGCCCACGGGCTGCTCATCACCAAGGGCAAGATCGAACCCTTCATCGTGACGCTGGGCACGCTGGGAATCTTCCGCGCGTACCTGACTTACTTCGCCAATGGCGGCGCCATCACGCTGGACAACAGCCTCGCCGACCTCTACAGCCCGGTGTATTACGGCAGCCTGGCGGGAATACCTTTCCCGGTCTGGGTGTTCGTGGTGGTGGCCCTCGCGGGCGGATTCATCCTGAACCGCACGGCGTACGGCCGCTATGTGCAGGCGATAGGCTCCAACGAACAGGTCGCCCGCTATGCCGCCGTCGACGTGGACCGGGTGAAGATCCTGACCTACATGCTGCTCGGCCTGTGCGTGGGCATCGCCACGCTGCTGTACGTTCCGCGCCTGGGGTCCGCCTCGCCCACGACCGGCCTGCTCTGGGAGCTCGAAGCGATCGCCGCGGTGATCGTCGGCGGTACCGCGCTCAAGGGGGGCGCCGGCAGCGTCAGCGGCACGGTGGTCGGCGCCATCCTGCTCTCGGTGATCAGCAACATCCTCAACCTCACCAGCATCATCAGCGTGTACCTGAATGCCGCGGTGCAGGGTTTCGTGATCATCATCGTCGCGTTTCTGCAGCGTGGCCGGCGATGAAGACAGTTTTTCCCAACCGGCAGCCGCGAGGCCGCTATTTTCTCAACCCCGACAGGAGATGAAGATGACGAAATTTACCCGCAGGCTGGCTCTGGGCGCCGCGGCGACGGCGGCGATGCTGGCGGTGACGCCGGCCGCGCTGGCGCAGGCCAAGAAGGAGGTGCTGGGCGTGTCCATGCCCGCGGCCACGCACAGCTTCATGGCCGGCGCCGTGTACTGGGCTGGCGAGGCCAAGAAGGACCTGGAGAAGGCCAACCCCAACATCCAGGTGATCGTGAAGACAGCCGCCAATGCCTCGGAGCAGGCCAACCAGCTGCAGGACCTGGTGACCGTCAACAAGATCACCTCGCTGGTCGTGTTCCCCTTCGAGTCGGCTGCGCTTACCAAGCCGGTCGCCCAGGTCAAGGCCAAGGGCATCTACGTGACCGTGGTTGACCGCGGGCTCACCGACACCAGCGCGCAGGACGCCTACGTGTCCGGCGACAACACCGCCTTCGGCAAGATCCCGGCGGAGTACATCGCCAAGGCGCTGAACGGCAAGGGCAACATCGTGGCGCTGCGCGGCATCCCGACCACGATCGACAACGAGCGCATGGATGCGTTCAACAGCGTGATGAAGAACTATCCCAACATCAAGCTGCTGGACGCCAAGCACGGCAACTGGAACCGCGACGATGCCTTCAAGGTGACGCAGGACTACCTGACGCGCTTCAAGGAGATCGACGCTGTCTGGGCTGCCGACGACGACATGGCCGTGGGTGTGCTCAAGGCCATCGAGCAGGCCAAGCGCAAGGACATCAAGCTCGTGTTCGGCGGCGCCGGCGCCAAGGGCGCGATCAAGACGCTGATGGACGGCTCCGACCCGCTGATCCAGGCCAACGTCTCCTACTCGCCCAAGTTCATGTACGACGCCATCAAGATGACCGGCGAGGCACGCCTGAAGGGCCAGAAGCTGCCCGCGAACAACATCGTCCCGTCGGTGCTGATCACGAAGGCGAACGCGAAGGACTTCTACTTCCCCAATTCTCCTTTCTGAAGTGCCTCTCCCTCTCCCCTCTGGGGAGAGGGCTGGGGTGAGGGGCACGCGCGCCACCACCCTCACCCCAACCCTCTCCCGCAAGCGGGAGAGGGAGTGGCAATCCAGGAGTCCAAGATGCCAAGACCCGTCACCCTCTTCACCGGCCAATGGGCCGACCTGCCCCTCGCCGAGCTCGCGCCGCTGGCCAAGAGCATGGGCTACGATGGCCTGGAGCTGGCCTGCTGGGGCGACCATTTCAACGTGCAGGAGGCGCTCGCAAGCGAGTCCTACTGCCGCGACAAGTGGAAGCTGCTGCAGCAGCACGGCCTCACCTCGCTTGCCATCGGCAACCACCTGGTGGGCCAGGCGGTGTGCGACCTGATCGATGCGCGGCACAAGTCCATCCTGCCCGGGCACGTCTGGGGCGACGGCGATCCGGAGGGCGTGCGGCAGCGCGCTGCACGCGAACTCGCGGACACCGCGAAGGCCGCGGCGAAGTTCGGCGTGAAGACCGTCACGGGCTTCACGGGCTCGTCGATCTGGCACGCGACCTATGCGTTTCCGCCCACCACGCAGGCTTACTGGGACGCCGGCTTCGCCGACTTCGGCCGGCGTTTCCTGCCCATCCTCGACGCCTTCGACAAAGCCGGACGTCAACTTTGCGCTGGAGGTGCACCCGACCGAGATCGCCTTCGACATCGCATCGGCGCAACGCGCGATCGAAGCCGTGCAGGGCCACGACCGCTTCGGTTTCAACTTCGACCCCAGCCATCTGGCCTACCAGGGGGTGGACTACGTGAAGTTCCTGAGGACCTTTCCCGACCGCATCTACAACGCCCATATGAAGGATGTGTGGTGGGGCCGCGGCGACGGTACGGTGGGGGTGTTCGGCGGCCACACCAGCTTCGGCGACGCGCGCCGCTTCTGGGACTTCCGCAGCGTCGGGCGCGGCATGGTCGATTTCGAGTCCATCATCGTCGCGCTCAACGACATCGGCTACGCGGGCCCGCTGTCGGTGGAGTGGGAAGACAGCCGCATGGACCGGGTTCACGGCGCCACCGAAAGCGCGGCATTTTGCCGGCGGCTGGACTTCAAGCCGGCCGGCGGCGCATTCGACGCGGCCTTTTCCCGGGAGCAGCCGTGACGCAAGGTTCGCCGCGCAAGCTGCGCTATGCCATGGTCGGTGGCGGCCAAGGGGCATTCATAGGTGCCGTGCACCGCAAGGCCATGGCACTGGATGGCCAGATGGAGCTGGTGGCCGGCGCGCTATCGTCGACACCGGACAGGGCGAGAGCATCCGGCCGTGAACTCGGCCTTGCCGACAGCCGCAACCACGCAAGCTGGCAGGAACTGCTGGCCGACGAAATGAAGCGCGACCCGGCCGACCGCATCGACTTCGTTTCCATCGTCGCGCCCAACCACATCCACTACCCGGTGGCCAAGGCGTTCGTGGAGGCGGGTTTTCATGTGGTTTGCGACAAGCCGCTGGTGCATACCTCGCAACAGGCCCAGCAGCTGCAAGAAGCAGTGCGCGATGGCGGCACGGTGTTCGGCGTGACCTACAACTACACCGGTTATCCGATGGTGCGGCAGGCGCGCCAGATGGTGAGCGCGGGCGAACTCGGCGAGATCCGCAAGGTGGTCGTGGAATACAACCAGGGCTGGCTGGCCACCCGGCTTGAAGCCGGCGGCAACAAGCAGGCCCAATGGCGGGCCGACCCGGCGCAAAGCGGGGGCGCCGGGGCGATCGGGGACATCGGTTCGCACGCCGAGAACTTGCTGTGCACCATCACCGGCCTGCGGGTGGAGAGCCTCTGCGCGGACCTCAACGCCTTCGTGCCCGGGCGCACGCTGGACGACGATGCCAGCGTTCTGCTGCGCCTGTCCGGCGGAGCGCGCGGCGTGCTCGTCGCGTCACAGATCAATACCGGCGTCGAGAACGGCTTTCGCTTGCGCGTTTCCGGCACCCAGGGTTCCCTGGAGTGGTGGCAGGAAGAGCCCAACCGCCTGCTGCACAGTCCCGAGGGAGGCCCCGCGCGGCTGCTCACCCGCGGCTCGCCGTGGTTGTGCGAGGCGGCCCGCCGCGCCAGCCGCCTTCCGCCCGGCCACCCGGAGGGTTTCATCGAGGCATTTGCCAATGTTTACCTGGGGATCGCAGAGGCGATCCGCGCTCATGGCAGCGGTCGCCCGGCCGACCCGCTGGCAGCCGACTATCCCGACATTCACCAAGGCGCGCGTGGCGTGCGTTTCATCGAGGCGGTCCTGGCGTCGGCGGCCAGCAATCTGAAGTGGACGCCGCTGGGCTCATGACGGCGGGGCGCGAGCGAGCGCCTACACTGACGTCATGATTCGCTGGATCATCGTCATCTTCCTCGCACTGATGCTCATCAACTGGTTCAGCCCGTTCCTGCAGCGCATGGGTTTCGGCAAGCTGCCGGGCGATTTCCGCTTCAAGCTGTTCGGGCGCGAATGGTTCATTCCACTCACGACCACTATCCTGCTGAGCCTGTTGGCGGGGGCCATTTCGAAATTCATATGAGAGCCTGCATCGACGTCGGCGGCACCAAGGTCGCAGTCAGCCTGAACAGTGGCGCCGGGCTCGAGCTGCTGGGGCGCCGCAGCGAACCGACGGCCAAGACCGGCACCAACGATGCGCTGGCCCGCCAGGTGTTGCGCATGGTGGATGAAGCCTGTGCCGAAACAGGCGTCGACCCGGTCACCGTGGAGTGTGCCGGCGTCTCGTCCTGCGGTCCCTTCGTCATCCGCGATGGCATGGTCGAAGTGGCCGCTCCCAACATCTGCGGCGGCATCGCCGGGCCCGCGCGGGGCCTGCCCAACGACTGGCAAACCGCTTTGCTGGAAGCCCCGTTGCGCAAGCGCTTCTCGCAGTTGCGGGTGGAGAACGACGGCGTCGCCGCCCTGGAGGCCGAGCGCCGCTGGGGCGCCTTGCAGGGATTCGATCACTGCGCCTACGTCACCTGGAGCACCGGCATCGGCGTGGGCCTGTGCGTGGACGGCCGCATCCTGCGCGGCAAGAATGGCAACGCGGGCCACGCCGGCCACATGTTCGTCTCGGACGACGACAGCGCAGCCCTTTGCGGTTGCGGCAATGTCGGCGACGTCGAGGCGCTGGTGGCGGGCAACGCGCTCGCGCGGCGTTTCGGCGCCGACGCGGTCACGCTCCTGACCAGGGCCAAGGCCGGCGACGCCGGCGCCCAGGCAACGGTCGATGAGTTGTGCCGGGTGCTGGGCCGTGCGCTGTACAACCTGATCGCCACGCTGGACCTGCAGCGCATCAGCCTGGGTGGCGGTGTGTTCTGGAACAACAGGGATTACCTGCTGCCGCGCCTTTCAGCGCAGGTCGCCGGGAAATTTCCCGCGCTCACCGCCGGCAGCGAGCTGGTGAGCGCCGGGCTGGAGGACCGGGTGGGCGATTACGCGGCGCTGGCGTTGTTGGCGTAGCTGTTTCGCTCGACCTTGCCGTCAGATGTGTCTCGCCAGGTGCGCTGTCACTGCGTAGGCCGTCAAGCGATCTTTTTCGCGATGTCTTCGAGCGGATTCTTGGTGGCATTGATCAGGCTGCTCAGTATGTCCGTTTGCAGGCTGAGTTCGTTCGAGTTCAATTGGACTTCGAGCAAGTCGAGCGCGCTGACCGCGTCGCCGGCCGTGATCTTGCCGATCGACTCGCTGGTGCGCGATTCCAGTTCGGAGGACAGAAGAATCGATGCGGCGATCTGCGAGAGCGGCGACGCGGACGCTCCCGCCGCGGGCGTGAGCGAAGCGGCCGGCGTGGTGTTGGAGACTGGTCCCATGAGTGTCCTCTTGTTGAATGGAATGAATCAAACCCCGCCGCCCCGCAGCGCGATGCCACGAGCGGGTCTGCGGGGAGGCGAGTGGAGGGATTCGCGCTCGATGCGGCGCGTGATTTCCAGCAGCGCATCGTCAACCTGGCGGCGGACTCTTTGTACTGCCGCCTCGCCGCTCGCGGACCGCAACGCTTCCAGGCAAGATTCAGGCGTGACGCCGGCCGCCGCGATCAGTTGACGATAGGCGTCGATCGCCGCCCTAGCCTCCTGGACGAGCTTCTGGGCCTGCGCATCGGCAGGAGTGTCATGGGAATTGGACATGAGACGGTTCTCCTGGCTTGCCTCAACTGAGTAACCGTTCCCCGCAAAGAGTTCCCCGGGGGTTGCCGCGCGACTTCAGTCTTCGACGGGCCGCTGTCCGACTACGAGTCCGATGCCAATTGGTCCACCGCCTGCACCCGCGCCTTGTGGATCATCTCGCCGATCTTGGGGCCCTCGATCTGCGCTTGCTGTGCCTCGGCTGCGATTTCATGCGTGGCCACGGCCTGCGCCGCAGCCAGGGCGGCCAGCAGGCGCGCCCGCTGGGGATATGGTTTTTCCTCCAGGCCCAGCCGGCCGCGCGCGTCGCATTCGCAGGCCAGCAGTGCCTGCTCGAAACGCTGGGGCTTGCGAAAGGCATCGCAGCGCTCGAGCAGCCGCACCAAAGCCGCAGCCCCGAATTCGAGGCTGCGGTGGATGTTCCCGTGCTCCCGCGCCACCACCTCCGCCAGCTCGCGGCATTCCGTCGGGATGCGCAGGCGGTCGCAGACTTTGCGCAGCAGACCGGCGCTGCGCTCTTCGTGCCCGATGTGCCTGGGCAGTATCTCCGCGGGCGTCGTGCCCTTGCCCAGGTCGTGCGTGAGGCAGGCGAAGCGCACCGGCAACGGGCAACCGAGGCGCGCGCTCATGTCCAGCACCATCATCAGGTGCACGCCGGTGTCGACCTCGGGGTGATAGTCGGCGCGCTGCGGCACGCCCCAGAGGCAATCGACCTCGGGCAGCAACCGCTCCAGCGCCCCGCACTCGCGCAGCACTTCGAACATGCGCGAGGGCTTGGCTTCCATCAGGCCGCGTGAGAGCTCCTGCCAGACGCGCTCGGCCACCAGCGCATCCACTTCACCGGCCTGCACCATCTCGCGCATCAGCGCCAGAGTCTCGGGCGCCAGGCTGAAGTCGGCGAACCGTGCCGCGAAGCGCGCCACCCGCAGGATGCGGACGGGGTCCTCGCGAAAGGCGTGCGTCACATGGCGCAACACGCGGCTTTTCAGGTCGGCCCGGCCGCCGAACGGATCGATCAACCGGCCTTTCCCGTCCTGGGCCATGGCGTTGACGGTGAGGTCGCGCCGGGCCAGGTCCTGCTCCAGGGTGACGTCGGGCTCGGCGTGGAAGGCGAAGCCGTGATAGCCGCGTGCCGTCTTGCGCTCGGTGCGCGCCAACGCGTACTCCTCGCGCGTTTGCGGGATGAAGGAATACGGGGAAGTCCTTGCCCACCGGCAGGTAGCCGCTGGTGATCATCTCCTGCGGAGTGGCGCCGACCACCACCCAGTCGTGATCGTTGACGGGCAAGCCCAGCAAGGCATCCCGCACCGCGCCGCCGACCATGTATGTTTGCATGGCCGCCAGTTTACGGCGCGGCAGGGCAGTGCCGCTATCCGTTCAGCCGGGCCCAGACCTGGCGCGCCCGCTGCTCGACTTCAGGGGGCGTGGGTGGCAAGGGCAGGCGGCATTCGCCCGCCTCCTGGCCCAGCGTCCGCAGCATGGCCTTGATCGACATCGAGAACACCGATGCCTCGCTGTTGATGAAGTCGAATGAATCCAGCAAGCGGGCGTTGATCCGGCGTGCCTTGGCGACGTCGCCTGCATGAAAGGCCGCGATCATCTGCTGGAACTGCGGGCCCGTCCAATGCGTGCTGGTGCCGACCACGCCGACGGCGCCCACGGCCAGCAGCGGCAGCGTGCAGGCGTCGTCGCCGCTGTAGAGGTCGAAATGTTCGCCGGCCTGCGCTATCAGGGCTGCCGCGGCGGGCGGATCGCCGGTGGCGTCCTTGAAGGCGACGATGTTCGGCACTTCGCGGAAGAGGCGCAGCAATACGTCCTGGCTGACGCGTTTGCCGGTGCGCACCGGCACGTCGTAGATCATCACCGGAAGGTCGGTGGCGGCCGCCGCGGCGCGAAAGTGCGCCTCGATGCCGGCCTGCGGCGGCCGGTTGTAGTAGGGGGCCACGAGCAGCACGCCCGCCGCGCCCAGGCCGCGCGCCGTTTTTGTCAGCGCGATGCTGTGCAGTGTGTCGTTGCTGCCGGTTCCGGCGAGGACCGGGATCGTCACCGCCTCGGCCACGGCGCGGATCAGGTCGCAGCGCTCCTCGTCGGTCAAGGTCGAGGCTTCGCCGGTCGTGGCGGCGACCACCAGCCCGTCGTTGCCGCGCTGCGCAAGCCAGCGCGCCAGGCGCTGCGCGGCATCCAGATCCAGGCGCCCCTCTTTGTCGAACGGCGTGACCATGGCGCTGAGGACGGAACCCCAGCGCCTCGGCCCTCCAATGCCGCCGCTCATCGCGACGTTCGGTAGGGTTCGTCGAAGTCGACGAAGTCTTTCTCGGCCAGCGCATCCTCGATCCAGGCCTTGACGCCCGACAGCGCGCTACACGCGGCGGATGTAGTCGGTGATGTGGCCCGGGACCGGCAGCGCGTAGTTTTTCAGGCGCATGCAGACCGGCGCGAAGTAGGCATCGGCAATGCTGAATTCGCCGAAAAGCATGGGTCCCTTGTGCTCTTCCAGCAGTTCGGTCCACATCGAGACGATGCGCTGCACGTCCTGGCGCACGGCCGGCTGGTCGCGCCAGACCAGGGCACCGGCCTGCGGCAGCGACGCCTCGATGTTCATCGGGCAGTGGCTGCGCAGCGCGCTGAAGCCGGAATGCATCTCGGCGCAGACGCTGCGGGCGCGAGCGCGTGCCTTGGCGTCCTTGGGCCACAAGCTGCTTGTCCGGAAATTTCTCGGCCAGCGTATTCGGCGATCGCCAGCGTGTCCCACACCGCGAAACCGTCGTCCACCAATACCGGCACCCGCCCCACCGGGCTCACGGACTGGATGGTCTGCTTGAAGGCCGAGTCCGCGTCGAGGGCGTCGAAGCGCACCATGACCTCCTCGAACGGTATGCCCGCCTGCTTGAGCAGCACCCAGGGCCGCATGGACCAGGACGAGTAGTTCTTGTTGCCGATATAGAGCTTGAGCATGCCGTGTCTCCAGAGTACTTGCGGATGCTACCGGCGCGCCGCGCGGCGATTGATGCAAAAAAACGCCGGAATTGATGCGCTAGCTCGCGTCGGCTGCTCGTCGCTGGGCCTGCGTTTGCCGAGCAGCCGGCGGATCGGACCCTCGAGGGCCAGGATGCCCAGCGCCAGGAAGGTGCTCAGCACCGCAGTGGTTTCGCGCCCCAGCCCGACGGCGATGCCGATCGCCGCCGTGAGCCAGATGCCCGCGGCCGTCGTCAGTCCCCGTATGTGGTCCTCGCCGGTCACCTGGATGATGGTCCCCGCGCAGAGGAAGCCCACGCCGGCAATGACGCCCTGGATGACGCGGCTCATGTCCTGCCGGCTCGGTGCCCGCCTGCAGCGGCACCAGCACGAACAGCGCCGAGCCCAGGGCCACCAGCATGTGGGTGCGCACACCGGCCTCCTTGCCGTGTTGTTCGCGCTGCAGCCCCAGCAGGCCGCCCAGGAGAGCCGCGAGCAGCAGCCGCACCACGACCCGGACGAAGGATTCCAGATCGGCGACGTCCGAGAACTCGGAAGCGAGCGTGGCGGCGATCCGGTCCCAGGCGCTCATGGATGCGTCAGGGCAGTTCGCTGTTGGGCTCGGGCCGGCTCGCATCGCGCGGCCCGACCATGCCCAGCCTGGCCTTGAGCGACTGCGGCTCCCCGCTCAGGATGGCGGCATAGGTGGTGGTGTTGGCCAGCACCTTCTTCACGTAGTCGCGGGTTTCGCCGAACGGCACGTTCTCGGCCCAGGCCGCGGCCTCGATCACCGGGCCGTTGCGCCAGCTGCGGGGGCGGCCGGGGCCGGCGTTGTAGGCGGCGGCGGCCAGGGGCATCGAGCCGTCGAAGTCGTCGAGCACCAGCTTGAGGTAGCCGGTGCCGATGGCGATATTGGTATCGCGGTCGTTGAGCTGGTCCACCGCGAAGCTGGCAAGCCCGATCTTGCGCGCCGTCCAGCGGGCGGTGGCCGGCATGACCTGCATCAAGCCGGAGGCGCCCACATGCGACCTGGCGTCCATGATGAAGCGGCTTTCCTGCCGGATCAGGCCATACACATAGGCCGGATCAAGACCGATGTCGCGGCTGCGCCGCACCACCGATTCCCTGAAAGGCATGGGGAAGCGCTGGTCGAAGTCGAATTCGGCCTTGGTCCGTTCACTGGTGTTGATGCAGCGGTCCCACACCTCGCGGTCGCAGGCGAGTTGGGCGGCCGCCAGCAGTTCGCGGTCGGCCATGCCGCCGGGGCGGGTCAGGTTGGTGGCGTAGTTCCATTCGCGCACGCCTTCGGACCGCAGGCCCAGGCCGATCGCCTGCAGGGCCCGCGCCAGGCTGGGGTTGTTGCAGCGCAGCCTCTTTTTCCTCTGGCGTCAGCGCAGCCGGCCGCGCCGGCACGGTGACCTTTTGCCCCAGCTCCTCCAGGGCGAGCTGCTCATAGAAGCCGCGCACCGAGGCGATCGACTCGAGCAGCCGCTGCGCTTGCTCGCGGCGGTCGTCGCCGCCCTGGGCGAGCAAGGCCCGTGCCTTCCAGTACACCCAGGTCGGATCGCTGCTCGCCTCATCGCTCATGGCGTTGAGCGGCCTGAAGCAGCACCGGCCACTGGCCGAGCCGTATCGCGGCCCGTGCCTTCCAGGCCAGCATGTCGTCGGTGAGGTCGGCGTCGCGGCTGACCTTGGCGTAGTGCGCAAGCGCGTCATTGCCCAGGCGCTGCGCGGCCTGTTTGCCGATCACGCCCCAGACCCAGTTGCGCTCTTCGGGCGAGAGCTGCGGGCCCCACTTGTTTTCGAGCTGGCTGGCGGCGTTGTCCGCGTCGCTGGCGGCCAGCTTGATGAGCGCGAGGGACAATCATCTCCTTGCGCGTCTTCGAGGCCACCGTCACCCTGCTGGTGAGGAACTTGGCCGGGCTGGTGTTCAGTTCCGTCGAACAGGCGGACCGCCTCAGGCGCGGCGATTTCGACCGCGGCGGCCGCGGCGCGGGGCCGGTTGGCCTCCATGGCCAGGCGGGCCTTGTGCCATGCATCGTTGGCCGTCATGCGCCGTGGCCCCTGGCCATCGGCGATGAGGCGCGAGGCGGCGAGCGTGCAGCCGTCGTCCGGCTCGCGCTGGCGCAGCCAGTTGCGCCGCACTTCCTCGGCAAGGCCTGGCGGCGCCGACGCGCCCTCGCGCAGATGGGTGACCAGGAGGGCGTAGCAACGCACTTCGCGGTCGTCGTTCATGCGGTACTTGGGGTATTCGGCCGCGAAGGTCGTCCAGTCGCGCCGCTGGCCCAGGAGCAGCAGCCAGTCGTTGCGCAGGCGGTCTTCCTGGTAGGTGCCCGGGTAGCGGGCGAAGAAATCCTGGATTTCCTGCGGCGTGGCTGTATCCAGCCGGCTTTTCAGCTCCCAATAGGCGGCCCAGGGCTCCAGCCCGTGGCCCCGGACGGCGGGCAGCAGTTGCGCGAGTTTTTGTCGGTTGCCCTGGCGTTGCGCCTGGTGCATTTCCAGGATCAGATCGTCTGTTTTGGGCGGGGTTTGGGCCTGGCAGGCCGCGGTCATCGAGATCAGTGTCAGAATTCTTAGCAACTTCATCTGGGGATTATGGACAAGTCACAGGAAAAAAGGGCCTTGCGCAAGCAGCTTGTCGAACAGCGGCTGAACATGCCCGACCGATTGCTGCGGTCGGACTTGCTGCAGCGGGTCATGCGCATCTGGCTGGTCAGCCGCCCCGACATCGTGATCGGCGCCTATTGGCCGATCAAGGGCGAGTTCGATCCGCTGCCGGCCCTGCACCGCTGGAAGGAAGACGGCGAATTGCTGGACGAGCCGCAGCCGCGGCGCATCGGCCTTCCGGTGGTCGACAAGCTGCACCAGACGCTGAACTTTCACGCGTGGTTCCCCGGCTGTTACATGGAAGAAGATGCCTACGGCATTCCCAAGCCCAAGGACACCGAGGTCATCGTGCCCACGCTGCTGTTCGTGCCCTGCGTGGGCTACGGCACCGGCGGCTTTCGCCTGGGCTACGGCGGCGGCTTCTATGACCGCACGCTGGCGGCGTTGCAGCCCGGCCCTTCACCGTGGGCCTGGGCTTCACCAACGGTTTCCTGGAAGACTTCGAACCCGAACCGCACGACGTGCCGCTGGACGCGATCCTGAACGACAACGGCGTGGTCTGGCCGATCGCCTGACCCTCAGTCTCAGTCGAGATCGTCGACGGTGTCCGGGTCCGGCACTTCGCCGATGGTCTCGCGCGGGTGGCCTTGCTCTGGGCCATGAGCCAGTCGCAGAAGGCCTTGATCTCCGGGCGCTGCGCGCTGCGCGGGCCGACGATGAGCCAGTAGGCCATGGGCGAATCCATGCGCTGGTGGGGCAGCGGCTCGACCAGGTCGCCGTTGGCCAGGCTCTCCGCCACCAGCGGCAGCGCGCCAGCACCACGCCCTGGCCGGTGAGGGCGGCCTGCACCATCTGGTAGGCGTAGTTGAAGTACAGCCAGCGCTTGGGCTGCAGCTTGGGAAAGCCGTGCTCGTCGAACCAGCGCCGCCAGGTCAGCCATTCCAGGTGGGTCTGGTGCGCGTCGCCGGCCTCGATCAGCGCGAACTGGGTGAGGTCGGCGGGCTTCTTGAGCGGCGCGCCGCTCTTGAGCAGCCAGGGGCTGGCCACCGGCGTGAGCTGTTCGCCGAACATGCCGGATCGCATGCGGCGGGCATGTTGGCCGTCGGGCCGTAGCGCAGGGCGAGGTCGACGTCCGCGGTTTCAAGATCCAGCGCGGCGTCGGAGGCGTCGATGCGGATGTCGATGTCCGGGTTGTCGCGCTGGAACTGCTCCAGCCGCGGGATCAGCCACATCGAGGCGAAGGAGGCGAAGGTGGTCAGCGCCACCGCCCTTGCGGCCGGCGGTCTGGCGGATCTGGCGTATCGCGCCGTCGATGCGGGGCAGGGATTGCGTGCACCGCCAGCAGCAGGTGCGCGCCGGCGCTGGTCAGCTCCACCGCGCGGGTGTGGCGCAGGAACAGGCTCACGCCCACCTCTTCTTCAAGCGACTGGATCTGGCGGCTCACGGCCGACTGGGTGAGGGCCATCTCTTCAGAGGCGGCCCGGAAATTCAGGTGCCGGGCCACGGCTTCGAAGGCCCGCAGGTGGCCGGCCGAGATGGGGCGGGTGCGCAGGTGCGTCTGGGAGTGCTGCATGGGTGCCAGTTCTTGTCAGTAGGGAAGCGCGCATTGATGCGAATCGGGAATCAATAGCGTAGCGCGTATTTCATTGGACTGCCAAGCGGGCGTCGACCATCATTCAATGCCAGAAACGCCTAAACCGGAGAAAGTAATGGACTTCCAAACGCTCATCCAAACGCATCAATCCTTGTCCGCCTCGGCGCTGCCCGGCACCTGGAAGCTGGCGGCGGGCCGCGCCATCACGCTCCGGCCACGCGAGGCCGGCATCCTGCGGGTGGCGCATGGCCAGATGTGGGCTACGTACGATGGCCCGCATCAAGGGCCGCTGAATGACCTGGGCGACCATGTGATCGGCACGGGCGGCCAATTGCGCGTGCGCGCCGGCCAGCGGTTGGTGGTCGAGGCCTTGGACGGGCAGTCGCCGGCCTATTTCAGCTGGGATCCGCTGCCTGCGCCTGCGCGCGTCGGTGCGCTGAGCCTGGCCCGGGTGGTTCAGCCGTTGGCGGACCTGCGCCTGGCCTTGGCGCTGGGGGCCGGCGCTGCCGGGCGGCTGGTTGCCGGCTTGGCCGGCCTGGCCTGGGACCTGCTCGCGGGCCGCGGCCGCGATGGCTTGGCCGATTGCTCCTTCAACGATGCCAGGGCTTGCGGTGCCCACGGTGCATGAGCTGAGCAGGCTTGGGCTGCGGCCATAATCCAGCGCATGGCGCGGCCCAAGTCTTCCCAACACGAACTCAAACGCGATGAGATCCTGGACGTAGCCGCCCAATGCTTCGCCGACCGCAGCTACGCGGCGGCCAGCATGAACGACATCGCCGCGGCCGGCGGCACGTCCAAGGCGAGGCTCTATCACTACTACGAGAGCAAGGAAGCGATCCTGTTCGACCTGCTGGATCGCTACACCCAGCGTTTGCTGGCCGTCATCGGCCAGGTCGAGGCGACGGCGCAACGCCGCAACCTCGACGACCGGGCGGCCCTGCACGAGCTGGTGCGCAGCTTCCTGGAGGAATACGAACATTCCGCGACCCGCCATGCGGCCCTGCTGCATGACACCAAGTTCCTGGGCGAGGTGCAGCGCGACCTGATCCTGAACCGCCAGCGCGACGTGGTGTCCGCAGTCACGCGTTTCCTGCGGCGCGCGTATCCGGTTCGCGTTGTCGAGGCCAACCAGACGCCGGTGGCGATGATGCTGTTCGGCATGATCAACTGGACCTTCACCTGGCTGCGGCCGGGCGGCCCCATGAGCTACACGGCCTTTGCCGAAGAAGTGATCGCCATGCTGGAACATGGCCTGGCGTCATGACTGCGCTGCACGTGGTGGTCATGGGGGTTGCCGGCTGCGGCAAGTCGGCGGTGGGCGAGCGGATCGCGCAAGGTCTGGGCTTGCCCCTGATCGAAGGCGACGAATTCCATCCCGCCTCCAACATCGAAAAGATGCGCCAGGGCCTGCCGCTGAACGACCAGGATCGGGCGGGGTGGCTGCAACGCCTGGGGCAGGAATTCAGCCGCCACCCGGGCGGGGCGGTCATGACCTGCTCGGCGCTCAAGCGCAGCTACCGCGACACTTTGCGGGCGGCGGCGCCGCGCCTGCGCTTCGTGCACCTGGCGCTTTCGCAGGAGCAGGCGTTGGAACGGGTGGCGGCGCGCGATGGGCATTTCTATCCGCCCAGCCTCGTTGCCAGCCAATTCCAGGCGCTCGAGGATCCGGCCGCCGAGGCCGGGGTCGTGGTCATCGACGCCTGCCTGCCGCTGGAGGAAGTCGCGCGGCGGGCAATCGAGCGGCTTGCCGAGCAGCCGCATCGCTAATTCAACAATGCGTAATTAATTACGATTAGGTAAAATCTGCGTTTTCGATGCGCGAGACGGCGCAAGGAGACGAGATGTCCAAAGCCTTTGCCAGCCAGGCCGACCTGGCCGACAAGAAGATCACGTTCGAGCAGCTCAGCGCGCATTGCTGGGCCTACACCGCCGAGGGCGACCCCAACTCGGGCGTGATCATCGGCGAGAAATTCATCATGGTCAGCGACGCAACGGCCACGCCCGCGATGGCGCAGGACCTGATCGCGCGCATCCGCGAGGTGAGCAACAAGCCGATCAAGTACGTGCTGCTCACGCACTACCACGCCGTACGCGTTCTGGGTGCCAGCGCCTACGCCGCCGAAGGCGCGACCGAGATCATCGCCAGCCAGGGGACGCAGGAGCTGATCGTCGAGCGCGGCAAGGAAGACATGCAGTCGGAGATGGAGCGCTTCCCGCGCCTGTTCCGCAACGCCGAAAGCGTGCCCGGATTGACCTGGCCGACCATGGTGATCGGCGGTGGCGATCCCACCAAGGGCGAAGTGCCCGGCAAGCTGACGGTGGACTTGGGCGGCGTCAAGGTGCAGATCTGGCACCCCGGCCCCGGCCACACCCGCGGCGACACCATTGCCTGGGTCGAAGAGGAGAAAGTGCTCTTCTCCGGCGACCTGGTGGAATACGAGGCCGGCGTCTATACCGGCGATGCCCACCTGGAGGAATGGCCCGCGACGCTGGAGGCGTTGCGTGCGCTGCGCGCGGAAGCCATCGTGCCCGGGCGCGGCGAAGCCATGAAAGGCGCCTCGCAGGTCAACAAGGCCCTGGACTACACCAAGCGCTGGGTGGAAACCTTGTACGCCTCGGCCAAGGAGGCCGCTGCCGCCAACATGGACTTGAAGGCGGCCATGGAGCACACGCGAAAGCGCATGGACCCGGTGTTCGGCCATGTCTTCATCTATGAGCACTGCCTGCCGTTCGACGTCAGCCGAGCCTACGACGAGGCGCGCGGCATCAAGAACCCGCGCATCTGGACCGCGGAGCGTGACAAGGAGATGTGGGCGTCCTTGCAGGATTGAGCGCGCCCTGTAGGCTCGCGCCGACAAGGCCAGGTGCCTTGCGGAGACACTCCCGTCGTGTTGGCCCTCCTAAGCTGATTCGTCAGTCTCAAACAGGAGTGACAACCCATGCCTTCCAGATCCACGCCGCGCGTCCTGCAGCAGCAGCCGGCGCGCCAGAGCGATGCCCAGCAGCAACAGTCGGGTTCGAACGATTTCCAGCCCAAGCCCACGGCCCGGAAGAAGGAGCAGCAGATCGGCGAGGGCAGCTATGAAGCCAGCCGCGACTACAAGCAACGGGCCGAGGAATACATGAAGAATGCCGACGTCGAGGCGGATGCCGAGGCGCGCCAAGCCCCGCTCCGAGCAGGAGGCGCGCGATCTCAAGCAGGCCGAGGAAGAAGGCCGCTCGCATTCCAAGGGCGAGCGGTAGAACGCTGTCATGCCGGACTTGATCCGGCATCCATGTTGGCGTGAGTCATCTGCGCGGCTCGATGGATGCCGGGTCAAGCCCGGCATGACAATGGGCGCGGTCTATTCCGCGTGCCGCCCACAGGGTGGCCATCGCCAGCGATGACAGTGCGGCCGACAGGCCGAGCACGCCACCCCATTGCAAGGCGCTGCCGCTGGCCAGCGGGCCCACGGTGCCGCCCAAGGTATAGCCCGTGATGATGGCGGCCGCGCCGCCGGCCGTGGCGCGGCCCGCGAATTCGTGGGCAACCCGGATCATGGCGAGCGTGTAGAGCGCGCCGCCCACGCCGCCCCAGACCAGGCCCACCAGCCACAGGAGCCAAGGTGCGCGGCCGACCACGGCGAACGCCAGGCTGGCGGCGAGCAACAGCAGCGCCGCCGATGAAAATACGCTGGACGCCTTGAACCTGTCGGCCGCGGCGCCCGCCGGATATTGGCAAAGGAAGCTGCCCACCCCGATGGCGCCGGCCACGCTGGCGGCGGCGCTCAAGCCCAGCCCCGTGCCGGAAGCATAGGCCGCGCTGACCGAGCCCAGCCCCGCCTCGAACACACCGCCTGTGAACGCTATCCCGGCCAGCACCGGCACCGAGCGCAGGGCGTGCCAGGTCCCGCTTTGCGCGTGGGGAGGCGGTTCGCTCGTCGCATGCCGGGGGATGGCCAGCGCGATCGCGCAGCAGGCCACCACCACCACGGCGGCAGCCCACAGCACAGGCCGCGCGCCCCAGCCCAGCAAGGCCGGCACGAAAGGACCCAGCGCCAGGGCCGCCCCGAGCGAGGTCTGGTACAGGCCCATGACCCTGCCACGCCGCTCGGGCGGGGCTTCGCGCGCCAGCAGCGCCTCGGTCGCATTCCATAGCGCGGCGGCGCCCATGCCACTGGCCACGGAGGCGGCCGACCACACGCCCAGGCTGTCGCCCGCGGCATAGCCGAGGGCGCCACCCAGTTGAAGCAGGCTGCCCCATTGGTAGGCGCGCACTATGCCCCAGCGCGCCAGGACCGTGGGCATGACCGGGATCAGCAAGGCGATCAGCGCGAAGGGGATCATGGCGAAAGCGCCCACCGCCGCGGTGCTGTAGCCGGCTTGCTGCAGGCTGATGGCCATCACCGGTGCAGCCATGGCGAAGGCCAGCACGATCAGCGTGGTGCAGGCGGCGAAGCGCCAGACCACCCACATGGCCGAAGCGCGCGTCATCGCTGTGCGGAGAGTTCGCGCAGATCGCGCTGGTAGGCCCGCAGCCGATGGACGGCGGTCTCGCGCTGTGCCGCAGTGGTGCTGTTGTGCAGCACTGAAACGTTGCGGCAGGCTTCCTCCATCAGCGCCTGCTGCAAGCCGCGGTAGGTGGGATCCGGAGACTCCTGGGCCCGCTCGAGCAAGCCCCGCATCAGGCGACCGAGCCTCGCCGGATGCCACCGGCTGGCCGGCGAGTTGGCGCAGGGTCTGCAGGGCATCCTGCTGGCGGCGCTGGCGTTCGGCCAGGATGCGTTGCGGATCGAAAATGGATTGCTCGATCTGCCGGCGCAATGCGCTGCGTTGCGGCTCGTCGAGCCGGCCGTAGATCATTTCGCTGCGCTCCAGGAACTGCCGCAAGCGTTTGTTGTTCAACTCGGGCCGGGCGAGCCGGAGCCAATCCTTGCGGAAGTCGGAGTTGTTCTTCTGGTATTTGCGTTCCAGGTGCAGCAGCTGATCGGGTCCCAGGCCCATGGCCAGCGCCACGATGGCGGGCTCGGCCCTTTCGAGCGCCGCATGCAGCCGCTCGCGCAACTGGGGGACGAAAGCGCAGGCCTGGGCAGCGCTGATGTCGCCGGGCACCAGTTCTTCCAGGTTGCGCAGTACCGCCTGCAGGCGGGGCAGTTCCTCGGTGCGGTGCCACAGGTGCAAGCGGGCGAGTTCTTCGCGAACAGGCGTGGCCTGCTCCTCGGTGAAGTCGACATAGCCGTCCAGCCACCAGTAAGCCACCTCACCCAGGCTGTTGTACCCCAGCTTGATGGCGCTGCAACCCGCCAGCGCCGCGGCAACGGCCAGCAGACCGATAATCCGGACAACTGTTGACGCGATGGGCGTCAGGAAACAAGGAAAGTGCATGACAGCAATCGATGTGGTCATCATGGCCGCGGGCAAGGGAACGCGGATGAAAAGTCGCCTGCCCAAAGTGTTGCATCGTTTGGGCGGCCGCCCATTGTTGCAGCATGTGATTGACAGCGTGGCGGCGCTGCACGTGCGGCGCATCGTCGTCATTACCGGCAATGGAGCAGAGCAGGTCGAGGCGGCGGTGGCGGGTTGGACGCCGGCGGGCGACAACCCCAAAATGGCATTCGTGCGCCAGGAGCCCCAACTGGGTACGGGTCACGCGGTACAGCAGGCCGCGCCGGTGTTGCCCGACGACGGCATCACGCTGATCCTGAATGGCGACGTGCCGCTGATCGCCGCCGCCACCTTGCAGAGCCTGGTGGAGCTCAGTGCCGGCAAGCGGCTGGCGCTGCTGACCGTGGACATGCCAGACCCCACCGGCTATGGCCGCGTGCTGCGCGCCGGCGAGGCCGTGCGTGCGATCGTGGAGCACAAGGATGCGAGCGAGGAGCAGCGGCGTGTTCGCGAGGTCTATACCGGCTTCATGGCGGTGCCGAATGCTTCGCTCAAGCGCTGGCTGGCGCGGCCTCACCAACAACAACGCCCAGGGCGAGTACTACCTCACCGATATCGTCGAGCTGGCAGTGAAAGAGGGCGCCGAGGTGGCTGCCGTCAAGGCGCCGGACCAGCTGCAGGTCGAGGGCGTGAACAGCCCGATCCAGCTGGCCGAACTGGAGCGCGCGTTCCAGTTGCGCCAGGCCCGCGAGCTGATGGAGGCGGGGGTGCGCCTGGCGGATCCGGCGCGCTTCGACCTTCGCGGCCGGCTGGAATGCGCGCAGGACGTGGAGATCGACGTCAACTGCGTGTTCGAGGGGCGGGTATCGCTGGGCGAGGGCGCGAAGATCGGCGCCAACTGCTTCATTGCCAACGCAAGTATCGCGGCCGGCGCGGTGATCAATCCGTTCACGTACATCGACGGCGAGAAATCGGGTGTGCGCATCGGCGAGGGCGCGCTGGTAGGCCCGTTCTGCGCGCCTTCGCCCCGGTGCCGACCTGGGGCCGGATGTGCACGTGGGCAACTTCGTGGAAGTCAAGAACTCCACCCTGGGGCGCGGCGCCAAGGCCAACCACCTGGCGTACCTGGGCGATGCCACCGTGGGCGAGCGTGTCAACTACGGCGCCGGTTCCATCACCGCCAACTACGATGGCGCCAACAAGCACCGCTCCGTGCTCGAGGACGACGTGCACATCGGCAGCAATTGCGTGCTGGTGGCGCCCGTCACCATCGGCCGCGGCGGCACCGTAGGCGCTGGTTCGACCATCACCAAGGACACGCCGCCCGGCACACTGGCGGTGGCGCGGGGCAAGCAGGCCAGCATCGCCAATTGGCAGCGGCCGAAAAAAGCGGGCAAGTAGCGCCTGACGCTGCACGCTGCCCCATCGCTCGGGCAGCCCGGCTACGCTAGTCCGCGCGCCGGCCAGCGGCAGCCTTGGCTCGAATTTCGCGCGGCGAATCGAGAAGAACGCCTTGACGTTGCGAACGTTCGCGTCGCTGGTGAAAAGCCGCTGCGCCAGCGCCAGGTAGCCCGGCATGTCCTGCGCGTGGACGATCAGGATGAAATCCGGGCCGGGCGAAACGCGGTAGCACTGCTGCACCGCTTCGTCGGAAACAATCCGCGCCTCGAAGGCCTCCTGTTCTTCCTGCCCCTGGCGCTCCAGCGTGATCTCCACCACGGCCTGCAGGCCATGCCCCAGCAGGGGCGCGAGCCGGTCGGTGCTGAGGATGGCGACCTGACGCTCGATCAGGCCCGCATCGCGCAGCCGCTTGACCCGGCGAAGGCAGGTAGGCGGCGATACGTGCACCCGCCGCGCCAAGTCCTGGTTGCTGAGCGATGCGTCGACCTGGAGCTGATCGAGCAGGGCCAAGTCGATGCCGTCGAGACGAAATTGGTTCCGAATATCCGTCCATAATGAAATTATATTTCTCAATATTGATATGAAGAAATTTAATTCCAAATATTGATCGAAAATGAGATCGCATATTTCATGCGCGTCGCGTCTACAGTTCCGGCTCAAGCAAAGGGAGCTCCTCATGTGCGGCATCGTCGGCGCGGTCTCAACCCGCAATATCGTCCCCATCCTGGTCCAGGGCCTGCAGCGGCTCGAATACCGCGGTTATGACTCTTGCGGCGTGGCGGTGTACGCCGATGGCCTGAAGCGCGCCCGCAGCACGGACCGGGTCGCCAAACTGTTGACCCAGGTCGACGAGGAGCATCTCCAGGGCACGACCGGCATCGCCCATACGCGCTGGGCCACCCACGGCGCGCCCGCCGTGCACAACGCTCATCCCCATTTCAGCCATGGCCCGGGCAAGGGCGCCAGCGGCAAGCCCGGACGCATTGCCTTGGTCCACAACGGCATCATCGAAAACCACGATGAATTGCGTGCCGCGCTCAAGGCCAAGGGCTACGACTTCAGCAGCCAGACCGATACCGAGGTGATCTGCCACCTGATCGACAGCCTGTACGAGGGCGACCTGTTCGAGGCGGTGAAGGCAGGCGTCTCGCAGCTGCACGGCGCGTATGCGATCGCCGTTTTCTGCAAGGACGAGCCGCACCGGGTGATCGGCGCCCGTGCCGGCTCGCCGCTGATCCTGGGCGTGGGAAAGGAAGGCGGCGAGAACTTCCTGGCCAGCGACGCCATGGCGCTGGCGGGCGTGACCGACCAGATCGTCTACCTGGAAGAGGGCGACCTGGTGGACGTGCAGCTGGGCAGGTATTGGGTGGTCGACAAGGCCCACAAGCCGGCCACGCGCGCGGTCAAGACCGTGCAGGCGCACAGCGGCGCGGCCGAACTGGGACCCTACCGCCACTACATGCAAAAGGAAATCTTCGAGCAGCCGCGCGCCGTGGCGGACACGCTGGAGGGCGTGCAGGGCATCGTGCCCGAGCTCTTCGGCGACGGGGCGCATCGCGTGTTCAAGGAAGTGGATTCCGTGCTGATCCTGGCCTGCGGCACCAGCTACTACAGCGGCTGCACCGCCAAGTACTGGCTGGAGGGCATCGCCAGGATCCCGACCCAGGTCGAGATTGCGAGCGAATACCGCTACCGCGAAACCGTGCCGAATCCGCGCACGCTGGTGGTGACCATCAGCCAATCCGGCGAGACCGCCGACACGCTCGCAGCGCTGCGCCATGCGCAGGGCCTGGGAATGACCCATACGCTGACGATGTGCAACGTCGCGACCTCGGCCATGGTGCGCGAATGCAAGCTGGCCTACATCACGCGTGCGGGCGTCGAGATCGGCGTCGCCTCGACCAAGGCCTTTACCACGCAGCTGGCGGGCCTGTTCCTGCTGACGCTGGCGCTGGCGCAGGTGAAGGGCCGCTTGACCGAATCGCAGGAAGCCGCCCACCTCAAGGCCATGCGGCATCTGCCGGCGGCGCTTTCCGCCGTGCTGGCGCTGGAGCCGCAGATCATCAGCTGGTCGGAGGATTTCGCGGGCAAGGAGAACGCGCTTGTTCCTGGGCCGCGGCCTGCACTACCCGATCGCCCTCGAAGGCGCGCTCAAGCTCAAGGAGATCACCTACATCCATGCGGAAGCCTACGCGGCCGGCGAGCTCAAGCACGGCCCGCTGGCCCTGGTGACCAGCGAGATGCCGGTGGTGACCGTGGCGCCCAACGATGCGCTGCTGGAAAAGCTCAAGAGCAACATGCAGGAAGTACGCGCCCGCGGTGGCGTGCTCTACGTGCTGGCCGATGCCGACTCGCGCATCGAAAGCGAAGAGGGCATCCACGTGATCCGCATGCCCGAACACTATGGGCCGCTCAGCCCGCTGCTGCATGTGGTGCCGCTGCAATTGCTGGCCTATCACACAGCCTGCGCGCGCGGCACCGACGTGGACAAACCCCGGAATCTTGCGAAGAGCGTGACTGTCGAATGACAGGCACGGCCCAGCTTGCTGTTGTGGTTCTTCAGAACAAACTTGCCAACGACCGAACAAAGTTGCTAAGTCACCGGCGGATGAGCAAGAACAAAGTTGCTAAATCGCGGCCTAGTTGAGGAAGCAACGGTCTGCGGGCGCGAAAAAGAGGCGGGTGTTTGTGTGGGACCGCGCAGCCGACCGCGCTGTTTTCGCGGTTTTCTCAACAAGGTCCGCGCGCACTCGCCTGACGGGCTGGCTGGCGATCGGCGGCGTCGCAATCGCAGGCCTCGCTGCCGGCCTCTGACGGGCGTTGTCGCCGTTTGGGACCGTCCAGATGTAACACTGCTTTACACCGTGGATCACCCCACCTATGAGAATGAGCCGACGATCATTCCGGATGACCCCACACTGGAGGAGCCATACCAATGTGCAAACTGTGCGATCAAGGAATGCCGCAAGACCATTCCGATTCACTGGGCGATTCTCCGAGCTATTCACGGCGCAGTTTCCTGAAGGCCGGGGCGGCGGGGACCGCTGCTACGGCAGCCGGGCTGGGCCTGTTTACCGAGCGCATTGCTGCAGCGCAGGATGACGATGATTACCCCAGGGACAGCGGCCGATACGGACGGCGCTATGTCATTCGGGGCGGCCACGTCATGTCGATGGACCCGAACGTGGGCGATTTCGTCCAGGCCGACGTGCTGGTCGAAGGCAAGAAGATCCTCGCCGTCGGACCGGACCTGCCAGCGTTCGGCACCGCGATCGACGCCCGCGGCAAGATCGTGATGCCCGGGTTCGTTGATACGCACCACCACCAGTTCGAGACCGCGCTGCGCAGCTTCCTGGCCGACGGGCTGCTGTTCAACGACGGCAAGCCGCACGGCGCCATCAACTACTTCGACTTCATCCTCGGCAAATTCGCTCCGGTGTACCGGCCGCAGGATGTCTACATCAACGAGCTGTTCGGCGCGCTCAGCCAGATCGACGCGGGTGTCACGACGGTGCACGACATCTCACAGATCCACCATTCGCCGCAGCACTCGGACGCCGCGATCAAGGGTCTGGCCGACTCGGGGCGGCGCAGCGTGCTCGGCTACTTCGAGAGCGCGGGCAATGTCCCCGGCAACCAGTATCCATCGGATGCTGCCCGCATCAAGGCGCAGTACTTCACCTCCGACGATCAGCTCCTGTCCATGACCATGGGGGGCGAGATCTACCTGCCGGGCTTCGCGGTGGCCTGGACTCTCGGGCGCCAGCTCGGGCTGCAGGTGGTGGCGCACATCGTCGGCAGCTTCGGCATGGGTCCGACCTTCGATTCGCTCGCCGCGTCCAACCAGTTCGGCCCCGACAACCTGTTCATTCACATGACCGGGATGTCCGACATGAGCTGGCAAAAGGTGAAGGATGCCGGCGCGAGCGTCTCGCTCGCTGTCCCGATCGAGATGAACATGCGCCATGGCATGCCACCCATTCTCAAGACGCTGTCCCTGGGCATCCAGCCCTCGTTGAGCGTGGACGTGGAATGCACCCTGACGGCGGATATGTTCACCCAGATGCGCAGCGCCATGGCGTTGCAGAAGGCCTTCATCAACCAGATGGCGTTGGAGCAGAACAACCCACCCAACCTGCCGGAATTGCTGACCACGCGCGATGTGCTGCGCTTTGCCACGATGGAGGGCGCGCGCGACCTGCGGCTCGATCACAAGACCGGCTCGCTCACGCCGGGCAAGGAGGCCGACATCATCATCCTCGACGCCGAGGCGATCAACGTGGCGCCACTCAACGTCGTGCCGGGTGCGGTGGTATCGCTGATGGAGCGCTCCAACGTCGAGACGGTGATCGTCGCTGGCAAGGTACGCAAGTGGAAGAGCAAGCTGCTCGACGTCGACCTGCGTCGGCTGCGCCGGGACCTGGAAGCCTCGCGCGACTACCTCTTCAACGCGGCGGGCATCCCGCAGAACCTCTTCCGTCTCAATTGACATTGCCCAGCTGCACGACGTCGTCGGGCCGGTATCCGGGGCTGAAATCCGCTTGTCCTGCCCGCCTCCGGCGCACGTTGCACGTTATCGGGAACTGCGACCGGTGAGCGTGAAATTCGGGGCGGCCGCTTTGCCGGAGGTGCGGCTCGTCATTCCCGCTTCGCTCGCTGAGCGCAAGCTGTCGCATACCTTCCCGGTGACAGGCACCGAGGGCGAATTGACGCAGGCCAGTGCCACCCAAGCGCAGCTGAGCCGGGCCTAGCCTTGCGAAAGCTACGGCGACGGCCCTGACGATGCCTGTCGCGGCGTAAAGCAGGCATAGCGGAATGGCCCCGGCGCCATGCCCCAGGGGAAACGCCTGAGCGGGCGGCTGAGCTTCGCCGGCACGCAAAGCTCGAATGCCTCACTGTCCGACCGCGGCCACGTGATGGCTGCGCCACGCGACGCACTGCAGACGCAAGGCCCAGCGGCCTGATGGGTCAGCCTCAACTCGGGGCAGCCGGGGCGCCTTGGTCCAGCTCTTCGCTGCGGTTACCGGCATGAAGAACCTGTAACCTATGCACCGTTCATCGCACAAGCCGATACCGCTCACAGAATGCTTGACCCCGCGCCCGCCATTGCGGCGCCGGCGATGCACCGGGAGCGAGGACGGCGCAAGCTCTGCCGAGCGGTGGGAGCAGGAGCAGCGCAAGGGCGAGCCTAGATCAACAAATTGAGGGCGCTTATTGGGGCGGCAAACTGGGCAGCGGGACCGGCGGGCCACGGAAAAAACCCTGCCATGACAAGCACTTCAGGTCCCTGACATCAGCTTTTCCACCCCTCGACATCACCTTTCATTTGATTTGCGCATTTGCACTAGGCCTCGAGCAGGTGGGCCCGGCAGTACCGAATGCGCTGCTGCCGTCGACGTGCTCTGCCAGTTGCGGACTAGCGGTCATAGGAGATTCTCGCGAGCTCATTGCGAGAGGTGTGGGCGAGACCGCTTTCGTGGCGCCTGGCCCGCCGGCCAAGTGGGAGGTTGGGCGGGGCGCCGCCTGCACTTGCAGGCCATAGGAAGCGGCGGTGACAGCAAGGATTGCGGAAACGCGTTGCAGGATGGACAGTGTCCTGTTCTGATACATGGGGCTCTTTCCAAGTACTGCTTGCTCGTCAAGCCACTCGCCTCGCGTTCCCCTCTCGCCGCTTCGCCGCTCGACTCCATCCCTCTGGACGCGTCGCAGACCGTTCAAGCTTTGATGGCAGCTTTCGGCGGCGGATTTAGCTGCTACCGACTGAATCATTGGTTCAGTCGATCAACCACCGGTCTGCACCTTCTAGGCGCGAATCCGCCGGACTGGGAATGTGGCGTTCAAGGCGTTGAGAACGATTCAACCCATTTTTTACCAAAAGAACTAACTCAGACACCTGGCTTCGAGCTCATAGTCAGCAGGCGCTCCGTGGACGAACTGGTCTGCCGGATCGCAATGAAGTCACCTTCTCCAAGTAGGTCGCGCCTTGCCCTGAATCAATCAAGGAAGAGCAATGAACCGATTCAAGATGAATTTCGCCATCGCCTTACTTGCCGCTGCCTTGGCCACGGCGGTCGGTGCTCAAGGAAACCCGAACGGGCTACCTCCTGGCATCGCGGGCGCCGCGCCCGATCCGATTGTCGGTGTGTGGGTGAATACCGTGGCTCTGCGCAACTGCACGTCCGGCATCCCAACCGTGACACTCCAAACTCAGGCGGTGTACAACGCCGGCGGCACCTTGTCGGTAACGACAGTTAATGCTTTCAATGGGCCTCACTACGGAGTCTGGTCGCGTGAAGGCGACGCCATCAACATCAAGTTCCGCTTCTTCCGCTTCAATCCCGACTGGTCGCTGGCAGGCGTCGGCGTGACTACTCGCAGGCTCGAGCTGGCCGCCGACGGCAACTCCGGGGTAGGAACCTTCAGGACAGACCTGTTTGACGTACACGGCGACCTGGTGGCCCAAGTTGTGGAACGGATACCTCTGCACGGTTCCAATCAATTGGCGCTGACTTCGCCAAAGTGAGGTACCTGGGTCGCCGCGACAGCCGACTACGCACCGCGGCCCAGACCGTG